>NZ_BLAE01000024.1:25038-152238 GCF_009687865.1 Acrocarpospora macrocephala
GCCCGAGGGGAAACAACGGGCTGGGTGGGTGGGGGAGCCACGGCGCTGGGCCGCTCTTCCGGTCACGTGCCGGGCAGTTGGTAATCGAGGGTGAAGGTGGGCTTGCTCCGCCCTTTGGTGCGGGCTCGTGCGATGGCGCTTTGTCGGTGATGGGCGTTGATCCTGGTGGGGTCGCTCGAGCTGCTTCTGGATTGGTGTGGGATTCTTCCACTTGTCGTTTCGTGCCGGAGCCACGGGGATGGCGGGGTCGGGCGGAGCCCGAGGAGAAACAAAGGGCTGGGTGGGTGGGATGAAACCACGGGTCGTTCTGGGGGTTGGTGGGGGGATTGCCGCGTACAAGGCTTGTGAGTTGTTGCGGCTGTTTACGGAGTCGGGGCATGACGTGCGGGTGGTGCCGACTCGGGATGCTTTGAAGTTTGTGGGGGAGGCGACGTGGGCGGCGCTTTCGGGGAAGGCAGTTAGTGCTGAGGTCTGGGATGCGGTGGAGGAGGTGCCGCATGTTCGGATCGGGAAGAGTGCTGATCTTGTGGTGGTGGCGCCCGCCACGGCGGATTTGATGGCGCGGGCGGCGCATGGGCTGGCCAATGATCTGCTGACGAATACGTTGCTGACGGCTCGGTGTCCGGTGGTTTTCGCGCCGGCGATGCATACCGAGATGTGGGAGCATCCGGCAACTCAGGCCAATGTGGCGACCCTGCGGGAGCGGGGGGCGATTGTGGTCGAGCCCGCTGTGGGGCGGCTGACCGGAGTGGATACCGGTAAGGGGCGGCTGCCCGATCCTGAGGAGATATTTCGGATTTGTCGGGATGTCTTGAAGGGGTCTACGGCTGATCTGGCGGGGCGGCGGGTGGTGGTGTCCGCCGGGGGGACGCGGGAGGCCATCGATCCGGTGCGGTTCATCGGGAACCGGTCGTCGGGGTTGCAGGGGTACGCGCTGGCCCGGACGGCGGTGGCCCGGGGGGCCGAGGTCACGCTCGTGGCGGCCAACGTGGGGCTGCCCGATCCGGCGGGAGCGCGTGTGGTCCGCGTCGAGTCGGCGATCCAGTTGCGGGAAGCCGTGCTGGCGGCCGCGGAGGACGCGGACGTGGTCGTGATGGCGGCGGCGGTGGCCGATTTCCGGCCGGTACGGCAGCAGGCCACGAAGATCAAGAAGACGCCCGGCGAACCAGAGCCCATCTATCTCACGAAAAATCCGGACATTCTTGCGGAGCTGGGGGAGACCCGGAGGAAGCAGCGCGAGCAAGGCCAGCCGTACCCGGAAGTGATCGTCGGCTTCGCGGCGGAGACCGACGACGTGCTCGCCAACGGGCGGGCGAAGCTCGCCAGGAAGGGCTGTGACCTGCTGGTCGTCAACCAGGTGGGCGAGAACCTGGCATTCGGCACGCCGGACAACGCCGCCATCGTGCTGGCCGCCGACGGTGACCCGGTTGAGATCCCGCGTGGGCCAAAAGAGGATCTCGCGGGCATAGTGTGGGATCTGGTAGCCGGACGCCTGGTGTAACGACCGCCCCGCCGGGACAAACAGGGATTAGGCCCCAGTCCGGACGCCCCACCCGCACCGGACAGGCCGACGTGCGACCGCTGGATTCGCCAGGGCGGACACCGCCGCCAGGCGCTTCCAGGCCGACCCCGGGCAAGCGACAAGCACGAGGGCACGCGAAGGAGCGATAGCCATGCCGGTGACCGCCGCTATCCGAGCGCGCTGCCGGGCTCTGCTTCCAGTCGGGGAAGACCTCCGGTACGTCTTCCCGGCGCAGTCGATGAGCGCCCCGGGCGTGGCCGGCTTCCTGATCGTCGTCACCGACCGGTCCATCACCGTCCTGGCGACCAAGATGTTCGACCGCTCGGAGCCCGCGTCGGTGTGGGCGGTCCACCCGCGCCGTACCAGACTGGGACCGATCGAATTCGCCGGCGGCCCCACGATCGAGTTCGGCGGGATGGTGTTCGAAGTAGACGAGGAATATGTCGCGGTTGTCGGCGCGGCGGACGCGGAAGCGTTCGCGCCAGGAGATCTTCCGCGCGATCCCCTTCCCGACTTGTAGATTTGAGACAGTTTCGCGACGCCAAGCTCGGTAGGGCTACACTCGGCGAAGCTATTTTAGACGCCAGCAGCCGCTGCATATAGGAGCCACGAGTTGTCCCGTCGCCTGTTCACCTCCGAGTCGGTAACCGAGGGCCACCCCGACAAGATCGCCGACCAGATCAGTGACGCGATTCTCGACGCCATGCTCAAGGACGATCCGAAGAGCCGCGTCGCCGTCGAGACGATGATCACTACCGGTCAGGTTCACGTCGCGGGCGAGGTGACGACCGAGACCTATGTCGACATTCCCGGCGTCATCCGCGAGAAGATCCTGGAAATCGGATACGACGCCTCGCACAAGGGCTTCGACGGCGCCTCCTGCGGCGTCTCGGTGTCCATCGGCGCGCAGTCGCCTGACATCGCCCAGGGCGTCGACGACGCGTACGAGGCGCGCGAGGGCGAGACGGCCGACGAGCTGGACCGCCAGGGCGCCGGCGACCAGGGCCTGATGTTCGGCTACGCCTGCCGCGAGACCCCCGAGCTGATGCCGCTGCCGATCACGCTCGCGCACCGGATGGCCAAGCGCCTGTCCGAGGTCCGCAAGAACGGCACCGTGCCCTACCTGCGCCCCGACGGCAAGACCCAGGTCACCATCGAGTATGACGGCGACCGCCCGGTCCGCCTCGACACGGTCGTGGTCTCCACCCAGCACGCCCCGGAGATCGACCTCAAGGAGATGCTGGCCCCGGACATCCGCGAGCACGTGGTCGAGCCGATCCTGGCCGACCTGGAGCTGGACGTCGAGGGTTACCGCCTGCTGGTCAACCCGACCGGCCGGTTCGAGATCGGCGGCCCGATGGGCGACGCCGGCCTGACCGGACGCAAGATCATCGTGGACACCTACGGCGGCATGGCCCGGCACGGCGGCGGCGCCTTCTCCGGCAAGGACCCGTCCAAGGTGGACCGCTCCGCGGCCTACGCGATGCGCTGGGTGGCCAAGAACATCGTCGCCGCCGGCCTGGCCGACCGCGCCGAGGTCCAGGTGGCGTACGCGATCGGCAAGGCCCAGCCGGTCGGCGTCTTCGTGGAGACCTTCGGCACCGAGAAGGTCGACGTGGACAAGATCCAGGACGCCGTGATCCAGGTCTTCGACCTCCGGCCCGCCGCGATCATCCGCGACCTCGACCTGCTCCGCCCGATCTACTCCGAGACCGCCGCGTACGGCCACTTCGGCCGGGAGGGCGTCTCCTGGGAGTCGACCGACCGCGCCGACGCCCTGCGCCAGGCCGCCGGTTTGTAACACCATTCCGTACATGAGACGACGGCGTCCGGCGCGAGTTGGGCGCCGTCTTCGTGTTCTGGTAGGACGGGGGGCGTGAGTGAGCCTCGGGGGGTCGCGCAGGAGGCGCTGATCGCGCTGCCCGGCACGCGCAAGACTCCCGCGAAAGGTGCGCCCGACCAGGCGGAGCAGGATCCGGTCGCCCGGATTCTGGTGGATTCGCCGCTGCCGCACCTGGACCGGCCGTTCGACTATCTCGTCCCCGCGTCGATGCACGAGGACGCGGTGCCCGGCTGCCGGGTGCGCGTGCGTTTCGCCGGAAAACTCACCGACGGCTTCCTGCTGGAGCGGGCCGCGGAAAGCGAGCACGAGGGCACGTTGCTGTTCCTCGACCGGGTGGTCTCGCCCGAGCCGGTGCTGACCCCGGAGATCGCCGCCCTCGCCCGCGCGGTCGCCGACCGCTACGCCGGGACGATGTCGGATGTGCTGCGGCTCGCGATCCCGCCGCGCCACGCCAAGGTCGAGGCAGAGGAGCCCAGCCCTCAGGCCGATGCGGGTGAGCCGGCCAGCCTCCGGGCCGACGCGGGCGAGCCGCCCGCCGGGAAGGCGTGGGCGCCCTACCCGATCGGCGGATCGTTCCTCACCGCGTTGCGCGACGGGCGCACGCCTCGGGCCGTCTGGTGCGCGGTGCCCGGCACCGGCGATGAAGGCCCGTCGTGGCCCGCCGCCGTGGCCGAGGCGATGCTGGCGACGCTGGCGGGTGGACGCGGCGCGCTGGTCGTGCTGCCCGACGGCAAGGACGTGGCGTTGCTCGACCGGGCGCTCACCGGCGCGACCCGCGGACCGGCCGCCGCCGACGGCAAGGGCGCCGCCGGCGGCAAGAATGTGGCCTCGCCCGCGCGCAAACGCGGCACCTCCGACGGGACCACCGGCGAGCATGTCGCGCTCACCGCCGACCTGGGCCCGGCCGAGCGCTACCGGCGCTGGCTGCGGGTGCTGCGCGGCCAGGCGCGCGCCGTCATCGGCACCCGGGCGGTGGCGTTCGCGCCGGTGCGCGACCTCGGCCTGGCCGTGCTCTGGGACGACGGGGACGATCTGCACGCCGAGCGGCTGGCGCCGTACCCGCACGCCAGGGAGGTGCTCGCGCTGCGCGCGCACCAGGCCGAGGCGGGCATGCTGATCGGGGGGTACGCGATGACCGCCGAGGCCGCGCAGCTCATCGCCGCCGGCTGGGCCAAACCCCTGGTCGCCGACCGGGACGGCGTGCGCGCGCGAGCGCCCCGGGTGCGCCCGGCGGGCGACGACGCCGAGCTGGCCAGGGACCAGGCCGCCCGCGCCGCCCGGCTGCCGAGCCTGGCCTGGCGGGCGCTCAAGCAGGGTCTCGAGCACGGCCCGGTGCTCGTCCAGGTGCCGCGCCGGGGCTACCTGCCGGCGCTGGCCTGCCAGCACTGCCGGGCGCCCGCCCGGTGCGCCGCGGACACCCCGTCGGGTCCCTGCTCGGGGCCGCTGGCGCTGCGCGGGGGGCACGCGATGCCGTACTGCCGCTGGTGCGGCCGGATCGCGGGGGAGTGGCGCTGCCCGGCCTGCGGCGGCGTCCGGGTCCGGGCCAGCGTGGTCGGCTCCCGCCGCACCGCCGAGGAGCTCGGCCGGGCCTTCGCCTCGGTCCGGGTGACCACCTCGGGCCGGGACGGCGTGCAGGCCACGGTCGGCTCCGCTCCCGCCCTGGTGGTGGCCACCCCCGGCGCCGAGCCCGTGCCCGACGGCGGATACGCGGCGGCCGTGCTGCTGGACGGCTGGGCGCTGCTCGGCCGCCCCGACCTGCGCTCCGCCGAGGAGACCCTGCGCCGCTGGCTCAACGCCGCCGCCCTGGTCCGGCCAGGGGCCGAGGTGGTCGTCCTGGCCGACGCCGGAATCCCGGCCGTCCAGGCCCTGCTGCGCTGGGACCCGGTCACCCACGCGGAACGCGAACTGGGCGACCGCGCCGAACTGGGCTTCCCCCCGGCCACCCGGATGGCCACGCTCACCGGCGCGCCCGCGGCCGTCCGCGAGATGCTCGCCGCGCTGGCCCTGCCCGCGCGCGCCGACGTGCTCGGCCCGGTCCCGGTCGAAGCCGGGCAGGAACGTGCCATGATCCGCGTCCCCCGGGCGGGCGGCTCCGAGCTCGCCCGGGTGCTCAAGGGCGCCGAAGGCGTGCGCTCGGCACGCAAGGCCGACCTGGTACGGGTCCAGATCGACCCCCTCGACCTGATCTGAACCCACCCGTCACACCCCGCACAGGAGGTTCGCGCCGATTCGCGATGCGGTCAGTAACCCGTTAGCGTCTCCCTGTGTCGATCGAATGGGTGAACCGGGCCATCGACGGTCTCCGCGTGTGGGGCAACGAGAAGGGCGTCGAGGTCGACGTCGACGAAGTGCGGTTGCTGTGTGACTACGCCAGCGACTACCTGGAGGTGCACGAGCTCGGCGACTTCCGGCCCGGCACGTTCGAAGAACTCCTGCTGGAGATCTACCCGCGCAAGGTGATCGCCCCGCCGGAGACCGCCCCCGAGACCGTGGCCGCCGCCAGGACGCTGATCGAGTTCCTGGTCGAGACCGGCGAGATCGCCACCAAGGCGGCCGCCCGGATGCGCGCCACCCTCGACCGCATCGGCCCCGAGATGCCCGCCGCCCTGGCCGACACCAGCAAGTTCGGCATGGCCAAGAGCATCTTCAGCGCCATCGGCGCCGACTCCCTGGAACTCGGCGACCCGCTGCCCGTGCAGGGCGCGACCGCCGAGGTGGTCAGGGACACGGCCACCCTGGACGAGGAGTGCGACTGCCCCGGCTGTGCCCCCCTCCCGCCCGTCCGGCTGGCCCCGGCCGCCGAGATCGCCGCCGCCGTCCGCGAGGTGCCGCTGCTCCGCGACGCGCACACGGTCGCCGCCTGGCTGGCCGACCAGAACCGCACCACCACCGTCCGCAAGGCGCTGCGGGTCAAGGACGCCCGGCTGATCACCCAGGAGCTGGGCGTGGCCAGGCCCGCGCTGGCCTGGCGGCTGGCCCTGGAACTCGGCCTGGCCGACCTGGAAGGCACCACCGTCGTCAAGGAGGCGGGCTTCCGCCCGCTGCACGCCAGAGCCCAGGAGGACGTGCTGGACCTGTGGGTCGGCACCGTCGAGTTCCTCGGCGAGGAGGGCCGCGAGGTCACCGGCGAGACCTTGGTCGACGACGCCATCTACTCCCTCCACGACCTGCTCTACCGGCTGCAGGAGCCGGTCCCGTTCGACCAGGTCGGCGACTACCTGCGCGAGGTCGGCGACGGCGGCCTGGTCGAGGACCTGCCCGCCGCGCTGGCGGCCCTGTCCTACGCGGGCACCGTGCGGCTGACCCCCGGCGGCCTCACGCTCACCGAGCACGGCCAGTGGGGCCTGCGCGAGATGTATGACGAGCTCGGCCTGGACGCCCCGGTCGCCGCCGACCTGGCCGCCGGGGACGCCGGATCGCTGATCTCCGGGCTGCTGCACGACTGGTCCCCCGACGACGTCACCGAGCGCGACGTGGACCGCTGGCTGTCGGCCCGCAGTCCCGCCGACGCCGCCGCCGAGCTCCTGGCCGCCGTCGCCGGCGCGCCCGCCCAGGTGCGCGGCGTCGCGGTGACGATCGTGGACCGGCTCGGCCACGCCGCCGAACCGTCGGTCCGCGACCGTCTCGCCGACCCGGAGCTGCGCCCGCACGCGATCCACTGGCTGTCCTCCCGCGGCCTGGACGCGCCGCCGCTGACCGAGGCCGAGATGTTGTGGTTCACCGTGGACATGCTCGCGCTGGCCCTCCCGGCCGCCGAGGCCGACCCGGAGCGCTTCGCCGAGAACATGGGCGCGTCCGGGCCGCCGCCCGAGGTGATCGAGGATCTGTGGCGGGTGGAGCACCCCGATCTGGTCGAGGTGCTCGAGCTGCTCGGCCAGACGCTGCCCGACGACATGGCGGCGAAAGCGGCGAGGAAGGCCGCCTTCAAGGCTCGTTCGCGGGGCATCAGGTAACTCCTGTGGAGTAAGTTGCAGAGATGCCTGGTTCTGGGATCCTCGACAGCGACGTGCTCACATTCCCGCCGGTCGAGCTGGCGCTCGACGACGAGCTTGCGGCCATCGTGCTCGCGGTGCCCCTGGTGCGCGACGCTCACCGGCTCGCCACCTGGACCGGCGTCCGCGCGGTCACCGGGGAGAACCTGCTCTCCGAGGGCGACGCCGCCGCGGCCGTCGAGGCGCTCGGCCTGCCGCCCCGGCGGCTCGCGCTGCTCTGGATCGTGGCGGTGAACGGCCGCCTGATCGAGATCACCCGGGAGGGCGCGCGGCCAGGACCCGGCTTCACCGACCCGATGGAGTTCTGGGACGGCGTGGTCATGGACGTGCTGGACCGCACCGACGCCCAGACCGGCGCTGGGCTGACCCGCTCCGCGGTGATCGACGAGCACCTGACCGAGATCCTGGCCACCATGTACTCGGTCCGCGACGGCATGGCGTTCGCCGCCCTGGCCTCCGGCATCCTGCAGGCGCACGAGGTCGGCTGCGAGGCCCGCCCGGCCGAGCTGCGGCGGCTGCGCCTGTCCCTGCCCGCCGAGCTGGCCGAGGCGATGGAGCTGCTGCGCTACTGCGGGCTCATCGAGATCGCCGGGGACCTGGTCAGGCTCACCCCGCCGGGCGTCTGGGCGGTCCGGCGGGACCTGCTCCGCGAGGGCCACGACGCGCCGTCGCTCCGCGAGGTCGCGGGCCTGGCCGAGCTCAGCGCGGGCGAGCTGGTGGACGCCCTGCTGGCGGGCCGCGCCTCGGCCAGCGCGGCCACGCTCTGGCTGGAACGGCGCGTCCCCGAGGAGGCCGCCCGCGACCTGATCAAGATCGCCGCCTCCGGCAACGCCGCCCAGCGCGGCACCGCCGGGACCATCCTGGAGGAGCTCGGCCCCGAGGCCGCCGCCGCCGTCCGGGAAGCCCTGGACGAGCCCATGATGTGGCGGTACGCGGCGGCCTGGCTGGGCGTGCGGGACCTGGAGGCCCCGGCGCTGGGCGGCGGCGACGGCGCCTGGGTGGCGGTGGACACGCTGGCCGCGCTGCTCTACCTGAAACCCCGGGTGGACTCGCCGGCCAAGCTGGACATCCTCGGGGAGGACTTACTGAGCCTGGTCCCCGAGATGGGCGCCGCCGACCACCCCGACACGCTGGCCGTGCTGGAGCTGCTCGGCAAGCACCATCCGGACGTGGTCGTGGCCAAGGCCGCGCGCAAGACCGCGATGAAGGCCCGCTCCCGCGCGCACTGAACAGGCCGCCTCCGAGGGACCCGTAAACTGGGGTGATCCCTAGGTAATGAGGAGCCCGCTGGTGGCCATTCAGCCGATCCGCCTGTTCGGCGACCCCGTCCTGCGCACGCCCGCGGATCCGGTGACAGACTTCGACAAGGAACTGCGCAAGCTTGTCAAAGACCTCACCGACACCATGATGGACGCGCCGGGCGCGGGCTTGGCGGCGCCCCAGATCGGGGTCGGCCTGCGTGTGTTCACCTACAACATCGACGACGAGCTGGGCCACCTGATCAACCCGGACCTGGACCTGTCGGCCGACCTGGACGAGGAGGGCGAGGAGGGCTGCCTGTCCTTCCCCGGCCTGACCTTCCCGACGCCGCGGGCGATCCGCGCGGTGGCCAAGGGCTTCAACATGTACGGTGAGCCTGTCACGATCGAGGGCTCCGAGCTGATGGCCCGCTGCCTCCAGCACGAGACCGACCACCTCAACGGGGTGCTGTTCATCGACCGCATGGACGTCAAGCAGCGCAAACTCGCCATGAAGGCGATCCGCGAGGCGGAGTGGAGCGGCATGTCGGCCCCGGTCGTCAAGGTGTCGCCGCACGCCACCCAGGGTCGGGCCATCTAGCGTGATCCAGGAAGGACTGAGTTGAGGCTGGTCTTCGCGGGCACGCCCGAGACCGCGCTGCCGTCGCTGCGGGCGCTGCTGGCGTCCCGGCACGAGGTCGTCGCCGTGGTCACCCGGCCGGACGCCGAGGCGGGCCGGGGGCGCAAGGTGCGGCCCAGCCCGGTCGCCGCGCTGGCCGCGGAGTCGGGCATCGAGGTGCTGCGGCCGGAGAAGGCGGGCGACCCCGCGTTCCTGGACCGGCTGCGCCAGATCGCCCCGGACTGCTGCCCGGTCGTCGCGTACGGCGCGCTGCTGCCGCAGGCGGCCCTGGACATTCCCCCGCAGGGCTGGATCAACCTGCACTTCTCGCTGCTGCCCGCCTGGCGCGGCGCGGCGCCCGTGCAGCACGCGATCCTGCACGGCGACGAGATCACCGGCGCGGCCACCTTCCGGATCGTCCGCGAGCTGGACGCCGGTCCGGTGTTCGGCGTGGTCACCGAGGTGATCCGGCCTGCGGACACGAGCGGCGAGCTGCTCGGGCGGCTGGCCGAGTCCGGCGCGGGCCTGCTGGCCGCCACGCTGGACGGCGTCGAGGACGGCACGCTGGAGGCCCGCCCGCAGCCGCCCGACGGCGTCAGCCTGGCGCCGAAGATCACCGTGGAGGTGGCGCGGGTGGACTGGGCGGCCCCCGCCATGCGGGTGGACCGGCTGGTCCGGGCCTGCGCCCCCAACCCCGGCGCGTGGACCGAGTTCCGCGGCCAGCGCGTCAAGCTCGGCCCGGTCCGGCTCAGGCCGGACGCCGAGAAGCTGGAGCCGGGCGAGCTCCGGGTGAGCAAGAACAGCGTCCTCGCCGGCACGGGCAGCCACCCGGTCGAGCTCGGCGAGGTGGGGCCACAAGGGAAGCGCCAGATGCTGGCGGGAGACTGGGCGCGCGGCGTCCGCATAACAGACCAGGATCGGCTGGACTAGTGACGGGAAACCGGGCCGGAATGAGCCAGGGCGCCAACCGGCGAGGCGGGAAGAGGCCTTCCAAGCCGGTCAGGGATGCGGCGCGCAACGCCGCCTACGACCTGATGCGCGCGGTCGACGAGCGGGACGCGTACGCGAACCTCCTGATGCCGGTCATGCTCCGGCAGCGCGGCATCACCGGCCGGGACGCCGCGCTGGCGACCGAGCTTGCCTACGGCACGCTGCGCGGGCTCGGCACCTACGACGAGATCGTGGCCGCGTGCAGCGACCGGGCCCCGGAGGACGTGGATCCGCCGTTGCTGGACGCGATCAGGCTGGGCGCGCACCAGCTGCTCAAGACCCGCATCCCGGCGCACGCCGCGGTCAGCGCCACCATCGACCTGGTCCGGCTGCGCGTCGGCGAAGGCCCGTCCCGGTTCGCCAACGCCGTGCTCCGCAAGGTCGCCGGGCGCTCCCTGCCGGACTGGCTGGAGATCGTCGCCCCACCGGCGGACAAGGACCCGATCGGCCACCTGTCGATCGTGCACAGCCATCCGGCCTGGATCGTGGCCGCGCTGCGGGACGCGGTCGGCGGCGACTTCGCCGAGACGGCCGCGCTGCTGGCGGCCGACAACGAGCGTCCCCGGGTGGCCCTGGTGGCCCGCCCCGGCCGGGCGACCATCGACGAGCTGGTCGCGGCGGGCGCGGAACCGGCCGCGTACTCGCCGTACGGCGCGTACATGACCGAGGGCGATCCGGGTTCGCTGGCCGCCGTCGGGGAGGCCCGCGCGGCGGTGCAGGACGAGGCCAGCCAGCTGGTGGCGCTCGCGCTCACCCGGGTGCCGCTGGACCGCGACGGCCTCTGGCTGGACATGTGCGCGGGCCCCGGCGGCAAGGCCGGGCTGCTTGACGCCGTCGCCGTCCAGACCGGCGCCCGGGTGCTCGCCGCCGACCTGCAGGAACACCGGGCCAGGATGGTGTGGCGTACCACCAAGGAGGCCAAGGTCGTGGTCGCCGACGGCCTGGCGCCCGCCTGGCGGCCCGGCGCGTTCGACCGGGTGCTGCTGGACGCGCCGTGCACCGGCCTCGGCGCGCTGCGCCGCCGCCCGGAGGCGCGCTGGCGGCGCGATCCCAGCGGCATACCGGAGCTCACCCGCCTGCAGCGCCGCCTGCTCGACTCCGCCCTGGACGCGGTACGGCCCGGCGGCGTCGTCGCCTACGTCACCTGCTCGCCCCACCTGGCCGAGACCAGAGCCGTGATCGCCGACGTGGCCGGCCGGGTGGACACGCTGGACGCCCGGGAGTTCCTGCCGGAGGTCCCCGGCCTCGGCGACGGCCCGTACGCCCAGTTCTGGCCGCACCGGCACGGCACCGACGCGATGTTCCTGGCCCTGCTCAGGAAACGTTAGGCGTCCCGCCGCCGGAACGCCCAGAGCGCGATGGCCAGGATGATCGCGGTGTATCCGGCGAACACCCCGAATCCCGTCCACGGGGCGAGCGAGCCGGACGTCTCCGCCGCGTTCATGATCGCCGCGCCCGCCGTGGACGGGAGGAACTTCTGCGTCGTCGCGCCCCACTCGCCGGGCAGGAACGCGCCGAAGATCGGCAGCACGAACAGCAGGCCCAGCACGGCCGTGATCGCCCCGGCGGTGTGCCGCACGATGGTCGCCAGGCCCAGCGAGAACAGGGCGACCAGCGCCAGGTAGAGGCCGCCGCCGAGCACCGCGCGCAGCAGGCCCGGCTGGCCGAGGGTGGCGGCCAGGCCCCTGGTCGCGAACACCGCCTGCGAGGCGAAGAACGACGCGAACGACACGAGCAGGCCGGTGATCAGGCTGACCACCGCCAGCACGACCAGCTTGGCCGCCAGCAGCCGGCCCCGGCGTGGCACCGCCGCCAGCGTGGACTTGATCGAGCCGGTGGAGTACTCGCCCGACATGGTCAGCACGCCGAGCACGCCCAGCGTGATGACGCCGAAGTTCAGCCCGGCCAGGCCGTACGCGCCCGGGTCGAAGGCGGCGCGGCGGGAGGCGGGCAGCTGGTCGAGGGAGACCACGAACGCGAGCGCGAGCAGCGCGGACAGGCCGACCGTGACGACCACGGTGGCCAGCAGGCCCCAGAACGCGGACCTGACCGTGAAGAACTTCAGCCATTCCGCGGCCAGGGCCTGGGCGAAGGTGGCGCGGCGGCGCGACCCGCGGCTCACGCCGCGTCCCTGGCGTGCGCGTGGAACTCGACGCTGTCGGCGGTCAGGCGCATGAACGCGTCCTCCAGGGACGGCTGGACCACCGAGAGCTCGTGCAGGCGGAGCCGGGCCGCGTAGGCGAGGTCGCCGATCTGGGCGGGGCTCACGCCGTACACGAGCAGGCAGCCGCGCTCGGCCGGGGCGGTGCGGCAGCCGCGCGCGGTGAGCAGTGAGGCCAGGGCGAGCAGGTCGGGGGAGCGGACCCGGACGTGGCTGGAGGCGTTGGCGGCGATGAAGGCGCTCATCGTGGTGTCGGCCAGGATCCGGCCCTTGCCGATGACCAGCAGCCGCTCGGCGGTCAGCGCCATCTCCGCCATCAGGTGGCTGGAGACGAACACCGTCCGCCCCTCGGCGGCCAGGCTGCGCATCAGCTGCCTGATCCACCGGATGCCCTCCGGGTCCAGGCCGTTGACGGGCTCGTCGAACAGCAGCACGCCGGGGTCGCCGAGCAGCGCGGCCGCGATGCCCAGCCGCTGCGCCATGCCGAGCGAGAACCCGCCCGCCCGCTTGCCCGCCACCTCGGTCAGCCCGACCAGATCCAGCGTCTCGGCCACCCGCCGCGGGGAGATCCCGTTCGCCTTCGCCAGGCAGCGCAGATGGTTGTACGCCGTGCGCCCCCCGTGCACGGACTTGGCCTCCAGCAGCGCGCCCACCTCGCGCAGCGGCGCGGGCAGGTCCCGGTAACGCCGCCCGTTCACGGTCACCCGCCCGGCCGTCGGGTGGTCCAGTCCGAGGATCATCCGCATCGTGGTGGATTTGCCCGCGCCGTTCGGGCCGAGGAACCCCGTGACCACACCCGGCCTGACCTCGAAGTCGATGTGATCGACCGCCGTCTTCGCGCCGTAGACCTTGGTGAGGCCCTGTGCCTGGATCATGATGTCGAGGCTAGGACGCGGGCACCCGGCAATCGGTAAAGCCCGCGCGTCTCGCCGTAGAATTGCCGGTCATGGCCGTACAGATCTCGCCCAGCATCCTGTCCGCCGACTTCGCCCGTCTCGCCGACGAGGCGGCGCGGGTCGAAGGGGTGGCCGACTGGCTGCACGTGGACGTCATGGACAACCATTTCGTGCCCAATCTCACACTGGGGTTGCCGGTGGTGGAGGCGCTGCTGCGGGCCACCCCGATTCCGGTCGACTGCCATCTCATGATCGAGGATCCGGACCGGTGGGCGCCCGGCTACGCGGAGGCCGGGGCCGGGAGCGTGACCGTGCACGCCGAGGCTGCCAAGGCGCCGGTGCGGACGTTGCGGGCGATCCGGGCGGCCGGGGCCAGGTCGGGGTTCGCGCTCAATCCGGCCACCTCGATCGAGGCGTACGAGGATCTGCTGCCGGAGATCGACATGCTGCTGCTGATGACGGTGGAGCCGGGGTTCGGCGGGCAGCGGTTCCTGGACGTGGTGCTGCCGAAGATCACCCGGACCCGGGCGCTGATCGAGAAGCACGGCGGGGAGATCTGGCTGCAGGTCGACGGCGGCGTCTCGGCCGAGACGATCGAACGCTGCGCCGCCGCCGGGGCGGACGTGTTCGTGGCGGGCAACGCGGTCTACGCGGCCGACGATCCGGCCCAGGCCGTCCGGGACCTGCGCGCGCTGGCGCTGGCACATCCGCCCTTGGGGTAAGCGTGAACGTGCGGCGCGCGAGGACTGGAAACAAGCGCTTGCTTGTCTCATTAGATGGATGGGTCGCCGCGATTCGCGGTCGCATGGCACACTGAAAGCGAGCAAAGCGTGCTCCGGGGTCGGTGTAATTCCGAACCGGCGGTTACAGTCCGCGACCCGGCCGAAGCCTTCGGCCGGTTGACCTGGTGAAACTCCAGGACCGACGGTGAAAGTCCGGATGGGAGGCAGCGCGCTGGCGGGCGGTTGGGCGTCCCCCGATTTTCGGGGAGGTCCGCTGTCCGCTGATGGAGTGCACCGGTTTGTGCACCCATCGCCACCCCCGGGGCCCGCCTGGTGACACAGGTGAGGAGAGGACCGGGGTGGCCGATCAGCCGGACATCGCGCACATGCGGCGTGCCGTCGCGCTCGCTTCGCGCGGGCTGGGGACGACCAGCCCGAATCCCGTGGTCGGGTGCGTGATCCTCGACGCGGACGGCGAGCCGGCCGGCGAGGGATTCCACGAGTACGCCGGCGGCCCCCACGCCGAGGTGAACGCGCTGCGCGCGGCCGGCGAGCGGGCCAGGGGCGGCACCGCGTACGTGACACTCGAACCCTGCGACCACACCGGGCGGACCGGGCCGTGCAGCCTCGCCCTGATCGAGGCGGGCGTGGCCCGGGTGGTCATCGCCGTGGGCGATCCCAATCCGGTGGCCTCGGGGGGCGCCGAGCGGCTCCGGCGGCAGGGGATCCGGGTCGACACCGGGGTGCTGACCGAGGCGGCCGAAGCGGGCAACGCGGCCTGGCTGACCTTCGTGCGGCGGCGCAGGCCGTACGTGACGTGGAAGTTCGCGGCGACGCTGGACGGGCGGTCGGCGGCCGAGGACGGCACCAGCAAGTGGATCACCTCGGCGGAGGCGCGGGCCGACGTGCACCGGCTGCGGGGCGAGCAGGACGCGATCCTGGCCGGGATCGGCACGGTGCTGGCGGACGATCCCCAGCTCACCGTGCGGCCGCCGCGGGGGAGACCGCCGCTCCGGGTGGTTCTGGACAGCGAGGGGCGGACGCCGCCGGGCGCCCGGGTATTGGACTCGGCCGCGCCGACGTTGATCGCGGTGGCGGAGGGAACCGAGGTGGCCCACGCCGACGTGGTCCGGCTGGCCCGGACCCCGGACGGGATCGATCTCGACGGCCTGCTGGCCGAGCTCTACCGCAGGCAGGTGGTGAGCCTGCTGGTGGAGGGCGGGCCGGTGGTGGCGGGATCGTTCCTGCGGGCCGGGCTGGTCGACCAGGTGGTCGGCTACCTGGCCCCGGCCCTGCTGGGCTCGGGGGCGGCGGCCCTCGGACCGGCCGGAGTCACCACCATCACCGACACCCATCGACTGATATTTCACGAAATTTCCCCTATTGGGCCGGACCTTCGCTTCATCGCCCGGCCGGCACCCCCGAAGGAGACAGATGTTCACCGGAATCGTTGAGGAACTCGGTGAGGTCGTGCACGTCGGGCACCTGCACGACGCCGCCCGCCTGGCCGTACACGGCAAGATCGTGACCGTCGGCGCGCGGCACGGAGAGTCGATCGCCGTCAACGGCGTCTGCCTGACCGTGGTGGACGTGGACGGCGAGGTGTTCACCGCCGACGTCATGAAGGAGACCCTGAACCGCTCCTGCCTGGGCGTGCTCCAGCGGGGCTCCCGGGTCAACCTGGAACGCGCGGTCCGCGCCGACCAGCGGATGGGCGGCCACATCGTGCAGGGCCACGTGGACGGCACCGGCGTCATCCTCACCCGCGAACCCGCCGAGCACTGGGAGATCGTCCGCCTCTCCCTGCCCAAGGACCTGAACCGCTACGTGGTCGAGAAAGGCTCCATCACCGTCGACGGGGTCAGCCTCACCGTCGCCGCCGTCGACGAGCAGAGCTTCGCCGTCAGCTTAATCCCGACCACGCTCGGCCTCACCACGCTCGGTCACAAGCAGCCCGGCGACCCGGTCAACCTGGAGGTCGACATCATCGCCAAGTACGTCGAGAAGCTGGTGACCCGGTCATGAACTGGGCCGAGGCGGGCTTCGACCTGCTGGGCACCCGGGTGTTGTGGACCGACCTGATCGGCAACGTGGCCGCGCTGGCCACCGTCCTGCTGGCCATCCGGCGGTCGATCTGGACCTGGCCGGTCCAGCTCACCGCGTCGGTGTTATTGCTGGTCGCCTCCGTCAACGCGCACATCACCGGCAACGCCCTCAAGCAGGTCATGTTCGGCGCGCTCGCGATCTACGGCTGGATCCGCTGGTCGCAGGGCACCCGGGACGGCCAGGAGCTGGCCGTGCGCCCCGCCACCGGCCCCGAGCGGGCCGCCATGATCGTCGCAATGGTCGCCGGCACCGCCGCGGTGGGCGTGCTGTTCTTCACGACCGGGCTGTCCTGGGGCGCGCACGCGCCGCTGCCCGAGGGGTACTTCCTGGTCGCCGCCGACGCGTACATCTTCGTCGGCAGCGCCGTCGCCACCTGGGCGCAGGGCCGCGCGCTGGTGGACTTCTGGCTCATCTGGGTCGCGGTGGACCTGGTCGGCGTGCCGCTGGCCTTCCGCTCCGGCCTCGTCGTCTCCGGAACCGTGTACGGGATCTTCTTCCTGCTGGTCCTCGTCGGGTTCGTGAACTGGCTCAAGCAATACCGGTCAAGGGAAGTAGTGGTGGCGGTATGACCATCAGGCTGGATCCGATCGAACGCGCGATCGCGGACATCCGCGACGGCAAACCGGTCGTGGTCGTCGACAACGAGGACAGGGAGAACGAGGGCGACCTCATCTTCGCCGGCTCCAAGGCCACGCCGGACCTGCTGGCCTTCACCATCCGGCACAGCAGCGGGGTGATCTGCGTGGCCGTGCCGGGGCCCGACCTGGACCGGCTCAGGCTGCCGCTGATGGTGCAGGACAACCGGGAACGCCTGCGCACCGCGTACACGATCAGCGTGGACGCCAGGGACGGCGTCAGCACCGGCATCTCCGCCGCCGACCGGGCCCACACGATCCGCACCCTCTGCGACTCCGCCACCGAACCCTACGAGCTCGTCCGGCCCGGGCACATCTTCCCGCTGCGGTATCGCGAGGGCGGCGTCCTGGCCCGCCCCGGCCACACCGAGGCCGCCGTGGACCTGGCCCGCCTGGCCGGGCTCACCCCCGCCGGCGCCCTCGCCGAGGTCGTCAACGACGACGGCACCATGGCCCGGCTGCCCCGGCTGCGCGAGTTCGCCGACGAGCACGACCTCGCCCTGGTCTCCATCGAGCAGCTCATCGAGCACCGCCGCCGCACCGAGCGCATGGTCACCCGGGTCGCCGAGACGTCCATCCCCAACCGGTACGGCACCTGGCGCGCGTACGGCTACACCAGCGCCCTGGACGGCGGCGAGCACCTGGCCCTGGTCCTCGGCGAGGGCCTGGAGGAGAACGTCCTGGTCCGGGCCCACTCCGAATGCCTCACCGGTGACGTGCTCGGCTCGCTGCGCTGCGACTGCGGCGTGCAGCTCGACCACGCCATGAGCGCCATCGCCGCCGAGGGCCGCGGCGTGATCGTCTACCTGCGCGGCCACGAGGGCCGGGGCATCGGCCTGGTCGCCAAGCTCCGCGCCTACAGCCTGCAGGACAACGGCAGCGACACCGTCGACGCCAACCTGGAACTGGGCCTGCCCGTCGACGCGCGCGAGTTCTCCAACGCCGGGCAGATCCTCGGCGACCTGGGCGTGAAGTCGGTCCGGCTGCTCACCAACAATCCCGCCAAACTGCGCGGCATGGACGGCTACGGCATCAAGGTGCTGGGCCGGGAGCCGATGCCGGTGGTGGTCAACCCGTACAACCAGAACTACCTGGCGGCCAAGCGCGACCGCCTGGGCCACGACATTCCTGGAGATAAGCGATGAGTGGAGAGAAGTGATGAGTGGAGTAGGACGCCCCGAGCCGACCCCCGTCGAGGCGGACGGCCTGACCGTCGGCATCGTCGCCGCCCGCTGGCACGAGAAGATCACCGACCAGCTGGTCGCCCGCGCCGTCGAGGCCGCCAAGGACTGCGGCGCCACCCCCGTGGTGGTCCGGGTGGCCGGCACCCTGGAGATCCCCGTCATCGCCCAGGCCCTGGCCCGCCGCCACGACGCCGTCGTCGCCCTCGGCGTCGTGATCCGCGGGAAGACCGCCCACTTCGACTACGTCTGCGACTCGGTCACCGCCGGCCTGACCCGGATCGCCCTGGACGAATCCACCCCCATCGGCAACGGTGTCCTCACCTGCGACAGCCTGCACCAGGCCATCGACAGATCCGGCCTCCCCGGCAGCCACGAGGACAAAGGCTACGAAGCCACCGTCGCCGCCCTCGAAACCGCCGTCCTCCTCCGCGCCCTGACCCCCTGACCTCCGCACCCGTGCAGTACGGTTCTGTGGTCCCGCCCCGACTCACCTGGTGACCCTCAATCGTGCCCGAACCCCTGCCCACCCTCCCTCTCACCTGGCGCCCCCGCCGCTCCCGTTACGTCGCGTACGGCATGGCGGCGCTCATGGTCGCGGGCTCCCTGATCCTGGCGGTCGTCCTCCCGGAACAGTTCAAGGCCCCCGACCGAATCGGCATGGTCGCCTTCTTCGCCGCGATCGCCTGGGTCCTGCACTTGATCGGCCGGATCCGGGTGGTCGCGGCAGAAGACGGCCTCACGGTCGTCAACGTCCTGCGCACCCACCGCTACGAATGGGCCGAGGTCCTCGACGTCACCTTCATCGACGCCGACCCGTGGCCCCGCCTCGACCTCGCCGACGGCACAGTCATCGGCGCGATGGGCATCCAGGGCTCCGAAAAGATCCGCGCCGCCCAGGCGGTGGCAGAACTCCGCATCCTCCTCAAGGCCAAAGGCGAGGCCCCCGAAGACCGATGACCTCTGCTCGGGGCTCCCACGTCACCGTTGAACGAGCCAGGGGAGCAGGTCGGGGAGGACGTGGAACGCATGGAAGTGCGCGGCTCCGGGTTGCACGGTCATCCGTGCCGTGGGAATGCGTTCGGACAGCCACCGCGAATGGCTCAGCGGAGAGAACTTGTCGTCCTGGCCGTGCCACACCAGCGTGGGGACCCGGATTTCGGCGGGATCGAAACCCCAGGGGGCGGTGAAGGCGAGGGAGTCGTCGATCCATCCGCCCGGCGACGTTCGCACCGCTTCCGCGAAGTTTCTTATCAGAGCGGTACGGAACTCCGGGTCGGTCACGATGCGCCGGTCGGAATCGGTGAGTTCGGCGAAAATGCTGTTCACCAGCTGGACGGGGTCCTTCTTGATCTCCTCGGCCTCCGAGGCCAGCTTGGCGGTCAAGGCGGCCCGGCCTTGTAGCGCGGTTCGATACTCGCTCACATTGGTCGGGGTCATTCCCTCGAACCAGTCCAGCTCCGCGGCGGCGATCGGCGCCAGACTGACCAGCGCCGCCACCCGGGTCACCCGGTCAGGGATGAGCGCGGCGCAAGCGAGCGCGTGTGGCCCGCCGCCAGATCGCCCGGCCACGGCGAACTCATCGAGGCCCAGGTGGTCCGCGATGGCCGTGACGTCGGAGGCGACATCGCACACCCGCCGTTCCATGTGGCGGTCGGACGCCCCGTACCCGGGCCGGTCGTAGGTGATCAGCTGGACACCCAGGCGATTGAGCAGGTCGGCGTGCGGAGCCGGGCCCACCCGGCTGCCCGGAGTTCCATGCAGAAGGAACACCGGAATGCCCCCCTCGACTTTGCCCTGTCGCGAGATGGCGAGCGTTCTCATCTGATCGGCCGATCGGATCGTCTCGATGCCGGCTTGCCCCCCCTCACACCATCCGACGGGTCCCTCGTCAGGATCCCCCGCGCCGGCCGAGAGAGGAAGTGATCCGCGGCGGACAACGCGACTGTGCCGCGGTCACGGTCGAGGATGGGATCTAGCCCTCGGGATCTCTGATCTCGATGATGTGGAGGGGTTCGTCCAGATGGGTTGAGGCGTCAACCCATCGGGTGGCGTCCATGGTCAGGATGGGGCAGAACGAGATGTCCGCGATCGCGGCCGTGTGTGCCTCGTACGCCTCCAGCCCTGTGGTCGCCACGACCTCGGCCAGGAGTTCGGCTTGTTCGGTGTCCCGCAGTGGCGCGACGGTCACGTATTCCAGCGAGGTCAGGCCGTGCATGGCGTCGGCGGCCTCTTCGGTGTGGGTGTCCACCAGCGCTCGCGTGATCGCCAGAGCGGAGACCACCATCGGCTGGCCGTCGGCGTCGTAGCCCTGGATGAGGCTGATCGTGCCGATCTCGCCGCGCGCGAGTTCGTGCAGCACGGTCGAGTCCAGGATCAGGGGGACAGGCGTGAAGTCGGTCAACGCTGCCCGCGCTCCTGGAAGGCGCGCAGTTGCTCGTCGATGTGGGCGCGGGTCCTGGCCACTCGAGCGGCGGTGGAGGGATCGGCGGCGGCCGCGGCCGCCTTGGTCTGCCACCAGCGCCGGGCCCGCCGGCTGCGGTGGGCGTGCTCGGCCAGGGCGTCGTTGAACGCGGCGGACACCGAGGCCGCCTTCCCGGCTTCGACGAGCTGCTCGGCGTAGGCGGCCAGATGCGGATCCACGGTGATGGTGATCCGCGTCTTCTTCTCGCTCATACCCAGATCATACTCATGCAGGCGGCCGGATCCTCAGGTCCCCAGGGATGCCAGTTCTCGGGTGAGGTTTTTCGTCGCTTGTTCGGTCCAGAGGGATTGGGCGGTCGGGGTATGGAATAGGGGGTCTTTGGTGAGAAGGCGGGTGAGGACTTCGGTTCTGCCGGTTTTGAAGAGGTTGATGGGGACGTGGTGGTATTCCTGGCGGATTGCGTGGCTGTAGTGGTCGTACGTGGTGGGGGGTGCGCCCAGGATGGAGAGGTCGGCGTCGCATAGCACGGCGGCGTTGTGGTCGCCGGGGGCGTGGGTGTGGGTGGCGGTGACGCGGACCAGGCGGGCGACCTCCGCGGCGGCGGGGTAGGCGCAGGCGGTGAGGCGGGTGTGGGCCAGTTGGGCGCTGCGTTCCTCGTCGTGGCCGGGGCGGCCGTCGTAGACGGCGTCGTGGAACCAGGCGGCCAGCCGTACGGCGAGGAGGTCGTCGGCGTGGGCGGCGAGGGTGTCGATCGCGGTGAGGACGGCGTGCAGGTGGGCGCGGGTGTGGTAGCGGCGGTGGGGTTCTGACCACCGGGCTTCCAGTTCGGCGAGCAGGGCGGTGGCGGCGGGGGAGCCGGGGAGGCCAAGCGGATTGTCCACGGGGGAAACTTATCCGGTGGCGTAGCCTGAGGGCGTGTGGGAGCGAGCGGGCAGGGCGGCTGATATCGATTCTCCGGCGGCGCTGGTGCGGCGGATGGGGGAGCAGGATTATCTCGCCGATGAGGGGCTGGGGACGGCGGCGTTTCTGGCGTTGAAGATGGGGCGGCCGCTGTTCCTGGAGGGGGAGGCGGGGGTCGGGAAGACGGAGCTGGCCAAGACGCTGTCCGCGGTGCTGGAGGCGCCGTTGATCCGGTTGCAGTGTTATGAGGGGCTGGACGCGGCGCAGGCGCTCTACGACTGGGATTTCGCCCGGCAGCTGCTGCATCTGAAGGCGGCCGAGGCGGTGGGCGCGGGGGATGTCAGGGCGCTCGAAGGGGAGATCTACGACCGGCGGTTCCTGATCGCGCGGCCGTTGCTGCGGGCGCTGGAGGTGCAGCCCGCGGTGCTGCTGGTGGACGAGGTGGACCGGGCGGACGACGAGTTCGAGGCGTTCCTGCTGGAGGTCCTCTCGGATTTCACGATCTCGATTCCGGAGCTGGGGACGATCGCGGCAGCCGCGCCGCCGGTGGTGGTGGTGACCTCGAACCGGACGCGGGAGGTGCACGACGCGCTGAAGCGGCGGTGCCTGTATCACTGGCTGGAGCATCCGGGGTTCGATCGGGAGGTGGCGATCCTGCTGCGCCGCCTGCCGGCCTGTACGGAGACGCTGGCGGGGCAGGTCGCGCACGCCGCCGCCCGGCTGCGGGAGGCCGATCTGGTCAAGCCGCCGGGGATCGCGGAGACCCTGGACTGGGCGGAGGCGATGCTCACGCTGGGGGCGACCGATCTCAATCCCGATCTCGCCGCCGCCACGCTCGGCGCGGTCCTGAAATATCGGGAGGATCAGCAGTTCGTCGTGAAAAATGGGCTTTTGCGTGATGGGTGAGCCGCGAGCCCGGCTGGTGTCGGTGCTGGTGGGGTTCGCGCGGACTCTGCGGGCGGCGGGGGTCGGAGCCGATCACGAGCGGACGCGGAATTTCCTGAGTGCGCTCGAACACCTCGATTCGGCGCGGGAGAGCGACGTCTACTGGGCGGGGCGGCTGACGTTGTGCGCGGGTCCCGATGATCTGCCCAGGTATGACCGCTGCTTCGCCGCGTACTTCGCGGGGGTACGGGCAGGCCCGGCCCGATCCCAGCTGACGGTGACCGTGACCCGGTTCACCGCCACGCCCTCGGGTGACACGGGCGCCTCGGAGGGTGAGCCGAACGTGCTGCCCGCCACGGCCAGCGCGGTCGAGGTGCTGCGTAATCGGGACATCGCCCGGATGACCGCCGCCGAGCGCGACGAGGTGCACCGCATGCTCGCGTTGCTCCGGACGGCCAGGGAGCTGCGCAGGTCACGGCGGCTGGTGCCGTCCCAGGGCGGCGTCCTGGACGCGCGCAGGACGACGCGGCACGCGATCAGGAGCGGCGGCGAGCCGTCCAGGCTGTACTACCGGGATCGGCGGCTGAAGCCGCGGCGGGTCGTCATGGTGGCCGACGTCAGCGGGTCGATGGCCGCCTACGCGGATTCGCTGCTGCGGTTCGCGCACGCGCTGGTGCGGTCCGAGCCGCGGGCGACCGAGGTGTTCAGCGTGGGGACGCGGCTGACCAGGATCACCGCCGAGCTGCGGCACCGGGATCCGGCCGTGGCCATGGACGCGGTGTCGAAGGCGATTCCGGACTGGAGCGGCGGGACCCGGCTGGGGGAGGAACTCCGGGAGCTGCTCAGGCTCGCTGACGCGCGCGGGGCGATCGTGGTGATCGCCTCCGACGGGTGGGAACGTGGGGATCCGGGGCTGCTGGCGGCGCAGATGGCGCGGCTGGCGCGGATGGCTCACCGGGTCGTGTGGGTTAATCCTCATAAAGGGGATCCGGGGTATCAGCCGTTGACGGCGGGTATGCGGGCCGCGCTGCCGTACATCGACGAGCTGGTGGCAGGGCACAGTCTGGCTGCTTTCGAGGAGCTAGGGGATCGGTTGGGAGGGTTGCGGCGTGCGTGATGTGCTTTCGCAGATCGTGCGATGGTGGGAGGCCGGGGAGCGGTTCGGCCTGGCCACGGTGGTCGGCACCTTCCGGAGCGCGCCCCGGCCGCCGGGCGCGGCCATGGCGGTGCTGGCGGCCGAGGCGGTCGGCAGCGTGTCGGGCGGCTGTGTCGAAGGCGCGGTGTACGAGCTGGCCCAGGACGTGGTGGCGGCCGGGCGGCCGGTCCTGCAGCGGTACGGCGTGAGCGACGACGACGCCTTCTCCGTCGGGCTGACCTGCGGCGGGATCATCGACGTCTTCGTGGAGCCGGTGTCGCGGGCGGACTATCCGGAGCTCGGGGAGATCGCCGCGTCGATCGAGAAGCGGCAGCCGGTGGCGGTGGCGACCATCCTGTCCGGTCCCGGCAAGGCGGGCGCGCGCCGGGTGATCTGGCCGGATCGCGGTTCCGGCACCCTCGGGTCGGCGCGGCTGGACGACGCGGTCGACGACGACGTGCGCGGCATGCTGGCCCAGGGGCTCACCGGCATCCGCAGGTACGGCGCGCACGGCGAGCGCCGCCTCGACGATCTGCAGGTGTTCGTGCAGTCGTTCGCGCCCTCGCCCCGCATGCTGGTGTTCGGGGCGATCGACTTCGCCGCCTCGGTGGCGCGGATCGGCAAGTTCCTGGGTTACTACGTGGTGGTCTGCGACGCCCGCCCGGTGTTCGCCACCGGCAAGCGTTTCCCGGACGCCGACGAGGTTGTGGTCAAATGGCCGCACGACTATCTGACCGCCACGAATGTGGACGAACGCACGGTCATCTGCGTGCTCACCCACGATCCCAAGTTCGACGTCCCGCTGCTGGAGGTCGCGCTGCGCACCCCCGCCGCGTATGTGGGCGCGATGGGATCCCGCCGCACCCATGAAGATCGGCTGGTACGGCTTCGCGAGGCTGGCGTCACCCCGGACGAGCTGGCCCGGCTGCGCTCGCCCATCGGGCTGGACCTGGGGGCGCGCACCCCCGAGGAGACCGCGGTCTCGATCGCCGCCGAGCTGATCCAGTTGCGCTGGGGCGGCTCGGGGCTCCCGCTGACCGGCACGGAGGGCCGCATCCACGGTGACTGACCACGACGGCTCCATCACCGGGATCCTCCTCGCCGCCGGAGCCGGTCGGCGGTTAGGGACACCCAAGGCGCTGGTCGAGTTCGAGGGGGAACGTCTCGTCGATCGTGGCGTACGGCTGCTGGCCGGCGGGGGATGCCATCCGGTCGTGGTCGTCCTTGGGGCGGCACTTGCGCCGGTATGTGGAGCGGTGACCGTGCTGAACCCGGACTGGGAGACGGGCATGGCCTCCTCCCTCCGAGTCGGCCTCGCGGCGATGCCCGATTCGGCGGAAGCGGTGGTGATCGCCCTGGTCGACCAGCCCCTGATCCGCCCTGAGGCGATCAAACGCTTGATCACCGCCCACCGGAAAGGCGCGGCGATCGCCGTGGCGACATATCACGGCAAACCGCGAAATCCGGTGATCGTTGGCCGTGAATACGTACACGACCTGGCGGAATCACTCCACGGCGACGCGGGAGCACGCCCATTCCTGCACGCCCATCCTGAACTGGTGACCGAGATCCCCTGCGACGACGTCGGCGACCCCGCGGACATCGACGAGGCGGCCGATTTGGCGGCCCTCAGTGCTAAGGCACAAGAGCGCCCGGCGGAGTGAACGGATCACCTGGTTGCTCGCCGCTATCCGGCGCCGTTTACCTAGGTGGTGCTTCTCGCCGCACCGGCGCCAAGAGGGGCCAGCGGCATCGGGGTCGTGAGCCAGATCGATACAAGCATCAATAGAAGCCGCGCATGGCTGGGGTTGAGGGGGCCGCGATGGCTGGGGTCGTGTGATCACAAGCGCAGCGTGGCTGGGGTCGTATGGCTAGAAGCGCAGGGTGGCTGCGGCGGCGCGGTGGTCGCTGCCGGCGGCTTCTTCTACGGTGGCGGTGGTGGCGGTCATGCCTCGGTAGAGGATGTGGTCGGGGCGGGTGATGGGGAATCTGGCGGGCCAGGTGAAGCCGAAGCCCTGGCCGGCTTGTTGCTGGGCGTCGGTGAGTGGGGGGACGAGGTCCTCGCGGTGGCGGTCGGTGGTGGCGGTGTTGAGGTCGCCCAGGAGGAGTAAGCGTTTGCTCTCGTCTTCGGCGATGAGTTTTCCGGCGGCTTCGAGGGTCTCGTCGCGGAATTCGGTTTCGCCGGGGCGGGCGGAGGCGAGGTGCATGACGTAGACGGTGACTTCGCCTTTGGGGGATTTGGTGACGGCGCGCAGGGCGCGGGCCCAGCCGAGGCCGACGTCCACCTTGCGGGCGCCCTCCAGGGGGTAGCGGCTCCACAGGCCGACCGTGCCGACCTGGTAGTGATGCGGATACCGGTTGTTGAGTTCCTTGGCGGCCGGGCCGCCGGGGGTCAGTTCCTGCAGGGCGACCAGGTCGCGTCCTTCGGAGAGCGTGCGCACGGCCGTACCGGACAGGCTGTTGGTGACGCCCACGTTCAGGGTGGCCACCGACAGGTCGCTGGGGCCGCCGGGCGGGCTGCGCAGCAGGCCGGGACCGAACAGCACGCCCCACACGACGGCGGGGACGAGCGTGGCCACGATGGCGGGGACGGAGCGGGAGGCCAGCGCGGCGGCCAGGAGCAGCGGGACGCCCAGGCCGATCCAGGGCAGCACGCTCTCCAGGACGGGGGTGAAGCCGCCGAGTTCGGGCAGCAGCCGATGGCCCGCGAGCACCGCGGCGAGCACGGCCGCGAGCACCATGACCGCGCGTCTGAGCAAGATCACTCCCTGGGGCTGCGGGCACCAGTCTATTGACCGGAGACCCGTCCACAGACCGCCGCTTCGGCGGGCCACGCGCTCATGTACCCTCGGAATGCCGAAGAAACCGAACAACATTCGGTCAAGGAGGACTGCGCTATGCGGATCGGGATGGCCTTGAGCTACTCCGGGGGCTTCAAGGAGACCGTGGCCGAGCTGGCCGACTACGAGAAGGCCGGTCTGGACATCGTCTTCGTCGCCGAGGCCTACAGCTTCGACGCGGTCAGCCAGATGGGGTACATCGCGGCCAAGACCGAGACGTTGCAGATCGCGTCGGGGATCCTGCCGATCTACTCGCGGACGCCCACGCTGCTGGCGATGACCGCGGCGGGCCTGGACTACGTCTCCGACGGGCGGTTCACGCTCGGGCTCGGGGCGTCGGGGCCGCAGGTCATCGAGGGGTTCCACGGGGTGCAGTACACCGCGCCGCTGGGCCGGACGCGGGAGATCATCGAGATCTGCCGGAAGGTGTGGCGGCGGGAAAAGCTGGAGCACCAGGGTAAGCACTACTCGATGCCGCTGGCCGGGACCAAGCTCGGCAAGCCGCTGAAGCTGATCAACCACCCGGTCCGCGAGCGCATCCCGATCGTGGTCGCCGCCATCGGCCCGCAGAACGTGGAGCTCGCCGCCGAGCTGGCCGAGGGCTGGGAGCCGATCTTCTACCTGCCGGAGAAGGCCGCCGACGTCTGGGGGCCCTCGCTGGCCGCGGGCAAGGCCAGGCGCGCCCCCGAACTCGGCGAGCTCGACGTGATCGCCCAGGCCACCCTCGCCATCGGCGACGACGTCGGCGGCCTGCTGGAGTTCGGCCGCCCGATGGCCGCCCTCTACATCGGCGGCATGGGAGCCAAGGGCAAGAACTTCTACAACGACCTGGCCCGCCGGTACGGCTACGAGCGGGAGGCCGAGCGGATCCAGGACCTCTACCTGGACGGCAAGAAGGACGAGGCCGCCGCCCTGGTCCCGCACGAGCTGCTGGAGAACATGTCCCTGGTCGGCCCGGAGGGCTTCGTCCGGGACCGGATCCAGGCCATGCGCGACTCCGGCGTCACCACGATCAACGTGACCCCGGCCGGCGCCACCCACGCCGACCGGGTCGCCCTGATCGAGAAGATCAAGGAGATGACGTCAGGGTGAGCGCGTAGAGGGCGATGGCCGCGAAGTCGTCGGCGGGCTCCGACGCCTGCCACGACCGCACGTCGTCCACGTAACGCGCGCCCCGGCCGGTGAACTCCTCGTAGCGGTCCACCCCGTCCGGCGGGCAGCGGACCATCTCGTCGAAGTGGCCGCCCAGGCCGTCGGCGAACAGGTCGGCGCTGTTCGGGCCGTTGACCACCGCGCCGGTCAGCATCGGGTGCCGCCCGTCGGCGCGGCCCTTGAGGTTGGCGACCTGGTGGTGCGGGCAGCGTTCGGCGTTCTCGCTCACCCCGACCATGAACGAGACGCCCCACGGGTTCGCGCCGAACGCCCAGCCGCGCTGCCGGGTGCCGAACGCGTCGTAGGCCGGATCGCCGGACACCGAACGGTACAGCCGCGCGGTGGCCGTCAGGCCGAACGCGTGCGGCACCGCGTCGAACTGGGCGTAGTCGGCGCCCGCCTGGAACGGATCCGGGGTGGCCCGGGCGGCGCCGATCTCCAGCTGGGCCTTCAGGTCGGCGATCAGGTCCTGCTCGCCGACGGCCAGGCCCCGGGTGCCGAAGGAGCGCAGGGCGAGGATGAGGTCGCGGTGGGCCAGGGCGCTTACGTCGTACAGGTTGAGGGTGTCGCCGCCCGCCTCGTGGGCCAGGTACTCCCCGGCCCAGTGCGCGGCCTGCTCCAGCCAGGCCCCGGCGCGATGGTCGCCGAGCCGCTTGGCGGCCAGGGCGAGCTGGGCGCCGCCGAGTTCCATGTCGTCCCGCCAGGCGGATTCGGGGTAGAAGGCGAACGGGAGCGAGGTCACCAGCTGGCCGACGTTCGTGGTCTTGGCCTGGGCGTACAGGGTGGCGGCCTTGTCGAGCAGGTCGCGGGCGATCTTGCGGTCCGGTTCCACCTGGGCGGCCAGCGCGAAGGCGGCGGCGGTGCGGCCCGCCAGGTTGGGGCTGATCTTCTGGCCGGGCGCGGCGGCCCGGAAGACCGGGCGGTTGCGGATGTACTGCCGGCCTTCCCCGGTGTCGTGGTCGTCGGCCTCCGGCAGCCGCCACACGTCGTGGTCGCCCGCGAAGGTCCCCTCCTCGTTGCCCGCGCCGATGCCGACCTGGATGTACAGCGTTTTGGACTTCTCGTCCCACATCTTGTCCAGCCAGCGCAGGCCGTGCCGCGCCTCGGCGGTCACCCCGGCGGCGAGCGGTCCGCCGTCGCGTTTGGCGGCCCACATCAGGGTGTCCACGTAGGCCAGGATGTGGGTGAACTTGAGGTAGTCCCCGGCGTCGAACCAGCCGCCCTCGACGTCCACCCGGCCGCCGATCCTGGTGAGCTCGCCCTGGATCACGTCGGTGTCGGGGCCGGTGAAGGCCGGCCATTCGTACACGGTGGCGGCGCGGTCGTTGAGGTGGCTCGGGCGGCGGCCCAGCTCCCCGGGGCGTACGTCGGCGCCGTCCCGCTGGGCGGCGAAGAAGGCCAGCGCCTTGGCGGCGGGCACGGCGAACTGGGCGGCGGGGGCGATCCGGAACTCGGGCGAGGTCAGGCCGCCCGCCTTGATCTTGTACGAACCCGGGCGTTCCAGGGCGGACAGGTCGAGCGGGTAGACGTGCGGATATTTCGTGTTCCAGGTGCCGCGGTCCGCGCCTGGGGTTCCGGTCAGGACGGTACGCCCCTGGGCGTCGACGACGGTGAAACGTGCAGCCGTCCCGGTGGTCATCAGGTAGGCGTGCTTGCTCTCAACCGGGGTGAACCCGACTTGGTCCACGCGGATGAACCCGGTCGTCTTCGCATCGGCCATGGCTGGACTTGTCGTGAGAACGGCGGCCACCGCGAACGCCAGCGCCGGTCGGGATAAGGAACGCACAGGCAAACTCCGCCCTATAGTTAGGAAAGATTCCTAACGTTGTAGCCCGCCTCGTGAGGCTGGTCAAGATATCCCGTAAATTCGGGACATGACCTACGTGGAACGGCGGCTCCGGCTGGCCTCCTCGCTCGACGTGCCCGCCCTGCTCGTCACCCGTCCCGTCAACGTGCGCTACCTCACCGGCCTGGCCAGCAGCAACGCCGCCATCCTGGTCCGGCAGGACGGGACCGCCGCCCTGGCCACCGACTCCCGCTACATCCAGACCGCCCGCGAATGCCCGGACCTGGAGGTGATCGAGGCCCGCGACGTGGCCGCGGCCCTGCTGAGCCCCGGCGCCGCCGTGGAGGGCCACGACATGACCGTGGACGACTACCGCCGCCTGGGCGGCGACATGCCCGTCCTGAGCGGCCAGGTCGAAGAGCTGCGCACGGTCAAGGACGAGACCGAGCTCGACGCCCTCCGCCACGCCTGCGCCCTCACCGACGAGGTCTTCGCCGACGTCGCCGGCCGGATCGCGCCCGGCCGCACCGAACGCGAGATCGTCCGGATGCTGGAGTTCCGGATGCTGGAACTCGGCGCGGACAAACCCGCCTTCGACTCGATCGTGGCCGCGGGGCCCAACGGCGCCATCCCGCACCACGCGCCCGGCGACCGCCCGGTCCAGCGCGGCGACCTGATCACCATGGACTTCGGCGCGCTCTACCGGGGTTACCACGCCGACATGACCAGGACCGTCGCCCTCGGCGAGCCCGCCGGCTGGCAGCGCGAGCTGTACGAGCTGGTCCGCGCGGCGCAGCGGGCCGGGCGCGAAGCCGTACGGGCCGGGGCCAGCGCGCACGACATCGACGCCGCGGCCCGGGATCTGATCGCGGACGCCGGGCACGCGGAGCACTTCGAGCACGGGCTCGGGCACGGGGTCGGCCTGGAGATCCACGAGCTTCCGTTCCTCGGCCCCGACAGGACCGGTAGACTAAAGGATCGAGTTCCGATCACCGTCGAGCCCGGGGTCTACCTGCCGGGCAGGGGCGGTGTGCGCATCGAGGACACGCTGGTGACGCGTGCCGACGGGCCGGAGCTGCTCACACTCACGACCAAGGAGCTGCTCGTTCTGTAGGGCGGCCCGCAAGCTGGAGAATCCACGTGGCGACGACGAACGACCTCAAGAACGGACTGGTGCTGAAGCTCGACGGCGGTGACCTGTGGACCGTCGTGGAATTCCAGCACGTCAAGCCCGGTAAGGGCGGCGCGTTCGTCCGTACCAAGCTGAAGAACGTGATGTCCGGCAAGGTGGTGGACAAGACCTTCAACGCCGGCGTCAAGGTGGACGTGGCGACCGTGGACAAGCGCGAGATGCAGTTCTCGTACATGGACGGCGCCGAGTTCGTGTTCATGGACACCGAGACCTACGACATGCTCAACGTCTCCCGGGCCTCGGTCGGCGACGCCGCCAACTACCTGCTGGAGAACATGACCGCCACGGTGGCGATCAACGAGGGCAACGTGCTCTACGTGGATCTGCCCGCCGCGGTCGAGCTGCTCGTGGCCGAGACCGAGCCCGGGCTGCAGGGCGACCGGTCCACCGGTGGCACCAAGCCCGCCACGCTGGAGACCGGCGCCGAGATCAAGGTGCCGCTGTTCATCACGACCGGCGAGAAGGTCAAGGTCGACACCCGCACCGGCGACTACCTCGGTCGCGCTTGATGTCAGCTCGGGGGAAGGCCCGCAGGCGCGCCCTGGACATCCTCTTCGAGGCCGAGGCCAGGGACCGGAGCCCGCTCGACGTGCTGGCCGAGCGGATCGAGCGGGCCGAACCACCGGTGAACGAGTACACGGTCACCCTGGTCGAGGGGGTGACCCGGCATCTCGGCCGGATCGACGAGCTGATCTCGACGTATGCCGAGGGGTGGAGCATGGAACGCATGCCCGCCGTGGACCGCAACGTGCTGCGCGGCGGCACCTACGAGATGCTGTGGTCGTCCGAGGTGCCCGAGGGCGTCGTGATCAGCGAATGGGTGCACTTGGCGGGCGAACTCTCCACCGACGAGTCCCCCCAGTTCGTCAACGGCATCCTGGCCCGCTTCAAGCAGCTCAAGCCCTCCCTGGTGCTGTAGCGGCGTAGGCTTACGCCTGTTCCGGCAGCTCTCGGGAGGAAACATCAAGGTGCGGCAGACAGTCGTGTGGGACGCGCTGCGCGCGGTGCTGGCCGAGCGGGCGGGTGCCACCGGGCGAGAGACACTGGACATCGTGGACGCCGGTGGCGGCACCGGAGGGTTCGCGGTGCCGCTGGCCCAGCTCGGGCACGCGGTCACTGTGGTCGACCCGACCCCGGATTCACTGGCCGGGCTGGAGCGCCGGGCCGCTGAGGCGGGCGTGGCGGTCAAGGGCATCCAGGGGGATGCCGGAGATCTCGGGGAACTCCTCGCGCCCGGCAGCGCCGATCTGGTGCTCTGCCACAGCGTGCTGGAGTATGTCGAGGATCCTGCTGTCGCGCTGGCCGCGATCGGCGGGCTGCTGCGCTCCGGCGGCGTGCTGAGCGTGCTGGCCGCCAATCCGGTGGCGACCGCCATCCACAGGGCGGTGGCCGGGAACTTCGGCGAGGCCCGCCAGGTGCTGGCTGACCCGGCCGGGCGCTGGGGGGACAAGGATCCGACCCCGCACCGGTTCACCGCGGCCGCGCTGGCCGCCCTGCTGGCCAAGGCCGGGTTCACGGTGGGGGAGACGCACGGGGTGCGGATCTTCGCGGATCTGGTGCCGAGTCGGTTCGCCGAAGGGGATCCGGACGCTCTGGTGGCGCTGGAGCAGGCGGCGGCAACCCATCCGGTGCTGCGTGATATCGCCACCCAGCTGCATGTGCTCGCCTATCAATAGAACGGGTGTTCGGATAGGCTGAATGGCGTGTCCAGGAAACAGGTGCGGCCGGGTGGTGGGGGCGGGCTCGCGGATGACGCGGGGTGCTCGATCCTGCACGTGGACATGGATGCGTTCTTCGCCAGCGTGGAGCTGGTCGACCGGCCCGAGTTGCATGGCCTGCCGGTCATCATCGGGGCCGCGGGGGCGCGTGGTGTGGTGCTCAGCGCCACCTACGAGGCGCGGCGGTTCGGTGTGCACTCGGCGATGCCGATGACGCGGGCCAGGCGGTTGTGCCCCCAGGCTGTGGTGATCCCCCCTAGTCACGGGAAGTATGGCGCGATCTCCAAAGGCGTGATGGAGATTTTCCACGCGATCACCCCCGAGGTGGAGCCGCTCTCGGTGGACGAGGCCTTCCTGGACGTGGGCGGGGCCCGGCGCAGGCTCGGCTCGCCGGCGGGGATCGCGGCCATGATCCGCGAGCAGGTGGCCGAGCGGTTCTCGATCACCTGTTCCGTCGGGGTGGCCAGCACCAAGTTCGTGGCCAAGCTGGCCTCCCGCGAGTGCAAGCCGGACGGCCTGCTGGTGGTCGCCGCCGACCGGGTGACGGAGTTCCTGCACCCGCTGCCCGTGGCGGCCCTGTGGGGCGTCGGAGAGCGCACCGAGCAGGCCCTGACGCGGCTGGGCATCAACACGGTCGGCGATCTCGCCCAGGTGCCCGTGACGACCCTGCGGCGGGAGTTCGGGGTGGCCGGGGAGCACCTGCACGCGCTGTCCTGGGGCCGGGACGAGCGCCAGGTGGTGCCGCACACGCCGGACAAGAGCATCGGCAACGAGGAGACGTTCGCCCAGGACGTGGACGATCCCGAGGTGATCGAGCGGGAGCTGCTGCGGCTGTCGGAGCGGGTGGCCTCCCGGCTCAGAGCGGCGGATCTGGTAGGGCGTACAATCAGTGTGAAACTACGCCGATCGGATTTCACCACGATCACCCGGTCTCGCACCCTGCGCGAGGCCACCGACGTGGCCAAGGAGATCCACGCCACCGCCTGCGACCTCTACCGGGCCGCGGGCCTGCAGCGGATTCGGCTGCGGCTGGTGGGAGTCCGGATGGAGAATCTCCGACCGGCGGGCACCGCGACCAGGCAACTGGGCCTCGGTGAGAGAGAGACCGGCTGGCGGGAGGCGGAACAGGCGATGGACAAGGCGATCCAGCGTTTCGGTCCGGATGCGGTGCGACCGGCATCGCTTGTTCGCCGACCGTTTGGTCCAATGGATCTATGACGTCACCTCCGGTTTGTACCGCGCTTGTGGACGTTGTGACCGTTTTCTTTCGTCTACGTCTACAGACTCGTATTCTGGGGATAACCGACCGCAGGGTTCGGACACCCCGTGTCGTCCGTTGCCGTCTTCCCCGTAGTGGGGCTGTCCTTGGGAGGCGCCGTGCCGCTGTCTGAGCACGAGCAGCGCTTGCTCGACCAGATCGAGCAGGCGCTCTACGCCGAGGACCCGAAGTGGGCTAATACCGTCCGGATCAGTGATCCACGCAGCCATTACAAGCGCCGCCTGGTGAAAGCCTCCATTGGCTTCACGCTCGGCGTCGTCCTGTTGATGGTCGGCGTCGTGTCGAACACTATCTGGCTCGGCGTCGCCGGCTTCGTGGTCATGCTCGCGACCTGTCTGTGGGGTCTGTCCAGCTGGAAACGCATGAACGGTTTCGGCGGAGAGACCACGTCCCCGGCCGCTCCTCCCCAGGGCGGTCGCCGTGGCGGCCGCCGGCCGGGCTTCATGGAGCGCATGGAAGAGCGCTGGCGCCGTCGTAACGACGAGAGATAACGAAAGGCCCGGGGGTTCGAAACCCCCGGACCTTATCGAAATCGAACTAGATATCGAACTAGGTCGAACTTAGCGCCGAGTCCCGGCCAGCGGGCGTTCCGCTGTGGGCTCGGCCTTCTCGGTACGAGCGACCTTCCCCGTGCGCGCCTTCCGGCGGGGCCGCCAGCCGTTTCCCTCCAGCCGGTCGAACCCGTCCAGCAGCCCCTCGCCGATCGCCCTGAGCCGCAGCAACGCCGACACCGGCGTCAGCAGGGCGCCGACCCTGCGCTGCCAGGACACGGTGGCCGCCAGCGCGCTCCTGGCCGTCTGGAGGTCGCTGACCAGCGGGCTCGCGACCGCCGGGACCCGGGCGTACCGCAGCCGCTCCTCGGCCGAGGAGATCCTGGCGATGGCCGCCGCGGCCTCCCGGTCCAGCTCGTACCGCTCGGTGAGACGGCGCCCGAGCGCCCGCGGCGTCTCGCTGGTCTGCCGGGCCATGCCCAGGTCGGTCAGCGTGTCGCAGAGCTCCGCCCAGGCCGCCTCCACCGCCGGTACGGTGAACTTGGCCGGATCCACGACCGGACGATCGTCCGGATCGGCCACGGAGCCGATCTCGTCACGGGTCCACCCGTCCGATTCCGGTTCTTCTCGTGTGCTCGATTCGATGGACCCGAATCCCGCCGCCCGGTTCACGATCCGCCGCCGCCACAGCCACAGGATCAGCCGCATCAGCGCCGGGATGAGGGACAGCAGCAGCGCCACGCCCACCCCGATGAGGATCTTCACGATGAGCGGCATGCCCGGCTCGGCCACCGCTCCCGACGTGCCGGCGAACGGATCCTCCAGCTCGCGGATGTTCCTGGCGGCCTCGGAGTCCGGGCCGGCCGGGTCGGTCGCCCCCGTCGTCGGGTTGGCCGAGGCCCCCGCCGTCGGGCTGGCCGTCGGAGTCACCGGCAGCGAGTACTGCGGCACCCGGGCGGTCGCCTGCCCGCCGCCGCCCGCCGGGGTCGGCTCGAACCTGAGCCAGCCCGCGCCTTCGAAGTAGAGCTCGGGCCAGGCGTGCGCGTCGTGGGTGCGCACCACCCAGCGGCCGTCGATCTTCGAACCGCCGGTGTAGCCGATCGAGACCCGGGCCGGGATGCCCAGCAGCCGGGCCATCACGGCCATCGCGCTGGCGAACTGTTCGCAGTAGCCGGTCCTGCTGTTCAGCAGGAACTCGGCCAGCGCCTCGTTGCCCGAGCCCCGGGTGGTCAGGCTGTAGGCGAACTGCCCGGTCTTGGTGAACCACTCCTGCAGCTTCACCGCCTGCTGGTACTGCGAGGGCGCCCCGTCGGTCACCTCCAGCGCCAGATCCATGATCCGGGGGTCGAGCCCGCGCGGCAGCGCCAGGAAGCGGGACTGCACCTCCACCGGCGCCACCGGCGCCTGGTCCAGCGTGTCGAACGTCGGCCGCAGGTCCATGCCGGTCACCTCGTACTCCAGACCGGCCGCCTCGTCGCGGGTGGAGAAGACCATCAGCGTGCTCCGGTCCGCCCGCCAGTCGCCGTCCACCGCCACCTGGGTGGCCGGGTACGGCAACGGCAGGAACCGCAGCTCCTCGATCTCGTCGCTGATCTGGATGGTGGTGGAGGTCCTGGTGGTCGGCGTGCTCGGGGACAGGCCCGGCACCGGCGGCATCGGCCCCTCGTCCACCTTGTCCTCCGGGCGCCCCTTCAGCGAGCTCGGCTTGAACTGCCGCCCGTCGAACACGTCCAGCGAGTAGATGCGCAGGTAGCGCGGGGTGTCGTCGGCCGAGGTGTAGCTCATCACGGTGGCGTTCACCGGCTGGGTGAGCTGCCCGCTGAGCTTGGCCACCGCGTCCGGGATGCCGACGTTGTTGCCGCCGTCGCCCAGGCCGTTGCCGACGCCGAAGCCGAACAGCGGGTCCGGGGTCAGCGTCGGGATCAGGGCGGGGATGGCGATCGACAGCGCGATCGCGGTCACGCCGACCCGCTTGCCCGACAGCGCCAGCCGCCCGGCGTCGGCGGTGGTCGTGGTCTTGGACCGGCGCACCAGCACGGCCCGGCCCCAGTGGCTGACCCGCTCCCGGCCGTCGGCGACCAGCAGCCCGACGTACCCGAGCGCGCCGATCACGAACGCCGGCCAGCCGATCGGCTCGTTCAGCACGGCGGCGGGCACGGTGAACAGGGCCAGCAGCGGCAGCCCGGCCAGGGCCGCCCGGCGCACCCGCACCGCGAACAGGTCCACCAGGATCGCGATCAGGGCGGCCCCGCCCGCGGTGAGCAGGCTGATGCCGGGGTTGGCGGGCACCGGGGCCGCGTACTGCTGGATGTCGTCGAAGCCCTCCACCAGCAGCTCGGCCAGGGCCAGCACGGAGTCCTTGGTGGGGATGAACGCCAGCCAGGCGTCGTCCCTGGCGTACACCAAGGTCAGGAAGAGCCAGCTGCCGCCGAGCATGCCCACGGGGGCCAGCCAGCCAGGGAGCGCCAGGCGGGTGATCAGGGTGGCCACCAGGGTGGTGACGATCAGCATGCCCAGGCTGGTCCAGAACCAGGCGCCGTCGGCGAACAGCGGGTAGAGGGTGAGCGAGACGGCTCCGGTGGCCAGCCCCGCCGAGATCGGCAGCCTCATCACGCCGCGCTCCTCTTGTATGCCGCGTCCGGCCAGACCGTGGCCAGCGACGTCCCCGCGGGCAGCCGCAGCACCCGCCAGCCCGTTCCGGTGAGCACGGCCTGCGCCTGCTCGAACCGCTCGTCGGCCGCGCGAGACTGCTCCCAGCTCGCCACGTCCAGCATGACGGCGACGCCGGTCATGTGCCCGTGCCTGAGCCGGGCCAGCGCCTGCGCCTCCTCGGGGTCGATCGCGCCCAGCACGGCCACGATCAGGCCGTCGCCGCCGCCCTGGCGGAGCGCCGCGACGCCCTGCTCCAGGCTGCGGGACTGGCTCTGCCGCACCACCGCGAGGGTGTCGAGCAGCGACCAGGAGACGCCCTTGTCGGTGAGGTGCTGCGGCCCCTGGTCGGTGACCAGGCGCAGGCCGAGACCCTCGTGGGCCAGGTGCACGCCGATGGACGCGGCGGCCGAGACGGCCACCTCGAACGAGGAGCGCGGCCCGTCGCCGCGGTGGGCGGGGCGGCGGGTGTCCAGCAGCAGGGCGCCGCGGCTCTGCCACTGCTGCTCCTCCCGGCGCACCATCAGCTCGCCGTACCTGGCGGTGGAGCGCCAGTGCACCCGGCGCAGGTCGTCGCCCTGGCGGTACTCGCGCGGCGCCACGTCGTCGTCCCCGGCCGAGGCCACCGATCGAGTACGACTGTCGCCCCCGCCGGTCCACTCCCCGGACAGGCGCACCGGCGGCAGCGGGATCACCTGCGGGGTGACCACCAGCGAGTCGGTCACGGTGAACGTCCTGGCCAGCTCGACCAGGCCGAACGGGTCGGTGATCCGGATCGCCAGCGGCCCGATGGTGAACCGGCCGCGCAGGTCGGAGCGGACCTTGTAGTCGATCTCGCGGACGCCCTTGGCCTCCACCCGGTCCAGCACGAAGCGGGGGCGGGTGCCCAGCGCGTACTGCAGGGTGTCCTCGATCAGGAGCAGGCCGGTGGGCAGCCGGGTGACGTTCTCCAGGCGGAGCGTCACCGTGCTGTCGCTGCCCGCCTCGACCCTGGCCGGGTCCAGCCGGCGGGCGCAGCTCAGCCGGTATCGGGTCCTGGCCACCACCATCGCGGCCAGCAGCGGCAGCGCGGCGATCAGGACGGCCACCCGGAGCAGGTCGTGCTCGCCCAGGAAGAAGGCGCACAGCAGGGCCGCGAAACCCGAGGCCAGGAACGAGCGGCCCCGGGAGGTGAGCGCCTTGAGCCCGGTCATTTGCTGTCCGGCACCGGGACGCGCCGGACCAGCTCGGTCATCACCTGCTCGGGGTGACGGCGCTGGCCCTGGGCCTCCAGGCTGGGCAGCAGCCGGTGCGCGAGCACGGGGACGGCGAGCTCCTGCAGGTCGTCGGGGATGACGTAGTCCCGGCCCGACAGCGCGGCGTGCGCGCGGGCCGCCCGGACCAGGTGCAGGGTGGCCCGGGGGGAGGCGCCCAGGCGCAGGTCGGGCGAGTGGCGGGTGGCGTCGACCAGGTCGATCGCGTACTTCTTGACCGACTGCGAGACGTAGACCGCGCGGACGGCCCGGATCAGGGCCTGCACCTCGGCGGTGCTGGCCACCGGGTCCAGCTTGCCCAGCGGCTGCGGGGCGCCGTGCACGTCGAGCATCTCCAGCTCGGCGGCCGGTTCCGGATAGCCCATCGCGATTTTCACGGTGAACCTGTCCCGCTGTGCCTCCGGCAGCGGATAGGTCCCCTCCATCTCGATCGGGTTCTGGGTGGCGATGACCATGAAGGGCGACTCCAGCGTGTACGTCACGCCGTCCACGGTCACCTGGTGCTCCTCCATGCACTCCAGCAACGCGGACTGGGTCTTCGGGGAGGCCCGGTTGATCTCATCCCCGACCACGATGTTGGCGAACACCGGGCCCGGCTTGAACTCGAACTCCCGGGTCTGCTGGTTGTACGCGCTGACGCCGGTGATGTCGCTGGGCAGCAGGTCGGGGGTGAACTGCACGCGCCGGACGGGACAGTCGATGGACCGTGCCAGCGCCTTGGCCAGCATCGTCTTGCCGACCCCCGGCACGTCTTCGATCAGGAGGTGGCCCTCCGCGAGCAGAACTGTCAAGGTGAGCCGGACAACGTCGCTCTTGCCCTCGATCACCGATTCGATCGCGGTGCGGATCCGGTGCGCGACCTCGACCAGATCCTCAAGCCGTTCCGCGTCGACATCGGTGTCGGCGCCGTGTGTTACTGCCACCAGGCCTCCAGAGGCATGCCGTATTACTGGGGGTTTGCCATTCCTTATCCATTGTGTGTACCGACACTATGCCGCGACGGGTTCCCAGGCGACTTTGTGCGAAACAACCGTGAACTGCCCACAGTGTCGTGAACTTGCTTCTCGATCGGGTGGTACGGATGTCCGTATTCCGTGACATCGGGCCATCCATTGCTGGTAGTGGCCTTGATCCCCTCCATTCCGCTCCACCCGGACCCGCCGGGAAGCCCCACGATCGGGGTTTTCGTGTCAAGTAGCGCCCGCGACACGCCCAAACACGGGGCACGGGCCGCGCCCCGCCCCACTTTGCTCCACCCTCTCTGACCTGCGGAAACGCGAATTTAACACCGTCTCCATACCGTTTGAATCAGTTGACGGTGGGGAGAAGTGGAGTATGGTGGAGCCCAGTGGAGGGCCGTGGCTGCAGAGCTAGGTGTTCCGCACGGTACGGGAGGTGGGGCCGTTGTTTCTCGGCACCCATCAGCCGCGCCTCGACGACAAAGGACGACTGTTCCTGCCGGCGAAGTATCGCGAGGAGCTGGCGGAGGGTCTTGTGATCACCAAAGGCCAGGAGCGCTGCCTCTACGTCTTCCCCGTAGAGGAGTTCCAGCGGCTCACTGAGGCTTTGCGCACCGCGCCGGTGACCGCCAAGGCCGTCCGCGACTACAGCCGTGTCTTCTTCGCCAGCGCTTCCGACGAAACGCCCGACAAGCAGGGGCGGATCACCATCCCCCCGAGCCTCAGGCAGTACGCGGGACTGGAACGTGACTGCGTCGTCATCGGAGCCAACACCCGTCTGGAGATCTGGGACGCCCGAGCCTGGGAGACCTACCTGGCCGAACAGGAGCCGGCGTTCGCCGATCTGTCGGAGGAGGTGTTGCCCGGAGTCCTGTAACCGGCGATCAGTCGTCCCCTGGTGGGTTATCGGGACAAAACCGATTGACCACACCATCGGCCGTACTGATCTTATTGTGACCCGTCGGTGACGTTCGGCGAGGTCTCCACCCGCACCCAGCCGGCAGCTGATGCACCTTCCCCGGTGTCAGGTGTCGCGAGCAACGGTCTGCGGATGGGGACCTGGCCGGACGGGTCGGCTCCCCGCCTGGGGCCGATCCAGGGTGGGGACTAGATCATCGAGGGTGTGCGCCGCGTATCCGCGAGCCTAGAAGCGGCAGTCCGTTGGGGGTTGAACGATGTCTGAGGAGCGTCAGCAGCCGGGGGGTCACGTCCCGGTCCTGCTGGATCGTGTGCTGGAGCTGCTGGCTCCGGCGCTGACCGGGCCGGACGCGGTCGTCGTCGACGCCAACCTCGGGCTCGGCGGGCACGCCGAGGCGCTGCTCGCCGCCCACCCGGCGCTGCACTTGATCGGCATCGACCGCGATCCCGTGGCCATCGAGCGATCCACCGCGCGGCTGGAGCCGTTCGCGGCGCGGGTCACGATCGTGCGCGCGGTCTCCGACGAGCTGGCCGGGGTGCTGGCCGATCTCGGCCGCCCGGTCGTCAACGGGGTGCTCTTCGACCTGGGCGTGTCCTCGCCCCAGCTGGACGAGGCCGAGCGCGGGTTCGCCTACTCGTACGACGCCCCGCTGGATATGCGGATGGATCGGGAGCAAGATCTTACCGCGGAAAAAGTGGTGAACACGTATCCGCCGGGGGAGCTCACCCGGATCCTGCGCGACTACGGCGAGGAGCGCTTCGCCTCCCGGGTGACCGGGCTGATCGTCAAGGAGCGGGCCAAGGCGCCCATCACCTCGACCAAGCGGCTCGCCGACCTGGTCAGGCAGGCGATCCCCGCGGCCACCCGGCGCACCGGGGGAAACCCCGCAAAACGAACTTTTCAGGCATTGCGCATCGAGGTGAACGCGGAGCTGTCGGCGCTGGAGACGGCGCTGCCGGCCGCGCTCGACGCGCTGGCCGTCGGCGGGCGCGTGGTCGTGCTCGCCTACCACTCCTTGGAGGACCGGCTCACGAAGCAGGTGCTCACGGCGCGGACCAGGGACACCGGCCCACCCGGGCTGCCGGTCCCGCTGGAGGCCCACCAGCCTCGGTTCCGCCTCCTGACGAGGGGAGCAGAGCTCCCGGACGACCACGAGGTGGCCCGCAACCCGCGGGCGGCCTCGGCCCGGATGCGGGCGGCAGAGAGGATCCGCCAGGGATGACGACCGACCAGGACAACAGGCGTGCCGGCACCGACGTCCGGACCAGGGCACGGGTGCCGGGGCGGACGGTCCCCGCGCCCAAGCAGGCGCCCAAGCCGCTGCCCACGCAGGTGCCCGGCCCGGTGCCGAAGCAAGCGCCCAAGCCGGAGCCCAAGGCGCCGCAACCGGCGAAGCCGCAGGCGACCCCCAAGGCCCCGCAGCCTCGGCTGAGGGCCCAGCGGCAGGAGCCCGTGGCGGCCAAGCCCGTGCCGAAGCCGATGGCGGCGCGGCCGGGCGACCGGCGGCCGCCGAGGGCGCCGTTCGTGCTGCTCGTGGTCGGGCTGCTCGGCGGCGGCCTGGTGAGCCTGCTGCTGCTGAACACCGTGCTCGCCCAGGACTCCTTCAAGTACAACGAGCTGCGCCGGGTCACCGAGCAGCTGCACCAGCAGGCCAACCAGGAGGAGGGCCGCATCCGCGACGCGCAGCAGCCCTCCGGCCTGGCCGGGCAGGCGGGCGACCTCGGCCTGCGGCCGGACGACTCGGCGCCGGAGTTCGTCGGCGAGGGGCTGCACCCGGCCAGCCTGGGCGAGCGCGTCGCCGAGCCCGGCGACGAGTCCGCGGCGCCGCGCCCCGCCGCCACGACGGAGGGCGCGGTCCGGTGAAAGACGGCGGCGGCCGGCCGCCCAGCGCCGGCCGCGGCGGCCCGGGAGGCGGTTCCCCGGGCGGTCCCCGTGGCGGTTCCGGAGGCGCTCGCCGCACTCCCGGCGGTTCCGGCCGCCCAAGGCCGCCCCTGCCGCCCCAGCCGCGCCCCGGGCCGCCACGCGAGCCCCGGCCCGCCGCCGGGCAGCCTCGCCCTGCCCAGAATCCGCCCCAGAACCCCGCTCAGCGCAAGGACGGCCAGAACAAGGACCCGCAGAACAGGACAGCGCCGACCAAGACAGCCCAGGGCCGGGACGTCCGGGGCCGGGATACGCAGGGGCGCGACGCTCAGGGGCGTACCGTGCCGATCGGGCCGGGCCGGGGCCGGCCCGGAGCGCCGCCGCGCCCGCCCGCGCGGCCCCCGCGCCCGCCCGCCATGCTGCGCCTGGGCGATCCGTCCCGGCGGATCAACGTCGCGCTGGTGGTGATGGCGTTCGTGCTGTCCCTGTTCGCCGGGCGGCTGGTCCAGCTGCAGGGCCTGGACTCCAAGTCGTTCCAGGCCAAGGCGGCCCAGCAGCGGGTGCAGCCGGAGACGCTGCCGGCCAGGCGCGGGCCGATCACCGACGTGAACGGCTACGAGCTGGCGCTCACCTCCGACGCCCGCGAGATCTACCTCGACCCGTACGAGGTCAGGCCCGACCAGCGGGACCTGATCGCGACCACGCTCGCCACCGAGCTGGGCCGGCCCAAGGAGGAGATCGCCGCCAAGCTGGCCCAGGCCGACAAGCGCTACCTGGTGGTGGCCAAGGACGTGGACCCGCTCCGGGCCCGCAAGATCATGGGCCTGGGCTTCCGCGGGGTCGGCTCCAAGGCCACCTACCGGCGGCTCTACCCGGGCGGTTCGCTGGCCGGCGGCCTGGTCGGTTTCGTCGGCGACGAGGGCTTCGGCCTGGAGGGCCTGGAGCAGGCGCACAACAAGCTGCTGTCCGGCCAGGACGGCCAGCAGAGCATCGAGATCGGCCGCGACGGCCAGCGCATCCCGATGACCCGCAGCACCAGGGTCGCCCCCGTGCCGGGCCGCGAGCTGCGCCTCACCATCGACCGCTACATCCAGTGGGCCGCCCAGCAGGCCATCGCCAAGCAGGTGAAGGCGACCGGCGCGCGCAGCGGCAGCGTGATCGTGATGGACACCAGGACCGGGCAGATCATCGCGATGGCCAACGCCCCCGAGGTGGACCTGCGCAGCTGGCAGAAGGTCCCGGCCGAGCAGCGCGGCAATCGGGCCGCCTCGGAGGTGTTCGAGCCGGGCAGCACCAACAAGGTCATCACCGCCGCCGCGGCGCTGGAGGCCGGGGTGGTCGCCCCGCAGACGATCTTCACCGTGCCGGACCACATCCAGTGCGCCGACCGCACGCTGCGCGACGCCCACCCGCACCCGACCGAGCAGATGACCTACGCGGAGATCCTCGGCGAGTCCAGCAACGTGGGCACCATCCTGGCCGGGCAGAAAATCACCAACCAGCGCCTGTACGACATGTTCCGGTCGTTCGGCTTCGGCGCCAAGAGCGGCGGCGCCCTCCCGGGCGAGGAGGCCGGCCTGCTGCCCAAGTGGCAGGACTGGAGCGGCAGCCAGCGCTGCACCATCATGTACGGCCAGGGCATCTCGGTCACCGCCCTCCAGATGGCCAGCGTCTACCAGGCCATCGCCAACGGCGGCGTCAGGATCGCCCCCACGGTCGTGGCCGGGACCACCGACCAGCACGACCGGCTGACTCCGGCCCCCCTCGGCAAGTCCACCCGGGTGATCAGCGACCTGACCGCCAAGCAGCTCACCGCGATGCTGGAGGGCGCGGTCTCCGGCACGGACGGCACCGGCAACGCCGCCGCCATCGACGGGTACCGGGTGGCGGGCAAAACCGGCACGGCAATGCGGTATGACCAGAAATGCGGGGGCTACTGTGGCTACACGGCCACCTTCGTCGGCTTCACCCCGGCGGAGGCCCCCCGGTTGCTGGCGCTGGCCGTGATCCAGGACCCGAAGAAGGACCACTACGGCGGGACGATCGCCGCGCCCGTGTTCAAGGACGTCATGACATTCGCGTTGAAGACCAAGAAAATCCCGCCTACCGGCTCGACGAGCGCTCTGCCGTGACCGCGAACGATACGCTCTCGCCGTGAACCAGCCCGCAGCGCATCCCACGGGCCATCCCGTGGATCACCCGATGCGTCCGTCCTCCACGTCGGCCCGCCCGCTCTCCGGGCTGGCCACCCTGCTCGGCGCGCCGTCCGCCTCCGGCCGGGTGGCCCGCGGCGTGCTCACCGGCGTCACCATCGACTCCCGGCGGGTCCAGCGCGGCGACCTCTACGTGGCGCTGCCCGGCAAGGCGGCGCACGGCGCCGCGTTCTCGGCCGCGGCCCGCTCGGCGGGCGCGGTGGCCATCCTCACCGACGACGCCGGCCGGGACGAGGCCGCCGCCACCGGCCTGCCGGTGCTCGTGCTGCCGGATCCGCGCGCCCTGCTCGGCCAGGTCGCCGCCTGGGTGTACGGCCAGCCCGCCACCGACATCCTGGTCATCGGGGTGACCGGGACCAGCGGCAAGTCCACCTCCACGTTCCTGCTGGAGGCGGGCCTGGCCGCCGCCGGGCACCGGACCGGCCTGGTCGGCGGGGTGGAGATCCACGCCGGGGACATCCGGATCACGCCCGAGCTGACCACGCCGGAGGCGAGCGATCTGCAGGGCCTGTTCGCGCTGATGCGCGAGCAGGGGGTCACCGCCGCCGCGATGGAGGTCTCCAGCCACGCGCTGGCGCTGGGCCGCGTCGACGGCATCTTCTACGATGTCGCGATATTTACGAATCTGTCCCAGGATCACCTGGACTTCCACCGGGACTTCGACGACTACTTCGCCACCAAGGCGCGGCTGTTCACCCCGGAGTTCGCCCGGCTCGGCGTGGTCAACACCGACGACCCGCATGGCCTGGAGCTGGCCGGGTTCGCCAAGATCCCGATCACCACGTTCTCGCCGGCCGGGGGCCCCGAGGCCGAGTGGCGGGCCGTGGACGTGCGCCTCGGCTCGGACGGCAGCGCCTTCCGGGTGGTCGGCCCCGGCGGCATCGAGGCCGACGTGTCGGTCGCCCTGCCCGGGCCCTTCAACGTGGCCAACGCGCTGGGCGTGCTGGTCGCGCTGGTGGAGACCGGCGTGCCGCTGCAGACCGCGGTGGCCGGGGTGAGCGGGTTCGCCGGGGTGCCGGGCCGGATGGAGCGGGTGCCGTCCCCTCACGGGTTCGAGGCGATCGTCGACTACGCCCACAAGCCCGGCGCGGTCGAGTCGGTGCTGCGCTCGCTCCGCGAGGTCACCGAGGGCACGCTGACCATCGTGCTCGGCTGCGGCGGCGACCGGGACCGGGGCAAACGCCCGCTGATGGGCGAGGCCGCCGCCCGGCTCGCCGATGTGGCCATCTTCACCAGCGACAACCCGCGCAGTGAGGACCCGCTGGCCATTCTGTCCGCCATGATGGACGGGGCGCTGGAAGTGCCGCCGCCGGAGCGGGCCCGCGTGATCGTGGAGCCGGACCGAGCCGAGGCCATCGAGCTGGCGATCTCCCGTGCCCGCGCGGGAGATGTGGTAGTTGTGGCCGGCAAGGGCCACGAGCAGGGCCAGTATGTCGCAGGCGAGGTCGTGCCATTCGACGACCGCCAGGTGGTCGCCGCCGCCATTCGCAGGAGGAACGCATGATCCCGTTGCCTTTGGGCCGGGTCGCAGAGATCACCGCGGGCGCCCTGATGGGCCTGACCGACCCCCGGGCCGTGGTGCGGGGTCCGGTCGTGATCGACTCCCGGGCCGCCGAGCCGGGGTCGCTGTTCGTCGCGCTCAAGGGCGAGCGGGTGGACGGGCACGACTACGCGGTCCAGGCCTGCGAATCCGGCGCGGTGGCCGTGCTGGCCGCGCGCCCGGTGGAGGCGCCCACCGTGATCGTGGGCGATGTGGTGGGCGCGCTGGCCGAGCTGGCCAGGGCCGTGGTGGCGGAGCTGCCCGAGCTGACCGTGGTCGGGGTGACCGGGTCGGCCGGCAAGACCTCGACCAAGGACCTGCTGGCCCGGCTGACCGCGCGGATCGGGCCCACGGTCTCGCCCGTCGGGTCGTACAACAACGAGATCGGGCATCCGCTGACCGTGCTCAAGGCCGACGCGGAGACCCGGTATCTGGTGCTGGAGCTGAGCGCCCGAGATGTCGGGCACATCGCGTATCTGGCCGGGATCGCGCCGCCCAGGATCGGGGTGGTGCTCAACGTGGGCACCGCGCACCTGGGCGTGTTCGGCGGCAAGGACATGATCGCCAGGGCCAAGGGCGAGCTGGTGGAGGCGCTGCCGAAGGACGGCGTGGCCGTGCTGAACGGCGACGACCCGCTGGTGGCGGGCATGGCCGTGCGCACCGAGGCCAGGGTGACCTGGTTCGGGCGCGGCGCAGGGGCGCACATCAGGGCCCTGGACGAGCGGCTCGACGAGCGGGGGCGGGCCGCGTTCACGCTGCGCACCCCGACCGGCGCGGCCCCGGTCCGGCTCCGGCTGTACGGCGGGCACGCCGTCGCCAACGCCCTGGCCGCCGCGGCCGCCGCCTACGAGCTGGGCCTGCCGGTGGCCACCATCGCCGACGAGCTGTCGCAGGCCGAGCCGCGCAGCCGCTGGCGGATGGAGGTCACCGACCGGGCCGACGGCGTCACCGTGATCAACGACGCGTACAACGCCAATCCGGACTCGATGCGGGCCGCCTTCGCGGCGCTCGACGCGATGGCCGCCGGACGGCGCAAATTCGCCGTCGTGGCCGCGCTGCGCGAGCTGGGCGAGGACGGACCGGAACTGAACGAGGGCGTCGGCCGTCTGGCCGCGAGCGCGGGCCTGGCCGGTCTGCTCGTGGTGGGCGAGAACGCCGGCGAGATCATGGCCGGGGCCCCGGACGCGATCCACGCGCCCGACGTGGCGGCCGCCGCCGCCGAACTCGCCGAGCGGCTCCGGCCCGGCGACGTGGTGCTGATCAAGGGTCCCCGGGCCGCCGGTCTGGAACGGGTGGCGGAACGGCTGATAGGGGGTGACGCCCGGTGAGGGACATCCTCGTCGCCGCCGCGGTCGGCCTGGTGCTGTCCATGCTCGGCACGCCGCTGGCGATGCGGCTGTTCGCCCGCAGGGGCTACGGCCAGAACATCCGCGAGGAAGGGCCGTCCGGCCACCACGACAAGCGCGGCACCCCCACCATGGGCGGCACCGTCATCGTCATCGCGGCCCTGCTCGGCTACGCGGCGGCGCACCTGGCCACGCTGCTGTCGGCCGATCCGGCCCCGCCCACCGCCTCGGCGCTGCTGGTGCTGTTCCTGATGACCGGCCTGGGCATGGTCGGCTTCCTGGACGACTTCATCAAGATCTACAAGCAGCGCAGCCTGGGCCTGCGCAGCGGCGCGAAGGCGCTCGGGCAGCTGATCGTGGGCGCCGTCTTCGCGGTGCTGGTGGTGCAGTTCCCGAACGCGTACTCGATCACCCCGGCCGAGACCCGGCTGTCGTTCCTGCGCGACTTCGGGCCCTCCATCGGCCTGATCGGGTTCACCATCTGGGTGCTGATCATGATCGTCGGGTTCTCCAACGCGGTGAACCTCACCGACGGCCTGGACGGGCTCGCCTCCGGGGCCACCGGGATCGTGCTCGCCTCGTACGTGCTGATCGGCAACTGGCAGCTGCGCAACAGCTGCACCACCGCGATCCTCGGGCCGAACTGCTACATCGTGCGGGATCCGCTGGACCTGGCGGTGGTGGCGGCGGCGGTGCTGGGCGCGCTGGTGGGCTTCCTGTGGTGGAACGCCCCGCCCGCGAAGATCTTCATGGGCGACACCGGCTCGCTGGCCCTGGGCGGGGTGCTGGCCGGGCTGGCCATCACCACCAGGACCCAGCTGCTGCTGCTCATCCTGGCCGGCCTGTGCGTGGTGATCACCTCCTCGGTGATCATCCAGGTGGGCTTCTTCAAGATGACCAGGAGACGCATCTTCCGGATGGCCCCGCTCCAGCACCACTTCGAGCTGAAGGGCTGGGCGGAGACCACGATCGTGGTCCGGTTCTGGCTGATCGCCGCGCTCAGCGCGGCCGCCGGGCTCGGCCTGTTCTACGTGGAATGGATGCCGAAACTGTGAGGGGCTGCGTCGTCGTGGCCGGGCTCGGTCTGTCCGGCACCGCCGCCGCGCGCGGCCTGGCCAGGGGCGGGGAGCGGGTGGTCGTGCTGGAGCAGCGCGAGCGCCCGATCCCGGAGATCCTGTCCGAGCTCGGGGTGGAGGTCAGGTTCGGCGAGCAGGACCTGCCCGCCAGAACCGAGCTGGTGGTCACCTCGCCGGGCTGGAAGCCGGACCATCCGCTACTGCGGGCCGCCGCCTCGGCCGGGATCGAGGTCATCGGCGAGGTCGAGCTGGCCTGGCGGCTGCGGCACGAGGGCGCGGCGCCCTGGCTGGCGCTGACCGGCACCAACGGCAAGACCACCGCGGTCCGCATGCTCACCTCGATGCTGACCGCCGCCGGGGAGCGCGCGCTCGCCGTCGGCAACGTGGGCGTCCCGATCGTGGACGCGGTGCTCGACCCGGGCGAGACCACCGTGCTCGCCGTCGAGCTGTCCAGCTTCCAGCTGCACTGGTCGGCCAGCCCGGCCCCGAAGGCGGCGGCCGTCCTGAACGTGGCGCCCGACCACATCGACTGGCACGGCTCGCTGGAGGAGTACGCGCGCGCCAAGGCGCGGATCTTCGCGAAGGCGGAGCGGGTGATCTACAACGCCGACGATCCGTGGGCCACGCGGCTGGCGGAGCCGTACCGGGATCGCTCCGTGGGGTGGACGCTGGGGGTGCCCAGGCCCGGTCAGCTGGGCGTGGTGGAGGACCTGCTCGTGGACCGGGCGTTCACCGGGGACCCGATGCGGTCGGCGGAGGAGCTGGCCGCGCTGTCGGACGTGCACCCGTTCGCGCCGCACAACGTGGCCAACGCGCTGGCCGCCGCGGCGTTGGCACGGTCCCACGGGGTGCCCGCGGCCGCCGTACGGCAAGGCCTGGCGGACTTCCGCCCCGACCCGCACCGGATCGCCCACGTGGCCCGGGTCGGCGAGGTCGACTACGTGGACGACTCCAAGGCCACCAACCCGCACGCGGCGGCGGCGTCGCTGGCGGCCTACCCGTCGATCGTCTGGATCGCCGGCGGCCAGCTGAAGGGCGCCGACGTGGAGGATCTGGTCCGGCGGGCCGCGCCTCGGCTGCGCGGCGCGGTGCTGCTGGGCGTGGACCGGGAACGGATCGCGGAGGCATTGGCGCGACACGCGGCGAATGTCCCCGTGCTTGAGGTGGCCGGGGACGACACTGGGGTGATGGATCGTGTCGTCACCGCAGCCGCCAGGCTCGCCTCCCCCGGGGACACCGTGTTGCTGGCCCCCGCCGGGGCCTCCCTGGACATGTTCCCCGGCTACGGCGCGCGAGGGGAGGCCTTCGCGCGAGCCGTCCGCAATCTGACCGGCCTGACCGGTCTGGTCGAGCGGTGACGGCCGCCACCGGGGCCGCCGCAGGGGCTGCCACAGAGGGGGAGCGGCGCCGTCCCAGCTGGAGCAGGATCCAGCTGGCGCTGCTGCGCGAGCTGCTGAGCCGCCCGCTCACCTCCTACTACCTGGTGCTGGGCTGCAGCGCGCTGCTGCTCGCGCTCGGCCTGATGATGGTGCTCTCGGCCTCCAGCATCGAGGCGCTGCAGGTCAAGGGCGACCCGTTCTACTGGTTCCTGAAGCAGTCGCTCTCGGTCGCGCTGGGCATCCCGCTCATGTACGCCTGCAGCAAGCTGCCGCAGCGCTTCTTCCGGCTGGCCGGATACCCGCTGCTGGCGCTGTCCATCATCGGCCTGGTGATGGTGATCTTCATCGGCTCCACCGAGCTGGGCGCGCAGCGCTGGATCTACATCGGCAGCCTCACCATCCAGCCGTCGGAGCCGGCCAAGCTGGCCCTGGTGCTGTGGGGGGCCGACATCCTGGCCCGGCACGCGCGCGGCCGCCTGATGGAGTGGCGCAACCTGCTGATCCCGCTGATGCCCGGCGTGGCCATCCTGGCCGTGCTGGTCATGTGGGGCCGCGACCTGGGCACCACCCTGGTGCTGATGATGATCTTCCTGGCCCTGCTCTGGGTGGTGGGCGCGCCGGTACGGCTGTTCGCCGGCCTGCTCGCCGTGCTCGCCCTGGCCACCGTCTTCATGATCATCTCAGAGGGTTACCGGTCCGAGCGCATCACCGGCTGGCTCAACACCTGGGAGAACGCCCAGGGCTCCGGCTACCAGGCCGCCCAGGGGCAGATCGCGATGGGCTCCGGCGGCTGGTTCGGCCTGGGCCTGGGCAGCAGCAGGCAGAAGTGGGACTGGGTGCCGCACGCGGAGAGCGACTTCATCTTCTCCATCCTGGGCGAGGAGCTCGGCCTGATGGGCACGCTCGTCGTGATCGCCCTGTTCGGCCTGCTCGGCTACGCGGGCCTGCGCATCGCGGCCCGGGTCAACGACCCGTTCGTGCGGTTCGCCTCGGCGGCGTCGGTGGCCTGGATCGTGGGGCAGGCCATCGTGAACATCGGCGCGGTCATCGGCGTGCTGCCCATCACGGGCATCCCGCTGCCGCTCGTCTCGTACGGCGGATCCGCCCTGTTGCCGACGCTCGCCGCGCTTGGGATGTTGTTGTCGTTCGCGAAACGTGAGCCGGGCGCGGCCGAAGCGTTGGCCGCGCGGGGGCCCGGACCGGCGGCCCGGGCTCTAAGCTGGCTTGGCCTCCGGGCATAATCCGCGACTTGAAACACGCGGCTTTTCACATAGGGAGAGACATGAGGGTGGTCCTCGCCGGCGGCGGGACGGCCGGCCATATCGAGCCGGCGCTCGCGCTGGCCGACGCGCTTCGTCAGATCGACCCCACGATCGGGATCACCTGCCTCGGCACCGATCGCGGCCTGGAGACCCGGCTGGTGCCGGCCCGGGGTTACGACCTGCAGCTGGTGCCCGCGGTGCCGCTGCCCCGCGCGATCACCCCGCAGCTGCTCGCGGTGCCGGGCCGGCTGGCCGGGGCGATCAACGCCGCCACCGGAATCCTGGACAAGGTCGGCGCCGACGTCCTGGTCGGGTTCGGCGGTTACGTGGCCACACCGGCCTACCTGGCCGCGCGCCGCCGCGGCATCCCGATCGTGGTGCACGAGGCCAATCCCCGGCCTGGCCTGGCCAACCGGCTGGGCGCGCGGCTGACCGACCACGTGTTCACCGGCCATCCGGACACCGCGCTGCCGGGGGCGGTGTGCATCGGCATCCCGCTGCGCCGCCAGGTGGTGGACATGGACCGGTTCTCGCTCGGCGACAAGGCCCGCTCCTACTTCGGCCTGGAGTCGGACCGGCCCACGCTGCTGGTGTTCGGCGGCTCCCAGGGCGCGCGCTCGATCAACAAGGCCGCGCTGGACGCCGCGCCCGCGCTGCGCGCCGCCGGGGTGCAGGTGCTGCACGTGATCGGCCCGAAGAACACGGTCGAGCAGGAGCCCCCGCCGGGAGATCCGCAGTACGTCATCCTGCCGTATGTGGACCGCATGGACCTGGCGTACGCGGCGGCCGACCTGGTGCTGTGCCGGAGCGGCGCGATGACCTGCGCCGAGCTGACCGCCGTGGGCCTGCCCGCGGCCTACGTCCCGCTGCCGCACGGCAACGGCGAGCAGCGCTTAAACGCCCAGCCGATCGTCCAGGCGGGCGGCGGGCTGATGGTGGAGGACGCCGACCTCACCCCCGAGTGGATCATGAGGGTGCTGGCGCCGCTGCTGCACAACCCGGAGAAGGTGGCCGTGATGTGCGAGGCGGCCCTGCAGATGGGGCGCAAGGACGCCGACGTGACGCTCGCCCGCAAGGTTCTGGAGATCGCAGCGCGATGAGTCTGGTGAAACTGATTGAGCCGGTGCCGGCCGAGGAGCTCGGCCGGGTGCACTTCATCGGCATCGGCGGGGCGGGCATGTCGGGCATCGCCAGGATCCTGCTCAAGCGCGGGGTGGCGGTGTCCGGCAGCGACGCCCGCAGCTCGGACATGCTCACCGAGCTGCGCGAGCTGGGCGCGACCGTGCACGTCGGGCACGCGGCCTCGCACATCAGGGACGTGAACACGGTCGTGGTGTCCACCGCCATCCGGGACTCCAACCCGGAGCTGGGGGAGGCGCTGCGGCAGAACGTGCGGATCATCCCGCGCGCGGCGGCGCTGGCGGCGGTGATGACCGGGCGGGTCGGCATCGCGATCGCGGGCACCCACGGCAAGACCACGACCACCTCCATGCTCACCGTGGCGCTACAGAAGTGTGGCGCGGACCCGTCGTACTGCGTGGGCGGCCAGCTGGTCACCACCGGGCTCGGCGCGGACGAGGGCACCGGGGACGTCTTCGTGGCCGAGGCCGACGAGAGCGACGGCTCGTTCCTGATGCTGGCCCCCCAGATCGCCGTGGTGACCAACGTCGAGGCCGACCACCTGGACAACTACGGCGACCCCGAGGCGGTCTACGACAGTTTTAACCGGTTCGTCGAGCGGATCGGGTCGACGCTGGTGCTCTGCGCCGACGACCCGGGCGCGGCCAAGCTGGCGCCCGTCGCCCGGTCGCGTGGCCTCAAGGTCGTCACGTACGGCGAGGGCGAGGCGGACGTCCGAGTCGCCGAGGTGGTCCCGAAGGGCCTCGGCGTGGAGTTCGAGGTGGCCGGGCTCGGCCGGGTCAGGCTGTCGGTGCCCGGGCGGCACAACGCGCTCAACGCGGCCGCCGTGATCGCCGTGGCGCTCGAACTCGGCCTGCCGTTCGAGGAGGTCAGGGACGGCCTGGCGGCCTTCACCGGGGCCAAGCGCCGGTTCGAGGCCAAGGGCGAGGCGGACGGGGTCACCGTCTTCGACAGCTACGCCCACCACCCGACCGAGCTCGCCGCCGACCTGGCCGCAGCCAGGGATGTGGTGGCCGGGGGAGGCCGGGTCATCGCCGTCTTCCAGCCGCACCTGTATTCCAGAACCCGGTTCTTCGCCGCCGAGTTCGGCGCCGCCCTGGGCCTGGCCGACGAGGCGATCGTGCTGGACGTCTACGGCGCGCGCGAGGACCCCGAGCCCGGCGTCTCCGGCGCGCTGGTGGCGGGCCAGATCCCGCTCCCGTCCGCACAGGTCTCGTATGCTCCGGACAGGTCCGCGGTGCCCGCCCTGGTGGCGGGCAGGGCCCGGCCGGGCGACATCGTGCTCACCATGGGCGCCGGCGACGTCACCGAGCTCGGCCCGCACATCGTCGCGGAGCTGCACGCCCGATAGGGGAGCCCGCGGTGAGGAAGAACGTCCTGTGGCGTACGGCTGTCGCCACTCTGCTGGCCGGCGGGGTGGTGGCGGTGGCCGGGTGGGTGGTTTTCCTCTCGCCGGTCCTGGGAGTGCGCGAGGTGGCCGTGATCGGCAACCAGCGGCTCCCGGCCGAGCAGGTCCGCAGGGCGGCCGCCGTGCCGCCGGACACCCCGCTGGTGGGGGTGGACACCGACGCCGTCAGGGCCAGGGTGGCCGCGCTGCGGGCGGTCGAGTCGGTCACCGTGGACCGGGAGTGGCCGGGCACGCTGCTGATCTCCGTGGTGGAGCGCATGCCGCTGGTGGCGGTGCCGATCAACGGCAGGACGACGGTCGTGGACCGGTTCGGCGTCGTGCTGGACCTGGTGGACGCGGCGGACACCGCGGATCCCGCGGGGGCGGTGGATCCGGTGACCTTGCGGCTGCCGGAGCTGAAGACCAACCGGTTCGATCCGGCCGATCCCGGGATCAAGGCCGCGCTGGCCGTTCTCGCCAGCCTGCCGGAGAGCATCTCCCGGCGGGTGCGGCAGGTGAGCGCCGCGTCCGCGGAAACCGTGACGCTGACGCTCGCCGATGGCCGTACCGTGGTGTGGGGCGGTCCCGAGCGGACCGGGGACAAAGCCAGGATCCTGACCACGCTGCTTCGCGAGAACGCCATGACCTTCGACGTCAGTTCCCCTGACGTGGTAACGGTCAAGTGAGATCGGCGACACGCCGGACGTGCTTGCGGCGCGGTTAGTTGACCCTGGGGGAGGCGCAACCCTACTGTCCGTATCAATCCTCAGGTTGACATAACTCTAAATCTCAACTTGAGGGTGAGGGTTTGACAGAGCGGGCAGCAGCCTGCGTGGACATATGTAAGCGAGCGGAAAGGCCCCTCGTCGTGGCAGCACCGCAGAACTACCTCGCGGTCATCAAGGTCGTCGGCATCGGCGGCGGCGGAGTGAACGCCGTGAACCGGATGATTGAGGAGGGACTCAAGGGCGTCGAGTTCATCGCCATCAACACCGACGCCCAGGCGCTGCTGATGAGTGACGCCGATGTGAAACTGGACGTGGGGCGCGAGCTCACGCGTGGCCTGGGCGCCGGCGCCAACCCCGAGGTGGGGCGCAAGGCGGCCGAGGATCACCGCGAGGAGATCGAGGAGGTCATCAAGGGCGCCGACATGGTGTTCGTGACGGCCGGGGAGGGCGGCGGCACCGGCACCGGCGGCGCGCCCGTGGTGGCCAACATCGCCAGATCGCTGGGCGCCCTGACCATAGGGGTCGTGACCCGCCCGTTCAGCTTCGAGGGCAAGCGCCGCGCCATGCAGGCGGAGGCCGGAATAGAGAATCTCCGGGCGGAGGTGGACACCCTCATCGTCATCCCGAACGACCGGCTGCTGTCCATCTCGGACCGCCAGGTGAGCGTGCTGGACGCGTTCAAGGCCGCTGACCAGGTGCTGCTCTCGGGTGTGCAGGGCATCACCGACCTGATCACCACGCCGGGCCTGATCAACCTGGACTTCGCCGACGTGAAGTCGGTCATGTCCGGGGCCGGGTCCGCGCTGATGGGCATCGGCCACGCCCGGGGCGACGACCGCTCGGTGGCCGCCGCCGAGATGGCGGTCTCCAGCCCGCTGCTGGAGGCCAGCATCGACGGCGCGCACGGTGTGCTGCTGTCCATCGCGGGCGGTTCCGACCTGGGCCTGTTCGAGATCAACGAGGCCGCCCAGCTGGTCTCCAGCGCGGCCGCGCCGGACGCCAACATCATCTTCGGCACGGTCATCGACGACGCGCTCGGCGACGAGGTCCGGGTCACCGTGATCGCGGCCGGGTTCGACGAGCCGGTGCCGGAGAAGCCCGCCGTCATGCCGCAGCCGCGGCAGCAGCAGGCCCGCCCCGCCCCCGCCCAGGCCCAGACCGCCCCGGGGGGCCGGGAGCGTCCCGCGCTGTCGTCCTTCGTGGCGCCGCCCAAGCCCGAGCCCCGCCAGGAGTCGCGGCCCGACCCGCGGACCGAGCAGCCGCCCGCGCCGGTGCGCCCGCTCACCCCGGCGGGCTCGCCGCCGGTCTCGCCCGTGCAGCCGGTGCCGCCGATCACCTCGCCCCCGGCCCAGCCGGGGCCGAACCACCCGGCGGCGCAGCCCCAGGTGGCCTCGGCCGAGCAGGTCGCGCCTTCGGTGCCGTTCGGACGGGAGGGCGAGGGTTCGCGGCCGGACCACCAGGGGGCGTCGGGCACCGGCCCTTTCGCCATCCCGCGGCCGACCGAGCCGCCGACTCCGATCACCTCCAAGCTCACCCAGCCGGTCCCCCGGCGCCCGGTGGTCTTCGAGGAGCAGGAGGAGGAGCTGGACGTGCCGGACTTCCTGAAGTGATCCACCGCACGTGATCGACCCGGATCCCCCCGCCGGGCGCCGTAGCGAGCTCGCGGCCGCGCTGGCCGACGTGGAGCGGCGCATCCTGGACGCGTGCCGTGCCACCGGCCGTTCCCGCGAGGAGCTCACGCTGATCGCGGTCACCAAGACCTACCCGGCGGCCGACCTGCGGCTGCTGGCCGAGCTCGGGGTGCGCGATGTGGGGGAGAACCGCGATCAGGAGGCGGCGGCGAAAGCCGCCGAATGCGCGGATCTCCCGCTCACCTGGCATTTCATCGGCCAGGTGCAGACGAATAAGGCCAGATCCATCGTCGCCTACGCGGATCTGATCCACGGCGTGGACCGGAGCCGCCTGGTGGCGGCGCTGAGCCGCGAAGCCGTCCGGGTGGGGCGCGAGGTCGGCTGCCTGGTTCAGGTGGCCCTGGACGACCGTCCTGAGCGCGGTGGCGCCCGTCCCGCGGACGTCCCTGCCCTCGCCGCCGCCCTGGCCGAGGCGCCGGGTCTGCGGCTGCGGGGCGTCATGGCGGTGGCCCCGCTGGGATCTGACCCGGATGTCGCTTTCGCCCGTTTGTTCGAGGTGGCGCAAGCCGTACAGAAAGAGCATCCTGGGGCGGATGTGATTTCTGCCGGGATGAGTGGCGATCTCGCGCAGGCGATAGCGAAAGGTGCGACACACCTGCGTGTTGGTACGGCGTTGCTCGGCCGCCGGACGCCCTTCGTCAGGTAATGTCCCCCGAGTAACAGGTAGAGGTCGATCAGCGGTTCGCCAGTCGGGGGGTTACGGCTTCCGCCACGGACCTTCAAGGCCCTCGACGGCACCCGGCACGCTAGGGTGGCCGCAGAGGCACGGTAGACGGAGGACGACGGAGCGATGGCCGGCGCGATGCGCAAGATGGCGGTCTACCTCGGTCTCGTGGAGGACGACGACCGCTACGACAGGTACCGGGACTATGACGCCGACGATTTCGGTGTGGACCCGTATGACGGGCAGAGCGAGGAGTTCGCCCCTGCCGGGGCGCAGGGGCGCGATGCGGGCGACGACACGCCGGTTCCCGCGCCGAGACCCTCCACCGCGGTGATCGAGCGCCGTACGACCGATCTGGCGCGGATCACCACCCTGCACCCCCGCACGTACAACGAGGCGCGCACGATCGGGGAGCACTTCCGGGAGGGCACGCCGGTCATCATGAATCTGACCGAAATGGTTGACAGTGACGCGAAACGTCTAGTCGATTTTGCGGCAGGTCTGGTTTTTGGGCTACACGGCAGCATTGAACGTGTTACCAACAAGGTGTTCCTGTTGTCCCCTGCCAATGTCGAGGTGACCGCGGAGGACAAGGCTCGGATCGCGGAACGCGGCTTCTTCAACCAGAGCTAGAGTTCCTTGTATGGACAGTGAAAAGCTGAGCGGTGCCCACGGGGACCGGAGGGTGCGAACCTGGCAGCGGACCAGGACGGAGGCGGGGCGCGACCGTGGGGATCGTTAGTGGTGTCTTGGTCTTCGTCCTGTCCCTCTACCTGGTCCTGCTGATCGGCAGGATGATCTTCGAGACGGTGCAGGCGTTCGCCCGGGCCTGGCGGCCCAGAGGGCCGGTTCTGGTCCTCGCCGAGGCCACGTACACGGCCACGGATCCACCCCTCAAATTCCTCCGCCGTTTCATTCCGCCCCTGAGGTTGGGTACGGTGGCCTTTGACCTAAGCTTCACAGTGCTGTTCATTGTGGTCTTGGTCTTGATCCAAGTCGTGTCCGCGTTTGGTCGAGGATAGGTACTTCTCTCCGGACAGACTCCAAGCGCGCCAAGGAGACCCAAATGCCGCTGACGCCCGCAGATGTGCGGAACAAGCAGTTCAGTACGACCCGGCTCAGGCCGGGCTACGACGAGGAAGAGGTGGACGCCTTCCTCGACGAGGTCGAGGCCGAACTCGACCGCCTCATCCAGGAGAACGAGGAGCTCCGCGCCAAGCTGGCCGAGTGCCTGCGGGGCAAGGTCCCCGGCGGCATGGCCGGGGGGATGGCGGGAGGCATGGCCGGCGGCATGATGGGCGGCGGCATGCAGATGGCTCCCGCGCCCGTCGCCGAGCCCAAGCCGGAGATGATGGTTCCGCAGCCGGAGCCGATGCGCCAGCCCGAGCCGGTGCGTCCCGAGCCCGTCCCCGTCGGCATGGGCCTGCCGCCCGCCGAGGACAACATGGACACCGCGGCCCGGGTGCTGGCCCTGGCCCAGCAGACCGCCGACCAGGCCATCGCGGACGCCCGCCGGGAGGCGGACGAGACCGTGACCCGGGCCCGCCGCGAGGCCGACGAGGTGCTGGGCAAGGCGCGCCGCCAGGCCGAGCAGATCATCGGAGACGCCCGCGCCCGCGCCGAGACGCTGGAACGTGACGCTCAGGAGCGGCACCGGCAGGCGATGGGGTCGCTGGTGCAGACCAGGGACGAGCTGGAGCGCAAGGTCGAGGAGCTGCGCAGCTTCGAGCGGGAGTATCGCAGCCGCCTCAAGCTGTACCTGGAGAACCAGCTCGCCGAGCTGAACGTCTCCGCCGAGGGCAGCGGCGGCTTCCCGATCGTGCAGGGTCAGGTGTCAGGTCAGCAGCAGATGGCGCACGCCATCGCGCCCGGCGGCCAGCAGATGCCCGCGCCGAACCCGTTCGGCGGCGACCCGCAGCACTCGGGCGCGTTCCAGAACCCCGAGGGCCCGCACGGCGACCGCCGGTAACCTTCCGCGTGGAAGTGTCGCGCGTGGAAGTGTTGTCCGGGTCAGGTGTCCGGTAGGCGTCCGGTCACGCGTTCGGTAGTTCGGAGATCCCCCCAGTGATCCTTGTCAGTGCCGCCTTGGTGCTCGCCGCGATCGTCCTGCTGATCGCGGGCGTCGTCCTGGCGAAGCCGTTCCTCGTGATGTGGTCGATCGTGGTCAGCGTGCTGTCCGCGGTCTGCCTGCTGATCGGGGCGTTGCTCAGGCGGCACGAGCTGTTCCCGGCCGGCGGGCGGTCCCAGGCCGCCACCCCCCAGCCGATGCCCCAGATGCCGCAGGCGCTGCCGCAGCACATGCAGCAGCCCATGACGCAGGCCTCCCCCCAGATGGCGCACTCGGCCGCCTACAGCGGGGGGCCGACGCAGCAGATGGCGAACCCGATGATGGCCGCACCCGTGCCAGGACCGGTGGCGGCCCCCGTGTCTCCTTCGATGGCGACCCAGCAGGTTCCCTATCCGGGAGCGGCCGGTCAGGAGCCGCCGGAGCGGCGGACGCGCCCCCCGATGCCCCGCTCCCTGCCGGGCGGTGCTCTCGGGCCCGACTCGATCGTGCTGGTCATCCCGGGCCGGAAACGGTTCCACCTGCCCAACTGCCGTCAGCTGGCCGATCGCGAGATCGAGGAGCTGACCCTCGAAGAGGCCCGCGAGGAGGGCTTCACGCCGTGCACCGCCTGCGTCGCCGAGAGCGTCCCAGGGCAGCCGGGCGAGCCGGCCGAGACCGCACCCGGGCGCGCCGGGTCAGCGGCCCTCACCGACTCCGCCACGAGCATGGACGCCCCCACGGTCTCCGCGTCGGTGCCCCGGTCCGAAACACATCGGTCCGAAACATCCCGGCCTGAAACATCCCGGCCTGAAACATCCCGGCCCGAGACACCCTGGTCTGAAAAGCCTCGGTCGGAAAAGCGGTCTGAAACGGCCACCCCCACGGTGGCCACCCCCTTGCCTTCGTCGCCCCCTGTGCCGCCCGTGGTTCCGGTCCCCTCGGTGCCGCCCGCCTCGTCTGAATGGTCCGCCTTCTCGCGTCCGTCGCCGACTCAGGCGCCGACTCCGCCCGCGCCCGACCCCGCGCCCAGCAAGCCCGAGCCGGTGGTCGCCGAATCCGCGGCGGTCAAGGACGAGAAGCCGCGCCCGTTCGACTCGACGGTCGAGGCCACCCGGCCGGTCACGGCCAAGGACGACGGCGAGAAGACCGCCGAGAAGACCCCGGAGCAGACTCCCGAGCGAGCGGACGACGAGATCGTTCACGTGCTGGTCGGAACCCGGCGGTATCACCGCGCGGAGTGCTCGCTCGTCGGCGACGACAGCGCCGACATCGAGACCATGACCAAGACCGAGGCCGAAGAGGCCGGTCTGACCCCCTGCTCGGCCTGCGCCGAAAGGTAGCGGCCGAAAGGTAGCGACGGCACGCAGAAGGGCCCAGCGGAAGCCGGGCCCTTCGTGTTGCTCGGCCTGCGCTGAAGGGCCGAAAGGTAGCGACGATCCACAAAAGGGCCCAGCGGGAAGCCGGGCCCTTCGTGTAATCGGCGTGTTGTGATCAGGCCTTGCGCAGCTGGAAGCTGAGGCCCAGATCGGCGTCCTGGTGGACCACCCAGCCGGTGTCCAGGTCGGCTTCGGCGAATGAGGTCGCCAGCACCTCCTCGGCCACCGTGCCGCCTCCGCCGCGCAGCGCCTCGGCCAGCTCGTCGGAGCCCGCCGCCCAGCGCAGCTCGATCCGGTCGGTGATGGCCAGGCCGCTGGCCTTGCGCGCCTCCTGGACCAGCCGGATGACCTCCCGGACCAGCCCGGCCCTGCGCAGCTCGGGCGTGATCGCCAGGTCCAGCGCCACCGTCTCGCCGGTCCCGGTGTCGACCGCGCCGGTCTCCACCGCCCAGCCCGACTTGGGCTGCTCGGTGACGATCACGTCCTCCGGACCGACGGTCACCGCGCCGAGCTCTCCGGCGTCGAGGGTGGCGGCCGTACCGGCCCTGAGGGTCTGGGCGAGGTCCGCCGGGTCGGCGGCGGTGACGGCGGCGGCGACCAGCTTGGTCTGGGAGCCGAACCGCTTGCCCAGCGCCCGGAAGTTGGGCTTGACAGTGAACGTCACCAGATCGGCGGAGAAACCGGACATGTCCTCCAGGGCCAGCACGTTCAGCTCGTCCGCGATCAGGTCGCGCAGCTCGCCGGTGAGCCCGGGCCAGCCCGGCGCGCCGATCAGCGCGCGGCCGAGCGGCTGGCGGGTCTTGACCGAGGAGGACGCGCGGGCCGAGCGGCCCAGCTCCACCAGGCGGCGGACCAGGGCCATCTGCTCGGACAGGGCCGGGTCGACCAGCTCAGCCCGAACCTGGGGCCAGGTGGCCAGGTGCACCGAGGCGGGCGCGTCCTGGCCGCGCAGCACGTCCCACACGTAGTCGGTGGTGAACGGCACCAGGGGGGCCATCAGCCGGGTGACCGTCTCCAGGCACTCGTACAGGGTGGCGAAGGCGGCCGGTTCGCCGGTCCAGAAGCGGCGGCGGGAACGGCGGACATACCAGTTGGACAGGTCGTCCAGGAACTCGGTGATCCGGCGGCCGGCGCGGGCCGTGTCGAAGACGTCCAGGGCGGCGGTGACCTCGGCCACCGTGCGCTGGAGCTCGGCCAGGGCCCAGCGGTCGATGAGCGGGCGCTCGCCGTCGTGGGTCTGCCCGGGCTGCCAGCCGGAGGCGTTGGCGTAGAGGGTGAAGAAGGAGGCCGTGTTCCAGTAGGTCAGCAGGACCTTCCTGACGATCTCCTCCAGCGGGCCGTGGCCGATCCGCCGGGGCGACCAGGGTGAGCCGGAGGTGGCCATGTACCAGCGCAGCGCGTCCGCGCCGTGCTCGTCCATGAGCGGCATCGGCTGGAGCACGTTGCCCAGGTGCTTGCTCATCTTGCGGCCGTCCTCGGCCAGGATCAGGCCCAGGCAGAGCACGTTCTCGTAGGCGGAGCGGTCGAAGACGAGCGCCCCCACGGTCATCATCGAGTAGAACCAGCCGCGGGTCTGGTCGATGGCCTCGCAGATGAACTGGCCGGGGTAGGAGGCCTCGAAGACCTCCTTGTTGACGTGCGGGGCGCCCCACTGGGCGAAGGGCATCGCGCCGGAGTCGTACCAGACGTCGATCACGTCGGGCACCCGGCGGGCCTCGCCGCCGCAGTCGGCGCACGCGAACGTGACGTCGTCCACGAACGGGCGGTGCGGGTCCAGCGCGGACAGGTCCTGGCCCGCCAGGGCGCCCAGCTCGGCGAGGGAGCCGACGCAGGTGACGTGGTCCTCCTCGCAGACCCAGAGCGGGAGCGGGGTGCCCCAGTAGCGGGAGCGGGACAGCGCCCAGTCGACGTTGTTGCGCAGCCACTCGCCGTACCGGCCGTGCTTGATGGTCTCGGGGAACCAGTTGGTGCGCTCGTTCTCGGCGAGCAGCAGGTCCTTGATCTGGGTGGTCCTGATATACCAGGACGGGAGGGCGTAGTAGAGCAGCGGGGTGTGGCAGCGCCAGCAGTGCGGGTAGCTGTGGTCGAAGTGGCTGCCCCGGAAGAGCAGGCCGCGGGCGCGCAGGTCCGCGGTGAGGCCCTCGTCGGCGTCCTTGAAGAACTCGCCGCCGACCTGGGGGACGTCGGGCAGGAACCGGCCGTCGGGGCCGATCGGGTTGACCACGGGCAGGCCGTACCGCTTGCAGACGGTCAGGTCTTCGGCGCCGAACGCGGGCGCCTGGTGCACCAGGCCGGTGCCGTCCTCGACGGTGACGTAGTCGCCGAGCACGACGAAGTGCGCGCCGGGGATGTCGACCAGCTCGAACGGCCGCTGGTACGGCGTGTGCTCCAGTTCGGCGCCGGAGAAGCTCTCCCGGACCGTCCAGCCCTCGCCGAGGGCGGCGGCGAGCAGCGGCTCGGCCACGATGACCGGGCGCTCACCGTCCTTCTCGGCCACCACGTACGTCACGTCCGGGTGCACCGCCACCGCCGTGTTGGACACCAGGGTCCACGGCGTGGTCGTCCAGATGAGCAGGTCCACGCCCGCGAAACGCCCCGCCGTGACCGGCATGCGCACGTACACCGACGGGCTGGACACGGTCTCGTAGCCGCCGGGCTGGCCCAGCTCGTGGTCGGAAAGACCGGTGCCGCAGCGCGGGCAGTACGGCGTGATCCGGAAGTCCCGGAACAGCAGCCCCTTGTCCCAGATGACCTTGAGCGACCACCAGACGGCCTCCACGTACGCGGGGTCCATCGTGCGGTAGGCCTGGGACATGTCCACCCAGTAGCCCATCCGCTCGGTCATCTCTTCGAACGCGTCCACGTGCCGGAGCACCGATTCGCGGCACTTGGCGTTGAACTCCGCGATGCCGTACGCCTCGATCTCGGGCTTGCCGGACAGGCCGAGCTCCTTCTCGACGGCCACCTCGACGGGCAGGCCGTGGCAGTCCCAGCCGGCCTTGCGGGGGACGTGGAAGCCGCGCATGGACTTGTACCGGGGGAACACGTCCTTGAACACGCGCGCCTCGACGTGGTGCACGCCGGGCATGCCGTTGGCGGTCGGGGGGCCCTCGTAGAAGACCCAGGAAGGGCCGCCGGCGTTCTGCTCCAGCGACCGCTCGAAGACCTTGCCGTCGCGCCATCGCTCCAGCACCTCGTGTTCGAGGGCCGGCAGGTCCACCTGCGCGGGTAGCGAACGGAAAGAGTGGGAAGACACCGGACCTCCACGCTGATTCGACAGGGCGTGGAGGGACGAAGCCGATCATGGCTCCGCGGTACCACCCTCCTTGGCCGCCCTCGCGGGGGCCCACTCATTCAGGTCGCGGCCGGGTCTAATAAGCGTCTACCAGAGGTAAAGCCGTTCTTCCGGCGGCTCCGGGCTGATCTTCCCCCCGCGGCTCGCCCCGGGCTCGCACCGTCCCCGGGTCGCTCGTGCGAGTGGGTGCGGAGGTACTCGTCCCATCAACGCCTTGCAGACCTCACGATAACGCAGCGGAGCGCGTCAGGCTTCCCGATCTCATTCTGGTAGTTCCAGCGGAACACGGGACGGGGTGTCGTTGTTCAGGATGTACCTGGCATAGGGGGATGAGCATTCCGAGCCTGGTACGGATGGCGTAAATGCATCGGCGAGTCGATTGCCGCGCTCCAATCCGGCACCTATGCTGCCCGGACTGCTTGATCACTGTTCATGGGGAGGCCACATGGCGACGCGCGCGGCGAAGAGCGCCATCACGGGGAACGCCGTCACGGAGGGCTCTGTCACGGAGAATTCTGTCACTACTACCGACATCTGGTCCGCCGACGAGCTCGCCGAGGCGCGCGAGCGCCTGCTGGCGGAAATCGACGAACTGCACACCGAGATCCTGCGGGCCGAGACCGAGCTCGCGGCCGGGAACGCCAGCGAGGGCGCGGGCGACGATCCGGCCGACGCCGGGGCCAAGACCTATGAGCGCGAACGTGAGATCGCCCTTACCCTGAATGCGCGCGATGTGCTCGCGCAGAACGAGCGGGCGATCGCCCGTATCGACGCAGGGACGTATGGAGTGTGCGAATCGTGCCAACGGCCGATCGGCAAGGAACGCCTGCAGGCGTTCCCGAGGGCGACGCTGTGCGTGGCGTGCAAGCAGCGGGAGGAACGCCGCTGACCGCCGCCGCCGGGGGAGTACGGGCACGGCGGATCGGGTTGCTCGCCGCCGTGGCCGTGCTCATTTACGTGTTCGATCTGGTGACTAAGTACCTGGTGGTCGAATACCTGGAGAAAGACCCTCCGGTCGTGGTCGTGCCGGACGTGCTCGTGATCAATGTGATCAGGAATTCGGGGGCCGCGTTCAGCATCGGCACCGGGATGACCATCATTTTCACGATCATCGCCACGGCCGTGGTGATCGCGATCATTCGCACCGCGCGGCAGCTGCGCAGCCTGCCGTGGGGGATCACGCTCGGGCTGCTGCTCGGCGGCGCGTTCGGGAACCTGACCGATCGCATCTTCCGGGCGCCCGCTCCGTTCCAGGGGCACGTGGTGGACTTCATGCAGGTCTTCCCGGCGACCGGGTTCCCGATCTTCAATGTGGCCGATTCCGCGATCGTGTGCGGCGGGATCCTGGCGGTCTTCCTGGCCTGGCGCGGCTACCAGATCGACGGTACGCGGGAGACGGGGGCCGAGAAGGATGGGTGACCTGCGCAGCCTGCCGGTGCCCGACGGGCTCGAGGGCGAGCGCCTCGACGCCGCGCTGGCCCGCCTGTTCGGCTTCTCCCGGACCCGGGCCGCCGAGCTGATCGCGTCCGGGGACGTGCTCGTGGACGGCTCGGCCCCCGCCAAGTCGGACCGCGTCCGCGGCGGAGCCTGGCTGGACGTCACCATCCCGCCGCCGCCCGCCGCGCCCATGCCGGTCGCCGAACCCGTCCCCGGCATGACGATCCTGTACGAGGACGACGACATCGTGGTCGTCAACAAGCCGATCGGCGTGGCCGCCCACCCCAGCGTCGGCTGGACCGGGCCGACCGTGATCGGCGGGCTGCTCGGGGCCGGGCACCGGGTGTCCACCAGCGGCGCGGCCGAGCGGCAGGGCATCGTGCACCGGCTGGACGCCAACACCACCGGCGCGATGGTGGTGGCCAAGAGCGAGCGGGCGTACACGGCGCTGAAGCGGGCGTTCAAGGAGCGCACGGTCGACAAGCGGTATCACGCGCTGGTGCAGGGCCACATGGATCCGCTCCGCGGCACCGTGGACGCGCCCATCGACCGGCACCCGTCCGGGGACGGCCGCTGGGCGGTGGTGGCCGGGGGCAAGGACTCGATCACCCACTACGACACGATCGAGGCGTTCCGCGCGGCCTCCCTGCTGGACATCAAGCTGGAAACCGGCCGCACCCACCAGATCCGCGTCCACATGTCCGCGCTCCGCCACCCCTGCGTCGGCGACCTGCAGTACGGCGCCGACCCCACCCTGGCGGCCCGCCTCGGTGTCACCCGCCAGTGGCTGCACGCGGTGTCCCTGGCCTTCGACCACCCGGCCACGGGCGAGTGGGTCTCCTTCACGACCGACTACCCGGCCGACCTCGCCGAGGCGCTCGACCGCGCCGACGACTCCTGATCACATCCCCAGCAGGCGGGTCGCGGCGGTCACCACCGCCGCCGCGACCAGGACCACCAGGAAGGGCGCCCTGAGCAGCAGCGCGACCACGGCCGCCGCCAGGCCCGCCAGGCGCGCGCCGTCCAGGTGCAGGTCCTGGCCGTGCCCGAAGGTCTGTACGGCGATCAGCGCCGCCAGCAGCCCGACCGGGACCAGCCTGGCGAAACGCCGTACGCCGGGATGGTCCAGGACCCGGCGAGGGGCGGCCAGGCCCGCGAGCTTGAGCAGGTAGCAGCCCAGGCAGGTGACGGCGATCGCCCACCAGACGGTCATTCCGCGGCCGCCCTCTCCGGGGTTCCCGGGGTCAGCATCACGATCAGGGCCGCCACCGCGGCCAGCAGGACGGGGACGCCGGGCGCGGTGAACGGGGTCGCGAGCAGCGCGATGGCGGCGCCCCCGGCGGCGATCAGGCGCAACTGGACGGTCTCTTCTTTCGGCGTGTTCACGTCGCCGCGCAGCCGGGGCCAGAGCAGGGCCAGGAACGTGGCCGGGCCGACCGCGTCCAGGCCGAAGACGGCGGGGTCGCTGACCTGGGACGCGCCGAGCGCGCCGAGCAGGGTGGTCAGGTTCCAGGTCAGGTAGATCGTGCCGAAGGTGGTGTAGAAGCCCGCGCGGGCGGCGGCCGGGGTGGGCTGGGCGAAGGCGACGGCGGAGCTCTCGTCGATGACGCCCTGGGCGGTGACCAGGGTGCGCAGCGGGCCACGGGTCCCGCCGAGGATCACGGCCAGACGCAGGCCGTAGAAGCTGTTCCTGGCGCCGAGCAGGAGCGCGCCCGCCGCTCCGGCCACCAGACCGCCGCCGGCCCCCACCACGCCCGCGAGGGCGAACTGGGAGGCGCCGGTGAAGGCGAACAGGCTGAGCGCGCACGCCTGGGCCACGGTGAGCCCCGCCGTGATCGCGGCCGCCCCGAAGGCCACCCCGGAGACCCCGACCGCGACTCCCACACCCAGCCCGTCCCTGATCGCGGCCCTGCGCTGCTGCCGCTCCGTGTCATGCATGTCGGCAATATTAGGACCTGACAGGGGTTGGCTTTGCCGGGGTTTTGCCCGGTACGTGGCCAAGGCGACTCAGCCACGTTCGACCTGATCCTGAGCTCGTTTTCAGAAAAGTCACGTACAAACCAACGTATGGACGCATCCCTTCCCGCCAAGGTCCTGGTCGTCGATGACGAGCCGAGCATTCGTGATCTCCTGTCCGAGGCGCTGGAGCTGAACGGGTTCACCGTCCGGACCGTCTCGTGCGGGCGCGCGGCGCTTCAGGAGGTCGGCAGAGACAGGCCCGACATCGTGGTGCTCGATGTGATGCTGCCCGACATCGACGGCTTCTCGGTGGCGCGCCGGCTGCGGGAGGACCGGTGCGGCCCGCCGGTCCTGTTCCTGACCGCGAAGGACGCGGTCGGCGACCGTATCGCCGGGCTGACCGCCGGTGGCGACGACTACGTCACCAAGCCTTTCAGCCTGGAGGAGGTGGTGCTGCGGCTGCGGGCGATCCTGCGTCGCATCCGCCCGCCGGAGGAGTGGCTCGACGACGGGGTGGTGCGGTACGCGGATCTGGAGCTCGACGAGGAGGCGCACGCGGTGCGGCGGGCGGGGCGGGCGATCCGGTTGTCGCCCACGGAGTTCGCGTTGCTGCGCTATCTGATGATCAATGCGGAGCGGGTGGTCAGCAGGACACAGATCCTGGAGCGGGTGTGGGATCACGGGTTCGACACCGACAGCCGGATCGTCGAGTCCTACATCAGCTACCTCCGGCGCAAGATCGACACCGGCGGGCCGCCGCTGATCCACACCCTGCGCGGGGTCGGCTACCGCCTGTCCCTGACGCCGTGACGCGTCCCTGGCCGCTGCGGCTGCGGTTGCTGGCGGCGCTGCTGAGCCTGTCGGCGCTGGGGCTGGCGGTCTTCGCCGTGTCCGGCGTGCTGGTGCTGGAGCGGTCCTTGCTGGCGCGTGCCGACACCCAGCTGCGCGACTTCGCCGTGAGCGTCGCCCGGCGTCCGCCGCCACGGGCCGCGCAGCCGCCGCCACCGGCGAACCTGGAGTTGCCGAGCCAGTTCCGGGTCGCCTTCTACTCCCCGTCCGGGGTGCTGGAACGTCGGATGCCCGCGGCGTCCGGCGACGAATCGGTCGTCCCCGCCGAGGCCGTCTCCCGGGCGTCGAACCAGCCGTTCACCGTGGGGGACTGGCGGGTGGTGGTCGAGCGGCTGCCGTCGGGCGGGCGGGTGGCGGTCGCGATGTCGCTGGAGTCCAGCCAGGTGACCGTGCGGCAGTTGCTGGTCATCGAGACGGTCGCCGGGGTCGTGGTGCTGACGTTGCTCGGCGCGCTGGCCTGGGTGGTGGTACGGCTCGGACTGCGGCCGCTGACCAGGATGGAGCGGACCGCCGAGGCGATCGCGGCCGGTGACATCGACCGCCGGGTGGCCGACGCCGACACGCGTACGGAGGCCGGGCGGCTCGGCGGCGCGTTGAACACGATGCTGGAGCGCCTGGCCTCGGCGCTGCGGGCCAGGGAGCAGTCGGAACGGAGGCTGCGGCATTTCGTCGCGGACGCCTCCCACGAGCTGCGCACTCCGCTGACCTCGATCCGGGGCTTCGCCGAGCTCTACCACCACGGGCAGCAGGCCCGCGATCCGGTGGCCGAGCGGCTGCTCGGCCGGATCGAGAACGAGGCCCGGCGCATGGGGGTGCTCGTGGAGGACATGCTGCTGCTCGCCCGGCTGGACCGGGAGCCGGTGCTGGAGCAGGGCACGGTCGACCTGCGGGTCCTGGCCGGTGACGTGGTGCACGCCGCCCGCGCCCGCGAGCCCGGACGGCCGATCGCGCTGGAGGTGCCGGCCGACCCGGTCACCGTGCTCGGCGACGAACACCGGCTCCACCAGGTGATCGGCAACCTGGTCGGCAACGCGGTCACCCACACCACCGGCAGGGTATCCGTCGAGGTCGCCCGGCCCGACCCGGACACGGCGCTGGTGGCGGTACGTGACCAGGGTGAGGGCATCGACCCCGCGCACCTGCCGCACGTCTTCGACCGCTTCTACCGCGCCGACCCCGGCCGGTCGCGCGCCTACGGCGGCACCGGCCTTGGCCTGGCCATCGCCGCCGCACTGGTCGAGGCGCACCAGGGCCGGATCGAGGTGACCAGCTCCCCTGGCGAGGGGACCACGTTCAGGGTCGCCCTGCCGTTCATCTCTGGTTCGTGCTGAGTTCACACATTGTTCCCAGGTTCGTTCTGTCAGATATGCGCATGCTGCACCGACTCCGCACCCCTGTGGACGACGCCGGGCACCGCCTGCGCGCACCGAGCACGCTGCACGCCTTCAACCGCTACGAGATCAAGTACCTGATCGACGTCGATCAGGTCGAGAGCCTGCGGCAGGAGATGGAACGCCGCCTCGACCGGGACCAGCACTGCCCCGACGAGGGCTACAACATCTGGAGCGTCTACTACGACACCCGTCGGCTGCGCTTCTACTGGGAGAAGATCGAGGGCCTGAAGTTCCGCCGCAAGCTGCGCATCCGCCACTACGGCGACCGCCTCGCCGCCACCGGCGACACCCCGGTCTACGTCGAGATCAAGCAGCGCGTCAACCGGGTCACCCAGAAGCGCCGGGTCCGCCTGCCCTACGCCGACGCGCTCGGCCTGTGCGACGGCCGGCGCATGGTCGACCACGAGCCCGGCCAGCGGGCCTTCCTGGAGGAGGTCCTCGACCTGGTGTCCCGCCTCGACCTGCACGCCACCGCGATGACCGGCTACACCCGGCACGCCTACCTGGGGCGCGACGCCGACGTCGGGCTGCGGGTCACCTTCGACCAGCGCATCCGGGGCCGGGACCGCGACTTCCGGCTGGGCGCCCAGGCGGAGAACCGGCTCATCGTGCCGGCCCGCAAGGCGATCCTCGAAGTGAAGGTCAACGAGCGGGTGCCGTACTGGTTCACCGATCTCGCCGCCGCCAGGAACCTGCAGGTCGTGCGGGTGTCCAAGTACTGCCAGAGCGTGGAGGCCTACGGGCTGGCGCCGCGCTCGATCTTCCACCTGCCCGCTCACTCGGAGGCATGACCCCATGGACTTCACCTTCCAGGATCTGTCCGGCACGTTCAGCGTGGCCGACATCGCCATCGCCATGAGCCTGTCGTTCGTGCTGAGCGCGATGATCGGCTGGATCTACCGGGCGACGCACCGCAACGTCTCCTACAGCCAGTCCTACGTGCAGACGCTGGTCATCCTCGGCATGCTCATCTCGCTGATCATGCTGGTCGTCGGCTCGAACATCGCCCGCGCGTTCGCCCTGGTCGGGGCGTTGTCGGTGGTGCGCTTCCGCAACGCGATCAAGGAGACCCGCGACGTCGGCTTCATCTTCCTGGTGATGGGCGTCGGCATGGCCGTCGGCACCCGCTTCTACCTGCTGGCCATCGTGGCCGCCGTGGCCGTCTCGCTGATCATCGTGATCATGCACAGGTTCAACTGGTTCCAGCTCAACACCCGCCGCCAGGTGGTCAAGGTGCAGGTGCCCTCCGACGACGACTACACCCTCGTCATCCAGGACGTCCTGATCCAGCACACCGACGAGTTCGAGCTGGTCAGCATGGAGTCCATCCGCGGCGGGGCGCTGCTGGAGCTGATGTACACGGTCAAGATCAAGAAGGGGCACGAGCCGGCGGACGTGATCACCGCCCTGCGCGAACGCAACCACGGCCAGCCGGTCACGGTCCTGACCGGCTACGACCAGACCGACCTGTGACCGCCATGGCCCGCCTGAGGCATCGCATCCCGGTCAGCCTCCGCCAGAACTGGAAGCTGGTCGTCGCGTGCGGGGTGTTCCTCGCGGTCTGCGCCGGAGTGTTCGGCAGCGGGACGATCCGTCCGTACGTGACCAGCGCCCGCGCCGCCTCCGGTGCGACGGTCGTCACCGACCTGGCCGGCGGCAAGGAACTGTTCGACCCCTCTGCCGCCCACGAGGTGAAGCTGACCTTCACCGACCAGGCGTACGAGGACATGCTGAGCGAGTATTTCAAGAGCGGCGAGAAGGCCTACGTCGAAGCCGACCTGGTCATCGACGGCACCACGATCCCCAGCGTGGGCGTCCGGCTCAAGGGCAACTCGACGCTGTCGGGCCTGACCTGGAAGGGCGAGTCCCGGCAGGGAGGCAGCGGCGGACCGGGCGGCGGCCAGCGCCCGGAGGGACTTCCCGAGGGTTTCCAGCCCCAGGACGGTTTCCAGCCGCCTGATGGTTTTGAGTTGCCTGAGGGTGCCGAGTTGCCAGACGGTGCCGGGATGCCGGAAGGCGGGGCTGGTTTCGGCGGGTTCGGGCGGGCGTCGCTGAAGGCCGAGGAACCGGAGAACCTGCCCTGGCTGGTCAGCTTCGACGAGTTCGTCGAGGGCCGCCGCTATCAGGGGCACAGCCAGATCGCCGTGCGACCGGTGTCGATGGGCTCCGCGACACTCCTCAAGGAGTCACTGGCGATCTCCATGGTCGGCGCGTCCGGTGAGCCCTCCCAGGGGTACGCCTACAGTTCCTTCACGGTCAACGGCCGTTCCTCGGCGCCCCGGCTGCTGGTGGAGTATCTCGACGAGGGATACGCGGAAGAGCTGGGTGACGGGGTGCTGTACAAGTCCCTGGCGACCTCGACCTTCTCGTACAAGGGAGAGGACCAGACCGCCTACACCGACGACTTCAAGCAGGTCAACGCCAAGGGCGAGCAGGACCTTCAGCCGGTGATCGAGCTGGTCAAGTGGGTGGAGCAGGCCTCGGACGAGGAGTTCGCCTCCGGTCTGGCCGCCCGGCTCGACGTGGAGTCCTTCGCGCGCTATCTCGCGCTGCAGAACATGTTGCTGAACTTCGACGACATGGCGGGCCCCGGCCGTAACTACTACCTGTGGTACGACCTGAGCGGCAAGAAGTTCAAAGTCATCAACTGGGACCTCAACCTCGCCTTCAGCGGCGACGCCGGCGCGGGCCCGGACGACGCCCTGAGCATGGGCGGATTCGGGCGACAGCGGCCCGAGGGGCAAGCCGGTCAGCAGTCCGAGGGCCAGGCCGGTCAGCAGCCTGAGGGCCAGGCCGGTCAGCAGCCTGAGGGGCAGGCGGGCCAACAGCCCGAGGGGCAGGCAGATCAGCGGCCCGGTGGTGGCGGCATGCGCATGGGGCACGCGCTGAAGGACCGTTTTCTCGAGACGGCCGCCTTCAAGGAGGTCTACCAGGAGCAGTACCGGAAGCTTTACCAGGATCTTCTGGCCAGCGGGAAGGCGGAGACCCTCCTGGACCAGGCGGTGGCGTCCTACCAGGCGAACCAGGGCGCCGACGCCGCCGAGGCCCAGCAGGAGGCCACCACGCTGCGCACGACGCTCGCCACCCGGGCCGAAGCGCTGGGCGAGGCGTTCGCGGAGCAGGGAAGCTGATCAGCTTACCCAGGTCCGGTCCGCGAGCTGGAGGTCCGCAGATTCGTCTGCCGGAACGCCGCCTGCTCGCGGCGGACCTTTGTTGAGCAGGTGCTTTGTCCGACCATCACGGGCGAAATGTCGTGAGAAATGTGTCGAAGTAGGAGCGGGCGGCTTCCCAGTTGCTTTCGGGGACCTGCCAGTAGAGCGCGTAGCAGTCGTCGCCGATCCGGAAGGCGCGGTCGATGACACGCTGCCGCCCGGCGGAGGTGGCGAAGGTGAACTCCCAGTCGGCGGCGGCCACGCCCTGGTAGTCCGCGGGCTCGATGCTGATCTTCTCGTACTTCGGCAGCAGGCCCTTCGCGGTGGAGTTGCGTTCCACCGTCTCCAGGGCGGCCACGGGGTCGCTCTCCTCCCAGGGCGTGAGGTCGACCTGGAGGTAGCCGGGCATGGCCGGGCCCCGGAACCGTACTCGGGCGGCGTTCGGCACCCGCTCGGCCTTCCACCCCCGCGGCAGCGCGATCGCGAAGCCGAGCTCGTCCCGGTAGGACCGCCAGCCCGGCGGGAGGCGGTTCGCGGGCGACGACGAGGGGGTAGGGGTGGCCGTCTCCGTAGGCGTCTCCACGGGCGTCCCTGTGGCCGTCACGGGGGATGTCGCGGCGGCGGTCTCCGTCGGGGTCCCGTCGATGGTCTCCGTGGGGGTGTCCGCGGTGGGCAGCGTGATGACGCCGGATCCCGGATAACCCGCGAGCTGCTGGTACCCGAACCACCCGGCCACGCCCAGCGCGACCACGAGCACGGGAACCAGCACGAAACCAATCAAACGTCTGTTCGATGACGCCGGGCGCGGCTGGGTCGGCACCGGCGGGACGCCCCATTCACCGCCGCCCCAGGATCCCGCCCCGGCCTGCGGCCACCCGCCCGGCGGTCCGGTCGGACCAGGAGTCGCACCAGGGCCCCACGGAGGCGGCGTCTGAGGCGGCCCAGCCGGTACCGGGGTCTGTGGCGACATAAGCGACATAGGCGACATAGACGGATTGGTTCCGGAAGCCGCCTGCTTCAGGAGTTCCTGCGCCTCCACGGCGTCGATCCGCCGGCCGGGCTCCTTGCGCAGCAACCCCTCGATCACCGAGGTCAGCGGCCCCGCCCGGCGCGGCAGGTCGGGCTGGCTGTGCAGGATGGCCGCCATACTGGCGATCGGCGTCCCCCGGTCGTACGGCGAGCGCCCCTCGACCGCCGCGTAGATCGTCGCACCCAGCGACCAGAGATCCGACTCCGGCGTGGCGGGCTGCCCCATCAGGCGCTCCGGAGGCATGAACGCGGGCGTCCCCGTGATGCTCCCGGTCATCGTGAGCCCCGGGTCCTCCGCCATGGTCGCGATGCCGAAATCCGTGAGCACCACCCGGTTGTCGCCGCTGAGCAGCACGTTCTCGGGTTTCACGTCGCGGTGCAGGACTCCGGCGGCGTGTGCCGTACACAGCGCGTCCAGGATTTGCAGCCCCATCGCGGCGGCGCGTTCGGGGATGAGCGGCCCGTGCTCGCGCAGGACCTGGCCGAGCGAGCGGGCCTGGACCAGCTGCATGACGATCCAGGGGCGGTCGTCCTCCTCGATCACGTCGTGCACCACGACCACGTTGGGGTGCGAGAGCCGCCCGGCGGCCCTGGCCTCGCGGATCGTCCTGCGGTTGAAGGCGGCCCGATCCTCCTCGCTCAGCGCGGAGTACAGCACCTCCTTGACCGCGACGGCCCGGTCGAGCAGCTCGTCGTGGGCACGCCAGACCACGCCCATGCCGCCCCTGCCGATGGGTTCGAGCAGCTGGTACCTGCCCGCCAGGCGACGCGCTTCGTCCACCGCAACCCCCTCCGGGACGAAAGGCTACTTGTCCGGCTTGAAGGTGGCCGTGAACGTCTCGAAGTAGTGGAAGTACTTCTCCCAGTCCGAGTCGCGGGTCTTCCAGAAGATCGCGTACCCGTGCTTCTTGTCGGTGACGAAGCCGCGGTTCATGACGTGGCCGGTCGAGCCGCCGGGCTCCCAGGTGAATTCCCAGTCGGCGGCCTCGTCGAAGTAGTCCACCGACTCGATCTTGATCCGCTTGTAGCCGGGCCAGTTGCCCACGCTCCGCCGCTCCTGGTCCTTCCAGTCCTTCACCGCGTCCTTCCTCGGCGAGCTGGTGAACCCGATCTGGAGGTACGCCCCCTCCAGCGGCCCCCGGAAGAACACGCCCATGCTGTTGCTGTTGTCGCGCTTCCAGCCCTTGGGGAGGGCCAGCGAGAAGCCGCTGCTGTCCTTGTAGCGCTTCCAGCCGTCCGGGAGCGCGTCCGCCGATGATTCGGGCTTGGGCGACTCGGCCGCCTCGGAGGGCTCGGCTGAGGGCTCCTCAGCGGTCGGCTCCGCGCTGCCCGACGGCGGGGCGGAGCTCGCGGGCGCGGACGCGGCGGCGGTCGGCGGCGGGGAGGCGGCCTCGTCGTCGGCCTGCCGAACCCCCAGCCAGATGCCGAGGCCCGCGATGAGCAGCAGTGTGGGCACGATCACCAGCGCCGCCCTGACCGCGAAGGGCCGTGGCTCCGGCGGGGTGATGTTCCAGTCCGGATACGACACGGGCAGCTTCGACCGCGCGGTGTCGGCCCCGTCACCGGCGCTCCAGCTCGGCTCGGCCGGCGGCTCCTCCTCGCGCTTCCAGTCCGCCGGTACGGCCCGCGCCCCCGTCTCCACCGGATACGGGTCCTTGCGGACGGCGGCGGCCGGGACCGGGCTGCGCCTGGGCGTCTCCTCCTGCTCCGCGGCCTCCTCCGGTTCGGCCTCGGGCTTGGGCGCGGGCTTGGGCTTGGGTGCGGGCTTGGGTGCGGGCTTGGGCTTGGGGACCGCCCACGAGCGCGGCGGCTCGGCGCGCTTGGGTTCCGGCCGCTGCGGCGGGACCGGCAGCTCGGCCGGCGGTTCGACCGGCAGTTCGACAGGACCGGTGTCGGCCTCGCTCGCCTTGACCGGCTCGAAGGCCTTGGTGGGCGGGGGTTCGGTCTTGGCGCGGCGCAGCAGCCGGACCGTCTCGTCGTAACTCGGCCGGTCGCCGGGCTCCTTGACCAGGAGCCGGTCCAGGACCACGCCCAGGCGGCCCGCGTGCACCGCGGGGTCGGGCTGGTCGTTCAGCACGGCGTGCATGGTCGCCATCGCCATGCCCTTGTCGTGCGGCGGGCGCCCCTCCACGGCCGCGTAGAGGGTCGCGCCCAGCGACCACAGGTCCGACTCGCGCTGGGCGGGACCGCCGCGTAACCGTTCCGGCGCGATGAACGCGGGGGTGCCCACGAGCCCGGTCCTGGTCATCGTCGAGTCGGTCTCCACCCGGGCGATGCCGAAGTCGGTCAGGACCACCCGGCCGTCCTCGGTGAGCAGCACGTTCTCCGGCTTGACGTCCCGGTGCAGCACCCCCTGGCCGTGCGCGGCGCGCAGCGCGTCCAGAACCTGGAGCCCGATGTCGGTGACCCGGGCGGGCGGCAGCGGCCCGTCCTCGCGGATCACCTGGCCGAGCGAGCGGGACTCCACCAGCTGCATGATGATCCAGGGACGGCCGTCCTCCTCGATCACATCGTGCACCACGACCACGTTCGGGTGGGTGAGCCGGCCGGCGGCTCTGGCCTCCCGCATGGTCCGGCGGTTGAGCTCCTCCAGCTCGTCGCCCATGGCGCTGTCGTACCTGACCTCTTTGACGGCGACCGTGCGGTCCAGCAGCTCGTCGTGGGCCTTCCACACGATGCCCATGCCTCCCCGGCCGATGGGCTCGATCAGTTGGTACCGGCCTCCGACGAGTCGGCCTTCCGCGTTCGACATCCACACCCCTCTCGAAACCCAAGAATCGTCCCACGGATGGCAAATGGATCAAACGAGGGACCACTGCCCTAATCCTGCGATGCGAGACAGATCATTCTCAGGCCGGAGGAGCCGGGTCAGCTGAGCGTGTCCGGAGCGGGCTGTGCCGCTGGCTCGGTTAAGGCACGGCGCATGCCCACCACGCGCCAGCCGACGGCGATGGCGATGGCGAGCACGGGGATCAGGAAGAAGGCGATGCGCTGGTCGGGGTCGGCGAACGGCATCAGCACCAGGATCAGCGCCAGGAAGGCGAGGCCGACCCAGTTGCTGACCGGCGAGCCCGGCATCCGGAAGGACGGGCGCTCGATCTCGCCGCGCAGGCAGGCCTCGCGCAGTTTGATCTGGCAGTAGAGGAATGTCCCCCAGGTCGTGATCACGCCGAGCGAGGAGACGGCGATCGCGATGTTGAACGCCCGCCCGGGCATGAAGTAGTAGAGCACCACCCCGGCGAGAAAGACGGCGGCGGTGAACACGATGCCGCCGGCGGGCACATGCCGCCGGTTCATCGCCCCCGTGAACGCGGGGGCCTGGCCCTTGAGCGCCATCGAACGCAGGATGCGGCCGGTCGAGTACAGCCCGGAGTTGCACGACGACATGGCGGCGGTGATCACCACGAGGTTCATCACGTCACCCGCCCCCGCGAATCCGATGTGGGAGAAGACCGTGACGAACGGTGATTCGCCCGCGCTGTAGGCCGTCCACGGCAGCACCATGGCGAGCAGCAGCACCGACCCCACGTAGAACACCGCGATCCGCCACATCACGCTGTTGACGGCCCTCGGCATGATCTTGCGCGGCTCCTTGGTCTCCCCGGCCGTGATGCCGACCATCTCGATCGCCGAGTACGCGAAGACGACCGCCTGCAAACTCACCAGCACCGGGGCGAACCCCGTGGGAAAGAAGCCCCCGTGCGTGACCAGGTTCGCGGGCCCCGCGCCGTGGACCGAGAAGAGCACGAGGTAGAGCCCGACCACCAGGAACGTGATGATCGCCGTGACCTTCAGCAGCGCGAACCAGAACTCCAGCTCGCCGAACAGCCGCACCGAGACCAAGTTGACCGTCAGGACCAGGCCCAGCGCGATCAGCGCGGTGACCCAGCGGGGAAAGTCGGGCGCCCATTTCGCGATGTAGATGGCGACGGCCGTCAGCTCGGCCACGCCGGTGGCGGCCCAGTTCACCCAGTACATCCAGCCGGTGGCGAACCCCGCCCACGGTCCGATGAACGTCGTCGCGTACTCCACGAAAGAGGCCGAAACCGGGCGATACAGGACGAGTTCTCCGAGGGCGCGCATCACGAGGAACGCGGCTATGCCCGCCAGCGCGTACGAGATGATCAGGCCGGGACCGGCGGCGGCGAGCCTGCCCCCGGCGCCCAGGAAGAGCCCGACGCCGATCGCCCCGCCGATCGCGATCATCTGCACCTGGCGGTTCCCGAGCGCGTGCGTGTAGCCCTCGCCGGTCTCGCCCTTGGTCGTCTCGTCCACCCCGACATCTCCCCCCGAAGATCGTGGCAACGCTACCCGGCATTACCTGGGGTCCCTGCCAGCCACACCAGAATTAGGGGATTCCTTTGGACAATCGCGGTGAAAACGCTCAGCCCACGTTGAGGCGGAAATAGGGGATCAGGGAGCGCAGCACGACGGCCGCGTGCCAGGCGGCGGTCGCCTGCTGGCCGTCGTTCTTCCGCTGGTCGGCGTTGTCGCTGATGCCGCGCACCACGGCCCAGCCGCGGACCGGGCTGGACCGCTCCCGCTCGTGGAAGGCCTGGGCGAGCCCGCCCGCCTCCAGGTCGACGGCCAGGATCTTGTCGTTGACCGCGCGCAGGTGGTGGACGATCTCCGAATCCGCGTCGGCGATCACGGCCTCGCCGGAGCCGATCGGGCCGTGCAGGACCCGGTGGCCGCGGGAGACGCCGCGGGCGTCGGCGGTCTGGAAGTGCGCCGGATCGCCGTAGTCGGTGAAGAAGCAGTTCACCGCGTGGGTCATGGTGGCGGGGGAGGACTGCTCGGAGGTGCGGCGGCGGGTCTCGAAGGCGGTCTCCTTGCGCAGGTCGTAGTAGACCACCTCGGTGGAGACGGCGACGTCGCCGATCGCGATGTGCGGGTTGACCCCGCCCGCGATGCCGCTGATGACCACGATCTCGGGCGCGTAGTGCTGGGTCAGCCGGGTGTACGCCATGACGGCGGAGCGCTGCCCCTGGCTGTGGGCGCGCAGCGCGGCCACCCGCGTGGAGGTGCCCCGGACGTGCACGGTGCCCTCGTAGAAGGGCGTGCCGCCGTTCATCGCCAGGTTCAGGTCGAGCACGTCGCGCACCGCGCCCATCTCGACCGGCAGGATCGTGATCACTCCGATGTCGGCCTGGCGCTCCGGCTCGGCCCGGGGCCCGCCGGAGGTCTGGACGGTCGCCCCCGTGCCGACCGCCGGCCCGCTGATGTTCGCGGTACCACCGCTGATGACGATGCCGCTGTTGGTGCTGACGTCGCCGTTCACCGCGCGCTCCTCACGCTCGCTATTCGTCGAAGGTGGTGCCGCCGGCGTGGACCCGGGCGTTGGTCCCGACAGCCGACTGGTTCATGTCGATCTTGCCGCCCATGTGCATGTTGAGCACACCCAGGTTGTTGATGATGCTCGCGGCCCCGCGCCGGAACGACACGGGATCGAGCCCCGCCGACGCCAGGAACTCCTCCGTCGCCGTGAGCAGCAGCCGTTCGATGATCTTCAAATGGTCCTGGATCAGGGTCTCGTCCAAGCGCGCGTCTGCCCACGGGACGCTCGCCCAGTCCTCCCGGACGCTGCGCCGCGTGCCTATTGTCCCCCCACGGCGGGGCATCAGCGTACGATCCCGTCCCGCCAGTAGCGCTCCGGCGACCAGGCCCGGCGCTTCCACCAGGCGCCACACCCCGGCCACCTGCCCGGGCAGCTCGCCCACCCCGCGCGCGACGGCCCGCACGATCGCCCCGGGCCCGTTCTCCGCGTACGCCTCGACCTGCTGGAACTCCGGGGGCGTACGGGTCAGCGCGCAGGTGACCAGTTCCAGGCTGAGCGAGCGCGCCTTGACCGTGGCCCGCAGGAACACCGTGACGACGACCTCCTCGGCCACGTGCGTCGTGATCTCCAGGAAGTGCCGCACCCGGCCGTACGGGTTGTCGACGACCCGGTCGATCTCCTCCTGGTCGGGCCGGAACCGCAGGAAGTCCCGGTCGCCGAGCACGTCCTCCTCGGCGACGTAGAGCCGGTCGTGGAGCTCGAAGCCGGGCATCTCGGCCAGGGGTTCCAGGACGTTCTTGAGCCGGGCGACCAGCGCGGAGGCGCGCACGTGCGGGGTCTCGTCCGGCTGGGTCGCGTCGGCGCGCTTCAGCGGAACCCCCATCGCCCACCGGTGCACCAGCTTGCCGCTGCCCACGAAGAGCTTGTCGGCGCCGGTCCGCCGGTAGACGACGTAGGGGTACCGCTGCTGCCGGTCGATCTCGTGCAGGCGCGGGCCCCCGCGCCGCACCCGCATCGAGCCCGCCCAGTAGGTCTGGTTGAGCGCCTGCTGCCGCAGCCCGCCCGCGAGGCCCGCCACCACGGCCAGCAGGATCCCCATGCCGCCGGCCGTGCGCCCCAGCTCGCCAAGCGGCGTCTCCACGGCCTTGGCGACCGCCGGCGGGACGAGCGCGAACAGCAGGCAGCCGGTGACGCCGAGCCGCAGCAGCCGCGTCCGCCCCGGCGTCACCTCGCCGCGGCGCGGCCGATGGCGTTCCCGCGCCTTGACGGCCCCGCGGACCGTCAGCCGGGCCACGCCCCAGAAGCCGAGCCCGCCGGCCACGACGATCGCCGCCGGGGCGTTCCTGGCGAAGCACGCGGCCAGCAGGCCGAGCAGGGCGACCTGCTGGCCGGTGTCGAGCAGCCAGGCCCGCCAGGCGTGCCGTACGACCGGGACGAGGTCGAACCCGTAGGAGGGCGCGATCCGGTGCTTGCTGTCGTTGTGGACCTCGCGGAGGACATTCCTGCGGAATTTCCCGTCGAGGTAGGTTCCCGCGCAGAGGTGGCGGGTGGTGGCGTCGAGCCGGAACGCGGTCAGGTCCCGGCCTGCCGGAGTGTGGGCCATAGCGCCCCCCGCAGACTATTAAGGTAAGGATGACCTTAATACGAGGAAGGGCTTTTAGTCAATATGACGTTTAGTAGGGTGGGCATGTGATCAGCAAGCCCGGGCATGACCCGGAGGTGTCCCTGCTCGCTGTGACCGTGGACTTGGTGATCTTCACGGTCCGGGGGGATGAGCTGCACATCCTGGTCGTCGAGCGGGGGATCGAGCCATTCCAGGGGGCCATGGCGCTGCCTGGGGGATATGTGCGGCCGGGGGAGACACTCGATGAGGCCGCGGAGCGGGAGCTGCGCGAGGAGACCTCCCTCGAAGGGAGCGCTCTCCATCTGGAGCAGCTGCGTGCCTACAGCGAACCCGAACGCGACCCGCGCGGGCGCGTGATAACCGTTGCCTATCTGGCGCTCGGCCCGGACATGCCACCGCCGGTGGCGGGAACGGACGCGAGGGAGGCTGTCTGGGTGCCGGTCGCCTCGGTCCTCGGGGGAGGCACCGAACTCGCCTTCGACCATGCCACGATCCTGCGGGACGCGCTGGAGCACGCCAGATCGCAGCTGGAGCACACCACGGTCGCGGCCAAGTTCTGCCCCGAACCTTTCACGGTCGGCGAGCTGCGCCGGATCTACGAGGTGGTGTGGGGCTTCAAGCTCGACCCCAGCAACTTCCGCAGGAAGATGACACGCGCGGAGGCGTTTCTGGAACCCACCGGCGAGCAGCGGTTCCCCGACGTGGGCCGGCCGGCCGCGCTGTACCGGCGCGGCAGCGCGCGTTTCCTGGTCCCGCCGCTGCTGCGCACCGCCGCTTCGCGCGATGACGCCCACGTCCACCCTGGGTGACGGCCTGTTCGGGTTCGGTGACGCCTTGTGTTACGTTGACGCTGCATGCGCTCCCCCTGGTCGTTTGACGTTCGGGCGGGGGGAACTGCGATGGCGCGGGTTGGCGCTGCGGGCGGGCTGGCGTTGTGCGGGGCGGTCGGCGGGCTGCTGGCGGCCGCGGTGGTGGTGCCGGTGGCGGTCGGGGCCGGTGTCGTCGGCAACGCCACGGCCGAGACGTTCACCGAGCTGCCACCGCCGCCCCGGGAGGAGCCGCTGCCCGAGCTCACCCGGATCCTGGACAAGAACGGCACGAAGATCGCCCAGTTCTACTACCAGAACCGGAGATCCATCCCGATCGGCCAGGTGTCCCGGGCGATGCGCAACGCCATCATCGCCATCGAGGACGCGCGCTTCTACGAGCACGCCGGGCTGGATGTCAAGGGCACCCTGCGCGCGCTGGTGGCCAACGCCCAGGCGGGCGGCATCAAGCAGGGCGGCAGCTCGCTGACCCAGCAGCTGGTGAAGAACATCCTGGTCAACCGGGCCGAGTCGGAGCGGGACCGGGATTCCGCCCGGGTGCAGAGCATCCGCCGCAAGCTCGCCGAGCTGCGCTACGCGCTGTCCCTGGAGAAGATCTACACCAAGGACGAGATCCTGGAGCGCTACCTGAACATCGCCTACTTCGGCGCGGGGGCGTTCGGCGTGCAGGCCGCCGCGCAGCGGTTCTTCGGGGTGGACGCCGCCCGGCTCACGCTCGTGCAGGGGGCGACGCTGGCGGGGGCGGTGCGCACGCCGTACTGGACTGATCCGTCGATCGGGAAGGAGCAGCAGGCGAGGCTGCTGGAGCGGCGCAACCTGGTGCTGGAGCGGATGGAGCAGCTGCGCATGGCGTCGCCGCAGGAGGTGGCGCGGGCCAAGGCGGCGCCGCTCGGCCTGCGCATGCAGGCCGAGGGAGGCGGCTGCGGGGCGAGCCGATACCCGTACTTCTGCGCGTACGTCCAGGCGGAGATGCTGACCAGCCCCGCCTTCGGCTACACCGAGGCCGACCGGGAGCGGCGGCTGCAGCGCGGCGGCCTGACCCTGCGCACCACCCTCGATCCGATCGCCCAGCAGGCCGCGGAGCGGGCCATCGCCGCCCGGGTCTCGCCCAAGGACACCGAGGTGGCCGCCGAGGCCATGATCCAGCCGGGCACCGGCCAGATCCGCGCGCTGGCCGCCAGCAAGCACTACGGCCGCAACCCCAGCCGGGCGACCAGCATCAACCTGCCCGCCGACCGGGAGCACGGCGGCGGCATGGGCTTCCAGGCCGGGTCCACCTTCAAGATCTTCACGCTGGCCACCGCGCTGGCCAAGGGCTGGCGGTTCGGGCAGGGGTTCAACACCCCAGGCGCGTACGTCCCCTCGCAGGGTTTCACCAACTGCGCCGGTGACAAGGTCAACGCCCCCAACGCCACGATCTACAACGCCAGCGGGGAGGGCCAGGGCGGGCCCTACAGCCTGGAGCTCGGCACCTGGAAGTCCTCCAACATCTTCTACATGATGCTGGAGCGGGACGTCGGCCTGTGCGACGTGGTGAAGACCGCGCGGGCGCTGGGCGTCAAGCGGGCCGACGGCGGGCCGCTGGCCGAGGTGCCCACGTTCACGCTCGGCGTCAACGAGATGGACCCGCTCACCGTGGCCGCGGCCTACGCCACGTTCGGCGCGCGCGGGCGCTACTGCCGCCCGATCGCGATCACCGAGATCATCGAGCGGGACGGGCGCAAGGTGAGCGTGCCGCCGAGCTGCTCGCAGGCGATCGAGAAGCCGGTGGCCGACGCGGTCAACCGGGTGCTGTCGGGGGTGTTCACCCAGGGCACCATGCGGGGCCAGTCCATCGGGCGGCCCGCCGCCGGGAAGACCGGCACCAACAACAGCTACACCTCGGCCTGGTTCGCCGGGTACACGCCGGATCTGGCGGCGGCGGTGAGCGTGGGGGACATCCGGGGGTCGTACAAGTATCCGCTGACCGGGGTGCAGATCGGGGACTCCTACTACGGCTCGGTGCAGGGGGCGTCGCTGCCGGGGCCGATCTGGGTGGACTCCATGCAGGAGGCGCTGCGCGAGACCGCCGCGACCGCCTTCGTGGCGCCGGACATGTGGCGGTTCGGCGGCGGCTACACGCCGGGGTTGAAGGAGCTCATCAAGGCCCAGGAGCGGAAGGAGCGCAGGCGGGAGCGCCGCGCCCGCGAACGCGAGGAATTCGGCGACTACCCGGGCTACGAGGATTACGGGGACTACTTCGACAACCCTGACCCCCGTGGCACCCCCGATAGCCGCGACACCCGTGGCAACCCCGACAACCGTGACGACGCCGGGAACGCCGGGCGCTGGTGACACGGGAACGGTCCGGCCACAGAAGCGGCCGGACCGTTCCCATGGTCAGCCTCGGCGGATCTTCAGGCCGAGCGAGGTGAACTGCTCGAACGGGCGGTGGTAGCCGCGCTCGATGTGGTTGACGCCGCGCAGCGTCGAGGTCCCGTCGGCCACGGCCGCGGCCAGCACCGCCGAGAACCCGGCCCTGATGTCCGGCAGCGTCACGTCCGCGCCGCGCAGCTTGGACACCCCGCGCACCACCGCCGAGTGTTTGGCGTTGGTGTCGTGGTAGCGGCAGGCGGGCCCGCCCAGGCACTGCGCGAACACCTCGATCTCGCAGCCCATCTTCTGCAGCGCCGGCACGTACACCAGGCGGTTCTCGAAGACCGTCTCGTGCAGCACCGACATGCCCTCGGCCCGGGTGAACAGCACCATCAGCGGCGTCTGCCAGTCGGTCATGAACCCGGGATGGGTGTCGGTCTGCACGGCCGCCGCGCGCAGCCCGTCGGGGGCGGAGGCGGTCAGCCAGTCGTCGGTGATGTCGAACCGCGCCCCCATCCGGGCCAGCGTGGTGATCGCGGTCACCAGCCGGTCCTGCGGGCAGCCGTGCACCCGCACCTCGCCCCCGGTGACCAGGCCCGCGACCAGATACGAGAAGGCCTCGATCCGGTCCCCGGCCAGCCAGGTGGACGCGCCGCGCAGCCGCTCCACGCCCTCGATCACGATCCGCCGGTCCGGGCTGAGCTCGATCATCGCGCCCATGCGCTGCAGGAACAGCGCGAGCTCGACCACCTCGGGCTCCATCGCGGCGCCCTTGATGACCGTCTTGCCCTCGGCCAGCACGGCCGTCATCAGGATCGTCTCGGTGGCGCCGACGCTCGGATACGGCAGCGTGATCCGGGTGCCGTGCAGCCGGGTCGCCTTCGCGGTGATGCCGTTCTCGTCCTCGATGATCTCCGCGCCCATCGAGCGCAGCGCTTCCAGGTGGAAGTTGACCGGCCGCCGCCCGATCGGGTCGCCGCCCACCATCGGGACGAACGCCTCACCCGCCAGGTGCAGCAGCGGGCCCAGCATGAGGATCGGGATGCGGTTGAGCCCCGTGTACTTCTCCGGCACCCGGGGACGGATCTCCGGGCCCTGCTCGATGGTGATCTCCCCGTCGCTGATCTCCACGTGGATGCCGAGGGCTTCCAGCATGGCGGCCGTGAGGCCGACCTCGCCGACCTCGGGAGCGTTGTGCAGCGTGCTCGGGCCGGTGCCCAGCATCGCCGCGACCATGTGCTTGGAAACCGCGTTCTTGGACCCTCGGACCTCGACGTCCCCCCGTAGCGGGCCGGAGGGTTCGATATGCCACGCCTCATCGTTCACGGAGCAATGCTAACGGCGGGCGGACCCGGCGGGGCTGCACGGAAGATGACGCGTTGCGGGCTCTGTACTATCGGGACGGTGCGGCAGTTCAAGTACTTCGCGGGAACCGTCCTCGTGCTGGCGGTTCTGGGGGCGGGCGCGGGGCTCGCGTGGTCGGCGCTGGCGCCGCGCACCCGGTACGCGCTCGTCGAGGGCCGGTGGCTGCTCGCCGACCCGAACACCCAGACGCTGATCGCCGCCGACGGCTGGTTCGCGCTCATCGCCGCCGCGTTCGGCCTGATCTGCGGCCTGGTCGCGTACCGCTTCGCGGGCGATCACGCCATCGCCTCGGTGGCCGGTCTGGGCGTGGGCGGGATCGCCGGCGGCCTGGTCGCCTACCTGATCGGCTCCTCCACGGGCGGCGAGATCGTGCAGGCCGCCGCGGCGGGCGGGTTCGCCACCCAGGACCGGCTGGGGCTGACCGCCTTCGGGGTGCTGATGTTCTGGCCGGTGGTGGCCGCGGGCACGTTCTGGGCGCTGGAGTTCGCGATCACCTACCGGGAACGCCGGGAGTCGTGACCCGGCCGAATCCGGTGGCCCGCTCGAACGCGTGGCCGAGGCGCAGCACGTCCAGGTCGGCCCACGGGCGGCCGATGATCTGCACGCCGACCGGCAGGCCCGCCGGGGTGAAGCCGCAGGGCACCGAGAGCGCGGGCCCGCCGAGCACGCTGATCCAGTAGCAGGAGCGCATCCAGGCCAGGTAGTCCGGCATCCGCTGCCCGTTGATCTCCGTGACGTACGGCTGCCCGACCGGGAACGGCGGGACCTGGCTGACCGGGGCCACCAGGAAGTCGTACCGGTCGAAGAAGGCGTTCATGCGGTGGTACAGGGCGGTGCGCAGGCGTTCGGCCCTGGCCAGGTCCGCGCCGGTGACCTCGCGGCCCTGCTCGACGTTCCACGCCACGTTCGGGCCGACGCCCGCCAGGTCGCCGAAGTTGAGCGCGTAGAACCAGGAGCGGTAGGTCCGGAACGCGTCCTCGGCGCCGTCCAGGTCCGGGTCGGCGTGCTCGACGGTGGCGCCCAGGCCGGTCAGCACGCCGACCGCGTCCGCCGTCACCCTGGCCGTCTCGGTGTCGACGAGCAGGCCGCCCAGGTCCGGGCTGAACGCGATCCTGGTCCCGGTGAAGTCGCGGTCCAGGGAGGCGGCGAAGACCTCCCCGCCTTCTCGGACGGCGAGCGGGGAGACCGGGTCGAAGCCCGCGATGGCGGTCATGAACAAGGCCACGTCGGCGACCGTGCGGGCCATCGGCCCGGAGACCCCCAGCGAGTACCAGGCGGCCGTGGCCGACTTCGTTGGCACCCGGCCGGGAGTCGGGCGGAGGCCGACGATGTTGCAGAAGGAGGCCGGGTTGCGCAGCGAGCCGCCCATGTCGGAGCCGTCGGCCAGCGCCAGCATGCCGGTGGCCAGCGCGGCGGCGGCGCCTCCGCTGCTGCCCCCGGCGGACTTGCCCAGATCGTACGGATTGCGGGTGGCCCCGAAGACCTCGTTGACGGTGTGCGACCCGGTCCCGAACTCGGGCGTGTTGGTCTTGCCCAGCATCACCCCGCCGGCCGCCCGCACCCGCGTCACCAGCAGGTCGTCTTCCGCCGGCACGTGATCGGCGAACACCCGCGAGCCGTAGGTGGTGCGCACCCCCGCCGTGTCCACCAGGTCCTTGTGCCCGACCGGAAGCCCGTGCAGCGGCCCCCGCCAGGGCCCCGCGTCCAGCTCGGCCGCCTGCTTGAGCGCCTGATCGGCGACCACCGTGACGATCGCGTTGACCGCCGGATTCACCGCCTCGATCCGCCGCAGATGCGCCTCGGTCACCTCGGCCGCGCTCACCTGCCTGCCGCGCAGCAGCTCCGACAACTCCACCGCGGACGCCTCGTGCAACGTGCTCATCCGCCCATAGTGCCAGGGGTAGTGTGCTCTCGTGCTTCCCGACCATCTCTTCCAGCCGCTCGACCTGGACCGGGCCCTCGACCGGGCGTACGACCGGGGGGAGGAGCGGGCCGCCTGGGACTTGCTGGCCGACGCGCTGCTGGACCCGAGGGCGCGCGGCGACGCGGGCCTGCGCGCCTACGTCGAGGTGCTCGTCGACGAGTACACGCTGGACGGCTGGGAGCGCGACACCCTCGCGGTGCTGGGCGAGCTCGCCGACGCCGAGCCCGGGTTGCGCGGGGAGCTGCGGCTGCCGATGGCGGAACTGCACGCGCAGCTCGGCGAGGAGGAGACGGCGCTGCGGTTGCTGCGGGCCCGGCAGCGGGAGATGGCTGCGCTTCCGGAGGCGGAGCGGGACGAGGAGTTCTATCCGGCGGCGGCCATGGTCGCCGGGGCCGCCGATCCGCGGTTCGCCCGGGCGCTTCTGGACGAGGGGCTGGCCCTGGCGATGGGCCTGCGCCGCCCGGAGGCGACCGTGCGCTACCTGAGCCTGCTGCGCAACCGGTTCGGGGGCGCGCAGGATCCGGCCGTCGCGGCCTATCTGGCCGGGTCGGCCGAACCGGAGCCGGAACTGCCGCGGCCGGTCCAGCCGGAGATGCCGCGTAAGCCCACGGTGCGGATGCCGTATCCGCCCGGGGCGGACCTCAAGGCGCTGGAGAAGGGCTTCCGGGAGGCCGACCTGGAGGCGCGGGTGGCCGTGGTCAGGATCGCCACGGGTGGTTCCGTGGCGGAGGCCGATCCGGCCGGTGACATCGCCTGGCCGCCCGGGCGCAACGATCCCTGCTGGTGCGGGAGCGGGCGCAAGTACAAGAAATGCTGCGGGTCGCCCGTCTAGCCGCGGGAGATCGGGGCGGTGACCGCCTGGGTGAGGCGGACCAGGTTGCCGGGGGCGGTCTCGATCTGCAGGCCGCGCCGCCCGGCCGAGAAGTAGATCGTGTCGAAGCCGAGGGCCGACTCGTCCACCACGGTGGGCAGCCGCTTGCGCTGGCCGAGCGGGCTGATGCCGCCGACCACGTAGCCGGTCACCCGCTCCACCTTGGCGGCCTCGGCCATGGCCGCCTTCTTGCCCTTCAGCGCCGCCGCGAACGCCTTCAGGTCGAGCTTGCCCGCCACCGGTACCACCGCGACCGCGAGCCCGGCCTCGGTCTCGGCCACCAGCGTCTTGAAGATGCGCTCGGCGGGCACTCCGAGCGCGTTCGCGGCCTCCTCGCCGTACGCCTCCGCGCTGGGGTCGTGATCGTACGGATGCAGGGTGAACTCCGCCTTCGCCTGGGTGAGGGCCACCGTCGCCGGGGTGCCCTGCCCGCCCTTGGTCTTCGCCACGGCCCTCAGCCTACTTAGCCAGAAACCCGTCCCATAGCCAGCCGCCTAGCCGCCGACCAGACGATTCGCCGCGGCGGCTGTCCAGATCACGACTTTCTAACTAAGTGCGGTGGATCCCGCGCCCAGGCAGACGAACCCGGCCGCCGCCACCCCGCCCGCCCGCTGCTGGGCCAGGGCCAGCGCGCTCGCGGCGGGGTGGCCGTCGGCGAGCAGGCCGTGCAGGTCGACCATCAGCGGGGTGGTCTGCGCGTCCGGCACCGGGACCAGGGAGGCGATGATGCAGCGGGTGCCCAGGGCGAGGAAGGTGGCGCTCAGGCCGAGCAGCTCGTCCCCGGCCCTGACCACCGAGCGGCCGCTCTCGCAGGCGGCCAGGATGACCATCCGGGGCGGCTCGGCCAGGCGTTCCAGGTCGTAGACGGTGAGCGGGCCGTCGGCCAGGCTCAGCGCGGAGAACAGCGGGTTGGTCAGGTTGACCCGGCCGTGCGCCGCCAGGTGCGCCAGACCGGCGCCGTCCAGCGCGGCCAGCGCCGCCTCCGCGGTGGCGTCCTCGCCGGTCAGCGCCTTGGCCCCGTGCAGGGCCGCGACCGTGCCCGCCTCCTCCCGCGCCCCCGGCAGGCCGGGCCCGGCGACCGCGGACACGTGCCCGCCGCCGTCGCGCCCGCTCGCGGTGTGCCACATGCTCGCCGACGGCGCGACGCTGACCGCGCGCCCGGCGCAGGACGGCAGCACCGACCAGGGCAGGAACTGCAGCGGCCCGGTGGGGATCAGGACCAGCGGCCGGTCCCCGAGCTCGGCCGCCAGCGGGGCGAGCAGCAGCGCGTCCAGCCGGTCGGCGGCGTGCCTGACCATGACGGCGGCGGCCGAGGAGTCGGCCCGGGCCAGCCGCCGCAGCGCGAACGGCAGTCGCTCCACCAGGTCCCTGATCGGCGCCAGCGGCCCCAGCGGGTGCAGCTTGGCCCTGCCCTCGGTCACGGTGACGGCGTGCAGCTGGTCGTCCAGCTGGACGTACTCCACCAGGGCCTGCTCGCCCAGGGACTCGGCCAGCCGCGCCACCGGCGGCGGACCGGCCGCCGGACCGGCCGCGCCGTGCTGCCTGCGGCTGTAGTCGCGGATCTCCCGCTCCAGCGCGGCCTGGCGCTGCACGACCTTCGGGTTCCGGCTGGCCGCCAGGTTGCCCGCCGTGGCCCGCAGCTCGGCCAGCGCCCCCGCCAGCCATGGATCGTCGGGCGGTCTGGCCCGTTTCATCAGCAGATGGCTGGCCCGGCCCTGCTCCGCCCAGGCGAGCACCCGGGCCGCCGCGCCGTGCTCGAAGGCCATCCGCAGCCCGAGCCCGGCCAGCTCGATCCGGAACCCGAACGAGTAGGCGCGCAGGTCCGTCGCCCCCAGCGAGGCGCGGTGCTCGTCCAGGATGCGCAGCGCGGTCCTGATCGCCACGGCCGCTCCGGGCCGGTTGTCCCGCGCCAGCCGCAGCAGCGCCTCCGCCTGCCAGGCCCTGACCCGCAGCAGAGCGGGCCCCCGGCGGCGGGCCCGGGCGGCCTGGGCCAGCAGGTCCTGCCCGCGTGCGCGCTGCCCCCGGCCCAGCGCCAGGGCCGCGCCCATCAGCCGGGTCTCCACGCCCGCGGCGGTCCAGCCGGCCGCGTCCAGGTCACCGGCCAGGGTTTCCACGCGCCGTACGGGGATGCCCTGCTGACCGGCGGCCAGCCGGGAGCGGAGCACCACGAACGAGGCCAGCACCCGCCACTCCGGGCGCTGCTGCGCGGCGAACTCGCGGACGGCGCGGCGGGCCGCGCGGAGCGCGTCCTCGTGGTCGCCCGCCATGGTGGCCGCGCGGGCCAGCAGCAGCCGCACCTCCGGCAGCAGGATCGCCCGCCGCAGGCGTTCCAGCTCGGCCACCGCCTCCTCGGCCGCCGCCCGCGCCTCCGCGACCAGGCCGACCGACAGCAGCAGCTCGGCCCGGTCGGTCAGCAGCCAGCCCAGCTGGTGGGTGCGCAGCTCCCGGAACCGGGCCTCGGCCTGGTCGAAGTAGCGCAGCGCGGTCGGCACGTCGCCGCGCGCCCCCATCACCCAGCCCAGGTTCCCGCGCGCGATGGCCAGCGACAGGTCCAGGCCGAGCTCCCGGCAGAGCGCCTCGGCCTCGCGGAAGTCGGTCTCGGCGGCGGCGAACTCCTGCCGGTAGCCGTGCACGATGCCCCGGTTGGACAGCACCCGCTGGAGCCACAGGTGGTCCTGGGCCCGGCGCAGCACCGGGATGGCCGCCCGGTAGCCGGCCAGCGCCTCCGCCCGCTGCCCGAGGTGGTTGAAGACCGCGGCCTTCTGCGCCTCGGCGCGGGCCCGCAGCACGCCGTGCAGGCCGGGCAGCAGCTCCTCGATCTCCCGCAGCGCCTGCCGCGGCCGCCCGCCGACGCTGGTCACGAACGCCAGCCGGAGCCGGGCCTCGGCCGCCAGCTCGGGCGATCCCGCCCGCTCGGCCAGCCGGATCGCGGCGTTCAGGTGGCGGCTGGCGGTGCCCAGGTGGTTCAGGTGCACCGAGGCGATGCCCAGCGCGCGCCTCGCGGTCGACTCGGCCAGTGGGTCACGCGCCGCGCGCGCCTGCCGGGCCAGGGCGGCGGCGAAGGCCACCGCCCGCTCGGGATCGGCTTCGGCCAGCGCCAGAGGGTCGTCGACCGTGGTCGTCGTCATCACCCGGATTTCTCAGGCGGGATCCTGCGAGAGATGTATCAAATCCGGGTGGCACGCCTCCGTCAATAGAGCAACCGATCAATAGTGTCAGGAGCGAATCATGGCGCAGACGCCAGAGATATCGGAGAACGTCTATCGCGGCGCCCTCGGGGCGTGGTGGCAGGACCAGATCGTCGTCGACCTCCGCCACGCGGAACTCGTCCGCGAACGCCTGGTCAAGGTGGCCGGTCTCGCCTGGCGGGAGCTGCGGTCGAGCCAGGCGCTCGGCCTGGCCCTGGTCGAGCTGCCGGGCCTGGCCGACGCCGCCGCGTCCTTCCGCGCCGACCTCGCGCTGGTCAAGGCGGCCCAGGCCAGCCGCCAGCTCGCGTACGGCCCCGACGCCTCCGTGCCCGACCTGGACCTGGTGATGTTCGCGCTGCGGAAGAGCTTCTCCGACGAGTTCGAGGGCTGGGTCCCCACCTGGGGCAAACATAGATTGATCGACGGCGTCGCCGGGTCGCCGTACACGGGCGGCGGGGAGGACCGGCCGACCCCGTGCCCGCCCGTGGCGATCCCGCCGGCCACCGGGCCGGGGCTCCGGGTCGGCGTGCTGGACACCCGCCTGGTCGCGCATCCGGCGCTGGCCGGGCGCTGCGACGTCCCGGTGGACGCGGTCTTCGAAGGAGAGCCGCCCTACCCGTCGCTCGCCGGGCACAGCGCGTTCATCTGCGGCGCCATCCTCCAGGAGGCGCCGGACGCGCGCCTGGTCGTCCGCGCCGTGCTCGACGACCACGGCGTCACGGTCTCGTCCTGGGACGTCGCCGAGGCCATGATGGACTTCCACGGCAAGGCCGACATCCTCAACATGTCCTTCGGCTGCGTCACCGCCGACCACTCCCCGCCGCTGGTGCTCAGCCGGGCCATCGAGCGGCTCAGCGGCAGCATGGTCCTGGTGGCCGCCGCGGGAAACCACGGCATGCGCCAGCCGGCCTCGCCGGGCGAGCCCAGGTTCTCCGTGGTCACCGCCAGGACGCCGGTGTGGCCCGCCGCGTTCGACGAGGTGATCGCGGTCGGCGCCACCCACGACGACACGATCACCGTGAAGGCGCCCTTCAGCCCCGACCTGCCCTGGGTGGACGCCGCGGTGGACGGCGTGGACGTGGTCAGCACCTACTTCACCGGCCTGGTCGAGATCGTCAGGCCGGAGCTGGGCGGCACCCGCACGCCGATGGGGACGGAGACCTTCGACACCGGATTCGCCCGGTGGAGCGGCACGTCGTTCGCGGCCGCCCGGTTCTCGGGCATGGTCGCCCGGCGGGCCGGGGAGCCGGGGCTCGACCTCAGGACCGCCTGCGCCCAGGTCGTCGCCGAGCACCGTCCGCCCACGAAGTGATTCGCCGTGACGGCGGCCGGGGCCTGCCCTGACCGCCGCTCGGGGTCGCCGGGAGGGGCGTCTCCATGTCAACGATCCATTTATCGCTGTTAGCCGACCCGCTGCTCGGGCAGGATGGCTGCCATGCGTGAACACCCGTCCGACGATGAGCTGATGGCCGAGCTGGCCGCGCTCTTCCAGGCCGTCGACGGCGTGCCCGCCGAGGTGCTGGAGATGGGCCGGGCCGTGTTCACCTGGCAGCACGTGGACGCCGAGCTGGCCGAGCTGACCTACGACTCCTGGCGCGGGGATCCCGCGCCGGGAGCGCTGGTCCGGGCCGAGGTGGCCGCGCTGCGCGACATCGCGTTCGAGACCAGATCCGGCGTGCAGATCGAGATCGGGGTGACCGGCGACGCGCTGCAGGGCCAGCTGATCCCACCTGGGCCCGGGGAGGTGCGGGTGGTGCTGGTGTCCGGCCGGGACACCAGCGCGCCGGTGGACGAGGTCGGCGGGTTCACCATCCGCCCGATCCCGCCCGGCCGGTTCCGGCTGCACTTCCGCACCCCGGACGGGGTCAACGTGGTGACGGCGCCGATCTCGCTGTGATCCAACAGGAAACCTGCTCATCAGCCTGCCACCCCACTGTCTTGCCTGGTCAGGGCCGTAGTGGCAGTCCATTTAGCAGCTTTCCCATTGGAATCAGATCCAGCTGCTGAACAGCATCCGGCGGAACCACTCCTCGTGCGGGATGTTCTCGGCCGTGAGGATCGGCTGCAACCACCAGAAGTTGGCCAGCGCGAACAGGGTGAACACCCCCACGATCGCGGCCCCCACGGCGCGCCGGTTCGGCGGCGCGTCGGCGGGCCCGATCAGCAGCCCCGCGGCCAGCACGATGGCCAGGATCAGGAACGGCAGCATCGGCAGCGCGTAGAACAGGTACATGGTGCGGCTGTCGGCGATCGCGAAGTAGAACCACGGCAGCCAGCCGACCGCGTAGGCCAGCAGCACCGCGCCGCCGCGCCAGTCCCGGGTGGCGGTGTACCAGGCGATCATCGCGATCAGGGCGAGCAGGCCGCCGTACCAGATGACCGGGGTGCCGACGCTGAGCACGGCCTGGTTGCAGGAGGCCACCTCGCAGCCGGGGGCCTGCTCGTTGAAGAACAGCACCGGGCGCTGCAGCAGCGGCCACGACCAGGGCCAGGACTGGTAGGAGTGGGAGGTCGCCAGGCCGGTGTGGAAGCTCAGCGCGGCCTGCTGGTAGCCGAACCAGGACCGGAAGGAGTCGATCACGAAGAACACCGGGCCGTGCGCGGTGGCCTGATCCCAGTTGCGGCCGTAGCCGCCCGCGGTGGCGAACCAGCCCGCGTACGACAGCACGTAGAGGACACCGGGCAGCACGAACGTCCAGGCCGCCGTCAGCGGCAGATCCCGCCGGTACGCCCCCGCCAGCGGCCGGCGCAGCCCGATCGCCCGCCGCGCCCCCATGTCCCAGATGAACACCATGACGGTGAACGCCACGATGTAGAAGATCGCGGTCCACTTGGTGGCCAGGGCCGCCCCCAGGCAGAGCCCGGCCGCCAGCCGCCACGGCCGGTACCCCAGCCGGGGCCCGAGTTCCTCGAGATCGGCTGATTCGTACCAGGCGACCAGCCGTTCCCTGGTGCGATCCCGGTCCACCACCAGGCAGGCGAACGCGGCCACCAGCCAGAACGTCAGGAAGATGTCCAGCAGCGCCGCCCTGGACAGGGTCAGGTGCAGCCCGTCGATGGCCAGCAGGAGCCCGGCCAGCGAGCCGAGCAGGGTGTTGCGGGTCATCCGGCGGGCGGTCCTGGCCAGGATGAGGATCGACAGGGTGCCGAGCAGGGCGGCCATGATCCGCCAGCCGAACGGGTTCACCCCGAACATCAGCTCGCCGAGGCCGATCACCCACTTGCCCAGCGGCGGATGCACCACGTAGTTCGCGCACTCCGAGACCGTCGGGCAACTCGCGAACACCTCGCCGCCGTTGAGCAGCGGGATGTTCGGCTCCTCCACCGACTTGCGCTCCACGCCGAATTTGATCAGTGAATACGCTTCTTTGGCGTAGTACGTCTCGTCGAACATCACCGCGTGCGGCGTGCCCAGGTCGCGTAGCCGCAGGTAGGCACCGAAGACCGTGACGAGCAGCGGCCCCGCCCACCCCCACAGGACGCTGTCCTGGAATGGCGGTAAAAGACGGTCGCGTGCCGACGGTGATTCTGCCATTAGGCAATGATATTGAGGTTGCTGAGGTGAATTGACCCTCTTATGGGGTATCGGAGGCGCGGCGACACGTCCGAATCGTGGACAGAATCGGATCAGGGCCGGTCCCTCCGTAGACTGGGCGGGTGATTTCCCGTATCGACCTGCGCGGCCCGCTGCCTCGGGACCTGCGCGACGTGCTGCCCCGCGCCGACCTCGACGTGGAAGCCGCCCTGGAGAAGGTGCGGCCGATCTGCGAAGACGTGCGCCATCGCGGCGCGGCAGCCGTACGGGAGCTGACCGCGCGATTCGACGGAGTGGATCTGCCCACCGCGCGAGTGCCCGCCGAGGCCCTCGCCGCCGCCCTGGCCGGGCTGGATCCGCAGGTCAGGGCCGCCCTGGAGGAGGCCATCCGGCGCACCCGCCTGGTCCACCGCGACCAGCGCCGCGCCGACGTGACCACCACCGTCGTCCCCGGCGGCACCGTCACGGAACGCTGGGTCCCGGTCGAGCGCGTCGGCCTGTACGCGCCGGGAGGCCTGGCCGTCTACCCGTCCAGCGTGATCATGAACGTGGTCCCCGCCCAGGAAGCCGGCGTGCCGTCGATGGCCGTGGCCTCGCCGCCGCAGGCGGACGGGCTGCCGCACCCGGCCATCCTGGCGGCCTGCGCTCTGCTGGGCGTTGACGAGGTCTACGCCGTGGGCGGCGCCCAGGCGATCGCCATGTTCGCCTACGGCACCGAGGACTGCCCGCCCGTCGCCATGGTCACCGGTCCTGGCAACATCTGGGTGGCCGCCGCGAAACGGCTGCTCAAGGGCCGGATCGGGATCGACGCCGAGGCCGGGCCCACCGAGATCGCGGTGCTCGCCGACGCCACCGCCGACCCGGTGCACGTGGCCGCCGACCTGATCAGCCAGGCCGAGCACGACCCGCTGGCCGCCGCCGTCCTGGTCACCGACTCCGAGGACCTGGCCGAGGCGGTCGAGAAGGAACTCGCCGCCCAGATCACGGCCACGCGGCATGTCGAGCGGATCTCGGCCGCCCTGAACGGCCGCCAGTCCGGCATCGTGCTGGTGTCCTCGATCGACGACGGCCTGCGGGTCGTGGACGCGTACGCGGCCGAGCACCTGGAGATCCAGACCGCCGACGCCGCCGCCGTGGCGGCCCGGGTGCGCAACGCCGGCGCGATCTTCGTGGGGGCGTTCGCCCCCGTCTCGCTGGGCGACTACCTGGCCGGGTCCAACCACGTGCTGCCCACCGGCGGCTGCGCGTGCCACTCCTCCGGCCTGTCCGTCCAGACCTTCCTGCGCGGCGTGCACGTGATCGACTACACCCGCCCGGCGCTGGCCGAGGCCGCCCCGCTCGTGTGCGCGCTCGCCGACGCCGAGGACCTGCCCGGTCACGGCGCCGCCATCCGTGCCCGCTTCGACTGGGAGATTCCGGCCTCGTGACCACTCTTGACGACCTGCCCATCAGGGACGACCTGCGGGGCAAGCAGCCGTATGGGGCGCCGCAGCTCAACGTGGCGGTGCAGCTCAACACCAACGAGAATCCGTACCCGCCGTCGGCGGCGCTGGTGGCGGATCTGGCCGAGGCGATCCGGCGGGGCGCGGCCTCGCTCAACCGCTACCCGGACCGGGACGCCGTGGAGCTGCGCAAGGACCTGGCCGACTATCTCGGCCACGGGCTCACCGGCGGGCAGCTGTGGGCGGCCAACGGCTCCAACGAGATCCTCCAGCAGGTGCTGCAGGCGTTCGGCGGGCCCGGGCGGTCCGCGATCGGGTTCGAGCCGTCGTACTCGATGCATCCGATCATCGCCTCCGGCACCAGCACCCGGTGGATCGAGGGCGGGCGCGAGGAGGACTTCTCGCTCGATCCGGACCGGGCCGTCGCGCTCATCGAGCGGCACCGGCCCGACGTGGTGTTCCTGACCTCGCCGAACAATCCGACCGGGACGGCGCTGCCGCTCGCGGTGATCCAGCGGGTGCTGGCGGCCGCGCCGGGCATGGTGGTGGTGGACGAGGCGTACGCGGAGTTCGCCAGGGCGGGCACCCCGTCGGCGCTGACCCTGCTGCCCGGGCGTCCCCGGCTGATCGTGACCAGGACCATGTCGAAGGCGTTCGCGCTGGCCGGGGCCCGGGTCGGGTATCTGGCCGCCGACCCCGCCGTGATCGACGCGCTGCTGCTGGTGCGGCTGCCGTACCACCTGTCCACGCTGACCCAGGCCGCCGCCCGGGTGGCCCTGGCGCACCGCGACGAGCTGCTCGGCACGGTGGACGCGCTGCGCGCCGAGCGGGACGCGACCGTGACCTGGCTACGGCAACGTAACCTGACAGTTGCTGACAGCGACTCGAATTTCGTGCTATTCGGTAAGTTTCCGGATCGGCATGCGGTGTGGGCGGGGATTCTCGACCGCGGGGTCCTCATCCGGGAGACCGGTCCCGACGGGTGGCTGCGCGTTTCCATCGGCACACGAGATGAGATGGCGGCCTTCCGCGCCGCGTTGGAGGGGGTTCTCTGATGAGGGTCGGTCGGATCGAACGCGCTACCAAGGAGACCTCGGTCCTGGTCGAGGTCAACCTCGACGGGACTGGCGAGGTCGACGTGTCCACCGGGGTCGGGTTCTACGACCACATGCTCGCCCAGCTCGGCAAGCACGGCCTGTTCGACCTCACCGTGAAGACCGAGGGCGACCTGCACATCGACTCGCACCACACGATCGAGGACACCGCCATCGCGCTGGGCGCCGCGTTCCGCGAGGCTCTGGGCGACAAGTCGGGCATCAGGCGGTTCGGTAACGCGTCCTGCCCGCTGGACGAGGCGCTGGCCGAGGTCACCGTGGACCTGTCCGGGCGGCCGTATCTGGTGCACAGCGAGCCGGACGGCATGGCGCCGATGATCGGGCCCGACTACGACACCACGCTCACCCGGCACATCCTGGAGTCGTTCGTGGCGCAGGCGGCGATCTGCCTGCACGTGCGCGTGCCGTACGGCCGAAACGCCCACCACATCGTGGAGGCGCAGTTCAAGGCCCTGGCCCGGGCTCTGCGCGCGGCCTCGGAGCCGGACCCCCGCGCGGTCGGCGTACCCAGCACCAAGGGCGTGCTGTGACATTGGCCGCGCCTCCGGCGCGGCGGCTCGGCCGCTCTCAGCTCGTGTCTTCCCTCCTCTCTCCGGTCGCTTCGCTCCCTGCGTTCGTCAGTCCAGACACGAGCGCGGCCGAGCAATTCCCACATACGATTAAGTGGAGCTGGTGGCAGTGGCGAAACGCGTGGTGATTCTCGACTATGGGTCGGGCAACCTGCGCTCGGCCGAGCGGGCGCTGGCCAGGACCGGCGCGGAGGTCACCGTGACCGCCGACTACGAGGCGGCCCTGGAGTGCGACGGGCTGGTCGTGCCCGGGGTCGGCGCGTTCGCGGCCTGCATGGCGGGGCTGAAGGGCGTGCGCGGCGAGCGGATCGTGGGCCGCCGCCTGTCGGCCGGGCGGCCGGTGCTGGGCATCTGCGTGGGCATGCAGATCCTGTTCGAGAAGGGCGTCGAGCACGGCGTGCACACCGAGGGCTGCGGCGAGTGGCCCGGCACGGTGGAGCGCCTGGATGCGCCGGTGCTGCCGCACATGGGCTGGAACACCGTCACCGCGCCGCCGGAGTCGGTGCTGTTCCGCGGCATGGACGCGGGGACCAGGTTCTACTTCGTGCACTCCTACGGGGTCCGGACGTGGGAACTCCAGGCCGGGCCCGGGTTCACCCAGCCGCTGGTCACGTGGGCGGAGCACGGCGTGCCGTTCGTGGCCGCCGTGGAGAACGGGCCGCTGATGGCCACCCAGTTCCACCCGGAGAAATCCGGCGACGCGGGCGCCTTACTGCTCGCCAACTGGCTTAACACCCTGCCATGAGCCGCTCATGAGCAAGGAACGAGCCAAGCGCAGGGCCGTCCGCGAGGCGGAACGGGAGCGGCTGGCCGCCATCAGGGCTCGCCGCGAGGCCCGCGCGAACCGCCGCAGGGAACTGCGCGGCCGGATCACGGCCGCGCTGCCCAAGCCGATGCGGGTGGCCAGGCAAGGCGGCTACCTGGCGCGGCGGCGGCGCGCCCAGAACGCCGTCATGGCGACGCTGTGGTTCCTGATCCAGGTGCTGGCCTGGATCCTGCTGGACACCTGGATGGCCAGGCTCGCCGTCTTCGGGGTGTCGCTCCTGCTGATCCCGGTGCTCGTCACCGTCTTCTTCGACCGGAGGTCGTGAAATGTCTATAACCGGGTCGCTTGTGTTGCTCCCCGCCGTGGACGTGGCGGATGGCCAGGCGGTTCGCCTGGTGCAGGGTGAGGCGGGGTCCGAGACCTCCTACGGCGACCCGCTCGCCGCCGCGCTCGCCTGGCAGGACGCCGGAGCCGAGTGGATCCACCTGGTGGATCTGGACGCCGCCTTCGGCCGGGGCACCAACCGGGAGCTGCTCGCCGAGGTGGTCGGCAAGCTGGACGTGCAGGTGGAGCTGTCCGGCGGCATCCGCGACGACGCCTCGCTGGCGGCGGCGCTGGCCACCGGCTGCCGCCGGGTCAACATCGGCACCGCCGCGCTGGAGAACCCCGACTGGTGCGCCAAGATCATCGCCACCCACGGGGACAAGATCGCGGTCGGCCTGGACGTGCGCGGCACCACGCTCGCCGCCCGCGGCTGGACCGAGGAGGGCGGCGACCTGTGGGAGGTGCTGGACCGGCTGGAGGCCGACGGCTGCCCCCGCTACGTGGTCACCGACGTCACCAAGGACGGCACGCTCCGCGGCCCCAACCTGGACCTGCTCCGCGACGTCTGCGCCAGGACCGACCGGCCGGTGATCGCCAGCGGCGGCGTCTCCTCGCTGGACGACCTGCGGGCCCTGGCCACCCTGGTCGACGACGGCGTCGAGGGCGCCATCGTCGGCAAGGCCCTGTACGCCGGGCAGTTCACGCTGGAATCGGCGCTCGCGGCGGTGCGCGCATGATCCCCGCCACGCGTATCGCCTCCGGCGGCCCCTGGGAGGACCGCTACGGCTACTCCCGCGCCGTGATCGCCGGCCCGCACGTCCTGGTCTCGGGCTGCACCGCCGTGGTGGACGGCGAGGTCCAGCACGTCGGCGACGCCTACAACCAGACCCTCACCGCCTTCGGGATCGCCCTGGACGCCCTGGACCGGGCCGGAGCGAGCCGCGACGACGTGGTCCGTACTCGGCTGTACGTGGTGAACGTGGGCGACTTCGAAGCGGCCGGTCACGCGCACGGCCACCTCTTCGGCGAGGTCCGCCCGGCCTGCACCAGCGTCCAGGTGGCCGGCCTGGTCGACCCGCGGATGCTGGTCGAGGTCGAGGTCGAGGCGTACCGGCCATGACGGTCGCCGTGCGGGTGATCCCCTGCCTGGACGTGGACGCGGGCCGGGTGGTCAAGGGCGTCAACTTCGAGAACCTCCGGGACGCGGGCGACCCGGTGGAGCTGGCCCGCCGCTACGACGCGGAAGGCGCCGATGAACTGACATTTCTGGACATCACCGCGTCCAGTTCGGATCGCTCGACCATGTACGACGTGGTCCGCAGGACCGCCGAGCAGGTCTTCATCCCGCTCACCGTCGGCGGGGGAGTGCGCGCGGTCGAGGACGTGGACCGGCTGCTCCGGGCCGGCGCCGACAAGGTGGGCATCAACACCGCCGCGATCGCCCGCCCCGAGCTGCTGCGCGAGGCGTCCTGGCGGTTCGGCGCCCAGTGCATCGTGCTGTCGGTGGACGCGCGCCGGGTGGTGGACGGCCCGCCCACGCCGAGCGGGTTCGAGGTGACCACGCACGGCGGGCGGCGCGGCACCGGGATCGACGCGGTCGAGTGGGCGGCGCGCGGCCAGGAGCTGGGCGTGGGCGAGATCCTGCTCAACTCGATGGACGGCGACGGCACCAAGGACGGCTACGACATCGAGATGATCGAGGCGGTCCGGGCCGTGGTGACGGTCCCGGTGATCGCATCGGGCGGCGCGGGCAAGCCGGCCGACTTCCCGCCCGCCGTCGCGGCGGGCGCGGACGCGGTGCTGGCGGCCAGCGTCTTCCACTTCGGCGAGCTCAAGATCGGCGACGTGAAGGAGGCGCTGCGCGCCGCCGGTCACCCGGTCAGGTGAGGCTCAGCGGCGGCTGATGACGGCGTCGCCGCAGGCCGCCTCGGTCTGGGCGATCAGCTGCTGCAGGGTCTCCGGCAAGGCGGCCAGCGACTCGCGCAGGTAGCGCGGGTTGGCGTCCCAGAGCACGAGCTGCCCGCCGCCGGTGGCGACGATCAGGCCGAACAGCACGCCGTCCTGCATCCGCAGGGGCTGGCGGCGCTCGATCGCCAGGTTGAGGCGGCCCACCGGCCAGGCGGCCGTGTTGGCCGCCACCGGCGCCTGCACCTGCTTGGCCAGCAGGCGCCGCCCCGGCGGGTGCAGCAGCCCCGCCTCGGTCATCCGGGCGGCGATGTCGGCGTGGGCCGTACGGGCCAGGAAGAGCAGCCAGGTGCCGACCGGGTGGGTGGGCTCGGCCTGGATGTGGTCGAGCGCGAACTGGGTCGGCGCGTCGCCGGTCTCGGCCGGGTCGACCACGGCGAGCTGGATCTGCCCCGGCACCAGGCGCACGGTGACGCGCCCGGCCAGCATGAGCTCGCCGAGGATGGCGGCGGCCAGTCCGAGACCGGTCAGCCGCGGATGGATGCGCCCGCGCCCTGTGACGTCGTCGTGCATGACGAAATACAGATCGTCAGCCAGACGCGATGCTGGAAGATCACCTTCAGCCACGTTCGGTGATGTTATCGGCGAATTGTTAATTCTGTCAGTACGCCGCTGGAGTTCGGTCACGGGAATTTCGCCGACGTGCCCGCGCGAACCCGTGGAATAAATGTGTTTTCAGTGACTTTTGGGCGATAAGTCCAATTTTGTGTGTGTGGTGGTCAAGTAACGCTCTGTAGTGGATACTGGGATGACCGGGCTGACAAGGTGTCGGCCTGATCCTCGACTCAGGGGTCGGGCCTGCGCACGCGTGACAGGCGTGCGCAAGCCCACCCCTCGACCACATTCGTCCTGTCCGGGCCGAGCCCCGGACCGAGTCGCAAAAAAAGACCCGTGAGGCGAGCTCACGGGCCGGGTCAGATCACCCTAGAACCTGCGTGAAGAAGGTCGCCAACTGCGTGGCACCTGTGTTGATCGTGTCGAACACGCCCGTCACGGCCGCGGCCGCGGCGGACGGCTGCGTGTAGAGGTAGAAGACCACGAACGCGATACCCGCATACGTGAGCACCTTCTTGACCTGCATCAGGGGGCCTCCTGCGGTCAGTTTCCCGCTGCTATGTACCCGGCAACCCGAATGATCATAACTAGCCGGGAAGAGAGGAGGACCTTCCGCCCGCCATTAAGCGGCTGACTGCTCGCTGACTCGCCCCTGACTGGCGGCTATGACCCGGTGAACAGGGAGTTGAAGAACTGGGCCAGCGAGTTCGCCCCGGTGCCGATGCCGTCCATCACGCCGCGCACGGCGTTCGCCGCCCCTTCGGGCTGGGTGAACAAATAGAAGACCACGAACGCGATGGCCGCGTAGGTCACCAGCTGCTTGACTTTCATGGAGGAGCTCCAACCGTGATGCGCGCTGCCCTCATGCTGCCCCATTTCGGCCGGAACCGTAGGGGATTTGCGGAGATCATCCCAGGCCCGCAACTCGCCCGCGCCCCGGAAAATTCCCGTCATCGGGTGAAACGCCTGCCCTGGGTTCGCGCGGATGAACCATTCATCGAACGTGACCCGCGCATGATCGTATGCTGGCCTCGCGCACCGCATGTGGACGCTGCACCCTGGCGTATTCCGAGGCCGGGTTCCGGTCCGGCTACCTGAACGTCCACCAGTTCATCCTGGAAAGGGCAGAAACATGTCGGAGACGCTCACCTCCGGATTCGCCGGGCGGCTGATGCCTCTCGTCGAGGAGCTGTTCGGGGGCTTCTCGCCGGTGGCGCTGCGCACCTGGGACGGCGGCTTCGCAGGGCCCGCCGGAGCGCCCGTGGTGGTCCTCAGATCGCCGCTGGCGCTCCGGCAGCTGCTCTGGAACCCGGGAGAGCTCGGCCTGGCCCGGGCGTACGTCACGGGGGATCTCGACGTGGAGGGCGACCTCGCGGAGAGTTTCCGGCGGGTCTGGGCGAGCCGTGGCGCCAAACCGGGCAAGACCGCCCTGGCGCGGGCGCTGCGGGCCATCCCGGAGGTGCTCGGGCCGCGCCCGCCGGTCCCCGCCAGCGAGGCGCGGCCGCGGGCTAAGCGGCACGTCCGGGATCACGCGCACGACTACGACCTGCCCAACGAGTTCTACGAGCTGGTCTTGGACCCGTCCATGGCGTACTCGTGCGCCCGCTGGGCGCCCGGCGACACGCTGGCGGACGCGCAGCGGCGCAAGCTCGACCTGGTCTGCCGCAAGCTGAACCTGCGGCGCGGCGACCGCCTGCTCGACGTGGGCTGCGGCTGGGGCTCCATGATCTTGTACGCGGCCCGCGAGTACGGCGCCCGCGCCACCGGCGTCACCGTCTCCCGCGAGCAGCGCGCCTTCATCCGGACCAAGAGCGCCGGGGTCGAGGTGCGGCTGCAGGACTACCGGGACATCACCGGGGAGCCGTACGACGCGATCTCGTCGATCGAGATGGGCGAGCACGTCGGCGAGGAGAACTACGCCATGTACGCGGCCACCCTGTTCCGGATGGTCAAGCCGGGCGGCCGGGTCGTCGTCCAGCAGCGCTCGCGCGGCGGCGGCGGGCCGGGCGGCGGGCCGTTCATCGAGCGCTACATCGCTCCCGACCTGCACCTGCGCCCGCTCGGTGAGACCATCGCCATCTTCGAGGAGGCCGGGTTCGAGGCCGTGCACGTGGAGAGCCTGCGCGAGGACTACGCCCGCACCGCGCACGCCTGGCACGAGACCTTCGAGCACCGCTTCGACCGGGCGGTCGCGCTGGTCGGCCCGGAGCTGGCCCGGGTCTGGCGGCTCTACCTGGTCGGCGGCGGCCTCGCCTTCGAGCGCGGCCGGATGGGCGTGCACCAGATCACGCTGGCCCGCTGACAACCACTCCCGCGCCGCGCACGTCTGAAGAAAAGCTCGGAAAAAACGCGGAAGGGATGCCGATGGAGCAGCAACAGGGCGGCCTGAGCATGTTGCAGGCCGTGGTGGCGATCGTGCTGATCGTGGTGTTCGCGGCCGTGCTGGTGGTGCTCGGGTTCCTGCGCGACGACGAGCACTGGGACCGCCTGGTCTACCTGCTCGGCGGGCTTGAGGCGATCGTGTTCGCCGGGGTGGGCGCGCTGTTCGGCAGTTCGATCCAGCGGGCCGGGACGGCCGCCGCCCGCCAGGACGCGGCCGAGGCCAAGGAAGAGGCCAAATCCGAGCGGGAACGCGCCCAGGGCCTGCAGGAGGCCGCGACGAACGGCGCGAACCTGGCGGCGGCCGTGCAGATCGCCGCGGCCGGTGAGCCGGACGCGCGCCGGGGCGCCCGCCCGGAAGCGGCGGCGCAGCCGTCCGACGGCCGGTTGGGGGACCTTGCGGCATACGCGCAGAGGCTGTTTCCTGGCGTCTAGGGGCATCTGTTGATCACGAGCATCCTCAGGGTCGGCCCGGCGGCCGAGGGCGGCTACCCGGCCGCGCTCTACACCGATCGGGACGCGGCCGCCGGCGCCTGGACGCGGGAGCCGGTGGCCCGGTGCGTCATCCCCGCGTCGCCGGGCCTGCGAGAGGCCCGCGCGGTCCTGCTCGGGGTCCCCGACCCGGCGGTCCGGCGCGCGACCGGCGAGGCCCTCTACGACCTGGTGGCCGCCACGGACGTGGGCCGGGCCTGGACGGATCTGCGGGACTCGCCCATGCGGACATATCTCGACATCCGCCCGGTCGAACTGCGGGCCCTGCCGTGGGAGCTGATGACCGATCCCGACCGGCGGCACCTGTTCCTCGACGACGACCGGCCCTGCCTGCGCGGCGACTTCCAGCCTGGCCGGGTCGGCGAGTTCCTGGTCCCGATCCGGCTGCTGATCGCCGTCGGCAACGCGCGGGACCCCGACCTGCGGGCCGCCGACGAGGTCGACGCCATCCGCAGCGCGCTGGGGGAGCAGCCCGGGGCCTGGCATGCCGAGGTGCTCTGGGAGCCGACCCCGACCGAACTGTTCGAGCGGTTCGAGGCGCTCCAGCCGCACGTGTTCCACTTCATCGGCCACGCCGGGACCGACCCGTTCGACGATTCGCCCATGCTGGAGCTGGTGACCGCGCAGGGCGTCGAGTCGGTCACCAGCGAGATGGTCGGGAACGCGCTGCGGGGCGGGCCGCGGATCGTGTTCCTCAACGCCTGCCGTACCTCGTATGGGCAGGCCGCGGACGCGCAGCGGGCCACCTGGGCGATGGCGGGCGCGTTCGAGGCGCGCGGCGCCGACGCGGTGCTGGCCATGCAGGGCGACATTCCGTCCCCGTCCGCGGTCGCCTTCGCCGGGCGCGTCTACGCCGCCCTCGCCGCCGGGGATCCGCTGGACGCGGCCGTGCGCCGCGCCCGCCGCGCCCTGTTCACCGCGCGCGACCCCGCCTGGGCGCTGCCCTCCCTGCTGGTACGGCGCGAGCCGGAACACGTGCTGCCCTGGCGGCTCGGCGTGGCCACCAGGCAGAACGCCGAACGGGCCACCCGCGCCTGGTATCCCACCGTGCTCTCCACCATCGACAGGACCGCCGAACACTGGCGGCTCTGGGGCGGCCCTGACTTCGACGCCCCCTGGCAGGCGCTGCTGCTCCGCGGCGAGGCGAAGGCGGGCAAGACGTCCCTGCTCAGGTCCGCCATGTTCACCTGGCACCTGCGCGGCTGCCACGCCGGATACGTGGACGTGCAGGCGATCAAGGACGGCAAGAACGTGTCCTGGCTGGACATCCTCCGGGCGGTGGCCGGAACGCTGGCGGACGCCCACCCCGAACCCGTCCGCCGGTTCCGGCACGCCCTGGTGCACCTGCGCCAGGGGCGGCTTCCTCCGCCGGAGGCTCTCGACCCCGACGACGGCGGGCGCTGGGAGCCCGCCCATGAGGGCGAGCCCGAACTGCGCGCCCGCCTCTTCGACGCCATGCGCGCGCTGCTGGCCGAGGTGGCGGGCGACGAGCCGCTGATCATCGCGCTGGACCATGTGGGGAGCGCATTCTCACTGGAGCTCACCGACTACCTGGTGCCTGGCCTCCTCGTTCCCGTCGCGGCGGGCGAGGTCCCGGGCGTGCGGATCATCGTGGCCGAGCGCACGGCCGACGGGCTGGGGGATTACCCCGGCCTGGCCGAGTCGCTGGAGGTGGAGAAGTTCCCGCAGGCGCAGACGGTGCGGATCTTCCGGGAGTACGGGGCGCGGGTGCGCAGGCCGTACCGGGATCAGTGGAAGGAGATCGTGGAGACGCTGAGCACGCTGCCGGGGCCGTGGCTGGATCCGAGCCGGCTGACCCAGCTCCACACGCTGCTGCCCCCGTCGGCGGGTAAGCCATGACCACCGATCTGGCGATGCTGCTGTTCGGGCAGCTGCCCGGGCGGGGCACGCTGCAACGGTGCGCGGCGGTCACCCGGTTCGACGCGGACCTGTACGACCGGCTGCTCCGCGGCGACGGGGACGAACTGGACGATCTGGTGGCCGCCGGGCGCGTGCGGGAAACCGCCCCCGGGCAGTACCGGCTGGAGCCCAGCCTGCGGGACTGCGCCTGGGACCAGTGGTGGGTGGACGAAGGCCTCACTCCAGGAGCCGCCCAGGTCCCGCCCGCGCTCGCCTCCCTCGCCTTGGACCTGGCCGCGTACTACCGGGGAACCGACGAACTGGAAGAGCTACGCCAATGCGTGCTCTGCGCTCCGGTCCGCGCCCGCGAGCTCTTCGACCGCCTGTACGACGCCGCCGACCGTGACTTCGACCTCGCCGGCTGCCAGGACCTGGTGGACGTGCTGGCCGACCCCGGCCGCGCCCACCTGGTCCCGATCGACCTGGCCGAGCGGCGCGACGCCCGCCAGGTCCGGCTGACCGCGCGCGGTCTGTACGCCACCGAATACCACCAGACCGGCCGATACCTCGCCCGCCACGATCTTGAACAACGGCTGGCGGCGCTGACCGAAGGGCCCGGGATCCTCCAGTTCTACGCGATGGGCGGCATGGGCAAGACCATGCAGCTGCGCTGGTTCACCGCCCGCCACTGCCTGACCCAGGACCCGCTCATCCCGTGCGCCCGGATCGACTTCGACGTGATCGACCCGGTCAACGCCATCCGGTTCCCGTGGCTGCTGCTCCTGGAGCTGGCCGGGCAGCTGAACCCGCAGATCACCGGCGCCCCCTTCCAGGAACTCCTCCGCGACCAGGGCAAATACCGTCGCGCGCTCAGCCGGGCCGCGGTCCCCGACACCGCGCTGCTGGGCGAGGTGGCGTCGGTGGCGGCCGACTCCGCCGACATCACCGGCCGATTCCTCGCCGCCCTCGCCGAAGCCCCCGGACTCACCCGCGCGATCATCGTCCTGGACACCCTGGAAGAGGTCATCCTCCGCCCGGTCGCCGACCCCGCCGTCCTGCTCGACCTGCTCGCCGCCCTCCACACCGCCGCCCCCACCCTGAGCTTCGTCCTCTCCGGCCGGTACGACCTCCGCGACCGCCTCCCCGGCTTCACCGAACGGTTCCCCGCGGCGGACAGCGTCGAAGTCACGCCCTTCGACACGGAGGAGGCGACCCGCTACCTCGTCCGGCGCGGCGCGCGTGACGACCTGATCCCCGCCATGATCAGAAGATCGGACGGCCTGCCCTTCACCCTCGCCCTGTACGGCGACCTCGCCCAGGGCAACCCCGCCATCACGGCCACGGAGATCGACCAGACCGAGGACCCCGCCCTGCTCTACTGCCTGGACCGCATCCTCGAACGGATCCCCGACGACCGCCTCCGCTGGCTGCTCCGCTACGGCGTCGTGCCCCGCCGCCTCGACCTGGACTACGTCACCCGGGTGCTGCCGCCGTACCTGACGCGCGGCATGACCACCGACAACCCGCTCGACAACCCCGCCCACGACGGCCGCCCCCGGCGCGACATCAAGATCTTCCTCACCACCGGGCAGCCGCCCCAGGACCTCGGCCTGCCCGCCCTTTGGGCGGAGCTGATCCGGTACGCGGGCGCGTCCTCCTGGGTCTTCCCCGTCGCCCCCGACGTGGTGATGTTCCACGAGAACCTGCGCGGCCCGGTCCGCGCCTTCCTCCGCGACCAGGCGGTGTTCTCGCGGCTGCACGAGGCGTCGGCCCGCTACTACACCGAACGCCGCGACGCCGAGCCCGCCCTGTGGGCCCGCTGGACCCGCGAGATCGTCTTCCACCGGCTGCACCTCGCCCGCGACGACGGGCTCGCCTTCTGGCGGGCCGGCCTCGAGGAGGCCTGGCTGGCCGGGCGTGACGACTGGGCGGCCGAACTCGCCGCCGACCTGCTCTCCGCCGACTACCAGGACATCAGCGGCGAACCCGTCTTGGTCGACCATGAGGCCTGGTACGACGCCCACATCGCGCTCGCCCGTGCCGCCGTCACCCGCGCCCGCAAGGAGCGTGCGGCGGGTGCGGCCGGAGCCTCGTGGAGCACGGCCGAACGCGATCTCGCCGCCGCCGACCTGCTGCTCATCGCCCATCCGGAGATCACCGGTCCGACCGTCGCCCACCTGGTCGCGAAAGCCGCCGTGGACGCGCTGCGCGGGCGGGTGGAGGAGGCCGAGGCCACGATCGCCCGCGCCGTGGAGCTGGGTGTCCTGCCGTCGCTCGAAGCCGACACCCTGCTGGCGCGCGCCGATATCAGGCCGTCCGAATCGTTGCCATCGGTCTTCAGGCGCGCGGGAGATCTGGGCCTGGACGATGTCGCGACGTATGCCGCACGGCGCTACGGCAGCCTGCAGGCGGCCAGCGGCCGGTTGACGGCCGCTCTCGACTGGTTCGAGCGGGCGGGCAGCGCCGCGCTCCCCGAACTGGGCGAAACATTGATCAGGCTCGGCCGTCCGAGTCAGGCGGTCGAGCGCCTGACGCGTCCCGGCGCGCGGGCGGAGGCGCGCGAGGTCGTGCTGGTGGCCGCCGAGGCGATGCTGGAGCTGCGGCAGCCGTACCGGGCTCGGCTGTTCCTGGCGGAGCATGACCTGGGCGGCCCGGACCCGATTCCAGGGGCGCGAGCCGACGGCGACCTGGGCCCGATCGCGGGGGCGCGAGCCGACGGCGGCCTGGGTGACGCGGACCCGGTTCGGGCCGCGATTCTGGCGGCGCGAGCCGAGGGCGACCTGCTGCGGACCGCCGCCGCCGAGGAGATTCTGGAAACGGCGCGCCGCCAGGTCGTCTCGGATCCGGACTACGCCGCGCTCACGCTGGAACTCGTCCGGTTGCACCTCAGGCGAACCGGGAACGTGCGCCTCGCCGAGCGGGCCCTGGATGCCGTCGAGCGCCATCCGCAGCTGCCGCCCGCCCTCGAACTTTCGGCCAGGCTGGCCCGGATCGACGTGCGATACGGGCGGTCCCAGTGGTCCCTAGCCCGGGAATTGGCCGCCGAGACAGTGGACAGAGCGCAGGATGGTCCGCCAGACCTGCTGGTGGCGGCAGGTTTGGGTGGCCTCCCGTCCGGCGACGCCCTGTTCGCGCGCGCGATACTGCGCGGGATCAGGCAGTTCGAGGAAACGGGGGCACGGCTCGCGCTGCTGGGCGAGCTGCGGGGCACCGCGTCGATGGGCGATACGGAACTGGCCCACGCGCTCGCCCGGGAGACCCTCGATCCATGGCTGCTGGAGCGTGATCAGTACCCGGTCGCCGACCGGGCGCACCTGGATCTCGTGGCGGCCGAGGTCGCCCGGCTGGACGGCCGCGCCGAGTTGGCGCGGCAACTGCTTCGGGGTGCGGCCGCGTTGCTCGGCGCGCTCGACCCCCTGGTCTGGCTCGACTGGATCGACGCCATGGACCGCCTCGAACCCGCCCGCCCCGGCGAGCCGGAACCGCCCCTTGGATTCCTCGACCAGCACGCGGACCATGCCGAACTGTGCGCCGCCTATCTGATCGCGCTGGCCCGGCGGCGACTGCCGATCGACCCGCACGAGGTCACCAGGCGGCGTCTCGCGGACGCGGTGGCCCGGCTCGGGGTCGCGCAGGATGGAGCCCGGCTCGGGGATACCTCGCGTCGTGCTGAATTGGCGGCGGCGCTCTCCGCGCTGGCTCTGGCCCAAGGCCTGTCCTCGGCCGCGCGGGCTGCCGCCGACGAGGCTGTTCGCCTGTGGGCCGCGCTTGGCCGCGACGAGGACGCCAGAGTCGCGGCCGAGACGCTCATCCCCGGGTCCTCCGGCGAGCCCGAGGCGGCTCCGACCGTGCCCGGCCACGCGGGCGACGAGCTCACGCTCCGGCTCGGCCTGTCGCAGGATCGGATACGCCTGCAGGTGCAGGTGGATGGCCCGCGCGGGACCGCCACCGAACTGTTCAGGATCCCCGACTGGCTCGATGTCTCGGGTGCGGGCGGCGAGCTCCGGCTGGCGCGGGAGCTGACCCAGCCGATCGATTGGGCCCGCTCAGCCGGACAGGTGCTCAGGCCACTGAGCCCACGCCTGGCACCCCGCGGCGACGGCAAGCCCGTCGACCTGCGCCTGCTCGACGGTGGCCCGCTCGCCTCGGTCCCCTGGGAGCTGGCCCGGCTTCCCGCCGACGACGCCCAGACGCACGACGGCCCCTTGGCCCGCCATCCTGAGCTGCGCTACCTCTATCGGGGCATCGGCGTCCGGGAGGGCCTGCGGGTCGAGGCGCAGGCGGTGGAACGCCTGCTCGCCCGGCTGGCCCTGCCGCACGACGAAGTCGACCGGGTCCTCGGCGCCACGGCGGCGGTGGACCTGCGGGAGTTCCAGCGGCAGTCCCGGCTCCGGGACCAGGGTCGGTTACGCCGCTCCACCTGGCGGGCTCTGCATCGGGCGCTGCGCACGGCGCGCGGGGGTCGTCCGCCGCACGTGCTGCTTGTTCAACCGAGCCGGAGCAGGTCGGTGAGATGGCAGCGCGGCCTGCGGGGCAGCGTCGCCGACACCGAGGCGATATATCGCGACCATTCGGTCCACCTCACGGTTCTGGAGGATCTGGACGCGTCCACACTGGACCGGCAGATGATCGCCGACGTGGGCGAAGCGGAACGGCTGGACGTCATCCACCTGATCGCGGCCATCGAACGCCCTGGCCAGGTGCCCATCCTGCACTTCCTGACCGACGAGCCCAGCTCCGGCCTGACCGTCGACGACCTGGATCGCTTCGTCCACACCCTGGGCCAGACCGTCCCACCCTTGATCATCTTGGATTCGATCACGCCCAGCACGTCCCTTGAACTCGCTCTGGCTGTGCTGCTGCGCAACAGGATGGCCGACGACCTGCTCGCCGTGGACGGGATCTGGACCCTGCTGGCCACCGGCCTCGCCGACGGGAAGGCCAGAGCCACGCAGATGACCCGGATCGCCGCCGCTCTCGTCAACGGCGAGAGCCCCGCGGAGATCTGGCGCAGCGTGCAGTCCGCCTCGGCCGAACTCCCCTTCGCGACCACCGCGCTCTTCTCGAAGCTGCGCCCTGACGCCATGTTCCACCCGGGCAAACAATGAGCGCGGCGGCCGGACGCGGCTTCGCGACGACCGGGCTCTTCTCGAAGCAGCGTCCCGACGCCACGTTCCGCCCTGGTCGGCAATGAGCGCGGCGGAGCGGCGGCGGGCCGAGTTGCGGGCCAAGCTCGGGGGTCTCGAAGCCGAACTCGCCTCCTGGAGCGAGCTGAGCCGGGCGGGCGGGCCGCTGGAGAAACATCACACCCAGGTGGCGGCGATCGTGGCCGCGATGGCGGTGCCGATCGCCGAGTTGCGGCCTCGGGTGGACGCCGCGGACGTGCTCGACACCTGGCCGGAGACCGAGCGCTCGCTGCTCAGGATTCACCAGGTGCTCGAATATTTCCGGTCGAAGCTGACCCTCCGCTTCGTAGCCGCCTTCCGGGACTATCTGGCGATGGCCGACGAGTTCGCCTGGGAGTGTTACCGCCTGGCCAGGCAGCGGGGATCCGGGCCGCACAACGTTCCAGCCGATCGGGTGCGGGAACCACCGCTCACGTTCTTCAGCCAGGACAGCACCCCGTTCGCGATCCCGCGCGGCGCCTCCTACCGCAGCGAGATCGGCGTTCTCCCGCCAGGGACCCTCCGCGCGGTGGTCGAGCGGCTGCCGGTCCCGGTGATCGGCATCCCGTGGTTCCAGCTGCGGCACCTGCCGGACGCCCTCGTGCTCGCCCACGAGGTCGGCCACCACGTGGAAACCGACTTCCGGCTCACCCCGACACTCGAACGACTGGTCGACGCAGCTGTTCCGGCCGCGCGCAGGCCGGTGTGGCGGCGGTGGCTGGGGGAGGTGTTCGCCGACGTGTACGGCACCCTCGCCGCGGGCCCCGCATTCGCCGCCGCACTGACCGACTTCCTGGCGACAGGCCCGGACAGCGGCCAGGGAGCCTACCCGCCATCCAGGATCCGGATCGCCCTGGCGGCCGAGGTCCTGGGGGAGCCCTCCTCCGACAAAGCGGACCCGGACGTTCCCGCGATCGCCGCCGCGCTGGTGGCCGGCCCTTATCCAGAATTCGGCGGCATCGCCCTCTCCGACGTGATCAACTTCAACCAGGAACGCCAGGTGGCCGAGCGCACCGCGACCCAGCTCCTGCGCGGCTTCGCCATCAAGGGCGCCCCGAGCGTGCGAACCCTCCTGGCCGCCGCCGGACTCGCCTTCGGGTCCGACCCCCTCGCGTACGAGCAGGGAAACGTCGCGGACGCCGTGGTCAAAGCCGCACTGGCGACGATCAAGCAGGGCATCCGGGGCGCAGACACCCCCACCGACCCGGTACGCGACACCAAGGCCGGTCAGGCAATCATGGACATCCTGACCGCACCCCCAGACAACCCTTCGTGAGCCACGTCGACTCAACCAGGCCATTGAGTGCGCACGGACGGGCCGCGGCGGGCTCGGTCGCGCGCTGGACGGCTCGGATCATCCTTGCGACTCGCAGCTCGAAGACCCCGTCAGCGTGCTGGAGGTTCACGCTCAGCGCGGTGATTCGTCGGAGGCGAAAGCTGACGGTGTGCGGGTCAAAGCACTAGCCGTCGGAGAGCAGAGCGCTCAGACCGCCCCGGGCGTCCTCGATCACGACGGCCTCGGCTGTCGCAGAATCCCCCGCGCGCAGTGCGCGGACCAGCGCACGGTGGGTGGTGTAGCGGTCAAGACCGAAGCTCGGGTCCTGGGCGATGCGTTCGAGCCGCCGGGCCCGGCTCTCGGAGCGGGAGAACACCCGGGTCTGGTCGAGCAGACGCATCAGGACCGGATTGTTGGCACAGGCGCTGACGGCGTCGTTGAACCGCTCCATCGTGTCCAGGAGCTGGTTGACATTCCGGGTCACCGGGTCGCCGTTGGAATGACGCTGCTTGATAAGGATCAGCAGGTCGTCGGCCTGGTCGAGGATGGCGTCGAGATTGCCGAGTTGCTCGGGCGTCACGTGGCGGGCCGCGAACCGGGCGACCATGCCGCGCAGCGCGACCTCCACTTCGGCGAGGTCCTGCAGCGCGGTGTCGCCGATGGTGGAGACCTTGACCGTGCGGGGCCCGGTGCGTTCGAGAAGGCCGTCCTGCTCGAGCCGCCTGATCGCCTCCCGCACCGGTGTCGGGCTCACGGTGAGCCGCTCGGCCAGCCCGCGCTCCGTCACCTTCTGGCCCGGCCCGAGCTCGCCCGTGACGATGGCGGCCCGGACCGACCGGTAGGCCTGGTCGGCGAGGGTGTCGCTGCTGAGCGTTGCGAGGGATTCGGTGGCCACAGCCGTAGCTTAGCGCATCGCCATGGCAGCGAATTATGCAACGTTTGACGAACAAGCTATAGCAAACCTACCATGAGGCGCCACGCCCCGACGTTTCGAGGAAGAACCATGGTGTCTCGCGTCCTGATCACCACCGACTACCTGAGGCCGGATGACGAGGTCGATCACTACCTGCGCCGGCTCGGATGCGAAACCGTGCACCTGCCGATGCGCGGGCGGCGTGACCCGGCAGAGCTGGCGGCGGCGCTGCGTGACGTCGAAGGGGCTCTGATCGCGAACGAGCCGATGACGGCCGACGTGCTCGCGGGGGCGACGGCGTTGCGCGTGATCGTGCGGACCGGGGCCGGGTACGACTCCGTCGACGTCGGCGCCGCCGCGCGGCTGGGTATCACGGTCAGCAACCTCCCGGGCGTCAACGCGAACGCGGTCGCCGAGTACACGCTGGGGCTGCTCCTCGCCGCCGCCCGCCGCCTGGTTCAGAGCGCCGCGGGTGTCGCGGCCGGGGCGTGGCCGCGCGAGGACGGGCGTGAGCTGCGGGGTGCGACGCTCGGCCTGATCGGGTACGGCGCAGTCGCCCGGGCGGTCGTCCCGCTCGCGAGCGCGTTCGGCATGTCGGTGCTCTGCAGGACGAGCGTGCCCGTCAGCGAGCGGTCCGGCGAGTCCGTGCGCTTCGTCGAACTCGACGAGCTCCTGGCCGCCTCCGACTACGTCTCCGTCCACACGGCGCTCACCGAACGGACCCGGAGCCTCCTCGACGCCGCGGCGTTCCGCCGGATGAAGCCTGGCGCCGTGCTCGTGAACACCGCGCGGGGGCCGATCGTGGACGAACAGGCGCTCGTCGACGCCGTGCGCGCCGGTGTGATCGCCGGGGCGGCGCTGGACGTCGTGTGCGCCGAGCCGCTGCCCCCCGACAGTCCGCTGCGGGACGTCGACGGGATCGTCGTGTACTCCCACCTGGCCGGCCAGTCGGCCGAGGCCCGCCGGGCCGCGGGGCTCGAGGGCGCCGCCGAGCTGGTGGCCTCGCTCAAGGGCGCTCCCCGGTTCGCGGTCACCCGTCCGGACGTCATGCGGCGCGCGGCGGTACGGGCATGAGCGAGGACGCCAACCATCGAAAGGAAGCGAACCATGGACAACACACCGGTCGACTCCGTCCGGATCATGACGCCCGTCGGCATGCTCGGCGCCGGATGGGACGAGGCCACGATCGAGCGCGGGCTGGCCCTCGGCGTCGACGTGATCACCGTGGACGGCGGGTCCACCGACTCCGGTCCGTACTACCTCGGGTCGGCGACGGCGAAAACCACCGCGAAGGCGGTGGCCCGCGACCTGCGCAGCCTGCTCAGGGCGGCGGCCCGCGCGGCGGCGCCTTTGATCATCGGCTCGTGCGGCACCAGCGGCACCGACAGCGGCGTCGACTGGGTCGCCGGGATGGTCACCGAGATCATGGCGGAGGACGGCCTGGACCTCAAGGTCGCGCGGATCTACAGCGAGCAGAACCCGGCCGACCTCAAGGAACACCTCGACGCCGGCCGGATCCACCCGCTGCCGCCCCTGGGCGGGATCCGGGCCGAGACGCTGGAGAGCTGCACCCACATCGTCGGGATGATGGGACACGAACCGATCGTCGAGGCGCTCGCGGCGGGTGCCCAGGTCGTGCTCGCGGGCCGCGCGACCGACACGGCGGTGGCGGCGGCGTACCCGCTGATGAAGGGGATGTCGGCCGGACCCAGCTGGCACGCCGCCAAGATCGTCGAGTGCGGCGGCCAGTGCACCGTCAACCCGCGCGCGGGCGGGGTGCACACCACGATCGACGCGGGCGGGTTCACGATCGAGCCGCTCGACCCGGGCAACGCGTGCACGCCGTACACGGTCGCCGCCCACATGCTGTACGAGACGGTCAACCCGTTCGAGATGCGTGAGCCCGCCGGAACCCTGGACGTGCGTGCGGCGACCTACGGCGCCGTGGACGACCGCACGGTCCGGGTCGAGGGGTCGCGGTTCCACACCGCCGACCAGCACACCGTCAAACTGGAGGGCGCCCGGGTCACCGGCTACGAGACCATGTCCTTCACCGCCGTCCGCGATCCGCTCATTCTCGCGGACATCGAGTCCTGGGCGGACCTCCTGCGCGCGCATCTGCGGCGGTGGGTGAGTCAGACCCTGGGACTCGCGGACGACGAGTATGCCTTCGACCTTCGCCTCTACGGCCACAACGCGGTGCTGGACGACCTCGAGTTCGACACCAGCCCGCCGCGGGAGGTGGGCGTGATGCTCCTCGTCAACGCCCCGGACCAGGCCACCGCCACGGCGGTGGCGAAGCTCGCCAACCCGCTGATGCTGCATCTGCCGACGCCCGAGATGCACTACCTGCCCAGCCTCGCCTTCGCGTCCTCGCCGGCGGAGGTCGAGCGGGGCCCGGCCTACGAATTCGTGCTCAACCACGTCGTCGACAGCATCACGCCCACCGGCATGTTCCGCATCGAACACGGAGACAACAACCACCATGGCTGACAGCACGGCGCCTCCTGTGGCGCCCCCGAGCACCGTCGGTGACCTCGCACTCGAGGTCCGGTCCAAGAACGCCGGCCCCTTCTGGGTGACGATGGAGCTGTTCATGCGGGATGCGGACGGCTACCGGATCGTGGCGGACGAGGCGTTCCTCAACGAGCGGGTGATCGCCGACCTCTACCGCGTCGACGCCGGCACGATCCAGGTGTTCCGGATTCCGTCGCTCAACGTCGTCAAGATCTCGTTCCCGCGACCCGTCTCACAGGGATCGCTGCGGGACCGCGACATGCACGCCGGCCAGCACCATGTCCCCCTCGCCGTGCTCCGCGTGCCGGCCACGACTCCGGGCGTGAGCCGTGGCTGACGCCGACATCATCGTCGTCGGGGCGGGCCTCGCCGGCCTGGTGGCGGCCGCCGAGGCCGCCGACGCCGGTCGATCGGTCGTGCTGGTCGAGCAGGAGGGGGAGCAGTCGCTAGGGGGTCAGGCGTTCTGGAGCCTGGGCGGGCTCTTCTTCGTGGACAGCCCCGAGCAGCGCCGGATGGGCATCAAGGACTCGCGCGAGCTGGCCTGGCAGGACTGGCTCGGCAGCGCGCAGTTCGACCGCGAGGAGGACCGCTGGCCCCGGGCGTGGGCCGAGGCGTACGTCGACTTCGCCGCCGGTGAGAAGCGTGCCTGGCTCCGTGCCATGGGGCACCGGGTCTTCCCGCTGGTGGGCTGGGCCGAGCGCGGCGACGGCCGCGCCGACGGCCACGGCAACTCGGTCCCGCGCTTCCACCTCACGTGGGGGACCGGGCCCGGTGTGGTCGCGCCCTTCGAGCGACGCGTGCGCGCCCATTCCGGCAGCGGACGGATCCGCTTCGCGTTCCGCCACCGGGTCGACGGTCTCGTCGTCGAGGGCGGCGCGGTCGCCGGGGTGCGCGGACAGGTGCTCGAGCCCACGGCCGCGGACCGAGGCCGCCCGACGTCGCGCCTCGCCATCGGCGACTTCGAGCTGCGGGCCCAGGCCGTGATCGTCACCAGTGGTGGCATCGGGGGCGACCACGACCTGGTCCGCAAGGTCTGGCCGGCCCGGCTGGGGGCGCCGCCGCGGACGATGGTGGCCGGGGTGCCGGCGCACGTGGACGGCCGGATGCTGGGGATCACCGAGGCGGCCGGCGCCCGGGTCATCAACCCGGACCGGATGTGGCACTACGTCGAGGGTCTGCGCAACTGGGACCCGATCTGGGACAACCACGGCATTCGCATCCTCCCTGGCCCCTCGTCGCTCTGGCTCGACGCCACCGGCAAGCGGCTGCCCGCACCGTACTTCCCGGGCTTCGACACCTTGGGAACCCTCCGTCACCTGCGGCTGACGGGCTACGACTACTCGTGGTTCGTGCTCACCCAGAAAATCATCGAGAAGGAGTTCGCGCTCTCCGGGTCTGAGCAGAATCCCGACCTCACCGGCAAGGACATCAAGCTCGTCCTGTCGCGCGTCAGAGGTGGGGCGCCGGCCCCGGTGGAGGCGTTCAAGCGGCACGGTGCGGACTTCGTCGTCGCCGGCGACCTCACCGAGCTGGTCGCGGGCATGAACGAGCTCGCCGGCCCGGATGCGCCGGAGATCAAGGAGTCCACGCTCCGATCCCTCGTCGAGGCGCGCGACCGTGAGATCGACAACGCGTTCACCAAGGACGCGCAGGTGACCGCGATCCGCGGCGCGCGCAACTACCGCGGCGACAAGCTGAGCCGGGTGGCGACCCCGCACAAGCTGCTCGATCCGAAGGCCGGGCCGCTGATCGCCGTGCGGCTCCACATCCTGTCGCGTAAGACGCTCGGTGGTCTCGAGTCCGACCTCGACGGCCGATGCCTGCGTGCCGACGGCGGCCCGCTCCCGGGGCTCTACGCCGCGGGTGAGGTCAACGGGTTCGGTGGTGGCGGGATGATGGGCTACAACGCGCTCGAGGGCACGTTCCTCGGTGGTTGCCTCTTTTCCGGCCGGGTGGCCGGCCGAGCCGCGGCCCGGGCGGTCGACTGACCGGCGGGCGCACCTGCTCGGGATACGCAGCTGACGACGGGGCGCTGCGCCCAGGAATCGTGTCGCCACGCCGGCGCGCATCGTCACCACGCCGACACGCCGTGTCGCCATCACTGCCTGGGTTCACCGCCGGAAAGTTCCATGGCAAAAGCTGTCTGCAACTATTGACAGTTTTGCAATAGCATTCACAAGATGGCGAGTGCCCCAGTGAGCCGACCGTGATCAGCTGCCTGCACGGTCCTCCGAGTCCGACCCGGCGACGCCGCCGTCGAAAGAACCCGAGGAACACCATGAGAAGGACCGCATTTCCGCCCCTCGCGCTCGCCGCCACCCTGACTCTCGCGGCGTGCGGCAGTTCGGCCGGTGATACCGCCGCCACGACGCCCACGGCGACGGCGAACGTCGGGCGGGCCTCGGCGGTCACCCCCGTGGATGACGCCACCCTCAAGGCAGCGCGTGCCGAGGGCGAGGTCCTGCTCTACACCAACGCCGAAGAGCAGCAGATGGCGCCGGTCGTGAAGGCCTTCGAGAAGGCGTACCCCGGCATCACGCTCCGGAGCCTCGCGCTCGGCAACCAGGAGATGTTCCAGCGTTACGAGACCGAGGCGGCGTCGGGGACCTCGTCGGCCGACGTGATCATGAGCAGCGACGCGGTGGGCTGGCTGTCCTTCATCCGGAACGGCAACATCGAGGACTACACCGATCCGAACACGCCGAACCTGCCCGGCCACGCGGTGCTGGGCCCGGGCGTCTACGCCATGTCGGTGGATCCGGTCATCGCGGTGTTCAACAAGGCGCTGCTCCCCGAAGCGAAGCAGCCCACCACGATGGTGGAGCTGGCGGCGATGGCCCGGCAGCTCGACGGGAAGATCGGGACGACCGACATCAGCAACGTCATCCAATTCGGAGCCACCAGCGCGTATCTCGGCAAGTACGGCGAGGCCGGGTGGGACACGCTCGAGAAGATCGGCGCCCACGCCGCGGTGGAGTCGAGCAACGGTCCGCTGGTGACCAAGCTCGCCCAGGGCCAGTACGCCGCGGAGTTCTTCGTCTCCGGCAACGTCCGGGCGTTCATCACCGGCGACGTCGCCAAGGTCGTGAACTACAGCTACCTCAAGGACGGGACGCCGTTGCTGCCGCGCGCCATCGGGGTGACCGCCAAGGCCGGGCACCCGAACGCGGCCAAGGTCTTCGTCAACTGGCTGCTGTCGGTCGAGGGCCAGGAGGCCGCGTGCCAGGGCGGTTTCACGCCCTACCGCGACGGGGTGACGTGCGACTTCGGCCTGCCCCAGGTCAAGGCCGCGGTCGGCGAGGACAACCTGATCATCGCAACGTTCGCACCGAAGCTCGCCGACGAGCGCGACCAGATCGTCGCCCGCTTCAACAAGGCATTCGGCCGATGACGGTCACGGCCGCGCCGAGGCCCGGGGCGGCGGCTTCAGGGTCCGGCCGCATCCGCCTATCCGTTCCGACGACCGCCAGTCACTACCTGATCTGGGCCGCGACCCTGGTCGTGGTCGTCGGCCCCGTGGTGCCGATCGCCCTCGCGTCGCTGTGGTCGACGCCGCTCTACCGATCCGGCGGTCACCTCACGCTCGGCAACTTCCGCGACCTCGTGACGGACTCCGCCTGGTGGGGCGCGGTGGGAAACAGCGCCACCTTCGCCGCCCTCACGACAGTGACGTCCGTGCCGTTCGGCGTGGGTGCGGCCGTGCTCCTGACCCGTACCAACATGCCGTTCCGCCGGCTCTTCGCCGGTGTCCTCATCCTTCCGGTCATGCTCCCCGGACTCGTGCTCATCGTCGGCTGGATGGCGATGTGGGCACCGTCGGGGTACGTCAGTTCCTGGCTTGAGGTCAACACGGTGCTCCGGTTCCCGGTCGACCTGTACACGCTGCCGGGCATGGCGCTGGTGGCGACCACCGTGGCCGCGCCGACCGTGTTCCTCTTCTGCCGCACCACCGTGCTCGCCGTCGACCCCGCGCTGGAGGACGCGGCGCGCAGCGCGGGCGCGCGTCCACTGCGGGCGCTGGTCTCGGTGACCGTGCCCCTGCTGCGGCCGGCCGTCCTCAACTCCGCGCTGCTCGTCTTCGCGATCTCCTTCGAGGTGCTGGGCCTGCCGCTGATCCTGGGGTTCTCCAACGACATCACGTTCGTTTCGACCTATCTGTACGGCAACTGGATCAACGCGGCGCCGCCGAACCAGGGACTCGTGTCCGCCGGCGCGGTCTTCCTCCTCGTCTGCGTCTCCGGGCTCCTCGTCCTTCGCAACCGGCTCGTCGGAGACGCCTCCCGGTACACGACGGTCACCGGAAAAGCCACCGCGATGCGGGTGGTGGACCTCGGACCGGTCCGGTGGTCGCTGGCGGCCGTGCTCGCCACCGCGCTGGGGGTGCTCGTCGCCGTCCCGCTGGCCGGTGTCGTGATGTCGGCCTTCACCACCATCCTCACCCCGTACGTCACGCCGTGGTCCGTGCTGACCACCGCGAACTTCCAGGCCATCGCCGACCATCCGATCTGGTCGGAATCGATCGTGAACAGCCTGCTCATCGCCGGGGTGGGCGGGCTGCTGGCGACGGCGGCCATCGCCGTCGTCTCGGTGGTCGCCCACCGCTCCGCCTTCCGGTTCCGCGGATCGCTGCAGCAGGCGGTGGTGTGGCCCCGGATGATGCCCGGACTCGTGACGGGCATGGCGTTCTTCTGGTCGTTCGCGATCCTCGACCCGAGCGGCGCCGTCCGCGGCAGCCTGTGGGGGATCGGACTCGCGTTCGCCGTGCGCAGCCTCGCGCTCGGCTATGGCGTGTTCTATCCGGCGCTGGTCGCGATCGGGGAGGACCTCGTTCGCGCCGCCCGTACGTCCGGGGCCACCTGGTGGCGGGCCTCGGTGAGCGTCGCGCTCCGGCTGAGCGCCCCCGCCATGGCCGCGTGCTTCATCCTGCTGTTCGTGTCGATGCTGAACGACGCCGACCCCGCCGTTTTCCTCGTCACCGACCGGACACCGGTCATGGGTCTGACCATGCTGCAACTCGCGGCGACGAGCACCGGCGGCGCCGTCGCCGCCTTCGGGGTGATCCAGATGGCCATCACCCTCGCGGTGCTCGGTGCCGGGCGAATCTTCCTGGGGGTGCGGGCACATGCCTGATCTGACCTTGACCAAGGTCGCCAAGAGCTTCGGTGCCAACGTCGTGCTCCACGACCTCGACCTGCGCGTGCGGGACGGCGAGTTGTTCACGCTGCTCGGTCCCAGCGGTTGCGGCAAGTCGACGACGCTGTGGTCGATCGCCGGTCTGCACTCGCCCGACCGCGGGACCATCACCTTCGGCGACCGGGTGGTGTTCGACGGTGGCCGGATCGACGTGGCGCCCGAGCGCCGCAACTGCGGCGTGGTGTTCCAGTCCTACGCCGTCTGGCCGCATCTGTCGGTGCACGACAACGTCGCGTACCCGCTCAAGCTCCGCAAGGAGAAGCGCTCGGCCCGGGCGGCCCGGGTCCGGGAGGTGCTTGAGCTCGTGGAACTGGACCACCTGGAGCAGCGCTACCCGCACGAGCTCAGCGGCGGGCAGCAGCAGCGCGTGGCACTGGCCCGCGCGCTGGCGCACCCGCCCGACCTGCTGTTGCTGGACGAGCCGTTCTCCAACCTGGACGCCAAGCTGCGGGAGCGCGCCCGGGAGTGGCTGCGCGCCCTGCAGCGGCGGATCGGCGTCACCACCGTGTTCGTGACGCACGACCAGCACGAGGCGCTCTCGATGAGCGACCGGATCATGGTCATGGACCAGGGCCGGGTCCGGCAGATCGGCACCCCGGAGGAGATCTACCAGGAGCCGGCCGATGTGTTCGTCGCCGACTTCGTGGGGACCGTGAACGTCCTCGCGGGGCGAGCCGTGCCGGGCGCGGACGGCACCGCGCGGGTGCGGCTGGACGGCCTGGTCCGCCCGCTCGTCGTTCCGGCCGGTGCGGGCCTCGATGGCGACGTGCGGCTCACCGTCCGCCCGGAGCGCATCGTGGTGCACCCGCCGAGCGGCGCTCCCGCGGACGCGGTCAATGTGGTCACGGTCAAGGTCCGCTCGCGGGCCTTCCTCGGCGACCACTACCGATACGTGGCGGATCTCGGGGAGCGCGAGCTGGTGGTCCGGACCCTGGCGCCCGTCGACCACGGCTCCGAGCTGATCGTCGAGCTCCCGCCGGACGCGATCCGCGTTTTCGGACCCGCCTGACCCTTCTTGGCCGGCGTCGAGCGCAGCCCGTCGGGACCCTTTGGGCCGCTTATCCTGTCGTCGGCCGAAGCGCGTCCGGCGTCAGGTCGGCGATCGTGGGGTAGCCGTCCACCGCCATCGTCAGGTCGGCCTCGGCGAGCAGCGAGCGCAGCACGTGGACGGCCCCGTCGACGCCGCCGAGCGCGAGCCCGTACGCGTACGGACGCCCGACGCCGACCGCGGTCGCCCCGAGCGCCAGCGCCTTGACGATGTCGACGCCGCTGCGTACGCCGGAGTCGAACAGCACCGGCAACCCGTCCGCCGCCTCGACGACGCCCGGCAGGCAGTCCAGCGCCGGCAGACCGCCGTTGGCCTGGCGTCCGCCGTGGTTGGAGCAGTAGACGCCGTCCACCCCGCCGTCCTTCGCCCGTCGTACGTCGTCCGGATGGCAGATGCCCTTCACCAGCAGCGGGAGCGTGGTGATCGACCGCAACCAAGGCAGATCGTCCCAAGTGAGAGGGTTGCCGAACACCTGCGCCCAGCGCAGGATCGCGCCCTGGGGGTCTTCCTCCGGGGTCCGGTCCAGCCGCGACCGGAACACCGGATCCCCGAGATAGTTTGTCAGGCAGTGGCCGCGCAACTGCGGGAAGTTCGAGGTCCGCAGGTCGCGCGGGCGCCAGCCGGTGATCCAGGTGTCGAGCGTGACGACAATCCCGGCGAACCCGGCTTTCTCCGCCCGATGGACGAGGCTCTCGGCGAGCTCTCGGTCGGTCGGCGTGTACAACTGGAAGTAGCCGGGCGTGTCGCCGAACTCGGCGGCGACGTCCTCCAGCGGGTCCACCGAGAGCGTCGAGGCCACCATCGGGACGCCGGTGCGGGCCGCGGCGCGGGCGGTGGCCAGATCGCCGTGACCGTCCTGCGCGCACAGGCCGATGACGCCGATCGGCGCCAGGAACAGCGGCGAGGGCAGCGTTCGCCCGAACAGCTCGATGGTCAGGTCGCGCCGCGCGGCGCCGACGAACATCCGCGGGATCAGCCCCCACCGGCCGAACGCGGCGACGTTCGCGCGCTGGGTGTGCTCGTCACCGGCGCCGCCCGCGACGTACGACCACACCGAGGGCGGTAGCACGGCCTCAGCACGTTCTTCCAGCTCAGCGAAGGACATCGGATACGCCGGGACAACGCCCCGCAATCCGTTGAAGTAGATCTCGTTTTGATAGAGCCCGAACGGTTCCATTGCTATAGCATAAGGCATGTATGGCGCATCTCGTGGACCAATTCGTGACACGGACCATGTCACGACTCGACCAGGCCATCGAGCACACAAGGTCGATTGGCTCAGGCGACCCTTCGTGACCCACCTGGGATTCCGGTCGCGCGTGGCTACGTGCCCGTACGGAATGGGTCGACTACCGCAAAGCCGCTGAGCTCCGTTCCGGTCGCGCGTGGCTACATGCCCAGCGGAGCTTTCATGAGCCGGTCCACCGCGTCAGGGTCGCCATCGAGCGTGACCCGGGCATGATCCTGACGGCCGAAGGCGAACAGCAGCAACTCCTGGGCCTCGCCGGTCACCACCACGGCCGGTTCCGCCATCTTCGCCCCGGCCTTGTCATCGGTGTCCGCCCGGCGCAGCACCACCCCGACGGGTGACTTGCGGAAGAACAACCTCCCACCCGTCCTGAGCCGCCGCCACAGCATGTCGTCCAGATCCGCGGGCAGCACACGCGGCTCCCAGCCGGGCTGCGCCCGGCGCACATCCTCATGGTGGATCAAGAACTCGACGGTGTTGACCAGCGCGTCCAGGCCCGGAACCAGCCCATACGGCGTCCACCGCGGCGGCCCCTCCCGGAACATGCCCACGACCTCGGGGTAGGGCCGCGCGGCCAGCTGGTTCTGCACCGATCTCGTATACGGCGCCAGGAACTTCACCGCGATACCCGCCGAGGCATCCACGCGCCGCTCCCGGACCACCAGGTGGGCGGCCAGATCGGCGGTGGTCCAGCCCTCACAGAGGGTCGGCGCGCCGGGTCCGAGCCGAACGAACAGATCGCTGAGCGCACGGCGTTCGGCACGCGCGTGGGTTTCCTGCGTCACCTGGGTCACCCCTCAAGCCTAGACCGAGCGGCGTTCTAGCGCGGGCGGCCGGAGCCCGGGAAATAGGACAACCACTGGACTCCCAGGTGTGACTTCGTGACGGCGATCACGGCAATGCCAGGGCCGGGCGGAGCCCGAGGCGAAAAACGGGCTGGGTAGGAGAACCACTGGGCTCCCGGGTCTGGCATCGTGACGGCAATCACGGCACTGGCGGGGCCGGGCGGAGCCCGAGGTGAAACAACGGGGTCGGGCGGAGCCCGAGGTGAAACAACGGGCTGGGTGGGTGGGAGAACCACGGCAATGACGGATTCGAACGAACGATCGGGGAAGTTCGGGAATATTCCGACAGATCGCGGCAATTTTCAATGCTTAGGACCAACGACCTGCCTTCGTGTCGGCCAATGGGCTGATCCAGGATGTCTGTCCCCTTATGTACTGTCATTCCTTGGCAGCCACCCGATCGAGAGGACCCCGCGTGCCGACAAAGGTCTCATCCACAGTCATGCGCCAGGGGTTCAAGGTCATCGGTCACGCGATCCGCGCCGAACCGTCCATCTTCCTCGCGGCCGTGCTCTCCAGCGCCGTCTACGGCGTGATGACCGTGCTGTCCGCCTGGGCCCTCGGCTGGGCCACCGAGCACGCGGTCATCCCGGCCTTCCAGGGCGGCGCCCCGGAAGGCGCGCTGGCCACCGCCACCCTGCTCATCATCGGCACCGCCCTGTTCAAAGCACTCGGCGTGATGGGCCGCCGCATCCTGGCCGGCATCATGCAGTTCCGCATGCAGGCCCGCTCCCGCCGCGCGGCCACAAGGCAGTACCTGCGCCTCCCACTCGCCTGGCACCACCGCCACCCCACCGGCCAGCTGCTCTCCATCGCCAGCTCCGACGCCGAGGCGGCCTGGGGCCCGCTGGCCCCGCTCCCGATGGCCGTCGGCGTGGTCGTCATGCTGATCGCCGCCGCCGTCGCGATCGTGATCACCGACCCGGTGCTGGCCATCGTCGGTTTCCTGATATTTCCAGCGATCGCCCTACTGAACCTGGTCTACCAGCGGCGGCTCTCCCCGCTCGCCACCCGCGCTCAGGAGCTGCGCGCCGCGGTCAGCGAGGTCGCCCACGAGAGCTTCGACGGCGCGCTCGTGGTCAAGACCCTCGGCCGCGAGGACGCCGAGACCGTGCGCTTCCAGGCCAGAGCCGACGAGCTGCGCGACGCCAACATCGCGGTGGGCCGGATCCGCGGCCTGTTCGACCCGCTCCTGGAGGCGCTGCCCACGCTGGGCGTGCTGGCGGTGCTGCTGGCCGGCGCGTACCGGCTGGGAAGCCAGGATGTCACCTCCGGCGAGCTGATCCAGGTCGCCTACCTGTTCACGCTGCTGGCCTTCCCGATCAGGGCGCTCGGCTGGGTGCTGGCCGAGCTCCCGCGCAGCGTCGTCGGCTGGACCCGCGTCCAGGATGTCCTGGACGCGACCGGCTCCCTGGAGTACGGCACAGCCGTGCTCCCCGGCGACGCCCCCGCCAGGATCGAGGCCACCGGCGTGACCTACGGCTACGACCCCGGCGCGCCGGTATTACGCGGCGTCAGTTTCCAGGCGGCTCCAGGCCGCACGGTCGCCCTGGTCGGCCAGACCGGGGCGGGCAAGTCCACCCTGACCCTGCTGCTGTCCCGGCTGATCGACCCCGACGAGGGGGTGGTCGCGGTCGACGGGACCAACCTCAGGGACGTGGTGCGCGGCGGGGTGGCGGCCAGCGTGTCGCTGGTGCCGCAGCAGACGTTCCTGTTCGACGACTCCGTGCGCGGCAACGTGACCCTCGGCGCGGACCTGCCGGACGAGCGGGTCTGGGCGGCGCTGCGGCTGGCCCAGGCCGACGGCTTCGTGAGCGCGCTCCCCGACAGCCTCGACACCCGCGTCGGCGAGCGCGGCGCGACCCTGTCCGGCGGGCAGCGGCAGCGGCTGGCGCTGGCCAGGGCGCTGGCCAGGCAGCCCCGGCTGCTGATCCTGGACGACGCCACGTCCAGCGTGGACCCGCAGGTGGAGAAGCGCATCCTGGTCGGCCTGCGGGAGCAGGCCTCCACCGTGATCGTGGTCGCCTACCGGATGGCCACGATCGCGCTGGCCGACGACGTGATCTACCTGGAGCAGGGCGTGGTCGCCGACCACGGCACCCACGAGCAGTTGCTGGATCGGTGCGAGGGTTACCGCAACCTGGTCACCGCGTACGAGCGGGAAGAGGCCGAGCGGGCCGCCCTGGAAGAGGAGGCTGTCGCGTGACGATGCAAGCGCTGGAGCGATCCGCCGTCGAGACGGTCCGGCAGGGATTCCGGCTCTCGCCGGAGTTCAAGCGCGGGCTGGCCGGCACGCTCGTGCTGGCCGTCCTGGCGACCGTCGGGAAGATCATCGTCCCGATCGCGGTGCAGCAGGTGATCGACGAAGGGCTGGCCAAGGCCACCCCCGACCTCCCGTTCATCCGGAACGCGCTGCTCGCCTGCGCCGCGGCCGTCCTGCTCACCGCGCTGTGCTCCTACCTCATGAACGTGCGCCTCTACCGGGCCACCGAGTCCGGCCTGGCCACCCTGCGCGGCAAGGGCTTCCGGCACGTGCACGACCTGTCGGTGCTCACCCAGAACACCGAGCGGCGTGGCGCCCTGGTCTCCCGGGTGACCGGCGACGTGGACCAGATCAGCACGTTCATGCAGTGGGGCGGCCTGATGATCATCCTGGCGGTGGGCCAGCTGGGCATCGCCACCGTGCTGATGGCCGTCTACTCCTGGCAGCTCACCCTGGTGGTCTGGGGCTGCTTCCTGCCGGTGGTGCTGGCGCTGCCGCGCTTCCAGCGGCTGGTCGCGCGCGGCTACACGACGGTACGCGAGCGCACCGGCGACGTGCTGGCCGGGGTCAGCGAGTCGGTCGTGGGCAGCGCCGTCATTCGCGCGTACGGCTCGGAGGACCGCACCTCGGACCGCATCGACACCGCGATCAACGCCCAGCGCAAGGCGCAGATCCGGGCTCAGCGGATCATCGGCCTGACCTTCCCGGTCACCGAGCTGGTGGCCTCCTTCGCCATCGCCGGGGTGGTGCTGCTCGGCGTCGTCCTGGGCGCCGACAAGACGATCACGGCCGGCGAACTGCTCGCCTTCCTGTTCCTGATCACCCTGTTCATCATGCCGCTGCAGATGGGCACCGAGGTCCTGAACGAGGCGCAGAACGCGATCGCCGGCTGGCGGCGCATCCTCGGCGTGCTCGACACCCCCGCCGACGTGGCCGACCCAGCCGACGGCGCGATCCTGCCGCGCGGCCCGATCTCGGTCACCTTCGACAACGTCGACTTCGCCTACCCGGACGGCCCGCCCGTGCTGCGCGAGGTCTCCGCCGAGATCCCGCCCAGGAGCAGGATCGCCGTCGTCGGCGAGACCGGCTCAGGCAAGACCACCTTCGCCAAGCTGCTCACCCGCCTGATGGACCCCGGCTCTGGCCGGATCCTGCTGGACGGCGTGGACCTGCGCGGCATCAGGTTCTCCTCGCTGCGCGAGCGGATCGTGATGGTCCCGCAGGACGGCTTCCTGTTCGACTCCACCCTCGCCGAGAACATCCGGTACGGCCGCCCCGACGCCACCGACGGGGAACTGACCACCGCCCTCACCGAACTCGGCCTGGCCGACTGGCTGGAGGGCCTCGCACAGGGCCTTCAGACCCCGGTCGGCCAGCGCGGCGAGTCGCTCTCGGCGGGGGAACGGCAACTGGTCGCCCTGGCCCGCGCCTACCTGGCCGACCCCGACCTGCTCCTGCTGGACGAGGCCACCTCCGCCGTGGACCCGGCCACCGAGGTCCGCCTGGCCAGGGCACTGGACGGCGTCACCCGAGGCCGCACCGCGATCTCGATCGCGCACCGCCTCTCCACCGCCGAGGCCGCCGACGAGATCATCGTCTTCGAGCACGGCCGAATCGTCCAGCGCGGCCCACACACCGCCCTCGTCAACGACCCCGGCGTCTACGCCGACCTGTACGCCTCCTGGACCACCGCCACCCGCTCCTAGCTCCTCGACCATGGCTTGTCACCGCCGAAGAACCCGACGAAGCCGGCACCGACCAAACGAGAGTCGACACGCAAAGTCGGCACGCAGAGTCGGCACGCAGAGTCGGCACGCAGAGTCGGCACGCAGAGTCGGCACGCAGAGTCGGCACGCAGAGTCGGCACGCAAAGTCGACACGCAAAGTCGACACGCAGAGCCGGCACACAGAGCCGGCCCGGGTGGTTCCCGGCCTGGGTGGGTGGCGTGCTCGTGCCGGTTCGGTTCAGCGTCGGAATCGTCCGG
>NZ_BLAE01000025.1:0-49119 GCF_009687865.1 Acrocarpospora macrocephala
CCTTGATTTGTTTCCGGGGCTGCGCCCCGCCCCCCGGGGGTTGCCCGCTCCGGGGGCTCCGCCCCGCCCTTCGGCCAGCGCAAACCCGGACACCACATCCGTAAGGACCACCCACCCCCAGGGCTCCGCCCCGCCCTTCGGCCAGCGCAAACGCGGACACCCATCCGTGAGGACCACCCACCCCGAAGGCTCCGCCCCGCCCTTTGGCCAGCGCAAACGCGTTCGACACGTCCGTGGCTGCGATCAGGCTTTGTCTTCAAGGGACCGGTGCGAAGTACACGGCGGGGTGCCCGGAGCACCGCTGCCGCTGGATGTCGTGAGACCGGCGACTGCGTACCTTCGCCCGCGACGCTAACTCGGTAAGAACTACCGATTCGCCCATGGCCCGCAGACGCGACTCTCTTTACAGAAGGACACAAACCAAGCGACCCGCCATTGATGGGGATCCACCCTCACCGACGGCGTGAGCGTGTGTCGCCACGAGCCTTTCCGGCCTCGCGCGGGCGACCGCGACCAAGGTAGCCAAACTTTCAACTATCACGCACAGGAGATTCATCATGAACATTTCCATGTCCGCCAAGCGCGCGTTGGCGCTGTCGGTGGGGCTGCTTGCCCTTCCCCTGACGGTGCTCAGCGCCACCCCGGCGCACGCCACCACCGGGGTGTCACTCGCCGGTGGCGGCAAGCTCATCGTCAGCGCGAGCGACGTCGACAACGACGTCACCGTGAGTGTCGATGGCCGATTCATCGTCGTCAGGAACTCCAAGGACAACCTCACGGCGAACTCCGGCTGCGTGAAGCTCGACGCCAACACCGTGCGCTGCCCCGGTGAGGGAATCACCAACCTCCAGATCTCCACGGGGAACGGCAGCGACAGGGTCGCCAACGAGACGGCACTGCCGTCCAAGGTCTTCCTGAACGGAAGCGTCGACATCTTCTTCGGGGGCTCGGCCCGTGACACCGTCTTCGGGGACGACGGCACCGACTTCATCTTCGGCAACGGGGGCAGCGACATCCTCGTGGGCGGGGCCGGCAACGACAGCGCCAATGGCAATGACGGCACCGACTTCTGCTCGGCCGAGTCGGAGACCAACTGCGAGGGCGACGCGTAACTCTCAGGGCCATCCCACGGCGGGATGGCCCTTTTCCGAAAATCGGTTCGCCTTCCGGGCGTGTCGCTGGCCAGCCCCTTCCGCCAAGGCACGCTCCTGGGAGGAGGACACCATGCAAACGGCATGACCTGCTCCTCGTGTCGTCGTACGCCCGGCTTCGGCTCTCCTGATCGCGCCATTCTTTCCGCTTGAGATCCCCTTGCTAGCCGAGGAAGGCCACGGCCGTGCTGTCCAGAAACATCGGCATCCTCGCCCACGTCGACGCCGGTACGACCACCGTCGCCGAACGATCCCTCTACGCCACCGGCACCACGTACAAACAGGGCGAAGTCCACGACGGCACCACCATCACCGACTTCGACCCGCAGGAACACGACCGCGGCATCGCGATCTTCGCTCACAGGACGACAGCAACGGCGCAGTGGTTCTCACCAACCCATGGGCCGGAGGCGAGGCCACCCCGTGATCAGCGGCCACGCCTCAGAACCTAGCCCGCCATCGACTGCCGACCGGCCCCAAGTCCAAGGCCGACCGGTAACTGCCGGTCAGAACGGATAGCCGGCGATGTCGCCCTGCATGGTCAGCCACTGGGTGTGGGTGAAGGCGTCGGCGTTGGCGTGGACGCCGCCGAAGCGGGAGCCGGTGCCGGAGGCGGCGACGCCGCCGAAGGGGGCCACGGCTTCGTCGTCTACGGTTTGGTCGTTGATGTGGACGATGCCGGAGGGGATGCGTTCGGCCAGGTCGACGGCCTTCATGACGTCGCGGCTGAGGATGCCGAGGGACAGGCCGTACTCGCTGTTGCCGGCTAGGGCGGCGGCTTCGTCGGGGGTGCTGAAGGGCATGATGGGGGCGACCGGGCCGAAGACCTCGTTGGCGTAGGCGGGGCTGTCGGTGGTGACTCCGGTGAGGACGGTCGGGCGGTAGAAGAGGCCCTCGTAGGTGCCGCCGGCGGCCAGGCGGGCGCCGGCGTCGACGCTGCCGGTGACCAGGGCGTGGACCTTGTCGCGCTGGCCGGCGGAGATCAGCGGGCCGAGGGCGACGCGCTCGGTGGCCGGGTCGCCGACCGGGAGGTGGTCGGCCTTCTCGGCGAGGCGGGCCACGTACTCGTCGGCGATCGAGGCGTGCACGAGGTGGCGGCCGGTGGTCATGCAGATCTGGCCCTGGTGCAGGAAGGAACCCCAGGCTCCGGCGGAGGCGGCCAGGTCCAGGTCGGCGTCCTCCAGCACGATCAGCGCCGAGTTGCCGCCCAGTTCCAGGTGGGCGCGCTTGAGCAGGCGTCCGCAGGCTTCGCCGACCTTGCGTCCGGCGGCGGTGGAGCCGGTGAACGAGATCACCGGCACGTCGGGGTGAGCGACCAGGGCTTCGCCCGCTTCGGGTCCGCCGGGCAGGACGTGCAGCAGGCCTGCCGGGAGTCCCGCCTCCTCGAAGACCCGGGCGATGGCGACGCCGCCGCAGACGGCGGTGCGCGGATCGGGTTTGAGTACGACGGCGTTGCCGAGCGCGAGCGCGGGGGCGACCGAGCGGGTGCCGAGGATGAGCGGGAAGTTGAACGGAGCGATCACGCCGACCACGCCGACCGGGATGCGCCGGGCCAGGCTCATCCGGCGTTTGGCGGTCGGGATGATCTCGCCGATCGGGGCCGAGGCGAGCGCGGCGGCCTCGTAGCACTCCTGCGAGGCGACATGGGTTTCCACACCCGCCTTGGGCGGGATCGACCCGGCCTCCCGGATGATCCAATGGTGGATGTCCTCGGCGTGCTGCTCGAACAGGTGGCCCGCCCGGCGGAGCACGGCGGCGCGCTCCTCGAAGTTGGTGGCCGCCCACTCTCGCTGCGCGGCCTTGGCCACGGCCACGGCCGCCGCGATGTCCTCGGCGTCCGCGATGCCGGTCCGGCCGATCTCGTGGCCGGTGGCGGGCTCGACGACGGCCGCGTCACCCGCGCGGGAGTTCGCCCAGCCACCGCTGAAAACTTGGCCGGTCCAGATCTTGGGGTCCATGAGCGACATGTGATCCTCCACAGGGTCAGGGGTGGAATTCGGTGTCGGGAACCACGGCCACGTCGAGCAGCAGGGGCTCCTCCCGAGAGTGCAGCGTGGGCACGATCTCGTCCAGCGCCGCCACCAGCGCGTCGTAGCCGGTCACCCGGCGCGCCTGGCAGCCAAAGGACTTGGCCAGACCGGCAAGGCTGACCTCGTCGAACGGGACCCAGGGCGCTTTGCCCCGCCCGCTGCGTTCGGCCAGCCGGTCCAGCACGGCGTACCTGCCGTTGGCGAGAACGACAAAGAGCGCGCCGACCCGGTAGTGGGCGGCGCTCCACAATGCCTGGATGCCGTAAATGGCGGACCCATCGCCGACAACCGCGACGATCGGCCGGTCCGGGAGCGCCATCCGCAGGCCGACAGCCGCCGGAAGGGCGAATCCAAGCCCGCCCATCGCCGCCGACAGGAAGCCCAGCGGTCGGCGCGCGGGCAGCAAACGATGCAGGTCAGGCCGCGACGAAGGGGTCTCCTCGACCACGATCGTCTCGGGCGGCAGCCGTTTCGCCAACTCCCGGAGCACATGCGAGGCCCGCAACGGCACAGGAGACAAACCATCCAAAGCCGCATCCGACACACTCGGCCCACTTGAACCGACTGCGACGGATGTGCGCCCTTCCATGGCCATGGACGTGCGCGATGCCCGGGATATATCCGACGTGCCCGAGTCGGCCGCACCTCGCCCGCTTGAGTCGACCGCAGCGGATGTGCGCCCTTCCCCAGCCATGGACGAGGACGATGCCTGGGACATATCCAACGTGCCCAAGTCGGTCACACCCGGCCCACTTGAGTCGACCGCTACAGATGCGCGCGCTTCCCCGGCCATGGAGGTGGACGATGCTAGGGACATATCCGAAGTACCCGAGTCGGCCGCACCCCGCCCGCTTGAGTCGACCGCAGCGAATGTGCACCCTTCCCCAGCCATGGACGTGCGCGAGCCCTGGAACATGTCCGAAATTTCGGTAGATGCGGGTCGTACCAGAGCAGTGAGGCGGGCGCAGGCGCGGGCGGGGTCGGCGAGGAGAGCGAAGGCGGCGGGGCTTCGGTGGGCCTCGGCGGGGTCGTCGGTGATGATCGCGACTTTGGTGCCCGGTTCGACCAGCGGACCCGGTTCGTACGGATACTGCCGGAACACCGGAGCCCCCACCGCCAGCACGACATCATGCGCCGAGAGCGCGACCCGCAACCGCGTACGATCAGCGGGCAGAATCCCCGCGAACCGGGGATGATCCTGCGGAAACCCGGCCCGAGCCCCAAAGGACTCCTGCCAGACCGGACACCCCAGCAACTCGGCCAATCCCACCAAACCATCCCACGCGGCCTCCGAATCGGCCCCCGCACCGACCACGAGCACCGGCGACACGGCCTCGGCCAGCAACGTCACGAGCGGGACGAGATCATCGTCATCCACCCCGCTTCCCCGCACCAGCACCGCGGGCGCCGCCGGCGGAAGCTCATCGGCGGGCGCGTCCCAGTCGTCCATCGGCACGATGACCAGCGCGGGACCCCGCCCGGTCACGGCCTCATGCCGGGCCCGCGCGATCGCCCCAGGAACGTCCTGCGCCCGCACCGGCTGATTCGTCCAGACCGGATAGTCCCCGGCCAGCCCCTCCAGCCGCCCGGTCAGGAACGGCTCCAACGCCAGATGCCGCCGATCCTGCTGCCCGACCACGACCACGAGCGGCGCCCGGTTCACCCGCGCGGTCGCCAGTGCCCCGACCGCGTTCCCCAGCCCTGCCGTCGTGTGCAGCAACACCAGTGCCGGAGCCTCGTGCGCGATCGCCCAGCCGGTGGCCATCCCGACCACGGACCCCTCATGCAACGCCAGCACGAACCGGAGATCATCCGGCCACCCGCCCAGCAGCGGCACCTCGGTCGACCCCGGATTGGCGAACACCGTGGTCAGCCCGGTCCGCCGCAGCACCTCGAACGTCGCCTCGCGAACCGTGGTCATCGCGCCCCCTTCGCCCGCTGGATCTGCGCGTACACATGCCCGCGCAGGTCCGCGAACCGGGGCAGCGCCCGGGTGGTCAGCTGATCCCGCTCGGCCGGTAGGTCGATCTTGAGATCCTCCAGCACCACGGTCGGCGACGAGGACAGCACCACCACCCGCTGCCCCAGATAGACGGCCTCATCGATGTCATGCGTCACGAACAAGGTGGTCGTGCCCAGCCGCTGCCACAGCGCCAGGATCAGATCCTCCAGTTCCGCCCTGGTCTGCGCGTCCACGGCCGCGAACGGCTCATCCATGAGCAGCACCTGCGGCTCGTACGCGATGGCCCGCGCGATCGCCACCCGCTGCTGCATGCCACCGGACAGCTGCCACGGATACGCCCCCGGCACATCGCCCAAACCCACCGCCGCCAGCGAATCGAAGACCAGCCGCTCCCGGAAAATCCGGGCAATCCGGCGCTCCTTCAGCGGCAACTCGACGTTCTCCCGCACGGTCAGCCACGGAAACAGACTCCGCCCGTACTCCTGGAAGACGACCGCCATGTTCGGCGGCGGCCCGCTGACGCGCTCGCCCGCCACGGACACCGTGCCCGCGGTGGCGGGCAGCAGCCCGGCGACGCAGCGCAGCAGCGTAGTTTTGCCGCAGCCGGACGGCCCGACCACGCAGACCAGCTCACCCCGGTCCAGCGAGAACGTGAGATCCCTGACCGCCTCCCGGCCGCCGTACTCCTTCTTCAAACCGGTGATTTCAAGCACGGTTGCTCCAATGCCAGAACAGGATCCGGCGTTCGAGCCACCGGAAGGCCGTGGACAGCGCGAAGCCCAGCAGGCCGAGGAGGAGGATGCCGCTCCACATCTCGGCGATCTGGAAGCCGCGCTGGAACAGCACGATCGTGAAGCCCAGCCCGCTGCTGCTGGCGAACATCTCGCTGATGACCATGAGGATGATGCCGACCGAGAGAGACTGCCGGAGCCCGGCCATGATCTGCGGGCTGGCGCCCCGCAGGATCAGGTGCCAGCGGGAGATGCCATACATCCGGCACGTGTCGGCCAGCACCTCGTCCAGAGCGCGTACGCCCTCGACGGTGTTGAGCAGGATCGGCCACACGCACCCGGACACGATGACCAGCACCTTCATGGTGTCGTCGATACCGACCAGCAGCATGATCAGCGGGACCAGCACGGGCGGCGGGATCGCCCGGAAGAACTCCAGCACCGGCTCCGCCGTGGCCCGCAGCCGTGTGGACAGCCCGATCGGCACGCCGAGCCCGACCCCGATGACGGTGGCCACCACGTATCCGGCCGCCAGCCGCCCGACGCTCGGCAGCGCGTCGTCGAGCAGGCGCTGCCCGAACCAGGTGTCGGCGAAGGCCTGGGCGACCCGGAGCGGATCCGGCACGTAGAAGTTGTCCGCCACCGCGCTGTACGCCCACCAGGCGAGCACCAGCAGCACGGGCAGCCCGAACACCCGCACGATCCCTCTCACCGCGTCGCTCCCCGCACCGAGGGATGCCAGGCCAGAACTCGCCGCTCCAGCATCCGGACGCCGGCGTTCACCGCGATCCCGATCAGGCCGGTCAGCACTACCAGCGCGTACACGGTCGGCACCGCGCCGCCGCTCTGCGCGGTCTGGATCTCCAGCCCGAGCCCGGGACTGCCGATCACCAGCTCCGCCGTGATCGCCAGGATGAAGGCCACCGCCGCCGCCAGCCGCAACCCCGTCATGATGTACGGCAACGCGGTCGGCCACACCAGGTGCCGGATGACGGACCACCGGCCCAGGCCGTACGAGCGGGCGGTGTCCCTGGCCACGGTGTCCACGTCGGCGACGCCGTACAGGACCTGGATGAGGACCTGCCAGAAGGCCGCGTACACGACCAGCAGCAGGGTGGAGCCGAGGGACGCGCCGAACAGCAGGGTGGCCAGCGGGATCAGCGCCACCGAGGGGATCGGCCGCAGGAACTCGATGGTCGAGTTGGACGCGGCCCGCAGCCCGGGGATCAGGTCGATGACCACGCCCACCGCGACCGCGGCCACGAACGCGACGCCCAGACCGAGCGCCCAGCCGCGCAGGGTCTCGGCCAGCGCGATCCACAGCTCGGGCGTGGCCAGCAGCCCGCCGAGTTCGGCCAGGATCTCCGAGGCGGGCGGCAGGAACCGGGCGTCCACCAGGCCGAGCCGGGGCACCGCCTCCAGCACGGCCAGCAGCGCGGCCAGACCGGCCGCGCCATAGGCGGCGCCGGAGATCGTTCTGCTCACGGCAGGAGCGCCGCGATGTCGGCCTTGTTCTTGAGCACGCCGTCGCCGAGGGCCGCGTCCGCGATGGCCTGGACGGAGTCGCGGTTGACCTGCGCGGGCCACTTGGGCAGCGTGATCTGGGCGATCACCTCGGGGGCGATCTTCGTATAGCTCTTGAGGATCTCCCTGGCCTCCTCGGGGTGGGCCTGCGCGTAGTCCAGCGACTCGTTCATCGCGGCGGTGAAGCGCTTGACCAGGTCGGGGTCGGTGTCAGCGCCGGTGAAGTACATGGCCACGGTCAGGTCGGGAGTGGCTTCGGCGTAGTTCCAGGCGACCGCGCGGGCGCCCTGCGAGATGGCCTGGCTGACGAACGGCTCGACCACCCAGATGGCGTCGACCCGCCCGTTCTGCAGCGCGGCGGGGGCGTCGGGGAAGGCCAGCTCGACGAACTCGATCGTGGCGGGGTCGGCGCCGGCCTTGCGGACGACGGCCCGGATCGTGGTGTCGCCGATGTTCTTGAGCTGGTTCACCGAGACGGTCTTGCCCGGCAGGTCGGCGGCGGACTGGATCGGGCTGTCGCCCTTGACCAGGACGGCGCTGAAGTCCTTGCCCGTCTCGCCGGTGGAGTTCACCCCGTTGGCCACGACCTTGAGCGGCAGGCCCTGCTCGCGCGCGGTGAGCAGCGAGGTGGTGTTGGCGAACGCGAACTGGAACTGGCCGCTGACCACGCCGGAGATGCTGGCCGCGCCGCCCTGCACGGCGGTGATGGCCAGGTCGATGTTCTGCTTGTCGAAGAAGCCCTTGGCCTTGCCGAGGTGGATGGGCGCGGTGTCCACGATCGCGATCACACCGGCGTTGACCTTGTCTTTTCCGCCTTCCTGAGCGGCGGGCGCGGGATCGGTGGATCCGCAGGCGCCGACGAGGAGCAGGGCGGCGAGAAGGAGGGGACGTCGCATGGGTTCACTCCAATGTTCGTAATACGAACGAGAGTTCTCTTAGAGAACGTAGGCCTCAGGGCTTACACCGTCAACGACAAGCCTCCTGTTGCGTTCGCATTATGAACATGTGTCCGATATTGGGGTGAGATGGAGGCGCTAGAGTTGCGGCATCATGGCTGAGGAGTACGTCCAGTCGCTGGCCCGCGGCCTGGCGGTGATCCGCGCGTTCGACGCGGTCACGCCCGAGCTGACGCTGAGCGACGTCGCGCGCAAGACCGACCTCACCCGCGCCGCGGCGCGCCGATTCCTGCTCACCCTCGTCGACCTGGGCTATGTCAGGACCGACGGCCGGCTGTTCTCGCTCTCGCCGCGCGTGCTCGAACTCGGGTACGCGTACCTGTCCAGCCTGTCGCTGCCCGAGGTGGCGCTGCCGCACCTGGAACGCCTGGTCGCCGAGGTGCACGAGTCGGCCTCGGTGTCGGTGCTGGACGAGGCCGACGTGGTCTACGTGGCGCGGGTGCCGACCACCCGGATCATGCGGGTGACCATCGCGATCGGCACCCGGTTCCCGGCGCACTGCACGTCCATGGGGCGGGTCCTGCTGGCCGGACTGTCCCCCGCCGAGCTGGACGCGTTCCTCGCGGGCAACCCGCTGGAGCGGCTCACCCCGCGCACGGTCACCTCGCCGGTCGCGCTCCGGAGCGAGCTGGACCGGGTGCGCGCGCAGGGCTGGGCGATGGTCGACCAGGAGCTGGAGGAGGGCCTGCGCTCGATCGCCGCGCCGATCAGGAACCGGGCCGGGCGCACGATAGCCGCGGTCAACCTGTCCTCGCACGCCAGCCGGACCACGCTGGAGTCGGCCCGCCGGGACCTGCTGCCGCCGCTGCTGGCCACCGCGGCCAGGATCGAAGCCGACCTGCACGCGGCCGCGAGCCGGGAAGCCACGCCCTGACCGGTGACAACGTTGTCAGCTAGGATCGGGGCGTGGGACGGCCGACGATGAACGACGTGGCCGCGGCAGCGGGCGTCGCGCTGAAGACGGTCTCGCGCGTGGTCAACGACGAGCCGGGCGTCAATCCGGCCACCGCCGACCGGGTCAGAGCCGCCATCGAACGGCTCGGCTACCGCCGCAACGACAGCGCCGCGACCCTGCGCAGCGGCAGGACGGCCAGCATCGGCCTGGTCATCGAGGACGCCGCCGACCCGTTCTACTCCGGGCTCAGCCGGGCCGTCGAGGATGTCGCGCTCCGGCACGGCTACCTGATGTTCACGGGTTCCTCCAGCGAGGATCCGGCCAGGGAACGCGAACTGGTGCTGGCCTTCTGCGCCCGCCGGGTGGACGGCCTGGTGATCGTCCCGGCCGGAAACGACCACGAGTACCTGACCCCCGAACTGGACGCGGGCATCTCCGCCGTCTTCGCCGACCGCCCGTCCGGTTCCGGCCGCGACCTGGACACCGTGCTCTGCGACAACGCGGGCGGCGCCCGCTCCGGCGTGGCCCACCTGATCGCGCACGGCCACCGCCGGATCGGCTTCATCGCCGACGCGCCGTCCATCTTCACCGCCACCCAGCGCTGGTACGGCTACCGCGAGGCCCTCACCCAGGCAGAACTCCCCTACGACCCGGCCCTGATCGCGATGGGCCCACCGGAACCCACCCGAGTCCTGGCCGACGTGGAACGCCTGCTCGCCCTGCCCGACCCGCCAACCGCCCTGTTCACCGGCAACGGCAGGACGACCGTGGCCACCCTGCGCGCCCTGAACCGGCCGATCGCGCTGGTCGGCTTCGACGACTTCGACCTGGCCGACCTGCTGGGCATCACGGTGGTCGCGCAGAACCCGGCCGGCCTCGGCAAGGCCGCCGCCGACCTGCTGTTCAGCCGCCTGTCCGGCAACCGGGATCCCGCCCAGCGGCGCGAACTACCGACCCAGCTGATCGCGCGCGGCTCCGGGGAGGGCGTCTTCCGCCTGTTCTAGAGGTGCTTGCGCAAGGCGATCGCGGAGAGCAGGACGGCCACCCCGGACAGGGCGATCGCGGGCGCGGGCCCGGTCAGCTCGGCCATGCCTCCGGCGATCACGCCGCCCAGCGCCTGGCAGGTCATCATCCCCGATTGGGACAGGCCGAACGCCTGCCCGAGCGTCTCCCCTGGCACCGCCTCGACGAACCTGCGCTGCAACCCCAGGTTGTAGGAGAGCGCGCTCCCGGCCAGGAACGCGAGCCCGGCCGCCGCGAGGGGACCCGGCTCGACCAGGAACCCGAGCAGCGGCAGGCCGAGCAGCACGACCAGCGGCAACGTCAGCCGTTCGCGCAGCGCGGGCGGCGCGAACCGGCCGACCACGAACTCCCCGACGCCCATTCCGGCCGCGGTCACGGCCAGCACGATCCCGGCCGCCGACGCCGTCCCCCGCTCGGTGAAGTACGGAATGAACACCGCCTCCGCCCCCACCATGAACATGATCGGCACCCAGCCGGCCAGCATCAGCCCGCGCACCCGGCGATCGGCGAGCAGGGCCACGTTCACCCGCAGGCTGGCGCGGACCACGCCGGCCGTGGCGGCCACCGCGCGGGCGGCGCGGTCCCGCAGCCCGAACCTGAGCACCAGCGCGCCGCAACTGGACAGGCTCGCGGTGAGCAGCAGCGCGTGATTCGGCCCGATCAGGGCGAGCACGCCACCGCCGACCGCCATCCCGGCGATCTGGGCGCCCGCCGCCGTCATCGTGAAGATCGCACGCCCCAGCACGAAGCCGTCCCCCGCCAGGATGTCGGGCAGGATCGCGTTGCGGGCCGCCGCGAAGATCGACGCGGGCACGCTGGTCACCAGGACCACCGCCAACATTGCCCACACCGAAAGCCCGGCGAACGCCAGCACCAGGCACACGGCGACCCGCAAGATTTCGCCCGCCACGATCACCGGCCGCGGCCGCAGCCGATCGGCCAGCGAGAGCAGGAAGACCCCACCGACCGCGTGCGGCAAGAACCCAATCATGTACGCGGCCGCCGACAACCCGGCGGACTCCGTCTGCGTGTAGACCAGGACGGACACGGCGAGCATCTTCACCGACTCGCCCAGAACCATCAGCAACTGCCCGGCGAACAACACCCGGAACTCAGCCACCGAAAACACTTCACGAAATGTCGCCGCACGTTCCGGGATGGACTCAAGCCCGACCGCCCCGGCGGGCGCATTCTCCACCGGTTCGGAGTCCCCTGAAGCCGACGAAGAACCGTCTGCCATGACACCTCCCGCATCAGATGCTCGGGAGGCCCCACCCTCTTTCGCTAATATTTCGGAAATATCCGAAAGGTGTGGGTAGATGATCCGGATCGAGGTGAGCCCGCAGGACATCGCCGCGAGCCGGTTCGCGATCTCGCCGGTGGTGGAGACAATGCACGCGCTCTGGGTGGTGTCGGGACGGCAGCCCGCCGGGCCGCTGCGGTCCTGGGTGGAACGGGCGCGAGAGCAGTACAGGCCCTTGGTGGCGGCCAATCCCGAGCTGCGGGCCTTGCACGCGCTGATGCGGGCCGGGGGCTACAACGCCGACTTCGTCGCGCCGCCACCCTCCGGGGTGAACGTGCGGTTCGAAGCCGAGATCGAGCGCATCAGGGCGACACCGCTCGCCCAGGCGCGGGCCGAGATCGCCAGGAACCTGGACGGCGTGGCCCGCCCGCCGGACGCGGTGATGGCCATCCTGAACGGGCCTGGCGTGGTGAACGCGCTCGCCGACGCCCTGGAACTGGCCTGGCGCTCGGTCCTCGCCCCGGACTGGCCGCGCTTCCACGCCATCCTGGAACGCGACGTGGTGCAGCGGGCCGGACGGCTGGCCACCTACGGCTGGGCGGCCGCGCTCGACGACCTGAACCCCAGCATCGGCTGGCGCGACGACGCCATCGAGATCCGCCACCGGGGCGACCCCGAGCACTACCGCCTCAACGGCCGCGGCCTGCTCTTCATCCCGAGCGCGTTCTCCCCCAAGGTGATCCCTTACCTGGAGGATTCCTGGCCCTACGCGGTGGTCTATCCGGCCCGGGGCACCGCCGTCCCCGCCCACACCGGCGGCACCACCGCCCTGACCCGCCTGATCGGCCGCTCCCGGGCGCGCATCCTGCTGGAACTGGCGACCCCGGCCACCACCTCCCAACTCTGCGCCCGCCTGACGCTCAGCCTCGGCGCCACCGGCGACCACATCTCCGCCCTCCGCGCGGCCGGCCTGATCACCGGCACCCGCACCGGCCGCACCGTCCGTTACCACCGCACTCAACTCGGCGACGCGCTCACCATCGGCGCCGCGCATTAGCATGTGTCCGCTTTCGCGACTCCCGCCGAACCCGGCCAACCGCTACGGGAGCGCGAGCGCAGAGTGATCCGGCAGGGGCGGACCATGCTGCTCGGCCATGAAGAGATCCATCGGGTCGACCAGGTCGACCCGCACACCTACACCGTGCTCGTCCAGGGGCCCGCCGCGCGAGGGTTCAGCACCTGTTACGACTTGGTCAGCGGAACCAGCAGGCAGGTTTACGACCTGCGGAGCAGGCTCCCCGGCACGCTGGCGCACCTGTCCATGAGCCGGCTGCAGCCGGTACGGAGCTCCAGCCGGGTCAGCCCTTGAGGGCGCCCGCCATCAGGCCGCGCATGAAGAACCGGCCGAGCAGCACGTAGATGATCATGGTGGGGATGGAGGCGAGGATCGCGGCGGCCATCTGCTGGCTGTAGGGGACGGTCTGGGCGCCCGCGATGTTGTTGAGCATCACCGTGGTGGGCCAGGAGCTCGGGCCGGTCAGGAAGATCGCGAACAGGAAGTCGTTCCACATCGAGGTGAACTGCCAGATGATCACGACCGCGAAGGCGGGACCCGAGACCGGCAGCACGATCGAGGCGAAGGTCCGCAGCATGCCCGCGCCGTCCACCCGGGACGCCTCGATGAGCTCGTCCGGGATGGTCACGTAGTAGTTGCGGAAGATCAGCGTGCAGATCGGGATGCCGTACACGACATGGGCCAGGACCAGGCCGGGGATGCCGCCGTACACGCCGAGGTTCACCATGAGCTGGACCAGCGGGATCATCACCCCCTGGTACGGGACGAACATGCCGAACAGGAACAGCGTGAACACGAGTTCCGAACCGGGGAAGCGCCACTTCGACAGGACGTAGCCATTCATCGCGCCCAGCGCGGCCGAGATGAGCGAGCCGGGCACGGCCAGCAGGAAGCTGTTGACGATGCCGGGCTGCAACTTCTCCCAGGCCACCCCCCACGCCTCGGTCGTCCAGACCCGCGGCAGGTTCCAGGCCTGGCTCGGGTCGGCCTCCGACAGGGGCTTGAAGCTGGTCACCAGCAGCACGTACACGGGCAGCAGGAAGAGCAGCACGAAAAGCAGAAGCAGTGCGAAACGCACATGCTTGGTGGTCACGTTCGATCTCCCCGGCGGGCGTTCCAGATCAGGTACGGCACGACGAACACGCACACCGACAGCACGATGTAGGCCGCGATAGTGGCCCCCTTGGCCGGATCGTGCGAGTCGAAGACGGCGGTCCACATGAAGATCGCGGGCACGTCCGTGATGATCTGCTTGCCGGACACGGCCACGATGAGGTCGAACACCTTCAAGCTGATATGCCCGAGAATGATCAGCGCCGCCAGCGTCACCGGCCGCAGGAACGGCAGCACGATGTGGCGGTAGACCTGCCACTCGGTGCACCCGTCCACCCGCGCCGACTCGCGCAGCTCCTCCGGCACCCCCCGGAACCCCGCCAGAAACAAAGCCATGACATATCCGGACATCTGCCAGACGGCGGGGAGGGCCATGGCGGCCATTCCCCAGTCCTGGTCGCGGAACCAGCCCCACTGCAGGAAATCCAGCCCCAGATAGCCGAACAGGCCGTTCAGTCCGACCGCGCGCTCGCCGGTGCCGCTGTTCAGCAGCCAGCGCCAGACCACGCCGGTGGCGATGAACGAGACGGCCATCGGGAACAGGTAGATCGCCCGGAACCCGCCCTCGCCCCTGATCCCCTTCTCCATCAGGAACGCCAGGAACCAGCCGAGCACCAGCGCCCCGGCCACGAAGACGACCGTGAAGACGATGGCGTGCCGGACCGAGAGGCCCCAGCGTTCCTCGGACCAGATGCCGGTGAAGTTCTCCAGGCCGACGAAACTCCCGGCGGAGATCTCGTCGTGCTGGTCGGTCAGGGCGACCTTGAAGTTCCAGCCCAGCATGCCGTACACGAAAACCGCGATGGCGATGATCGACGGTGACACCAGCAGCAAGCCGGGCAGCCACCTGCGGACCCTCGTCACATTCATCCTTTCCGTGGGGGTACGGCACCCGCCGTACCCCCAGGTGTCAGATCACTGGCCGCTGTTCTTGGCGGCGTCGGCGAGGGACTGCTGGAACTTGGCGACGTCGGAATCCTGCTGGAACAGGCCGACCGCGTCGTTGATCGCGGCGCGCCAGGCGTCGTTGGCGACCACGCCGTGCTGGATCGAACCGGCCAGCTTGTTGCTCGCCCACTGGGCCAGGTCCCACTCCAGGTAGTCCTTGTAGAGGGACTTGTCGGCGTCCTTCCGGGCCGGGATGGAGCCCTTCAGCGGGTTGAACGCGTCCTGGCCCTCCTTGCCGGCCGCCACCTTCAGCCACGCCACCGCGCCGTCGCGGTTCGGCGCGCCCTTGGGCAGGGTGAAGCTGTCCGACAGCCACATGAAGGTGCCGTCGGTGCCGGGCGCGGGGGCCCAGTCGAAGTCGGTCTTGGAGACCTTGCCGAGGCCGCCGTCCGGCGGGTTGTGGAAGTAGCCGTAGGCCCAGTCGCCCATGATGTTGAAGGCGGCCTGGCCGTCCGCGACCTGCTTGGCGGCGGGCTGCCAGTCCTCCACGGGGGTGCCCGCGTAGGACAGGATGGTCTTGAAGTCGGTCAGCGCCTTGGTCACGTTCGCGCCGGACCAGTCGGCCTGGGCGCTCCACAGCTGGTTGTAGGCGTCGGTCCCGAGCGAGCCGAGCAGCACGCTCTCCAGCAGGTGCACCACGGTCCACTGCGAGCCGATGGACAGCGGGATCTTCCCTGCCGCCTTGACCTTCTCCAGGTCGGCGATGAACGCGGGGATCGTGGCCGGCGGGCTGGTGATCCCGGCCTCCTGGAGCACCGACGGGTTGAACCAGAGCACGTTGGAGCGGTGGATGTTCACCGGCACCGAGTAGATCTGGCCCTGCACCGAGATCTGGTCGATCAGCTGCTGCGGGAAGACGTCCTTCAGCTTGAGCTCGTCGTAGAGGAAGTTCAGCGACTCCAGCTTGCCCGCCTTGATGTAGCCCTGCAGCTCGGCTCCGGCGTGGCCCTGGAAGGTGTCCGGGGGCTGGTTGGCGTTGAGCTTGCTGGCCAGCAGGGCGCGGGCCTGGTCGCCCGAGCCGCCCGCCACGGCCGCGTCCACGAACTGCTGGCCGGGGTTCTCCCGCTCGAAGATGGCCCGCATCGCCTTGAGGCCGTCCGCCTCACCGGGGCCCGTCCACCAGGAGAAGACCTCGACCTTGGCGTCCGGGGTGCCCCCACCGCCGGTCCCGGCGCTCTCCCCGCTCCCGCAGGCGGTCAAGGTCAGCAGTCCGGTCAAGGAAACCGCGAGGGCCGCCATCCACCGTCGTCTCATCGCAACATCCTTTCGGGGTAGTGAAACGGTCATGTCATCCCCGACTGACAACGTTGTCAAGACGCCAATCAACCCACCCTTCACCATCCCGCGTCAAGGTATGTGCGGATAACGTCTCTATATAGAGCGCTCTCCGACCCGGCGCATCACGCGGCATTCGCGCTCGTCCACCAGGGCGGTGACCGTCACCCCGAAATCGTCCAGGGCGCCGGGCAGTTCCACCGAGGCCAGGCCGGGGCGGGCCACCACCAGCGCGCCCCGGCTGAAGGCGAGGCTGGCCAGCAGCGCGAGCTCGGCGTCGGGACCGGGCGGCCAGGTGACCAGCACGACGTCGGAGCCGACCAGGCCGACGCCGTCGTCCAGCCGGTCCATCCCGTCCAGGAACGCCTCGTGGGTGAGCCGGTCCTCCTCAGTGAGCAGGACCGCGCCCGCGGTCGGGCAGATCCGGGGCAGCGGGACCGGTTCGAGGGCGAGCAGCGCGCCGAACTCGATCGTGTCCACCGCCGGGCCGAACGAGACCACCTGGCGCACCCGCGAATGATCGGCGGCCTCCACCGCGGCGGGCGCCAGCTTCTGGGTGGTGAACAGCAGCCGGGCGTCCCAGCGCAGCAGCGCCGCCGCGTCGGCCACGCAGAGCGGGAGCGCCACGCCGCCGGCCGCGATCACCGTGTGCAGCGCGGTCAGCTGGGTGGCCACCCCGTCCACCAGCACGCCCGCGACCTGGCCGACGCTGGCCCCGCGCCGTACCAGCCCGGCCGCCGCCCCGACGACCGTGCTGGCGAGCGCGCGGTAGCTGAGCACCGCGCCGTCGCCCAGATCGACCAGCGCCGGACGATCCCCCCGCTCGTGCGCGCCACCGAACACCGCCTGAGTGACCAGCGGCTGAGTCGTCGACTCCATGTTCAGGACGGTACGGCCCGACGACCGGTTCGCGGATCCGCATATGTATGTAGTCGCATGTGTAAGCCGTCTCTCCGCTCAGGCGGACCCGGGCCCTGCGCGACCCAGGCCCGCGGCTTCTCTGTTCGGGCGGACCCGGGTCCTGCGCGACCCGGGCCCGCGGCCGCATGCCCCTCGGCCCGGGTCTCCACCCCTCCGAGGTGACCTCGACCGACTGGATGAGGCACGCGGCGTGTCCAGATGCCTCTGCCGGACCCCTTTGGCGGAAGGCATCCGCCTGCGTACCGGCCTGAGTTCGCTTCCCCCCTGCCGGTCACACCGCAAAACTAGGCGGCGAGCCCGGGCGGTCACATCCACACGAATGCCCACTCGACGGTGTATTCGCATCAGCCGATCATGTGTAGGTGCGCCCTTTTGAGAGGCCTACACATCCGGGCGGGCATGCTCGACGACCCACGTCGCCACCTGGGTGCGTGAGGCGAAGCCGAGCTTGGCCAGAATGTTGGCGACGTGGCGGGCCACGGTGGCCTGGCTGATCACCAGTTCGTCGGCGATGGCCCGGTTGCTCAGGCCGCGGGCGATCAGCTCGGCGATCTCCTGCTCGCGGGCGGTGAGCGTGCTCTGGGGGGTGAGCGCGGCGGGCTGGACCACCGGCCGGGCCGCCGGCATGGCCTCTTCCAGCGCCAGCCGGACCGCCTGGTCGAGGGTGAGGCCGAGCCCTTCGGCCCAGAGGGCGGCCACCGTGGCCTCGCCGAGCACGTCCCTGGCGGGCGCCAGCACGTTCTCCAGCCGGGAGCCGGCGGAACGACGCTGGGCGGAGGACGCGGCGGCCAGCAGGACCGCGCGGCGCGGGTCGCCCTCGCGGGCCGACAGCAGGGCGAAGCCGGCCAGCCGCCTGGCGGTCTCCATCCGCAGCCCGGCGTCCCGGCCGAGCCGCAGCGCCTCGTCGAAGCGGCGGCGGGCCTCCGCCAGGTCGCCGCTCTCCAGCGCCACCGTGCCGAGCCCGGCCAGGCAGCTGATCAGCGACTGCCGGGCGTCGAACCCGCGCAGCAGCTCCATGGCGCGGGTGAAGTGCCGGCGGGCGGCGGCCAGGTCGCCGCGCTTGCGGGCGGCCTGGGCCAGACCGGTCAGGCCGATCACCATGCCCAGGTGGTTGTCCAGCGCGGTGGTGAGCTCGACCACCCGCTCGCTGGCCCGCTGGGCCTCCCTGATCCTGCCCTGCCCCAGCGCCAGGAAGGCGCGGAAGCCGTGCGCCTCCGCCTCCAGCAGCCGCTCGCCGATCTCGACGCCGATGGTGACGGCCTGGTCGAGCCGCTTCTCCGGCGCGTCCGGGTCGTCCTGGTCGGTGACGGCCAGCACCATCAGGCCCAGCGCCTCCCCGCCCCGGTGACCGCCGCTCCGGCACAGCTCGACCCCGCGTGACGCCCGGCTCCTGGCCCCGGCCAGGTCGCCGGAGTTGACCGCCAGGTTGGCGGCCAGGAGCAGCGCCCGGCCGCGGGTGGCCGCGGGCAGCTCCGGGGAGGCGAGGGCGAGCAGCCGGTCCAGCCAGGAGATCATCTTGGTCTGGTACCGGCCCGCGCCGATCAGCGCCCAGCGCATCTCGACCAGGGCCTGGAGCATGGGATCGGTGTCACCGGCCGCGGCCGACCATTCGACCGCGCCGCGCAGATCCCCCTGGAGCCGCTCCAGCCGGTCCACCCGGCGTTTCAGGTCGGGCCAGGGCACGCCAAGGGTGGCGGTCTCCCAGTCCCTGCCGAGGTGACAGAAGTAGTCCCGGTGGCGGCGGCGCACGTCCTGCTCCTCGCCGGCCGCGTCGAGCTGCTCGGTCGCGTACTGCCGGATGGTGTCGAGCAGGCGGTAGCGGGCCTCACCGGCGAGCTCGCCGTCCACCACGACCAGGGACTTGTCCACCAGGGCGGTCAGGTGGGCCAGCACGTCGTGCGGCGGCAGGCCGTCCCCGGAGCAGATCCGCTCGGCCATGTCGAGGGTCCAGCCCGCCCGGAACGCGGTGGCCCGGCGTAACAGCAGGCGTTCGGGGTCCGACAGCAGCCGGTAGCTCCAGTCCACCGTGGCCCGCAGGGTGCGCTGGCGCGGCGGCGCGGTCCTGTCCCCCGCCGCCAGCAGGTGGAACCGGTCCCCGAGCCGGGAGACGAGCTGCGGCATCGACAGCACCCGGGTCATCCCGGCGGCGAGTTCCAGGGCCAGCGGCAGGCCGTCCAGGTCGCGGCAGAGCCGGGCCACCACGGCGGCGTTTGCCTCGGTCAGCGCGAACCCGGGGGCAGCGGCGGCGGCCCTGGTCAAGAACAGCCGCCCGGCCTCCGAGTCGCACACGTCGGCCGGCTCCGGTGAGGCGGGCAACATCAGCGGCGGCACCCGCCAGACGGTCTCGCCGGGCACCCGCAGCGGCTCCCGGCTGGTGGCCAGCACCCGCACCTCGGGGCAGGCCTCGGTCAGCCGCCGGACCAGCCGCGCGCACTCCTCGACCACGGTCTCGCAGTTGTCCAGCAGGAGCAGCATCCTCCGCCCGGCCAGCACCTCGGCCACGGTGTCCCGCAGCGACCGGCGCGGCTCCCCCTCGACCCGCAGGATCGTGGCGGTCCTGCGGACCACCTCGTCCGGCGGGGTGCCCTCGGGGAACTCCACCAGCCAGGCGCCGTCCGGCAGATCGCCGGCGAGTTCGGCGGCGACCCGCAGGGCCAGCCTGCTCTTGCCGATCCCGCCCATGCCGCTCAGGGTCACCACCCGGGTGGCCGTGATCAGCTGGACCAGCTCCGCCACGTCGGGCTCACGGCCGACGAAGGCGTTCGGCTCCAGCGGAAGATTTCCCACGTGCGCGTGCGAAGTCTGAGTCATCGGCCCTCGGGGTCGCCGGCTGCATCCGTCACAGGCAGTGTTACACCAACTACGGGAAGCTGCCCAGACGCAACCGAGTTTCATTCCTGGACCGCCACCAGGATCGGCCGTAAATGCCATGGCGAATTGTCAGTGGCGGCAGCCACACTGACGGCATGGCCACCGCCCCCCTCGAAGAGAACCGGGAACGGGACCCCGAATCCGATCGGGATTCGGGGCCGGACGAGGGCAGGATAGACGATCTGCCGGACTTCTCCGATCTGACCACCCACAACTGGCACGCCCACGACGACACCATGAGCGGCGTCGGATTCGTCACGATCGCCAGGCGACTGCCCGCGCTGATCGGGCAGGCGGTCCGGATGGCGTGGCAGGCCAGCCCGCGCGACACGGTCGCGACCGTGGTGCTCAACCTGCTCGCGGGCGTGTTCACCGCGTTCGGCCTGCTGGCCACCACCGGCGTGCTTGAGGCCCTGTTCACGGCGGGCCCCACCCCCGACCGGGTGCGCGCCGCGCTGCCCAGCCTGCTCCTGGTGGGCGTGGCGGCCGTGCTGCGCACGCTGCTCCAGGCGGGCGCCGGCTGGGCCCAGGCTCGCCTGGAACCCCAGGTCGACCGCATCGCCCAAGAACGGTTGTACGGGCTGACCAGCAAGGTCGAGCTGATCAGGTTCGACGACCCCGACTTCCACGACACGCTGCAGCGGGCCAGATCCCGCGGGGTGAGCTCGGCCGACATGGTGGTCGGCTCCGCCATCGACGTGCTGACCGCCGGGATCAGCCTGATCGCGGCGGGCGGCGTGCTCGGCGTGCTGCACCCGATCCTGCTGCCGCTGCTGGTGATCGCGGTCCTGCCGGACGCGTGGGCCACCGTCCGCGCGGCCCGGATGCGCTACGCCACGATGTTGTCCCTGCTCCCCACCTACCGCCGCAAGTGGATCATCAGCGAGCTGCTGGCCGACCGGGACACCGCCGCCGAGGTGCGCTCCTTCACCATGCGGGGCTTCCTGCTGCGCGTCTACGACCTGGTCGCCAGGACCGAGCAGAACGTCATGGTCCAGCTGGCCCGGCGGCAGGCGGTGGCCCGGCTGGTCGGCGAGGCGCTCGGCGGCGCGGGCGCCGCGCTGGTCTACGTCGCGCTCGGCCTGCTGCTGGCCACCGGCGCGGTCCCGCTCGCCATCGCGGGCACGGCGGTGCTGGCCGTGCGCTCCGGCCAGGGCTCGCTCACCAACCTGCTCTACGCGGTCAACCGGCTCTACGAGAACGGCCTCTACTTCACCGACTTCATCGACTTCTGCGAGGCCAACGAGTCGGCGCCGGAAGCGGAGCGGGGACGGCCCCCGGCCGGGTTCGACCGGATCACCGTGGACGACGTCACCTTCACCTACCCGGGCAAGGACACCCCCGCGCTGGCCGGGGTGTCGATCCACATCGACCGGGGCGAGGTGGTCGCGCTGGTCGGCGAGAACGGCTCCGGCAAGACCACCCTGTCCAAGATCCTCGCGGGGTTGTACGCGCCGGCCGGCGGCCGGGTGCTCTGGGACGGCACCGACCTGGCCGAGGTGGAACCGCACCTGCTCCGGAGCAACATCGCGGTGATCGCCCAGGACCACACCCGGTGGCCGCTGACCGCCCGGCACAACATCACCATGGGCCTGGAGAAGGGCGAGGACGCGGTGGTCCGGGCAGCCGGGGTGGCCGGGGCGGACGAGGTGATCGCCGAACTGCCGAACGGCTACCAGACCCTGCTGGACCGCAGGTTCAAGGACGGCCAGGAGCTGTCCGGCGGGCAGTGGCAGCGGATCGCGGTGGCCCGCGGCTTCTACCGGGACGCGCCGCTGCTGATCTGCGACGAGCCGACCGCCGCCCTGGACGCCCGCGCCGAGCACGCCCTGTTCGACCGCATCCGGCAGCATTCGGACGGCCGGACCGTGCTGCTCATCACCCACCGGCTGGCCAGCGTCCGGCACGCCGACCGGATCTACGTGCTGGACCACGGCCTCGTGGTCGAGCAGGGCACCCACGACGAGCTCGTCGGCGGGGACGGCATATATGCGGATCTGTACAACCTGCAGGCCCGCGCCTACAGCCGCTGACTATTCACCCCATAGACAGCCGCATGGGCGCGGCCCCGGGTCCGACCGCGATCAAGAAAGGCGAGGCGGCCAGGCCGGGCACCGACCAGCCGCGCTGTGCTACAGCAGGGCCTCGATGACCGCCTTGGCGATCGGGGCGGCCACCTCGCCGCCGAAGCCGCCGTGCTCGACCAGCACCCCGACCGCCACCCGGGGCCGCGAGGCGGGGGCGAAGGCGGTGAAGACCGCGTGGTCGGAGCCGTCGTTCTCGGCCGTGCCGGTCTTGGCGGCCACCTCGACGCCGGGGATGGCGGCGGCCGTACCGGTCCCGCCGGGCTGGGTGACGCTGACCATCATCTCGGTGAGCTGCTCGGCCACCCGCCCCGGCATGGTCTCGCGGTACTCCTCCGGATCGGTCATGCTCACCATCGTGCCGTCCGTCAGCCGGATCTCGTCCACCAGATAGGGTCGCATCAGCACCCCGTCGTTGGCCACCGCCGCCGAGATGAGCGCGAGTTCCAGCGGCGTCACCCGGTCGTCGAACTGGCCGATGGCCGACATCGCGGTCTGCGCCCGGTCCATGCGCTCCGGATACCGGCTGGCCACCACCGCGAGCGGCACGGTGAGGCTCTCGTCGCCGAACCCGAACGCGGTGGCCTGGCGGCGCAGCGCGTCCTGGCCGAGCACCAGGCCGAGCGTGGCGAACGCCGTGTTGCACGACATCTGGAAGGCCTGGGCCAGCGGCGGCGAGCCGTTCCCGCAGCCCCCGCCGCCCGCGTTGCCGAGGAAGACGCTGGTCCCGGGCAGCTTGAGCCGGGGCGGCGCGGTGATCGGGGTGCCCGGCGCGTACTTTCCGGAGTCCAGCGCCGCGGCGGCGGTGACCACCTTGAACGCGGAGCCCGGCGGGTAATTCTGGCTGGTCGCCCGGTTGAGCAGGGGTTTGGCCGGGTCGGCCTGCAGCTCCTTGTCGATCCTGGCCAGCTGCTCGGGGTCGAAGGTGGCGAAGTCATTCGGGTCGTACGCGGGAAAGGAGGTCATGGCCAGGATGGCGCCGGTGGCCGGGTCGACGGCCACGACCGCGCCGTGTTTACCGGTGGCGCGCAGGCCCTCGTAGGCGGCGCGCTGGGCGCGGGCGTCGAGGGTGAGCGTCACCGACGCGCCCCGGGCGGTGTCCTTGAGCAGGGTGCGGACCTTGACCCTAGGGTCGTTGCCGGACAGGGCCTGGTCCTCGGCCTGCTCGACGCCGGTGTCCCGGTAGAGCGAGACGAAGCCGGTGACCGCCGAATACAGCGGGCCTTCCGGATAGACGCGCTGGTAGCGGTACCGGCTGCGGACTTCCTTGCTGGTGGCGAGCACGGTGCCGTCGCGGAGCAGCAGGTCGCCCCGGGAGGTGTTGAACTTGGCGAGCATCACGCGCTGGTTGCGCACGTCCGCCTCCAGCGCGGCGACCTGGAAGATCTGGATGTAGCTGGCGTTCGCGAGCAGGGCGAACAGCATCGCCCCGCTGACGGCGGCGACCCGTCGCAGCGGGATGTTCATACGTCTGGCGCGAGGTCCTGCCACACGTTCTGGTGTAACAGGCGGCCGGGAAAGCGCGTCCCCGCGCGGAGCAAAGCGCGGTTAGACGCCTTGCGGGATGGCCATCACGTCCTTGTAATACTGGATCTTGTGCTGGATCGCGCCCTGCCGCCGGCGCAGGGTGGCGATCTGCTGCTCGACGCCGTCGTCGTGGGCTTCGAGCAGTTCGATCCGATCGCGGATGGTGTGGTCGCCTTGCCGTACGAGCTCGGCGAAGCGGAGCATCTCGGCGATCGGCATGCCGGTGTCGCGCAGGCAGCGGATCATGTTCAGCCAGCCGACGTCACCGTCGGTGAAGCGGCGCTGCCCGGCGGCGTTGCGCCCGACGTTGCCGAGCAGCCCGATGCGCTCGTAGTAGCGGAGGGTGTCCAGGCTGAAGCCGGTCTCCTCGGAAACCTGCCCAGGTGTGAATACGGCCATACTCCGATCCTGGCACCTGGAGTGTGCTCCAGGTCAAGACGCCCACCTCGGCCGGGAATCCGGGCTTGCCCTGGAGCGCGCTCCAGCTCGCACAGTGGGCGCATGACGAACTACCCAACTGTGCGTCCCGGCTGGTTCAGCACTCCCGCGCTGCTTCCACTCTGGGTCCGGGACGAGTACAGCACGCAGCCGCGCCGCGCTACCCGGCGAGATGGTCGGACAAGTAGCGGCGAACCAGCCGCTTACACTCCGCGATCAGTTCGGGGTCGCCGTCGGGATGCACGCGGAAAGCCAGCTTGAGCACCGCGTCGGCGGCCTCCACGGCCACCACGAGGGCGCGGGCCAGCGCGTCGCTGCCGGGCGCACCGAGCAGGTCGATCACGAGGGCGCGCAGCCGGTCGGCGACGACGACGTTGTTCTCCAGGGCCGCGTCGAGCATGCGCTGGGTGCCGGGCAGCGCCGGACCGCCGGGAGCGGCCAGCACCTCGCCGAAGTCGACCACGCCGAAGCCGGGCATGGTGCGCTTCATCCGGATGAACTCGTCGATGCCCAGGTCGACGGCCTCGGTCCAGTCGCCGGGGGCGGTCGCGCCGAGCCGGGTCGCCATCCGGTTCAGGAACGCGTCCAGATTGCGCAGCGCGAGCGCCCGGACCAGGCCTTGCTTGTCCGGGAAGAACTGGTAGAAGGTGCCGATGGGAACCTCGGCACGCCGGGCGACCTCCTTGGTCGTGAGCGCCTCATACCCCACCTCGTCCAGGAGCAGGGCGCACTCGTCGAGCATGCGCTCGACGCGTTCCAGGCTGCGGCGCTGAGCCGGGCGACGACGCAGCGTCCCGGCGGCGGCGTTTGTCATTGCTCCATTCTCTACCTGTTCGATTGCGGTCGGGTTAACATGAGTTGCACTCGCATCAGGAGGCCCGATGTTCCTGTGGGGTACGGCTACCGCCGCCTACCAGATCGAAGGGGCGGTCGCCGAGGACGGGCGCGGTCCCTCGATCTGGGACACCTTCGCGCATGAGCCCGGGCGGGTGCGGGATGGGCACACCGGTGACGTGGCCTGTGATCACTACCATCGGTGGGCCGAGGACGTCGAGTTGATGGCGGCGCTGGGGGTCAACGCGTACCGGTTCTCGGTGGCGTGGTCTCGGGTTCTGCCGTACGGGCGGGGGGCGGTGAACGCCAAGGGGCTGGATTTCTACGATCGGCTGGTGGACGGGCTGTGCGCGAAGGGGATCGCGCCGGCGTTGACGCTGTTCCACTGGGATCTGCCGCAGGCCCTGGAGGACGAAGGCGGCTGGATGAACCGCGATATTTCCGGATATTTCGCGGATTATGCGGCGATTGTGGCGGAGCGGTTGGGTGATCGGGTCAAGCTGTGGATCACGTTGAACGAGCCGTTCGTGCACATGGTGTACGGGTACGCGCTGGGGACGCACGCGCCGGGGAAGACGCTGTTTCTTGAGGCCCTGCCGGTCGCTCATCATCAGTTGCTCGGGCACGGGCTGGCCGTACGGGCCCTGCGCGCGGCCGGAGCCGAGCAGGTGATGATCACCAACAACTGCACGCCGGTGTGGGCGGCCTCGGACGCGCCCGAGGACGTGGCCGCCGCCGACGCGTACGACGTGCTGCACAACCGGCTCTTCAACGATCCCCTCCTCACCGGCACATACCCCGACATGTCGGCATTCGCGATCGACGAGATGCCCGGTGTGCGTCCCGGCGACCTGGAAACGATCGCGCAACCCCTCGATGGGCTCGGAATCAACTACTACAACCCCACCCGGATCGCCGCCCCCAGCACCGACTTCCTGCCGTTCGACGACGCCGGGATCACCGGCTACCCCACCACCGCCTTCGGCTGGCCGGTCGTTCCCGACGGCCTGCGCGAACTCCTGGTCTCCCTCAGGGCGCGCTACGACGCTCTCCCGCCCGTCTACATCACCGAGAACGGCTGCTCCCACGACGGCCTGGACGACCAGTTCCGCATCGACTACCTGCACGGACACCTAAAAGCCCTGCGCCAAGCCCAAACCGAGGGCGTCGACGTCCGCGGCTATTTCGCCTGGTCGCTACTGGACAATTTCGAGTGGGCCGAGGGCTACCACCAGCGTTTCGGCCTGGTCCACGTGAACTTCGACACCCAGGTCCGAACCCCGAAGGCCTCCTACCACGGGTTCCGGAGCCACATACTCACCAGCCAGAACGCCTTCTGAACGCGCCCAGGCACAGCCGCGCGAACGTCTTGCGAACGCATTGGAATCGCCCTACTGTCCCCGTTCGACATTCAATCGCCCTACTGTCCCGTTGGGCATTTGATCGCCCTACTGTCCCGTTAGGCATTTGCGTGAGCGCGGAGCGGTTGCAGGTGCGCGGGCCGGTGGCCCTCACCACGCGGCCGAGGGCCGTGCCACCCTCTCGGGCGTGGCCCGCAGCTCATTCTCCAGGTCTTCGACGATCCGCTGGGTGAGCACCCTTAACCGCGCCCGGCGCCCGGTCAGCTCCGCGGTGAAGTCCCGCGCCACCGGGCCCACCCAGACCGCCTTGCCGGTGAACGCCGCATGTGCCGGATCCAGGGCCGCCTCCAGCCCAGCCGCGTACATGCGCACCCTCGCCAGCGCTCGCAGCAATTCCTCTCTACGGGGGTTGAGCGCCATATCCTGTGGTTCAGGGGCCATAACGTTTCCCCATTCTCCCTGGAACAGCTTGCGCGGTCTCCCGGACCATATGAGATGGTGCGCTCAGACGGCCAGCTCCTTTGGAGGATATCCAATGCTCCGTTCCAACCGAAGCCTTTACCTGCGACTCGGCGCGACGCTCCTGGCAGCCGTTCTGGTCGCGGTGATCGCGCTGGTCGTGATCAACAGCGGGCAGCGGGAACCGGAACCGACGGCGGCCGAAGCGGGCGCGATCCTCAAGACACACATCCTGAAGCTTTTCGACGAACTACACGCGCGCGACATCCAGGTCACCGACCCAGGGGGTAAGGATGTTCCCTGCGGGGACGACGGGGCCAAACGCACCTTCGCCGCCAGCGGTCTGGATTCCGCTCCGGAGCGGAAACCCGATATTCTGAACAGCATCATGATAGGCGCTATGAACGGAGTCGCCGACTACAACATCACCGATAGCTCAGGTGCGACAATCCGCATGGAAAACGAGCCCACGAAGACGGTCATTCTGCTGGAGTCCACGGCGAACGGTAAGTACTCCGTGCGGGGCGAGACGCAGTGCCTCAGTCGGTCGTGAGCTCCGTGTTCGCATAATTAACCCTACGGTCATAGGCCTCCTCTTTGTTCCCGACAAAGTTATTTGCCTGCTGCGAGATCAGTTCCCCCAGGGACAGGGGGTTGCCTTTCCCCATACCGTTGTCAACCATCCATTGGTCAAAAGCCCTCACCCCCGCAGCACGCTGCCGCAGAATATCTTCGAATGGGCGAAGATGACCATTTGAGTCGGCGATGATACCGGCCGGAAGCGTCTGCGGGGCGAATCCCTGCTTCATAAGGAGCTCAGCCATAACGTGGCGACGCCCCAACGTCTCCGCCTCGTCGGACTCCAGGAGTTCGTCCACCTTCTCCTCCGGATTCCGACCGTAGGTGTAATAGGTGGAGACCCCGGTGGATAACACGGTCCAAGCTATAGGTATGGCCGTGAGGGGATAAGTTAGCCCAAGAGCCGCCATAGCGCCACCTATGACTGTGCTCTCAGCATCTGCGACGCTCTCTGCACGCTCGTCCTTGGGCTTGAGCACCCGAACGGCAGCCGCCAATTCGGCGCCCCGGACGCTCCCCAGAGCCTTGAACAAATTGTCAATTGAGTCGGTATTCCCGCTGCTCTTCACAGAGTTTGACACCGTGGGCAGAACTCTTTGGACGAATTCGCCCATGCTCTCGTCGAACCGAAGGCGCGCGTCGTCGTTACCGGCGAAGGTGGTCATGAAGCGGAAGGTGTCCTCGGGACTCAGGCGGAAGGTTCCTCGCAATCCCGGGATCGACGTCCACTCGAACAGGCCGGGAGCGACCTGCAGGGCGCTGTCCTTGGCCACGTCGGCATCGTTGAGGTTCGCGCCCAGGGTGATCTCCGTGGCGTAGGAGCCCGCGATCTCGGCCATGTGTATCCGGGTCGCGTCGTTCAACTTCCACTCATCGGCCGTGGTCATCACGGTGTAGGCGAAAAACGCCGCTTCCTTACTGTGTTTGCCGTCCTGCTCGTCATAGGCGCCGGAGGCCGCGGCCAGCAGCCGCCCGAAGGCGTCCGACTCCTCGGGGAACTTGTTCGCTCGCTCGTTGAGCCCTTTCAGGAACGCGGCCAGTTCGGGCCGTTTGTCCCATGCCTCCGGAGATGGTGGAAGCGGGCCGAGAGAAGGTAGGGGGAGCGCTGGCGGGGAGGGGAGAGGGCTCAAGCGGGCTGCCCGGCCGATCGCCAGGCGAGCCGCGGCCGGGTTGTTGCCCAGCGCGTTGAACAGCCCCGCCAGCGTCGGGCCGCTGATCCGGCTGTCGGGTCGCAGGGCGGGTGTGACGAGTTCGGCCAGCCATACATCCGGGTAGTTGCCATGGCTGAGCAGGGTGGCGAGCGCCTCCATGCCCTCGGCGTCTTCCGCCTTGATGTCCTCCACGGCTTTGATCACCGCTGCGAACCCGGGAACCTTCGCCCCGCCGCTGACCGCGGTGGCGAAAGCCGTACCAAGCGCGCGCCGGGCCTCTGGCCGATCCTCCTCCGGCAGCCGCCACAACGCCGGGAGCACCTTACGGGTCCCGGCCGGGCCGAGAGCGGCGAAGAACGCGGCGGTGAAGACCGCATCATGCTGATGCGCCTCCAGCTCGTCGAGGACCGCAGCTATCCGGTCGGAGGCATACGGTCCGACCAAACTGAACTCATCTGGATTGATGGCCTCAAATCGCCTGCCTAGGTCGGTGCCCAGGCGCTGTGCTTCGGCGGGAGTCAGCAGCGACGCTTCCCGATACGGTCGCAGGCCGGGACTGGACATGATGCCAAGGAGCCCGGGCACGGGAGCGGTGATGGCCGCCACCCGTTGCCGCAGCCGGGGCAGTTGCTGTTCAGCCCAGCCGCCGATCTCCCGGATCGGCGCGAGCCCGGCCGCGGGCAGGTCGACAGCGGCCAGCTCCCGGCGGATGTTCTCGGCCTGCTCGGCGATGACCTGACCGGCCCGTTCCAACTCAGTGATGAAGCTGTTCATCAACGCCGGGTCGATCCCGGAGAACTCCGGCGCGAGCGGTCCGGTCCCCGGTGGAACAGAGGGCTTCTCTGCCATGCGTCCATCATCGGCGACCTGTGGTCGGGCGTGAAGGTTTAGTGACACATTGGTCTGAGGCTCTTATACCTCACGATCGTATGGAGTCGCTTGGCCAAGCTGATCATTGGTGGAACGCCTGCCTGATGGCGGCACACACGCTAAGAAGCGAGACCCGCTGGATATGAGATGGCGCTCAGACGGCCAGTTCTTTGGAGGGTAGTCGATGCTGCGTTTCAACCGTAGCTTTCTCCGTTACAACCGTAACCCTCTCCTGCGCCTCAGCGCGGCGCTCCTGGCGCTCATGCTGATCGTGCTGCCCGCGCTGGTCTCCGTCGAGGGTGAAAAGGAGCCGGACCCAACGGCAGCCGAAGCGGGCGCGGCTCTCAAGAATCACATTCTTGAGCTTTTCGACGAGGTGTTCGCGCGAAACGTCCAGGTCACCGACCCTGGCGGTAGCGACATTCCCTGCGGGGACGACAAATTCAAACGCACCTTCGCCGCCACCGGTCTGGATTCCGATCCGAAGCACCCACCCGACCTTCTGAACAACAGAATGTTAGGCGTTATGCTCAGAATCGCCGACTACGACATCACCGATAGCTCAGACACGACATTCCGCCTGGAAAACGAGCCCACGAAGACGGTCATTCTGCTGGAGTCGACAGCGAACGGCACGTACTTCGCACGAGGCGAGACCCAGTGCCTCTGGTTACAAACTCCGCGTCCGCGTAATTCTTTCTACGGCCATCCATTTTAGAACCTCAACCTCAACCAGCAGATCAGAGCACCGACACGTGCACGTGGTCGTAGTGGTTGGCGGTGTTGCTGCCCCGGTTGGCCATCATCTTGGGCGCGGCCCCGGTCCGGATGTCGTAGTACTTCTGCTGCCAGATGATGTACATGATCCCGAGCCGCCGCCCATTGGCCACACACCACTGGGCCAGCGCGTCGCCGCGGGCCTTGGCGGAGGCGTCCGGCATCCGGCCGCCTGTGCTGATCATGAAGTCGCAGGCCCGGCCCTTGCCGTGCTCGCCGGAGTCACCCGCCCGGAAGCAGCCGACACCGAACGGCATCGGGAAGTTCTGCATGATCAGGTTGCGGATGGAGACCATGCGCGATGTGAGCCCGGTCCCGGCGTCGGGGGTCTGGAAGCCGAACTTGGCCAGCAGCTTCTCGACCTCGCGCTGCTTGCCCTGCAGCTCCTTGATGTCCTTCTTGAGCTGATCCACCCGCTGGTCGGCGGCTTCGGCGGCCTTCTTCTGCTCGGCGATCAGCCGGGTGACGTTGTTGAGCCGCTCGGTCTTGGAGTCGTTGAGGTAGGCCAGGGTGGCCACCGAGCTCAGGTCCGACTGCATGCTGAAGATCTGCGCGCTGTCGAACCCGCCGCCCATGTAGGCGGTCTGCGCGAACTGCGCGACCTTCTGCTCGGCCGTGATCAGGTCGGCCTTGAGCTTCTTGACCCGCGCGTCGGCCCGCTCGGCGGCCTTGCGGGTGTCGTCCAGACTGGCGATCTCCCCGCGGTACGCCTTGGCCAGCGCGGCCGCGTCCTTGGTGAGCTTGCGCAGTTGGGCCTGCCGGTCCGGTTCCGCGGTCACGGACGAGGGCAGCGCGAACATGCCGAACAGGCCGACCGCGATAAGCGCAGAGCCCGACCAGCGTCGCAACCCAACCTCCCCTCCCAGACGGACCGAAACTATAGAAGCTGATCTTGGTCACTGCCACCGGAACGGGGGAACTCGTGCGCCTTTGACGAAGTATCTACCAATTTGGAACCCCGCCGGTGCGGCCAGAACATGGTTCGGTCTGGGGGGTTGTCGGGGCCGACGCGAGCGAGAAGACTATCCAAGCAAGCACTCGTTCAGGCAGCCGCGGGAGGCAGAGCAATGCTCCAGCACGACACGCTGTTCATCGGGGGCGACTGGGTGGCCCCCGCGAGCACCGGGACGATCGAGGTTATCTCCCCGCACACCGAGGAGATCATCGCCCGGGTCCCGGACGGCACCCCGGCGGACATGGACCGCGCGGTGGCCGCCGCCCGCACGGCCTTCGACCACGGCCCCTGGCCACGGATGACCATGCCGGAGCGCGCCGCCGTGGTCGCCAGGCTGGCCGAGGTGTACGCCGCCCGCCAGGCCGAGATCGCCGACATCATCACCCTGGAGATGGGCAGCCCGATCACGTTCTCGCAGCTCGCCCAGGCGCCGCAGCCGCTCGGCATGCTGCAGTACTTCGCCCAGCTGGGCCAGACCTTCGAGGTCGAGGACCAGCGCCCCGGCATGTTCGGCCCGGTCACCGTGCGCCGCGAGCCGGTGGGCGTGGTGGCCGCCATCGTGCCGTGGAACGTCCCGCAGTTCGTCATCATGACCAAGCTGGCCCCCGCGCTCATCGCGGGCTGCACGGTGGTGATCAAGCCCGCGCCGGAGACCCCGCTGGACGGCTACCTGCTCGGCGAGATGATCAAGGAAGCCGGGATCCCCGACGGTGTCGTCAGCATCGTCGCGGCCGGCCGGGAGGCCGGGGAGCACCTGGTCGCCCACCCGGGCGTGGACAAGGTCGCCTTCACCGGCTCCACCGCCGCCGGCCGCCGGATCGGCGCGATCTGCGGCGAGCAGCTCAAACGCTGCAGCCTCGAACTCGGCGGCAAGTCCGCCGCGATCATCCTGGACGACTGCGACCTGCCCTCGGCGATGGGCTTCCTGTCCATCGCCTCCCTGCTCAACAGCGGCCAGGCCTGCGTCGCCCAGACCCGCATCCTGGCCTCCCACAGCCGGTACGACGAGGTGGTCCAGGCGGTGGCCGAGATGGTGACCGGCCAGACCGTCGGCGACCCCGGCGACCCGGCCACCGCGATCGGCCCGATGGTGGCCAAACGCCAGCAGGAACGCGTCGAGAACTACATCAGGATCGGCCTCGACGAGGGCGCCAAAGCCGTCGTCGGCGGCCTGGACCGCCCCTTCGACCGCGGCTGGTACGTCTCCCCCACCGTCTTCGCCAACGCCGCCAACGACATGCGCATCGCCCGCGAGGAGATCTTCGGCCCGGTCCTCACCGTGATCCCGTACGACGACGAGGCCGACGCCGTCCGCATCGCCAACGACAGCGACTACGGCCTGTCCGGCAGCGTCTGGACCGCCGACGCCGACCACGGCATGGACGTGGCCCGCCGGGTGCGCACGGGAACATATGGCGTCAACATGATGAACACTATGGAGCCGGGCACGCCGTTCGGCGGCTACAAGGCCAGCGGTCTCGGCCGCGAACTCGGCCCCGAGGGCCTGGCGGCCTACCTGGAGTACAAGAGCATCGCGCGCCTCGGTTAGAGGTTCCTGTCCGGTCCGGTACGGGAACCCGTACCGGACCGGAAGGACGCCCAGCGCGCCCCCGCGACGCTGGGCGAATTACATCCCCCTGTGGTAGACGCCCGTTATTCCATTTTGGTTCGCGCGGTCCACCGACCAATTCGGCGGATCAGATCCGGCGTCGCGGCCGACTCCGCATGTCCGTAACCCCGCTCGATCCAGAGCTCCTTGGGGTGCTGGGCGGCCTCGAAGAGCTCGTTGGGGTGTTCCAGCGGGAAAAACGTGTCCGCGTCCCCGTGCACGATCAGCAGCGGCGTAGGCGCGATCATGGCCGCGGCCTCGTACGGCGCCAGCGGGATCGGATCCCAGCGGCCGACCGCGATCCTGGTGCGTTTGGCCAGCCGGGCCGCGAGCCGGCCGGCCGGGTGCTCGATCGCCCAGTGCACCTGGCGCATCGGCCTGGTGCCCCGGTAGTACCAGCGGGCCGGGCCGCTCACCGCGACCACCGCGTCCACCCCGCCGTGCAGCGCGGCGTGCCGCAGGGCCACCGCCGCGCCCATGGAGAAGCCCACGGTGACGACACGCCGGTAGGCGGTGCGGGCATGCCGTACGGCGGCGTCCAGGTCGAGGACCTCCAGGTCGCCGACGGTGGACAGGCCCGAGGAGCGGCCGTGGCCGCGGAAGTCGATGGCCAGCACCCCGCCGTACCTGGCCAGGACGGCGGCGATGCGGCGGGTGGCCGGAGAGCGCCACGAGCCGGTGAAACCGTGGGCGAGCACGATGCCCAGCTCGCCGGTGCTCCCCATCGGGCCGGGCAGGTGCCCGGCGTCGATTCTGACCCCGTCGGAGGTGCGCAGCATGGCGCCGTAAACAGGTGTGATCACCACCCTCCCAAGGTTACGGATGGCTGGTTATATGCAGCGTCCAGTGGAGGTCAGGGTTTCCCGGGCGCATCGTGGTAACACGGATCAACTAAAATAGGAAGGCCGCACTCTCGCGGCAGGAGCGTCTCGCCGCAAAGTCCGGGACGCGGACGACAGCCCCGACGAACCAGAGCGAGACTCCACTATGCCTTTGAACAGCCGCGACGACCTGCGGAACCTCGCGATCATCGCGCACGTCGACCATGGCAAGACCACGCTGGTGGACGCCATGCTCTGGCAGTCCGGGGCGTTCCGCGCCAACCAGGACGTCGACGAGCGTGTCATGGACTCCAACGACCTAGAGCGCGAGAAGGGGATCACCATTCTCGCGAAGAACACGGCGGTCAAGCACGGCGGCCGCACCCTCAACATCATCGACACGCCCGGCCACGCCGACTTCGGCGGCGAGGTCGAGCGCGGCCTGTCCATGGTGGACGGCGTGGTGCTGCTGGTGGACGCCTCCGAGGGCCCGCTGCCGCAGACCCGCTTCGTGCTGCGCAAGGCGTTCGAGGGGAAGATGCCGGTCATCCTGTGCATCAACAAGGTGGACCGGCCCGACGCCCGGATCAAGGAGGTCGTGGACGAGGTCTACGAGCTCTTCATCGATCTGGACGCCACCGAGGAGCAGATCGACTTCCCGATCGTGTATGCCTCGGCCAAGGCCGGCCGCGCCTCGCTGAACCGGCCCGAGGACGGCGGCATGCCCGACTCCGATGACCTTGAGCCGCTCTTCGAGACGATCTACAAGACCATCCCGGCCCCCACCTACGACCCGTCCGCGCCGCTGCAGGCCCACGTCACCAACCTGGACGCCTCCAGCTACCTGGGCCGGATCGCGCTCTGCCGGGTGCACCACGGCACGATCAAGAAGGGCCAGCAGGTGGCCTGGTGCCGCACCGACGGCAGCATCCAGCGGGTGAAGATCACCGAGCTGCTGATGACCGACGCGCTGGAGCGCAAGCCGGCCGAGCAGGCGGGCCCCGGCGACATCATCGCCATCGCCGGCATCCCGGAGATCATGATCGGCGAGACCCTGGCCGACCCGGAGGACCCGCGCCCGCTGCCGCTGATCACGGTGGACGAGCCGGCCATCTCCATGACCATCGGCACCAACACCTCGCCGCTGGTCGGCCGGGTCAAGGGCTCCAAGGTCACCGCCCGGATGGTCAAGGACCGGCTGGACCGGGAGCTGGTCGGCAACGTGTCGCTGCGCATCCTGCCGACCGAGCGCCCGGACACCTGGGAGGTGCAGGGCCGCGGCGAGCTGGCGCTGGCCATCCTGGTCGAGCAGATGCGCCGGGAGGGCTACGAGCTGACCGTCGGCAAGCCGCAGGTGGTCACCAAGGAGATCGACGGCAAGCGGCACGAGCCCGTCGAGCGCCTCACCGTGGACTGCCCGGAGGAGTATCTGGGCGCGGTCACCCAGCTGCTGGCGGTCCGCAAGGGCCGGATGGAGCACATGACCAACCACGGCACCGGCTGGATCCGGATGGAGTTCGTGGTCCCGGCCCGCGGCCTGATCGGCTTCCGGACCGAGTTCCTGACCGAGACCCGGGGCACCGGTCTGGTGCACCACGTCTTCGACGCCTACGAGCCGTGGTTCGGGGAGCTGCGCACCCGGGCCAACGGCTCGCTGGTGGCCGACCGCTCGGGTCCGGTCACCGCGTTCGCGATGACCAACCTGCAGGAGCGCGGCATCCTGTTCGTCGGCCCGACCACCGAAGTGTACGAAGGGATGATCGTCGGGGAGAACTCGCGCTCCGACGACATGGATGTGAACATCACCAAGGAGAAGAAGCTCACCAACATGCGCTCCTCCACGGCCGATGTGACCGAGACGCTGATCCCGCCGCGCCAGCTGTCGCTGGAGCAGGCGCTGGAGTTCATCCGGGACGACGAGTGCGTGGAGATCACGCCGGAGACGGTCCGGATCCGCAAGGTCGTGCTGGACGCCTCCACCCGTGCCCGCTCGGCGGCCAGGGCCAAGCGCGGTAACTGAGGTCGCTTCGGAACGCCCGTCCCGGTTGGGGCGGGCGTTTCGCTTTTCTTCCCGCCGGAAGTTGGAACCCTGGGCTCGGGTTCCCGTCGTGGCGGCGAACCGTTCGCGCTGTGGTGTGCGACAGAGGAGACACCAGCGCAGACGGAGGAGAGCAACAGTTATGAGCCAGCGCGTCACGAACATCGTCCTGACCGCCACGATCGCCATCGGCTTGGGCGTGGCCGGGGTGGCCACGATGGCGCAGGCGTCCCAGCGCGACAAGCCGGTGCGCGTCGCCATCCGGGATGTGCAGGGCACCCGGATCGGCACGCTCGCCGTGGTACGCAAGGACGGGGCCCGATCCCGGATCACCGTCAAGGTCCACCACCTCGCCCCCGGATACCACGGCTTCCACATCCACGCCGTCGGCCTCTGCGATCCGAAATCCGTCGATCCGGCGACCGGGCAGGTGTCGCCGTTCTTCAGCGCGGGCGGGCATCTCGACCTCGCGCCCGGCGGGCACAGCCATCCCTCGCACTCCGGCGACATGCCGCCGCTGCTGGTCCGCAAGGACGGCACCGGGTCGGCCTCGTTCGTCACCGACCGGTTCCGGGCGGCCCAGCTCTCCGACGCCGACGGCAGCGCGGTGATCGTGCACGCCCTGCCGGACAACTTCTCCAATATCCCCGACCGGTACGCGCCCAAGGGCCCGGACGAGGCCACCCTCAAAACGGGTGACTCGGGACCGCGTGTCGCCTGCGGCGCTATTAAGCCGATCAAAGCGCCCAAGTAGGACACAAGTCATTTGCAATCCCCGTGCCGCACGCTCAATGGCAGAGGAAGGGGGCTGACGATGAAAATCGTGAGTGCAAGTTTCTACGTGGCGCTGTTCTGCGCCTGGGCGATCATCGCTGTGGTCGCTGTCGTGTTTCAGTACGTGCTGAGCTAATGGGCGCGGGGGCACACAGGGTCAGCTGAGTCTGACCCGCAACCAATCGACCAATGGGGTGAGGGTCCGCCAGGTCTGGCGGACCCGGTCGAGGGCCTCGGGGGTGTGGACCCAGGGTTCCGGTTCGTACTGGCGGGCGGCGTAGAGGGACTTGTGGCGGAGCAGGTCCAGGCGGGGGTGATCTTCAGGAACGCCGCGTGGGCGGGTCTTGAGCCGGTCTCCGGAGATCCTGAAATCCGAGCGCAGCCCGTCGACGATCTTTTCCAATTCGGACCCGATGACATCGTCCTCAAGAGCGGCCCGGAATCGGTTGGTCATCTCCCCCTGGGACCACCAACCACCCGCCACATAAAGCCCATCCGCACCGATATGCAGGTAATACCCCACACCATCGAGAATCTGGATGTAGCCACCCTGATGGTCCTTATATGGCGTTTTATCCTTTGAAAAGCGGACGTCTCGGTACGGCCGGAACAGGTGCGGCGTCCCGAACTCATCAGCCAACTCATCCAACATCGCAGCCACAGGCGCTTTGACCATCGTGTCGTACACCTGTTTGTTGGCATTCCAGTAGGACTTGGAGTTATCCACCTCCAAGCCCTCGTAGAACATGAACGCCTCATCCGGAATCCCACTGAACACCATGCACCCCACCGTATCGGTGATGGCGCGGGCGAGCGGAGCCCGAGGAGCATCCAAGGGTGGGAGAACCACCGTTACGTCGGGCGTTCCTTTCGCATGTGGAAGTACTCCTTGCCTGGGGTCGTCTCGCCGAACAGTTCGGTGACCGTGACGTAGGTGAAACCCTTCGCGTCCAGCAGGTCAAGCAGTTTGGGCACTGCCTGGACGGTGGAGGCGTGGATGTCGTGCATGAGGATGACATCGCCGGGTTTGGCCTTGAGGCAGCGTTTGGCCACCAGGTCGGCGTTTCGATCCCGCCAGTCCATGGTGTCGAGACCCCACAGGATCTGGGCCATGCCGTACCGCCGGGTCATCGCCGCCACCCCGGGGCTGGTCGCCCCATACGGCGGGCGCATCGTCCGCATCCGCACCCCGGTATACCTGCCCACCGCGAGCTGCGTCCTGACCAGCTGCTCCTTGAGGCCGGCCTCCGACAACGAGGGCAGCGCCGGATGGTCCCAGGAGTGGTTCCCCAGCTCGTGACCCTCAGTGACCATGCGCTGCAGCAGCCCGGCGGTCTTCTCGGAGACCATCCGGCCGACGACGTAGAAGGTGGCCTTGGCGCCATGCTCGGCGAGCCGGTCCAGGACCACGCCGGTCTCGTCGCCAGGCCCGTCGTCGAAGGTGAGCGCGACACACTTGAGCTTTCGGCAGTCGATGCCGCGCGGCTGCGGCGCGACCGGAAAGCGCGGCGCCGGCCACCCCGGCTGAATCGAGGCCAGCTGCCGCGCCAGCGTCGCCGGATCATGGACCGGTGGCGGCAGGGCGGGCAGGGACGCCAGTTTCCCCGGAGCGACCGCATTGGTAACGGCACCACTACAGCCGGTAACCGCAATGAGCAACACAAGTCCCAGCCGCATTCTTCCCCCCGAGGCAGGCGGGGACTAGGGATAGTCCTCGGCCGCGTCCCCCCGTAAGACCTTGGCCAAGTCCTCCCACCAGGGCGGCACGTCGGCCTGCAACTCGGCATACCGTCGGGCCACTCTGATGGCGCATCCAACCGGATCCGTACCCAGGTGGCGGCGTTTCACCGCGCCTTCCTGCCATCGGAAGAAGCCGTCACGGTAGCTCACGACAAGGCCGATCCAAACCGAGAGCGTAGCGTCATCGCCGATCTCGTACGCATCGTCCACTCCGACGTTGGTCAGTTCGGCACGGAGTTTCTCCACGGCGGCGCGAGACTCACTCACCGGCCACCCCCAGCTGACGTAGCGACGCGCACAAGGAGGGATGTACCCAGCATCGGGCCACCCCTCGCATGCTCATGGGGTAATCATGGGACTCCACCGCGTGACTTCGCAGCCTTATCCGGCTTCTGAGTGGTTGTAGGGCCGGTCGATGAGCTTTTATGCCCTTTTGTAAGGTATTGGGGTTCGCTTCACAATTACGGGGGGTTAGCGTGACGGCTGTGGCGCTCGCGACGGCGTGTGCGGTGATCTTCGGCACCGCCGATTTCTTCGGCGGGCTCGCGACCCGCCGATCCCGGGTGCTGGCCGTCGTGGTGTGCTCCCAGCTGGGGGGCATGGTCCTGGTTCTGGCGCTGATGCCGTTCCTGCCGGGGATCGCCAGTTCGGGCGCGCTGCTGTGGGGCATGGCCTCCGGGGTGGCCGGCGGGCTGGGGATCGTGCTGTTCTACCGCGGCCTGGCGATGGGCAAGATGTCGGTGGTCGCGCCGATCACGGCCACCACGGCGATGGCCGTGCCCGTGCTGTTCGGGTTACTCGCGGGCGAGCGGCCGTCCGTGCTGGCTCTGAGCGGGGTGGCGCTCGGGCTGCTCGCGGTGATGCTGGTGAGCAGGGAGCCCGGCGGCTCCGGCGGGCTGACGCTGGGCCCGGTGCTGAACGCGCTCGCCTCCGGGGCCGGGTTCGGCGGGTTCTTCATCCTGTTGAAGCTGGCGCCCGCCGACGCCGGACTGTGGCCTCTGGTGGGGGCGCGGATCGCGTCGATCGCGCTGGCGGCGGCGCTGGCGGTGGCGACGCGGCGGAGCATGCGCCCGGCCGCCGGGTCGTGGCGGGTGACGATCGCGGCCGGGGTGCTGGACATGGCGGCCAACGTGCTGTTCCTGCTGGCCGCCCAGCGCGGCATGCTGATCTTGGTGACCGTGCTGGTGTCGTTGTACCCGGCGAGCACGTTGCTGCTGGCCCGATATGTGCTCGGAGAACGGCTGAGTTCCACGCAAATTGCGGGAGTTGGCTGCGCTTTGGGGGCAATCGCGTTGATTGCGGCTTCCTAGTGCATTGTCATGAGCCGTTGGAGCTTGTTACGTTCGTCCCCGTGCAGGTCGAGCGGGCTCCTCTCGTCTCCGAGCCGTTCGCGCACGTGGCTGTGGCGTATGGCTCTGGTGAGGAATACCTGAAAACGGTCCTGCCCGCCCTGCTGGACGGGCTGCGCCGAGGAGAACGCACCATCCTGCTCGGCCCGGAAGAGAACCTCGAGCTGGTACGGGCCGCGCTCGGCGCCGACGCCACCCGGGTCGAGCTGGGGCTGAGCCAGGACTGGTACGGCCATCCGGCCCGGACCATGGCCGCCTACCTCGACTTCGCCCGGCGGAACGGCCCGGCCAGGATGATCTGCGAACCGGTCTGGCGCTCGGCCAGGGACGCGGCCGAGTGGACCAGGATCGAGGCGATCGCGAACGTGGCGTTCGCCGGGATCCGGACGACGATGCTGTGCGTCTACCGGAACCCGGGCGAGGAGGTGTTCCGCAGCCATCCCTGGTATCTGGACGGCGAGGTGATCCGGGCGAGCGAGCCGTACCTCCCACCGGAGCGGATGGACTGGGAGCAACCGGCGTTCGAGTCGCCTCCGGCGGAGGCCGAAGGGCTGGACTTCGATCTGCCCGGGGTGCGGCGCATGCGGGCGTTCGTCCGGGACCAGGCGTACGCGGCGGGACTGGAGCGGGACGAGGTGACCTCGCTGGTGCTGGCCGCGGCCGAGATCGCCGCGAACGCGGTCGAGCACGGGGCCGGGCACGGGCGGGTGGCGGTGTGGCGGGCCGGGGACGAGCTGATCTGCGAGATCACCAACCCGGACGCCGGGATCGAAGTGCCTTTTCCGGGATACATCCCACCGGAGCATGAATCGCTGCGGGGTTACGGCCTGTGGATCAGCCGCCAGCTCTGCGACGTCATGGAGGTCAGAACGCTGGACGGCAAGTCCTGCGTCCGCCTTCACATGCGTATGACCCTTTAAGCCGCTTTCAGCCGAAATTTCGGCCTACGCGGCTACGCTTTCCGACTCCCGGACGACGCCCTCCTCCCGGGCGTACTCCTCCAGCATGCCGCGCAGCTGCCGCCGCCCGCGATGCAGCCGCGACATCACCGTCCCGATCGGCGTGCCCATCCGGTCGGCGATCTCCTTGTACGCGAAGCCTTCCACGTCGGCGAGATACACCGCGACCCGGAAGTCCTCCGGCAGCGACCGGAGCGCGTTCATCACGACGTTGTCCGGCAGGGACTCCAGCGCCTCGGTCTCCGCCGACTTCAGCCCGGTCGACATGTGCGACTCGGCGGCGGCCAGCTGCCAGTCCTCGATCTCCTCGGCGGCCGACAGCTTTGGCGAGCGCTGCTTCTTGCGGTAGTCGTTGATGAAGTTGTTGGTGAGGATCCGGTGCAGCCACGCCTTCAGGTTCGTGCCCTCCCGGAACTGGTGGTAGGACGTGAACGCCTTGGTCACCGTCTCCTGGACGAGGTCCTCCGCGTCGGCGGGGTTGCGGGTGAGACGCATGGCCGATGCGTACAACTGGCTGGTCACGGGCACCACGTCGCGCTCGAACCAGGCCTGACGCTGCTCATCGCTCATCGAGATCATGTCATCCCCCCTGGAACTCTCTCCCCCGCTGCCCCTCCGGAACGAACCCATGCGGTTATGGCGAACCGTCGTGGTCATCGTCATCGTGTCAGGTAACCCGTAAGCGGGGTGTTAGCCGGCCAGAGGGGTTCAGACGGGAGCACCGGGACGGCAATGGCTTGATCACCCGCCTGCCGGACAAGTCTCATTATCATAACACTCTCGCCTCGTTCCGGAAGAAAGTGTGGCGTATGGCACTCGTTACAGTGACTCCCATGAAACACCTGGACCGGCACGACCCGGCGACGCGCGCGTGGGCGGCCGAGGCCATCCGGGCCGTGGAAGCCGACGCCAACCGCAGCTGCGACACCCACCTGCACGTCTTCCCCCTTCCCGCGCACTGGGGAGTGGACCTCTACCTGAAAGACGAATCGGTGCACCCAACCGGTTCACTCAAACATCGCCTCGCCCGCTCTCTGTTCCTCTACGGCCTGGCCAACGGCTGGATCGGCCCGCAGACCACGATCATCGAAGCCTCCAGCGGCTCCACCGCGGTGAGCGAGGCGTATTTCGCCCGCCTGCTCGGCCTGCCGTTCATCGCGGTCATGCCGGCCACCACGTCGCCGGAGAAACGCGACATCATCGAGTTCTACGGCGGCAAGTGCCACCTGGTCGACGACCCCGGAAAGATCTACGAAGAGTCGGCCCGGCTGGCGGCCGAGACCGGCGGCCACTACATGGACCAGTTCACCTACGCCGAGCGGGCCACCGACTGGCGCGGCAACAACAACATCGCCGAGTCGATCTTCGATCAGCTGGCCCTGGAACGGCACCCGGAGCCCACCTGGATCGTGGTCGGCGCGGGCACCGGCGGCACCTCGGCCACCATCGGCCGCTACATCCGCTACCGCCGCCACCAGACCAAGCTCTGCGTCGCCGACCCCGACGGCTCGGCCTTCTTCCCGTCCTGGGTCTCCGGCCAGGACGGTACGGCCCGCGGCTCCCGCATCGAGGGCATCGGCCGCCCCCGGGTGGAGCCGTCCTTCCTGCCGACCGTGATCGACCGCATGACCCAGGTGCCGGACGCGATGTCGATCGCCGCCATGCGGTGGACCCGCGAGGTCACCCATCGTGACGTGGGCGGATCGACGGGGACCAATATGGCGGCCGCCGTACAGATCATCAGGGAGATGCGGGCGGCCGGGGAGCGGGGCAGCGTGGTCACGCTCATCTGCGACGGCGGCGAGCGCTACCGGGGGACCTACGGCAGCGACGACTGGCTGGCCGGCAGGCGGATCGACATCGCGCCGTACCTTGCCGAATTCAGGGCTTTTCTGGCGTCCTGAGGGCCTCACGCACGTCCTCGTCGGCGGGGTCCAGCTCGGCCGCCCGCAGCAGGTCGGCCTGGGCACGCTCGTGCCGGCCGACCGACCGCAGCGCGATCGCCCGGTTGAAGCGCAGCGCGGCGTCGTCGGCCAGCTCGATCGCCCGGGTGAGATCGGCGATCGCGCCCTCCGGGTCGCCCAGCTCGAAGGCCAGCTCGCCCCGGCTGGCCCAGCCCGCGGCTAGCCCGGGATCGTGGAAGACGGCCGCGTCGTAGGCCTTGCGGGCCTCCGCGTACCGCGCCGTGGCCGCCTCCGCCTGCCCGAGCGCGCACAGCAGGTACGCGTTGCGCGGGTTCAGCGCCAGACCCAGCCGCGCGCCGGCCCTGGCCCGGTCGTACTCGCCGATCGCCACCAGCAGCCCGGCCCGGTTGGCGTACGCGTCCACGAAGCCGGGGTCCAGCTCGATCGCGTAGTCCAGGTCGGCCAGCGCGCCCGCGTGGTCCCCGTCGGCGAAGCGGATCTCGGCCCGGTTGTAGTGGGCCTCGGGGAACGGCGGCCCGACCCGCATCGCGGTCTCGTAGTCGGCGACCGCGTCCGCGGACCGGCCCAGCCGGTAGAGCAGGTTGCCGCGGTCGATGTAGTAGTCGGGGTAGCCGGGGTCGGCCTCGATCACCGCATCCAGGTCGGCCAGGGCGGCGGCCGGGTCGCCGAGCAGCACGGTCAGCTGGGCCCGGTTCGCGCGCAGGACCAGGCGGTGGATCGCGTGCTCGCCTGGTTCGAGGTCCCGGTCGGCCAGCTCGATCGCCTCCTGGACCAGGCGCAGGGCCGAGCGGTGGCGGCCCAGCCGGGTCTCGATCAGGGCCTTGCCGTTCAGGTCGAAACCCAGGTGGAAGGCGCGGGTCCGCTGGTCGGGGAGCAGCCGGGTGATCGTGACGGCCTCGTTGATCCAGGCTCTGGCCTCCTCGATGTCCCGTTTCTCGGGGTCGTGGTGGCGGGTGAGGAGCATCGCGGTGGCGTACGCGGCCGTGGCGCGGTTGACCGGGTCGGTGCTCTCCCTGCGGGCCAGGTCGAAGAGGGCGCGGGCGTCGTCCTCGCGGTCGGTGGCCGCCAGGGCGCCCGCCGTACGGTGGAGCAGGGCCCACCAGTCCTCGGTGTCCACGTGGGCGCGTTCGAGTGCCCGGGTTCCGGCCTCGGCGGCGGCGTGGTGGAAGCCTTCGGCGACGTATCGCCGTACCAGGTCGGGGGTGGGGGCCGGCCAGGTGTGCGCGGACGGCCCGCCGACGCCGGGCACGCTCTCCACGTGCAGGGGCAGGGCAGCGGCCAGCGGCGGTTCGGCCACCGGCGTGCACACCACGACGGTCAGCACGGCGGGGTCGAGCCGCCGGAGCAGCACGCCGAGCAGCTCGCTGTCGGTGTGGTCGGCCTCGTGCACGTTCTCCACGACCAGCGCGACCGGACCGGCTCCGGCCAGGTGGTCGCGGATGAACTCGGCGATTCCGTTGGCCAGCCGGAGTGTGCGGCGCGGGGCGGGCACCAGGATGCGCTCCGCTTCCGGGACCTGCGTGGCCAGGGTGAGCCGCCGGGCCGGGACCAGCTCGCGCAGGTGCGGCGCGGCCGCCCGGATCTCGATGTCGTGCCGCGCCACCAGTTCCGGCCGCGCCTCCGGCACCAGGACGGCGAGCAGTGCCGCCGCCACCGTGTAAGGGCCGCCGGAACGATGCGCGTCAATGGGCGCGAGCAAAAGGCGCGGCAGGTCTTTTTCCCCGTTCCAGCGGCTTCCTCGCACCCAAAGATGGCGCATCGTCCGACTCCCCTCACCGGTGAGGACCGGAACCCCGCGGCTCCGGCCCCACTGATCGATCAAGGAAGGTGCTTGGCGCTGGCGCTGCCGGACAGCTTGACTGGACCTGGCTTGTGCACGATGAGCTTCTTCATCAAACGGCCTTCCAGATGGTTTCGGGACTCGCCAATGTCAACACAACCGCCAAGGAATTAACAATACTTTGGCCGGTAATAGACATTTCCCGATAAATGCACTTAATTAGCTATTCAGTCACCCAGAAGCTTCGGTCACGCCTCTCCCAGAAGTGCGTCCACGAAGACTTCGGGGTCGAACGGGGCCAGATCGTCGGGGCCCTCGCCGAGGCCGGCCAGCTTGACCGGAACGCCCAGCTCCCGCTGGACCGAGATGACGATGCCGCCCTTCGCGGTGCCGTCCAGCTTGGTGAGCGCGATGCCGGTGATGTTCACCACCTCGGCGAACACCTGGGCCTGGCGCATGCCGTTCTGGCCCGTGGTCGCGTCCAGCACCAGCAGCACCTCGTCGACCTGGGCCTTCTTCTCGATGACCCGCTTGACCTTGCCGAGCTCGTCCATCAGGCCGGTCTTGGTGTGCAGGCGGCCGGCGGTGTCCACGATCACCACGTCCACCTTGTCGGCCATGCCGCGGGCCACCGCGTCGAACGCCACCGAGGCCGGGTCGCCGCCTTCCGGGCCGCGCACCACGGCCGCGCCCACCCGGTCGCCCCAGGTCTGCAACTGGTCGGCGGCGGCGGCCCGGAACGTGTCGGCCGCGCCCAGCACCACCGTTTTGCCGTCGCCGATCAGGGCGCGGGCCAGCTTGCCGGTCGTGGTGGTCTTGCCGGTGCCGTTCACGCCGACCACGAGCAGCACGGCCGGGCGCTCGCCCGGCGCGGAGGTGTGCAGCGTGCGGTCCAGGCCCGGGTTGATCTGGGCGAGCAGTTGCTCCCTGAGCAGCCCGCGCACCTCCGCCGGACTGCGCGTGCCGAGCACCTTCACCTTGGTCCTGAGCTCGTCCACCATGGCCCGGGTGGGCGCCACCCCCACATCGGCGGTGATCAGGGTCTCCTCGATCTCGTCCCAGACGTCGTCGTCCAGGCGGTCCCGGGAGAGCAGGTCGAGCAGGCCCTTGCCGAGCGTGCTCTGCGAGCGGGCCAGCCGGGCACGCAACCGGACCATCCGGCCCGCCGACGGCGGCGGGACCTCGATCTCCGGCGGCTTGACCAGCTCCTCCACCGGCGGCGCCAGCGTCGCCGTCGCGGTGCCGCCCGATTCCTCCTCCGCCCCGCCTCCCACCAGCGGCGTGTCAACGGGAGGAAGAGCCTTGCCCTTCGGCCGGAACATGAAGAAAAGACCACCGGACACCAGCAAGGCGGCCAGGATCACGACAATGGTGATGACCAGGTAACCATCCACAACGGTCAGTTTTCCAGATAACACCGGGGGACGGGGTCAGGCATGCTCGCGCATCCTCTGACAGGCCATCGCCGAGCGTTATCTGGCACCCAAGGTCAGGCGTGCTCGCGTAGCCGCTGACTGACCACCTGGGTTACGCCATCACCGCGCATCGATACGCCGTAGAGCGCGTCGGCGATCTCCATCGTGCGCTTCTGGTGGGTGATCACGATGAGCTGGGAACTCTGCCGGAGCTCCTCGAAGAGGGTCAGCAGGCGCTGGGTGTTGGTGTCGTCCAGGGCGGCCTCGACCTCGTCCATCACGTAGAACGGGGACGGGCGGGCCTTGAAAATGGAGATCAGGAACGCGACGGCGGTCAGGGAGCGCTCGCCGCCGGAGAGCAGGGAGAGGCGCTTCACCTTCTTGCCGGGTGGGCGGGCCTCGACCTCGACGCCGGTGGTGAGCATGTCGCTGGGGTCGGTCAGCAGCAGCCTGCCCTCGCCGCCGGGGAAGACCCGCTCGAAGATCTGCGAGAACTCGCGCTGCACGTCGTCGTAGGCGGCGGTGAACACCTGCTCGACCCGGTCGTCCACCTCCTTGACCACCAGCAGCAGGTCGCGCCTGGTCTTCTTGAGGTCTTCCAGCTGCGAGGTCAGGAACGTGTGGCGCTCCTCCAGCGCCGCGAACTCCTCCAGCGCGAGCGGGTTGACCTTGCCCAGCTGGGTCATCTGCTTGTCGGCGGCCCGAGCGCGTTTCTCCTGCTCGGCACGGACATACGGAACCGGGGGTTCGCCCGGAACCGGCACCGCCGGCCCGTATTCGGCGATGAGGGCGTCGGTCTCGACGCCGTACTCGTCCATGGCGCGCTCCTGCAGCTGCTCCAGCCGCAGGCGCTGCTCGGTCCTGGCCATCTCGCTGCCGTGCACCCGGTTGACCAGTTTGTCCAGCTCGACCCCGAGCTCCCTGACCCGGACCCGGACCATCTTCAGCTCGGCGTCCACGGCCTCCCGTACCGTCTCCGCCTCGTCCCGCTCGGCGGCGGCCCGCGCCAGCGAGGTCTCCAGCGCGCCCAGCGCCGTCTGGGCGCCCTTGACCACCGCCGCGGCCACCTTGGCCTGGATCCGCCTGCGCTCCCGCTGCGCCGCCGCCCTGGCCCGGTCCTCGCGTTCCCGGCGGGCCGCGCGCAGCAGGCCGTCGGCCCGGCCCGCGATCCCCCGCACCCGCTCCTCGGCCGTCCGCACGGTCAGCCTGGCCTCCATCTCGGCCTGCCGGGTGACCCCGCAGGCCGCGGCCAGCTCGTCGCGCAGCTCGGTGGTCGGCTCGGCCTCCAGCTCGTCCGCGTACTCCTCCTCGGCCAGCCGCTCCTCCAGCTCGGCGATCCCGGCCCGCGCCACCTCCCGGGCCTCCTCAGCCCCCTGCACGGCCGACGCCAGCCGCTCGCCCTCGTCCCGCGCGGCCTTCACCGCGGCCTCCAGCCGCGCCAGCTGCTTGGCCGCGTCCGCCAGCCGCTGATCCGCGTCCCGCTGCCGCCCCCGCACCCGATCGAGTACGGCCTGCGCCGCGTCCAGCCCGCTCCGCGCCGAGTTGACCCCGTTCTGGGCGACGGTGACCCCGGTCTGCGCCTCGTTCACCCGGCCCTGCGCGGCTTCCACGGCCTCCCGGGCTTCGGCTTCGGCCTCGGCGGCCTCCTCCAGGGCGGACGCGTGTTCGCCTGCGGTGGCCTCGGCCGCGCTGAGGTCGGCTACGGCCTGCTCCAGGGCGGCTCTGACCTGCCAGGTCGAGTTGTCGGCTGAGCCGGTGCCGGTGAGCGCGCCGAACATCGCGTCCGGGCCCATCACGGCGGCCAGGTCGGGGCGGTTGGCCAGCAGCTGCTCGGCGGTGGGGACGTCCTTGGCCAGCAGGACCGAACGCCGGGGCCCGGCCAGCTCGCCGGTCACCCATTCCAGCTCGCCGTCGCCGGAGAGGCTGAGTTCCAGGGCGTCCCTGCGGGCGGTCAGGGCGCTGATGGCGCGTTGCGCGTCCTGGTCGGCGGCTCGGGCCGTACTGACCTGGGAGGTGGCCGCAGCCAAGGCGGCGCGGGGGGCCGCGACGGCGGCCTTGGCCTCCTCTACCAGGCCTTTCGCCTGCTCCACGATGTCGCGGGCGGCGTCGACCTGGGCTCTGGCCAGTTCCACGCCCTCCTGGGCGGAGTCCAGCTCGGCGGTCAGTTCCGGGTCGGTCGCGGGTTCGCTCAGTTCCTGGGCGTCGTGGTCGGCCTGGGCTTGTTCGGCCCGCTTGCGGGCGTCGTCGAGGGACTTGGCGAGGCGGCCGATCTCCTCTTCGGCGGCACGCGCCCGGCTTCTGGCCGAATCCACCTGGCCGCGCAACCGCGCCAGCGCCTCCCGGCGGTCGGCGGCGGCCCTGGCCATGGCGGCCAGCCTGCGCTCCTCGGTAGCCAGCGCCTCCTCGGCCTCGCCCCGCGTCTCCACCGCGACCGCGAGCCGCTCCTGGGCCTCTGCCAGGGCTTCCTGGAGCTCCCGCTCCTGCTCCCTGACCTCGGCCGCTTCCCGCTCGAACTCCTCCGGGTCCCGGCCCCGGCGTTCGATGGACGCGGCGTCGGCCGCGTGCCGCTCCCGCTCGGCCGCCAGGCTCTCCACTCCGCGCAAGCGCTCGCGCAGGGCGGAAAGCCGGTAAAACGTCTCCTGGGCGCCTGTCAGCCTCGGCTGCGCCTCGTTGGCGGCCGTCTCCAGCGCGGCCTCGCGCTCCTGGCTCTCGGCGTGTTCCCGTTCCACCTGCGCCCGCCTGGCCTGTACGGCGGCCTCGTCCTGGGCCTCTCGCTGGAGGGTGTCGCGTAAAGTCACGACATCGTCGGCGAGTAGCCGGAGCCGGGCGTCGCGCAGGTCGGCCTGGATCACGGCGGCCTTACGGGCGATCTCGGCCTGGCGTCCCAACGGCTTCAACTGGCGGCGCAGTTCGGTGGCCAGGTCCTGGACCCGGGTCAGGTTGGCCTGCATGGCGTCGAGTTTGCGGAGCGCTTTTTCCTTACGCTTGCGGTGCTTCAGCACGCCCGCAGCCTCTTCGATGAACGCCCGGCGCTCCTCGGGGCCCGCGTGCAGGACCTGGTCCAGCTGGCCCTGGCCGACGATCACGTGCATCTCGCGGCCGATGCCGGAGTCCGAGAGCAGCTCCTGGATGTCCAGCAGCCGGCAGGTGTCCCCGTTGATCGCGTATTCGCTCTGCCCCGACCGGAACATCAGCCGGCTGATCGTCACCTCGGTGTAGTCGATCGGCAGCGCACCGTCGGTATTGTCAATCGTCAGCGTGACCTCGGCCCGCCCCAGCGGCGGACGCGACGAGGTCCCCGCGAAGATCACGTCCTCCATCTTCCCGCCACGCAACGACTTCGCGCTGTGCTCCCCCATCACCCAGGCCAGCGCGTCCACCACGTTGGACTTGCCGGAGCCGTTGGGGCCGACCACACAGGTGATGCCGGGTTCGAACCGTAGGGCGGTGGCGGAGGCGAACGACTTGAACCCACGCAGGGTGAGGGTCTTCAGGTACACTTCACGACCCCCTCCTGCTCCCCGCTCTGGGGGGAAGACTACCGGTCTTCCGCCCTATCAGCCGCGCCTTCCGCCCGGCTGTGCTTATGGCCGATCCTCCGGGTCGCTAGCTTGGCCGCTCCCTAGCCTGCGTCTTCCCTCGTCACTCCGGCCTGCGTTCCTCAGTCCAGACACAGGCGCGGGCCAAGCCACTGCCCCCATGCGACTGGGACAAACGGGAATCGACAGCCTCAGTACGGTGCTTGTCCCACCCGCCCAGCCCTTTTGTTCTCTCTCGGGCTCCGCCCGGCCCCGTCGTCGCCGTGGTCTCCACGCGAGGACGGCAGCGTGACGGTTCTCCACCCACTTTCCGATGTCGGGGCTCAGACCTACTCGGCAAGTCGTAGAGGAAACACGTCGGGGGCGGGCGGAGCCCGAGAGAGAACCACCGGACTGAGGCTGTCGTGGCGTGTGGG
>NZ_BLAE01000025.1:49460-115783 GCF_009687865.1 Acrocarpospora macrocephala
GGGCTGGGTGGGTGGGAGAAACCCGGTAACGAAGGGGTGGGAGTCGTTGAGGGGAGTTGACGGGTGGGTGGGGGTCCCCAGTTTCGGGGGTGGGGCGTACGAAATAATCTGGAAAGTTGGCCTATGGGTCGTCAAGAATTGCCATAGGAGTGGCAAGGGAGGCGGAACATCATCGGAAATGTGGGTGGAAATGACAAGGGACGCCCTTTCGAGGCGCCCCTGACAATTTTCATTCGTGTTGTGACCCGGCCTCTCAGGTGAGAGCCGGCTCGCGATCCTGCAGCCTAACCAGAGCCTCATCACGAGTTTGCGCGGCAAGCGCATCGTTTTGTGCCTGGAGCCGGGTGAGTTCTGCCTCCAAGTCACGGATGCGCTGCTGGAGGCGACGCATTTCCGAGACCATACGAGGGTCAGGACCGCCGACGTGGCCGAGTAGAGCCTTCGCCATGGTTAAGGGTCCTCCACGCTGAGTGACCAGACTGGTTCGCGCACTTCAAGCCGCGGGAGGGGTGCGCGTGGTTCTTCTCAAGAGTCGCACCGGCTGCGGAGGCGGTCAAGTTGAACGCTTCACAATGAGCGGCCGATGGACACTGTCGACATGTAAATATACCTCATTTGGGTGGTTTAAGGGAAGGGGCTATCGCTCCACAAAGCCGACAACCGCCCCTTTCGGATCACTCCACCGCTCTATCACGCCTGTGACCTGGCCGGGCGTGTCACCCCCACTTAACAGGTCAAGTAACGCGGCGCAAGATTCCCGTGGCCCTTCGGCCACAACCTCAACCCGCCCATCCGGTAAGTTGAGCGCCCATCCGCGCAAGCCGAGCTCCAACGCCCTCGCCCGCACCCACCAGCGAAAGCCCACACCCTGCACACGCCCTTTCACCCAGACTGTGAGCCTCACCACACCAAACTCACCCCCAATCCGATCGCCAGAAGTCATCCCGCGCCGACGCAGCCTACGACAAAGCCCCGGTAACAACAGGATCGGGGGTCCCAAAGGCCCCATCAGGCTCAACAGCCCCAGCCGTCACCATGGTTTCCTTCGACAACTTCGAACCCGGCAACAACAAGTTCAGGGTCCCATGCCTTCCCTCAGGCTCCGCCAGCCCCCGCCGTCACCATGGTTTCCCACCACAACCCTCGAACCTGGCAACAACAGGATCGGAGGTCCCCGAGGTCCCATCCCTTCCCCCGGGTTCCACCATCCTCGCCGTCACCTGGTTTCCCAACGACAGCTTCGGCGCGAACGTGCAGACGCACGTACCACGCCAGCCATCGCGATATATACCCTCTTCACCCGATATACCCTCACCACCTGCCGTTTCTCGGTCTCGGCTGGCATTTCGGGCAGCTGTAGCTGGATCGGTTCATGAACGCGTCCCGCCGGATCGGGGTGCCACAGCGCGGGCACGGCTCGTCCCGCCGGCCGTACACAGCGAGTGACCGGTCGAAGTAGCCACTCTCGCCGTTCACGTTCACGTAGAGGCGGTCGAAGGACGTCCCGCCCTCCCCGAGCGCCTCGGTCATCACCCCACGCGCGGCCGTGAGCAGTTCGGCCACCTTCTTGCCGGTCAGCGTCTCGGTCGGGCGCGCCCAGTGCAGCTTGGCCCGCCACAACGCCTCATCCGCATAGATGTTGCCCACACCGCTAATAAGCGATTGATCCAAGAGCGCCCGTTTCACCCCGGTCTGGCGGCGGCGAATCCTGATCGTGAACTCGGCATCGTCGAACGCCTCCTCGAAAGGGTCGGGCGCGATATGCGCGATCGGCTCGGGAACGTCACGCGAAGGCCGTACCGCAAGGGGAGAGACCAGCAGATGCCCGAACGTGCGCTGATCGACGAAGCGCAACTCGGGGCCGTCGTCGGTGAAGCCGATCCGGACCCGCAGATGTTTCTCCGGCGGCTCTTTCGGCTCGACCATCAGAAGCTGGCCGCTCATCCCCAGATGGGCCATGAGCGCGTCCTCAACCGGTGAATCCCCCTCACGAAGCGGGAGCCACAGGTATTTGCCACGCCGCTCCGCCGACACCACCGTGCGGCCGACCAGCAGGTCCGCGAGCGTGCCGGTGTTGCGGCGCACCGCACGCGGATGGAGGACCTCGGCGGCGGCGATCTCCCGCCCGGCCACCCAGGTCTCCAGCCCGCGCCGGACAACCTCAACCTCGGGCAATTCCGGCATCTATGCTCCTGTGTCAGGTTCTGCCGACCGCCGCTTCACGGGCGTCACGCAGGTCGCGAATCGCCGTCCAGGCGGCTTCTGCGGCCTGCTGCTCGGCTTCCTTCTTGCTGCGCCCGGCCCCCGTGCCATACTCCTGCCCACCGACCCGTACGGTCGCCACGAACGATTTGGCGTGGTCAGGGCCGCTTTCGTCGACATGGTACTCGGGCACGCCCAGCATCTCCGAGGCGGTCAGCTCCTGCAGCGACGTCTTCCAGTCGAGCCCGGCCCCGAGCGAGGCGGAACGCTTGATCAGCGGGTCGAACAGCAGGTGCACCACCCGGAAGGCCTCTTCCAGCCCCTTGTCCACGTAAACCGTGCCGATCAGGGCCTCCAGCGTGTCGGCCAGGATCGAGGACTTGTCCCGGCCCCCGGTGCCCTCCTCGCCCCGGCCGAGCCGCAGGAACCGCCCCAGATCGAGGGTCCTGGCCACATCCGCGAGCGCCCGCATGTTGACCACGGCCGCGCGCAACTTCGCCAGCTGGCCCTCGGGCAGATCCGGATGCCCCCGGAACAGGGTGTCGGTGACGACCAGGCCGAGCACCGAGTCGCCCAGGAACTCCAGCCGCTCGTTGGTCGGCAGGCCACCGTTCTCGTACGCATACGAGCGGTGCGTCAGCGCCCGCTCCAGGATCTCGGTGCTGAGCCGGACGTCGAGCACCCGCTCCAGCTCATCGCGGACGGCCTCCACGGCGACGGGCTTGCCAATCATGATCTTCCTCCTCGTGCATGGCAACGCCGAAGCACGGTGGCAGGTGGATCATCTTGACGAAGCCCGAAGGCGTGGTGGGCGTCGGGTACGCACCCGGCGTCCACCACGGCCGCGGGCGAGCCGCCACCGCACACGCTTCCCTATGAAGCGCTTGTGAAGCAAGGTAACGCCGACCGGGCCGGTTTGACGACCCGATCGGCGCCGGAATCCCACAAACTCAGGCGCGCCCGGAACCGCGGCGCGCGCCGGGAATCGCTGAGCGCTTGCTCAGGCCTTCGGCACGATGACCTGACGGCGGTTGTAAGTGCCGCACTCGGGGCACGCGATGTGCGGGCGCTTCGGCGAGCGGCACTGCGGGCAGCTCACGAGCACGACCGCGGTCGCCTTCCACTGGGACCTGCGGGCGCGGGTGTTGCTCCGCGACATTTTCCGCTTCGGAACGGCCACGTCAGGCCTCCTGATCGTCTTCGTTATCGTCTATTTTCAGGCCCTGCAGTGACGCCCACCGGCTGTCCACCCGGTCGTGCCGGTGGTCAGGGCCGGCGTCCGCCAGCTTGGCCCCGCACTCCGGGCAGAGCCCTGGGCAGTCCTCGCGGCACACCGGACTCAACGGCAGTGCGAGCACCACCGCGTCACGGAACGTCGGCTCCAGATCGAGCAGTTCGCCGTCGAGGAGCGAATCGTCCTCTCTGGCGTCCTCCGCCGAGTAGAAGAAGAGCTCCTGGAACTCGACCTCGATCTCCGAGGTCAGCGGATCCAGACAGCGCGAGCACTCCCCGCTGAGCGGAGCACCCGCCGTGCCCGTCACGAGCACGCCTTCCATCACCGACTCCAGCCGGAGATCCACCTCGACCTCGGCGTCCTTGGGAACACCGATCATGCCGACCGCGAGATCCACCGGCGCCGGAAGCGTCGGACTCATCTTGCGCATCGACCCCGGTCGCCGGCCCAGATCATGAGTTGAAATCACCCAGGGAGCTCGGGGGTCGAGGCGTGGCAGACTCATCCTGCTTTCCATAAGGCATGGCGAATCACCGCCGTCGTGCAAGGCCAGAGTCCAACGATACCAGCCCGGATGGGCATCCTCAGCCGCGCAGACGTTCCACCAGGAGCCGCAGGACCAGGTCGGGGACGAGGCCGGAGACGTCGCCGCCGTAGCGGGCGATTTCCTTGAGGCGGCTGGAGGAGAGGAACGAATATTCCGGGTTGGTGGACATGAAGAGGGTTTCCACGCCGGACATGCGGTAGTTCAGCTGGGCCATCTGGAGTTCGTAGTCGAAGTCGCTGACCGCGCGCAGGCCCTTCACGATGGTCGGGATACTCTGCTGTTTGGCGAAATCGACGAGCAGGCCGTGGAACTTCTCCACGCGGACGTTGCCGTACTCCTTGGTGACCGCCTGGAGCATGTCGATGCGTTCCTCGACGGTGAAGAGGCTCTTCTTCTCGATATTGATCAGAACGGCGACGACGACCTCGTCGTAGAGCCGGGACGTCCGGCCGATGATGTCGAGATGACCATTGGTGACAGGGTCGAATGACCCCGGACAAACAACTCGGCGCACCACACACCCCTTAGATCGGGCTCATTCGGCGTGACCGTACCAAACGGTCGCTTCACCGTAGCGACGGGCCCGGGCCTCCTCGAACCCGGGGGGCCATCGAAGATCCTTCCCTCTCGTCTCACGCTCGACCGCGACCAACGCGCCGGATGTCAGCCAGCCGTTGTCCCGCAGCGCCAGCAGCACCTCGGCCAGCGTCTCGTCGCGCACCGCGTAGGGCGGATCCGCGAACACGAAGTCGTACGGCTCGGCGCACGGTTGCGCCACCACCCGCTCCACCCGGTCGGCGCGCAACACGGCTCCGGGAAGGCCGAGCGCGGCGATGTTCTCCCGGATCGTCCTGGCGGCCTTCGCGTCGGACTCCACCAGCAACGCGTGCGACGCGCCGCGGCTCAAGGATTCCAGCCCGACGGCGCCCGACCCCGCGTAGAGGTCGAGAGTGCGTTCCGGCACCCCCAGCAGCGACCCCACGGTGGCGAAAAGCCCTTCCCTGGCGCGGTCGCTGGTCGGCCGGGTGCTCTTTCCCGGTGGTACGGCCAGCCGCCGGCCGCCCGCTCTTCCTGCGATGACCCTGGTCATCTGCTCATTATCCCTGGTCAAGAGTGAGTAAGAGGTGGCGAGAAATAGGTAAGGGTGATTCCCTCCACCCGCACCTGCCTGCAAGATGGGTCTTGCGGCCTTCACGGTGACCCAGGGGAAGGCCGGCCGGCGTGATCGTGAGCCCTTCCGCACGCCGGCGCCCTCGGCACCTGACCCGAGGGTGGGCCCAGCCGGGGACGGCATTCGGGGGGAGGCCGTCCCAAGGCTGGGCCCTGGGTCATTTTGACGCCCAGGGCCCCATCCGGCCCCCCACTCAACGCGATTGCTCCCAGACCTACGCCGTTTCGAGACCACACTCCCATCCAACCCTCTGGTTCCCGTCGGGCTCAGCCCGACCCCGTGGTCGCTCAAATGAAGCAGGCAGCTTCATCCGCGTGGGCTCTCTCACCCGCCCCAAGGGGCTCCGCACGAACCCCGCCATCGCCGCGGCTGCCCCCAGAAATGACCCCCCAATCCCTCCAACACGCGGCCCTGCAGGACGAAGTCAGGTTTTTTCCAGGTATTCGGAGCGTTCGTCCGTGACCAGGGTGTCGAGTTCTGCTTTGAGTCCTGGATGGGATTCGAGCAGGGGGTCTTCGGTCAGCAGGGAGAGGGCCTCTTCGCGGGCCGATTCGATGACGTCCTCGTCGCGCAGCAGTTGGAGCATGCGGAGTGAGGACTTGCGGCCGGATTGGGCCGCGCCGAGGACGTCGCCTTCGCGGCGCTGTTCGAGGTCCACGCGGGACAGTTCGAAGCCGTCCAGAGTTCGGGCCACGGCGTCGAGGCGCAGGCGGGCCGGGGTGTCGGGGACGGCTTCGCTGACCAGGAGGCAGAGGCCGGGGAGGCCGCCTCGGCCGACGCGGCCGCGGAGCTGGTGGAGTTGGGAGACGCCGAAGCGGTCAGCGTCCATGATGACCATGACGGAGGCGTTGGGCACGTCCACGCCGACCTCGATGACGGTGGTCGCCACCAGCACGTCGACCTCACCCCGGGCGAAGGAGCGCATGATCGCGTCCTTTTCCTCGGGAGGCAGCTTGCCGTGCAGGACAGCCACGCGGAGACCGTGCAGCGGCCCGTCGGCGAGCATCTCGGCGACCTCGACCACCGCCAGCGGCGGCCGCCGCTCTTCGGCGTCCTCCTTGGCCAGGTCCCCTTCGTCCCCCTCCTGATCCCCGATACGCGGGCAGACAATGTACGCCTGCCGCCCCAACCCCACCTCCTCCTTGATCCGCTCCCACGACCGCTGGAGATAGTGCGGCTTCTCCGCCGCCGGAACCACGTGCGTCGTGATCGGCGCCCGCCCGGACGGCAGCTGGCTGAGCGTGGACACCTCAAGATCCCCGAAGACGGTCATCGCGACCGTGCGCGGGATCGGCGTGGCGGTCATCACCAGCACGTGCGGCCGCCCGCCCTGGGACTTCTCCCGCAACGCGTCCCGCTGCTCGACGCCGAACCGGTGTTGCTCGTCCACGACCACCAGGCCGAGGTCGGCGAACTGCACCTTGTCCTGGAGCAGCGCGTGGGTGCCCACCACGATCCCGGCCGCCCCGGAGGCCGCGTCCAGCAGATTGGAGCGCCGGGCCGCCGCGCCCATCGAACCGGTCAGCAGCGCCACCCCGGTCCCCCCGAACATGCCGCCCCCGGCCAGGTCGCCCAGCATCGCGACGATCGAACGGTGATGCTGCTGGGCCAGCACCTCGGTCGGCGCGAGCAGCGCCGCCTGCCCGCCGGAATCCACCACCTGCAACATCGCCCGCAGCGCGACCACGGTCTTCCCCGCGCCGACCTCGCCTTGCAGCAGCCGGTGCATCGGATGTTCGCTCCCGAGATCGGCGGAGATCTCCGCACCGACCTCACGCTGCCCGTCGGTCAGCCGGAACGGCAGCCGCGCGTCGAAATCGGCGAGCAGGCCGCTCTCCTTGCCCGGCCGCGCCGTGGCGGGCCACTGCGCCGCCACGATCCTGCGCCGCACCAGCACCGCCTGCAGCAAGAACGCCTCATCGAACTTGAGCCGCTTCTTGGCCCGCGCGATATCGCCATGGTCCCGCGGCCGGTGAATGGCCTTCAGCGCGTCCGTCAGCCCCGGCAGGCCCAGCCGCCTGCGCATCGCCGGTGGCAGCGGATCATCGAGCTCGAGCACATCCAGCACGGTCCGGACCGCACGCTGGATCTTCCAGGTGGCCAGGTTCTGCGCCGACGGGTAGATCGGCACGGGCGCGGTGCTGAACTCCTCAGCGGTCTCCTCATCCTCGGTCACATAGTCCGGATGCGTCAGCGACCGCCGCTTGACCCCATTCGGCGTAGCGAAAACGTTGACTTTTCCGGAAAAGAAGGCTTCGGTCCCGGGCAGCAGCCGCTGCTCCGCCACGTACGCGCCCTTCCCGAAGAACGCGAGCCGCAGCCGATCCTTCCCGTCGGTCACCTCGACATCCAGCCAGGTGCCCTGCCGGTTCTTCATCGGCCGCCGCTGCACGGCCGACACCCGCCCGACCACGGTGACATGATCATCATGCTCCAGCGAGGCGATCGGCGTGAGCTCCCCCCGCTCCGCATACCGCCGCGGATAGTGACGCAGCAGCTCACCCACGGTGCTGATCCCCAGCGCACTCTCCAACGGCGCGGCCGTCTTGTCCCCCACCGCGAGCTTCAACGACTCATCGAACCTGGTCACGTCAACCAGTTCTACCGCGCATCCCCGACAACAATCACTCCACCCCGATGAGCAGCGGATACCCGCCCTGCCCACCTTCGTAATGCACAACCTCAATATCCGGACGAACCACCCCAAGATGGTCCTGTACGACTTCCGCCAACGACCCCCCGGCATCCGCCCCGGACACCAACGTCACCAACTCGCTACTGGCGGACACCATCCGATCCACGACCTCAACCGCGACCTCCGCGACAGCCGTACCGATCAGGGAAACATCCCCATCCACCACGCCCAGCACATCCCCCGGACGGCACAACCCCGCACTCGTCATCGCCTCCCGGTTGGCCACCCACACATGCCCATGCCGGGTATGCCCAGCCGCGTCAGTCATAGCGACCACATCATCATCAAACCGCCGCAACGGATCATGTACGGCTAACGCCGCCAACCCCTGCACAGACGCCTTGGTCGGCAGCACGCTCACCGTCACCCCCTCCTCCCGGGCGATCTCCGCCGCCGCCACGGCCACCGCCCGGACCCCGCTGTCATTGGGCAGCACGACCACTTCGGCCCCCGCCTCCCTGATCGCCGCCAGCACGGCCGCCAGCGGCGGGCTCGCCCCCGGCTCCCGCCGCACCACCACGGCCCCGGCCTCCCGGAACAGCCCCGCCAGCCCGTCCCCGGCCGCCACCGCGACCACGCCACGGCTGGGCGTAGGCGTCCGCCCTCCGAGATACGTCACCTTGATCCGGTACGGCCGCCCAGCTCCCAACCCCGCCTCAATCGCCGACCCGGCATCGTCGACATGCACGTGCACGTTCCACAGCCCGTCCCCGCCAACGATCACCAGCGAGTCCCCGAGCCCGTCCAGCTCCGCCCGCAGGCGATCGATCGCCTCCTGCTCGGCGTCGAGCAGATACATGACCTCGTATCCAGGCTGCCCCACATCGAGGGCCGGCCTTTGATCGGAGGCGGGCGCGGGCACGTCATGACGCTCGGCGTATGCGTCGGCGACCACCTCGGCCAGGATCTCCAGGATGATCGTCAGTCCGGCGCCGCCCGCGTCCACGACGCCGCTGCGGGCCAGGACGTCCAACTGCCCGGTGGTCCGCAGCAGCGCCTGTCGGGCCGCCCGCGCCGCCGCTCCGGCCACGTCGGGCAGATCGCCGTCCCGCTCGCGTACCGCGTCCGCCACGGCGGCGAGCACGCTCAAAACGGTTCCCTCGACCGGCCGTACCACCGCGGATCTTGCCATTTCGGCGCCGCGCACCAGCGCGTCCCGGACGTCGTCGCCGCGGCCCTCGGCCTGCCCCAGCACCTCGGCCATGCCCCGGAGCGCCTGGCTGACGATCACCCCCGAGTTCCCGCGCGCGCCCAATAACGCCCCTTGCGCCAGGGTCCGCCAGGTCAGGTCGGCGTCCGCGTCCGCGCCGAGGCCCGCCAGCGCGTCGGCCGCCGCCAGCATCGTCAGATGCAGGTTCGTGCCCGTGTCCCCATCCGGCACCGGGAACACGTTCAGCGCGTCGATCTCGGCCCGAGCTCGGGCCAGCGCGTCCGCCGAAAGCCGTACCCAGCCGCGGACGGCCCCCGGATCGAGCACCTTCAGCATTGACCGGCCCTCATTTCGCACCGTCGCCCAACCCGCGTCCTGGCGCTCCCCCGATGCGCTACCGTTGGCAGGTACGAGGTTATCCCGTCTCCGCCGCGCCTTCGTTTCGCGTGTTTGGGCGGACATCGGCTATCCTCGTGTGGCCAGCCGGTTGTCCCGGCATGCTCGGATGAGCTGATCTAAGACTTGATCCTGAAGGAGCGATGACCGTGGCTTCCGTCTGCGACATCTGCGCTAAGAAGCCGATTTTCGGCAACAACGTCTCCCACTCGCACCGCCGCACCCGGCGCAACTGGAAGCCGAACATCCAGACCGTCCGCGCGACGGTCAACGGAACGCCGAAGCGGCTCAACGTGTGCACTTCCTGCATCAAGGCAGGCAAGGTCACCCGCTAGCACCCGCGACTCCGAACCCGTCACCCATCGGTGGCGGGTTTCGCATTGGTACGCCATCGCCAGGCGTGGTCCACCGGCCCGATCCCAGCCCCCAAAGGGAACCCGTTCGCAATCGCGCCAGTGACATAGACCTTGGCCTTTTCCACCGCGTCCGGAACGTTTTCGCCCAGGGCGAGATATGACGCGATGGCCGAGGCCAGCGTGCAACCGGTCCCGTGGGTGTGGCGGTTGTCCAGGCGTTCGGCGCGGAACCGATATTCGGTCGTGCCGTCCGTGAGCAGGTCGACGGGCTCCCCGGGCAGGTGGCCGCCCTTGATGAGCGCCCACCGGGGTCCGAGCGCCAGGACCGCGTCGGCCGCCCGGCGAAGATCGTCCTCGCCTTCGACCTTCACGCCGGTGAGCTGCTCGACCTCCCACAGGTTCGGCGTGACCACGGTGGCCGTCGGCAACAACCGGGACTTCACCGTCCCCACCGCCTCCGGCGCGAGCAGCGAATCCCCGTGCTTGGACACCCCTACCGGATCCACGACCACGGGCGCGTCCAGCCCGGCGAGCACCTCGGCCACCGTCTCCACCAGAACCGGCGAGGCCAGCATGCCGGTCTTCACGGCCTGAACCCCGATGTCCCCCAGCACGGAGTCCAGCTGCGCGCGGACCGCCTCAGGCGGCAACTCCCAGTACCCCTGAACCCCCACCGAGTTCTGCGCGGTCACCGCCGCGATCACGCTCATCCCGTGCGTGCCGAGCGCCAGCATCGTCTTCAGATCGGCCTGGATGCCCGCACCCCCACCGGAATCCGAGCCCGCGACCGTTAACACACGAGGAGGAGTCATACCCCAATCCAACCAGCTCGCCCAGCCGGCGATGTGCGTGGAGCGGTGGCTCGAGGCGTCACGCCTCAGGAGAAGAAGTCGAACTCGCCATCCTTGACGCCGCCGACGAACGCCTCCCACTCAGCGCGGGTATAAATGATCACCTCACCGTCGCGGTGCCGGCTGTGCCGTACCGCTACTCGGCCAGTGCCGTCAGCAAGCGGGCCCGCCTCGACACACTGCCCAACCCCGTTGGAACTCCTTGAACTGATGTGCCATGCGACACTTGACAACCCATCCATGCCGCGTCCTCCCGTATCGCCTACCCGAACCGCTTCGCGGCGTTCCGGATGAACTTCGCCGAAGCGTCCGGAATCAAGGCGATTGTTTGAAGGGAATCATACGTTCGCATGAAACTGTCGGCCCCGTCGGATTCGGCGTAGACAGCGCCTCCACGGGTTTCGGCATAGGCCACATCGGGATATGGGTCTGGCATATCGAAGATCAGGAAACCACCGTTAGGACTCGCGTGCGCCCCCACGCTGAACGGTATGATTCGCACCTCCACGTCGGGCCGGTCCGCGGCCAGTGCCAACCGCCTCAGCTGGGCCGACATCACCCGAGGGCCGCCGATGACGCGATGCATCAGGGCCTCGTCGAGGATCATTTCGATGCGTGGGTGCGGGTCTGATTCGAGCATCTTTTGTCTGGCCATCCGGAACTCCAGCCATTGGTTAATACGTTCGGGGCTGGCGCCCGCGTCACCTGCTGTAATGACCGCCGAAGCGTACTCGCGTGTCTGAAAGAGGCCCGGAATTACCATCGGCTCATAGATACGGATTCGTTCTGCCCGTGACTCCAGCCAGGCCCGATCGAGCATGCCGCCGAGAGCCTCCGGCGTATAACCATCCCACCAGCCGGTCTGCCAGACTTCGCGGCTGAGGCGTTCCATTCCCTCGCGTTTGGCCTTGTTGCTAATGCCGTACAGATTGAGCAGGGCTATCACGTCCGGGGTACGGGCGGGCACGAGGCCGCTCTCGATGCGGCTGATGGTCGCGGGGTCGCGCTGGATGTAGTCTCCGGCGTCTCGCAGGGTCAGCTTCGCCGCCTCGCGGAGTTCCCGTAGTTGTTTGCCCAGCCACTGCGTTCGTAGCGTCGGACCTCGTCTGCCGGCCATCGCGAACCACCCCTTCTCGGACTTAGCCACGCACTGGTCATCGTGCGACCAGCGGACCCAACGTGACTCTCAGCATTCTCCGCAAAACGGAAAGGAATCGGACCCCTTTTGGCCTGCTCTCTTTCCGTGTCCGCATCGCCAGAAGGGGGACTATCTCCGGAGCTCGATCAGCCGGGTGGCCAGGTGGTCTACCTCGGTGTCTTCGGGGAACAGGACGCGGGGCCACCAGGGGGGTGCGGGCTGGCCGGGGATGCCGCCGAGGATTCCGCCGACGATGGCGGCGACGGTGTCGGTGTCGCCGCCTAGGGTCACCGCGTAGGTCAGGGCGGTGGTGAGGTCGGTGGAGTGGTGGATGGTGTGGACGACGGCGGCGATGGTGGGGGCGGCCAGGATGGAGATGCCGCCGGGGGGTGGGGTCCAGGTGCCGGTGGCCGCCTGGTGGATGGGGGCGAAGGCGGGGAGGGCGAGGTGAGTGGCTTCGGCGATGGCGGCGGGGAGGATTTGAGCGGGGTCTTCGAGGGCTTGGGTGGCCATGGCGGAGACGATGGAGGCCGCGCCGATGGAGACGGGGTGGGGGTGGGTGCCTCGGGAGAGTTCGTGGACCAGGGCGCGGCGGCGGGCGGGGTCGGTGGGAGGGATGATCCAGCCGACGGGGGCGATGCGCATGGCTGCGCCGTTGCTGGCCCGGCTTTGTGGGGATATTTCGGGGAATGTGTGGGTGGCGGTGTAGTGCTTGAGGGCGCGGCGGGTGGTTGAGCCCATGCCGCGGATCTGGTCGGCCTCGGCGGAAAGGCGGCGCATGAACTCGGCCGCGGTGGGGGTTCCCGCGGTGTCGGCGAGGAGGCGGGCGACGATCAGGGCCTGGCTGGTGTCGTCGGAGGTGGCGCCGCGGGGCCAGCCTCGGCTGGCGGGCAGGTCGAAGAGGCGGGTGCGGTCGATGCGCTCGGGTGGCATGGTCTCCCACGGCACACCGAGCGCGTCTCCGGCGGCCAGGCCGCGAATCGCCGCCGCGACTTGGTGCGAGGTGACCACGTTCAGAGCGTAGGAGGTGCGGCGATGGTGCAGTCGCCGCCGGTCAGGACGCAGTCGGACGGGGTGGTGGGAGAGCCGTTGGCGATCATTTCGACGACGAGTTCCTCACCGGCGAGAAGGGGGGCGAAAGAGGTGAGAATGAGTTGCCCGCGCCGGACCTCCCATTGAGCGCCCTCAACGGTGAGGACCTCACCGGTGACGGGTATGGCGAGGCGAAGGTCGGAAATGTCCTCGTTGCCGCTTAGTACGACGATGCGGGCGGCGTAGCCGTCGAAATCCTCTTGGGTCACCTCGAAGGCGACCGTCACGGCGGGAGCCGCCACGCGGAGCGTGTTCCCGTCGGCCGGCGCGTCATCGTTGCTCGACGGACCGCCGCCCTCTTCGAGGCCGATCCCTACAGGAACCTCGTCGTCTTCGGTCGCTGTGGGCGTGGGCGACTTCTTGGGCTTCGGGGAGTTTGTACGGCTAGGCGTTGGCTTCGCCTGAACGATTGCGGGGGCCGTGGATTTGGGGGTGGGCTTCGGCTTCGGCTTGTCCGCTGTCGGGGAAGGTGACTCCTCCGGCGTGGCGAAATCAGTGGCCGACGGCTGGGGAACGGCGGGGGCCGCTCCGCATCCGCCCGGCTCGCAACTGGCCGCAGGCGGTTCCAAAACCAGGTCAGTACGGTCTCCGACCAGCCTCACCCCGGCGAACGTGACCCCCACTGCCACCAGCACCGACAGACCGGACAACAACGCGGTCCGCCCGAAACGGCCTCGAGAGCTGGGTTCGGTGAACAAGTCCGGGCCGCTGTCACGCGACTTCCCGGAAAGCTCCACAGCGACACCGGAAGACTCCGCGGGCGGCCAGCGATAGTCGACCTGCGCCTGGGGAACAGGCACCAGATCGGCGCGCGTCGCCTCTCCAGGCAAGTCATCTGAACCCCGCAAGGCGTCCGAACCCCGGAAAGCGTCCGAACCCCGGAAAGCGTCCGGACTCCGCAAGGCGTCCGGACCCGGCGGGTCATCCGAACCCCACAAAGCGTCCTTACCCCGCGAGGCGTCCGAACTCGGCGAGGCGTCTGAACCGTCTGTGGGACCAAAAGGGGACCCTGGCCCGAATCCCGCTGCCTCGGGAAATCCCGTCTCGGCTGGCGCGTAAGGGTTTCGTGGCTTGCGCCGGAACGGTGTCACGACTCCCGAGGGCGGCTCTTGATCCGACGGCTCGGCGGGGCGCTTGCGCTTGGGCGGGAGATCCCAGCGGTAGGCCGGATGGATGGCCGGACGATCCTCTTCGGCGGGCGGAGGCACGACAGGCCCCGCGTACCCAGAGCGCCCGGCGTTATCGACATACCCTCCGGGCCCAGGATGCCCGGCGGGCCAAGGCTGGCCAGAGCGCCCGGCTTGTCCAGGATGCCCGGAGTGCCCGGCGTTATCGGCATACCCAGGGCGGCCGGCGTGACCGGTGTCCTCCGGCCAGCGGTAGGTGAGCTCGGGGCCGTCTCCGGTCAGGTGCCCGAGCCACCGGTCGAAGCCATCCCCGGAGTCAGGGGAAGTGTGCTGGTCAGATGTGGCGTCCGCGGACGTGTTCGAATGGTCGGCATTGGGGTTGTCCCCATCACCGCTATCTCGTCCTGTCCTGTGACGACCCATGACGGTCCTTCCTGTTGGCGACCGTCATACTTCATAACAGATCTAAAACGCCTTTGTCACAAATTTCACATCATCCCCTGAAGTGATCCCATCCCCCGGGGGCCTCCGCGCGCCCTTTGACCTGCACTCCCTGGCCTTGAACGACTTCTCCGACAACATGCCAGGGAGGCGGAAGGCGTACCTCAGGAGGGAACGTGGCGGCGAGCGCGTGATCCTCACCGCCCGTGAGAATCCAGTCCAGCGGATCGACTCCCAGGTAGCGGGCCGCTTCAACAAGGATCGCGGACACCCGGAAAGACGCCGGCTCCACAACCACCCCGACCCCACTGGCTTCGGCAACATGCCCAAGATCCTGCACAAGCCCATCGCTGACATCCACCATCGCTGTCGCCCCCAACGCCGCAGCCCGGGCCCCTTGGTCATAGGGCGGCTCGGGACGACGATGCGCCAACAGCAACTCCGGGAAGGACCCACCCACCCAGCCCTTTGTTTCCCCTCGGGCTCCGCCCGCCCCCGTCGTGGCCGTGCCCGCCTCCATCGTGGCCTTGCCTGCCGAGAGGAGGGCGAGCCCGGCTGCCGCATACCCGAGGCGCCCGGCGATGGCTACCTGGTCTCCCGGGCGGGCTCCTGAGCGAGTAATCGGGGCGATTCCGGCGAGATCTCCCAAAGCTGTTACCCCGAGGACGATCGTGTCGGAGCGGGCGATGTCGCCGCCTGCCACGCTTGCCCCTACTAGGGCGCATTCGTCGCGGAAGCCGTCGGTTAGGGCGTCCAGCCAGGCGATTGTGGTGTCGGGGGGCATGCCCAAGCCCACGAAAAGGGCTGTGGGGGTTGCGCCCATGGCAATAACGTCGGAAAGGTTCTGCGCTGCCGCTTTACGACCGATTTCGTACCCGCTGGACCAATCGAGGCGGAAGTGTCTACCCTCAAGGAGCAGGTCCGTCGTCACGACCACGCGTTGGTCGGGCGCTGCCAGGACCGCGGCGTCGTCGCCTGGGCCGAGCAAGACCGACGCACCGTGGGACAGACGCCCCGCAATCCGGCTAACAACACCGAATTCGCCTAGTTCTCCGACTGTGATGTCACACCTCCTGGTGTTCGGGGTACGTTGACCTTTCGGTGGTGATCAATCCCGGGAGGACCTGATGGTGCAGGCCTACATCCTTATCCAGACCGAGGTCGGCAAGGCCGCCGACGTGGCCAGTGCGATCGCGGCGATTCCCGGTGTCACGCAGGCCGAGGATGTCACCGGTCCGTACGACGTGATCGTCCGGGCCGAGGCCCGTAACGTCGACGAGCTTGGCAAACTCGTGGTGGCCCAGATCCAGGCGGTGGAGGGGATCACGCGTACCCTGACGTGTCCGATTGTCCATATTTGAGATCCTTGATGAAGTCACTGATCGCCCTGCTCGCGCTGGCGGCGGCCGCGTGTTCCGGTGCTGTCCGCGTGGATCCGCCGAGCCCGCCCGCGGAGAGCAAGGTCGCGTGCGAGCGGCTGAGCCAGGCGTTGCCCCGCGAGCTGGACGGGGAGCGCCGGGTGCCGTCCGAGCCTCCGTCGCCGTATGTGGCGGTCTGGGGGGCCGGGCAGATCACGCTGCGCTGTGGCGTGGAGCGTCCGGCGGCGATGTCCCCCACGGACATGGTGGACGAGATCAACGGGGTCGCCTGGTATGCCGATCCGTACAAACCCACGCTGTTCACGTCGGTGAACCGGGAGGCGTACGTCCAGGTGACGATCTCGGTCGCCCACAAGCCGGGCGACGTCCTGGTGGAACTGGCCGATCCGATCAAGGCTTCAATTCCCTAGCCCCATATTTCGCGCATAGCCTATCCGCAATCGATCGACAAAGACGAACATGATGCGCAAAATACAGGGCTAGCGCAGCCCGGTCGGCCTATGCAGAGCGAGTTGAATCAACCGGTCCACTAGCTGCCCGTAGGACAGCCCGGTCGCCGCCCACAATTGCGGCGCGACCGACAGCGAGGTGAATCCGGGCATCGTGTTGATCTCGTTCAGGATCAGCTCGCCTGACGGCGTGTAGAAGAAGTCCACCCGGGACAGCCCCTCGCAGCCCAGCGCCTCGTACGCGCGGATCGCCATCGCCCGCAGCTCCGCCGTGGTCCCGGCCGGCAGGTCCGCCGGAACCTCCAGCGCCATCTGATCGGCGTAGTACTTGGCCTCGAAGTCGAAGAACTCCTGACCGCCCTGGACCAGCACCTCGCCGGGCAGGCTCGCCTCCGGCGCGGCGTCGCCGAGCGACTCCAGCACCGCGCACTCGATCTCCCGCCCGCCGATGGCGGCCTCCACCAGCACCTTCGGATCGTGCTCCCGGGCGAACTCGACCGCCGCCTCCAGCTCCTCCTGCGTGCTCGCCTTGCGGATGCCCTGCGATGATCCGGCCCGCGCGGGCTTGACGAACACCGGCCAGCCCAGCTCCTCGATCTCCTTGAGCACCCGGGGCCGATCGGTCCGCCAGGCCCGGTCCGGCACCACGACGTAGGGCCCGACCGGCAGCCCCGCCGACTTCAGCACCAGTTTCATGTACGCCTTGTCCATGCCGACCGCACTGGCCAGCACCCCAGACCCGACATACGGCACACCCGCCATCTCCAGCAATCCTTGCAGCGTGCCGTCCTCCCCGAACGGCCCGTGCAGCACCGGGAACACCACGTCCACGTCCCCCAGCGAGCGCGGGATCTCCCCCGGCTCCAGCGCCACCACGCTCCTGGAGGCGGACGGCAGCGCCAGCTCCGCGCCCGAGGTGTCCACTTCGGGCAGCCGGGTGCCCTCGATCGCGTAACTCTGGTCCGGCGCGGCCAGCACCCAGCGCCCATCCTGGGCGATCCCGATCGGCACGACCTCGTACGCGTCCCGGTCGATCACCTCGAGCACGCTGCCCGCCCCCATCAGGGAAACCGCGTGCTCCGAGTTGCGCCCGCCGAATACCACCGCTACGCGAATCTTGCTCATGACGCCCGAATCTACCCTGTGTGGTGGTCAAAACGCCTTGTCAGCCACGCGTGGGCGACACGGACCGAAGCGCGTCGAGTGCCTGGGTCGTGTCGGCGATCAGGTCCTCCGCGTCCTCAAGCCCGATCGAGAACCGTACGGCCGCCGCGTCCACGCCCGCCACCTCCTCAACCGAGGCCAGGTGGGCGACCTTGGTGTGGGTGCCGCCCATCGAGGTGGCGATCCTGACCATCCGCAGGGCGTCGGCGAGGGCGACCCCGGCCTCGTACCCACCGTACGGCGTGACCGTGACGATCGCCCCGAACCGGGGTCCCTCTGGCCCCGAGTCGAACAGCAGCCGGGCCAGCTGGTGCCCGGGATGGGAGGGCAGGCCCGGATAGTCCACCCGCCGGACCGCCGGATGCTTGGCGATCGCGGCCGCGAACACGAGCGCGGTCGAGCACATCCGGCGAACCCGCAGCGTCAGCGTCTCCAGGCCGCGCCTGAGCAGGTAGGCGTCGTCGGGGGAAAGTGACGCCCCGGTGTCGACGCGCACCTCGCGGACCTGGTCGATCAGGTCGGGGCGGCCGACCACGACGCCGCCGGTGCAGTCGTCGTGGCCGCCGATGTACTTGGTGGCCGAGTGCACGACCAGGTCGGCGCCGTGCTCCAGCGGGCGGCAGACGATCGGGGTGGCGAGGGTGGAGTCGACCACCAGCAGGGCGCCCGCCTCCCGGGCGACCCGGTAGAGGCCGCGGATGTCGGCTACGGCCATGGTCGGGTTGGCTAGGGTCTCGGCGTACACGATCTTGGTGTTGGGGCGGACGGCGGCGCGCACGCGCCGTACATCGGCGTAGTCGACGAAGTCGGCGGTGACGCCGAAGCGGGAGAGCACGTTGGTGAGCAGCGCGTGGGCGCGGCCGTAGAGGGGAGCGACGACGTGCGCGCCGGAGCGCAGGAAGGTCAGCAGCACGGTGTTGATCGCCGCGATGCCGGAGGAGAACGCCTGGCCGGCCACGTCCTCGGGGGCGGCGGCCCCTTCCAGGGAGGCCACGCCGGCGGCGAACGCGGCCACGGTGGGGTTGTCGATGTGGCTGACGTGCTCAGACGTGCTGTCGAAGGTCCAGGCCGCGGAGCGCCAGACCGGCGGGCCGATCGGGACCTGCCGTGGCGTTGTCGCGGCGGGCAGGTGGACCGCCCTGGAGTTCTCGCCGAGTCGTCTCCGGCTGCGCTTCACCGGCGGTTCACCAGCTTCTTCAATCGGGATTTACACGCCATATCGCTCTGGCTTGGGTGTTCGTGACATCAACAGCATCGCGGCCTCGGCCGGGGTCATGCCGTCGTGCACGACCCCCACCACGACCTCGGTGATCGGCATCTCCACGTCGTGCTTGGCGGCCAGATCCAGCACCGACTCGCAGGATTTCACGCCCTCGGCGGTCTGCTTGGTGGCCGCCACCACCTCGGCCATCGTCATGCCGCGCCCGAGATTCTCCCCGAACGTGCGGTTGCGGGACAGCGGCGAGGTGCAGGTCGCGATCAGATCGCCCATCCCGGCCAGACCGGCGAACGTGTGCTGGTCGGCGCCCAGCGCCGCGCCCAGCCGGGAGATCTCCGCAAGACCGCGCGTCATGAGCGTGGCCCGCAGGTTGTCCCCGAGCCCCATCCCGACCGCCACCCCGACCGCGAGCGCGATCACGTTCTTGACCGCGCCGCCCAGCTCCACCCCGACCACGTCGGGATTGGTGTAGGTCCGGAACCACGGCAGGTGGCAGGCCTCCTGGAAACGGTCGGCCACCATCGTGTCCGAGCAGGCCACCACGGCGGCGGCGGGCTGCCGCTGGGCCAGCTCGCCCACCAGGTTGGGCCCCGACACCACGGCCACCCGCCCCGGCGGCACCTCCGCCACCTCCACGATGACCTCGCTCATCCGCTTGGTGGTGCCCAGCTCGATGCCCTTCATCAGGCTGACCAGGACCGCTTCCGGCGGCAGGAACGGCTTCCACGCGGCCAGGTTCGCGCGCAGCGTCTGGGCCGGCACGGCCAGCACCACGAAATCGGCCCCGGCCATCGCCTCGGCCGGGTCGGTGGTGGCCCGCAGATTCTCGGGCAGCCGGAGTCCCGGCAGGTAATCGGGGTTCTCATGGTCACGGTCGATGGCGTGGACGATCTCCGCGCGCCGCCCCCACAGCGTCGTCCGGGTGCCCGCCTCGGCGAGGATCATCCCGAATGTCGTCCCCCACGAGCCGGTTCCGAGCACGGCAGCCTTGGTCATTCCCTCACCGTACGCCGAAGTCAGCCGTTAGCGCGGGCGCCGGGGACCTTCTCGCCCCGCAGCTCCGCCAGCTGCGCGGTTATCGCCGCCATGATGTCGGCGGTCGCGTCCCGGAGCACGTCAGGGCTCATGCCGTGATACCGCGACAGATCGACCGGCGGCCCGGCGAGCGCCCGGAACGTCTTGCGGGGAAACAGCCGGATCTTCTTCTCGCCGTACGGCAACAGCTCCTGGGCCCCCCAATGAGCGATCGGGACGACCTTGGCCCCGGTGGTCAGCGCCAGCCGGGCGACTCCCGTCTTGCCGGTCATCGGCCACAGGTCCGGATCGCGGGTGATCGTGCCCTCCGGGTAGAAGAGCACGCACCCGCCCTCCCGCAGCCGCTGCTCGGCGAGGGCCAGCGACTCGGTCGCCGCCGCGCTGCCGCGCTCGACCGGGATCGCCCGCAGCGAGCGGACCAGGTAGCCGAGCACCGGCACCCGGAACAGGCCCGCCTTGGCCAGGATGACCGGCCAGCGGCCGTTGACGTGCAGGTAGTGCGAGAGCAGCACCGGATCGGTCCACGACAGGTGGTTGGCCGCCACGATCACCCCGCCCTGCCGGGGGATCAGGTCGCCGCGCCGCCAGTCACGCTTGACCAGCAGCAGGGACAGCGGCTTGACGATCACGATGGCGACCGCTTCCCAGAAGCGGGTGGGTCGTCCGGCGCGGCGGCTCATCGTATTTCCTCACCTGTCCCCAAATCACCGGGTCTGTGCGGGGCCAGTCTCCCGGTTGCGCCGCGCCGATGTCGAGGCGGGATGCTGGGGTAATGCAGGAAGCACGCTGGTCGATCGTCATCCCCGTGAAGACCCTCATCAGGGCGAAAACCCGGCTCGCGGGCGCGGCGGGCGCGCACCGCGAGGATCTCGCGGTGGCCGTCGCCGCCGACACCGCCTCGGCGGCCCTGGCCTGCCCGCTCGTGGCCCGTGTGATCGTGGTCACCGCCGACCCGATCCCCGCCACCCGCCTGGCCCTGCTGGGCGCCGTCGTGGTCCCCGACCCCGACAAAGGCCTCAACACCGCCCTCCGCGCGGGCTTCACCGAGTCCGTACGGCTTGCGCCCCGCGACCCGGTAGCCGCCCTCCAGGCCGACCTGCCCGCGCTCCGCCCCGCCGAGCTCGCCCGCGCCCTCACCGCCGCCGCCGAGTTCGACGAGTCCTTCGTCCCCGACGCGCCGGGCGTCGGCACCACGCTCTACGCCACCGGCCCGGGCATCCCGTTCCGCCCCCGCTTCGGCGGCGAGTCCCGGGCCCGGCATCTGTCCTGCGGGGCGAAGGAGTTGCTCCTGGACGGCATCGACTCGGTCCGGCGCGACGTGGACACGGTCGAGGATCTGCGTGCGGCGGCGGCGCTCGGCCTTGGCCCGCACACCGCCGCCGTGGCCGCCAGGTTCCTAGTGGGTTGATCCCTCCTCCAGCGCCTTCTCCGGCAGCAGGTACGAGACCACGAAGGTGAGCGCCAGCATGCCGGCCACCACCCAGAGCGTGACCTCCATCGCGTTCTCGAAGCTCGGGCCGGTCGGGACGTCGCCGAGCAGGTCGAAGAAGACCGTGCCGAGCAGCGCCACCCCGAACGCGTTGCCGAGCTGCTGGATCGCGGTGAGCGTGCCGGAGGCGGAACCGGTCTCCTCGGGCTCGACCCCGGCCAGGACCAGGTTGAAGAAGGGCGACATGAGCAGGCCCATGCCGAGGCCGGTGAGCACCAGGGTGGGGGTGAGCTGCCAGGGGGTGACGCCCATTCCGGCGATGTTCAGGGTGATCCAGACGCCGATCACGCCAAGGATCATGATCGCCGTACCGAGCTGGAAGCAGCGGCGGCCGTACTTGAGCAGCGGCTGCGCCAGTCCGAATCCGACGATCATGCCGACCGACCAGGGCACGCCGGCGAGCCCGGCCTTGAGCGGGGAGTAGCCGAGGCCGATCTGGGTGTAGAGGTTGAAGACCAGCATGAAGCCCGACATGCTCGCGAAAAACACCATCCCGGTGGCCAGGCCGCCGTTGAAGGCCCGCTTGCGGAACAGGCTGGGCACGATCAGCGGGTCGCCGCCGGAGCGGCTGCGGCGCGACTGGTACCAGCCGAACAGGCCGAACATCGCGACGGATGCGGCGATCATCACGAACGCCCACGCGGGCCAGTCGTTCTCCCGGCCCTGGACCAGCGGATACACGATCAGCAGTCCGGCCGCCGAGGCCAGCGCGACGCCCAGCAGGTCCAGCCGGAGCGGATGCGGCGAGCGTGACTCGGGCAGGAAGCGCAGCCCGCCCGCGAAGGCGAGCAGGCCCACCGGCAGGTTGATCAGGAAGATCATGCGCCAGCCGGTGCCGAACAGGTCGGCGTCGATCAGCCATCCGGCCAGGATCGGCCCGCCCACCGAGGCCAGGCCCATGATCGGCCCGAACATGCCGAAGGCGGTGCCCATCTCCTTCGGCGGGAACATCTCCTTGATCATGCCAAGCCCTTGCGGGATCATCACGGCCGCGAACAGACCTTGCAGCGCGCGTGAGCCGACCAGCATCTCCGGCGACTGGGCGAGCCCGCACAGCAGCGAACCGAGCGTGAAGCCCGCCGCGCCGATCAGGAACATCCGGCGCCGCCCGTAGATGTCGCCGAGCCGCCCGCCGGTGAGCAAGCCCATCGCCATGGCCAGCATGTACGCCGCGCCGAGCCACTGCAGCACGCTCGCGGAGCCGCCCAGATCGGCCTGGATGTGCGGACCGGCGATGTTGGTGACCATGGCGTCGATCAGGTCCATGATCTCGGCGCCGAGGATCACGAAGAGGGCGGGCCATCGCCAGCGGTAACCGATTATCTCTTCGGTGACTGTCGTGGTCATGGGGGGCGACCTCCGGGGAGAACAGTGTTCAGAACTCAGTGAACACTGTTCTAGCATGAACACTGTTCAGTAGACAAGAGTAGTGTTCGCCTTCACGATCGTTGTTCACTAAAGTGCGGAGGAGGAGATGATGTAATTCATAGATCACCCGGCTCGGGAGGATGGTGCATCAGTGAGCGAGACCGACCTGCCGTCGCCGCCCTGGGACCGCAATCGCCGGCGGCCTGCCCCCGCGAAGGTGCCCCTCACCCGGGATCGGATCGTCGACGCGGCCTACACCGTGCTCGACCGGGAGGGCTACGACCGCTTCAGCATGCGGCAGGTCGCGCTTGAGCTCGGGGTCGCCGTGTCGGCGCTCTACGTGCACGTCGCCAACAAGGACGAGCTGTTCGAGCTCATGTACAACCGCACGTTCGTTGGCGAGGAACTCCCGGATCCCGACCCGGAGAACTGGCAGGAACAGATCAAGGAATTCGCCCGCCGAGGCCGCGCCCGCCTCCGCCAGCACCGAGACCTGGCCCGCATCTCCATGGCCCACATCCCGTTCACCCCCGAACTCCTCCCCCACGTGGAACGCCTGATGGCCATCTTCCGCTCCAGCGGCATGCCCGACCTGGTCGCCGCTATGGCCGGAGACCTGCTGTCGACCTACATCGAGGGGTTCTGCCTGGAGGAGAGCATGTGGCTGGAGCGCTACCGGGACATGGACGAGGAAACCTGGGAAACCAAACGCACCGAAATCATGAACTACTTCGCCGAACTACCACCCGACCGCTTCCCCAACATGGTCGCCATGGCGCCCTACATGGTCGACGAGTCAAACGACTACCGCTTCGAACTAGGCGTCGACATTCTGGTCCGCGGCCTGGCCTCCTACATTCCGGCCCGCTGAGGTTACGCTGACCACGTGCAGGCCACGGTGAAAACCTACGACGCGACGACCCGCTCCGGCTCGGTGTACCTCGACAACGGCACAGAACTCCCCTTCGGCACCGCCGCCTTCGACGCGGGCCCACTGCGCCTGCTCCGCTCCGGGCAACGCGTCAACATCGTGATGTCCGGGGACCAGATCACGTACGTCACACTGAGCACGTTTCCTGTCCCGAGCTCTGATTGAGCACCGTGGGTCTCCCACCCACCCACCCTTGATTTCATCCCAGGGCTCCGCCCTGCCCCGTCGTTACGCCCTTGGCGGGCAGAACCCGACAAAGGGCTGGTGGGTGATTCTTCGGGCTCCGCCATCCCTCGTCGTCGTCCGAAGGAAGCGGCAGCCCCTGGGTGGTTCCCGGCGACGGCGGATGCTTTGGGCCTGCTGAGTCAGTTCCTACCGGCACCCCTAAGCCTCCACGAGGGCCGTACATTCGGCTCAGGCGTTTCCGGAGGCCACCATGACGCGCAGGACGCTGTCGTGAAAAGCCGCACCGGCCTCGATGACGCTCATCCTGCCTGCGCTGACCTCCTGGCCCGCGGCGTGGCCCAGGCCGATCGTGGCGGCCACCAGCCACGCCGGCGTCGCGCCAGGGTCGATCTCGTTGGCCTGCTGGCCGCGCTGGATCAGGCGGTACAGGCTCTCGACGATCGGCAGGTGCCGGTCGTGGTCGTCCTGGGCGTCGTCGGTGGGAACCGCGGAGGTGAGCAGGATCGGATACCTCTCCAGGACCTGCCAGCTGGCCTGTAGCCACCGCCGCAACGCGGGCACGGCGGGGCCGCTGTCCAGGTCCGCCGCGTCGAATGCGGCGCGCACCTCGACGATGATCTGGTCGATGGCCGCTTGCAGGAGCGCCTCGCGGTTGGGGTAGTGGGCGTAGATGGTCTGGCGGGCGACCCCGGCGGCTACCGCGATCTCCTCCATGCTCGCCTCGGGCCGCCGTCCGAGTAGCACGATCGCCGCATCGAGAACCGTCGCCGCACTGCGCTGGGCATCGGCTCGCCGCGACCGCCGCACACGCCTTGCCTCCGGTATCTCTGACACGCTTGTCAACGTTACCAGAAGCCGTTAACTTGGACACATCTGTCAAAGATAGGAGAAGGTGGGGGTCGCCATGACCAGTGGCTCGGGAGTGGGTCGTGATCTCGTCGGCTACCTGACCGGGTATCCCCAAGAGGTCGCTTTCGGCGATGAGGAGGCTGCCGATGTCTTCGACCGCTATCACGTGCCGGCGTTCGAAATGTTCAACGACGGTGTCCGGCTGGACCGGGACCAACTGATCGCCCACATGCGGCCCGCGCGCAAGAACGCGACCAGTGTGCACGTCGACGTCCACGAGGCACTGACCACCGGGGATCGGGTCGCCGCCTCCTACACTTTGACCGCGGTCCTGCGCAAAGGACGTACCGTGACGACCGAGATCTACATGTTCGGTCACCTCGCCGGCGACGGCAGGCTGCGACGCGTCGATCAGATCACCCGCAACGTGCCCACTGAAAGTCAGTGACCCGCAGCACCGGGGGAGCACCCGTACCTCGTCCGGAAACGCAAAAGGCGCCTCCGGATTGGGAGGCGCCGTTTGCGAGCTTGAGCTACTTCTTTTTGGCCTGCTTCTTGCCGCCGACGTTGACCAGCTCCTTGAAGTCCGCGCCTGGGCGGAATTTGGGCGCCCAGCTCTCGGCTACCTTGATCGGCGCGCCGGTCGAAGGGTTCCGAGCCGTGCGGGCCGGCTTGTGCACCATTTCAAAGGCGCCGAAGCCGGTGATGGAGACCTTGTCGCCGCCTGCGACCGCGTGCTGGATGGCCTCAAGGACGGCGTTGACCGCCTCGGTGGCCGTCTTCTTGTCCCCGACGCGGTCAGCGATCGCGTCGACGAGTTCCTTCTTGTTCATCTGGTTCCTCCCCCTTACGCGCTTGAAAGTAAGGGAGGAACGCGCGCGACTCAATCACCTTACGTGATTTGGTCTTCACTCGGCGTGTCGAATTCGCCGTCCAGGTAGGCGATGAAGCCATCCAGCCGGGCAGTTGCATGGGGAATGTCACGTTTTGCCGTATTACAGATGGCCAGCAGCCTCTTGGCGAGGCGAGCCCGCTCCTCGCATGGCACGGCGAGCGTCCTGACGCGGCGCTGCGTCTCCCGCAGTCGCCGCGCCAGCTCGTCTTCTGGTCCGCCCGGATGGGTCAGACGGTCGTCGGCAGCCATGGCTGCCGACCATTCTCGTACGCCGTGATGTCATCGGCATGACGCAGGGTCAACCCGATGTCGTCAAGTCCCTCCAGCAGCCGCCAGCGGGTGTAGTCGTCGATCTCGAACGACCACGCCCCCGCACCCAGCCTGACCTGGCGCTCGACCAGATCGACGGTGATCGTCACGGTCGGGTCGGCCGCGACGGCGGCCTGGAGTTCCTCGACCACTCTGGCCTCCAAGATGACCGGAAGCAGGCCCATCTTGGTGGAGTTGTTGCGGAAGATGTCACCGAACCTGGCGGCGATCACGACGCGGAAGCCGTACTGCTGGAGGGCCCAGACGGCGTGCTCGCGGGACGAGCCCGTGCCGAAGTCCGGCCCGGCCAGCAGGATCGAGGCGCCCGCGTAGACCGGGTTGTTGAGGACGAAGTTCGGGTCCTCCCGCCAGGCGGCGAACAGGCCCTTCTCGAATCCGGTACGGCTGACCTGCTTCAGCCAGACGGCCGGGATGATCTGGTCGGTGTCGACGTTGCTGCGGCGCAGCGGGACCGCGGTGCCGGTGTGCGTGGTGAAGGCGTCCATGATCGTGGTTCTCCTAGGCCAGGTCGGCGGGGGCGGTCAGCTTGCCGGTGACGGCGGTCGCGGCGGCGACCTGCGGGGACACCAGATGGGTCCGGCCGCCCTTGCCCTGCCGGCCCTCGAAGTTGCGGTTGGAGGTGGAGGCGCTGCGCTCGCCCGGAGCGAGCGTGTCCGGGTTCATCCCGAGACACATGGAACATCCGGCCTCGCGCCACTCCGCCCCCGCGGCCTTGAACACCTCGTCCAGGCCCTCCTTCTCCGCCTCCAGCTTGACCAGCATCGACCCGGGCACGATCAGCGTCCTGGTCCGGACCGTACGCCCCCGGAGGATGTCGGCGGCGGCGCGCAGGTCCTCAAGACGCCCGTTGGTGCAGGACCCGACGAAGACCGTGTCCACCTCGACGTCGCGCAGCGGCGTACCGGCGGTGAGCCCCATGTATTCCAGCGCCCGCTCGGCCGCCGACCGCTCCACCGGATCCGCGAACTCCTCCGGCCTGGGTACGGCAGCCGCCAGCGGAGCCCCCTGCCCCGGGTTGGTCCCCCAGGTCACGAACGGCGTCAGCGTCGCCGCGTCGATCTCGACGACCTGGTCGAAGACCGCGTCGTCGTCGGTCCTGAGCGTGCGCCAGTAGGCCACGGCCTCGTCCCAGGCGTCGCCCTGGGGGGCGTGCGGGCGGCCCTGGAGGTAGGCGAAGGTCGTCTCGTCGGGGGCGATCATCCCGGCCCTGGCGCCCGCCTCGATGGACATGTTGCAGACCGTCATGCGGCCTTCCATCGACAGGCTCCTGATGGCCTCGCCGCGGTACTCCACGATGTAGCCCTGGCCGCCGCCGGTGCCGATCTTGGCGATGATCGCCAGGATCAGGTCCTTGGCGGTCACCCCGTACGGCAGCGCGCCGTTGACCTCGATGGCCATCGTCTTGGGGCGGTAGGCGGGCAGGGTCTGGGTGGCCAGCACGTGCTCGACCTCGGAGGTGCCGATGCCGAACGCGATGCCGCCGAACGCGCCGTGGGTGGAGGTGTGCGAGTCGCCGCAGACGATCGTCATGCCGGGCTGGGTCAGGCCGAACTGCGGGCCGATGATGTGCACCACGCCCTGACCGGCGTCGCCCATCGGGTGCAGCCGCAGGCCGAACTCGGCGGCGTTCTTGCGGAGCGTCTCGACCTGGGCCCGGGAGACCGGGTCGGAGATCGGGCCCAGCACGGTCGGGACGTTGTGGTCCTCGGTCGCGATGGTGAGATCGGGGCGCCGCACCTTCCGGTCCGCGAGCCGGAGGCCGTCGAACGCCTGCGGGCTGGTCACCTCGTGAATGAGGTGCAGGTCGATGAAGAGCAGGTCGGGCTCGCCCTCGGCGCGCCGCACGACATGCTGCTCCCAGACTTTCTCGGCCAGTGTGCGACCCATGGTTCTCAACGCCTCCTTGCGTCTTTTCCCCCGAGTGATCATCTCTTATGATGAGACGGAAATATCGGGATATGGAACTCTACCGGCTGCTTGTTGGTAACGCGTTTGCATCTCGGATAGCGAGACGGCAGTATCGGGGTATGGACAACTCTAGCGGAGTCGGGGTACTCGACAAGGCCGTTCTCGTGCTCAACGCTCTGGAGGCGGGCCCGGCTTCGCTGGCCCAGCTGGTGCAGGCCACCGGCCTGGCCAGGCCCACCGCCCACCGCCTGGCCGTGGCCCTGGAACACCACCGCATCGTCTCCCGCGACACGCAGGGCCGCTTCATCCTCGGCCCCCGGCTGTCCGAGCTGTCCACCGCCGCCGGCGAAGACCGCCTGCTCGCCGTCGCCGGACCCGTCCTCACCCAGCTCAGGGACCAGACCGGCGAAAGCGCCCAACTCTACCGCCGCCAGGGCGACGAACGCGTCTGCGTCGCCGCCGCGGAACGCGCCAGCGGCCTCCGCGACACCGTCCCCGTCGGCTCCGCCCTCCCCATGCTCGCCGGCTCCGCCGCCCAGATCCTCCTCGCCTGGGAAGAACCCGACCGCCTCCACCGCGGCCTGCGCGGCGCCAAGTTCACCGCCGCCACCCTCGCCAGCGTCCGCCGCCGCGGCTGGGCCCACAGCGTCGGCGAACGCGAACAGGGCGTCGCCAGCGTCTCCGCCCCCATCCGCGGCGCCGGCGGCAAGGTCATCGCCGCCGTCTCCGTCTCCGGCCCCATAGAACGCCTCAGCCGCACCCCCGGCCGCCTCCACGCCATCCCCGTCGTCACCGCCGCCGAACGCATCACCGAAGCCATGCGCCGAGCCAACTAACCCAAGGCCTCACCCCGCCGCGGTTACTCGAACAAATCAGCAGCTTGACCCGGCTGGTTCTCCCACGGTACGAAACGAAAAGATGGTGGAAGAACCACAGCACCGTAGTCGTTTCGGGTGGGGAAACCACGGTGATGGTGGGCGCGGGCGGAGCCCGAGGTGGAGCAAAAGGGCTAGATGGCTGGGAGTCTCACTAGCCCACGCCTAACCCTGGCGATTCACGTCCGTGTCAAGTTGATCAGAACCCCGGGCCGGACAGGCTAACCGATTAGAGTGCGTGCCCTGTTAGCCCTAGGCTGGCGGGGTGACAGATCGCATCGAGGCGGCCGCGGCGGAACTGCGTCCCCTGCTCCAGGAGTTCATCCTCTGGGCGCCGTCCCACGCGCCAGGCAACGACCCCGACCTGGTGGGCCCGGCGGCGCTGTGGCACCGGCTCACCGCGAGCGACGACGTGGGCCGGTGGCGGCGCGGCGATCTGCGCACCGTCCTGCTGGAACGAATGCCCCAGGTAGTCGAGGATCCCGACGAGGCAGCCGACGGCATGCTGCCCGCAATCCGCGCGTACCTGACATTCCTCTCCGAGACCGGCCGCCTCACCAAGGGCTCAGACTCGCTGGAGGAGCTCCTCGCCGAGCTCGACGAACTCGAAGAGGAGTTCGTCGACAAGATGGAGGACGCCATCGCCGAGCGAGACTGGGACGAGGAGGAGGACGACGAGGTCGAGGAGGACGAGAGCCTCGGCGACTTCGAGCCGTTCGCCGACGAGATCGCGGAGCTGCCCACCATCCGGCTCCGCCCCGACGTCGAACTGGCCGCCGCCGCCCGCACCGTCCCGCTGATCGCCCAGGCCCGCGACCTCGCCGTCTGGGTCGGCGTCAAGCGCAAGGTCGGCGCCGAGACCCTGCTCAGCGAGGGCGAGATCCGCGAGGCCCTCGACGCGCTCGGGCTGACCGAGCCGCAGAAGCTGTGGAACCTCTGGAACCTCGCCATCGACCTGGAGTTCCTCACCCCCGACGGGGAGGACACGGTCAGCGTCGACTCCGACACCGCCGCCTGGCCGTTCGAGGACGACGAGGACGTGCTGGACGCCTGGATGCTGGGCCTGCACTCGATCGACTACGGCGACCCCGAACTCGACGACGACGACCTCACCCTGGCCCTCTCCGGCCTGACCCGCGAACTCCTGGTCCGCGTCCTGGTCAGCGGCCTCCGCAAACCCCTCGCCGAACTCCGCGCCGAACTCGCCGAAGCCGTCGCCGAATACGACGATCTGGGCGCCGACGCCTGGTCCGCCGCCGAGGACCCGCTCGCCTCCCCACTCGGCTGGCTCACCGGGTACGGCATGCTCGAGCTCACCGACACCGACGAGGTAGCGTTCACCGCCCTCGGCGTGGAAGGCATCGTCCACCTGGTCGACGACGAGGACATCGAGGTCGACGCCAGAACCGCCATCGACGCGATGACCGCGCACGACCTGCTCTCCGCCAGCGCCGACATGTCCGAAGAGGAAGCCGACGCCGAGTTCGCCGCCTGGATGCGCCTGCGCGACCCCGCCACCGCCGCCCACGAACTCCTCGCTGCGGCCGTCGAGGACGAGTCCGACGCCCTCGTCCGCGTCCAGGCCGCCAGCATGGTCGGCTCCCTCGGCGAGATCGCCGTCCCCGCCTGGCTGGAGGCCCTCAAGGAACCCTCCCTGCGCCCCTACGCCGCGACCCACCTCACCCAACTCGACGTAGAAGACGCCCCCGAACCCACCCAGGCCGACACCCACTGGCTGATCCTCGACATGTGGACCATCTCCGCCGGCCTCGGCCGCCCGGAATTCGTCAGCAGCCTCGAAGACATCGGCCCCGCCACCGACCTCATCGGCCTCCTCGACGTCATCTGGAAGGTCCGCCACCCCCACGTCGAAGAACTCCTCGAAGCCATCGGCGACGCCCACCCCGACAAACAAGTCACCAAAGCCGCCAAACGCGCCCTCTTCAAGGCCCGCTCCGGCGGCCAGTAGCCACGCGATGGCCGAGCCTCCCGCTCGGCCATCCCCGCGAACACCCGTCACGCGTAGCCAAAAGTCATCAAATGTGATTCAGGCACACATTTCATGATGCTCTCTTCTCGATCTTGGCTTGGGCAGCGGAGGCTGGACCGACAGCGCCGGACATCCCACGAGATCGCCTGAAGTACCTAATCATTCAAGAAATGTCTGCCTGAACCTCAAATGTCCTGTTCAGCCAACGGTCGCGACATCGGCGCGGCTGCCCGTAGCCAACCATGAGGATCGCAGGCCGCTGGGGCCGCCCGAGGCCTATCTGCGGGGGGTGTGGGAAGACCGCGACTGGCGTAACGTGCCAGGCCCCTTCTACGGTGCGCAGACAGACTCCTGTTGGATGGGCCGGGACATCGCACCGCGCCACATCGTCTACGAAGACGAGTGCGGCAGCGAGGTCGTCTTCCGGCAGCCGCAGAGCCCCCAAGAGGTTCATCTTGTGCTGACAGCGGCGTGGAACGACCCATTCTGCGCTTACGCTGGCGACGGCGACAATCATTGGACGCTCGAGCTCATCCGCGAGTGGTGGGCCAGCCGCGAACGGCTTGCCGCCTGGATCGACGACGTGCGTCGCCGATGGTCGGTCAGCGAGCGCGAGGACGAGCGGAGAACGCGCTGGGGCTGGGCGACTACTCAAGCTATCTGGACAATGGGCTCGCAACCTACCTGCGAGAATACGGATTCTGGCTGGACAACCGCCGTTCACCGATGCCGGACGAAAAACTGCCGAAACTCGGTTAGCGGCCGCCCAACCAGCGGCCTGCCCGATGCTGCAGGTCAACCCGAAAATGCTCACACGGCTGGCCGAATTGGAACAGGATCTTCTCCACGGCGGCAGCGAGTCGAGACGGAGGGGTGGCTCGGCGAGACGATGGCATCAACACGACTCTGACCTTCCTCCGGGCAAAGCCAAGCCGATGCTGCTCGAACAGCCCGGTGGCCAGCCGAGTTCTCCTACTGGCAGACCTGCTGATGCGTCTGCTCAACAAGATCGAGGAGTCTTGAGCTAAGGCCGTGGGTGACGGTTGCCCACAGGGCGCTGGTGGGGCGCGTTGAGCCGCGGCCCAGTCGAGCGGGAACACATCAGAGAGTCACCACGGCACGACTCCATTGTCGTCGAACAGCTGGCCGGTAGGGCCGTCGTCAGGCAGAGCCGCCAATCGGATGGCGATCACCGCGCCCTGCTCAGGGGTCTGAGTACCGCTGAAACCATTGAGGTCGGTGGCCACGTAGCCGGGGCAGGCGTTGTTAATCAAGATGTTGGTGTCGCTCAGCTCCTTGGCGTACTGGATGGTGACGGCGTTGAGGTAGGTCTTCGTCGGCGCGTACGCCCCGCTGATCCCTCCGAGGTCGACACCGGGCGTGGTCTGCAGGGCCAGAGAGCCGACATGGCTGGACTGGTTGACGATCCGCGGGTGCGCCGAGTGGCGCAGCAGCGGCAGCATCGCATTGGTGACCCGGATGACGCCGATGACGTTGGTCTCCACCAGCCGCCGCACAGTCTCGAGGTCGATAGTCGTAGGCTCCTCTGGCCAACCGCCTGCAGCGCCGGCGTTATTGACCAGCACGTCAAGGCGTCCCGCTCGCTCCTCGATCAGCTGCGCTGCGGCGGTCACGCTCTCGTCGTCGGTCACGTCCAAGGGCACGCCGAACGCGTCGGCACCTGCCGCGCGCAGTTTCGCCACGGCGTCCTTCCTGCGCTGCTCGTCGCGAGCGCCGACACCGACGCTCCAGCCCAATGCGCCCAGCCCGGCCGCGATCTCGTATCCGATTCCCTTGTTCGCGCCGGTGACCAGCGCGATTGTCTTCTCACTCATGACAGCGAGCATGGCGGCGCTTTGACCAGGCACCAACACCATCTCGGTAATGCAGCGATACCTGAGCGACATCAATCGACCCGTCCGCCGAACTTACGGTGAATGCATGGAAATACGCGAATTGCGCTACTTCGTCGCCATCGCCGAGGAGCTGCACTTCGGCAAGGCTGCCCGGCGTCTGGAGATAGCCCAGCCGCCCCTGTCCCGCGCGATCGCCCGGCTCGAACGACAGCTCGGGGTCACGTTGCTGGAGCGCACCAGCCGCAAGGTCACGCTCACCGAGGCCGGGACCGTGCTGCTGTCCGAGGGGCGCGCGATCCTCAGCGCGGTAGCCGCAGCTGAGCGGCGTACCCAGCAGGCTGCGCAAAGGCGCCCCCGCCTCGTCCTCGCCGTCAAATCCGGCACCGCCAGCGAGTTGTTGGCCAAACTGCTCGATGCCTACCGCGCGGAACCCGGCGCAGCCACCGTCGATCTGTTGCTCTGTGAGACGCATCAGCAACAGAAATTGTTGCAGGATGGGCAAGCCGACGTGGCTCTGCTGCACTTGCCATTCGATTCGACGGTCGGACTCGACACCGAAACCCTGTACACCGAGGGACAGGTGGCGATCCTGCCCACCTCTCACTCACTTGCCAACCGCTCTCAGATTCGGATGGCCGAGGTCACTGCATTGTCGGAACTCCCGATGGCTCGCTGGCCCGGTCCTGGCGGCAGCTACCCGGAGGGACCAGGGGCAGAGGTAAGGAATCTGACACAGCTCTTCCAGCTGATCGCGCTCGGCCGTACCACCGTGGTCATGCCCGAGTCCGCCGGCACCGACCTGCGCCGGGATCTCGCCGCCGTGCCGGTCCTGGATGCTCCGCCCGTGACAACGGTGATCGCTTGGCCGTCGCAGAGCCGACTTCGCGCAGTCGCCGACCTGATTCGCGTAGCAACACGTCTTTGACTGGCTGTTCTCAATCCGCTCGCGTGGAATGCCACCGGCAGATGCTCGCCTAGCGGAGCGGGAAGATTGCGCAGGTGGTTGTGCCGTGGGCGTACAGTTTGCCGTCGGTTGAGCCGGTGATCTTGGCTTCGGCGGTGGCTATGGTGCGGCCGACCTGGAGGGTTTTGCCTTCGCAGCGGAGGGGGCCCGTGTGGGCGAAGGCTGGTCTGGTCATGTTCACGTTCAACTGGATCGTGGTGTACGCCTGGCCTGGGGGGAGGGTGGTCATGACGGCGCAGCCGAGGGCGGAGTCCAGGAGGGTGGCCAGGTAGCCGCCGTGGATGGTGCCCAGGGGGTTGTACTGGTGTTCGCCGGTCTGGCCTTCGAAGACGGCGATGCCGGGCTCGACGCTGATCAGGGTGAAGTCCAGGGTGCCGGCGATGGGTGGGGGCGGGATCTTGCCGTCCAGCATCGCCTGGAGGAACTCCAGGCCGGTGAGGTCGGCGAAGTGGGCCGGGAGGACGGTGGGCGGCGCCCACGAGTGGGTGCGCGAGTTCATCGTCGTCGTCATGAGTCTAATTTTCGAACCCAGCTGCCGTTGAGCGCAAATCGGACTTCACGACCAGTCCGGGAGGGGGCGGTAGATAGGGGTTCCGGAGGTTTCCAGTTCGGTGCGGAGCTTGAAGTAGGCGTCGCCGAAGGGGTCGACTCCGTCGAGGGGCATCAGGCCGCGGCGGATGGCGAGGTCGTGGGGGGCGAGGAGGGCGGCGGTGGCCAGGTGGTCGCGGGCGGAGGCCGTACGGGAGTGGCGGAAGAGCCAGGTGGCGAGGCGGGCGTGCAGGCGGGCGCGGCGTTCGTCAGGGGTGGGGACGCGGAGGTGGGCGCGGACGGAGTCGCGGGTGAGGCCGGGGTCGCCGGTGCGTACCCAGGAGCGCAGGGCGGCGGTGGCGGCTTCGGCGGAGAGGCCGTTGAGTTCGCGGAAGGTGTCGGTGGCGGTCATGGTGTCCTGGGGGCGGGCGATCCGGCCGGATTCGTCGATCCAGACGACGGTGGGGACGTTGATCACGTTGTAGCGTTCGGCGATCGTGCCGTCGGCGTCGATCAGCGCGGGGTGGGTGAGGTCGGCGATCCAGGGCGCGGCGTCGGCGCGATCGCGGTCCAGCGAAACGCTGATCACGGTGAACCCGTTGGGAGACAGCTCCCTGTGGAGGTCGTCCCAGGCGGTCAGGTCGTAGCGACAGCCGCACCAGGACGCCCAGAAGACCAGGGCCACCTTGGTGCCGCGCAGGTCGCGCAGGGTCAGCCCGTCGAGGGTGAAGTCGGGAGCTTCGTCGGGAGTGAGATCCTGGGTTTCCCCGACGGCGATGACGCGGTTGTCAGGGTCGACGACCGCCATCCGGCCGAGGAGCTCGGCGAAGGCGGCGACGTCCACCCCTGAGGGGTTCTCGGCGGCGGCCGCGCGGAAGGCGGGCACGCACGCGTCGCCCCGGCACCAGCCGTGCGGCTTGCGCTCCCACCCGAGCACGGGAACACCGTGCGGGACCACGGCTCCCGGGATGGTCTCTTCTCGTCCGTCTGCCAGCAGCGTGTACATCAGCCCTCCATTAGATAGTGACACTTTCGATAGTAACACTGTCCAACCAGAAGGCAAACAAAAAGACCCCTCAGCGGGTGAGGGGTCCTGCTTGGTAGTCCCGAGCGGATTCGAACCGCCGCTACCGCCTTGAGAGGGCGGCGTCCTGGGCCACTAGACGACGGGACCAAGCTTTTCGTTCTGACAAGAAACTTTGCAAGCTTTCAAGTCCTTGCGCAAACCTCTCTAGAGAGGTTTGGTAGTCCCGAGCGGATTCGAACCGCCGCTACCGCCTTGAGAGGGCGGCGTCCTGGGCCACTAGACGACGGGACCATGCACCGTGTGTTGCTGAGATGCAGCTGGGGTACCAGGACTCGAACCTAGACTAACTGAACCAGAATCAGTCGTGCTGCCAATTACACCATACCCCATCAACTCGCTCACCCCTCACAGAGGTTCGCGTGCGGACTCCGAAAGAATAGCCCAGTCAGAGACCCACTACCAAAACGATTCCCGCGAGCATGGCGATCGCGTCGTTTTCACGGCTTGTGCGAACCTGTACGAATCCGACCACCGTGAGGAGCCGCCACCGATGACCCCGGCTGACCACCCGTTCCTGTTCCCCAGCGCCCTGCCCTACCAGCTGCCCCCCTTCCGCGAGATCCGGGAGGAGCATTACGCGCCCGCGTTCGAGCAGGGCATGGCCGAACACCTCGCGGAAGTCGAAGCGATCGCGGCCGATCCCGAGCCGCCGACCTTCGAGAACACCGTGGAGGCGCTCGAACTGTCGGGGCGGCTGCTCGAACGGGTGGCGACCGTGTTCTTCAACCAGGCCTCCTCGGACACCACTCCGGGCATCCAGGCCATCCAGCAAGAGATCACCCCCAAACTGGCCAAGCACAGCGACTCCATCAACCTCAACCCCCGCCTGTACGCCCGGCTGAAGGCCATCACCACCGACGATCCCACCCAGCAGTGGCTGCTGGATCGTTACCTGACCGATTTCATCCGGTCCGGAGCCGAGCTGGACGAGACCCAGCAGGCGCGGTTGCGGACGATCAACGAGGAGCTGTCCTCGCTGGCGACCACCTTCCAGCAGACCCTGCTCAACGACACCAACGAGCGGGCCGTCGTGGTCGAGGACGCGGCCGAGCTGGACGGGCTCACCCTGGACGCGATCGAGGGCCTCCGCGAGACGGCCACGGCGCGCGGCCTGGACGGCAAGTACCTGATCACGCTCGTGCTCCCCACCGGACAGCCCGCCCTCAGCTCGCTCACCGACCGAGCGCTGCGCGAGCGCGTCCACCTGGCCTCCGTCGGCCGCGGCGCGGCCAACGCCGAGCTGATCACCCGGATCGCCACGCTCCGGCGCGAACGCGCGGGCCTGCTCGGGTACCGCAACCACGCCGAGTACGTCCTGGCCGACCAGACCGCGGGAACGACCGGCGCGGTCACCGAGATGCTGGACAAACTCGTCACCCCCGCCGTCGCCAACGCCCGCCGCGAGCAGGAGGCCCTGGAGGCGGAAGCCGGATTCCCGGTCGAGGCCTGGGACTGGTCCTTCTACGCCGAACGGGTGCGCAAAGCACGCTACTCCATCGACAGCGCCCAGATGCGCCCGTACTTCGAACTCGACCGCGTCCTGCACGACGGCGTCTTCTACGCCGCCTCCCGCCTGTACGGCCTGCGTTTCGAAGCCCGCCCCGACCTCCACGGCTACCACCCCGACGTACGCGTCTGGGAGGTCTTCAACGAGGACGGCTCCCCGCTGGGCCTGTTCCTGGGCGACTACCACGCCCGCGCCTCCAAGCGGGGCGGAGCCTGGATGAACAGCCTGGTCCAGCAGTCCGGCCTGGAAGGCTCGCGCCCGGTCGTGGTGAACAACCTCAACATCGTCAAGGGCGAACCCACCCTGATGACCTTCGACGAGGTCAACACGATGTTCCACGAGTTCGGCCACGCCCTGCACGGCCTGTTCTCCGACGTCCGCCACCCTCGTTTCTCCGGCACGTCGGTGCCCCGCGACTTCGTCGAGTATCCGTCCCAGGTCAACGAGATGTGGGCCACCCACCCGGAGATCCTGGCCAACTACGCCAAACACCACGAGACCGGCGAGCCGATGCCTCGCGACCTGGTCGACCGCATGCTCGAAGCCCAGAAGTTCAACCAGGGCTTCGCCACGGTCGAATACCTGGCCGCCACCCTGCTCGACTGGGCCTGGCACACCGACTACGAGTCCGGCGACGCCGAAACCTTCGAAACCGAGGCCCTGCAGCGCGCGGGCGTCGACCTCGCCGCCGTCCCGCCGCGTTACCGCAGCACCTACTTCGCCCACATCTGGGCGAGCGGCTACAGCGCCGGCTACTACTCCTACATCTGGAGCGAGGTCCTCGACGCCGACACCGTCGAATGGTTCACCGAGAACGGCGGCCTGCTCCGCGAGAACGGCGACCGCTTCCGCACCCACCTCCTCTCCAAGGGCGGCAGCGTCGACCCCATGACCGCCTTCCGCACCTTCCGCGGCCGCGACCCCCGAATCGAGCCCCTACTGGAACGCCGCGGCCTCCTCTGAAACCACCCACCAGCGTGAACGGCACCGTTCACGCTGGTGACAGGTCACGACAGCTTGGCCAAGGCGGTGTGGAGGCGGTCGAGGGTGCGTTCGCGGCCGAGGACCTCGATGGACTCGAACAAGGGGAGGCCGACGGTGCGGCCGGTGATGGCGACGCGGATGGGGGCCTGGGCCTTGCCGAGTTTGAGGCCGTGGTGGGCGCCTACCTCTTCCAGGGCCGTCTTCAGGGAGTCGGGGTCCCAGTTGATGGTTTCCAGGCGGGAGGCGTACCCCGAGAGGATTTCGGCGGCGCCCGGTTTCATGGCCTTGTCCCAGGAGGGCTGGTCGTGGATGGGCTCGGGGAGGAAGAGGAAGTCGACGTTGGCCGTGATTTCGGAGAGGACGGCCACGCGGGTCTGGGCTAGTTCGGCGACTCGGGTGAAGGTTTCGCGGTCCCAGGCGGGGTCGAGCCAGGGGGCGCAGCGGTCGATGAAGACGTCCAGCGGGAGGCCGCGGATGTATTCGCCGTTGAAGGCGCGGAGTTTCTTCTCGTCGAAGAACGCGGGCGAGAGGTTGACGTTCTTGAGCGAGAACAGCGGGACCATGTCGGACCAGGGCATGATCTCGCGGTCGTCGCCGGGGCCCCAGCCGAGCAACATCAGGTAGTTGACCATCGCCTCGGCGAGGTAGCCCTCGTCGCGGTAGGACTCCAGGGCGACCTTGTCGCGGCGCTTGGAGAGCTTCTGCCGCTTCTCGTTGACGATGACGGGCAGGTGCGCCCAGATGGGCGGGGTGTGGCCGAGGGCGCGCCAGAGCAGCTGCTGCTTGGGGGTGTTGGAGAAGTGCTCCTCGCCGCGGACCACGTGGGTGATCCGCATCTCCACATCGTCCACCACGTTGGCCAGCACGAACAGCGGGGAGCCGTCGCCGCGGGCGATGACGAAGTCCTCCATCGCGTCGTTGGGGAACTCGACGGTGCCGCGAAGCGCGTCCTCGACCACGGTGACGCCCTCGTCAGGGGTGCGGAAGCGCAGCGCGCCCTCGGTCAGGCCGAGGTCGCGGCAGTGCCCGTCGTAGCCCTGGTGCTCGGAGCCGGTGCGCGCCTTCACGTCCTCGCGAGTGCAGGTGCAGTGGTAGGCGCGGCCGTCCTTGCGCAGCAGCGCGGCGGCCTCCCGGTGCTGCGCCTCGTACGCCGACTGGAAGTAAGGCCCCTCGAAGTACGGCGAATCGCCGCTGATCCCGATCCACGCCAGCGCCGAGATGATGCCCGCCGTCCACTCCGGACGGTTGCGCGCGGCGTCGGTGTCCTCGATGCGCAGGACGAACCGGCCGCCGGACTGCTCGGCCAGCGCCCAGTTGAACAGCGCGGAGCGGGCGCCGCCGACATGGAACATGCCGGTCGGCGACGGCGCGAAGCGGACCCGTACGTCAGTCACGTGTGATCACCCTGTTGGTGAGAGTTCCGATGCCTTCGATGCCCACGCTGACCTCGTCCCCCGGGAACACCGGCCCGACACCGGCGGGCGTGCCGGTGAGCAGGATGTCGCCAGGGAGCAGGGTCATCACGGCGGTGACGTGGGCGATGAGCGCGGGAATGTCGAACACCAGCTGCGAGGTTCGCCCGCTCTGCCGCAGTTCCCCGTTGACCGAGGTGGTCAGCGCCAGGTCGGTCGCGTCCAGGTCGGTCTCGATCCACGGCCCGAGCGGGCAGAAGGTGTCGAAGCCCTTGGCCCGGGTGAACTGCACGTCTCGTTTCTGCAGGTCGCGCGCGGTGACGTCGTTGGCGCAGGTGTAGCCGAAGATGACGTCCTTGGCCCGCTCGACCGGCACCTCCCGGCACAGCCGCCCGATGACGACGGCCAGCTCGCCCTCGTAGTCGACGCGCTCGGAGAGTCCCTGCGGATACATGATGGCCTCGCCGTGCCCGATCACCGAGGTGGACGGCTTGATGAACATGATCGGCTCAGTCGGGACGTCGTTGCCCATCTCGGCGGCATGATCGGCGTAGTTGCGCCCGATCGCGACCACCTTGCTGGGCAACATCGGCGCCACCATTCTGACCTCGGCCAGCGGAAACCGCTCGCCGGTCAGCTGGATCCCGCCGAACGGGTGACCGTCGATCTTGGCGAGCATCTGCCCGCCCTCTTCCACCACTCCGAACGCGACGCCGCCGCCCGTGGAGAACCTTGCGATACGCACCTCACCAGGCTAGTGGTCCCGCTCACCGGGTGATGCCTGAGAAATTTGTGTGGTTACTTGACCGGATCGCCGGGTTCGGCCAGCATGATCCGCGCCCCCCAGCGTTATGGAAGGAACAGGTGTGCCCGGCCGTACCAGAGTTGTTGGCGTGTTCATCCTGTTCCTGGCGGGGAGCCTGCTGACCGCGCGGCCCGCGTACGCGGCCAGAACGGCGGAGTGCCAGGGTGATTGGCTGCCCGCGACGCCCACCTCCGAGGACGTGATGGCGGGCAAGCTGTCGTTCCTCGATCTGCCCGCGGTTCAGGTGGGCGAGAAGGTGAACTGGAAGCTCAATCCGTACAAGAACCGGTCCTGGCAGATGGTGTTCCATTCGCTGCGCTGGATGGGGCGGCTGGTCGCCGACTTCGAGACCACCGGCAAGGCCGCGTACCTGGCCAGGGCGACCGAGGTGGCGAAGGACTGGGTGGCCAAGAACCCGCCCGGGGGCGGCGCCGACTACGCGTGGGCGGAGCATCCGGTGGCATTGCGGGCGCCCGCGCTGGTGTGCCTGAGCAGGCATGTGCCGGACAAGTGGCTGCGCGACAGCCTGTCGCAGCATGCCCGGATCCTGGCCAACGACAAGCACTACGAGTGGGGTCACAACCACGGGCTCGACCAGGACATCGGCCTGCTCGGCATCGCCTGCCGCTACGACAACAAGGCCTGGCGTTCGCAGGCCATTCGCCGGATGGTGAAGACCACCACGCTGGACGTGGACTCGCAGGGCGCGCTGCGCGAGCAGGCTCCCCGCTACGCGGTCTACTTTCACGACCGGCTCCGCGTGGCCATGGACAAGATCAAGGACTGTGGCCTGAAGGTCCCCGCCGACCTGGCCAAACGCTGGGATCTGCTGCCCGAGCACATCAGCGCGGCCACCCAGCCGGACGGCTACCTGGTCCCCATCGGCGACGGCCCCGCCGACGTGCAACCGGCCGCGTTCGACCGCCCGGACTCGCTGGTGCAGGTCTACCGCGCCGGCTACGTCTTCGGCCGGACGAAGTGGGACTTCAAGGAGTCGGCCTACTACTCGATCCGGTACGGCCCCGGCCTCAAGTTCCACGGCCACGAGGACCATCTCGGCGTCACGTACTACGCGCAGGGCCGCAACCTGCTCACCGAGGCGGGCTTCCACTCCTACGAGAACACGCCCTACCGCCGCTGGACGATCACCCCGGAGGCGCACAACGTGCCGATCGTGTCCGGGAAACGGTTCCGCGGCGGCGTGGCGTCCACGCTGACCAAGAAGTCGATCGGCAAGGACCGCCAGTCGTTCACGGTCACCGACACCGCGTACGGCACCCGCCGGACCCGGGCGGTGCTGGTCAACCACGACGAGGACGTCATGGCCGTGTACGACACGGTCAGCTCGGGCAAGGTACGCAACCTGTGGCACCTCTCGCCATCGCTGAAGGTGGCCTCCAACGCGGGCGGCAAGGTCGTGGTGAGCGACGGCGCCTGGCGCGCGTCGATCGTGCAGCTGGCGCTGCCGGGGTGCAAGCCGGTCGGCGGGCAGAAGATCGTGCGTGGCCAGACCTCGCCTTACCAGGGCTGGATCTCCGGGTCGTACATGAAGAAGGAGGCGGCCTCGGTGGTGCAGTCGCCGTCGGCGAAGGCGCTGCTCACGCTGGTGGTGCCGGGCACCGACCAGCCGGACGTGTCGTGTTCGGGCCGGACCGTCATCGTGCGCACTTCCAACGGCCCGGCCACGTTCAAGATGTCCGGTAAGGACCTCGTCTAGGGCGTGTAACCCGCGCGGAGTAGGCCGAAGGTGACGGCCTGCTCCAGGGCCTGCCAGGAGGCCTCGATGATGTTCTCGTCCACGCCCACGGTGGCCCACTCGGCGGTCTCGTCGCTGGAGGTGATCAGCACGCGGGTGATCGCGTCGGTGCCGTGGGTGCCCTCCAGGATGCGGACCTTGAAGTCGATCAGTTCGACCGCGGTCAGCTCGGGGTAGATGCCCTCGAGCGCCGTCCTGACCGCCCGGTCCAGGGCGTTGACCGGGCCGTTGCCCTCGCCGGTGGCGACGATGCGCTCGCCCTTGGCGTGCAGCTTGACGGTGGCCTCGGAGGCGACCTCGCCGGACGGGCGGCGTTCCACGATGACGCGCCACGACTCGACCGCGAAGTGGCGGCGGCGCTCGCCGTGCACGCTGTCGCGCAGCAGCAGCTCGAAGGAGGCGTCGGCGGCCTCGAAGGTGTAGCCCCGGGACTCCATCTCCTTGACCCGGTCGACCAGCTCGCGCGACTGGTCGCCGGTCAGCTGGTAGCCCAGCTCGCGGCCCTTGAGCTCGACCGAGGCGCGCCCGGCCATGTCGGAGACGAGCATGCGCATGTCGTTGCCGACCTCGGCGGGGTCGATGTGCTGGTAGAGGTTGGGGTCCACCTTGATGGCGGAGGCGTGCAGCCCGGCCTTGTGGGCGAACGCCGACACGCCGACATACGGCTGGTGGGAGTTGGGGGTGACGTTGGTCACCTCGGTGATGGCGTGCGCGATCCTGGTCATGTCCCGCAGCGACTGCGGCGGCACCAGGTCGTAGCCGCGCTTGAGCTGGAGGTTGGCGACCACGGTGAACAGGTTGGCGTTGCCGGAGCGCTCGCCGTAGCCGTTGGCGCAGCCCTGCACGTGGGTGGCGCCGGCGCGGACGGCGGCGAGGGTGTTGGCGACCGCGCAGCCGGTGTCGTCGTGGCAGTGGATGCCGATCCTGGCCGAGGTCTGGGCCGCGTGGTGCACCACGTCGGCGAGCTCGTCGGGGAGCATGCCGCCGTTGGTGTCGCACAGCGCGATCACCGAGGCGCCCGCCTCGGCGGCGACCCGGATGACCTCCAGCGCGTACGCCGGGTTGGACTTGTAGCCGTCGAAGAAGTGCTCAGCGTCCAGGAAAACCCGCTGGCCCTCCGCATGCAGGTGGGAGACCGTGTCGCGGATCATCGCGAGGTTCTCCTCCAGGGTCGTGCGGAGGGCCAGTTCCACGTGCCGGTCGTGACTCTTGGCGACAAGAGTCACGATCGGCGCGCCGGATTCGCGCAGAGCGGCGACCAAGGGGTCGTCGGCCGCCTTCACCCCGGCCCGGCGGGTCGCGCCGAACGCGGTGAGCTGCGCGTGCTTCAGGTCGAGCTCGGTCTGAGCCCGCCGGAAGAATTCGGTGTCCTTGGGGTTGGCGCCCGGCCAGCCACCCTCGATGAAACCCACGCCGAGGCCGTCCAGGTGCCGCGCGATGACCAGCTTGTCGGCGACCGAGAGGTTCAGGCCTTCCTGCTGCGCGCCGTCGCGCAGGGTCGTGTCGTACACGTGGAAAGCGTCGTCAGCCATTGGGATCCGTCTCCTTTGGGAGGTCCTGCCAGCATGCCCCGTCAAACAAAAAGACCCCTCACGGGCGTGAGAGGTCTGCGCGCTGGCGGTGTCCTGAGTCAGCCAGCGCGCCTGCCGATAATGAGCAGACGGTAAGTCATGGTGCTCCGGAGTCTGCCATACGACTCGCGATATGGCACATTGATCTCAGGATGCGAGACGCGCACATGATCTAGGGTGGGCGTATGAAGGCGTCTTACCAGGATCCGTCGGTGCCCGCCTACGTGGCCGCGCACGCCACCCAGCCCGATCAGACGCTGCGCGAGCTGGCCGTGGAGACGGCCGCGCTGACCGGCGGGAACGCGGAGATGCAGATCAGCCCGGAGCAGGGCACGCTGCTGACCATGCTGGTGCAGCTGACCGGGGCGAAGCTGGCGGTCGAGGTGGGGACGTTCACCGGGTACTCGTCGATCTGCATCGCGCGGGGTCTGGTGCCGGGCGGCAAGCTGATCGCCTGTGACGTGAGCGAGGAGTGGACGGCGGTGGCCCGGCGCTACTGGGAGAAGGCCGGGCTCACCGATCGCATCGAGCTGCGGCTCGGCCCGGCGCAGCAGACGCTGGAGGCGATGCCGGAGGACGAGCCGATCGACTTCGCCTTTATCGATGCCGACAAACCCGGATATGCCGGGTATTACCACGAGCTGGTGGACCGGCTCGCGCCCGGTGGGCTGATCTGCGCGGACAACACCCTGCAGGGCGGGCGGATCGCTCACGCGCGGGCGGGCGGGAACGTGCCCGCCATGCGCGCCTTCAACGACCTGGTCACCGCCGACCCGCAGGTCGACTCCGTGCTGCTCCCGATCGCGGACGGGCTGACGCTGATCCGCAAGCATTGAGGGTTATTTACTGAAATATCAGCAGATCTTGTGGACCCAGCCGTGGTTGTCGGGGCGGGTGCCGTACTGGATGCCCATCAGTTCCTCGCGGATCTTCAGCGTGACCGGGCCGGGATTGCCATCGCCGACCGTCCACTCGCGGTCGGCACCCTTCACCGAGCCGACCGGGGTGACCACGGCGGCGGTGCCGCAGGCGAAGACCTCGGTGAGCTCGCCGGAGGCGCAGCCCTGCTGCCACTCCTCGATCGAGATCTTGCCCTCCGCGACGGTGAGCCCGAGCTCGGCGGCGAAGGTGAGGATCGAGTCGCGGGTGATGCCCGGCAGCAGGGTGCCGGTCAGCTCGGGGGTGAGCAGGCGGTCGCCGTAGACGAAGAACAGGTTCATCCCGCCCATCTCCTCCACGAACCTGTGCTCGTACGCGTCCAGCCAGACCACCTGGTCACAGCCCTGCTCGACGGCCTGCCGCTGCGCCACGAACGCCGCCGCGTAGTTGCCGCCGCACTTGGCGAACCCGGTCCCGCCGGGCGCGGCCCGGGTGTATTCGGTGGACAGCCACACCTTGACCGGCTTGACCCCACCCGCGAAGTACGACGCCGCCGGCGAGGCGATCGCCATGTACCGGTAGGTCTTGGACGGGTAGTTCACGCCAAGCCCGACCTGCGTGGCGACCATGAACGGCCGCAGGTAGAGGCTGTGCCCCTCGGTGGTCGGCACCCAGTCCCGATCGGTCTGCACGAGGAGTTCGAGCGACTCCACGAACGTGTCCTCGGGCAGCTCCGGCATGGCCATGCGCGCGGCCGACCGGTTGAACCGGGCCGCGTTGGCGAACGGCCGGAACGCGACGATCGCCCCGTTCGCCTGCCGATACGCCTTGAGCCCCTCGAACAGCTCCTGGGCATAGTGGAACACCGAGGTCGCCGGGTCGAGCACCAGCGGCCCGTACGGCTCGACGCGGGCGTCGTGCCAGCCCTGGCCCTCGGTGAAGTCGATCGACACCATGTGGTCGGTGAAGATCTGCCCGAAGCCCGGGTTCGCCAGAATCCGCTCGCGCTCGTCCCGCCCACGGGCGTTCGGATTGCGCTGCAGGTCGAAGCTGAGCTGGGTGATCATGGCGAGGTTCCTTCTCTCTACTCTGCTAATGGAAACTTAGGGCATTTCGCGGGGAACAAAAAAGCGCACGGCGGCCCTTTGCGGGCCACCATGCGCTCAGGTGTGTGTGGCCGGCGTCAGCCGGCTACTCGGGCGGCGATGTCGTCGCCGATCTCGCGGGTCCGGCGGGCCACCCACGCGCCCTGCCGTTCGACCAGGTCGTCGGCGACGGCCTGCTCGACCCGGGCCGAAGCCTCGGCGAAACCGAGGTGATCCAGCAGCATCGCGACGGACAGGATCGTGGCCGTCGGGTCGGCCTTGTGCTGGCCCGCGATGTCGGGGGCGGAGCCGTGCACCGGCTCGAACATGCTGGGCGCGGTCCGGTCCGGGTTGACGTTGCCGCTCGCGGCTAGGCCGATGCCGCCCGCGATGGCGGCGCCGATGTCGGTGATGATGTCGCCGAACAGGTTGTCGGTGACGATCACGTCGAACCGCTGCGGCTGCGAGACGAAGAACATCGAGGCCGCGTCGACGTGGCAGTAGTCGGTGGCGACCTGGGGGAACTCCTCGGCAACGCGGTTGACCGTGCGCTGCCAGAGGTCACCGGCGAAGGTGAGCACGTTGGTCTTGTGGACCAGGGTGAGCTTGCGCCGCTCCCGGCTCGCGGCCTTGGCGAAGGCATACCGCACGACGCGCTCGACGCCATACGCGGTGTTCACGGAGTCCTGGGTGGCGATCTCCTGCGGGGTGCCCTTGCGGAGCACGCCGCCCGCGCCCGCGTAGGGGCCCTCGGTGCCCTCACGGACGACGATCATGTCGATGTCGCCGGGCAGCACCTTGCCGAGCGGGGTCTCCACGCCGGGGAACAGCTTGACCGGGCGCAGGTTGACGTAGTGGTCGAGCTGGAACCGCAGCTTCAGCAGCAGGTCGCGCTCCAGCACGCCGGGCGGCACGCTCGGATCGCCGACCGCGCCGAGCAGGATCGCGTCGAAGCCGCGCAGCTCGTCGAGGACCGGGTCGGGCAGCGTCTCGCCGGTCGCGTGGTAGCGCTTGGCGCCGAGATCATACTGCGTCGGCTCGACCTTCACCCCGGCCGCGTCCAGGACCTTCAGTCCCTCGGTCACGACCTCGATGCCGATCCCGTCGCCGGGGATCACCGCCAGCCGGATGTTGCTCGAATCCATGCGCGTACCCTACTAGTCCATCTCGTAGATCGAGAACCTATCTCATCATCCGGGCGTGACCGTGCGCTCGAACACATAGTCCCTGGCCGCGGCCAGGCCGACGGCGAGCGCGCCGAGCAGCACGGCGTCCTGGCCGATCGAGGAGACCTCGATCCGCGGTGGCCGTAAGGCCACCAGCGCCTCCAGGCGTTCGGCCACCCGGCCGGCCAGCAGGTCGCCCGCCTGGGCGCCGATGCCGCCGCCGAGCACGACCAGTTCGGGGTCGAGCACGGCGGTCACCCCGGCCAGCGCGTGCGCGATGTGGTCGATCTCGGCGTCCAGCACCCGGGCCGCCAGCGGATCCCCGGCTCTGGCCGCGTCGAACACATCCTTGGCGGTGGCGCTGTCCAGGCCGAGCCGCCGGGCCAGCGCCACCACGCCGTCGGCGGAGGCCACCGACTCGAACATGCCGCGCCCCGGGTTGACGCGCGGGTCGCCCTCCCCCACCGGCAGGTACGAGATCTCCCCCGCCGCGCCCCGGGAGCCGCGATAGAGCTTGCCGTCGATGACGACGCCCATGCCGATCCCGGTGCCGATGGAGACGAAGACGAAATGCGAGACGCCCTGCCCCAGGCCGTACGCCCCCTCGCCGACGGCGGCCAGGTCCACGTCGTTCTCCAGCACGTACGGCGCGGCGACCACCTCGGCGAGCCGGTCTACCACGCCGGGCAGCTCCCAGCCGGGCAGGTTGGGGGCCAGCAGCAGCGCGCCGGTCTCCTTGTCGTGGATGCCGGGCGTGCCGAACACCGACAGCGTGATGTCCTCGGCGGCCAGCCCGGCGTCGGCCAGCAGCGCGGCAGCGATCTCGGTGAGCTGTGCGAGCAGCGCGTGCGGGGTCTCGGCCCTGGACGGTTCATCCCGCCGGGCCACGATGTCGCCGATCAGGTCGGCCAGGGCCAGCCGGACGTAGTTGCGCCCGACGTCGATCGCGAGCACCCATCCGGCCTGCGGGCGGATCTCGTACAGCAGGGCGGCGCGGCCCGCGTTGCCGGTGCGCAAACCCACCGCGCGGACCAGTTTGGCGCGCTCCAAATCTGCGAGAGCCACCGAGATCGTCGGTTTGGACAGGCCGGTGGCCTGGGCAAGCTCAGGCCGGGAGACCCGCCCCATCCGGAAGATCTCGCCGAAGACCGCCCGCTCGTTCATCACCCGGAGCAGGCTCGTCGTGTTCGCGGTCACGCCGCCGATGCTCACCACATCCCAAGGTTGGCATATTCCCCCAACAACGCGAGGGTGCAGTTGATCACGGCGGGGCAGCGGTTCTAGCGCTGCGGGGAGCCGCCGTTGTCGCGGCGGTCGAGAGCCGTCTGGAGCGCGTCCGCGGCTTCGTCCTGGCGCTCGTCGATCGGGTGGTTGTGCCCTGGACGGTTGTTCCAGGGATACATGTCATACATGGCAGACCTCCTATCTTGCGGAGGTCTGCCAGAATACCGCAGCCATCTCAGTGGACGACCGTGCATCTCACCATATGAGATGCGGTCAGTCCTCCAGATCCACCGTGCGCCCGCTGTCGGCGCCGATCTCGGCGCCGATCTGGTCCACCACGTCGGCCGGGATGGCCGAGTCCACGGTCAGCGCGATCAGCGCCTTGCCGCCCTTCTCGCCCCGGGCCACCTGCATGGAGGCGATGTTGACCCGGTGCTCGCCGAGCAGCCGCCCGACGATCCCGACGATCCCCGGCCGGTCGGTGTAGGTGAAGAAGGCCAGGTGGTCGGTGGGCTCGATCTCCATGGTGAAGCCGTTGACCTCGACCAGCTTCATGATCTGCCGCGGGCCGGACAGCGTGCCGGACACCGAGACGGTCCGCCCGTCGGCCAGCACGCCGCGCACGGTGATCAGGTTCCGCCAGTCCGGGCTGTCCGCGCTGGTCACCAGCTCGACCACGACGCCCCGGTCCTTGGCCAGCAGCGGCGCGTTCACGTAGGTCACCGCGTCGGTGACCACGTCGGTGAAGACGCCCTTGAGCGCGGCCAGCTCCAGCACCCGCACGTCCTGGGAGGCGATCTCGCCGCGCACCTCGACGTCCAGGCGGGTGGCGACCTCCCCGGCCAGCGCGGTGAAGATCCGGCCGAGCCGCTCGGTCAGCGGCAGGCCCGGCTTGACGTCCTCGGCCACCGCGCCGCCCTGCACGTTCACCGCGTCCGGCACGAACTCCCCGGCCAGGGCCAGCTTGACGCTGCGGGCCACCTGGGTGCCCGCCTTCTCCTGGGCCTCGTGGGTGGAGGCGCCCAGGTGCGGGGTGACGACGACCTGGTCCAGCTCGAACAGCGGGCTGTCGGTGACCGGCTCCTTCGGGAACACGTCGATGCCGGCCCCGGCGACCCGGCCCTCCTTGATCGCGGAGTAGAGCGCGTTCTCGTCGATGATGCCGCCGCGGGCCACGTTGATCAGCCGCACGTTCGGCTTGACCTGGTGCATCTCGCGGTCGCCGATGAGACCGATGGTCTCCTTGGACTTGGGCAGGTGCACGGTGATGAAGTCGGCCTGCTGCAGCACCTCCTCCAGCGAGACCAGGCGCACCCCCATCGCCGCCGCCCTGGCGGGCTGCAGATACGGGTCGTACGCGATGATCTCCACCCCGAACGGCTGCAGGCGCTGCGCGACCAGCTGGCCGATCTTGCCGAGGCCGAGGATGCCGACGACTTTCTCGTCCAGCTCCACGCCGGTGTATTTGGAACGTTTCCATTCGCCGTTCTTGAGCGCGCCGTGCGCCTGGGCGACGTTCCGCGCCGAGGCCAGGATCAGCGCGATCGTGTGCTCGGCGGCGCTGGTGATGTTGGAGGTCGGCGCGTTCACGACCATGACGCCGGCCTTGGTGGCGGCCTCGACGTCCACGTTGTCGAGACCGACGCCGGCCCGCGCGACCACGCGCAGCTTGGGCGCGTTCGCGATGGCCTCCGCGTCCACCTGGGTGGCACTGCGGACGATCAGAGCGTCCACGTCGGCGAGCGCGGGGAGGAACTGGGACCGGTCGGCTCCGTCGGTGTGGCGGACCTCGAAGTCCGCGCCGAGCACGGCCAGACCGGCGTCGGACAGCTCCTCTGCGACCAGGACGACTGGCTTGTTCACTGATTTTGTCCTTCGAGATTTATGGGCGCGATCAGCGCGGGTTTTGCCGGGACTCGGACGGCCCCGAGTCTATCCGCGCGGGTGAAAGGCCCTGTGGAGGATCCGCCATACGAGACAACTGTTACGCAGGGGATTCGTGAGACTCCCTCGCGTATGGGGCAAACGACCGGCATACCCAGATTGGACCGTGCCCATCCACACAGCCTCCAGCTTGGTATTGATCGCACCCTTTCTTGGCGATTAGCCTGCTAAACCGTGGTTCGGTACCTATGGTTTTGTATATGAGCATCGGGAACCCCGCTCTCGGCGAAGTGCTCGCCCAGCACGGCAGCCCGCACCGTCTACTGGCGGCGCTGGCCGAATGGGGAATCCTGGTGGCGGTCAGACCCGATCGTTCGGTCGTGCTCGGTACGACGCAGGGCGGGGAACGTGTCCTGCTCGGCTACACCGGCCCGGCGACGTACGCGCGCCATCGCGGCAGCCACGCGCTGTCGGCGTGTGACGCGGACACGATCCTGGACATCCAGCGGGTGACCGGGGTCCGGGAGATCGTCATCGACGCGGCGGGGCCGGCTGCTGCTGCCGTCCCCATCGAGGATCTCCAGCGGTATCTCCAGTCCAACCGGAGCGGTCCGGCCCCGGTGCTGGCGGCGTCCGCGCCCAACGCGTACGCCACCGGAAGCATGGCGATGATCACCAAGCCGCCGGTCAGGACCATGCCCGCGCCCGCCCCGACGCCGGTCTCCTCGTCGTCCTGGGTTCCGCAGCCGCGCCAGCACCTGTCGGGGGCGATGACCGTCGTCGATCCCGGGTACCAGCGCACCAACCATCCGATCCTGCCCGCGCTGCGGGTGGCCATCGCCGAGTTGCTCCGCGATTTCGCGGTCATCCACCATGTGTGGATCTCCGAGGCCAGGACCGTGTCCGGGTCGTCGGGGATCATGCTGCACGTCAAGGTGCACACCCCGGCCGCCGAGGAGATCGTCCGCGATCTGCATCGCGGGGTGCGGTCCCGGCTGCCGCAGCTGGCGGCGAGCGAGGCGCCGGTGCTGATGGCCCGGGTGGCGGACGCGCACACCGAACGCCGGATGATCGAATTAGGCGCGCACGTGGTGTGCGCGGACGTGCGGGAGTAATTCAGCGAACTCCAGCTCGGACACGGCATGTGATGGGCGCGGACGCGCGGGAGTAACAGGATCAGCACGCGCGGCCCGGCCAGCAACCATGCGGTGCGCGCGGACGCGGGACCAAATCCTCGGTTAAGCGGCTTTAGGCCGAAAAATCGGGATCTGCGGGTGTCTATAACACCTTGCTGGGCAATCGGGATCTCGGCCTAGGCGGTCGGGCGCTTGGTGGGCTTCAATGACGCCATGATTCCCGCGACCCCCGGGCGGGTCCCCACCGGTGTGCGCATCGGCTATGCCGTCGGCTCGTTCTGCACGGCCAACTTCGCGGCCATTCCCGGGCTGCTCCTGCTGATCTACATGACCAACGTGCTGGCGGTGGATCCGCTGCTGGCCGGGGTCGTGGTGTTCCTGCCCAAGGCCTGGGACCTGATCGCGAACACGCTGATCGGCCAGTGGTCGGACCGCACGGTCTCCCGCTGGGGCCCGCGCCGGCCGTGGATGCTGGCCGGGACCGCCGTGCTGCCCATCTCGTTCGCGCTCATGTTCATCGGGCCGCCGCTGAAGGGCGTGCCCGCGGCCATCTTCGTGGGCCTGGTCTTCCTGGTCGCCGCCACCGGGTACGCGCTGTACGAGGTGCCGTACAAGGCGATGCCGGCCGAGATGACGCACGACTACCACGAGCGCACCGCGCTCCTGCAGTGGCGGATGGTGTTCATCGCGATCGCCATCGCGATGAGCGGGGTGCTGGCGCCGATGCTGGCCGGGGACACCATCGAGGGCTACCGGCTGATGGGCATCGTGTTCGCGGTGATCCTGCTGGTTGCCATGATCGGCTCGTTCTTCGGGACCGCGAACGCGCCGTACACCGGGCAGCAGGACTCGGAGGGATCGCTGCGGGTGCAGCTGGCGGCGGCCCGGGAGTCCAAGCCGTTCCTCTGGCTGCTCGGGCTGTGCAGCGCGCAGACGCTGGCGGCGGGGGTGATGCTGGCGGGCGCGCCCTACTTCGCGGCCTACACGGTGGGCGACCCGAAGGCGACGACCACGCTCTTCGCCGCGCTCGTCGGCCCGATGCTGATCACCATGCCGCTGTGGGTGTGGCTGGCCCGGGTGCTCGACAAGCGCGGCGCGATGATCCTGTCCGGCCTGCTGTTCATGTCCGGCGCGATCCTGGCCCTCGCCAGCCCGCTGCTCGGCCCGATCTACGCGCACCTGTGCATCGTGGTGGTCGGCGTCGGGTACGCCGGGCTGCAACTCCTGCAGTTCTCCATGCTGGCCGACGTCATCGCCTACGACGGCCAGGTCAGCGGCAAGCGCAGGGGCGGCGTCTTCACCGGCCTGTGGACGGCGGTGGAGAGCGCGGTCGCCGCCTTCGGCGCCACCATCTACGGCGCCGTCCTGTCCATCGGCGGCTTCCTCGAATCCGACCCGGCCAACCCGGTGGTGCAGCCGGACAGCGCGGTGACGGCGGTCCTGATCGGCCTGACCGTCATCCCCGCGCTGATCATCCTCTCCGGCGTCCTGATGACCCTCAAGTACGACCTCAGCGCCGACAAACTGGCCCCAGCGGTCACGTGAGCCGCCGCGGCGGCCGGACCCTGGCCCGCGTGAACACCCCGGTGATCAAAGCCGCCAGCAGCGGCAGCACGAGCGCCGTGCCCACCAGCAACATCCAGGGCACGGCCACGATCGGCGTGGCCGCGAACTCGGGGTTGGTGGCGGTGTCCGCGCCATAGCGAATGCCGCCGTCGGGGGCGCCGGTGACGGCCCAAGCCGCCAGGCTGCCCGGCACCAGACCGGCGGCCAGGCCGACCAGCGTGCCGAGCCCGGCGATGAACGCGCCCTGACCGGCGACGGTGAGGCGGCGGGTCCAGGGCGAGGCCCCGATGGCGGCCATCGTGTCCAGATCCGGCCGGGCGTCAGCGGCGGCCAGCGCGGTCGCGACCACGGCCGCGACCAGGACCAGCAGCCCGGCCACCAGGGTGATCACGGCCAGCGTCAGATCCCCCTCCCGCGCCTGCGGGCCGCGAGTCACCTTCAGGTTCACCTGACCGCTCAATTCGGACACGCGGGCGCCGACCCGCCGCTCCTGCTCGGCGGTCAGCCGCAGGTCGGCCGGATCGATCAGCAGCGCGGTGGTCCGCGCGGTCAGCCGGGAGGCGCTCGCCAGCCCGTCCGGGAGGATCGCGCCGACCGGCGGCGGGCGGTCGGCGCGCACCGCGACGGCGGACACGGTGACCCGCGTGGGCTTGTCCGCCGTCCCCGGCACGGAGATCCGCGCCTTCCCGCCGTGCACGCCGTTGGCGTCGAAGACCACGGCCTTTCCCGCCGCCAGCGCGGCGGCCGCGACCGGATCGTCCTTCCCGAGCACATAGCGAAGCAGGTCACGACCGCCCACGACCACGTCGCCCAGCAGGCTGCTCGCATAGCCGCACCCCTGGCAGGATCGAACCAGCTGGGCATGGCTCGACAGCGGGGGCAGGTCGTCCCCGGCGGACACCACGGTCTTGACCTCGATGAGCGGGACGCCGGGCAGCTCGTCCGCCACTGCCGAGCGCACGCCCGCCCACCGGTCGGCGGCAAGATCCTCGGCGAAGACCATGGCTGTGCCCGGCGCCTGGACGGAGACGTAGTTCACGCGCCGGTCGGCGTCCTGGCTGGACAGCAGCACCGCGATGGTGGTCAGCCCGGCCATCGCGGCCATCACGGCGGCGACCGCGGGTGCGGTGCGGCCCCGGTTACGCGCGGCGTCCCTGGCGGCGAGCCGGAGCGGCAGCGGCAGCCAGGCGCGGGTCCGCCCGGCCACGCGGACCAGGAGCGGGGTCAGCGCGACCAGCCCGAGCAGCAGCACCAGCACGCCGAAGACGATCGCCAGCAACGCGAGCGACGGAGCCCCCATCAGCCGCGCTCCCAGCGCGCAGCAGGCGGTTCCCGCCACCACCAGAACCAGGCCGAGCACGGGCAGGCCCGCACGGTCGCGGACCCGGTCCCGGCGCCCGGCCAGCACGGCGGCCACGTCGGCGCGGCCGGCCTGGATCGCCGGGGTCAGCGCGGCCAGCAGCCCGCTGGCCAAGGCCAGCGCCGCCACCCCGGCCAGCAGCCAGCCGGGCACCTCGAACGGCCCGTAGACCGGAACCGGCAGGTTGGCGCGCCACACGGTCAGCGCGGCGATCCCGATGCCGAGCGGCACCCCCGCCAGCCCCGCCAGGCTGCCGAGCACCAGCCCGTCGGCCAGCATGAGGCGGCGCAGCTGCCCGGGCTCAGCGCCCTGTGCCGCCAGCAGGCCGAGGTCGCGCCTGCGGCGGCGCAGGCCCACCGCGAACGCGGGCCCGGCCAGCAGCACCACCTCCAGAACGATCAGGAGGATGCCGAGCAGCACGCCCGTCGCGTCGGCGCCGGACGTCACGTCCCGGCGGAACAGGGTGGGCAGCTCCGGCGGGTCGGCGGCAACGGCGCGGGACCGCACCACCAGCCCTTCCTTGTTCAGCCGCCGGACCTCGGCCCAGCCGACCGGAGCGGGCGTGTCGACGAGCCAGTGCACCTCCCGGGCCGGCCGCACGGTCGTGGCATCAGGCACGGCCCCCTCCGCTGGTTGCAGGACCAGCGTGGATTCCGGGGCCGGGTCGGCGACGCCGGGAAGCATGATCATCGCGTCCGAAGGGGACATGTTCCCGGCCGACTCGGCCACGCCGACCACCCGGACCCGCGTGTCCGTCCGGGGCAGCCGGAGGGTCGAGCCGATCGGCGCGAGCTCGGCCAGCGTGCGGGAGACGGCCGCCTCTCCCGCGTTGGCGGGCATGCGCCCGGACACCTGGACGTAGGTGCCCTGGGTGAGCGGGTCGCGGGAGTCGATCTCGTACGCGTAGATCCACTGCCTGTCTCCGGCGAGCTCCACGACCTGCTCGCCTTCGGTGATCCGGCTGACCCGGCCGCCGGTCGCCGCCGCGATCTGGGCGGTGGTCCAGGACCGCTTCGCCGAATCCGGGGCGGTCTCCCCGGCTATCTTCCACAGCTCGCCGAAGGCGTCCTGCTCGACGGGCAGGCCGTATCCGACGGACCGCACCTGGGCGTCGGCGCGCGATCCGAGTTCGGCCGGGATCGCCTCCTCCGCGTTGACGGCGGCCGTCGTGTAGAGCACGAGCAGGTGGCTCACCAGGGCGACCGGCACCGCGATCATCAGGAAGATCAGCAGGCTGCGTCCCTTGGCCCGCCGCAGGTCGTGGCGGGACAGGCGCAGGATCGTGCGCAAGGCGCTCATCGGCTGCTCACCAGTGGCTCGGCGGTGTCGGTGACCTGGCCGTCGCGCAGGTAGACGACCCGGTCGGCCCAGGCCGCATACCGGGACTCGTGGGTGACCAGCAGCACGGCCGCGCCGGCCTCGCAGCGCTCGCGGAGCAGTTGGAGGACCGCGTCGCCGGTCGGGGTGTCGAGCGCGCCGGTGGGCTCGTCGGCCAGCAGCAGCGAACGGCCGCCGACCAGGGCGCGGGCGATGGCCACCCGTTGTCGCTGGCCGCCGGACAGCTCTTCGGGGAATCGATCCCCGGCGTCCGCCAGACCGACCTCGCCGAGCACCGTCCCGGCTTCGGCCCGCGCCTGCCTGGTCCGGACTCCGTCCAGTTCCCGGGGCAGCATCACGTTCTCGATCGCGGTCAGCGAGGGAATCAGGTTGAGGTCCTGGAACACGTATCCCGCGTGTGTGCGGCGCAGGGAGGCGAGCGAGCGCGCGGACAGCCCGGCCAGCGGGACGCCCGCGAGCTCGACCGTGCCGGACGTGGCCCGCTCGAGGCCGCCCGCCAGGTTCAGCAGGGTGGACTTGCCGGACCCGGACGGGCCCATGACCGCGACCAGCTCGCCGGCCGCGACCCGCAGGCTCACCCCTCGCAGGGCGGGCACGGCCTGCTCGCCCGACCCGTAAACCTTGGTGACCTCGGTCAGGCGGGACACCGGATCTGTGCTCATTGAGACTCCTGGGGGGACGCGCCGAGAACGGCTTCGCAGTGGTCGAGCCAGCGCTGCTCGGCCTCGGCCTGAAAGATCATCGAGTCGTAGACCAGGCGTTGCGGCAGGTCGGCGCCGCGTTTGGCCCTGGTCAGGGTCTGCAGGGCGCGCATGGTGGCCGAACGCTGGGCCTGCACGACGCCGCGCACGTCCACGCCGGGGGCGGTCACGGCCATCGCGAGTTTGATCACCAGTTCGTCCCTGGGCCGGTCGGACTGGGCGATGGGGGTGCTGAACCAGCGCTCCAGCTCCGACCGGCCGCGCTCGGTGATCGCGTAGACCACCCGGCCCTGCTCGTCCTGCTCGCCGGGGGCCACCAGGCCGTCGCGCTCCATCCGGGACAGCGTCGTGTAGACCTGGCCGATGTTGAGCGGCCAGGTCGCCCCCGTGGACGCCTCGAACTCGGCGCGGAGCTGATAGCCGTAGCGCGCCCCCTGGCTGAGCAGGGCGAGCAGGCCGTGGCGGATCGACATATACCCAGTATGCATACGCGGTATGCAGTCGGCAAATCGGGGGGTGTGACGAGGATCACACTTGCGCGAATGGAACGAATCCATCAGGGCTGACGGCCCTGCCGATCTTCCGATCAAACGACAAAACGGCCGATTTGTCGGACTTCACGGGTGAAGGGGGACCATAATGCTGATTTCCATCCAGCGTCTAACCCCCTTCACCTGGAAGGATTCATGAACAAACCTCTGCGAGCGCTCCTCTGCGCGACCGCGATCTTCGCCGTCGGCTGCGGCACGACCCCCCTTCCGGCCGCCTCCCCCGTCGCCGCTTCGGCCGGACTCGCGGCCAAGTCGACCGGATCCTCGGGCGGCTCCTCCTCGGGGGCATCCGCCGCGTCCGTAGCTGAGTCGTCAGCCGCGGCGCGGTGTCGCGTGGCCGCGGGGAAGCCGTCCCTGACCGCCGGACGCCTGCGCGCGAGCGTGTCCCGAGCCGGATGCACGCGGGAGGCCCGCCTGCGCATCCGGATCAAGAAGTCCGTCGCCGGTCCGGACCGCGTCGTCAAGAGCGGCTCGCGGATCGTCCGCAACGCGCGCCTCACCGCTGCGGTGAAGTGCGCCTCCGGTGTCTTCTACACCACCGCCACCGACTCCGCCGGGCACGTCGCGACCTCCAGGAAGGTCCGGGTGAAGTGCCCCACCGTACCCAAGCCGACCCCCACCCCCACCCCGACGGAGAACCCGAGCGGCGGGACCGGCTCCGGTGTCGGCACCGCGATCGAGAACGAGATCGTGCGGCTGACCAACGTCGAACGCGCCAAGGCCGGCTGCGGCCCGCTCACCCACGAGGCGCGCCTGCACACCGCCGCCCGCGGCCACTCCGCCGACATGTCCGCGAAGGGCTACTTCTCCCACGACTCCCAGGACGGCCGCTCCTTCGCGGACCGGATCAAGGCCACCGGCTACTCCTTCTCCTCCATCGGCGAGAACATCGCCAAGGGCCAGCAGACGGCCGCGTCCGTAATGAAGGACTGGATGGGCAGCCAGGGGCACCGCGAAAACATCCTTAACTGCTCCTACACCCAGATCGGCGTCGGATATGTCGCCGCCGGCGGCCCTTACTGGACTCAGGACTTCGGTAGGCCGTAGAACACCCGGCAGAAAGAGCAGGTCGCTCGCCGTTATCCGGCGCCGGTGACGTTCTCCCCACACCGGCGCCAAGAGCGGCAGGGGCATTCTGTCCGGCGTTCTCATCCACTTCTACCGGCCCGCGTGGCAGCGCGGGCCGGTAGAGTCCTGTTCGACACGCCGTGCCGGGGGACCACGGCAATGTCACAACAATCTGGACACCAGAGTTCTGGAAAGCGGATACTCCAGGCATGAGCTCGCAGCAACCCGTACGCGCCTCCGACGGAGATCGCGATCGTGCGCTCAACGAGCTTCGCGACAGGGCGGCCGAAGGGCGCCTGTCGATGGAGACGTTCGTAGGGCGGGTGGATCAGGCACTGCGCGCCCGCAGCCGCGACGAGCTGGACGAACTCATCGCGGATTTGCCGCATCGGGGCCGCTGGCGTCGTCGCATCACCGAAGTCGTGTCCTCCGCGTCCGACTTCACGTCACGGCTGCAGCACGCCTGGCGCCGGCCGCGGCTCCCCCGGCTGGCACTTCCGCCGGACAGCCGCATCCGTTATGTGGTCGGCCGAGGATCCTCGTGCGACCTCGTCCTTTCGGATTTGACGGTTTCTCGCGTCCATGCGGAACTCCGGCGCGAAGAGGACTACTGGCTTCTCGTGGATCTGGGCTCGCTCAACGGAACCCGCCTGAACGGCTGGCGGCTCGTTGGTCCGGCACGGGTTCGCACCGGGGACGAGATCTCCTTTGGGGACTGCGCTTTCCTGGTGTCCGCACCCGCGTAGAAAACGCCCGCCAAAAGAAAAGCGGCGCCACCCGCGTGGGGTAGCGCCGCCGTTTCCGCGCTACTGCTCGTTCTGCAGCCAGCTCATCATCGGACGAAGCTTCGCGCCCGTCTTCTCGATCGGGTGCTCGGCCAGCTCCTCGCGGTACTTGTTGAACTGGACCTGGCCGCCGTCGAACTCGGCCACCAGTTCCCGGGCGAAGTCGCCGGACTGGATCTCGTCGAGGATCTTGCGCATTTCCTTCTTGGTGTCCGCGTTGATCAGGCGGCTGCCGCGGCTGTAGCCGCCGTACTCGGCGGTGTCGGAGACCGACCAGTACATCTTGTGGATGCCGCCCTCGTACATCAGGTCGACGATCAGCTTCATCTCGTGCAGGCACTCGAAGTAGGCGACCTCGGGCTGGTAGCCCGCCTCGATCAGGGTCTCGAAGCCCGCCTTGATCAGCTCGGAGACGCCGCCGCAGAGCACGGCCTGCTCGCCGAACAGGTCGGTCTCGGTCTCCTCGGTGAAGGTGGTCTTGAGGGCGCCGGCGCGGGTGCCGCCGATTCCCTTGGCGTACGACAGGGCGAGCGCCCAGGCGCTGCCGCTGGCGTCCTTCTCGACGGCGACCAGGCAGGGCACGCCGCGGCCGGCCGAGTACTGCCGGCGGACCAGGTGGCCGGGGCCCTTGGGGGCGACCATGCCGACGTCGACGCCTTCGGGGGCCTCGATCAGGCCGTACCTGATGTTGAGGCCGTGGCCGAAGAACAGGGCGTCGCCCTGGACCAGGTTGGGGGCGACGTGCTCGGCGTAGAGGTGGCGCTGGATGTGGTCCGGCGCGAGGATCATCGTGAGGTCGGCCTCTTCGACGGCCTCGCCGGGGGTGAGCACGCGGAGGCCGTCGTTCTCGGCCTTCTCCCGGCTCTTGGAGCCCTCGGGCAGGCCGACGCGGACGTCCACGCCGGAGTCGCGCAGGCTGAGCGCGTGGGCGTGGCCCTGGCTGCCGTACCCGAGGATGGCGACGTGGCGCCCCTGGATGATCGACAGGTCCGCGTCGTTGTCGTAGAAGATCTCAGTCACTGTGGGTAAACCTTTCAGGGTTCTCTTAGGCGGTCCGGTCGAGCGCCCGGAGCGAGCGGTCGGTGATGGAGCGGGCGCCGCGGCCGATGGCCACCATGCCCGACTGCACGAGTTCCTTGATGCCGAACGGCTCCAGCACGCGCACGAACGCCTCCAGCTTGTCCGCCGTGCCGGTGACCTCGATGGTGACCGCGTCGGGCGCGACGTCGACGCAGCGCGCGCGGAACAGGTTGACCAGTTCCAGGACGTGGCTGCGGGAGTCCGCGTCCGCCCTGACCTTGATCAGCATGAGCTCGCGCTGCACGGACTGGGTGGTGTCCAGTTCAACGATCTTGAGCACGTTCACCAGCTTGTTGAGCTGTTTGGTGACCTGCTCAAGCGGCAGTTCCTCCACGTTGACCACGATGGTCATCCGGGAGATGTCGTCGTGCTCGGTGGGCCCGACGGCCAGCGAGTCGATGTTGAAGCCGCGGCGGCTGAACAGCGCGGACACCCGGGCCAGCACGCCGGGCTTGTTCTCCACCAGAACGGAGAGGGTGTGGCGGCTCATCAGTCCTCGTGCTCCCATTTCGGCGCCATGTCACGGGCATACTTGATCTCGTCGTTGCTGGTTCCGGCCGCGACCATCGGCCACACCATCGCGTCCTCGTGGACGACGAAGTCGACCACCACCGGCGCGTCGTTGATCTCCATCGCCTTGCGGATGACGGCGTCCACGTCCTCGGGCCGCTCGCAGCGCAGACCGACGCAACCATACGCCTCGGCGAGCTTCACGAAGTCCGGGATCCGGCGTGTCGACTGCAGGTTGGTGTTGGAGTAACGCTCCTCGTAGAAGAGCGTCTGCCACTGGCGGACCATGCCGAGGTTGCCGTTGTTGATGACCGCGACCTTGATCGGCACGCCCTCCAGGGCGCAGGTGGCCAGCTCCTGGTTGGTCATCTGGAAGCAGCCGTCGCCGTCGATGGCCCAGACCGTGGTCTCCGGGCTGCCCATCTTGACGCCCATCGCGGCCGGCACGGCGAAGCCCATCGTGCCCAGGCCGCCGGAGTTGATGAAGGTGCCCGGCCGCTCGTAGCCGATGAACTGGGCGGCCCACATCTGGTGCTGGCCGACCCCGGCCACGTAGAACGCGTCCGGCCCCACGATGGCGCTGAGCCGCTCCATCACGTACTGCGGGGCCAGCGTGCCGTCCTCGAACTCCTCGTAGCCGAGCGCGTAGGTTCCCTTGAGCGCGTTGAGCGCCTGCCACCAGTCGGCGTAGTCGCCCTTGCGCCCGTCGGCCTTGACCGCCGCGATCAGGTCGGTGAGGACCTCACGGCAGTCGCCCACGATGGGCACGTCCGCGTGCCGGTTCTTGGAGATCTCGGCCGGGTCGATGTCCGCGTGCACGATCTTCGCGTGCGGCGCGAACGTGTCCAGGCGGCCGGTGACCCGGTCGTCGAAGCGGGCGCCCAGCGCGATGATCAGGTCGCTGCGCTGGAGCGAGCCGACCGCGGCGACCGTGCCGTGCATGCCGGGCATGCCCAGGTGCTGCGGGTGGCTGTCGGGGAAGCTGCCCCGGGCCATCAGGGTGGTGATGACCGGGATGCCGGTCAGCTCGGCCAGTTCCAGCAGTTGGGCGGAGGCGCGGGCCTTGTGCACGCCGCCGCCGGCGTACAGCACCGGGCGGCGGGACTCGGCGATCAGCCGGGCCGCCTCGCGGATCTGCTTGGAGTGCGGGCGGGTGACCGGGCGGTAGCCCGGCAGCTGCATGGTGACCGGCCAGGTGAAGGTGGTCATGGCCTGGAGGGCGTCCTTGGAGATGTCCACCAGCACCGGGCCTGGACGTCCGGTCGAGGCGATGTGGAAGGCCTCCACGATCGTCCTGGGGATGTCGGCCGCGTTGGTCACCAGGAAGTTGTGCTTGGTGATCGGCATGGTGATGCCGGAGATGTCCGCCTCCTGGAAGGCGTCCGTTCCGATCGCCGCCGACGCCACCTGGCCGGTGATGGCGACGATCGGCACCGAGTCCATGTACGCGTCGGCGATCGGGGTGACCAGGTTGGTGGCGCCCGGGCCGCTGGTGGCCATGCAGACGCCGACCTTGCCGGTCGCCTGGGCGTACCCCTCGGCGGCGTGGCCGGCGCCCTGCTCGTGCCGTACGAGCACGTGCCGGACCTTGGTCGAGTCGTAGAGGGGATCGTAGGCGGGCAGGATGGCGCCGCCCGGGATCCCGAACACCGTGTCGACCCCGACGTGCTCCAGCGCCCGCACTAGGGCCTGGGCACCTGTCATCTGTTCGGTCATCGGCTCGTTCCTCATGTGGCTGAGCAGGTCTGGTGTGATGGCTGGGCATAAAAAATGCCCCGTCCGCTGGGCGGAGCTGGGGCGGCGCGCAGGACTCAGGACCTCGTCAGGCTGCGCGCCTGCGAAGTACTACGAGAATCCCACTGCGATGCATGGCTCCACCTTGTCCGAAAGACCGCCGCCACGTCAAATCATCTGGGACGGCGATCTCATCATACGGACAAACTGTTATGCGGTGTTCTGGAGGCTGGTGAGGTTGGTACGCATGAGCGAGTCCACACCCTGGGCGCCCATCGGGCGTGCGACCAGGTAACCCTGACCCCTGCTGCAGCCCATCTCGCGCAGGAGTTCCAGCTGTTCGGGGCGCTCGATGCCCTCGGCGACCACGGTCAGGCCGAGGTCGTGGCCGAGCCGCACGATGGTCCGGGTGAGCAGGGTGAGCGTCTCGTCCAGGCCAAGGCCGGACACGAACGACGGATCGATCTTGATCATGTCGACCGGGAGTTGCCGGAGGAAGGCCAGCGAGGCGTAGCCGGTGCCGAAGTCGTCGATGGCCAGCCGCACCCCGAGCTCGCGCAGCTCCGACAGCTTCTCGACGGTGTCACCCGCGTCCTCGACCAGCATCTCCTCGATCACCTCGAGGGTGAGCGCGCTCGGCGGCAGGCCGCTGTCGGCCAGCGCCGCCGAGATGGTCTCCACGAAGCCGGGCGCGGTGATCTGCCGCTTGGACAGGTTGAGCGCCAGCCCGATGTCCCACGAGGAGGCCCGCCAGGTGGCCACCTCGCCGCACGCCTCGGTCAGGATCCACTCGCTCAGCGGCACGATCAGGCCGGTCTCCTCGGCCGCGTCCAGGAACTGCTCCGGCGGGACGAACGTGCCGCCGCGGCACCAGCGCACCAGCGCCTCCACCGCGGTCACCCGGTTGGTGGCCAGGTCCACGATCGGCTGGTACTCGATGACGAACTGCTTCTCCAGCAGGGCCCGCTGCAGGTCGGCGGCGATCTCCAGGCGCCGTACGGCATCCGCGTGCATGTGCGCCGCGAACACCTCCACCCGCCGCCCGCCGAGCCCCTTGGCCCGCGCCATCGCCACGTCGGCGTTGCGCAGCAAATCGCCCGGCGAGGTCTCGTCCTCGGCGAACGCCACGCCCACGCTGGCGGTCAGCGCGATATCGCGGTCGGCCACCCGGAACGGCTCGGCGGAGACCGCGCGGACCAGCCGCTCGGCCAGGTCCACCGCGAGCTGCGCGTCGCCGCCGGACTCCAGCAGCACCGCGAACTCGTCGCCGCCCCACCTGGCGAGCGTGTCATCGGCCCGCACCGCGGCTCGCAACCGCCGGGCGGCCTGCCCGAGCAGGTAGTCGCCGCTGGCATGACCCACCGAGTCGTTCACCCCGGTGAACCCATCCAGGTCGAGAAATATCACGGCGGGGCGGCTGGCCCGGGGCAGCACCTCGCGGGTGCGCTCCTCGAAGTAGGCCCGGTTCGGCAGGCCGGTCACGCCGTCGTGGAAGGTCAGGTGGGTGACCTGGTTGCGCAGCGCCACCTGGTCGCTGACGTCCCTGGTGGTGACCAGGACCAGGTCCTCGTGGCGGACGTGCCGGGTGGCCACCGACTCGGTGGGCCGCCAGGTGCCGTCGGCGGCGCGGACGCGGCACTCGATCCGGCAGGTGCCGTACCGCTGCGGGCTCTCGTCCTCGATCATGCGGCGGAGCTGGACCTGGATGCCGGGCACGTCCTCCGGGTGCAGGTAGTCGAAGATCGACTTGCCGGTCAGCTCGACCGGGTCGTAGCCGTAGGTCTCCTCGACGCCCGCGCTGATCTCCTGGACCGTGCCCTCGTTGTCGCACATCAGCACCACGTCGCCGGTGTCGGCGGCCAGCTGGTTCAGCTGGCGCTCGCTGATGGCCAGCTGGTTGCGCAGCCCGTCCGCCGACAACATCAGCACCATCAGCCGGACCAGCAGCACGGCCAGCACGGAGGCCACCACGATGGTCAGCGCGGGCCCGCGGGCGAACACGTCGGCCCCGACCACCACGGTCGCGGCGGCCACCAGCGCGTATGGCGTCGCCGCCACCACCGGCATCGGCGTCGCGGCCGCGCGCAGCCGGGCCGGGACCCGGCCCCGGGAACCCTCCACGATCCACGGCGCGACCGCCAGCAGCAGGAACGCGGCCGGCGCCACCAGACCGGCCACCAGGGTCGGCGACTGCTCGCCGTTCAGCCGGGTGACGGCGGTGGCCAGCTCGGCCATCGTGATCGCGGCCAGCACCAGCAGCCCGGCCAGGCCGACCGCCCGGTTGGCCGCCCGGGACACCGCCACCTTGGGCGCGACCGCGCAGGCGGCGAGCAGGCAGAGCACCGGCAGGGCGAGGGTGAAGTAGAAGGCGCCCGCGTCCTCGGCCCGCTCGGCCATCGGCCCGAGCAGCAGCGCCCAGGTGATCGCGAAGATCGAGGCCGCGCCCAGGTAGGCCTCGGTGGCCTGCCGGAACACGCCCCGGCGCTGCGGCGGCGGCACCGCGGTCAGCCAGCAGCCGATCATCAGCAGCAGCGAGCCGACCAGGAGCAGCAGGTCGGCGAAGGTGAGCACGAACGCCGTCCCGGCCGCCACCGGGCGCACCCCGATGCCGAACAGCCAGGTCAGCGCGCCCCCGGCGAGCCAGCGCCAGGCGACCGCCTCGCGCCGGTGCGCGCTGGCGTTCCTGGTCGAGGCCACCAGCAGGGAGACAGCGGCGAGCAAGCCGCTCACCAGGCCCGCCACCGCGGTCACCGCGGTGTCGGAGCCACCCGCGATGAGGGCAGCGGCGATCACCGCCGCGCCGAGCCCGGCCGCGGCGATCAGCGAGACCCTCGGGTCCCTCCTGCCGTTCACGCTCGTCGCCCTTTACATCCGGTCACATCGTCAGTTTGCGCGGCGGCGAAGCTTGACATGGTGCCAACGGCCCAGTCGTCACCGATCTGATAACAGCGATCCGCGCGAGCAACAACGCTACGGACCCGAGGTCACGGGGCAGGCACGTTCCGGAACCATCTCACTGACGTTGAGTTCAATAGACGAAGTCAGTAGACCCCGGTGATGACGTTCAGCAGCGGCTCCCCCGCGCGGAAACGCAGCAGCTGGGCGCGGACCAGGTCGATCGCCCTGCGGGTGGAGGCCGGGGTACTCCCGGCCACGTGCGGGGTGAGGAACAGCCCGGGGGCGGTCCAGAGCGGGTGCCCCTCGGGCAGCGGCTCCGGGTCGGTAACGTCCACCGCGGCCCGCAACCGGCCCGAGTTCAGCTCGGCGACCAGCGCCATCGTGTCGACCACCGCGCCGCGCGCGGCGTTCACCAGCAGCGCGCCGTCCTTCATCATGGCCAGGAACGCGGCGTCCACGAACCCGGTGGTGGCCTGGGTGGCGGGCACCAGCAGCACCACCACGTCCGCGCGCGGCAGCAGTTCCGGCAGGTCGGACTCGGGGTGCACGCCGTCCCTGGCCGATCTGGCCACCCGGATCACGTTCACCTCGAATCCGGCCAGGCGTCGTTCGAGGGCCTCGCCGATCGAGCCGTACCCGACGATCAGGACGGTGGAGTCGGCGAGCACGCCGGTGTGGCGGTAACGCCAGCGGCCCTGCTGCTGGTCGGCGGCGAAACCGGGGAAGTCGCGGAGCGCCGCGATCATCGCGCCGACCGCCCATTCGGCCGTGCCCGCGTCGTGCACGCCGCGCGCGTTGCACAGCACCGCGCCGTCCGGAACATACGGCCGGTACGGCTCGACGCCCGCCGTCACCGTCTGGATCAGCCGCAATCGCTTCATCCGGGACAGGAGTTCGGGGATGTCGGGCACGGGTATGAGGGTGGGCACCCAGACCTCGACGTCCTCAACGCCCGGCGGTTCCGCGGTGCCGTCGTAGACGGAGAATTCGATGTCGGGGAGGTCGGACGGTATTGCCGCGACCGCTTGGGGGGCGATCCAGATCTTCACAGCTGACAACCTTAGGGAACCTTTCGCCGGAAGGGCCAGTATGGGGAGGGACAGGAGGAGGGAATCATGAAGCTGGGCTGGATCGGCGCGGCGGTGCTGGTCGCGGGGTGTTCGGCCGCGCCGGCGGTGGACCGCGCGGGAGGTGCGGACGCTCCGACGCCGACGTTGGCGAGCGTGACTCCGGTGGCGCCGAAGGGGGCGCCGCAGACGCTGGTGCAGGGGCTTGAGGTGCCGTGGGCCATCGCGTTCCTGCCGGGTGGGGACGCGCTGGTGACCGAGCGGGATACGGGGCGGTTGTTGCGGGTGACTCCGCAGGGCGGGTCCAGCGAGGTCGGCGTGATCGAGGGGGTTTCCGCCGCCGGGGAGGGCGGGCTGCTTGGCGTCGCGGTGTCTCCGACGTTCGGGGAAGATCACAATATTTTCGTTTATTTCACTGCGGATGCTGATAACCGGATCGTGCGGTATTCGTATGACCAGGGGCTCAGGGATCCTGTCGCGATCGTGACGGGCATTCCCAAGGGGGGTATCCACAACGGGGGGCGGCTGGCGTTCGGGCCTGACGGCTTTCTCTACGCCTCCACTGGGGAGGTGGGCGAGCGTGGGCTCTCCCAGGACAAGGGGTCTCTTGGGGGCAAGATCCTGCGTATGACCATGGACGGGACGACCGCGCCGGGGAATCCGTTCGGGACGCTGGTCTGGAGTTTGGGGCATCGGAACGTGCAGGGGATTGCCTGGGATGATGCGCGCAATATGTACGCGACGGAGTTCGGGCAGAACACCTATGACGAGATCAACCTCATCAAGGCGGGCGGGAACTACGGGTGGCCGGAGGTCGAAGGTGTCTCCGATGACGATCGGTACATCAATCCGATCGTGACGTGGTCCACCGATGAGGCGTCGCCGTCGGGTCTGGCGTACGCGGATGGGTCGCTCTGGGCGGCGGCGCTGCGTGGTGAACGCCTCTGGCAGGTGCCGGTCACCGACGCGGGCACGGCGGGGAAGCCGGTGGCGCGTTACGAGGGCGAGTTCGGCCGCATGCGCGCCATGGCCACCGCACCGAACGGTTTGCTCTGGGCGTCGACCAGCAACTTGGACGGCCGTGGCTCACCACGCGACGGCGACGACCGCCTCCTGATCATCCCCACCGACTGAGAACGCAGGCGATGGCGGGTGGCCTCGGCCGTCACCCGCTACGCCTGGGCGCGCTTTGGATATCCGGCAATCCCTGTCCCTTTCCGGCGGTGCCGGGCGGCAACGGCGGGGTCGGGCGGAGCCCGAGCGGAATCAGAGGGTTGGGCGGGTGGGGAGAAATCCGGCAATCCCTGTCCCTCGGTGCCGGACGGCAACGGCGGGGGCGGGCGGAGCCCGAGGG
>NZ_BLAE01000025.1:116064-159672 GCF_009687865.1 Acrocarpospora macrocephala
AAAGGGCTGGGCGGGTGGGGAGAAATCCGGCAAGCTTCTGCGGATGTCGTACACGTGACCCGAGGCGTCACTCTTCCACTGGTGGGCAGACCACGGCTGTTTGGGGGTGGTAGGTGGTGGTGATGGTTTCGATTTTGGGGTCGCCGCCGGTCAGGGGCGTACTGGTGCGGGTGGTTTTGATGGTGAAGCCGTCCGCGCCTGCGATGGGGACGCAGTTTTGGGCGGGGCCCTGAGTCGAGGGGCGGGGGATGATCTTGGTTCGGGTGGATTGTTTGATTTCGACGGTGTCGCGGGCGGTGCTCCAGAGGGCGACCGTGACCGAGGTGTCGGTGGCGGTCGCGCGGATCAGGACGCCGTGCGGGGAGTCGTTGCGCCAGCGTAGGTCGGGGCCGGGGTAGGAGATGGCGACTTCGAGGCCGGGTGGGTATTGGGGGACGAAGTTCTCATGTGGGGTGGCCTCGACTGTTTCGAGGCCACCGTAGAGGACGGCCTGGTACATGGCGGTGGCGAACTGGGAGATTCCGGCCACGTCCTGGCCGCGCTTGCCGCGCACCTCGACCGCCTCGACCGAGCCGCTATAGCCGAGCACGCCCTCGCGGCGGCCGGTCGCCGCGTTCAGCGAGAACGTCTCGCCCGGTTTGACGACGCGGCCGTCGAGCAGGCGGGCGACGGTCTGGATGTTGCTGACCCGGGGCTGGCAGCAGGGGAACTCCGACGTGCGCGTGCTGATCTGCTCTTCGATGCCGAGTTTGACCGCCTCGTCGTCGCCGAGCGCGGGTTGCGCCACCGTCAGCGGGACCGTCACCCGGTGGCTGCCGCCGGCGCCGATCTCCTTGAGCACGGCGGTGCTCAGGTCGTCGGTGTCCACAGCCCGGCCGGCCTTGCCCTTCACCAGGACGGGACGACCGCCTGACGTGCTGAACGTGGCGTCCCTGGGAGCCAGCTCCGGCGGGACCAGCGGGAGCCCCCGCACGGCCGCGGCGGCGTCGAAACGCGCGTCCAGCCCGCCGGATCCGTCCGCGTAGAAGACCAGGTGAGCGGCGACGTCCTCCGGCGAGAGCTCGATCTCCGCGTCCTTCGTCACCAGCGTCAGCGGCTCGGAGACCGCCCGCCGGGCCCAGGAGACCGCCTCGGTGACCCCCGACCTGGTGACCGTCGGCCGGATCGGCTTGGGTTCCACCTCGACCATCAGATCCGGGCTCAGATACGCCTTCTGTACGTCGGCGGCGATATCCTCCATGTCGATGGCGACCCCGGCCTGGGGTTCTATCGCGATCGGGCGGATGCCGTCGAAGTGAACCCCGCCTTCGACCATCTTCTTCTCGAGTTCCGAGGCCACGCTGGTGGAGATCACATTCAGCAGCTTGGCGCGGTCGACCGCGACCACCGGCTCGATCTCGCGCTGGCCGGTGAGGCCTTGCCATACCTCGAACGGGCTGGGGAAACCCGCGGGGGCTGACCTGATCGTCTCGGGTATGTTCAGGGAAAGGCCGCTGTCTTCCGGGTTCAGACTGACTCGCTGCTGGCCTTGTTTGATCACGATGGCGGTGGCGATGTGGCTGGCCATCCTCGCCTTTAATCGGTCTTCGGCCTCGACCGGGGTGAGACCGCCGATGTCCACGCCGAGGATCGTGGTGCCCGGCAGGACCCGCCCCATCATGACGCCCGCCGGGACCAGGTAGACCAGCAGCACCATGATGAGCAGGATGATCGCCAGCAGGCGGCCCCAGCGTAGCCCTGGTTCCTCTGGTTCCGGCACGAGATCCGAGGGGACGGCCATGGCCGATTTGGCTCCCGCCATCGGCCACGGCTCGACCGTCGCGGGTGGGGGAAGCTGGCTCTCCTGAGTGGTCGGCGTCGTGAGCGGGCGGCTACCGAAAATGTCGGAGGAAACACCGGGCGGAAGGGAGCTCGTGGCCGGGCGCACCGGGTGCCGCCGCCGCGGAACGGGCGGAGCCGCCGCCGCGACCGGGTCCGTCGGCGGATCGATGGACGCTCCGGCGTTCCGCACGCCTCGCTCTCCTCCGGCTCAGGGGAATCACCCTTCAGTTAACCCTAAAGCACCCTCTTCTGAATATGTCACAAAATCAAGTCCTTCTACTTGTCATCCATCCCGTCAAGTCCCATCAATGACCCACAGCTCGTCAGTAACCCTTTGTCGCCTATCGTCAGTCGATGGCGTGTGGTCTCTCGCCGGGCCGGACCAGTCCGCTCTCGTACGCCAGGATCACCGCCTGCACCCGATCGCGGAGGCGAAGTTTGGCGAGCAGGCGCTTCACATGCGTCTTGACGGTCGACTCCTCGACGAAGAGCGCCTTGGCGATCTCGGTGTTGGACAGGCCGCGGCCGATGAGTTCCAGGACCTCTCGCTCACGGGGGGTGAGCTCGCGGAGCCGTCTGAGCACCGCCGGATCGGGTTCCGGCCGGGGCTCGCCGGTCATCCGGTCGATCACCGTACGCGTGATCGACGGCGCGAGCAGGGACTCGCCGGCGGCGATCGTGTGGATGGCGGCGATGAGCTGCTCGGGCCTGGCGCGCTTGAGCAGGAAGCCCGAAGCGCCCGCGGTCAACGCGCCGAAGACGTAGTCGTCGTCGGAGAAGGTGGTGAGGATGAGGACGCGGGCGTCCGGGGCCGCGTCGACGATGGCGCGAGTCGCCCCGATCCCGTCCAGTACGGGCATGCGAACGTCCATCAGGATGACGTCGGGCCCGAGGGATCGGGCCTGCTCGACCGCGTCCAGGCCGTCGGCCGCCTCGCCGACCACCGCTATCGTCTCGTCGCTGGACAGCACCGCGTGCAGCCCGGCGCGCATCAGGTCGTCGTCGTCGACGATGAGCACCCGCACGGTGGTCATGAGGCCGCGTCGGTGATCGGGAGGCGGGTGTGCAGGCGGAATACGCCGTCGTCCGCGGCGGCGGCGAACGTCCCGGCGAGCAGGGTGGCGCGTTCCCGCATCCCGATGATCCCGTGGCCGCCCCCATCGCGTACGCCATTCGACACCGTGGGGTTGGTCACGGTGATCTCCACCGCGGCCGGTCCGAAGCTCAGGGCGACGTCGGCTGTCCCGGCGCCGTGCCGGGCCGCGTTGGTGAGCGCCTCCTGGAGGATCCGGTACGCCGCCCACGCGACCCCGTGCGGGAGAGCCCTCGGCTGGCCGACGATATCGGCGGCAATGGTGAGACCGTCCGCGCGGTGCCGTTTCAGCAGCTGCTCCAGCGCTCCGGGATCCTCCGGCGTCGGCATCGCCGGCGGTTCGCCTTCGCGCAGGACGCGGACCAGCCGGTCGATCTCGCCGATCGTCGAGCGGGCCACGTCTTCGATCGTCCCGATCGCCCGTCGCGAGCCTGCCGGGTCACGCGTGTGCAGCAGGCGTGCCGCGCCTGCCTGGACGAGGATCACATTGATGGCGTGACCCGCCGAGTCATGGAGTTCCCTGGCGATGCGGGTGCGTTCCTCCGCGACGGCGAGCCGGCGTTCCCGCTCGGCCTCCCGGAGCGTGCGCCGCGCCTGCTCCTCCAGCACGGTGATCTGCTCGTGCTGGAGCCTGGACCGGTCGCCGCCGAGCCAGACACCGACGAAGACGACGGCCCAGAGCAGCAGCCCGGATGTGATCGTCTCGATGTTCACCCCGGCTAGCCCGTAGGCAATGGTGATCAGGGGGACGAACATCGCGACCGCGAGCCTCGCCGACCAACGCCGCGCCGCCGCGCCGCCGCCGCTGTAGGTGGCCGCGACCGTGTATCCGGCGATCACCGGGCCGAGGGGCAGTTCGAACGGGTAGCGAAGGTAGATCAGCGTCACGGCCGCGGCGGCGGTCACCGCGTACACCGTCAACGGCACGACCCGCCGGGCCACCAGGGGCGCGGCGGCGGTCACCGCGAGGGCGACGCCGAGCGCGTCGACGGTGCGGGAACCCGGATCGGGCCTGCCGAAACCGCCCATGGCGAGCACCCCCAGGGTCAGGCCAAGCGCCAACCCGGCGATACCCGCATCTACTGCCCATGTGCGCCGTTCCACCCCGGCAAGGATAAATGTGGGCACCGCTCGCCGCGTCCCCCGACGGGAGCATGCGCTCTGCCACCACGGGGGGAGGCCAGGACCACCCCACAGAGCGTTATCGGGGAGCGTCGGCCGCTTGTAGCTTCGCCGCGGAAACGAAACCTTTGGCAGGAGGTCGCGTGGCGATGCCACAGCAAACCAACACACTCCCCCGCGTCGAGCCCCGAACCAGCAGGTTCGAGCGGTTGGCGGGATGGTCCCACCGGCACCGCTGGGGAGCCCTCATCGTCTGGGTCGTCGCCCTGGTCGCGGTCACGATCGCGGCGGGATCCGTGGGTGATGACTACCAGAACGACTTCTCGCTGCCCGGTACGGAATCTCAACAGGTCGCCGACAAACTGGCCGACCAGATACCGGCGCAGGCCGGCGGGACCGTGCAGATCGTCCTGGCGGACCCGGACGGCATCGGGTCCCCGCAGGTGCAGGCCCAGGTCGCCGCGATGCTCGCCAAGGTCGGCGAACTGCCGCATGTACGGAGCGTGCGCAGCCCGTACGACGACCGGTTCGCGGTGTCCCGGGACGGGACGGTCGCCTTCGCCACGGTCGTTCTGGACGCCCCGTCGGAGGAGGTGCCCGCCGCGGACATCCGCGAGCTGATCGACACCGCGCAGGCCGCGCGAGCCGACGGCCTCCAGGTCGAGTTGGGCGGCGAGGCGGTCCGCGGCGCCGAGGAAGGCGGCGGTGGCGCCGCCGAAGGCGCGGGCCTGCTCGCCGCTCTGGTCATCCTGGTGCTGCTGTTCGGCTCCGTGCTGGCCGCCAGCCTCCCGATCGTGATCGCGGTGTTCGCGGTCGGCGCCACCGTCGGGCTGGTCGCGCTGGCCTCGCGGTTCGTGACCGTCGCGGAGTTCACGACCCCGCTGATGATCCTCGTCGGCCTCGGCGTCGGCATCGACTACGCCCTGCTCATCTTCTGGCGCTACCGTTCCGAGCTGTTGCGGGGCGCCACGCGGGAGCAGGCGGCCCGGACCGCCCTGGACTCGGCGGGCCGCACCGTGTTCTTCGCCTGCTGCACCGTGATCATCGCGCTGATGGGGCTGGCCGTTCTCGGTCTTGGCTCGTTGCAGGGTGTCGCGGTCGCGGTCGCGCTGACCGTGCTGGTCACCATGCTCGCGTCCCTGACACTGCTGCCCGCGCTCCTGGCGATCATGGGCAAGCGCATCGAAAAGGCCGTGCGCCGGCGCGGGAGCAAGGCCAGGACAGCCGAGGGCGCCCGGTGGCGGCGCTGGTCGGCGCTCGTCCAGCGCCGGCCGTGGCCGGCGGCGCTCGTCCCGTTCGCGGTGCTCCTGGCGCTCTGCCTGCCGCTGCTCGGCATCCGGCTCGGCTTCGCCGACGCGGGCAACGACGCCGAGACGAAGACCAGCCGACAGGCGTACGACCTGCTCGCCAAGGGATTCGGGCCCGGTTTCAACGGCCCGCTGCTGGTCCTCGTCGAGGGAGACCAGCAGGCTGCCGACGCGGTCCACCACATCCTCACGGATACCCCGGGCATCGCCGCGGTCACCCCGCCGGTGCCGTCGAAGGACGGCGGGCTCGCGACGGTGCTCGTCTTCCCTGACACCAAACCGCAGGATAGGGAGACGGTGGAACTGGTCGACCGCCTTCGAGAGGACGTCCTCCCCCAGGCGGAGCAGGACACCGGAGCGAGGTTCCTCGTCGGCGGGGCCACCGCGGCCGTCACCGACTTCGCCGATGCCGTCGCCGACCGCCTCGCGCTCTTCGTCGGGGTCGTGGTCGGGCTGTCCATGCTCCTGCTCATGGTTGTCTTCCGCTCGCTGCTCATCCCGCTCAAAGCCGCCCTGCTGAACCTGCTGAGCGTCGGCGCCTCGCTGGGCGTCGTCACCCTGGTGTTCCAGGAAGGGTTCGCCGGTGGGGTGCTCGGCGTGGAGCCTGGACCGGTCGAGGCGTTCGTCCCGGTGATGATCTTCGCGATCGTCTTCGGCCTGTCGATGGACTACGAGGTCTTCCTCCTCTCGCGGATGCACGAGGCGTGGGAGCGGACCCGCGACGCCTCCCACGCGATCAGCGAGGGGCTGGCCACCACGGCTCGGGTCGTGACGGCCGCCGCCGGGGTCATGATCGTGGTCTTCACCGCCTTCCTGCTCGACCCCAGCCGGATGCTGAAGCAGTTCGGCCTCGGACTCGCCGTGGCGATCCTGCTGGACGCCCTCGTCATCCGCTGCCTCATCCTCCCCGCGGTCATGCACCTGCTCGGCCGAGCGGCCTGGTGGTTGCCGGCCCCGATGGCCCGCCGGCTGCCGCGGCTGGCAATCGAACGCGCGGAAGCGCCGACCCCGCACCAAAAGGACCTTCGGTGAACCGCAGGCAGCTACTACGTCTCGCCGGCGGAGCTGCCCTCACCGTCTGGGTGGCCGGGTGCCAGTCAGAACAACCGCCCAAGATCGCCGACCGCGCGAGCCGAGCACTCGCCATCCCCCCGCTGGCGGAATCCCGCATGGACGCCCAGGGGCGCCGGGTGTTCGACCTGACCGCACGCGCCGGTCGGCGCGAGTTCCTGCCCGGACACACGACCGGCACCTGGGGGTTGAACGGCGACTACCTCGGGCCCACCTTGCGGGCCGCACGCGGCGAGCAGGTGGCGGTCAATGTCCGCAACGAGCTGGATGAGATGACCACCATGCACTGGCATGGCATGCACCTGCCCGCCGCCGCCGACGGTGGGCCGCACCAGCCGGTCGAGCCGGGACAGACGTGGTCGCCGAGCTGGCGGATCGACCAGTCCGCGACCACCTTGTGGTACCACCCGCACCCCCACGGCGCGACCGAACGGCATGTCTACCGCGGCCTGGCGGGCATGTTCATCATCGACGACGACCTGGAGGAGGCGATCGATCTTCCCCGGGAGTACGGCGTCGACGACATCCCGGTCATCGTCCAGGACAAGACGTTCGACGAGAACGGGCAATTCCACGAAGGAAGCAACGGACCGACCGGCCGGCTCGGCGACACGATCCTCGTCAACGGGACGGTGGCGCCATTCCTGCCCGTGACGACGAAACGGCTGCGCCTGCGGCTGCTCAACGCCTCCACCGCGCGGATCTACTCCTTCGGGTTCGCCGACGATCGGCGGTTCGCGCTCATCGGCACCGACGGTGGCTTGCTCGCCGCGCCGTACCAGACGAGCCGCATCCAGCTCTCACCCGCCGAACGCGCCGAACTCGTCGTCTCGGTCCAGCCGGGCGAGCGGGTGGTTCTGCGCTCTTTTCCCCCAGAACTGGGCGTCATCCCCATCATGGCGCGGTACGCCGGCGGTGCGGACTCCTTCGACGTGCTGGAACTACGGGCGGCTGCCTCGCTCACGGGGACCCGGACCATGCCGGACAAGCTGGTCGACGTACTGCGGACAGCGGAGGCCGACGCGACCACCACCCGTTCGTTCCGGTTATCGGGACGACAGATCAACGGCCGCCCGATGGACATGAACCGGATCGACGAGGTGGTCACCAGCGACACCACCGAGCTCTGGGAGGTCGTCAACGAGCACCAGCAACCGCACAGCTTCCACGTTCACGGCGTGCGATTCCAAGTCACGAGCATCGGCGGCACCACGCCACCACCCCAACTGGCCGGCTGGAAGGACACGGTCTACCTTCCACCGAAGGTGCCGATCCGCCTCATCATGCGTTTCGGCGACTTCACGGATCCCACGAGACCGTACATGTATCACTGCCACCTCATGTTGCATGAGGACCACGGCATGATGGGCCAGTTCATCGTCACCACACCCGGCCGGGCCGATCCGGGCCGCCAGCCCGGCCCATCGCCGCTCAGCGACGGCCAGCACTCGGCTCACGCCCGCTGAACCCGGGGAATGAACCCAGGGGAACCGCCATTTCTTCTGGGTCCCGCACTGGTTCGACACCCCGACCCGTTGTTGCCGGGCTGCCTTCCCCGTGCGGGCAACCATAGCGACGCCGGGGTCGGGCGGAGCCTGAGCAGACGACGCCCACCGCACTGCGGCTGCCGTTTCGTGTGAGTGATCACGGCGATGGCGGGGTCGCCCAACGAAGCGGCAGCTGATTCCGGAACCAACGCATGCTCCCGATCCGCGGGCTGGCAGGTCCGCAGTCGACTACCCGTACCCGTGTCCCTCTCGGGCCAGAAGGGGAAAACGACCGCACACGCGGCACCCGGAATGTCCCCGGACCCGCCTACGCGTACTGGGCGACCTTGGCGGATAGGCGGGTGGTCTGGAGGTCCGTCACAGCTCGCCAGGCATAGTCGGTGACTTCTTCGAGCTGGAGCTGAACGCTGGGATTGGGGACCCAGAACGCGAACCGGAAGTCGGCGTGCCAGTGCTCGCCTTCGCCCTTGGCCGGGTTGGCGGGGATCAGGTGAACGTCGACGTCGACCGGGATGACGTCCATGCCGGGAGGGCTGACCGTGGTCATCCAGGGGATGCCGGTCTCCTCCTCCAGCTCGCGGAGTGCCCCGTACAGGAGGCTGCCGTCGGCGTCTTCGAGGTGTCCGCCGGGGATGAGCCACTTGCCGAGCGCGGTGTGGTGGATCATGAGTACCTGGTTGACGTCGTTGATGACCGCAGCGCTGCAGGTGACGTGGAGCGGGACGGTCGACCGCGATGAGAGGTCGCCGCCGGCCTCCAGAGCCTCCAGGAGCTGTTGAACGTTGTCCCGCTCGTCGGGATTGGCAGCCAGGTAGCGACGCAGGGTTTCGGCGATCGCGTTGTTGGTGACGGTCATGTTGACCCATTGAAGTAGTGGAGCCAGGTCGCTGCAATGAACTTGCGGATGTCGGCCGGGATGTCGTGGAGGCCCGGATCGTGGTCACGGTCGGCCAGGAGGGCGAGGGCGGCGAGGATTTCGGCCTGGACCAGGTAGATGAACGATCCGACCGAGGCTCCGTGCAGGAAGTTCACGGCGTTGCCGTCGTTGAGGACGTAGAAGTAGTGGCCTGTGGTGGCGTGCCGGGTGACACTCGCGGTGACCGTGGCCCGGTCGTAGAGACCATCAAGCGCGTCGAGTTCGAGTTCGTCGTCGCTTGAGGTGACGCTGGCGATGTAGGCGCCGTTGCTGACGCGGGCAAAGTCGTCGGCACGTAGCGCGAGGTTCCCGGTCGCGCAGATCACCACCCCGGCCCCGGCGAGGGCTTGGGCTCGGCTGGTCGCGGTCCGGAATCCTTGGGACAAGGCTTGGGCCATCCGGACGGGGTCGGTGTCGTAGACGGTGACCTGGACGTGCTTGGCGTGCAGCATCCGGGCGATGGACGCGCCGACCTTCCCGAATCCGATCACGCAGGCGTGGCGACCGTGCAGGATGCCGCCGCGGCTGCGGATCAGTGCCTCGGTGGAGAACACCACGGACTGGCCGACCAGGTAGTCCTCGGGGTCCTTGAGCGGGCTGCGGGCCACGGTGAACACCGGGCAGGGCAGCTTGTCGTGCTCCAGATAGCGCTGCAGCCCGTTCTCGGTGTCCTCCACAACGCCCAGGAGTCGACCGGAGAAGTTGGCACAGATCTCCTCCAAGGCGGGAGCGAAGTAACCGCCGATGTCGAGCAGCACCAGGGCCTGACCCGCCGCACGGGATTCCAGGTAGGCGACGGCCTGCTCGGGATCCGCGAGCTGACGGCGGTCGAGCGCGTCGCAGCGGAGCATCCGGGTGACTTCCTTCATCGCCCCGGCGTCGATCGATTTGGGCTTCGGCAGCACGGCCGCGACCGCCGACAGGCGGGACACCGCGGCGACGAAGATGGGCCGCTCGGGCAGTAGATGGGTGATCAGGAGCGAACTGGGCTTGCGTGCGGGCTCGGTATGGGTGGTGACGCGCCGGAAGAACGCCTCGACCCGGGACCGTTCGAAATCCTCCATGGGGGCCTCCATCAAATATGGGGAGATCCTCAGATCACGTCGCCGAGAGCGATAGGCGCAGATGGAGGGGCATGTGGGTACGTGCGCCGCTCATGCGAGGCTTGCGCCTTCTTGTGTGGTTGATGACGGGCAGGCGAAGTGCGCTTACCGTGAAGTTCGGGCTGAGCCGTCCCGTCCCGAACGGCGAAGGGGCCGCAGGTGAACAAGCCGGTCACCAACCAGGGCCTGGAAGACCTCCTGGCCGAGGCCGCCTACGACCGATCCCACGCTGCGTTCGCCCGCCAGGTCAACGCCGCCGGTGCCCGGGACCACGGCCTGATCCTCAGGTATGACGGCGCCTCCGTCTACTGGTGGCTACGCGGCCGCCGCCCCGAGCAGCCGGGTCCCGAACTCATCGCCACAGTGCTGTCGGCGCGGCTGCACCGGCAGGTGAACGTCGCCGAACTCGGCTTCGCCGGCCGTGACGGCGAGCGCGACGGGCTGCTATTCCCAGCCACCGTGCCCGAAGCCGTTGAGACCGCGTCGGCGCTCTGGCGGCGGTTCGGACGGCGGGGACGTCCAGCGACCGTTGCACCGTTCGTCACCGCGGCGGCGATCGAGACCGGGTGGCGTTGGCACTTCGACCCACCCGATTCCAGCATCGCCCGCGCAGCCGGACGGCGGGTCACCGGCATGGACGTCGAAATGCTGCGCGGCTGCTTCGACCAGTTCCTCGAACTCGACCGGCGGCACGGCGGCGGCCACGCTCGAACCTTCCTTGCCGACTTCCTCACCCGCGACGTCGCCCCGCTCCTGCGCGGCTCTTACACCGACCCCGTCGGCCGGGACTTGTTCGCTGTAGCCGCCGAGCTGACCGGGATGGCCGGGTTCATGTCCTACGACATCTCCGAACAGGGAGCTGCGCAGCGCGCCTTCATTCAGGCGCTGCGGCTGTCGAAGGCGTCCGGCGACCGGACCTACGGCGCGCACATCCTGGCCAACCTTGCCACCCAGGCCGTCTTCCTCGACCTGCCCGGCGAAGCCGTCCGGCTCGCCCGCGCCGCGATCGACGGGGCGGGCCGCCGCCCTGTGGCCTCCGTCTCCGCCCGGCTCCTCAGCAGCCAGGCCACCGCCCATGCCGTCGCCGGGGACCTGCAAGCGTTCCGGACCGCTATCGGCAAGGCCGAGCACGCGCTGAACCGCGCGGACGAGACTGGCCCGTCCTGGGCGGGCTACTTCAGCCCCGCCCATCTCGCGGGCAGCGCGATGCGATCGCTACTCGACCTCGGCCGCCCTGAGGAAGCGCTCACCTTCCGAGAGCAGGTCATGGATCTGGCACCCGGCAATGCCCGTACCCGAGCCCTGCACACCGCACTCACCGCCACCGCCTACGCCCGCGCCGGACACGTCGACGCCGCTGCGCACCTCGCCCTAGAAGCGCTCGCTCTCGCCCAGCGGATTCGCTCCGAGCGCGTCCAGGCCCGGATCACCCTGCTGGCCTCCACGCTCGCCCCCCACCGGCCGGTACCCGAGGTCGCAGCCTTTCTCGAACAGGCGGTGGGCCCTTGATGAGCCAGGGACAGAGATTTCCGACCGCTCTCGCGCACCACTGTGCTGGAGTAGCGTCAAGGGGGTGGTAGCGCCGTATCTGGAACCCAAAGACTGGTACCCCACCCTTCCGACTGCCTATGTGTCGGCGATTGTCCTGCTCACCGACGAGCGCGATCGAGTCCTGCTGGTCAAGCCCAACTACCGGGACTATTGGGCGCTGCCAGGGGGCATTCTCGACCCTGGCGAGCTGCCCCATGAGTGCGCCGAGCGCGAGGTCGTCGAGGAGACCGGCCTGAAGATCGAGGCCCGGGCCCTGCTGGTCGTGGACTTCGCGCCGCCGCTGGGTGATCGCCCCAAACCAATGATCAACTTTCTGTTCGATGGCGGCCTTGTCGCTGACCCCGGCCTGATCCGGTTGCAGAGCGACGAACTCGACGGCTTCGATTTCTTCAGCTGGAAGGAAGCCGCCGACCGACTGCCCGACTTCACCGCCGCCCGCATCCCCGCCGCCCGCGAGGCCCGCCTGGCCGGTCGCACCATCTACCTGCCCGCCACTCGCTAAGCGGTCCGCACCCGCAAGTACGGGACGAGCGACTCGCGCCGTCCTCCAAAGCCGAAGGAAAATTCGGCCACGCACGGAACTAGCAGGTCAGCCAAGGACGACCGACCGGCCCCAAAATGACTTGTCCCCATGGATGGGTGGGAGAACCACGGTGTCGTAGCGGTCGTTCCGTGCGGGTGACCACGGCGCTGGCGGGGACGGGCGGAGCCCGAAGGAAAACAAAGGGCTGGGTGGGTGGGAGAACCACCCCGATCAAGCTGCCGCCTCATGCGGGCGACCACGGATGACGGGGGCGGGCGGAGCCCCCGGGAAATCAAAGGAATGGGTGGGAGAACGGCCTTGTGCTCGCCCCCGTCGTGGGGACGAGCACAACGGGGTTACTCCGTTACGCCGAGTTTGTCGAGGATTAGTTGGCGGGCTCGGCCGGCGTCGGCTTTGCCGCGGCTGGCCTTCATGACGCCGCCGACCAGGGCGCCTACGGCTGCGATCTTGCCGCCGCGGATTTTGTCGGCCGCGTCGGTGTTGGCGGCGATGACCTGGTCGATGATCGTGGAGAGTTCGCCGTCGTCGTTGACGATCTGCAGGCCGCGGGCCGCGACCACGTCGTCAGGGGAGCCCTCTCCGGCCAGGACCCCTTCCAGCACCTGTCGGGCGAGCTTGTCGTTGAGCGCGCCTGACGCGACCAGTTCGGTCACCCGGGCGATCTGGGCGGGCGTGATCGGCAGTTCGGCCAGTGACGTGCCGGCCTCGTTGGCGCGGCGGGCCAGTTCGCCCATCCACCACTTGCGGGCGTCCGCCGCCGGAGCCCCGGCCGCCACCGTCGCCTCGACCAGGCCGAACGCGTCGGCGTTGTGCATGGCGGCCATGTCCAGGTCGGACACCCCCCATTCGGCCTGCAGCCGGCGACGCCGTACCGACGGGAGTTCGGGCAGTTCGGCCTTGAGGCGGGCCACCCACGCGGGGTCGGGCTCGATCGGCACCAGGTCGGGCTCGGGGAAGTAGCGGTAGTCCTGCGCCTCCTCCTTGGAGCGCCCGGAGGTGGTCAGGCCGGTGTCCTCGTGGAAGTGCCGCGTCTCCTGGATGATCCGCCCGCCGTCCGCGAGAATCGCGGCCTGCCGCTCGATCTCACTGCGAACCGACCGCTCGACGCTGCGCAGCGAGTTGACGTTCTTGGTCTCGGTCCTGGTCCCCCACTCGGAGGAGCCGCGCGGCATCAGCGAGACGTTGACGTCGCACCGCATCGATCCTTCCTCCATCCGCACGTCGGACACGCCCAGCGACCGCATGACCTCACGCAACTCGGTCGCGTACGCCCGCGCGACCTCCGGCGCGAGCCGGTCCGTCCCCGGAATGGGCTTGGTCACGATCTCGACCAGCGGGATCCCGGCCCGGTTGTAGTCGACGATCGAGTAGTCCGCGCCCTGGATCCGCCCGGTCGCGCCCCCCACATGGGTGGACTTGCCGGTGTCCTCCTCCAGGTGCACCCGCTCGATCTCGATCCGGACCGTCTTCCCGTCCACCTCGACATCCAGATACCCGTCAAAGCACAACGGCTCGTCATACTGACTGATCTGGTAGTTCTTCGGCATGTCCGGGTAGAAGTAGTTCTTCCGCGCGAACCTGCACCAGCCGGCGATCGAGCAGTTCAGCGCCAGCCCGATCCGGATCGTGGACTCGATCGCGGTCTCGTTGGCCGTCGGCAGCGAGCCGGGCAGCGCCAGGCAGACCGGGCAGACGTGCGTGTTCGGCGGCGCGCCGAAGGTGGTCGGGCACCCGCAGAACATCTTCGACGCGGTGCCCAGCTCCACGTGCGTCTCCAGCCCGAGCACCGGCTCGAACTGCGCCAGCGCCTCGTCGTACGGCATCAGCGTCTCGGTCACAGTGCCGGAGCCTCCTTCAGCAGCGGACCGCCCCAGCGGTCCTCGAACGCCTTCTCGACAGCGGCGCCGACGCGGTAGCAGCGGTCGTCGCCCAGGACCGGGGCCATGATCTGCAGGCCCACCGGCAGGCCGTCCTCGTCGGCGAGGCCGCAGGGCACGGAGATGGCCGCGTTGCCCGCCAGGTTGGACGGGATCGTGCACAGGTCGGCGAGGTACATGGCCATCGGGTCGTCGGCGCGCTCGCCGATCGGGAACGCCGTGGTCGGGGTGGTCGGCGAGACGAGCACGTCCACCTGGTGGAACGCGGCGTCGAAGTCGCGGGAGATGAGCGTGCGCACCTTCTGGGCCGAGCCGTAGTAGGCGTCGTAGTAGCCGCTGGACAGCGCGTACGTCCCCAGCATGATCCGCCGCTTGACCTCGGGGCCGAATCCGGCGGCCCGGGTGAGCGCCATGACCTCTTCGGCGCTGCGCGTGCCGTCGTCGCCCACCCGGAGCCCGTAGCGCATGGCGTCGAAGCGGGCCAGGTTGGAGGAGCACTCGGAGGGCGCGATCAGGTAGTACGCCGGCAGCGCGTACGCGAACGACGGGCAGGACACCTCGACGACCTTGGCGCCGAGCGATTCCAGCAGGTCGACGGCCTCCTGGAAGCGGGCCAGCACGCCGGGCTGGTAGCCGTCGCCGCCGAACTCCTTGACCACGCCGACGCGCAGCCCTTCCACCGACGCCTGCCGGGCCGCCTCCACCACGGGGGGGACGGGCTGGGCGATCGAGGTGGAGTCCATCGGGTCATGCCCGGAGAAGGCCTCGTGCAGCAGAGCCGCATCCAGGACGTTGCGGGCGAACGGCCCGGGCGTGTCCAGCGAGGACGCGAACGCGATCAGCCCATACCTGGACGAGCCACCATATGTCGGCTTCATACCCACGATGCCGGTCACGGCGGCGGGCTGCCGGATCGACCCGCCCGTGTCGGTCCCGGTGCTCAGCGGCGCCTCGTAGGCCGCCACCGACGCGGACGCGCCGCCGGACGATCCTCCGGGAATCCTGGTCAGATCCCACGGGTTATGAGTCGGCCCGTAGGCGGAGTTCTCGGTGGAGGAGCCCATCGCGAACTCGTCCAGGTTGGTCTTCCCGAGAATGACCAGACCGGCTTCGCGCAGCCGCCGGGTCACCGTCGCGTCATACGGCGGGCGCCACCCTTCGAGGATCTTGGATCCCGCCGTGGTCGGCATGTCGGCGGTGGTGAACACGTCCTTGTGCGCGATCGGCACCCCGGCCAGCGGCCCGAGGGGCTCCCCGGCCGCCCGCCGCCCGTCCACCGCGCGCGCCTGGGCGAGCACCGCGTCGGGGTCGACGTGCAGGAACGCGTGGACCTTGGGCTCGACCTCGGCGATCCGGTCCAGGTGGGCCTGGGCGACCTCGACGGCCGAGGCCTCCCCGGTGGCGATCAACCGGCCGAGCTCCGCCGCCGTGCGGTGGATGAGGCTCACGCTTCCTCCCCGAGGATCCTGGGCACCCGGAAACGATCGTCCTCGACGGCCGGCGCGCCGGACAGCGCCTGCTGCGGCGTCAGGCTGGGCCGCACCTCGTCGGGACGGAACACGTTGGTGAGCGGGAGCGCGTGCGAGGACGGCGGGATGTCGTCGGCGGCGACCTCGGCGACGCGGGCGACCGCGCCGACGATCTGGTCGAGCTGGGCGGCGAAGTGGTCGAGTTCCTCGTCGGCCAGCGCCAGCCGGGACAGCCGGGCGAGGTGAGCGACCTCATCGCGGGTTATGGCGGACATGAGTCTCGAACCCGTTTCTGAATGGACGTGTGGACAACAGCCATCCTAGGGGCGCGGCTCAGGCACTCGCTTCTCGCTTTCGCTCAGGCTGAGCTGTCCATTGCCAGTTCGGAGTTGTGAAGGGGCAGCCGCAGCCGGGCGCGGAGCCAGACGCCCGCTTCAGTGGCGGGCATCGGTTCGGCGAGCCACCAGCCTTGGCCCGCGTCACAGCCCATGGCCCGAAGCTGGGCGGCGATCTCCGCGGATTCGACCCCTTCGGCGACCGCGCGCAGGCCGAGCGAGCGCACCAGGTCGATGATCGACCGCACGATCCTCTCGTCATCCGGCGATTCACCGATTTTTCGCACGAAAGAGGCGTCTATCTTGACTTCGTCGACCTGGAGGCGCTGGAGCCGTACCAGGGTGGAGTAGCCCGTGCCGAAATCGTCCAGGGCCAGCGGGACGCCGAGGGCGGCCAGGGTGCGGATGGTGTCGGCGGAGTAGGCCTGGTCGGTCATCAGGATGCGTTCGGTGACCTCCAGGTGGATCGCGTTCGGCGGGAGCGCCAGCCGGGCCAGACCGGCCGAGAGCTGGTCGGGAAGCCCGGAGTCGAGCAGGTCGCGGGCGGAGACGTTGACCGAGACGGGCACCGGCAGGCCGTCGTGCCACCAGCGGGCCGCCTGGTCGAGGGCCTTGTCGATGACGTGCTGGGTGAGCTCGCGCATCAGGTAGGACTGCTCGGCCAGCGGGATGAACTCGACCGGCGAGATCGGGCCGCGCACCGGGTGCCACCAGCGCAGCAGCGCCTCGACGCCCTCGACCCGACCGTCCTCCAGGGAGACCTTCGGCTGGTAGTGCAGGTCCAGCTCGTCCCGGTCGATCGCCCGGCGCAGATCGCCGAGCAGGCTCAGGCGCTCCGGCGAGTTCCGGTCCCGCTCGGCCACGTAGAACTCCACCCCGGTACGGCCTTCCTTGGCCATGTACATCGCCACGTCGGAACGCTGGAGCAGCAGTTCGAAGTCGGGCGCGTGATCGGGGTAGAGCGCGATGCCGATGGACGCGTCCAGGTCGAAGGTCATGCCCTCCAGGCGTACCGGCTCGGTGAGCGCGACCCGCAGGCGGGAGGCGACCTCCTTGGCGGCGTGGCCGTCGCGGATGGAGGGCAGCAGGACCGCGAACTCGTCGCCGCCGAGGCGGGCGACCACGTCGCCGGGGCGCACGCTGTGGGTGAGGCGGTGCGCGACGATCTGGAGCAGCAGGTCGCCGACCGGGTGGCCGAGGGTGTCGTTGACCTCCTTGAACCGGTCGAGGTCGAGCAGGAAGAGGCCGACCCGCTCGTGCTCCCTGGCCTCGACCAGGGCTTCCTCGGTGCGCAGGATCAGCATCTTGCGGTTGGGCAGGCCGGTCAGGCTGTCGTGCATGGCCTGGTGGTCGCGGCGCATGGAGAGCGTGGCGGTGAAGTAGACGGCCGCCAGCGGGGCCACGAACAGGGGCACCAGGCCGGTGGAGTGTTCCATCACGACCACCACGAGCGGGGCCAGGCCGAGCAGCGCGCCGTAGACGAGGGCTTGCGGGCCGATTGAGGCCTTGATCACCCGGATAATCGATTTGCGTTCGTGCAGGGCGACCGCGCTGCAGACGAGCAGGCCCCGCACCGTGAAGTACGCGAGCCCCGCCAGCGCGATGGACGGCATGTCGGTGCCCTCGGGGGTCCAGGTGTCGAGGGGGCGCGGATGGATGCCGAACGCGCCGAAGACGACGGCGGAAGCCGTACAGGCCAGGGTTATCTGGGCGATGTTGAAGGCGATGCGGTGCCAGGAGCGGCGATGGACCAGGCCGCTGACGACCACCGCGACCGCCTGCACCAGCACGGCCGCGGACAGGCCGTGGTGCATGAGGACGGCGAAGGTGAACAGCGTCGAGGTGGGCGTGCCGCCGACGATCGCGGAGGAGCTGACCATGACCGGGCGCAGCTCGCCCAGGACCACCAGCACGACCAGGATCCAGAACAGCGCGGTCCCCGCGAGCTGGGTGAACTCGCCCAAGCCCAGCCGGATCTGCGTGACGACCAGCGCCGTGAGACCGATCGTGATCACCGCGGTGAAGTACATCCACAGGGGTGAGCCGAGGCGCGGTCCGGTGTCCCGCGTGTCGGCCGGATCCGCCATCTCATGGCATGGCGAGAGATGGCGCGCAATTGCTGTCATCGGCAAGAAACCCCCCAAGAGGTCACTATGGGAGGGTACGGCCTCTGGGCCACTTCGCGAAACCGGTTGGGCACGTTCCGTTACTGGATATTTCGTGGCTTCTCGGCATCTGGGCTCTTGGGGGTGAAAGTTTCAGATGACCGGATACCTGTTTCGAGCGCGTTGCCAGGGGGTTTCAAGTTGGACCTCCAGCCATATTGCCTTGAGGCTTCAAGTCCCTACGATCTGGTGATTAGATCCCTGCAGATTAGTGGGAGCGCTCCCACTCCTCAGGGACGGAGACCTCATGTTTCGTAAAAGGCCCCTGACGGTGGCCGCAATCGCCGCGGCCACCGCACTCGGGATGGGTGCCGCCGTGCTCACCGGCTCCGCGGCGAATGCCGCGGACTCAGTGTTCTACGTCGACCCCCAGACGAACGCGGCGCGCTGGGTGGCCGCCAACCCGAACGACAGCAAGACCGCCGTGATCCGCGACCGGATCGCCGCGGTCCCGCAGGGGCGCTGGTTCACCACCACCAACACCTCCACGGTACGGAACGAGGTCAGCACCTACGTCGGCGCGGCCGCATCGGCCGGCAAGATCCCCATCATGGTGGTCTACAACATCCCGAACCGGGACTGCAGCGGCGCCTCCACCGGCGGCGCGCCCAACCACACCGCCTACCGCGCCTGGATCGACGAGATCGCGGCCGGCCTGGCCGGACGGCCCGCGTCGATCATCCTTGAACCCGACGTGCTGCCGATCATGACCAACTGCCAGAGCAGCGCCCAGCAGGCCGAGACCCGGGCCTCCATGGCCTACGCCGGCAAGAAGCTCAAGGCCGGTTCCGCCGCCGCCAAGGTCTACTTCGACATCGGTCACTCGGCCTGGCTCGGCGCGGGTGAGGCCGCCAACCGGCTCGTCGCCGCCGACATCGCCAACAGCGCCGACGGCATCTCGGTCAACGTCTCCAACTACCGCTCCAGCAGCACCGAGATCGCGTACGCCAAGGCGATCATCCAGGCCACCGGCATCAGCCGCCTCAAGGCCGTCATCGACACCAGCCGCAACGGCAACGGGCCGCTCGGCAGCGAGTGGTGCGACCCCGCGGGCCGCGCGACCGGCACGTGGAGCACCAACGTGACGGGGGACTCGGCGATCGACGCCTTCCTCTGGATCAAGCTGCCCGGTGAGGCCGACGGCTGCATCGCGGGCGCCGGGCAGTTCGTCCCGCAGCGCGCCTACGACCTGGCCATCGCCGCCCCGCCGCCCACCAACACCCCGTCGCCCTCACCGTCCCGCTCCCCCTCACCTTCGCCGTCCCCGTCGCCCTCCCCTTCTCCGTCGCCCTCCCCGTCCCCGTCGCGTTCCCCCTCGCCGTCCCCGTCGCCCTCCCCGACCGGCGGTAAGGCCTGCACCGCGACCTACACCATCACCAACCAGTGGAACAACGGCTTCGGCGCGACCGTGACCGTCCGCAACAGCGGCTCCGTCGCCACCACCGCCTGGACCGTCCGCTGGACCTTCACCAACGGCCAGGGCATCAGCCAGCTCTGGCAGGGCCAGCACACCATCAGCGGCGGCAACGTCACCGTCAACAACCTCAACTACAACGGCAACCTGGCCGTCAACGCCAGCACCTCATTCGGCTTCAACGGCACCCATAACGGCACCAACTCCGTCCCCACCCTCACCTGCACCTCCACCTGACGTCCCTCCCGCGGCTGGTACGCCTGAGCGCGACCGCCCCCAGAGGCCACCCGGCCCCGCCACCAACTCGGCGCCGGGTGGCCTCTGGCCGTCTCCCCGCTTCGTCTCCCGGACGAGGGCACGCTGGTGCCTATGAACGCAGCCGGGTTGGTACGGAGCCGGTGAACGCCTGATGGCAGGTTGATCACGGAATCGGCTCGGCGCGAACGAACCCCACCCCTTCCGCATCTCCTGAAATATGAGGAAATCGGCGCTGGCGTGGATCGGGCATCCGCTGACCGTGCTCGCGACCCTGGTCCTGGCCGTCAACGACCACATCCTCAAGCCGCTCTGGCCCGGCCTGCTCACCGGCAAGCTGAGCGACGTGGCCGGGCTGGTAGTCGCACCGCCGCTGCTCAACCTGCTCCTGCGGCGTCCCCACCTGTCGATCGTGCTCACCGGCGCGGGCTTCGCCCTGGTCAAGTCCACGACCGCGGGCGCGGCACCGCCCGACGATTTCTTCCCCTCGAAGTTGCTCCCCTTCGTGCTGGCGCCCCTCGGCCTGGCCGCCGTGATCGTAAGCGGCGTGCACGCCCGGGCGCCATGGCGGGTGTGGGCGATAAGCCTGGCCACCGGCGCGCTCACCTACTTCGCGGCCATGCACCGTTCTACGCCTGGAGCACACGCACCCTGCTGGACCGCTACTCCTTCGCCATCGCCCTATTCATCACCCTCGGCCTGACCACAGGCCAGCGTGGGGATCGTGCTCACCTTCAACCTGCGCGTAGCACCGCGGCTCCGTTCACCGGCTCCTTCGCCAGATCGGTGAGCACTTAGCCGGCCTGGCGCACTCATCACAGAAACCTCGCGTCGAGGCATCATGCCGCTTGACCGCGATCATCGCCATCCCAGTGGTGAGTCGGCGAGTTCCTCGGGCGCGTCGTCGCCGACGCGGCGTTCTGCGGAAGGCGGAACAGGTGACCTTCTATTCACCCCGATCCACGACTCCAGCGGTTCCGGTCACGTTTGGCAGCCCTCGATATCCTGGCTAGTGGCTGCTGTAGCTGATGGTGAGGATCGCCACGACCTTGTGCTCGTCGCCGTCTGGGAACGTCTTATATGTGTCGTTGTACTGATAGTCGATACGACCTGCACCGCTAATCTCATAATGGATGGTTCTAGACCATCCATCCCCTCTCGGTTTTCCTGCCTTACCTCGAAGAAAGCAGGTCGCGGCAATAGGGTCCGGTTCACCTGGAGTCTGGGACACATGGTCCCAGAACTGCTGCGCTGCCTTGATCCCGACCATGGGCACTAGCCTGCCCCAATGGTCCAGAAACTTGCGGTGCACCAACACCCGGTAGTCCGGCCGCTCCCCCGGTCTCCCGCCAGGTCGTCGAGCCGGCACCATGGGCCGGTAGGCACCGCTACTCCCCGTCACTAGGCTTTCCTGCTTCGACGAAGTCCTCGGAGAGATGCGGCCCGAGGAGAACTGAACGACGAAGCGGGTCCGCCAGCTGGCGCGCAGTTGCTCTCCATGCCTGGATGCACTCATCAAGCACGGCCGTGTCCTCGTCGGCGCGAGCTGCGATGATCGCATCCTGAAGCTCGCACAGAAACTCTTCGAGGTCATCCCGATCGAACGATCGCAACCACGCCAGTTCACCCAGAGCTGTTGCGGTGAGGGCTCCAGTAGATCTCCGTAGCAGCGTGCTGAGCTTTACATGGGCTTCACCCCATTTGGCCAGCGCTTCCAGAAGGTCCAGCTTGCTTTCGCGCAGCATAACCAGGCTCGTCCCGTCAGGGGATCGGAGTCGAGCTCGATCATGATGGGCCTCATTGATGAATTCCACGCGCTTCTTCCCCGTTAGATCCGATGCCTGGTAGACGATGTCACTCAACGGGGATCACCCCTCTCGCCATGATGATGCCTGCTTTCACACACAAGATAATACCCACGATCCTGCCTAGGATCACACCTGATTTACGCGAAGTCCGGCTGGTAGCTAGGAGGCGGCACCCAAGGTGCAGGAGAGCGGGGGTCCTTCGACGCACAAGGGTCTATCCCTCCGACCGTACAAGGAGGAGGCCGCCGACCCAGCGGCGAGCCGTCTGGTGCTGCTAGTCCTCCGGCGGAGCTGCTTCGGGAGTGACGGCTTCAGGGCCCTCGGTCAGGAGGGTGGTGAAGCCGTCCTCGTCGAGGATGGGGACGTTGAGTTTGGTGGCTTTGTCGTGTTTGGAGCCTGCGTTTTCGCCGGCGATCAAGAAGGAGGTCTTTTTGGAGACGGAGTTGGTTACTTTGCCGCCTCGGGTGGTGATGGCGGCGGAGGCTTCGTCTCGGGTGTAGGCGGTGAGGGTGCCGGTGACGACGAAGGTGAGGCCCTCCAGGGTTTGGGGGCCCTGGTCGGTGGGGGGTTCGTCCTCCATGCGGACGCCCGCCTCTTTCCAGCGCTTGATGATGTCACTGTGCCAGTCGACGGCGAACCAGTCCTTGATGGCGGCGGCCACCCGGGGGCCGATGCCTTCCACGGCGGCGAGTTCCTCTTCCGAGGCGGCGGCGATGGCGTCGATGGAGCGGAATTCGTCGGCCAGGGCGCGGGCGGTGGGTGGGCCGATGTGGCGGATGGACAGCGCCACCAGGACACGCCAGATCGGCTGCGCCTTGGCCAGCTCCAGCTGTTCCAGCATCTTCTCGGCGTTCTTGCTGGGCGCTCCGGCGATGGTCGCGAAGAAGGAGACCACCTTCTGCTCGCCGTTTTCCGGATCGGTTTTGGGCAGGCCGGTGTCCTGGTCGCGGACGATCGATCTGATGGGGAGCAGCCGGTCCATGGTGAGATCGAACAGGTCGGCCTCAGTGCGGACGGGAGGCTCCTGCGGGGGCAGCGGCTGGGTGAGCGCGGTCGCCGCGACGTAACCCAGGCCCTCGATGTCGAAGGCGTTGCGACCGGCCGCGAAGAAGATGCGTTCGCGCAGCTGGGCGGGGCAGGCGCGGGTGTTGGGGCAGCGCAGGTCGGCGTCGCCCTCCCGCTCGTACGCGAGTTCGGTGCCGCACTCGGGGCAGTGGGTCGGCATCACGAACGCCCGCTCGGTGCCGTCCCGCAGATCGGAGACCGGCCCGACGATCTCCGGAATCACGTCGCCCGCCTTGCGGAGCACGATCGTGTCCCCGATCAGCACGCCCTTCCTGACCACTTCCGAACCGTTGTGCAACGTCGCCCGCTCGACAGTGGACCCCGCCACGACCACAGGTTCCATCACCCCGTACGGCGTGACCCGCCCTGTCCGGCCGATTCCGACCTGGATGTCGCGCAGCTTGGTGGTGACCTCTTCCGGCGGATACTTGTACGCGATCGCCCACCGGGGCGCCTTGCTGGTCGACCCGAGCTGCCGCTGCACGTCGATGCGATCGACCTTTACCACGACGCCGTCGATCTCATACGCCGGGTCATGCCGATGCTCGTTGTAGTGATCGATGAACTCCTGCACCTCGGTCAGCCCGGGAACCACCCGATACAGATCGCTGACCGGCAACCCGAACGACCGCAACCGGTCATACATCTCCGACTGGGTCTTGGGGGGCGCGGCGCCCTCCCACTTCCCGACCCCGTGCACGATCATCTGCAGCGGCCGCTGGGCGGTGATCCGCGGATCCTTCTGCCGGAGCGAGCCCGCCGCCGCGTTCCGGGGATTGGCGAACGGCTGCCGCCCCGCGTCCATGATCTGCTCGTTGAGCTTCTCGAAGCCCGCGACCGGCAGGAACACCTCGCCTCTGACCTCGACCAGGTCGGGCACATCATCCCCGGACAGCCGATCGGGCACGCCCCGGACCGTGCGCACGTTGGGCGTCACGTCCTCCCCGGTGCGCCCATCTCCCCGGGTGGCGGCCCGCACCAGCCGCCCCTTCTCGTAGACAAGCGCGATGGCCAGCCCGTCGATCTTCAACTCGCACAGGTAGGGCCCGGGATCGATTTCGGCCAGCCGCTCCGCCCGCGCCTGCCACGCGGCCAGGTCCGCCGCGTTGAACGCGTTGTCCAGGCTCTCCATCCGCTGCAGATGGGTGACCGCGGCGAAATCGGTGGAGATCGGCGCGCCGATCTTCTGCGTCGGCGAATCCGGCGTGCGCAGCTCGGGGAACTCCTCCTCGATCGCCCGCAGTTCCCGCATCCACGCGTCATACTGCGCGTCGCTGACGGTGGGCGAGTCGAGCACGTGGTAGCGCCAGTTGGCCTGCTCGACCAGCTCGGTCAGCTCCGCATGCCGCCCGCGGCGCTCGGACAGCTCCCCGGACACACCTTCAGGCGACGTCATGCGCGTCTCCCCTCCTCGTCCAATCCCAGGAGAACGGTATCGCCGGGCACTGACATTCGCCCCTCCCAAGACCGGACCTTGACGAAGGGGCCGTGCCCCGAGGACGGCGGGCACGGCCCCTCGCTCTCACCCGCCCTGTGCCCAGACCCCCTCATAGGCGGAGCACTTACCGGTGATCTTCACTGCGGTGCCCCGGCACACCTTGGCCTCGATGGACAGGACGAATCCGGTGTTCAGCGTGATCTTCCGATAACCGGCCGAACAGTTCTTGTAGCTCTTGTAGACCTTCTCGCCGTTGTCCGTGAGGTATCTGAACCGAATCCAGGAACAGGGCCCGGAACCGGACCCGTCGTACAGCCTGCCGGTGACCCTGAGGCCCCCCGGCCTGGTCACGATCTTCCCGCTGGTCACCTTGGCCTTGCCATCCGTGGAATACGTGGGTCCCCAATGCCACGTATCGGAAGCGTTCGCCGGGGAGGCCAGAACTCCCACCAGAGTCGCGGCGGCGACCCCGGCACTGACGAGTGCGCGCATGTATCTCTCCTTCGCTGCGAATCAAGAGATACGGGCACCCGCTTGCAGACGGCTTGCGGCCGGCTACTCGGCCTCTGGATCCTCACGCAGCACGCGCGCCGCTTCCCGGCAGCGGATCAACGCGGCCTTCGCGTAAGCCGGCGACGCCCCGGCCAGCCCGCAGCTGGGCGTGAGCACGACCTGCCGGGCCAGCGTCTCCGGCCGGAACCCGAGCCGTCGCCACAGCTCGACCGCCGGTTTCGCGACCGCGTCCACCGCGGGCAGGCGGGTGTCCACGCCCGGGACCACGCCGAGTAATAAGGCGGTTCCCGCTTCGATCGCGGCACCGATCTCGTCCTCGTCCGTGCGTCTCATCAGGGCGGTGTCGAACGAGATTCCGCGGGCGCCGGCCGTACGCAGAACGGAGAAAGGCACGTGCGGCGCGCAACAGTGCACGATCGGGAAGTCGGCGACCGAGAGCACCCGTCCGAGCCGGTCCGCGGCACTGGAGGCCTCCACGGCTGCCACCCGCCCGAATCCGGACGCGGTCGGCACGGTTCCCGCCAGCACCCCGGGCAGCCCCGGCTCGTCCACCTGGACGATCAGTTCGGCCCCCGGAACCCGCTTCCGGACGTCCGCCACGTGGGCGGCGAGTCCGTCCGCGAGCGAATCGACGAGATCCCGCACCGCGCCCTTGTCCGCGAGTGTCTTGTCGCCATACCGCAGCTCGATGCTCCCCGCGAGCGTCCACGGCCCGCACACCTGGATCTTGAACGGCCCCGAATACCCCTGCGACATCTCTTCCAGCATGTCCAGGTCGCGCAGCAGGTGATCGCGAGCGCGCTTGAAATCCCGGCCGGGCCGGTCGCTGAACCGCCACCCGGACGGCTGCACCTCGACGGGCAGCTCGACCAGCAGCGACGCCGTCCGCCCGATCAGGTCCGCGCCGACTCCCCGGCCGGGCAGCTCCGGCAGGTACGGCATTGGCAGCTCGTCGAACACGGTCTTCAGCGCAACCAGGACATCTTCGCCTGGATGCGACCCGACCCCCGTCGCCGAGCCTTCGTTCCAGGGATTGTCACTCACAGGTTCTAGCTTATGACTTATGAAGCTCATTAAGTTCGGTCACGCCTGCTGGCACTTGGAGAAGGACGGCTCCACCCTCGTCATCGACCCCGGCTCCTTCAGCGGGCCGGGCCTTCTCGACAACGCCAAGGCCGTCCTGATCACGCACGAGCACTTCGACCACCTGGACGTCACCGCGCTCCGCGGCGCCTCCCCCGACCTTGAAATCTGGACCTGCCAGGCGGTGGCGGACCAGCTCACCGACGTCCCCGCCAAAATCCATGTCGTCCGCGACGGCGACAGCTTCGAGACGGCGGGTTTCACGGTCAAGACCATCGGCGAATGGCACGCACCCAACCACCCTGACCTGCCGATCGTCCAGAATGTCGGCTTCTTCGTCGACGAGGAGGTCTTCTACCCCGGCGACGCTCTGACGCCCCCAGGCGTGGACGTTCCCACCCTCCTCGTCCCCACCAACGCCCCCTGGCTCAAGGCCTACGAAATGATCGAATATCTCCGCTCCATCCGGCCGGCCCGCGCCTACTCCACCCACGACGGCCTCGTCAACGAGTACGGCCAGCTCCTGATCGACACCTGGCTGACCAAAGAAGCCGAGAAACAAAAAGCCGACATGCGCCGCATCCCGGTCGGCGACTCCGTCGAGATCTGACCTGCGAGGACGCGCTGAGACCCGGGTGGAGCAGGCGGTGTAGCCAGGCGTATCAGGAGGCGGACGAGATGGTGGCCGAGCCGATGACCATGTCGCCGGTGTAGAGGACGGCGGCCTGGCCTGGGGCGACGCCGGTGGCGGGGGTGGTCAGGTGGATGTTGAGCTGGTCGCCGGAGAGCTGGGCCTGGCAGGGGTAGACCTCGCCGTGGGCGCGGAGCTGGACGTGGCAGGCGAACGGCGCGGCGGGCGGGTCGGCCGGGCCGTTCCAGAGGGGGTTGTCGCAGGTGATGGAGGTGACCTGGAGGGACGTGCGGGGGCCGACCGTGACCGTGTTCGAGACGGGCTCGATGGACAGGACGTAGCGGGGCTTGCCGTCGGAGGCGGGGCGGTTGAGGTGCAGGCCCTTGCGCTGGCCGATCGTGTAGCCGTACGCACCGGGGTGGGTGCCGACGGTCTCGCCGGTCAGAGCGTCGACGATCGGGCCCTCGGCGGAGCCGAGGCGGTCGGCGAGGAAGGCGCGGGTGTCGCCGTCGGCGATGAAGCAGATGTCGTGGCTGTCCGGCTTGTCGGCGACGGTGAGGCCGCGGCGGGCCGCCTCCTCGCGGACCTGGGCCTTGGTGGAGTCACCGAGCGGGAAAATGGCGTGGCTGAGCTGCTTGCGGGTGAGCACGCCCAGCACATACGACTGGTCCTTGCCCTGGTCGGGGGAACGGTGCAGGACGCCATCCGCCAGACGGGCGTGGTGACCGGTGGCGACGGCGTCGAAACCAAGGGCCAGCGCCCGGTCCAGGACGGCCTCGAACTTGATCTTCTCGTTGCAGCGCAGGCACGGGTTGGGAGTGCGGCCGGCGGCATACTCGCTGACGAAGTCCTCGACGACGTCCCGATGGAAACGCTCGGCCATGTCCCAGATGTAGAACGGAATGCCGATCACGTCGGCGGCGCGGCGGGCGTCGCGGGAGTCCTCGACCGTGCAGCAGCCGCGGGCTCCGGTCCGGTACGACTGGGGGTTGGCGGACAGCGCGAGATGAACGCCGGTCACATCGTGACCCGCCTCGGCGATCCTGGCCGCCGCGACCGCTGAATCAACGCCGCCCGACATGGCAGCGAGCACACGCAAGGTTCCCATAACAATTCGAGGTTACCGCTCCCACCGGAGTCACTCGCCGGGGTTTTCCGTCCGCCGGGGATTCCACGGATCACGACGCCTCGCGGGCTGGGGATCCGGCTGGTCGGGGGTGCGTTGGCAGGGGGATGGTTCGGCTGGGATGATTGCTGCCCATGCGACTGTTCGGGCGCAAGAGCGAGCCGGTGGATCCGGGTGCGCTGATCGCTGCCTTCTGGACCTGGTGGGACGAGGCTCGGCCTCGGGTGGACGTGCTGGTGGACGCGGGTGAGGCGGGGGAACTGGCCGAGCTGGTCGGGCCCGCGGTGACCGCGCTGGACGCGTCGCTGATCTGGGAGGTCGCGCCGGGGCTCGCGGCGCGGCACGCGCTGGTGGTGAGCGCGGCGGGTAATCCGGAGTTGCGGTCGTTCGCGCATCGGTGGGCGCTGGCGGGGCCCGCTGCCGACGAGCGGTGGGAGTTCCATCCGTCGCGTCAGGCCAATCCGCAGGCGCTCGGCCTGACCATCGATGTGGGCGGACATCAGTTCGGCATGGATCGGTTCGTGCTGGGGGTGCGGGTTCCGCCTGGTACGCCCCGGGTGAACGTTTCCGCATATCACCCGATATTTCAGGACATCGACGATGAGACGCGGATGGAGACCACGCTGCTCGCGCTCGACTGGCTTCTCGGCGAAGACGAGGTAGCCCGCTGGATCGGCGACATCATCGCCGCCGAATTCGAGCCCATCGACGCCATCCCCGCCATCCACCTCCCCGGCGTGGTCGCGGACGTCGCCCAAAGTTTCCCCGCCGACCGCTGGATCCTCATGGAAGGCCAGACGGGCACTGGCAAACCCCTCAAAGCCACCGCCCGCTTCCCTCTCCGCCCCGTCGACTACCCCCTCTTCGACCAGCACATCGCCATCACCGTCCCCTACCGCGCCAGCGACCCCGACGGCCTCCCCACCCCAGAAACCCTCGCCACCCTCACCACCTTCGAAGCCCAACTCACCGCCACCCTCACCAAGAACGCCGTCCTAGCCGCCCACCTCACCACCGAAAACACCCGCACCTACCACATCTACGCCAGCCCCACCGAAAACACCGCCCCCACCTTCAAAACCCTCACCTGGCCCGAAGGCCGCCCCCGCATCACGATCAACGACGACCCATCCTGGTCAGCCGTAGCCCACTTCTTGACCTAATTCCCGTGACCTGACAGGGGTTCTCCGCTTGTCAATGCCGGGCAAGGAAGGGCCTTACCGACGAACGTGGACGTCGCGGCTGCCGGGTTGCGCTTCCCTGGCGGTACGGGCTGGTGCGCGAGCGGTGGGGCGGTTACATGCGGTAGGAACCAGGACGGCGACCCGCAAGGACGAGCCAGCCACGGTGTGACCGGCTAGCTAAACGATCACAGTTCACAAGTGGGCATAGGAGCCGTCAGGCCATTCGTTGTACGCGCAGGTGGTGACTGCAGTGCCGCCGGAATCAGTGGTGACCGCCCAGATCTTGAAATCCGGACCGTCGTAGATCATCCCGTCCTTCTAGGCGGCTGGTGTTAATCGCCGACATCTCAGTAAACGAGACGTTCATTTGCGATCGCGGTGGCCGCGTGGGCCGGGATCGTGGCGATGCCGGGTATCACCGCGATGCTCCATGACGACCTCGAACAGCCGGGCGAACCTAGTCCTGTTCGACTACTGCCCCTTCTTGCCGCGCATCGCGAGTCTTAGTACAAACACGACACCGGCGATGACTGCGACGACGAACGCGATGGCCGGGATGATGACCAGTAACTCAGTTGGCCCGAGGTTCGTCATGGAGTTCCCCCTGATAGTCGAGGCAGTCGTCTTCGCCTGCCGCGTGATGCTTCCACGCCCATGAAAGCCCGGCAGGAGGCCGGGTGACCAGGGCCAGCTCGAGCCTGAATCGTCAGGTGAGTGGTCCGATCGAACAGGCGGTGCGGGTTCGCGCCCGCTGCCCGGCTCGGATGTAGGGAGCGGGTCACAGTACGCTTGATTGGTTGTGCGTTTTGGACGGAGGGGTCGTGGGGACCGCGTACCTGGATCATGCTGCGACGACGCCGATGTTGCCTGAGGCGGTCGGCGCCATGGTGGCCGAGTTGAACCAGGTGGGGAATGCTTCGTCGTTGCATGCGGCGGGGCGGCGGACTCGACGGGTGGTGGAGGAGTCAAGAGAGACGATTGCTTGCGCGTTGGGGGCCCGGCCCAGTGAGGTGGTTTTCACTTCGGGAGGGACCGAGGCGGACAATCTTGCGATTAAGGGGTTGTTCTGGGCGCGGAAGCGGCCTCGGATTCTGATCAGCGCGGTGGAGCATCATGCGGCGCTGGATCCGGCGCACTGGCTGGCCGACAACCAGGGGGCGGTTGTCGAGTTGCTGCCGGTGGACGCGCAGGGGCGGGTGCATCCGGACACGCTGCGGGCGGCAATTGACGCCAATCCCGATGATGTCGCCCTGGTCAGCGTGATGTGGGCCAACAACGAGGTGGGCACGATTCAGGCGGTGCCGGAGCTGGCGGCGATCGCGCACGCGCACGGCATTCCCCTCCATACGGACGCGGTCCAGGCGATCGCTCAACTGCCGGTGAACTTCGCCGAGTCCGGGGTGGACGCGATGACCATTTCCGGGCACAAGGTCGGCGGCCCGATGGGGGTCGGCGCGCTGTTGCTGGCGCGTGGCGTCGATCCGGTGCCGGTGCTCCATGGCGGCGGCCAGGAGCGTGATGTCCGTTCTGGCACTCTTGACGCGCCCGCTATCGCCGGTTTCGCGGCAGCCGTACAGGCCTCGGTGGACCGCCGCCCCGAGCAGGCCCCGCGCCTGGCCGCACTCCGCGACGACCTGGTCAGTCGGGTACGGCAGGCGGTCCCCGACGTCATCCTCAACGGCGACCCGATCGACCGCCTCCCCGGCAACGCCCACTTCACCTTCCCGGGCTGCGAAGGCGACGCCCTGCTCATGCTCCTGGACGCCAAGGGCATCGAATGCTCCACCGGCTCGGCCTGCTCGGCGGGGGTGGCCCAGCCGTCCCATGTCCTGCTCGCCATGGACCAGGACACCACCCGGGCACGCGGCTCGCTGCGTTTCTCCCTCGGCCACACCTCCACCCAGTCCGATGTCGACCGCGTGGCCGACGTCATCGCCGTGGTGGTGGAGCGCGCCCGCCGCGCCGGCCTCACCTAATGAGTTGTGACTTAACCGTCCAGACGGTACAGTAAAGGGCATGAAAAGGGACGAGCTACTTGACGCTGCGGAAGGCCTGCTGGCCGACCACGGCTCTCAGGCGCTCACCCTCGCCGCGGTCGCCGAGCGTGCCGGGGTCAGCAAAGGTGGCCTGCTCTACCACTTCAAGACCAAGGACGCCCTGGTCGCAGGCATGATCGACCGGCTCATCGCGGACTTCGACGCGCTCGTCGCGGCTCAGGACGAAACCTGCTACACCCGGGCATACGTGCGAGCCACCTTCGTCGCCGTCCAGAGCGGCCGGCTCAGGCGCTGGGCCGTCGCCACCGGAGCCGCAGGCGACCCCGCCCTGCTGGTGCCCCTCCGCGAGGCCATGGCCCGCTGGCACACCCACGACCTGGCCACCGAGCCGGACCCGGTGCTGTCACGGATCGTCCGGCTGGCATGCGAAGGCGTCTGGGAAGCCGCCACCCAATGCCCCACGATCTTCGACCCTGGCCGCCCCCACCAAGGCGACTTCCCCGGGCTCCGCGAGCGCCTTCTCTCCCTCGTGCATTAGCTCGAACGATCACACCATCGCGTGCCCATCATCTTGGAGGTCACCTCACAGGATGACCGAGTCGCCGGGTTGCTCACCGTTATCCGGCGCCGTTCACGCAGGTGATAGTTCTCGCCGCACCGGCGCCAAGTGCGGCAGCGGCACCCTTTGCAGGTGTGCTGTTAACCAGAAACCGCCTTGCATTCGCGAGAAACCCGTCCCGTAAACAGCCGCATGACCGCCGACCAGGCGGTTTACGGCCACAACTGTCCAGATCGCGCATAGACAGCCACACAACCGCCGACCAGGCAGTTCGCCGCCACAACTGTCTAGATCGCGCATAGACAGCTACATAACCGCCGACCAGGCAGGTTGCCGCCACAACTGTCCAGATCGCGTACAGACAGCCACACAACCGCCGACCAGGCAGTTCGCCGCCACAACTGTCTAGATCGCGCATAGACAGCCACATAACCGCCGACCACGCGACTCACCACCGCGGTAGTCGAGATCACGACTTCAAATTAATAAGTCGATCTAACGCGCGTTTTGACAGCGCATATCCCCCATCACCATCACAAATTCGCGGCTGAGTTCTCGGCCGATCATGAAAGGAGCTTGTAATGACGCGCGTCCTGAGGACTGCTCGGTTAGGGGCGATCCTCACCTTTGTCCTGGCTGGAGTCATGTGCGGGACGTACACCGTTCGGATTCCGGCGCTGACCGACAAACTCGGTATGTCCGAGGCGGAGGTCGGGATCGTCTTGCTTGCCTGGGGGCTTGGTGCCCTGGTGACCATGCAGGCGATGCGCGGGATCATGGGGCGCGTCGGCAGCCGGGGTGTTCTGCGCGTCTCCGCGCCGCTTTGCGCGGGAACGCTGGCTCTGGTGGCGTTCGCCTGGTCGGTTCCGGTGCTCGTGGTGGCTTCCGTCGTCTTCGGGATGGCGTTCGGGGCCGTGGATGTGGCCATGAGCGCTCAGGGGTCCGCGGTCGAACGCCGTGCCGGTCGGCCGCTGTTGAGTGGAATGCACGCCGGATGGTGCGTAGGCGCCATCTCCGCTGGTTTGCTGGGCACCGCCGCGATCGCCGCCGGACTGTCGCTCACCGCGCACATCCTGCTGATCGCCCTCATCTCGCTCCCGGCCTCGATGGTGCTGAGCCGTTTCTACCTGAACGACCGCATCCGCACGGCGGAGGCCGGAACCCGGCAGCGCCTGCCCGGTGTCGTCTACCTCCTGGGCGTCATCACATTCGGCGCGTTCATGGTGGAAGGCGTCGTCGCCGACTGGAACGGCCTCTACCTCCGAGACTCACTCAACGCCCCGGAAGCTCTGGCCGCGCTCGGATATCCCATCTTCGAAGGCGGCATGCTCCTCGGCCGCCTCTCCGGCGACCGGCTCCGCCTCCGGTTCGGCGCCCCCGGCCTGATCGCCTTCTCCGGCCTCGCCACCGCGGCCACCTACGGCGCGGTCATCCTGGTCGCCTCCCCCGTGGTAGCGGTGGCCGGCATGCTCTTCGTCGGCATCGCCGTAGCGATGATCTCCCCCATGGCCCTGTCCCTGGCCGGTACGGCATCCGCCACCCCCGGCCCCGCCATCGCCCAGACCGGCGCGATGGGCTACGCCGGACTCCTCCTGGGCCCGGTCCTGATCGGCTTCCTCTCCGGCGCGACCTCCCTCCGGCTGGCCATGGTCACCGCCGTCGTCCTCGGCGTGCTCATCGCCGTGGCCGCCCGCTTCCTCCCCCGATCCCGTACAGCAGGAATCGAACCGGCCGACGAACGCGTGCCGATCGCGGCATGACCGAACAAGCGCCGTACAAAAGGAAACGGCGCCGCTCCGGTGGGAGCGGCGCCGTTAACCGGCTATTTGCGCTTCGCGATTTCCTCGGTGAGCTGGGGAACCACCTGGTTGAGGTCGCCGACGATACCGAAGTCGGCGATCTCGAAGATGGGAGCCTCGGGGTCCTTGTTGATCACCACGATGGTCTTCGAGGTCTGCATACCCGCCCGGTGCTGAATCGCCCCGGAGATACCCGCCGCGATGTACAACTGCGGGGACACCGTCTTCCCGGTCTGGCCGACCTGAAAGGCGTGCGGATACCAGCCCGCGTCGGTGGCCGCGCGGGAAGCGCCCACGGCCGCGCCGAGGGAGTCGGCCAGCTTCTCGATGATGGCGAAGTTCTCGCCGGAGCCGACACCGCGCCCGCCGGAGACCACGATGGCGGCCTCGGTGAGCTCGGGACGGGCGCCCTTCTCCTGCTTGACCCGCTCCACGATCTTCGCGGCGCGCGCCGCGTCGGTCAGGGCGACGTCCACCTTCTCCTCGACAGCGGCGCCAGGGGCGGGCACGGGGGCGGTGGAGTTGGGACGGACCGCGATGATCGGCGTGCCCTTGCTCACCCGGCTGTGCACGTTGACGCCACCGCCGAAGATGGACTGATCGGCGATGAAACCCTCACCCAGCCCGACGGCGTCGGTGATCACGCCGGAGTCGGTCTTGACGGCGAGCCGCCCGGCGACCTCCTTGCCCTCGGCCGTCGAGGCGACCAGCACGGCCGCCGGAGACCGGGAGGCCACCAGCGAGGCCAGCAGTTCGGCCTTCGGCGCGACCACGTAGTCCACGATGTCGGCCGAATCCGCTACATACACCCGCTCCGCGCCGAACTCGGCGAGCCTGCCCTTGGCGATCTCGGAGTAGCCAGGACCGGCCCAGACGGCGGCGGGCTCGCCGAGCGAGCGAGCAAGAGTCAGCAGCTCAAGGGTGACCTTCTTGACGTCTCCGTCGACGTGCTCGACGAGCACCAGGATCTCTGCCATGCCACCCCTCCCTAGATGAACTTCTTCGACGCGAGGAAGTCGGCGGTCTTGACGCCGCCGTCGCCCTCATCCTTCACCACGGTGCCGGCCGCGCGCGGCGGCGCGACCGCGAAGTCGGCGACCTCGCTCCACGCGTTGGCGACGCCGACGAGCGCGGCGTCGATCTCCGCGTCGGCGATGCCGAAGGTCTGCACCGGCTTCTTCTTGGCCGCCATGATGCCCTTGAAGGACGGGTAGCGCGGCTCGTTGATCTTCTCGACCACGGAGACCACGGCCGGCAGCGACGCCTCGACCTTGTCGAAGCCGTAGTCGGTGACCCGCTGCACGGTGATCCCCGTCCCGGAGATCTCGACCTTGTTGGCGAGGGTGAGCTGGGGGGTGCCCAGCCGCTCGGCCAGCATGGCGGCGAGCATGCCGGTTCTTGCGTCGGTGGACTCGGAGCCGAGGATGACCAGGTCGAACCCGATCTTCTTCAGCGTCTGGGCCATCGCATACGACGTGGACAGCGCGTCCGAGCCGTGCAGGGCCGGGTCGACCAGGTGGACGGCCTTGTCGGCGCCCATGGCCAGGGCCTTGCGGATGGTGTCGGTGGCCTTGTCGGGGCCCATGGTGAGCACGGTCACCTCGCCACCGTGGGCCTCCTTCAGACGCAGCGCCTCCTCGACCGCGTACTCGCACAGCTCGTTGATGACGCCGTCGGCGGCGTCCCGGTCGAGCGTCTTGTCATCGGACCGCAGCTTGCGCTCGGTCGCCGTGTCGGGGACCTGCTTCACGCAGACGACGATGTTCATGGCCGGTGGCCGACCTCCCGTATTCCGTGTGGCTCTGATCGCATGTTACCCGCGAGTAGCTTAATCACAAACCTCCTACCGGGCACCCTACCGAACTATGTTCGGGAGGTATCAGGTGGGGTGTTTAACTCGCCAATGCCAGCAGGCCCACGGCGAACAGCAGCGCGCCCACCGCCAGCAGCAGCGTGAACGTGCTGAACAGCGTGCTCAACCCCGCCCACAACGCGACAGATCCCGCGATGCACACCAGGTCCAGCACCACGCGTGGCCGTGACTTCGCCGCCAGGCCGAAGCCCGCGTCCACCAGGACCGTCGTGCCGTACGCGACGAGCAGCAGCAACGACAGCTCGGGCACGTGCTCCCGGCCGGTGGCGGACAGCAGCCCCACCACCAGCCCGGTGCCGACCACCCAGCGCCGCCGGATGACCTCCCGGCGCCGCAACCGCGACTCCTCGGGGGACGGGCGCCGCTCGGGCGTCATGCCCGGCCGCCACTCCCGGGTCTCGGCCTCCCGGGCGGAGAGCGGCTCGGCAGTCATCGGGGTGACCGGTTCCGGCGCTCCGGTGAGCACCCGCTGGCGGAACGTCCCGGCCAGGCGGTTCAGCAGCTGCGCGGCCGACGGTCTGGCCGCCGGTTCCGCGCGCAGGCACTCGCGTAGCAGCGGGGCGAGCCAGCCGGGCACGTCGTCCAGGTCCGGGTCCCCGTGCACCACCCGGTAGGCCACGCCCGCCACCGGCCCCGTCCCGTACGGGTGCCGCCCCGACGCCGCGAACGCCATCGTCGCCGCCCAGGCGAACACGTCGGCGGCCGGACCGGCGTCGCGGCCCTCCAGGACCTCCGGGGCGAGGTAGCCGGGCGTGCCGATGACCGCGCCCGAGGTGGTCACCGCGGCGGTGTCCAGCGCGTACGCGATGCCGAAGTCGATCACGTAGGGTTCGCCGTCGGCGAGGATCACGTTGGCGGGTTTCAGGTCGCGGTGCACCACCCCGGCGCGGTGCACGGCGACCAGGGCTTCGGCCAGGCCGTGCGCGAGCCGTACGAGATCGTCGCCGTGCAGCGGGCCGTCGGCGACCACGGCGGAGAGGGCGCGGCCCTGCACATACCGGGTCACCAGGTAGGGCTGGTCGCCGTCCAGGGAGGCGTCGAGGACCTCGGCGACGTGCGGGCCGCGGACCCGGCGCATGGTCTCCACCTCGCGGGCCAGCCGGGCCAGGGCGGAGGCGTCGGCGGCCACGTGCGGGTGCAGCACCTTCACCGCGACCGTGCGGCCCTCACCGTCCAGCGCCAGGTGGACCTCGCCGAATCCGCCCGAGCCGAGCGGGGAAAGCAGGCGATAGGGGCCCAGATACTCGGCTCCCATGCACCCTCCCTTTCGCGGCTTCACGCTCTATCGTGCCCATTCAGGCCACGGCCGCACCTATCGGGTATCAGTTCCAGAATGTGATGAAGCCCAGCCCGAGCTGGTTCATCAAGTCCTCCACCAGGCCGCCGATGAGGTTGACGACCGTGTCCTCGCCCTTCTGCTGCAAATCGGAGACGATCGCGTCGATGGCCACCGACGGCGGCCGCCACGGCGCCCAGGACGCGGCCGTCGAGATCGCGGCCATGATCACGAAGAAGGCGAGCGTGCCGACCGCGATGGTGGCCACCATGCCCGCGCCGGGGCTGCGGATCAGCCCGCTGAGCGACTTGGTGACCGCCTTCCGCGCGCCGCCGCCGCCCGGCAGGATAAACAGCCCGGCCACGAAGGCGCCGGCGGCGTAGCCGGCGGCGGTGTCGGTGTTCTGGTGCGCGCCGTACACGAGCAGGCCCCAGACGCACATCCCGAACATGATCGAGAGCGGCACCTGGAACAGGGTCGCCAGGGTCGCCTTGATCAGCGCCCACGGGGTGCCGAGCACGGCCAGCACCGGGTCGGCGCCGCTGCTCCCCCGGTTCTGCCGCCGCTCGGTGAGACCGCCGAACAGGTAGTGGCCGACCCGCAGGCAGAGCGCGGCGGCGATGGCGAACAGGCTGACGATCACCGGCAGCAGGCAGGCCGCCGCGACCAGCACGGCGAGCAGCATCGCGGCCAGGACCGGGTGCCCGGTGCGGTAGCGCTGCCCGCTCGGGCTCGGTTCCGGCTGGTACGGCCTGGCCTGCGCGGGCGGCGGCGGCTGGTACCGGGGCGGCGCGGTCGGCTGCGCGTTCACCGGCGCCGGATACCCGGCCACCCGCTGGTCGGGGAACGGCGCCGGCTGGTACGGCGGGGGCGGCACATAAGGCGGCGGCGCGGCCTTACGCGCCTTCTGTGGTTTGGGTGGCTTCTGCGGGCGAGCGGGCTTGACGTAGTTGACCGGTGTCAGCAGGTCGGAGTGCGTCTGGTTGACGGGCAGCCCCCGGGTGCCGCCGGGCCCGTCGTCGAGAACGCGGGTGCCGTCGTTCACCACCCGGGTACCGTCGCTCAGGACACGGGTGCCGTCGGCCAGAATGCGCGTGCCGTCGGCGAGCACCTTCGAGCCGTCGTTCAGAACCCGAGTGCCGTCGACCTGGATGCGGGTTCCGTCCGCGAGGATCTGCGTCCCGTCCTCCAGCACGCGGGTGCCGTCCTCGCCGGTCAGCACGTGGGTGGCGGCCGACTCCTTGAACACGGTCACCGACGGGTCCAGCGCCCGGGTCAGCCGCAGCAGCGCGCCCGCCGTGGGCCGCGTCCCCACGTCGGTGGACAGGGCCAGCCGCAGCCACCCGCGCAGCCACGCGGGCGCCAGGTCGACCTTGGCCTTGCCCTCCAGGATGTTGTAACAGACCACCTCGAACGTGCCGGACCCGAACGGCGGCTGCGCGGTGGCCGCGAAGAAGACCGTCGCCGCCAGGGCGTGCACGTCGGCGGCCTGGGTGATCCCGGCGTCCCTGATGATCTCGGGCGCCAGGTAGCCGGGGGTGCCGACGAACATGCCCGTCTGGGTCAGCCGGGTGGCGTTGACCAGGTGCGCGATGCCGAAGTCGATGACCAGCGGATCGAACCCGCCGGGCCGTTCGACCAGCATCACGTTGGCCGGTTTGAGGTCGCGGTGGATGACGTCGGCGGCGTGCACCGCCACCATGGCCTCGCAGAGGCCGCGCGCGAGCCGGATCAGATCGTGGGCCGCCAGCGGCCCGTCCTCCAGCACGTGCTGCTCCAGCGTGCGGCCGGGCGCGAACCGGGTCACGATGTACGGCGTCGCCCCGATCAGATCCGCGTCCAGGACCTCGGCGACCCGGGGGCTGCGCACCCGGCGCATGGTCTCCACCTCGCGGGTGAGCCGGTCCCGCGCCTTCAGGTCGGACGCGACGTGCGGGTGCAGCACCTTGACGGCGACCTCGCGGTTATCCCTGTCGAGTCCGAGGTGGACAACCCCCATGCCCCCCTCACCGAGCCGGCGGAGCAACCGGTAGGGCCCGATCCGCTCCGGAGCCTCAGTCGTGGCCATCTATGACCCCCCTGGTCCCTGTTGCCGTAGCACGGTCAAACGCTCAATCAGCTCCTGAATGTCAAAGCCCCAGAAGAGGCCGGCGGTGTTGTCCCCCCTCACCGACAGCAGCGCGATTCCGGCCAGCAACACCGCGATCACCCCGATCCCCCACGCCGCGCCGACGGCCGCCCCCCGGGTGGGGAGCAGGGACGCGAGCGTACGCCGTACCTGGCGGGTGGGCGCTTCCACGGCCGGACCCGCGCAGATCGCCCAGAGAGCGACGGCGACACCCCAGGCGAGGGCGGCGTTCTCGTCCATGGTGGTGACCAGGACGGTCAGCAGCAGCGTGACCGGGACGCCGAGGATCAGCCCGTAGAGGACCAGGCCCAGCGTGGACGCGATCGACTTGAACAGCGGCCCGGGCAGGCCGATCACCCGGAACACGTCGCCGGCCGCGGCGCCGATCGGGCGGCGGGTGTTGAGCTCCGGCTGGGCGATGTCGGCGGCCCGGAACAGCACGACGGCGGGGATCGCGATCAGCGCGACCAGCACCGGCGCGATCACGGCCGCCGCGGTCAACGCGACCAGCATGAACGAGCTGGCCACCCCGTAGGCCTTGGATCGCTGCAGCATGTTGCCGGGCCGCATGCCCGGGTTGTGCAGCGGCTGCGGCGGCGGCACCCTGACCGTCTGCTGGAACGGCGGCGGGTGCGGCTGGTGGACGTGCGGGGTCTGCTCGTAGAAGTCCGGCGGCTGCTCGAAGAAGACCTGCTGCTGCGGCAGCGACTGGCGGAGCTCCTCCGGGCGCACCCGCCGGGTGGGAATGTCCCCGTCCCTGCCCGGCTGTTCCTGCGCGGGCGGCGGCTGGTGCGGCTGCCAGGCGCTCGCCCCGGACGGGGGGCCCATCCGGGTGGGGATGTCGCCTTCGACGATCTTGGGGATGGTCGGCGGCTCGTACTTCGGAGGCGGCGGCTCGTACTTCGGGGCCGATTCCTGCTGGGCGGCGAGCCCGGCGCGGCGGAGGTCCTCGCCGGTGACGCGCACGGTCGGGAACGGGTCGCCCGCCTGGCCGGCGGGCGGCGGGGAGGCCACCTGGCCGGTCGCCGGGGCGTCGCCGAGCAGCGAGACGAACTCCGACCGGGACACGGCCGGGGTGATGTTCGGGTTCGGCTTGAGCGGCGCGACCGGCTGGTTGACCTGCTCGTGCGAGGCCGGACGCGGCTGCGGCGGCGGGCCGTCCAGGCCGAGCACCGCGATCGGCTTGCCGGTGGTCTCGTCCACGTTCGGCACCGTGGTGACCTCGTCGGGCACCCGCGGCCGGTACGGATTCGGCAGCAGCCGGGCGACCTGGTCGCGCAGTTCGGCGGCGGTCGGGCGGCGGGCCGGGTCGCGTTGCAGCGCGGCCCGCAGCACCGGCTGGATGACCTGCGGCGCGCCCTCCACGTTCGCCTTGCCGGCGGTGATGTTGAAGAAGATCATCTCCAGCGTGCCCTTGCCGAACGGCGGCAGGCCGGTGGCCGCGTAGAGCAGCGTGCCCGCCCAGGCGTGCACGTCCACCTCGGGGCCAGCCTCGTGGCCTTCGATGATCTCGGGGGCGAGGTAGCCGGGGGTGCCGATGAACATGCCGGTCTGGGTGAGCCGGGTGGCGTCCACGGCCTGCGCGATGCCGAAGTCGATCAGCACCGGCTCGCCGTCCAGCATCAGGACGTTGCCCGGTTTGAGGTCACGATGGATGACCCCGGTGGCGTGCACGGCGGCGAGCGCCTCCGCGACTCCGGCGGCCACCTTGAGCAGCGCCTCCACCGGGAGCGCGCCGTCCTGCTTGACGATCTCGTCCAGCGGGCGCCCGGGGACGTATCTGGTCACGATGTACGGCCTTTGGCCGGTCACATCCGCGTCCACGACCTCGGCGATGTGCCGGTTGCGGACCCGCCGCATGGTCTCGACCTCTCGCGAGAGGCGACGGCGCGCGGTGTCGTCTCCGGCGACCTCCGGACGCAGCACCTTGACGGCCACCTGCCTGCCATGAGGATCCAAGGCCAGGTGGACCACGCCCATACCACCCTCACCGAGCCGCCGCAGCAACCGGTAGGGGCCCAGTCGGTCGTCCTGATTCATGCCTTTAGCACCATACCGACTAAAACACCGTCCATGAGTGAACCATCGGGCCACATTCCTGCTAAGCACAACGTTAGGCGTGGCTCAACGGTTTCCCAGCCTACGGTCACAATGTGAGCACCAGCGTCTCGCCCCGGGTGGCGGCGACCAGGTCGGCGCCGGATATGGCCAGCTTGGAGCGGCGTACGCCGCTTCCGATCACTAGAAATGAACGGTTGGTCACGTTTTCATCAACGAGGACGGGCCAGCCTTCGGGGAGGCCCAGCGGGGTGATACCGCCGTATTCCATACCGGTGAGGGCGACTGCCTCTGCCTGCGGGGCGAAGGACACCTTGCGGACGTCCAGCCATTTCCTGATCACGCCGTTGACGTCGGCGCGGTCGGTGGCCAGGACCATGACGGCCGCGTAGCGGGTCTCGCCGCCGCGCTTTCCGGCCACGATCACGCAGTTGGCGGAGTCTTCGAGGGCGACGCCGTACCTCGCGCAGAAGGCGGCCGTGTCGGCCAGGCCGGGGTCGATCTCGGCCACCCGCAAGCCTGGGACCAGGGCTTTGGCCACCGGGTCGGCCAGCAGGTCGAGGTGGTCGGCGGCGGGCATCCAGTCGAGCGTCACTCGGTCTCCTCCTTCAGCACCCGGGCGTGGAGGCTGGTCACCACGTGGCGGGCGGACTCGAAGGCTCCAGCCTGCCAGGCGACCAGGTGGGTGAGCCAGTCGCCGGCGAAGTAGACCCGGCCGGCGGGCTCGTGGAGCAGGCTGGACGGGGGCATGTTGGCCCAGGCGCCCTCGATGTGGGGGCGGTTGGACCAGGCCATCGAGATGCTGGAGAGCAGGTCTTTCCGGTATTTGGGGCCGTGTACGCGTTCGCCTTGGGTGAGTGCCTTCTCCAGGCGTGCGGGGTGCTTTAGGGCGGTGTAGATGTCGGCGTCGGCGGCGAAGTTGTAGTAGCCGACGACCAGGCCGCGGGGGCGGTGGAACCCTTCGGACGGGTACCAGATGCGGGCGATGTCGAGGTCGGTCTCGGTGATGCCGCCGTAGATGCGGTCCTCCTGCTCCCACCAGCGGCGGCCGTACTCCAGGCCGAGCTTTCCCGCGGCGAAGGGCTGGGCGGCGCGGAGGGCGGCCAGGACGCGGGTGTCGAGGTTGCCGGGGATCTTCGCCATCAGGTGCGGGGGGAGGGTGGTGACGCAGTAACCGGCTTTGATCGTGCCGCCGGCGTGGGTGATCTCGACCCCGTCGTCCAGGTTGGTGACCTTGGAGACCGGGGAGGAGAGCTGGATGCGGTCCCGGCCGATCATGTCGGCTAGGGCGGTGACGATCGAGTCCATGCCGCCGACCGGCTGGAACATGGGCATGGCCTGCTCGGAGGAGAGGTCGAAGGTGAGCGCGGGTCCGAGGTGGTAGCCGAGGAGTTCGCTGAGCGGCGGCGGGGGTGGGAGCGGTGTTCCGGCCTCCACCCCGGGGTAGGTGGCGAAACCGCGGCGTTCCGAACCCTCGTAGGTGGTCTTCTCGCCGAGGTCGCCGAACTGGCGGAGGAAGTCCAGCAGGAGTTCCTTGTCGGATTCCTGGACGGTGTCGTTGAGCGCGCCCTGGCTGGTGGCTTTGGCGAGGAGTTCGGAGAGGGTGCCGAAGATATCGGCGCGGGCGGTTCGATAGCGGACGGGGGCCTTCATGCCGGAGGTATAGATGTAGGCGGAGGCGTTGCCGTTGACGAACGGTTCGATGGGGACGCCGAGTTCGCGGCAGTAGTCGAGGGTGACCATCCAGGAGGCGATCCTGGCCGGGCCCGCGTTGAAGTAGACGCCCTCGCCGAAGCGTGCGGCCTGCTTCTCGCCGGTGGTCTCGGTGAGCCGGTCGCCGCCCCGCAGGGTCAGGTTCCGGCCGCCGATCCGGTCGGCGGCCTCCAGGATCGTGCAGTCGTATCCGGCTTTGCCTAGTTCGTACGCACAGGTGAGGCCGGCGATGCCGGCGCCGAGGATGACGACTTTGGCGGCGGACTTGCCGCGTAACGCGAAATCCGACGGGCGCGGGGCTTCGAAGACCGAGCGCTGCTCGCCGGGGGCTAAGCCGAGCACATTCATGGCGGCGTACATGGCGCCCGCTCCTCCGGCGGCCCCCAGTCCGATCAGCAGCGCGCGCCGGGTGACGGTCATCGAGTCTCTCCTTGAGCGGTCAGCCGTAGATTCCGCTGCCGCAGGCCACCTGGCCGGCGATCATCGCGAAGAGGCCGAAGAGGGCCATGATCTCGTGGTAGTCGCCGGTCTCGAACTCGGTGTGCCGGGGGCCGACCAGGCGCGTGCCCGGGACCAGGGCGCAACCCGCCGCGATCGCCGTGGAGTTCCACTCCACCCCCAGCCGGTACGGCGGCTGCACCACGTATGGCGAAAAATCCGATAGCCGGTTCAACGCCCGCCCGGCTGCTTCTCTGATCCGCTCCTGGGCTACCGACGGCGGCAACAACTCGGCGGAGAAGCGATCCACGCCCTTCTTGACGGCGACCGTCTCCACCTCGCCCAGCAACTCCGCGGCCTCCTCGCAGACCGCGTCATCGCCCGTGACCAGTGCCACCGGCACCCCCAGCGCTCCCGCGAACCCCGCCACCAGCCGCGTCTCCCCGCAGATCTCGTCGTTGAGGTAGACGTTGTGGATCTCCTTACCCATCCACGTGTGGTTGAGCACCCCGTGCGGCACGCCTGCCCTGGCGTGATATCCCACGAAACAGGCGGCGTCGAAGTCCGCGGTCAACCCCTGAGCCATGCGATGCGGCTTCCCCGGCCCTCTGATGAGCGTGGCCCGCGGGTCCAGCAGATCGACCCGGAGGTTCTTGGTCGACCCGTGCGCGTCATTGAGCAAAACCGCCCGCGCCCCCGCCTCGAACGCCCCCGCCACCACCGCGTTGGCGTCCCCCGTCATCAGCTCGCAGCCGCGCTCATACCCCCGGCCGCCCGCATGCATCTCCTCAGGATCGGTCAGCCCGGTGACACCCTCCATATCAACCGACAGATAAACCCGCATGCCCCCAACTCTCAGACGGTCTTGAGATCCCGCAACCGATCCAGCTCCCGCCGCATCGCCACAACCTCCCGCCGCAACATCTGGACCTCCCACAAGGTATCCCTGATGTCCCGCAGATGATCAGCTTTGGTCACGTAACGCGCATCGATCCGGGCCCGCACCGCCCGCCGAAGCCGCATGGGAACAACCCTCAAGACGAACCGCATGAACGGCCACGATAGCCGCACCGAACAACGAAAACGCCCAGCTCTGATCACAATCCGGGCTTCTCGCCACCTACCAAACTCTAGGTGGTTCTCCCACCCACCCAGCCCGTTGATTTCCCACGGGCTCCGCCCGCCCCCCTCGGCCGGAGGCAACCCTGGGCTTCGCCCCTGACCGAAGGCACCCTTCGAACCGGAGGCCGATCCTCAGGCCGGAGGCCGACCCCCCACGCCGGAGCCCGAGACCGAGACCGGAGCCCAGGCAGGAGGCCGAGCGCGAGGCCGGAGGCCGATGGGGCCGAGCGCGAGCGTCCCAAAGGG
>NZ_BLAE01000026.1:0-15306 GCF_009687865.1 Acrocarpospora macrocephala
TGCCCCAGCGGAGCCGGAGAGGTCAACCGGTTGGCCACCAGCGTCTCGATCACCTGTCCGTGGGTGAGTCCGGCCAGGTCACGCACCGGGCAGGCGGCATCGACCACATCACGGATCTTCAACCGGGAGCAGAAACCGGCCACCACCGGCAACGCCCCCAGCAGTTTCTCGACCGACGGGATACCGAACTGCGCGGGTTGTCTCACACGCCAGCAGGCTGCCGACTGCTGAGCCCACGACCAACCCGACACACCGAAGAATCCCAAAGATCCTCATGTGCGGAAAACGGGGCTAGAAGGCGTTGACGAGGACGACGTAGACGGTGGTGCCGATCCCGACGCTCAGGATCGAGCGGCGGCCGAAGGCGAGGTGGGTGCCGGCGGTTACGGCGACCGCGAGCAGCGCGTACAGCGTTGTGTGCGGTTCGGCGGTGATGGTGCCGCGCAGGGCGGTTACGGCGAGGATCGCGAGGATGCCCACCGGCATCCACACCGACAGCTGCCGCACGATCGCCGAGGTGCGCAGCATGCGCAGCACCGCGAAGGGTATGGCGCGCAGGGCCAAGGTGATGGTGAAGACGATTACGAGGACGGCGATGAGGTAGGAGGTGCTAGGCACCGGCGGCATCCTTGGCAGGTCGGCGGGCGGTGAGGGCGAGGCGGGCCGTCAGCAGGGCGACGAATAGCAGCAGTGCGGTGAACAGGGCCACGCTGGGGGCCAGCACGACCGCGACCGCGACGCTTGCCACGGCGAGTAGTACCGAGGGGAGCTCGCGGCGGGAGCGGAAGGCGTCCAGGGTGAGCACGGTGAACAGGGCGCACAGGGCGAATTCCAGGCCCTTGATCGGCGCGGGCAGCGCCGCGCCGAGGGCGACGCCGAGCAGGCCGCCGCCGACCCAGTAGGTCTCGCAGGCAATCTGCATCGCCAGCAGGCGGGGAGCCGAGCGCTCCGCCTCGGGCAGGGCGGCGTTGACCGCGTATGCCTCGTCGATCATCGCGTAGACGGCGTACGCCTTCGCGAGCGGGTGCTTGACCAGATGGAGGGGAAACGAGAAGGCATAGAAGACGTGTCGGAAGTTGACCACCAGGACGGTCAGCGTGACCGCGGCCAGTGGTGTGACGGTGGCCATCATGCCCACCAGCAGCAGTTCCAGGGAGCCGGCGAACGCGGACAGGGACAGGGCGGGTGCGAGCCACCACGGAAGGTCGGCCTGGATGACCAGGAGGCCAAGCGCGATCCCCAGTGGGAAGATCCCCAGCCCTGCGGAGAAGGAATCGCGCGCCCCTGCGGCGATCTGCTGTCGCCGAGCCGGGGTGGTCATCTGGGTTGGAACGTCTTGTCGCACCCACCAATGGTCTCGCAGAACCCGCGCCATGTGGTTGCGAATATTGCTCACTTTGCTGCCCATGGTGCAATATTCTGACTGTGGATGCCACGGATAGAGCAATCATTGCTGAGTTGGAGCGGGACGGGCGGCTGACGAATGTCGAGCTGGCCCACCGGGTCGGGCTCACCACCGGGCCGTGCCTGAGGCGCGTCCAGCGGCTGGAGGCCGACGGCGTCATCCGCGGCTACCGGGCCGTCATCGACCCCGCCGCCGTGGGGCGGTCCTTCGAGGTCCTGATCGACCTCACCCTCGAGGCCCAGGACGCGGAGACCGTCGAGCGCTTCGAGCAGACCCTGGCGCAGGCCGAGGAGGTCATCGAGCTACGCCGCCTGTTCGGCACCCCCGACTACTTCGTGCGCGTGGCCGTCGCCGACCTGGCCGCCTACGAGACCTTCCTCAGCCGACGCGTCATGACCATCCCCCGTGTCAAGGGCGTCACCTCGCACTTCACGATGAAGAACGTCAAGCCGGCCCCGTAGCGGCGGGCCGGACCGGCGCCGCGTCAACAGCCGACCCGCGCCGCCGCCGAGCTCCTGGCGGCCGGGTTCGACGACGACGTCTCCGAGTGGGCTGTCTTCTCTAGAACGTGCCCCAGCCGCCAAGTAGCTCTGCGGTAGATCACGGTCGCCGCCGAGGGGTCAACTCATCTGCCTGACCGGCGGCGACTTTGAGGCTGTGCTGGTCAGCGGCGTCGGGCGGCGGGCCAGCAGGGCGGAGATGCACTGCTCGCCGAGTTCGACGCACAGACGCCTAGCGCCTGATGGCCGCCGAGCGACTAGGCCATCCACAACCCGCCGGGATGGTGCTCAGGTGCCCTGGGGCGAGGCGGCGCCGTCCAGTCATGGCAGACTCACCCTGTTCGCGGATTGGGGTGGCGAGTGGCTTGACCGCTCCTCCGGTGTAACAGAAAATGTTACGACAAGGAGGGGTGATGGCTGCGAACAGCCGGTTGACGATCGCCGCGCACGCGCTGGCGTGGCTGGCGCTGGCGCAGCGGCGTGGACAGGAGATTTTGACCTCCGAGCAGGTCGCGGCCAGTGTGAACACCAACCCGGTGATCATCCGGCGTAGCCTTGGCGACCTGCGGCGTTCAGGTCTGGTGAACGTGCGTCATGGCGCGGGTGCGGGGTGGAGTCTGGCCCGGGCGCCCGAGAGCATCACGCTGCTGGAGGTGTACGACGCCGTGGAGCAGGAGCCGCCCTTCGGCATGCACCGTACCGAGCCCAACCTGGAGTGCCCGGTTGGGCGGGGCATCCGGCCCGCGCTGGGGGAGATCTACGACCGGGTCGAGCAGGCCGTACGGCAGGAGCTGGCCGCCACCTCGATAGCCGACGTGTTGCGCGAGACCCTGCGCGTGCGTTGAGCCCCCATGGAAGATGGCCCGCCCCGCCGATGCGCCCTTAGTTGTAACAAAGAATGTTCCAGCAGATGGAGGGATCCTGGTGACCGGCGACTCGGTGCGATGCCCGATCGTTGAACTGCGGCAGTACACGCTGCACCCCGGTCAGCGCGAGGTGCTGATCGACCTGTTCGACCGCGAGTTCGTCGAAACCCAGGAAGCTGTCGGTATGACGATCCTGGGGCAGTTCCGGGACCTGGACGACCCCGATCGCTTCGTCTGGCTGCGCGGATTCAACGACATGCCGGGCCGGGCACAGGCGCTGGGCCGCTTCTACACCGGACCGGTCTGGCGGGCGCACAGCGCACAGGCCAACGCCACGATGATCGACTCTGACGACGTGCTGCTCCTGCGGCCGGTGCCAGGGCACTCCGGATTCCCCGCCCCCACCATCGCCAGGCCCCCGGCCGATGCTCCAGCGCCGCCCTCGCGCGTCCTGGCGACGGTCTATCAGCGCGACCGGCCGTTCGATACGGCGTTCGCCGACTTCTTCCACCAGCGGGTACGGCCAGCCCTGGCCGACACAGGCGCCACACCCGTGGCCTGGCTGCAGAGCGAGCACTCGCCCAACACTTTCCCCGCCCTACCGGTACGCACCGGCGAGAACGTCTTCGTCTGGTTCGCACGCTTCGCCGATCAGGCCCACCTCGACGACCACCTGCGTCGCCTCGACGGCTCCCGCCAGTGGCAAACCGACGTGCTCCCGGGCCTGTCGGCGACGCTCGCCGGCCCACCGCAGCGGTTGCGACTGGCTCCCACCGCACGCTCGTCCCTCCGTTAACGCCCCTGAGAGTGCCCGTCAGCCGTGCAAGACCTCGTCGACGCCGGCATCCGCTGCCGGTCCGGGACCGCCGCGGCGAAAGCTGCGCCCGGAGAATCGCCAGACGCTCGTTCAGCACCTCTTCGAGGTCCTCGATCGAGCGCCGCTCCAGCAGCATGTCCCAGTGCGCAGCTTTCGCCGCGGTGAAAGCTGTTCGCGAGGCCCGTTCGGCAACCGGACCGGCAGCCCTGCGGAGAAGCTGTTCGCGGCCGACACGAGTGTCCTGGAGGTCGCCAACCTCATCGGCGAAGGGCCGACCGGGTTGACGTCCTGTCCTCCTGCCGTCGCCGGATGATTCCCCACAATCCGGTCCTCCGGGCCTGGGTTCACCGTCGTCGGGCTTGAATTTCGGTCCTAACCGGTTGTTGCGGTCATGGTGATGATGGACGTATTTGGCGTGCGAATTCTAGAGTCCTCTCATGACGGGCGATGATCTCCAGCTGCGCAGGGCCGAGAAGACCGATGCCGACCAGATATTCGCGCTCGCGCGGGAGTTCGCCTTGTCGTTCCGGCCGGAACGGGCTCCGTTCGACGCGGCCCTGCCGCAGCTGATGGAGAACGAGGACGCGTTCCTGATGGTGGCCACTGTTGACGGGGTGGTTCGGGGGTATCTGCTGGGGTTCACCCATCTGACGTTGTTCGCCAACGGGCGGGTGGCATGGGTGGAGGAGGCCATGATCGAGGGCGGGTTCCGGCGGCATGGCCTCGGGCGGCTGCTGCTGGAGGAGTTCGAGGCGTGGGCACGGACGAGGGACGCCGGATATGTCGCCCTGGCCACGCGACGGGCGGCCGAGTTCTACCGGGCCCTCGGATATGACGTCTCCGCCACGTACTACCGCAAAATGCTGACCCGGCCACCGGTCACGCCGCCCTCGGCAACTCCGCCAGCAGGCTGACGTCCGGCAGGGGGCTGACGTCCGCCAGAGGACGTCCGACAAGGTGACGCCCAGCAGATCACGTTCGACGAAGTGACCTGCCGGGCGTCACGGTCACGTCCGCCAGGGGACGTTCGACAAGGTGACGTCCGGCAGGGCCACGTCCGCCAGGGTGACGCCCGGCAGGTCATGTCCGCCAAAGTGACGTCCTGCAGGGTCAGGTGTAGCAGGGCGGCGGCAAGGTCACCTGCGATAGAGGTACGTCCAGAAGCGTGAGTGAACGCTTGGGGGCGTGTCAGGAATAATCAGGACGTTAGTTGGGCGTCCAGGCGGTATCCGTCCACGGTCACGTAGACGGAGTCGCCTGGGCGGGCGTTCAGCCGCATCAGGACCGGCTGGAGCGAGTCGAACACCGGCTGGCGGTCCCGCCAGACCAGGACGACCGCGTTGTCGCCGGGTCCGGTCACCGACAGCAGGGTGCCGGGGCGCATGCCGAGCTGGGCCGCGTACCCCTCCGGCACGGCCACCGGCTCGCCCCGAAGGTGGCCGCTGGTCACGTCGATGCGCTGCCAGCGGCGCGGGTCGGAGGACGGGCTGGCGGTGGTCCGCGGGCTGGGCACCAGGTGTGGGCGCGGCTGGCCGGTCAGCGCGTTGAGCGCCGCCAGCGCCGTCGCGGGGTCGGGCCCGCTGTTGGCCATGGACGGTATCGGCATGCCGCCGCGCTGCTGATGGCCGTTCGCACCCGGCGTACGGCGCGGCAACGGCGACTGCGGGTCCGGCGGCCCGGCGGGAGCGGCAGGGGAGCCGGGGCGCTGCTGTGGAGGTTGTGGCATGGACTCCATCCAGGCCTTGGCCGAGTGCGCCCGGATGCCGAGCTGGCCGAGTAGTTCGATGACATCGGAGTCGCCGGTCTTGCTCGCCAGCACCTGCCTGGTCCGCTCGCGCAGCCCGCCCAGGTCGCCGACGACCAGCCAGCCGTCCTGGAGGCGCCGGTCCGGCATGAGCGTGACCAGCACCCGCCACAGCTGGGTGCGGAGCGAGGGCACCTCGATCGGATGCGACGGGTCGGCGCCGATCAGCTGGTCCTGGGTGGCGGCGGTGCCCAGCCACTCGGTGAGGCCGAACAGGTGGCCGGTCAGCGCGGCCGAGTCGGGCGAGCGCAGCCACAGCAGCACCCGCTCCTCGGCGGCCCGCTGCGCCTGGGACAGCACGTCCCGGTCCACGTTCAGCTGGTGGGCGAGCGTACGCAGGCTGACCGGCTCGGCCGCGAACAGCCGCTCGGCGGCGACCGACCGCTCCAGCGGGTTCCACTCCCGGAACAGGCTGTCCACGAGCGAGACCATCGGATGTTCGGCGGCCGACACCGGCGCGGCCAACGGAGCGTCCGGCTGAAGCGAAGGCGGAACGGAGGGCTGGGCCGAGGGCTGGACGGCGGGCGGCGCGGGAGACGCGGCGGCGGCCGGGGGTGTGGCGGCGGCAGGCGTGGCGGGCCTGGGGGCCACGGCCGGCATCGGACCGGTCTCGGCGCGCCCGTTGCGCGCGGCCGGAACCTGCGCGGGCGCGGCGAACTCGCCGGTCGGATACCCAGCGGGAGCCGGGGTGAGCGCCGGCCGGGACACCACAGCGGGTATCGGAGCCTGGGCGGGCGCCTGCTCGGCCAGCGGCGCGTCAATCCGGATATGACTGAAAATTTCTCGGAACACGATGGTAAGTACGGCTTCCGGCGTCGCCGGGGTCGAAGGCCCCTGCAGATCGCCGGGCGTGAGCCGCCGCAGCCGATGCCAGCCGCCCAATCCCGTGATCACCGATTTCGCCGGTTCCGGCCAGCCGGGCAGCGCCGGGTCCACCGAGTGGACCTGCAGCGCGGGCAGCAGATCGGTCAGCGTGACATGGTCCCAGCGGCTCATCGCGAGGCGGGCCAGCCGGTCGCAGAGCCAGTCGAGGCCGGTCGTCCCCAGGGCACGGCCCAGCGCCACCGAACCCCACCAGCCGCCGGGCAGCCGGGGATCGGCCAGCACCTCGGCGACCTGCTGGGGCCGGGACCAGCGCAGGGCCGGAACCAGATCGCTCAGGCAGATCGTTGACTCGGCGTCCATCGGTTGACCGCACCCTCCCGAGAGTGACGCTTGTTGCTAATGGTGCAGCTTACGCCGCAAGCTATCAATTGGTGTCAATAGGGTAAAGCTTCCCTCGGCACGGAACGGCCGGGAGGCCGCCCGCCAACTGCGCCGACCGCCTCCGCACCTGCGCGGCAACCGGCTTCCACACTCTCCGGGGCCGGAAATCCGGCCAGCCTCGCGGCGAGGAATCCCGCCGCGAACGCGTCACCCGCACCCGTCGTGTCGACCGTCGAAAAGACGGCGTCCCCGGGCGCCCGGAACGTGGCGCGTGACACGATCCCGCCCTGTTCCGCGAGGATCGCACCGGAGGCTCCCAGCTTGACGGCGGCCGTGCCGTACCGGTCGCTGAGTCGTGCCGCAGCGGCCTCTGGTTCGGTCTCGCCGGTCAGCAGGAGTGCCTCGTCCCGGTTGGGGATGACGATACTCGCCTCAGCGGTCTCACGGAGGAATCGGGCCACACCGAAATCTCTGAGGAATCCGGTTGAGGCGGGATCCACGCTGATCGTCACTCCCCGTCCGGTTGCCGCCTGAATCGCGAGTCTGACCAGTTCCAGGCCGGGTGTCGCGAACAGGGTGTAGGCGGACAGGTGCAGGTGCCGTACGCCGTCGAGCAGGTCATCCGACCAGTCGGCGGGGCCCAGCAGGCGGCTGGCCCCGCGGTTGGTCAGGAAGGAACGTTCCCCGGTCGCGTCGACCATCGCGATGACGACCGCGGTCGGGTGGCCGGGGTCGATCACGATGTGCGGGCGCACCCCGGCGCGGGCGAGTTCGGCGATATGCCACTCGGCGGTGTCGTAGCCCGCGCGGGCCAGCAGGCGGGCGTCCGCGCCCAGGTACGCGGCCCAGGCGGCCGTGTTGGCGCCGGATCCTCCTGGCCGGAGCACGATGTCGGCCTCGGTGTCGGTGCCGCTGCGGAGAGGTACGTGATGCAGCGCGACGACGTCGGTGACGATGTCACCGATCACCAGCAGGCCCACGCTCAGCCCTGGGCCCAGGACTGAGCGATCTCCGTGGCGAGGGCGACATTTCCGCGTACGGCCGCCAGATTCGCCTCCAGGGACGCGCCCGAAGTGGCCCGTACCAGATATTCGAGCAGGAACGGGGTGATGGCCTGGCCGGTGACGCCCTCGGCGTCGGCGGCGCGCAGCGCCTCGGCGAGCACGCGGTCGTGCAGCGCGGGGTCGAGCTGTTCCGCCTCGGGGACGGGGTTCGCGACGATCAGGGCGGTTTCGGGGCCGCCCAGGCGGTCCTGGGCGCGCATGATCCCGGCGGCTTCCGCGGGGGTTTCGATCCGCCAGTCGACCGGTTCGCCGGAAGTGGTCAGGTAGAAGCCGGGGAACTCGTCGGTGCGGTAGCCGACCACGGCCACCTGGCGGGTCTCCAGGCGCTGCAGGGTGGCCGGGACGTCCAGGATGGACTTCACGCCCGCGCACACCACGGTGATCCGGGTCCGGCTGAGCGTGTCCAGGTCGGCGGACTCGTCCTGCACGGTGGTCCAGCCTCGGTGCACCCCGCCCAGGCCGCCGGTGGCGAACACCCGGATCCCGGCCCGCGCGGCCAGGAACGAGGTCGCCGACACGGTGGTCGCGCCGCTCACGCCCAGGGCCGCCGCCGGGGCCAGGTCGCGGAAGCCCAGCTTGCGCAGGCCGGGCTCGGTGGCGATCCGCTCCAGCTCGCCCTTGTCCAGACCGGCCCTCGGCACGCCGTCCAGCACCGCGATCGTCGCGGGGACGGCGCCGGCCGCCCGCACGATCTCCTCCAGCTCGGCCGCCACCTTCAGGTTGCGCGGCTGCGGCAGGCCGTGCGAGATGATCGTCGACTCCAGCGCGACCACCGGCCTGCCCTCGCTCAGCGCGGTCGCCACCTCGTCGGAACGCTTGATCATGACTCTCCAGTCCATTTCGGGGATCCACGCCAGGCAGTGGTCGTCCAACGCGCTGAGTAATCGGTCAGTTTCGCCTATCCGACCAGCGCAAACCACCTCTGGCCACAATTTAACGCCCGGGGTAATGTCGGGCCATGGTGTCCCTCGCCGTGAGCGCCCTCCGCCCCGTCCCCCACTGGCAGACCGGCCTCTGAGCGATCCGGGTTTCGTATTTCCCGGTGGCTCACGAGGAGGACACATGAAGGCTTCGCGGTATGACGTCGTCGTCGCGGGTGGCGGTCACAACGGGCTGGTCGCGGCCGCCTACCTGGCCAAGGCCGGGCGGCGGGTACTGGTGCTGGAACGGTTCGGGCACCTGGGCGGGCTTGCCGTCTCGGCGCAGGCGTTTCCCGGCGTGGACGCGCGGGTCTCCCGGTATTCGTATCTGGTGAGCCTGCTGCCGGCCAAGGTGGTGAAGGATCTCGGGCTCGCGCTCGAGCTGCGGACGCGGCGGTTCGCGTCGTACACGCCGGTGGGGGAGACGGGGCTGCTGGTGGACAACGGCGACGCCGGCCGTACGGAATCCTCGTTCGCGGCCGTCACCGGCGGCACCAAGGATCTGGACGCCTGGAAGCGGTTCTACGCGATGACCGCCGGTGTGGCGGCGCGGGTCGCGCCCACGTTGCTGGAGCCGTTGCGGGATCGGGCGGGACTGCGCGCGGTCGTGGCCGACGAGGAGGCGTGGCGGGACCTGTTCGAGCGGCCCATCGGCGCGGTCGTGGGCGAGCGGTTCGGCGACGACACCGTGCGCGGCGTGGCGCTGACCGACGCGCTGATCGGGACGTTCGCCGATCCGGACGTGGATCTGCTGGCCAACAAGTGTTTCTTCTACCACGTGGTCGGCGACGGCACGGGCGACTGGAACGTCCCCGTGGGCGGCATGGGCGCGGTCTCCGGCGGGTTGGCCGCGATCGCCCGGGCCAGTGGCGCGGAGATCTGCACGGGGGCCGAGGTCGTGTCCATCGATCCCGGCACCGGCGAGGTCACGTTCCGCGACTCGGCGGGGGAGCACACCGTCACCGGAGGGCACGTGCTGGCCAACCTGCCGCCCGCCGTCCTGTCCCGGCTGCTCGGCGAGCCGCCCGAACGCCCGGAGGGCGCGCAGCTGAAGGTCAACATGGTGCTGTCCCGGCTGCCCCGGCTGAAGGACGGCTCGGTCGACCCGCGCGAGGCGTTCAGCGGAACCTTCCACATCAACGAGAGCCGCGACCAGCTCGCCGCCGCCTACGCCCAGGCCGCCGCCGGTCGCGTGCCCGACCTGCCGCCCGCCGAGGTCTACTGCCACTCGCTCACCGACCCGTCCATCCTCGGTACGGACCTGCGCGCGTCCGGCGCGCAGACCATGACGCTGTTCGGCCTGCACATGCCCGCCCGGCTGTTCGACCGGGACGGCGCCAAGGAGGAGGCGCTGCGCCGCACGATCGCCTCCATCGACAGCGTGCTCGCCGAGCCGATCGAGTCCTGCCTGCTCAGAACCCCCGCCGGGGAGCTCTGTCTGGAGGCCAAGACCCCGGTCGACCTGGAACGCGAGGCGGGGCTCCCGGGCGGGCACATCTTCCATCGCGATCTGACCTGGCCGTTCGCCGAGTCCGCCGAGGACGGGAAGTGGGGCGTCGAGACCGCCCACGAGCGCCTGCTGCTCTGCGGCGCCGGAGCCAGACGCGGTGGCGGCGTTTCCGGCATTCCCGGACATAACGCGGCAATGGCGGTTCTGGGTTAACGCTGTTCTCATCCTCTCTCGATACCGTGGGGAGCGTGAGTGAGGACACCGCACGGCTGCTGGTCGTGGATGACGAGCCGGCGCTGCGGCAGGCGTTGCGGAGCAGCCTGGAGTTCGAGGGTTACCAGGTCGTCACCGTGGCCGATGGGCAGACCGCGCTGGGGGAGTTGGCGCGGGAGCCGTACGACGCGGTGCTGCTGGACGTCATGATGCCGCGCATGGACGGGCTGACCGCCTGCCGCAGGCTCCGCCATGGCGGGAACCACGTGCCCGTGCTGATGCTCACGGCCAGGGACGCGGTCGGGGACCGGGTCTCAGGGCTGGACGCGGGTGCGGATGATTACCTGGTCAAACCGTTCGAGCTGGACGAGCTTTTCGCCCGGGTCCGGGCCTTGTTGCGCCGCAGCGCGCTGTCGGCTCCGATGGGCGGGTCCGTGCTGGTCTACGACGGGTTGCGGATGGACACCGCCAGCCGCGAGGTCACCCGCGACGGCCGCCGCCTCGACCTGACCAGGACCGAATACCTGCTGCTCGAGCTCTTTCTCGCCCATCCCCGCCAGGTTCTCACCCGGGAGCAGATCCTCAGCCAGGTGTGGGGTTTCGACTTCGAGCCGTCCTCCAACTCCCTCGACGTCTACGTGATGTACCTGCGCCGCAAGACCGAGGCGGGCGAGCTGCCGCGGTTGATCCACACCGTGCGCGGGGTGGGGTACGTGCTCCGGGCCACCCCGTGAGCCTGCGCGGGCGGCTGACCCTGCTCATCGCGGTCGCCGTCGCGGTCGCCATCGCCGTCTGCGCCGGAGCCAGCTGGCTGGTCGTGCACGATTTACTGCGCCGCCAGATCATCGAGTCGATCGAACGGCCGGTTCCCGCCGATCAGGTGCAATGGGCGCTGGAGGCGTGTGGTCACAGTCTGGGCGGGGCGCCCAAATGGGACCCGTCCGGGCGTGGCTGGCAGGTCATCCGTGCCGACGGCCGGGTCTGCTCGGGCGGGTACGGGCAGGTCGCGCCCACCGACGCGGAGCGGGCCCTGGTGTCGGGCGGGGAGCCGATCACCCGTAACGCCGTCACCGACGACGGCATGCCTGTGCTCGTCTACACCTCGCAATGCCGTTCGCATCCCGGTGTCGCGGTCAGTACGTTCCGGTCGGTTGAGGACATGGACGCGGGTCTGCGGGTCCTCGGCGCGGTGCTCACCGTCGTCTCCGCCGTCGGGGTGCTCGGGGCCGCTCTGGCCGGCCTCTGGCTGGCTCGTACTGCCCTGCGTCCCGTTGGGCGGTTGACCAGCGCGGTCGAGCACATCGCGCGCACTGATGACCTGGCGGTGCGGATCCCGGTCGAGGGCACCGACGAGATCGCCCGCCTGAGCACGTCGTTCAACACCATGACCACCGCGCTGTCCAGTTCGCGGGACCGGCAGCGGCAGCTCATCGCGGACGCGGGGCACGAGTTGCGGACGCCGCTGACCAGCTTGCGCACCAACATCGACCTGCTGCTGCGGAGCGAGAACACCGGGCGGCCGCTCGATCCCGAGGCCAAGCGGCTGCTGCTGGTGAGCGTGAAGGAGCAGTTTGAGGAGATGTCCAGCTTGATCGGCGATCTGCTTGAGCTGTCCAGGAATGCCGAGACGGGGGAGCTTTCCACGGATGTGGAGTTCCATGAGGTGGTCGCGGCGGCGGTGGAGCGGGCGCGGCGGCGTGGGCCTGGGCTGCGGTTCGAGGTGGAGCTGCGGCCGTGGCGGGTGCACGGGGACGCGCGGGGGCTCGCGCGGGCGGCGGTGAACGTGCTCGACAACGCGGTGAAGTTCAGCCCGCCCGGGGGGACGGTGACCGTCCGGTTGCGCGACGGGGAGTTGACCGTGGCCGATGAGGGGCCTGGGATTCCGGCGGATGAGCTTCCGCATGTGTTCGATCGGTTCTGGCGGTCGCCGTCCGCGCGGAGCCTGCCGGGGTCGGGGCTGGGGCTCGCGATCGTGGCGCAGGCGGTTAAGGACGCGGGCGGCGAGGTGACGTTGACCTCGCCGCCGGGTGGTGGCACTCGGGCCACGATTCGGCTGGCTAGACAGCCGGTTGTGCGTGGCGGAGGGTGATCAGGCCGGGGATGGCGACGCGGGCGAGTTCGCGGCCGGTTTTGGCGTCGAGGTGGACGGCTGCGTCGGGTATGCCCATCCAGAGGGTGCCCGCTGGGCCTAGGGCGAGGCCGCGCGGGGTGCCGGGGGTGGGGCCCGCACGGCGTACGGACAGGGTGTCGCGGTCGACGGTGAAGAGCTCTGCGCCGGCGGCCAGGTGGACGGCGTCGGAGGCCGACACGGCGAAAGCCGGGCCGGTGGACTTGGGGATGGTTTGTTCGGTGATGTTCGTCAGGTCGGGGGTTTCGGCGCGGACGGCCCGGCCGCTCGCGGTGTCGAAGACATACACGGCCGAGTCGGAGACGGTGATGGCGTGGCCCTCCGCAGGCCCGTGGCCGAAGGGCTCCGGGAGGTCCAGGCAGTAAGCCCAGTGTTCGGTCAGGCTGAGGACGTGCACGAAGGCGTGTACGCCGGTGGAGCGGCCCGCGACCAGGTCGCGGGTGTGCAGGTGGTCGGGCTGGTGGGTGTAGAGCGTGTAGAGGCGGTCGCCGAGCGGGGAGGGGACGCCCAGGCGGCCGTTGCCGCGCATGATCTCCTCCGCGCCCGCGGGGACGACCTGTTTCGTCCGGGTGAGGACCGGGCTGACGGAGCCGTCGCTCAGGTTGAGCATGCGGACGCGGTAGCCCTCGGGCGCGTCCGCCGGGAGGTAGTCGACGACGAACAGGAAGCCGTCGTCGTTGGAGAAGGCGTCGGGTTCGTAGTTGCCTTTCAGCGTGTACGTCTTCGCGGGCCATTCGCCGGTGGGGTCGGCGATGACCAGGCGGGTCTGGGGTCGGCCGGGTGCGCCGTAGGGGTTGGGCGGGGGCGGGTCGGCGAGGACGACGCGGCGGCCCGAGTTCGAGACGGTTCTGACGACTTTGGCCTCGGGTGGCGTTGTTCTGGCCAGTTCGCGGCCGGTCGCGCTGTCCAGGGTGAGCAGCTGGCGGCCGGAGAGGGTGTAGAGGTGGTTCCATCTCGTGTCGGCGATGGTGGCCGCCGCGAGGGACCGGCCGGTGCCGGTGTTGATCACAGATAGGCCGGATTTCGTGTCCGCGTAGAGCAGGTGGCCGGGTGTGGTGGTCGTGCGCGGGGCTTCGGGGGCTCCGCAGGCTCCGATCAGGGCGACTCCGCCGCAGATGCCCAGGAAATCGCGTCGTCTCATGCTTTGCTTACACCGGTGCGGCGGGTTAGGTTCCGCGGCGGATGACGGCGTCGATCACGGTCACGCCGTCGGGGTGGACGAAGACGGGGTTGAGTTCGACGAGGTCCAGTCCTTCCTCCAGCGCCATCGCGCCGACCGTCGCCGCGACCTCGGCCAGGGCCCGGATGTCGCTAGCGGGACGTCCCCTGCCGCCGACCAGCAGGGGAGCCGCCCGCAACCGGCGCACCGCTTGCTCCACCCGATCCGCGTCGGCGGGAAGCGGTATCAGCACCACATCATCAAAGATCTCCACCCATACCCCACCGAGAGCCACCACCAGGACGGGTACGACCCCATCCCGCCGCACCGCGATCAAAACCTCAACACCCGGCGACACCATCTCCTCGACGAGTACGACCCCGCCCAGCCCCTCAACCCTCCTGTACGCCTCCCGGACCGCGTCCCCCTCCACCCCCAACACAAGCGCCGAAATATCCGACTTGTGCTGGATAAATGGTGAACTGACCTTCAGCGCCACCGGCCCACCCAACTCACCGGCAACCCTCATGGCATCATCCACATCCCGCACCACCCGCCCACGAGGAACAGCCAACCCACGCCCGACAAGCATCTCCTTCGCCTCATGCTCAGCCACCCATCCCGAGTGGCTGGAGGTTTCGCTTGAATCGCCCGTCCATGCCGAATGGTTGGAGGTTTCGCTTGAATCGCCCGTCCATGCCGAATGGTTGGAGGTTTCGCTTGAATCGCCCGTCCATGCCGAATGGTTGGAGGCTTCGCCTGAACCGCCCGTCCATGCCGAATGGCCGGAGGTTTCGCTTGAATCGCCCGCCCGCCCTGAATGGCCCGAAGCTTCGCCTGGACACTTATGCGTCCGGGCCGGACTTTCGAGAACGCCGCCCCTATTTCCGGCAGCCGAGGTTGGACCGCTGCTTGCCGTCGCTGTGGGTTTCGGCCTGATGGTGCTCATAGTGGCCGCAATGGATCGAAGTCGCGCCGCGTCCGGGGGTGGCACGGTGAGCGCGCCCGCGCACAGGATGCCTTCACTGAGCCCGGCCACGGCGACGATGCCGTGCTCGGCCAGTCGTTCGGCGGTGTCTTCTGGCATCAGTTCGGGCAGCGTTGAGGCGACGATAACCGGCTGATCCAATCGGGAGGCGGCCAGGATCACGCCATCCAGCGCGCCGTTCCAGCTCTCCGCCGCGTCCTCGGTCATCCGGGCAGGACGGTCGTAGTAGACCAGAACGGGGCCGATGGCATCATCCCGTGCGCCGACCGTGATGAGATCGGCCGTCCGTTCGGTCTCCCCGAAAATCACCGCCGTGTAGTCCAACGGATTCCCCGCCGTCGCCGTGGACGGCAACACTTCCCCGAGCGCCGCCACAGTCGCCGCCCCCAACTGCGGCAACCACACCCCCAGACGCTCCGCTTCGTCGGCAGCCGTCGCGGCGTCCCCACCAGAACACGTCACCACAAGAACCCCGACATTGGTTGCGGTGTATTTCCCGCCCACCCAGCCCTTTGATCTATCTCGGGCTCCGCCCGCCCCCGCTGTAGCCCGGGGGAAATCAAAGGGCGGAGTGGGCGGGAGAACCACCGGGTGGTGGTTGTCGTTTTGCGCGGGCAACCACGGGGGCGGCGGGGACGGGCGGAGCCCGGGGGAAACGGAGGGATGGGTGGGTGGGAGAACCACCGGGCCTTCGGACACATCCTCCAGCGAAGCGGGCGGGGACGGGCGGAGCCCGGGGGAAACGGAGGGATGGGTGGGTGGGGGAATCACGGTTTTGCTCGTACC
>NZ_BLAE01000026.1:15792-145301 GCF_009687865.1 Acrocarpospora macrocephala
ACCCATGGGTGTGGTGGGGGAGGAGTGGGGTCGTCGAGGGGTGGCTAGGGTTTTGGCGAGTTCTAGGAGTTCGTGGGGGTTGTGGGCCCAGGCGCCGCCGGCTTCTTCGATCAAGGCGCGGAGGACGCGGGAGTCGCCGGTGATCGAACCGGTGTGGGCTGCGGCGGCTGAGGCGCCGAGGGGGCTGGTGCCGGCTTTGAGGACTGCGATGCCGATTCTGTGGTCGGCGCAGTCGGCCAGGGCGGTGGCCAGGCGGTGGCCGTCGGCTTCGTCTTCCAGGTAGAGGGCCACTGAGCGGACGCCGTCCAGCCGGGCCAGGGCGGTCAGGTAGTCGGCGGCGTCGAGGACGGCCTGGTTGCCGCAGGAGATGACCGTGTGCAGGCCGAGCGCCCGGGTGCTGAGCAGGGCGTTGACGGCGACATTGCCGCTCTGTGAGATCAACGCGACGGGGCCGGGGCGTCGGGCGGTGTAGGCGTCGCCCCAGAGGGGGGCCCGATTCACCACGGACACGATGCCGTTGCCGTTGGGCCCGCAGATGGGCAGGCGATGCAGCCGGGCCTGCCTGGCGAGCTCATCCTGAAGCAGGCGGCCTTCGGCGATCTCCGCGAATCCGGCGGCCAGCACGACGGCTCCGCCGCAGCCGAACGCCCCCGCCTCCGCCACCAGGGCGGGCACGCTCGCCGCCGGAGTGGCGATGACCAGCGCGTCCGGAGCCAGCGGCAGATCGGAGATGCGAGGCACACACGGCACCCCGTGCACCTCGGCCGCCGTCGGATGCACGCCGAAGATCGGGCCGGGGAATCCCGCGCTCACCAGGTTGGCCACGGCCTGGTTTCCGTACGAGCCGGGGCGGGTGGAGGCGCCGACCACGGCGACGGATCTGGGAGCGAGCAGCCGGGCGGGTTTCACCCTCTCTACACTGGTTGGTTGACCAGTCAACCGTCAAGGCTAGGGTTGTATCGTCGCGCCCGTGTGCCGCCGATCGCTGCGGTAGTCTTGGCGGCGTGCGCAGTGCGGAGGGCGCCCGGAGTAGCCGGGCCGATCAGGCTGATCAGCGCCGGGCCGAACTGCTGGACGCCGCCCGGCGTGTCGTGCTGGAGCGAGGCCTGGCGAGCACCAGGGTCGCCGACATCGCGAAGGCCACCAATGTCAGCGGTGGCTTGATCCACTACCATTTCGCCACCAAAGACGATCTCATCACCGCGATGCTCCGAGCCACCTCGGAAACCGAGGTCAAACGCCTCCGCGAGATCATCAGCGGTCCCGGCACGGCTGTGCAGCGCCTCGATCGGGTGCTGCGCTACTACATTCCCAGCTCCCGCTCCGACCAGAGCTGGATCCTCTGGCTGGACGCCTGGGCCCTCGGCGTCCGCGAGCCCCACGTCCGCGAGATCCTGCTCGAACTCGAGGGCGGCTGGATCGAGATCCTCGCCGAGGTCATCTCCGAAGGCGTCGACAAGGGCGAGTTCTTCTGCGACGACCCCATGGGCGCGGCCGAACGCCTCGACGGCATGCTCGACGGCCTCGTCGTCCGCTACACGCTGCACTCCGGCGCGATGTCCCGCAAACGCCTCCTCGAACACGCCCGCATCGCCGCCACCCACGAGGTCGGCATCCCCCGCTCCGCCTTCCCCGCCTGAATCCCAGCGCCTCGTCCACCTGCCCCGGCGTTCGCTACGGCGCCGTTTTAGTGGCAGGTTGGTGCGCCGGTGATCGGTCAAGCTCCTTGGCGTCAGGTACGACAAGCGCGTCCTCGGGTCATGACGGCCGTCCGCCGAACTGCCAGTGGTGCACCTCGACGTCGGCGTACCGGTCCGGGGTCAAGATGGCGCGTGCCGTGTCCGGGTCCGGCGCCCGGAGCAGCACCGCCGTACCCAGCCAGGCGGCGCCGTTGTCGGACAGCAGCGGCCCGTACGCGATCAGTTCGTCCCGGTCGGCCGGCACGGTGAGGTCGGCGGCCTGCCCCGAACCGAGGCCGAGCACCAGATACCGGTTGCCGGCAGTCGGACCGCCAGAGAAGTCCCACATGGTGCGCCCCAACATGTTGCGCCACCGGCGCAGCATTACGTCCCGGTACACGCCGGCCTGGTAGTTGGGCTCGTCGAAGGCGAACGCGCGGGCGGCGGCGGGGTCGGGCACGTCGACGATATGCACGCTGCCGGTAGGCAGTTCGCGGTCGTCGGTGAGGGTCGGGCCGCGGGCGATCATCTCCGTCGCGTACCGGTCCATGTAGAACCAGTGCTCTTCCAGCAACTTGTCGCGCAACGCTATCGAGCCGGGCCGGTCGCGGTGATAGCAGAAGAACTCCATGGCCCCATTATCTCGATCACCATGCCTGATCCCGATCAAGCCGGTGAGGAGCGATGGTGTTGTCGCCGGCTTGGGTGTCCCAGGAACGTCGCCACTCCATGAGGAATCTCAGCGCCCTCGAATTGATCGACCTGCGCGAGGCCGACCTCCCATACGTGAACGACATCGACGTCCGCATGCTGTTCTACTGAGCACGCTTGACAGGCCTCACCTTCCCTATTTGACTGGGTGACCAATCAGTTTAAGGGAGTCCGGTATGTCGCTGGTTCGGCTGACGGCGGAGCAGGTCGAGTTGCGGGAGCGGGCCAAGGCGTTCGTGGACGACGTCCTCATTCCGCGTGAGGAAGCCGCCGAGCGGGCCGGGGGACGGCTGCCCGAGCAGGACGTTCAAGAGATCATGAAAGCGGCGGTGGCGGCTCGGCTCAACGGGGGGCGGCACGCGCCCGAGCATGGCGGCCAAGGGTGGTCCGCTGTCGATTATGTGGTGGTTCATGAGCAGCTTGGGAGGAACACCAATGGTCTGTGGTGGTGGGTCCCGGATGCGTACAACGTGCTGGCGGCGGGAACTCCCGAGCAGATCGATCGTTACCTGCGTCCCGCGTTGAAGGGTGACGCCTGGATCTCCTACGCCGTAACCGAGGAGCACGCGGGTTCTGATCCGTCCGGTATCGCCACCACCGCCGTACAAGACGGGGACGAATGGGTCCTGAACGGTGAGAAATGGTTCGTGACCAGCGGGGACGTGGCCGCGGCGCACATCGTGGTGGCGGTGGTCGAGGGGCATGGGCCGACGCTATTCATCGTCGATGCCGATGCCGAGGGCGTCGAATTCGTGGATGAGCCGTTGTTCACGCATACCTTCCCGCATGGGCATCCCACCGTGCGGCTGACCGATGTGCGGGTGCCGGGGGACGCGGTGCTCGGCGGCCTCGGGCAGGCCGATGCGCTGCAGCAGAGCTGGTTCGTGGAGGAACGTCTGGGTATCGCCGTGCACTGTGTCGCGGCCATGGGACGGCTGCTGGAGGAGGCGGTGGCCTGGGCCGGGACTCGTGAGCAAGGGGGAGCCCGGCTGATCGACCACCAGGGGGTCGCCTTCCCGCTGGCCGACTCGGCCGCCGACGCCACCGCCGCGCGGCTGCTCGTGCACGAGGTGGCCGCCCTGGCCGACTCCGGCGCGGACCGGAAGATCGTGCACGCCAAGGCGTCCGTGGCGAAGCTTTTCGCCAGCGAGGCCGCCTATCGGTGCGCTGACCGGGCGGTGCAGACCTTCGGGGGGCGGGGATATATCCGTACCAATGTGGCGGAGCGGTTCCTGCGCGAGCTCCGGGTGGACCGGATCTGGGAGGGGACCAGCGAGATCCAGCGGCTGATCATCAGCCGTTCGCTGGAACGCCGAGGCGTCCGGCAGGTAATCGCATAAAGGCTGAAACACTCGTGCCCTTCCGGACATGTGTAGGAATGAAGTGTCACCTCCGGAAGGGTGCGATGTGGGCCTCAGGCAGCGGTTCGAGGAGCTCTACCTCGCGCATTATCCGGATTTACTGGCCTACGTCCGCCGCCGTACGGACTCGCCGGACGACGCGGCCGACGCGATCGCGGAGACCTTCACCACCGCATGGCGGCGGATCGACGAGCTCCCGGCCGGGCCGCAGGCCCGCCTCTGGCTGTACGGCGTCGCCCGCCGCGTCCTGGCCAACCAGCGCCGGGGCGAATCCCGCCGGTCGGCCCTCGCGCTCCGGCTCCGCGAGGAGCTGACGGTCTGGGACGAGGGCACGCCCGCCGCCGACCAGGACGCCGTGCGCGCCGCGTTCGGCCGGCTGAGCCCCGACGACCGCGAACTGCTGTCGCTGGTCAGCTGGGAGGGCCTGACCGCCCCCGAGATCGCGACCGTGCTCGGCTGCTCCCAGGGCGCGGCCCGAATCCGCCTGCACCGCGCCAGAAAACGCCTGGCCAGAGAACTCGACTCCGCCGGCCTCGATCTGTCCAGGTACGGCTCCCGCGCCGTCAAGCTCGCGGAAGGCCAGTCATGACGCCCAAAATCGACCACCTTGTCGCCGGTCTCGCCCGCGACCCAGGCCCTGGCCTGACCCCCGGGAGCCGCGAACTCCTCGACGAGATCACCCGGCTTCCGGCCGCAGCCCAGATTCCGGCCGCCGTGCCTCCTACCCCGGTTCCGGTGCCCGCCACCCGGATACGCAAACGGCGGATGTGGGCGCTGCTGCCCGCCAGTTTCGCGGTGGTCCTGGCCTGGGCGCTGACCGCGCCCGCGCAGGCGGCCCTCGACATCAGGCGTGAGGGCGACTTCTTCATGGTCGTGGTCAAGGACCCACACGCGGACCCCCGCGTCTACAACTCCGAACTGCGTTCGGCGGGGCTGCCGATCCGCATCGTCACCGAACCGGCGTCGCCCAGCCGTGTCGGAACCTTCACCACCATCCCCGCCTCGGTCCTGGACACCACGCTGACCTCCAGCAGCACCCCGAGCCCTGCGGCCACCCCGACCGGGGACCGCGCGGATCTGCCGTGGCAGGGGGATTCGGGCCCGATTGGGATTTCCGGGATCGAGTCTCTGGGGTCGTGCGCTGCCGATCAGCCCTGCGTGCTGGGCGTCCGGATCCTCGCCACGACAACCCTCCAGACCGTGATCAGTCTCGGCCGTCCCGCGCGTCCCGGCGAGATCTACCGATCCACCGCCAGGCTGGACATGCCCGGCGAACTCCTGCACTGCGTCCCGTTCGTCAACCGGACGGTGTCGGAGGTCCGCTCGCTGGTCGTGCGCAAGGGCGTACGAACCGTGAAATGGGTGGACCAGGCGGCCGGCAGGGGGTTGAACCCGCCGCCGGATTCCTGGTTCGTGCACGAGGGCTGGCCGTATTCGGCCGACACGGTCCTGTTCTACGTCGGACCAACTCAAACCGAGGCCGTCGACACCTGCTGATCTGAGGCCCTCCGCCGGACCCGTCCTGATCTGAGGTCCTCCGCCGGACGGTTCTCCCTCGGACGCTGACCTGCCCCTTTGATCCTTTTCGCCAAGGACTGATTTCGCCATGCTCACCGAGGTTCGCTTCGCGCTGCCCGAAAACGCCCGGCCGTCCCGCCATCGGCTGTTCATCGCCGTCCTGGTGGCCGCCGCCACGCTTCGCGTGATCACCATGCTCGGCTTCCCGCCCGCCCAGCTGTACTGGTACGACTCGTTCACTTACCTGGACACCGCGCACAACCTGCGCCCATCCGCGACCTTCCACCCGGTCGGCTACCCGCTGTTCCTCCGGCTGCTCGCGCCCTTCCACAGCGTGACCGTGGTGGCGGCCATCCAGCACGTACTCGGCCTGGCCACCGGATTGATCATCTACCTGTCCCTGCGCCGCCATCGCCTGCCCGCCTGGGCCGCCACCCTCGCCGCCGTCCCTCTCCTGTTCGACGCCTCGTTCCTCCGCCTCGAACACGCCGTGCTTTCCGACACGCTGTTCATCTTCCTGGTCGTCGCCGCACTAGCGCTCATGGACCGGACACCCCTCGCCGCGGGCCTGCTGCTCGCACTCGCGGGCCTGACCCGCACGGTGGCGGTCCCGCTGATCCTGCTGGTCCTGGTCTTCCTCCTGGTACGCCGCCACTGGCGCCCCGCCCTCACCTTCGCCCTGGCCGCAACCCTCCCGCTACTCCTGTACGCCACCTGGTACCAAACCCACCACGGCCGTTTCGCCCTGAGCGGCGCCGACGGCGTGGCCCTCTGGGCCAGAACGATGACCTTCGCCGACTGCCGGCTGATCGACCCCCCACCCGACGAAGCCCTGCTCTGCCCCACCGAAGCCGTACAGGACGCCGCATCCGAATACGTCTGGGACCCCGCCGCCGCCATCAACCGCCTCCCCGGCGGCCGTTTCACCCACAACACCCTCGCCCGAAATTTCGCGATAAGAGCCATCAAAGCTCAGCCCTTCGACTACCTCCGCGAGGTACTCAAAGACACCGCGATCACCTTCGCCTGGACCCCCATCCCGCACCCTGCCCGAGTCACCCCCGCCTTCGGCTTCGCCCGGGGCACCCAGACCCTCCCGAACCAGCCCCTCATCGACCAAACCCGCCGCAACTACTCCGACATCCGAGGCATTCAGAGCGTCGACCCGTACGCGAGCTTCCTGATCGCCTACCAATACCCGGCCTACCTGCGCGGCCCGATGATCGCGGTGATCCTTCTCGCAGGGGCGTACGCCGCACTAAGACGCCCACGCCTCGCGGTCCTGCCCTTCGCGACGGCGATGTACCTGCTACTGGCCCCGATCGCCGTCCTCGACTTCGACCACCGCTACGTCCTGCCGATGATCCCCGTCGCCTGCTGGGCCGCCGCACTCGCCTTCAGGCCGAAGGACGCCCCGCCAGAAAGTCCTGAACCGCCCGTTTGACCCGCTGAACCGGCTCACGAATACGACGATCACGCCACTGCGCCCGCGCGAGTTTGTACGGCTTGCTGCGGTAACGCCAGCGAGCCCACGGAGAGCCAGGGCGAGCCAGCCGGATCGCCCCGATCAGCGCGAGGGGAGTCAGATAGATGCCGAGCAGCCCGGTCCAGACCTTCCCTTTGATCAGACTGAGGGCGGCGAACAAAATGTTCGTGCCGATGACGAGCACCACCTCGTCCCGGGAGAGGAGCCTCCCCGACTGGTCGGCGGTGAAGGCCTGTCCGACCTCGAACGGGCTGACACCAAGCAAAGCCAGCCCGCACAGGGCGACCGCGACAAAGACCGCGTCCACCGAGAGCCGCCCATCCTCCGTCCAGTAGACGTCCTGCAAGCGCAGGATCAGGGCGAACTCATCCAGGACAAGCGCGGTGCCGGCCCCGAACAGCATGGCCAGCAGCGCAGCCGTCACCGATCTGCTGTCCGTAACAGCCAGACCGCCGATGCCACCCAGACACATGAACACCAGCCCGAAGACGACATGGTGGATATGGGTGCCCCCCGGCGAGATGTTCCCCGGCCACCAGCTCACCCCAGCCCTGATCATGCGGACACTGACCCGGATGAACAGGAAGGCAAGAATGAACGCCACAAAGAAACAGAACAGCCGCAACTTGCCCGGATCGACGATCTCCCGGAGAAACCAGTTCCGCACGGCACCCCCCATCACCTGGGGGATTACCTGCCCGATTCTAAAACGTCACTTTGGCGCGTGTGACGCCAGGACGAGCAGTTCGTCGACGGACCATTGGTCGTAGGCGTGCTCGCCGTACTTGGCGGCGAGCACGTGGCCGTCGCGGCCGATCAGGAAATCGGCGGGAAGGCCGAATCGGCCGCCGTGCGGCCGGGCAGCCGGTGCGCGATCGCGGCCGCGGAGGATCCCCCATGCGCTCAGCGCGATCGCTCGGAGAATCGTTCCCCACACGCGTGGATCGAGCAGCGCGCGGGTCGCCGACTCCACGCCGAACTCGACGTACAACCGCTTGCCGGGATCGGCGATCACAGGGAACGGCAGGTGCGCCGTGTGCTCAACCAGCTCTTCGGCGGGTGAGTGGAAGACAACGACTTCGCGGACTCCGGCCGCCTCGATCTCGTCATGCCGCCGCACGACGGAACGCAGATGCAGGTTGCAGACCGGGCAGCCCGCGAATCGGCGGAACTGCAGATGGATCAGCCGCTCGCGGTCGGGGATGGCGATCGGCTGGCCGGAGACCGCGGTCAGCTCGCGGGCGGTGAGCACGGCCCCGTTCTTCATCGCGGTTCGCATCGGGCAGCCCTCCTGTAGGTGTACGGCATACGCTTAAGACGCTAAAGCGTATGCCGTACACTGTCAATCGCCATGCCGCGCCCGCGTTCGCTCACTCCCGCTCAACTGGCCTCGGCCGCCCTCCACGTGATCGACCACGACGGACTCGCCGGACTGTCGATGCGCGCGGTCGCCCAGCAGGTCGGCATGAGCACGATGGCGATCTACCGATACGTCGACGATCGGGACGAACTCGAACAACACGTCATCGAACTCGTCCTCGGCGCCGTCGACACCACCCCTCCCACCACGGACAGACCCTGGCCCGAGCGGATCGAGATCATGGCCAACCGGGTCCGCGACATCGTAGGCGCCCACCCCGGGGTCGTCCCGCTGATCATCGCCCACCGGCACCGATCCACTCGCCTGCTGCGCTGGTCAGAGACAGTCGTCGGCATCCTCACCGAAGCAGGCCTGACCGACCGCGAACGCGTCATCGGCCTACGCTCCCTGCTCGCCTACATCGTCGGGGCAATCCAACTCGAACACCACGGCCCCCTGGCAGGCCCCGGCACCCAGGCCATCGCCGACCTCCCCCCAACCGAGTTCCCCCACATGTCCGAAACCGCCCGCCACGCCCGCACCGTCAACACCGACGAGGAGTTCCGCGGCGGCCTGACCAACCTGCTCCGAGGCATGACATCTGAGTTGCCTTGAACGACCTCAGCGGGTTCGCTCGGCGAGGGCTGACAGGAAACGACGAAGGGTGCCATGATGATTTCGCGCCTACTCCGGATAGCCGCCCTCATCTTGGCCACAGTTCCCCTGCTGGCCGGCTGCAGCCTTCCGGGCTGTGCGCTAACGCGCGCAATGACTTAAGGATTCTACGCGCGTCGATCCAGAACTCGTTCTTACCGGAAGAGCTCCAGTCCAGCTCTGACTTCCCGGTTGCGACTCCGGAGACGGTCCGTCGATAGCGCTCACGCTGAAGTCCGACGTATCCATGCCTGCCCTCGCGAGAAGAATCCAAGAGCAAGACTTATGGCAGCGGCTTTCACCCGAAGAGGCCAAGGGCTACAAAGACGTAACCTATTTGTCCGATGTGGTGAAAAAGAAGGTCCAGGGGAGATGGGTACTCGCCATGTTTGGCCAACGCGGCGAGCTCAAAGAAATCGACATTCAATTCAGTTGACCGCAGCCCGAAAATATGCCGCCGTGGAGGGTTGATATCATGCAGGAAGCCCTGATGTCCCGGGTCAGCGGACTTGGCGAACGCGCCGTAAGGTCACTCGTACTCGTGATCAGCATGTTTCTCCTAGCGGGCTGCATCCCGGGGATCTTCCCAAGAACGGAACGGGTCGATCCCGGTGTTTTGAGCGACGTACGAGGCATCGGGAAGGTAGTCGCCCAGGCAACGACGGAGTACACCTGGGAGGGGCTCACCACCATCACGGATATCGTGGTCCTCGATGTTGGCGACGTGACTGGAGAACAGGCTGTTCCCAGAGCGAGCGACAGCCTGGTAGCGCGTGGGTGGACGATCAATATCGATCGACTCCCGGAGTCCATGTCGATGGACTCGCCCGCACCAGAGAACGCGAAAGTGTACATCGAAGGAATAACAGCCTCCGAGTCGCATAACGCGGCCGACTCCAAGATTCTCAAGATGATCCAGGATCTTCGGACGCAGCCCAACTTCGAAGGCCTTGTGGTCGCGGAAGCTGAGCCTTATGAAATGGAATGATCGGTATCTGAGCCGGGGTTCCGTAGGTCCTTGTCGTAAGCATTCATCCTCTGCGCGTTGGGTGACGAGTGGGCTGCTGGTATCCATTCAGGTCTGTGATTGATCAGGGCGGCATCCCCGGGCGGCCGGCCAGTGCGTCGCGGAGGGCGTCCAAGGGATGGACTCCGTGGTGCGGGCGGTGGCCAGGTAAGAACGGATAAGGCAGAAGCGGGCGGTGGTCCGCACGCTGCGCCAGCATCCGCCGATCTTCATCTGGACCTTGACCATGCGCTGCGGCTGCTCGCACGGGCCATTTGGTAAAGGGCACGCCGAAGTCGACTGAATCGCCAGACCTGGGCGGCGCGCGTCTGTAGACGTCTGGCCAGGGCGTAGCCGGGATGCCGGCGGCTGGGCCAGTCCCGGTACCGATTGGTGACAACGCCCCAGGCCACCGCTTGGTCATAGCGGGCGGGGCGCATATGAATATTGGCAAGATTGAGATCCGTAGCCGGACAGCGAGAAGAGGAGCCGCAGGCATGTCCTCCGTTCGAGGTGACAGGCTGAACTGGGTGCGTGCCGCCATGGCCGTTCTCCTGTGTCCGCTACTCTTAGTCGCCGGATGTCGTTCGGAGTACTTCCCCCGGACGGTCAAGGCCGATCCCGGCGCTGTCCGTGAGTTACGCAACGTGGGGACGGTCCTTGAGGAGACCAGCTTCGAGATCCCATGGGACGGATTGACCACCGTCTATGAGGTGCTCATCGTCGATGCCGGGAGTTCGGACACGCCGAAGGCTCTTGGCAAGGCGGTGGAGGTTCTGCGCAAGAGCGGCTGGGAGGTCAGAACCGATCGGCTTCCTGAATGGGTGGAGCTGACGTCGGCTAAGTGGGGGAACACGTCGGTCTCGATGCAGGGGATCGACGACTATCAGTACGACGAGCTCTTCTATCCGCAGGTGGGAACGGCGATCAAGGACGCCAGGGCTCGGGCCGGGACGGGTGCGCTCATGGTTTTGGAGGCGTATCGCAGCGACGAATGACTGTGCAAAGGGAGATGACGGTCGGTTGAGGTCCGCACGCACCCTGGATCATGGATTAGCTGCGGCACGCGAATTGACCTGGACGAATGAATTATCAGCACTCAAACAGCTCTCGCAGCCGGCTGACATGGACACAATAGTCCAGCCGGGCAGTGGGCAACATGTGACAACGTAAATCCTGACCCAACCCGGGGAGTACGTGGGCGCCGAGGAGTGGCTGCAGAACAACCAGGAATACCCGGTTCGTCGTCGACCGTAGAGGATGCGGTATCTCGATGAAACTTCGCTACCGCTTTGGGAGCAAGTGACGGCTTGCATATCAACGCATGTTTCTTGAACCAGAAGGTGGTACAAATACACTTTGGCGCGAATTGCTGAGCTGTTCGACATGATCGGGCGCCCGCTCAGGCGGCCGGCCCACGTGGACTGGGCCGAGATAGAGTCGGATCTGGGCCTGGAGTTCCCGGACGACTACAAGCAGTGGCAGGCTCGCTACCCGGACGTGCGGTTGGATGAGTTCCTCTACATCTATCAGCCGAAGAGACGGGGCGGGCTGTCCGTGCGGGAGCAGGCGCTCCAAGCGGTGTATTCCCTCCGTATTCTGGGGCAGGATCGTGATTTTATCTGGACGATGGACGACGACGGCGAGTCAAGGCGGGCCCGGCCATTCCCGATCTACCCCGATCCCGGCGGGGTTTACCCATGGGGAGTGACCGACAACGGTGACAAACTGCTTTGGCTTACGGATCCGGATCCGGAAAAGTGGACGGTGGTCATCACCGATGGAGGCGACTGGTGGCACTACCAGGGATCCTTTTCGGAATTCCTGGTAGGCGTGTTGACCAGGGAATTGGTATGTCCAGCGTTGCCCGATGATTTTCCCGAAAGCACCAACATAGAAGAGCTCGAAGACGAGGAGTAAGATTAGCTCGATCGCGGCCAGCCTGCTCGGAACTTCTTATCGGCGTCGTAGGCGACCTCACAGATGTGCTTTGGGCCTAGGCCAGGCAGAGGCTCACGCTGTGGTGCGGCAGTGGAAACCGCATATCTCGGTGAAGCCCGTCCGCTCGTACCAACAGCTCTCATCCCAGAGCTGTGGAACAAGAGACTGAGACAAGTGCGCGCGGACTGCTGACCTTGTCTGTCGGAACGGTAAATCCCTTCAAGGCCTACTCAACGTGAGCACGAAAGGGCACTCTGTCTAGTGCTCGGAAGGAGGCGGATATGGCTTACCCTGCCGTTCGGCGAGAGCGGACATTCTTCAAGGCGCGTTCTTGCCGGCTTCTCTCTGCCGCCGCTGTCCTGGCCTGCCTGCTCACGGGGTGCGGTCAGCGATCCGCCGATGTCGCACAAGCAAAACAGGCCACTGATTCCATCGATAGTCTTGCCTTGACCGAAGCCGATTTTCGGACCAGAATTGGTCGGCTTATTCCGAGGTGTGTCGCCGTCCGACAGCACCGAATTACCCCTGCCGCGCTATCTGGGGGTGGATGCCTATAGGTCTCGGGCCTGGGGCGATGTGAAGAACGTCCCTCTGTTGTATGAGGAGATTTTTGAATTCTCGGACGCTGATCTCGCGCAGGCGGAGTTCAGTGCGGCGCCTAATGGCCGGAACTATCATCTAGTAGATGGCTATCGCGCGTACAGCGCGGATATTCAAGGCGAAATCAACTTCTCCGCCGTCGATTACACAGTATTCTGTGTGTCGAGAAGGAGTTTGTCTTCCTCCGAATCCCAATGTTCGGGATGGGGCTTCAGGGGAAGATATGGGAGGTATATAGTCGACCTTGTCTTGAGGGAGAGCAGGTACGAGTCCGTTGGTTCGGTCACCAGTTTCGGGCGAAAAATGTTCTTCGAGTTGGTTGAAGCAGTGGACGCCAAAGGAGCGGGCGTCTCATGAGAAGGGGTATCGCTATGCGGTAGCGAGCCTTTACCATGACGGAAGAATCGGATAATTCTGTAGGCGATCCGGTCGCGTTTACTCAGATCGGCGCCGATAGCTGGTCGGCTTCCCCGGGCCGCCTATCTGCTCGACCAGCCCTCTGGTCCGGAGTTCGCGCAGTGCCTTGCGTATGTTGGGCTTGGACAGTCCAAGGGTATTTGTGAGATCTGTCACGCTTCTTGCCGTACCGGCAAGTGCGTCATAAATCATCAGCTCGGTTGCGGTCAGGTCCTCGCCTGGCCTGACGGGCTGGGCTGGCTGTTGAAGGACGACAGTGAACCGGATGGCGGCGTCGACATAATGCGCAGGGGGAAGGCTGGCTTCGGCTAGCGCGCTTGTCACGATTGGAATTCCGGTTGCCAGGGCTTCGATCACCCTGGCTCCGCTCCCCGGGGTGCGGACGTGCTGGCAGATGGCGACCAATCGTGCGTTTCTTGCCGAGGTGACCGCATCCCGGCCAAGCCGATCCACCGTTATTCCATACAGCCCGCCGGGATTCGATACGATCAGCCGGTTTCTTCGTAGTCTGACCTCCACGGCCATTCCGATTGACCATTGGTCGAGATCGCGATGGATGAGCGCGTTGGAAATGATCTCCCGGAAAGCGACATAGGGATAGACGGGAACGTCGCGGACTATGCCGCTCGGGTCGGAGACGATCGTCGAATCGAAGGTACGTCGTGCCCATGTCAGCGCTTCGTCCAGCATTCGCGGGATCGGGCCCGTGATGGTCATCTGATTGCGCGCACGTGAGCCGACAGGATCCGTGTCCAGCGGCTCTGCTGACGCTTGGATAACATACCTCGGGAACCATTCCTGCGGATATGTGCCAAGTGCCAGTAGACCAGCCACTGTTGGCGTGCCATTGGTCGTTGTCACGCCAGCGCGGCGCAGTAGTTCGGCATCGTCTTGGAAACGTCCCAGGCCGTGAGGGTCGCGTTGCCGCACCGACTGGAGGTATTCGGCGATCAACTCTCGATCAAGGTCATCCCGATTTGCCCCTGGGACGGGTTGCCGGTCGAAAAGCGGCGGTTGCCTCGCCGCAAGGAAAGCCTGCTCCTCCAGTGCCGATATCTGGAAATCGCCGTCGTATCCTCGTACATAAGCCGCGCCTGACGCCGTGATTCGGCAGGGTTTCATCGAGGGATCGCACTCATGAACCTGGGTGACGATCACCGGTTCCCCATCGATCTCGCCATCCGTCACCGTGAGATTCACCGGTGGCGTGAACGCGGACCTGCCCTTGTGCGCAAGACCTTGCTTGAGCGCCTGCGGATCCGGCAGCGGGACGGGCCTGAATCCTGTCGCCTCATCCAGGCCCAAAATGATCAGTCCACCCCCGGGATGGTTCGCCATGGCGCTCAGGGTGGCCAGCAAGGACGTCGGCAGGCCGCCTGCGCCCGACTTCACCTCTACCTCGGCGGTGTCGCCTCCGGTCGCGCGCAGGCGGCCGACCAACTCGATGAGATCGTGGATCACGAGTCAAATGTAACCGGTTGACAGTTACATTTGCCTAGGTTCTGGTTACATTTACTCAAGATCCGGTTACATTTGCTGGAGACCTTGAACCCTGAGCACGTCGGCGTCGTTTGATGGCGCATGGCGGCCGACGACACGCCCCTCCAGTACCGCCAGCGGCCAGCAGGGCGGCAGGTGCCGGTGCGGCCAGGAGCAGTGCCAACTGCAACGTAGGCAGCACTCAAGCAGGACCGCGCCTCGGGTGGCCGAGATCCTCAACGCCGAATAATGCCAGATGCTGCTGGCGCCCGCGGCCCCCTTCTGACATATTCCGGCCGTCCCTCTGTTCAGCGTGTATCTCGATGGCAAGACCGACGACCAAGCTCGTTTCTACTGGTTGATGATCGCCGCAGCTTCGGGCGGACTAATTCTTGTCTGGCGCAAGATCCGAAACAACATTTCGGGTGTGTCGTGATTGTTGCTCCAGGATTGCGTAGAGTGACATGACGGATATTGTCGGATAAACGTGCAAGAAGTGGCTGTTGTCATGACTGGGTTTTTCGTTTACGGTCCAAATTGATGTGAAGATCGCTCTCTGGTCGGGCGGCAGTCCTTGCCGGGCGTTCGGAGCGTGTCAACCCCGACCCAGCCTGCCAACGCTGAGCCGTCGTGCTTGCCTCGCCTGCGCAGCATCTAGCCCAGGTGACGGTCACACGTGCTCCCACCTGTATCGATAGACCCGTTAGTAGAAATTTTTCATCCCGCCACTCTTGAGCTCATCTGGAGCTCCAGGTACTTTCTGACTGTTTGCTGAAGACTTGCTCCAGGTGCTTGTGGGGGCTGGCGCGGAGCCGCACGGGAATTCGTCGGATTCGAGACGGCTTAGACGGGTGCCATCATGCGCCGTTCTGGTTCTGTTGCGCGCAAAATTCTGGGGAAGACCACGCTGGTCCTGGGAATCGCGATGTTTCCGGGGATCATCGGGCCGGTCGTGAATCCGGCACTGGCCGTGGTACGGCCGCAAGTGCTGGGGCTTCCGCCGCAGGCGGTTTCGACTGAGCAGTTGGAAGATCTTGAGGTTCCGGCTCAATTGCCCGGTGACGCGTCCGGGTTGCCGCATCTGGTGGAGGCCGATGCCACCCGGTCGCTGGAATTGCCGGCAGGGTCGCGTTCGCAGCAGGATGGCGGTCGTCCTGAGGGGGCGTTGCCGCCCGAGACGCGGCATCGGCGGGCGAGCGTGCCGGCGAGCGGAGGTTTGAAGTCTCCGCCGCAACGACCTGGTGAGTCAGCTGGGGGCGGTACATCGGGTGCGGACGTTCCTGTCGCTGATCCGGTGCGGGGGGCGGCGCTGGCGAGGGCGCGGCAGAGCGGCACCCGGCAGCTGGTCGCCGATGCGACCACTGAGACGTCGGTGACGTACGCCAACCCGGACGGGACGCTGACCACGGAGCTCAGCGGTCAGGTCGCCCGGGTCCAGCGGGACGGCGCGTGGGTGCCGGTGGACCTGACCTTGTCCGAGGTGGGCGGGGTGTTGCGGCCGGTGGCGGCCAAGGCGGAGGTGTCCTTCTCCTCCGGTGGTACGGGGCCTGCCGTGCGGCTGTCCAAGGACGCCGACGAATGGCTCGCGCTGACCTGGCCGACGGCGCTGCCGGAGCCGGTCGTGGCAGGAAATAGGGCGACATATGTGGATGCGGCGGGTCCGGGGGCGGATCTGGTGTTGACCATGTTGCCGGCCGGGTTTTCGCAGGATGTGGTGTTGCGGGAGCGCCCGGATGCGCCGGTGGAGATCAGGTTCGGGGTGGAGGGGGAAGGTCTGTCGTTGTCGGAGACCGCCTCCGGGGGCCTGCAGGTGAGGTCGGAGTCGGGCGGGCTGGTCGCCTCCGCCCCTGAGCCGGTGATGTACGACTCGGCCGTCTTGGCCGCTGCGGCCAGTCCCGCTCCGTCGGCCAGTCCCGACCCCTCAGCCGCGGCTTCGGTTGCTGAGGCCGTGTCCGGAGTGGCGGAGATCGATACGCGGGTGGAGACCGAGGACGGCCGGCAGCGGCTGGTTCTTGAGCCGGACGCCGATTTCCTGGCAGATCCGGACACCACCTACCCGGTGACCGTCGATCCCACCATCACGCTCTTTCCCAGTACCGACCTGTACGTCGACAGTTCGGCGCCGAACTCATCCTTTGCCAGCGAGCCCTGGCTGCCGGTGGGCAGTCTCGGCGGCGCCAGTCATCGGGCTTTCCTGAGCTTCAATGTCCCCTCCTTGGCAGGTGCTTCCGTCTCGTCGGCGTCGCTGGAGGTGGAGATGGACAATGACGGGAATTGCGTATCGGTGACGGCCAGCCGGGTCACCTCGTCGTGGGGTGCCGGCACGACGTGGAACACCAGGCCGTCGACAAGCTCGACAGGCTCGGCGACGGGGACGACGTCAGGATTACACCAGGCCACGATGAACGTGACGGCGATCGCCCAGGCGTGGGCGTCCGGGCAGCCCAATTACGGCTTCGCCCTCAATGGGAATTCTTTCTGTTTTCTGGCCTCCTCCGAGGACTATCCGTTCGGGCCGTGGCTGTCGATCACCTACACGTCGGCTCCGCAGGCGGCGACGCCGACGATCTCGCCGAATATGACCGGCGAGGACGGGGTCAAGATCTCCACCCTCACCCCGCAGCTGTCCACTGTCGTGACCGGGTCCGGTTCGCTGCGGGGTGAGTTCCAGGTCCAGGTCGGCGGGGTCGAGGTGTGGTCCGGCCTGTCGAATGCGGTGTCGTCCGGTTCGACCGCGACCGTCACCGTCCCCTCCGGTGAACTGTCGGATGGGCAGTCCATCCAGTACCGCGTCCGTGCCACCGCCGGATCGGCCTCCTCGGCGTGGTCGGCGTGGCAGGACGCCCGGGTATCCTCTTCCCCGCTGACATCGGTGGTCTTCAAGGTTTACGAACCGATCGACAACACCCAGGTCGGCACGCTCACTCCGTCCCTGTCGACCTACGCCGAAGTGCCGGGGGAGGCGGCCACCGACTACTGGTACCAGGTTTGTTCCGGTACGCCCGGCGACTGGGCGTGGTGTGAGTCCTCCGCCTGGGTGAAGGGCGCCTGGACGGTTCCGGCCAACAAGCTGGAGTGGGGCAAGACCTACTACTGGTACGTCCAGGCCGCGACCAGCGCGGCGACCTCGACCTCGCCGTGGCGGGCGTTCATGCCCACCCCCGAGCAGGCGTCGATCAACGCGCTGCTCGCCGACGGTACTGACGGCCGCGAGTTCGACCATGTGACGGGCAACTACACCACGTCGGCCACCGACATCTCGGTGGCGACGGTCGGGCCGCCGCTGTCGGTGGTCAGGACGTACAACAGCCTGGATCCGCGGACCGACGGCGCGTTCGGGGCGGGCTGGACTACGCGGTGGGACACCCACCTGGTGAATGAGCCAGCCACGAAGACCGTGTTGATCACCTATCCGGACGGTAAGCAGTGGCGGTTCGCCAAGCGAGCCGACGGCGGCTTCGCGGCACCTGAGGGCACCTATGCCACGTTGGCCAGCCAGCCGGGCGGCGGCTGGCGGTTGATGGACAAGGAGTCCACCTCCTACTGGTTCGACGCCAACGGCCGGCTGACCCAGGTGACTGACCGGCGGGGACGCAGCCAGACCCTGACCTACAACGGCAGCGGCAAGCTGGCGACCGCGACCGCCACCGGCGGGCGCACGCTGACCTTCACCTGGACGGGCGCGCATGTGACCAGCGTGTCCACCGACGCCATCAGCGGGTCGCCGCTGACGTGGACCTACCAGTACACCGGGGACTTGCTGACCAAGGCGTGCGGGCCCGCCTCGGCGGGGGCGTGTACCGAGTACGACTACAGCAACGATTCCCGTTACCGCAGCGCCGTTTTGGACAGCAACCCGGCCGGGTACTGGCGGCTGAACGAGGGCTCGGCCGCGCTGAACACCACTGTCGGTAACCAGACCGGCGCGATCACCCGCGTGCCCGGCGGCAAGATCAAGGGCGGGACGGCGGACGCGACTGCAGGCGTGACAGCTGGATTCGAGGAGTCCGCCGACGCGGCGATGCGGTTCGGCGGAACGCTCAACTCGGCCTATGTGTCGCTGCCGTCCGGAGTGGTGAACGGCAAGGGCGATCAGTTGGCGGTGGAGGCGTGGTTCAAGACCACCGGCTCGGGCACGATCATCGGCTACCAGAACTCGGCCACCAACACGCCCACCGTCTACACCCCGGCCGTGTATGTGGGCGCGGACGGGAAGCTCCGCGGCCAGTTCTGGACCGGCACGGTCGCCCCGATCACTACCACCGGCACTGTGAACGACGGCACCTGGCACCATGTGGTGCTCTCGGGGGCGACCAACACCCAGACCATGTATCTGGACGGGCAGCAGGTCGGCACCCTGGCGGGCCAGATCACGCATCTCGGCCAGTGGGACACCCGCATCGGCTACGGGTTCGGTTCGCCGAGCTGGCCGTCCACGGTCACGCCGAGCCAGGCGTTCCCGTTCGCGGGTGACATCGACGAGGTCGCCGTCTACCGCAAGCCGCTGAGCATCGAACAGGTGCGCACCCACCACAGCACCCAGACCAGGCGCCGCCAGATCACCGAGATCACGCTGCCGTCCGGCCGGGTATGGGCGCACAACACCTACTCGGCCGAAGGCGGCCGCCTGCTCACCCACACCGACCGAAACGGCGGCGTGTGGGAACTGTCGGCCCTTACCCACACTGAGGTCTCCGACACCGAGACCACCGCGACCGTCACCGTGACCGACCCCTACGACGAAACCCTCACCTACGTCAACGACGCCTGGCGGGGATCCCGGCTGATCTCCAAGACCGACCAGCTGAACAAGGTCACCACCTTCGAGTACGACACGGGCGGCTTCCCCGCCAAGGTGACCGACCCCAACGGCAACATCACCCGGTACGCCTACAGCGCCCGCGGAAACATGGTGGGCCGCAACCGGTGCCGCACCGCCACCGTCTGCTTCTGGGAATGGTTCGAATACGAGGAACAAGAAGACCCCTTCGACCCCCGTAACGACCAGCTCAAGGCGTTCCGCGACGCCCGCTCCTCCAGTGCCACCGACAACACCTACATCCGCCGCTGGGGTTACAACGAGCACGGCGAAGTGACCAGCGAGCAGTGGCCTGCCCCTGGCAGCAGCCCAGCCCCCACCCCCTCCCCTTCTCCCTCCCCATCACCCTCTCCGTCGCCCAGTCCGTCGACTCCGGCCGGGTTGGTGGCCGCCTACGGGATGAACGAAGGCTCCGGTACCGCTGTCGCCGACCTGTCCGGCAACGGCAACAACGGCACCGCCAGTGACGCCACCTGGGTCACCGGCAAATACGGCCAGGGCCTGTCCTTCGACGGCGACGGCGACGGCACCGACAGCTGGATCACCGTCCCCGACTCGGCCTCGCTGGACCTGACCACCGGCATGACCATGGAAGCCTGGGTCAACTCCACCGACAACGTCGGCTACCGCACGGTCCTGCAGAAGGAGAACGGCAGCGACCTGGTCTACGGCATGTTCTCCAGCACCTTCAGCGACCCGCCCAGCGCCTGGATCGTCAACGGCGGTAATACGACCGGCTCAGCCGCCACCAGCAACCTGCCCACCGGGCAGTGGCGCCACCTGGCCGCCACCTTCGACGGCGACAGCCTCGACTTCTACGTCGGCGGCGCCCTCGTCCACTCCGAACCCGCCTCCAGCAGCACCATCGGCACCAGCAACGGCCCCTTCCGGATCGGTGGCAGCGGCATCTGGGGCGAGTTCTTCATCGGCGTCATCGACGAAGTCCGCGTCTACAACCGCGCCCTCACCACCACCGAGATCCAGTCGGATATGAACACCCCGGTGGGGACGACCAGCCTGCTCCCCTCGCCGAGCCCATCCCCGTCGCCTTCCCCGCCTCCTTCCGATCCGGACCCTGACCTCGTTAGCTTGACCTGGACCTATACTGACGGCAGCGAAGTCGCCATCGGCGGGGGGACCGCCCCGGCCGGTCTGGTCAAAACCAAAACCGACCCACGCGACAGCACATGGAGCTATGAGTACACCGCTTCCGGCGACCTGGCCGAGGAGACCGGCCCGACCGGCCTGGTCACCGCCTACGCCCACGACGCCATCGGCCGCCAGACCGGCCGCACCGAGACCACGCCCGCTTACCCGGGCGGGCTGACCACGACTTTCGCCTACGACACGCGCGGCTACCTGGCATCCAGGACCGAACCCGCGGTGGAGAACGAGCTCACCGACGTCACGCACACCCGTAAGACCGCTCTCACCTACGACGCCGACGGCCGTCCGCTGACCGAGACCGTCACCGACCTGACCGGTGGCGACCCGCAACGCCAGACCACTTACATCTACGACACCCGCGGCCGGGTGCAGTCCGTCACCGATCCTGAGGGCGGGGTCCGCCATTTCACCTGGAACCTGCGCGGCGACAAGGCCAGCGTCACCGACGAGGTCGACACCCGCATCGACTTCGCGTACACCGACCGCGGCCAACTCGCCACCGAAACCTTGCGGGACTGGACGGGCAGTCCCACCGATCCACAGCCCGCCACCGATGTCGTACTCGCCTCCCACGCCTACGACCAGGGCGGACGCCTGGCTAGTTCTACTGACGCGATGGGCCGCACCACTCGGTACACCTACGGCAACGACGACACGCCCGCCGAGAGGATCGCCGACGACGCCCGCCTCAACGGCTCCACCACCCCACGCGACGTCGTTTTGGAGACTTACACCTACGACCCGGCCGGAAACCTCGAGCGCCTGGTCACCGGTGGCGGCAAAACACGCACCGACCACATCTACGACGCCGCCAACCGCCTCCTGTCCACCACGGTCGACCCTACCGGTCTGGCCCGCAAGACCACCTACACCTACGACGAGGGCGGCAACGTTCTATCCACCACTGCCACCGCCACAAGCGACCTGCGCGCGGAGCTGACGTCGTTCGACTACGATCTACTTAACCGGATGATCAAGAAGACCGTTGGAAACGGCACCACCGACCTGGTCACCACCTGGACCTACGGCGATCGTGACGACCCCACCGAGGTCACCTCACCGCGAGGCAACGCCGCCGGGGCCACCCGCCTGGACTACACCACCCTGTTCCGGTACGACCCCACCGGACGCCTGACCGAACTCAAGCAGCCCTCGGTCACCATCGAACGAGCAGGCGGAAGTGGCACCGCGCAGCGTCCTGTCACAACGTACGGCTATAACAGCTCAGGTGAGAAGACCCACACCGTCGACCCCGAAGGCCGGACCACCGTCGAATCCTTCGACAAGACCGGTCGTCCCGTCTCCGCCTCAGCCCCGTCGTACACTCGCCCGGGCGGCACCGCCGTCACTCCGACGATCACCATCAACTACGACGACGCCGGACGGCCCACCGCGGTCACCGACCCTCGCGGCAACACCAAGACCATGTTGTACGACGCCCTGGGCCGTACTGTGCGAATGATCGACCCGCCCGCCACCACCGGGGCCACGCCAGGAGAGTGGGACTTCACCTACACGCTGGCCGGCGAGCCGTTGTCGGCCAGCGACCCGACGGGTGCGCGCCGCCAGGCGACCTACGACGACCTTGGCCGGGAGATCACCTCCACAGTGATCGAACGCAAGCCGACGCTGACCTCGCTCACGACCCACGCCACCTATGACGACGCGGGAAACCTGATCTCCGAGCAACGCCCAGCCGGCGACATCGCCGAAGCACTAGTCAACGCTTTCGGTGAGATAACCGAGCTAACCGATGCGCTCGGCGACACCACGATGTTCGGCTATGACCTGGCCGGTAGGCAGACTAAGGTCACCGACCCATTGGGCAACAGCACCACCACCGGTTACGACCTGGCCGGGCGGCCTACCACGGTCACTGATCGGGACGACAGCGAAACCGTCCTCCGCACCCGATCCATGGGCTACGACCTGGACGGCAACCCCACCACGGCGGTCGACGGCGAAGGGCGCACCACGACAAGCACCGTCGACGCCCTCGGCCGCGTCACCCAGCTCGTCGAACCCGTCTCGGCGTCGGCGTCCATCATCACATCCTTCGGTTATGACGCGCTTGGCGCGCGGACCCGGTACACCGACGGCCGGGGTAACGCCACCATCACCACCTACAACACGCTCGGCCTGGTGGAATCAATGATCGAACCGTCCACGGCACAGCACCCGGCCCTGGCCGACCGGACTTGGACCACTGGCTACGACGCCGCAGGCAACCCCGTCACCGCGGCCGAACCCGGCGGAGTCAGCCTCACCAGCGTTTTCGACAACCTCGGCCGTCTCACCGAACGGAGCGGCACCGGCGGCGGCTCCGCACCCACCGCGACCAAGATCTTCGGCTACGACCTGGCCGGACGCGTCACATCGGCCGGAGACCTCACCTTCACTCACAACGACAGGGGCGATCTGCTTAAGACCGCTAAGGCCGGCGTGGACCAGGCCACATTCGCCTACGACGCCAACGGCCGCCTCGCCCAACGTGGGGACGCCGCCGGGGCCACCACCTTCAGCTGGGACGGCGACGACCGCCTTACCACCGCTGTCGATCCGCTGACCGGCGTCACCGTCAGCTATGACTACGACGCTGCCGACCGCCTCACCACCGCTACCTATGGCAGCGGCGGCCCCCAGCGCACCTACACCTACGACGACCTCAGCCGCGTCATCACCGACACGTTGAAAACCGAAGCCGGAGCGGGCCTGGCCTCCATCAGCTACGGCTACGACCACGAGGACCGCCTGACCTCCAAGACAACCACCGGCACAGCAGGCGCGGGCATCAACACCTACACCTATGACCACGTCGGCCGGTTGACCTCGTGGACCGACCCAGCTTCCACCACAACCACGTACGGCTGGGACGCCTCCGGCAACCGGACCCAGGCCGGCGCCCAGACTTATACCTATGATCAGCGCAACCGCCTGACCTCTGGTGCCGGAATCGATTACACGTACACGGCTCGTGGCACGCTGGCCGGCTCCACCCTCTCTGGCGTGACCACCACCTTCACCTCCGACGCCTTCAACCGCTTGATCACCGAAGGCGACATCACTTATGCCTACGACGCGCTGGACCGCATGACCGCCCGCACGAAATCCGCGGAATCCACCAGGTACGTATACGCGGACCTGACCAACAATCTGTCCGCCGTCACCGACGATGCCGGAGTCACCCAGGAAATCTACAACCGCACGCCTGACGGCGGGAATCTGTCCAGCAAGACCGGTGCCGCAGCCGCTCAGTTCCAGTTGACCGACCGCCACCACGACGTGGTCGCTGGCTTTGCCTCCGCAGCAACCACACTTTCCGGATCCACCGCTTACGATCCTTTCGGAACCATCATCACAACGAGCGGAACCAGCTCCCAACTTGGCTATCAAAATGCATGGACCGACCCCGACACCGGTAACGCCAACATGGCTGCCCGTTGGTACCGCCCGGCCACCGGCACCTTCACAAGCCGCGACGCTTGGACCCTGGACCCCGCTCCCTCTACCCAGGCTAACCGCTACACCTATGCCAACGCGGCCCCACTCACCCATACCGACCCGACCGGGCATCAAGCAGTTGAGATCTGCCTTGACGGCTTCCACTGTGGCGGCTACATCTGCAGCGCCGACACCTGCCATGAAACAGATGCCCACGCACGTTGGTGGAGCCAATACATGACCTCACCCGAATATCAGCGGAATCAACCGCACTTCTCCGACGAGCGGGCCGAGGAACTCGGGCTCATGCCGAATGGGCGAGAGCGTGACGGTTACTGGCAAGCAGGGAAGAAGGCCAGGGATAAGTATCTCGAACTTTATTATTACTTCGGAATCCACGCGACCGACGAGGGGCTCGACCGGCTCTGGGACGCGATTGTCCTGGCTTATGACGGCCCCAACTCAGAGGCTTCATCGCTGGCGGCGAGTAGGGTTCCGACCAGGAAGCAACTGGAGGATGACGACGATTTCTCCCAGTGGGCAGCCGAAGCCAAAGTCTGCCTCAGTCTCGGCCTGCTGTGCGCCGTCGTAATGGAAATCTCAGCCCTGGCTTGGGCATCGGTCCAGCACTTGCGCGACTGGCGCATGGAAAATGCCCTCCGGCATTTTGTCTGGCAGGGTGCGCTCACCATTCTATTTGGCTTCGATAAGGCAAAACAGATCGGCGACGCTCACGAGGTGGGATCGGGAGACAAAAGAGATAGTCAGATAGATCTATACAACAATTCGGTGGCGCGCCATTACGCGAACGACAATCGGGGATATCTTATGGGGAGGCTTGCCTGGGGTGGTTATGCGTACTTGATCGACAGCCTTCTCTCGGCCGGAACCGATCTGTATGCCCAGGGTAAACTGAGGAGGGAACCATGATGATTTCGCGCCGCATCCGAATGACCTTCCTTGCCGCATCTGTCGCAGCTCTGGTGCTGACTGGCTGCAATAGCCCGGGCTGTGCGGCTGAGGCGGCCAATGGCCTAAGAATTCTGCATGCATCAATCCAAAACTCGTTCTTGCCGGAAGAGCTTCAGGCCAGCTATGACTTCTCCGGTTGCGACTCCGGAGATGGTCCGTCCATAGCAATCAATGTGAATTCCGACGTATCCATGCCTGCTCTCGCAAAAAGGCTTCGAGAGCATGACTCATGGCAACAATTGTCGCCTGACGAGGCCAAGCGCTACAGATACCAAATTCATCTTTCAGAAGTGATGAAGAAGTCGGTTCAAGGTAGATGGGTGGTTGCTATGTTCGGGCAACGTGGAGACTCAAAAGAGATCGACATTCAATTCGAATAGTAGTTTCGCCGGGTGCTATCGCATAGCATTTATGGGATACTGACACGAAACTGGGCTCCCGCCAGGCGCGCGGCAGCGAACCTCGGCCTGTGGCATCGGTGAGGGTTGATGCTAAGCGGTATGTGTCCGGCGTGGGGCGTGGCCGGGAGCATGACAGGGACAGGTGAGCGACTCCACGGTCAGGGGAAGGGCGGGCAGTGGCCGACCTCAGACGTCCTCCGCGGATGCGATGGTGATCGTGCAGCCGGGATTGAGCTTTTCCAGTTGCCGCATCAGATAGGCCTGGCGCTGCTCGGGGGACTCGCGCCTGGTGTAGAAGTCCGCGCCCAGGTCCTCATACGGCGCGCCGCTCGCGAGCACCTTGTAGGCGATCTTCAACAGGGTGTGGGCGATCGCGATGACGGCGTTCTTCTTCGCGGCTGGGTGCTTCGAGCCGCCGAAGTGGCGCACCAGGCGCTGGTACCTGGCCTGCAATCGCCCGGGGGACTTGACCGCCGCCCAGGCGGCCTGCACCAGCATCGGCTTGATGTAGGTGCCAGCGTCACCGGTCCTGCCGTGCTCACGCTTGCCGGCGCTCATTTGGTTACCCGGGCACAGACTCGCCCAGGAGGCGAGTTTGTCGTGGCTGTCGAAGTATTCCTGGGGAGCCGGACCGATCTCGGCGAGCCAGGCGTGTGCCACCGCGTCCCCGAACCCTGGGATGGACCGCAACAGGTCCAGCTCCCGCCGGTAGCCGACGACCTTGGCCTGGAACTTCTGCTCGATCCCGGCGACCGCAGCATCAAACAGGGCGATCCGGTCCAGGTGCATCCGGCACAGCAGCGCGTGATGGTCGGTGAACCGACCGACCAGGGCCTGGGATAGATCGGCCAGCTTGCCCGCGGTACGCATCCGGCCGATCGCCAGATCGGCCGGCACGCTCCCGCGCCGCTCCCCGTCGATCAGCGCCTCGATCATCAAGGTGGCCGAGGACGCCGGTCAATTCCGAGACCACCGAACCCAGCTCGATTCCCGCCGACTCCAGGGTCTTGGCCAGCCGTTAAACCTCCGAGGTGCGGGCCTGGACCGTCTTGGTCCGATACCTGGTCAGGTCCCGGATCTCCTTCGGTTCGGCTGAAGGGATGTAGCTGCCGTGCAGCAGCCCGCACTCGAACAACTCCGCCAATCGTATGGCGTCGCGGGCGTCGGTCTTGTGCCCCTTCAGCGCTTTGGCGTGGGCCGGGTTGATCATCGCGACCTGGGTGAAGTCCCGCTCGGCGAGCGCGTAGCAGACCGGCTCGGTGTGGGCCCCGCCGGCCTCCATCACCACGTGGGTGACGCCCGGCTCACGCAGGTCGGCGGCCATCTTCTGGAGCACTCCGTAGAACGTCTTGTACTCCAGCACCTCCGAGGTGCGAGTCCACGCCCGATGCCCGGGCGTGCGAATCCCAATTTTGATCATATCCTCGTGCACGTCGATCCCAGCGACGCGCTCATGCAGCGCTCTGCACCTGCTCGGGGACTCCGAGGAGCCCAGTTCGTCCTCCACGGGAGCGCCACGAAGTGGCGCATGTACTTCTCTTATGTGCAGGGTGAGAGTCGGTCATCGGAAGATACGGTACGTGTTAATAGTGGCTGGCTTCTCCGCTGACCGCATCCCACTGGAATGCGAAGGTTTTCATGGAGGTGTTCGGGGACGACGTCCTGTCTTCTATCATTGTTCTGGAGGACGAGGCCGCCGACCTGGTGGAAAAGGCGTAGAGTCAGAACCCCACGGAGAGTTTCGTGGTCATCGAGGTGCTTCCGTATGACGTCGGTTAGAAACGCGTGGCCCGGAAAGCAGAGTAACTGGTTAGGTACCTCTCGGCGATGCGTTTCCCCAGGTCAGCAGCCCGGGGATGGTTGGCCATAAGCCCCTGAGTGCACCCTCTGAGTGCACCTCATGCAGCCTTTCGGTCAGATTCCTCGACTTGGCGGAGCACTTCAGCCATACGATCTCGTTGAATAGTCGCAGGTCAGCGCCCTGGGAGAGCCGGTCTCGAACCCCTGTCCATATCTAACCAGTTACATTTCAGAATGAGGCCATTTGTTCTAGGGCCTTTGTTCTGGTGCGGTGGCGGAGGACCAGCCAGGCGAGGATGAGAACGCGTTTGAGAAGGGCTACTCCGTTGAGTGTGGCTCTTCCGCAGTGACTGGTTCGATCAGGCTGTGAGGGTATGTTCGTCCTGGTGACGGCGGTGGCGAAAGCGCTGGTTCTCTCGGTCGCCATCTCCTGCGCGATCAGCGACCGCGACAACCGATCCTCCTCGGCCTCCAGCCGCGCCCGCATCTCGGCGAGTTGCTCACCATGCTCCTCGATCCGCTGCCGGGACTCAGCCTGCCGCCGCGTCGGCTCCCCAGCAACAACCCCATCGCCATGAACGCCTCTGCGCCCTATGCCCATCCAGCTGAGCACGAATACTCATGCGCCGTTCTGGCGGCCTTCATACGCTTCGATTATGTTTCTGAAGCTGGCCGCCACCGGCCTGTGGCTCGGGTGGGCAGCCGCCGTCGCAGCCGCCGCTGGCCTCTGGCTCTGGTGGACGGCCCCCTGGGACGACGGCAACGACCGCTGGAAACTGGTGGCCGCCCAGTCGTCGGTCACCTACGGACAGGTCATCGCCACCGGCGAGCACGACGCCTGGGCCTTCGGCTGGGACATCCTCGGCATCGGCGCCTGGCTCCCGATGGCCGACGGCCCACACCGCCCCACAGCCTTCCACCGGGACGGCGACCGCTGGACGAAAAGCGACTTCCCGGTAAAACGCGGCAACATCGGCTCGGTCGCCGCGTCCGCCCCCTCCAACGTGTGGGCCCTGGCCGGCGACGAAGGCAACACCTCCGTCCTGCGCTGGGACGGACGCGCCTGGACGATCGTCCAGATGCTGCCCGTTACGGCCGGGAGCCTCGCCGTCACCGCTGACAACGACGTGTGGGTCTTCGGCGACCACAAGGCCTGGCACTACAACGGCGCCACCTGGTCGGAACAGGGCGTCTCCTTCCGCGCCTTCCGAGTCAGCGCCCGCTCCGCCTCCGACATCTGGGCCCTCGACGGCGACGCGCCCTGGGTTCACCACTTCGACGGCAAGGTCTGGGCCCGAGTCAACCTGACCCCGGCCCTACCCAAGGCCCCGCCCCCCTTCGAAGATTTCCCGCCCGACCCGCCCGGCCCTCGGCTGACCGCCATCACCGCCGACCCGTCCGGCATCTGGATCACCGGGGAGATCGGGGCGTCGTCGTTCCTGCTCTCCCAGACCGGTTCCGCCTGGCGCGGCGAGGACACCTCCGCGACGGCCGGACGCATGATCCGTGGCCTCCCGCCCGTCCCCGACGGCGGGGGCGGCCACTGGTTTCTCGGCTCCACCGACATCAACGGTTACGACTCCGCCCTCACCCACCGCGACCCCTCCGGTCACTGGACCAGGGTTCCGTCTGGCGGCGAGCTGACCTCGCTGTCGGCCGTCCCCGGCGGCCCGCTCCTGGCCACCGGAGTGATCGGCAAAGCTTCAGGCGTCTTCCGCAACCTTCCCTGAAGAGGACCCTGCAGCACCTCGGCCTCCGGTTCCAGCCACGTCCGCACCCGCGCGAGCTCGATCAGCGCCCACTGCGCGTCGGTCGGGTCGGAGGGGTAGCGGCGCTCGCGTGGCACCCGACCATGCTGGCGATCTTCACGCCGTACGCCGGAACAACACGCTGACCGTTATCAACCGGTATTGCCACTTCTCAACACGCTCTGATGGCGTTAGAAGGAGGCCATTTGCTCCAGGGCTTTGGTGCCTGTGCGGCGGCGGAGGACGAGCCAGGCCAGGATGAGGGCTAGGGCTGAGGCGGCCAGGAGGAGGGTGGCCAGGGCGTTCAATGCGGGGGTGGGGGCGTTTCTGACTGCGGTGTAGAGCTTGATGGGGACGGTGGCGGTGGAGGCGTCGGGGGAGAGGAAGGCGGAGATGACGAAGTCGTCCATGGAGGAGGCGAAGACGATCATGGCGCCGGCGAAGATGGCGGGGGAGAGGAGGGGGAGGAGGATCAGGCGGAGGGCTTGGAGGCGGTTGCAGCCTAGGTCGCGGGCGGCGTCTTCGTAGTCGGAGCCGATGGAGGCCAGGCGGGAGCGGACGATCACGACGACGTACGAGACCGAGAAGGTGACGTGGCCGAGGACCTGGGCGGGGAGGCCGAGGGGGACGAACAGGTAGAGGTTGGTGAAGACCAGGTAGAGGGCGCTGCCCATGACGATCTCGGGGGTGGCCAGGGGGAGGAGCATGAGGCCGTTGGCGGCGCGGCTGGTGCGGCCCTTCCAGCGGGACAGGCCGAGTGCCATCGCCACGCCCAGTGGGGTCGCGATCAGTGTGGTGAGGACGGCCAGGATCAGGGTGTTGGTCAGGGCCAGGCGGAGGGAGGGGTCCTCGGCCACCGAGCCGCTCCCGCCGACGTACCACTGGGTGGAGAAGCCCTGCCAGGCGCTGCGAGACTTGCCGTCGTTGAAGGAGAACTGGATCGCGACCAGCACCGGCACCAGCGACCACACCACATATGCCCAGGTCAGCGTGGCCAGGAAGATAGGACGCCGTCTCATGCGCCGGCCTCCTCGGCCCGCCGCGAGGCCACCAGGTAGTACGCCAGGAAGATAGAACGGCGTTTCATGCGGTCGCCTCCTCGGCGCGGCGGGAAGCCACCAGGTAGTACGCCATCAGGACCATCAGCAGCGCCGACATGAGCAGCACCAGCGACGCGCCGATTTCCTTGCGGTTGCCGCCGAGCAGATAGAGCTCGATCTGGTTGGCCACCATCGTCGTCTTGGGGGAGCCGGATACCAACGTGTTCGTGTAGTAGTCGCCGAACATGGGAAGCGCGGTGATCGCCCCTGCCGTCATCAGCCCGGACCGGGACAAGGGCAGCGTGACATGCCAGAACGCCCGGCGGCCCGAACAACCCAGATCCCGGGCGGCCTCCAGCAGCCGTTCATCGATCCGGTCCAGCGACGAGAACAACGGCACGATAAAAAACGGGATATATCCGTAAACGAGGGCGAGGACCACGGTCACCGGTCTGCCCGACAGCCACTGCACCGGCTCCTCCACCAGGCGGGTGAGCAGCAGCAGGTCGTTGACATAGCCGTCGTCCTGCAGCAGGTTCAGCCAGGCCAGCATCCGGGTGATGTAGTTGACCCACCACGGCGCCAGGATCAACGCCAGCAGCAGCCCGCGCCGCCGCCCGGCATGCCTGGCCAGGTAGTACGCCACCGGATACCCCACCAGCACGCAGATCGCCAGCGCCAGCAGCACGTAGAGCAGCGTGCGCAGGAACACCGGCCGCAGATCCCCGGAGATCGACCGTGACAGGATCTCGCCGAACGCCGTGAAGTCCCAGTAGCGCGGATCCCACTCCGGCACCGGCGAGTTGAACACCGGATCGGTGTACCCGAAGGCCACGGCGGCGACCGCGTAGAACGGGACCGCGAACAGGGCGAGGATCCACAGCGTGCCGGGGGCGGCCAGCGCCGCCCACAGCCCGGTGCGGCCCCGACGCGTCACTGACCAGCCTTGAACTTGGCCCACGAGTCGTTCCAGAGCGCCTCCGCGGCCGGGGTGATCTGGAAGATCTGCTGGCTGCGCGCGTACACGTCCGGGGTGACGATCGCGCTCTTCAGCTGCTCGGTGACGAACTCGTCGGTGACCATCTTCTCGGGGGTGATCGCGGTCAGCGCGGGCTGGTAGCCGGTGTAGGAGAAATTCTCCTGGCCGACGCCGTTGTCCAGGAGGTGGTTGAGGAGCATGTGGGCGAGGACCGGCTTGGTGGCCGTGCGGGGGATGGCCATGGAGTCGGTGCCGACCACGCCGGTGGTGTCGCTGGGGTACCAGTAGCCGAGGACGTCGGCCTTGACCCCCTTCGGCAGGTACGACTGCGCGTTGATCATGTCGCCGGACCAGCAGTGGTGCACGGTGGCCTGGCCCTCGGGGACGTACTGGTAGGCGGTGATGCCCAGCTTGATGTTCATCAGGTCGACCAGCTCGGTCAGCCAGGTCCCGGCTTGGGCGATCTTGGCGGGATCCTCGGTGTTGATCTCGATGGACCCGTTCTTCAGCATGGCCAGCGCCAGCGCCTCCCGCGGGTCGTCGATCAGGTACGCCTTGCCCTTGTACGCCGGATTCCACAGCAGGTCATACCCGGTCACGTCCGTGACCTTGTCGGCCCGATACCCGATCCCGGTCGTGTACGCGTTGTACGGCACCGAATACCGCGCGCCCTCGTCATAGAACGGACTCTGCAACTGCGGCCAGGTGTTGCCCAGATTCCCGAGATACGTCTTGTTCAACGGCAGCAGCAGCTTGCCCACCGCCGACTTGCCGATCACGTCGGGCGTGGGGAACCACACGTCGAAGGAGGCTCCGGCCGTACGCAGCTTGGCGATCGCCTCCTCCTGCGTGGTGAAGGTGGTGATCTCCACCTCGACCCCGTGCTCCTTGCCGAACTTTTTCACCACATCAGGGGAGATGTACTCGGCGTAGTTGAGCAACTTCAGCGTGCCACCCGTCTCCGGTGACAGGCCGTTGGCGATCATCGGCACGTCGTCGTGCAGGGGGAGCGCGGCCGGGGAGTCGGTCCGGCTGAGTGGCACCGCGGAGGCGGCGGAGGGTCTTCTCGGCCGCTCGGATCCGCACGCGGCGGTCACGCTCGCGAGGGCGCTGACCAGCAGGAACTTGCGTCTATCTATCGAGGGGGGCATGGCGGTCTCTCTTCTGGAACCCAAATCACCTCTTGCCAGACTGACTGGTTGCCCAGTTAGTCTGTCGCTGAGGACCAAAGGCCACAAGGCTTGCGGACACAAGTTTTCCGGGTCGTAACGCCGCGCAGAAGGGGTTCTCGCAGTGGACCTGAAGCCGACCGACCTCAAGCAGACATACGACGCCATCATCGTGGGCGGCGGGCACAACGGGCTCGTCGTCGCCGCGTACCTCGCCCGCGCGGGCCTCAAGCCCCTCGTCCTCGAGGCTCGCCCCGTCACCGGCGGCGCCGCCACCACCGAGACCCCCTGGGGCCCCGACTTCAAGGTGACCGCGCTCTCGTACGTGATGAGCCTGATGCCCCCCACGATCCTCAACGACCTGCGCCTGCCCGAACACGGCTACCAGGTCATCCCGATGGGCCCGAGTTTCGTCCCGTTCCCCGACGGCAGATCCCTGCTCACCGAAACCGGCGACCCCGCCCACGAGCACGCCCAGCTGGCCGCCTTCAGCCCGAAGGACGCCGAGAACATGCCGAAATACGAGGCCTGGCTGCGCGGTATCGGCGACGTGCTCTCCCCGCTGCTGATGAAGACCCCGCCCAATGTCGGCTCCACCCGCCCGCGCGACCTGCTGGAGCAGCTCCGCCTGGCCTGGGGCATGCGCGGCCTGTCGACCCGGGGCGCCGCCGACGCGGTCCGCCTGTTCACCATGTCGGTCTCCGACCTGCTCGACGAGTGGTTCGAGTCGCCCGAGGTGAAGGGCATGATGGCCATCAACGGCGTGATCGGCACCTGGGCCGGACCGGCGGAACCCGGCACCGCCTACGTGATGATGCACCACACGATCGGCGACGTCGGCGACGGCAAGATGGGCAGCTGGGGTTACCCGGTCGGCGGCATGGGCGCGGTCAGCGCCGCGATCCGCAGCTCGGCGGAGGCTTTCGGGGCGACCGTGCTCACCGACGCGCCGGTGGCCCGCATCCTGGTGTCCGGCGGACGCGTCACCGGCGTCGCCCTCCGCGACGGCCGCGAATTCCAGGCCGGTACGGTCGTCGCCGCCACCCACCCGAGAATCACCTTCCTGGACCAGCTGGACCGAACCCACCTCCCGGACGATTTCGTCGCCGACATCGAACGATGGCGCTCCCGCAGCGGCGTCGTCAAGATCAACGTCGCCCTCTCCGAACTCCCGAAATTTACGGCGAATCCGGACCTGACCGAGGAGCAGCTCAGCGGTTCCGTCGAGCTCTGCCACTCCATCGAGTACATCGAGCAGGCCTTCCAGGACGCCCGCGCGGGACGCGCCGCGACCGCCCCCTTCGCCGACAGCGTGATCCCCTCCACCCTCGACCGCACCCTCTGCCCCGAAGGCACCCACATCATGTCGATGTTCACCCAGTGGGTCCCGCACACCTGGGCCGGCGAACCGCACACCGAGGAGCTCGACGCCTACGCCGACCGCGTCATCGAGGGCTACGACCAGCTCGCCCCCGGCTTCAAGGCCTCCGTGCTGCACCGCCAGGTGATCGGCCCGCACCAGATGGCCGAGGAGTACGGCCTGGTCGGCGGCAACATCTTCCACGGCGAACTCTCCCCCGACCAGCTCTTCCACCTGCGGCCCGCCCCTGGCTTCGCCGACTACACGACCCCGGTGAAGGGCCTCTACCAGTGCTCGTCGGCCACCCACGGCGGCGGCGGCGTGACCGGCATCGCCGGATATCTGTGCGGCAAGCGGATTCTCAACGACAGGAAGTGGTGGCGATGACGCCGGCTCCGCTGGACCTCGATGCCGTCCGGGCGTGCCTGGAGCCGCCGGGGATGATGCTGCCGCGGGAGGCGTACACGAGCGACGAGGTCCTGGCGTGGGAACGGCGCGTCGTCTTCGGCGGCGGCTGGGTGTGCGCGGGCCGGGCCAACACGCTCGCGCCCCGATCCCGGATGGCCGTGGCCGTCGGCGACGACTCGGTGCTGCTGGTCCGGGACGGCGACGGCACGCTGCGCGGCTTCTACAACGTCTGCCGCCACCGCGGCCACGAGCTGCTGCCCTGCGGGTCCAGCGCCACCGGCCGGTTCATCGCCTGCCCGTACCACAACTGGGTCTACGACCTGCGCGGCGACCTGCACAAGGTGCCCCGGGCCGAACCGCCCAAGCTCGGCCTGGTGCCGGTGCCGGTGGTCGAATGGCATGGGTTCGTGTTCGTGAACGCCTCCGGCGACGCGCCGCCCATCGGGGAGTATCTGGCCGGTCTCGAGGAGATCGTCGCCCCGTACGGCATGGCGGGCCTGGAGGTCGCCGCCTCGCACGACTACGAGCTGGACGCCAACTGGAAGCTGGCCGTCGAGAACTACCACGAGTGCTATCACTGCCCGGCCATCCACCCCGAACTGTGCCGGGTCTCCCCGCCGGACAGCGGCGACAACTACCGCCCGGAGGGCCTGTGGGCCGGGGGCAGGATGGACCTGGTCGAAGGCGCGCAGACCATGTCCATGGACGGTTCCTCGGGGGCCGGGCCGCTGCCCGGGATCACCGGCGAGCGGCTGCGCATCGTGGAATACGTGCAGCTGTTCCCGAACCTGCTGCTCAGCATGCACCCCGACTACGTCATGACCCACGTGCTCGAACCGGTCAGCGGCGGCCGGACGAAGGTCACCTGCCAGTGGCTGTTCCCGCCGGGCACCACCGAGGTCGCCTACGCCGTGGACTTCTGGGACGTCACCAACCGCCAGGACTGGTCGGCCTGCGAGGGCGTGCAGCGCGGCGTCAACTCGCGCGGCTACCTGCCAGGCCCGTTCACCGTGGACGAGGACGTCACCTACCAGTGGATCGCCACCATGGCGACCGCGTATCTCACGGGCCGAGCTCCGGCCCTTCCCGAAAGGATCTGACATGTCTGTCGTCAGCGAGCCCTTGGTTCGCCCGGACAGCTTGGCACGACTGGACAGCATGATCGAGGACCAGGAAGCCGCCTTCCTGGCCCGCACCGGCGAATCCCGGCGCATCCGCCGGGACTGCGCCGACGTGCTGGCCGGCGGCGTCGCCTCCAACTGGCAGGACGCGCCCCCCGGCGCGGTGTGGATCTCGCACGGCTCCGGCTCCCGCGTCGTCGACGTGGACGGCACCTCCTACGTGGACCTGCACGGCGGCTTCGGCGTCGGCCTGGTCGGCCACGCCCACCCCGCCATCGTCGAGGCGGTCGGCGCGCGGGTCCGCAAGGGCACCCACTTCGCCCAGCCGACCGAGGACGCGGTCGTGGTCGCGCGGGCGCTGGCCCACCGGTTCGGCCTGCCGATGTGGCGGTTCGGCAACTCGGGCACCGAGGCCACCATGGACGCGGTGCACCTGATGCGGGTGGCGACAGGACGCATGAAGATCATCAAGGTGGAGGGCAGTTACCACGGCCACCACGACTCGGTGCAGGTGTCGGTCTACCCGTCGGCCGAGGACGCCGGGCCCGCCTTCCGGCCGCGTTCGGTGCGGCAGGGCCTGGCCGTGCCGCCGGACCTGGCCCGGCTGACGATCGTGGTGCCGTTCGGCGACCTGGAGGCGGTCGAGCGGGTGCTGATCGAGAACCCGGGTGAGATCGCCGGGATGATCGTCGAACCGATCATGATGAACATCGGGCTGATCCCGCCGCCGGACGGTTACCTGGGGACGCTGAAGGCGCTGCTCAACCGGTACGGCGCCTACCTGGCCTTCGACGAGGTCAAGACCGGGCTCGCGGTGGCTCCCGGCGGGGCCGGCGAGCTGCTCGGCGTGGTGCCCGACCTGATCTGCCTGGCCAAGGCGCTCGGCGGCGGGCTGCCCTGCGGCGCGATCGGCGGCACCCCCGAGCTGATGGGCCTGATCGCCGAGGGCGTCTACGAGCAGGTGGGCACCTTCAACGGCAACCCGCTCACGATGGCCGCGGCCAGGACGGTGCTGCTGGACGTGCTGGACGACGGCGCGTACCGGCACTTCGAACGGCTGCGGGCGATCATGTCCGAGGGCGCGGCGGCGATCCTGCGGGCGCACGGCCTGGCCGGATACGTGCAGTCGTTCGGCGCCAAGGGCGCGGTGATCTTCCACGACCGGCTGCTCCGCAACTACCGGGACTTCCTGGACTATCCCGACCAGTGGGGGCAGGCGCACTGGCTCTACCAGCACAACGGCGGGGTGTTCCTGCCGCCGTGGGGCAAGTGCGAGCAGTGGACGGTGTCGGTCCAGCACGGCGAGGACGACGCCAGAAGGTTCCTGGTGAATCTGGAGCGGATGGCCCGCGACTACGCGGGCAGCGCCGCCATCAGGTAGGCGAGCCGGGCGGCGGCGTCCTCGACCGAGTCCACCGTGCCGAGACGGTAACCCCAGGAGGTGATGAAGGCGCCGCGCTCGGTGCAGGTGACCGTCTCGGTGAGGTTGTCGCTGAACCGGTTGCGGACCTGCACCCGGGGCGGGGCCGCGGTCATCACCCGGACCGAAAGATCGATGTGCTCCCGTGTCGCGGCAGCGAACCGCTCAAGGCAGGACAATGTGTCCAGCATTGCACAATCACCTCCCGGTTAAGGGAAAAGGATTGCACGGCTGACTTCTACAGTGCAAGCAATTGTTGCCGCTAATCCACCGATTGTTTCGCGTAGTCGTCGGCGGCCCGCACCAGAACCGACCGTGCCTCCTCCCGGAAGGCGGCGACTTCGGCGAACTCCTCGAATGCGCGCGCGTAAAAGGCGATGTCGTCGGGGTCGCGGAGCAGGATGTCCTTGGTCCTGGTGGGCACCGCCACCAGCGCGTCGTTGTAGATCCAGAAGGCGTTGAGCAGGGCCGAGGGGAGCGGGGTGGTGAACGGCAGGATGCCGAACTCGACGTTGGGCAGGGTGGTGACGGCCAGTAACCGGTCGAGCTGGCCGCGCATCACGTCTATCGGGGCGAGCCGGTAGTAGAGCACCGACTCCGGGATGATGAAACGGAACGTGCGCGTGGGGTCGTAGAGGATCTCCTGGCGTTGCATGCGGACGCGGATGGCGGCGTCCACGTCGTCGGTGGCCTCGTACAGGCGGCGGACTTTGGCGAAGATGTGGCGGGCGTACTCGGAGGTCTGGAGCAGGCCGATCACCACCCCTGGCTCGAACGCCCGGAACGTCCGGGTTCGTGACTCTAAGTCACGAATGTCCTCCTGGAGTGCGGCGAGTCCGCTCTTGTGCCGCCCGCGCCAGGAGTCCTGCCGCTCCACCAGGCCGACCGCCTGCTGGATCAGCCCGTCCACCACCGCCGGTTCGGCCCGTACGGCCTGCGCCCACACCACCACGTCGTCCTCGGTGGCGGTCTGCCGCGCGTTCTCGATCCTGGAGACCTTGGAGGGCTGCCAGCTGAGCCGTTCGGCGAGATCCTTGCCCGACAGGTGCGCGCTTTCCCGCAATTGCCGCAGCTGCAACCCGAGATCGATCCGCGCCTGCTGGAACCCGCTCACCAATAACCTCCGGCCGTAGTGCGCTCAAAGGTAGACGCGCGACCGCCGCTCAGACCATAGGGATCTCCCTAACAGTCCGATCAACTCAGCACCCTTCTGGCGATCTCGACCAGCAGTTCCCGTGGAACCTCCACGGCGGTCTCCCCGTCGAGCACGTGCCGCAGATCGGCCCGCGCGTCCGCGTCCACCAGTTCGAGTCCCTGGACGACGATGGTGCCGCGGTCGGTCTCGTACAGTGAGGGGCAGGCCCCCGCCTCGGAGGTGGAGCCTAGAAATCGGAGTCGCATGACGACGTCCTTCCCCGAACAATTGCCGCAATTGCGGGCAATTGTAGGATGGCTCATGTTTCTGCGGTATGCCATTCAGAAAACTCACAAACTGGGCAAAGGCACCCGAACTGCTCTTAGGCGTTCGCCCAGTGCTTTGGCCTGGGGGTCTAGTCGGGGGCTGGCGGCGACGCCTTGGCCGAGCAGGCCGTACACGACGAAGTTGAGGGCGAGCAGGTTGGGCAGGACGAAACGCTCGATGGGCCGGTCGCGGACCTCGGGCAGGAGTTCGCGCAGGCGCTCGACCGTGAGGTAGTCCGACAGCCAGGTGTACTGCTCCGGGCTGCGGACCCAGACGCCGAGGTTGGCGTCGCCGCCCTTGTCGCCGGAGCGGGCGCCGGCGATGCGGCCGAGCGGGACGGTCTCCTCGGTCACATCGGCGGGGAAAGGGAGCCCGGCGGTGGTCCACGGGCCGACATGGGTGCCGTACGGGAGCCCACTCGCGTGCGCTGTGGGGCGCTGCAGGGGTCGCGGGGGATCGTCGGGAGGGACCGGGATCTCCCGGCCGTCCAGCCACACCTGGACGTGGACCTTGTCTCTGGCGATCGTGGACGGCGTGTAGACGCCGTAGGCGGTGGCGTCGCCGGGCGGGGTGAGGCCGTAGAGGCCCGGGTAGGAGGCCAGGCCGGTTTCCACGACGGCGGCGGAGAACGCGCGCCCGGCCCGCTTCCGGTCGGGGTCCATGACGGTGATCCGGAGTAGGGCCGTCTCGGCGTCCAGCGGGGTGAGGTCCACGTGCGCCTGCTCGAAGGACTCCTTCGGCACTCTGGCCCAGATCGCCTTTTCCGCGAGCCGGGCTTTGGCGGCCAAGTCGAGGCCGGTGAGCACGAGCGTCATCGTGTTGCGGTAGCCGCCCAGCCGGTTGACGGCGACCTTGAGCGTCTCCGGCGGGGGTTCGCCGGTCACGCCGGTGACCAGGACGCGGTTGGGGCCGATCTGGGTGAGGCGGATGGTGTCGAAGCGGGCGGTCACGTCCGGCCCGAGGTAGCGCGGGGACGCGATCTCGTACAGCAGTTGCGCGGTGACCGTGCCGACGCTGACCAGGCCGCCGGTGCCCGGATGCTTGGTGATCACCGACGAGCCGTCGGGGCGCAGCTCGGCGATGGGGAAGCCGCAGTCGGCCAGGTCGGGCACTTCCTCGAAGAAGGCGTAGTTGCCGCCGGTGGCCTGGCAGCCGCACTCGATGACGTGCCCGGCGACCACGGAACCGGCGAGCGCGTCCAGGTCGCCGGGGCCCCAGCCGTGCCGCCACATGCCGGGCCCGGTGACCAGGGCGGCGTCGGTGACCCGCCCGGTCACCACCACGTCCGCGCCCGCCGCCAGCGCCGCCGCGATCGGCCGCCCGCCCAGGTACGCGTTGGCGGTGACCGCCCCCTCCCCGGCCAGCTCCCGCACGTCATCCCCGGTGACGTGCGCGATCCGCAGCCCGTGAATGCCCAAACGGGTCGCCAGGTCGGCGACCGCCTGCGCGCACCCCGCCGGATCCAGCCCGCCAGCGTTGGAGACGATCTTGATGCCGCGCTCCTGGCAGCGCCCGAGCACCTGCTCCAGCTGCGTCAGGAAGGTCGGCGCATAACCTGGCCGACCTTTCAGCTGGTTCCCCGCCAGGATCAGCATGGTCAGCTCGGCCAGCCAGTCGCCGGTCAGGACGTCGATCGGGCCGCCCTCGACCATCTCCCGCGCGGCTGACAGCCGGTCGCCGTAGAAGCCGGAGCAGTTGGCGATGCGCAGTGGCGCGCTCACTGAACGGCCCAGGACGGGGGCCGTTTCGTCAGGAACGCGCTCATGCCCTCGCGGGCTTCGGCCGAGGAGAACAGCTGGGCGGATCGGGCGGCCATCTCCGCGCCGCGCTCGGCGAGGGCGTGCCTGACCTGCTCGGTGACCAGGCGCTTGGATTCGGCCAGCCCCTGCGGCGAGCCCGCGCGCAGGCCCGCCAGGACGGTCTCGACGGCCGCGTCCAGCTCGTCGGCGGGTACGGCCTTTGTGAGCAGGCCGATCCGCTCCGCCTCCGGCGCGCCGAACGTCTCGCCGGTGAGGAAATAACGTCCGGCGGCGCGGGCGTCCAGGCGGGGCAGCAGGGTGAGGGAGATCATCGCCGGGCTCAGGCCGAGCCGCGCCTCGGTGAACGCGTAGTCGCCCCGGTCGTCGGCGATCACGATGTCGCACGCCCCGAGCAGGCCGAGCCCGCCCGCCCGCGCCTTCCCCGTCACCTTGGCGAGCACAGGCTTGGGCAACTCGACGATCAGCGTCAGCAGATCGATCAGACGCCGGCTGCCCGCGTCCATGCCCTCGGCGGCGGCCTCGCCCAGATCCGCGCCCGCGCAGAACACCGTGCCGGTGTGGGTCAGCAGCACCGCGCGCACGTCCTCGTCGGCGGTGGCGGCCTCCAGGTGGCCGGACAGCTCCTCGATCAGCTGCCGGGACAGGGCGTTGCGGTTGCGCGGTGAGTCGAGCGTGACCGTCGCGATGCCCCGGCTCGTCTCCAGGTGAACCACACTTTCCATGCGCTACTCGCCCTTCTGGATGACCGCGAGCACGGTCCCGCCCTCGACATGATCGCCGGGGGCGACGTTCAGTTCCGCCACGACGCCCTCCGCCGGGGCGAGGATTCGATGTTCCATCTTCATGGCCTCCAGCACCACGACCGGCTGGCCCTGGGTCACGGGGTCGCCCGCTTTGACCTCGACGCGGAGGACCGTGCCCGGCATGGGGGCGGGCAACGATCCGGGCGCGGCCTTCTCGGCGGGTTCGGGGAGGCGGTCGACGGGCGTGAGCCGTACCGGGCCGAGGGGGGAGTCGACGAACGTCGCGCCGGGGTAGGCGGCGATGTCGAACCTGCGGCGGACGCCGGCGGCGTCCAGGACGACGTGGGTGTCGTCGGCGCTGATCAGGCTGACGCCGGGGAGGGAGTGCAGACCGTCCCGGGTGAGGCGGTAGGTGATGGTCTGCTCGGTGAATTCGGTGCGCTGGGGTTTGGCGGGCACGTTGCGCCAGCCGCTCGGGAGGCCGCCCAGGACCTTGGCGGTGGCGCGGTTCGCGGCGGCCTGGGCCAGCGCCGCCGCCAGCGCGGAGACCCGGACCGCCTCGTGGCCGGCGAGCGGGGCGGTGAGGTCGTGGCGGTCCAGGAAGCCGGTGTCGATCGCGCCCGCCCGGAACTCGGGGTGGCGGAGCACGTTGACCAGCAGGTCGCGGTTGGTGGCGGGGCCGTGGATCCGGGCCCTGGCCAGGGCGGTGGCGAGGCGGCGGGCCGCAGCCTCGCGGGTGGGGGCGTAGCTGATGAGCTTGGCCAGCATCGGGTCGTAGTGGGTGCCGATCGCGGAGCCGTCGACCACGCCGGAGTCCAGGCGCAGGCCGCTGACGGTGAACTCGGACTCGACGCCGGGGATCTCGAAGCGGTGCAGCGGGCCGTTGCCGGGACGCCAGTCGTGGGCGGGATCCTCGGCGTACAGGCGGACCTCGATGGCGTGGCCGACCGGGCTCGGCGGCAGCCCGGGAAGGGTGGCCCCTTCGGCGATCTCGATCTGCAGGCGGACCAGGTCCACGCCGTACACGGATTCGGTGACCGGGTGCTCGACCTGGAGACGCGTATTGGTCTCCAGGAAGTAAAACCCTTCGTCGGCCAGCAGGAACTCCACCGTGCCCGCCCCGCGATAGCCGATCGCCCGGGCGGCGTTCACCGCCGCCTCGGCCAGCTCCTTGCGCAACTCCGGGGTGACGGCGGGGGAGGGCGCCTCCTCGACGACCTTCTGGTGCCTGCGCTGGATCGAGCACTCACGCTCGCCGAGCGCCCAGATCGTGCCGTGCGCGTCGGCCAGGATCTGCACCTCGACGTGCCGCGCGCCCACCAGCAACCGTTCGACGAACACGTCGCCGTCCCCGAACGCGGCCTCCGCCTCCCGCCGGGCCGATTCGAGCGCCTCGGGCAACTCCGCCGGATCGTGCACGATCCGCATGCCACGCCCGCCACCCCCGGCCGACGCCTTGACGATGAAGGGACCGGCGTCCCCTTCGGACAGGCTGGGCAGCACGGGCACGCCCGCCTCGGCCATCAGCGCCTTGGCCTCGATCTTCGAGCCCATCGCCGCGATCGCCTCCGGCGGCGGACCGATCCAGGTCAGCCCCGCCTCCAGCACCGCCCGCGCGAACGCGGCGTTCTCCGACAGGAACCCATACCCCGGATGTACGGCATCCGCCCCCGAAACCCGCGCCGCCTCCACCACCAGCCCGATGTCCAGGTACGCCTTCGGCGACCCGTCGCCCAGCAACACCGCGTGGTCGGCCTCGGCCACGTGCGGCGCGCCGGCGTCCGCATGGGTGAACACCGCGACGGTCTCGATGCCCAGGTCCCGGCAGGTACGGAACACCCGCCGCGCGATCTCGCCCCGATTGGCGACCAGAAGTCTCTGCACGGTCATGCGGCTCACATCCGGAAGACGCCGAACCCGGCGGGCTCGGGCTCGGCGGCGTTGTTGATCGCGGACAGGCACAGGCCCACCACGGTGCGGGTGTCGCGCGGGTCGATCACCCCGTCGTCGTAGAGGCGGCCGGACAGGAAGAACGCCAGCGACTCCGCCTCGATCTGGGCCTCCACCATGGCCCGCATCGCGGTGTCGCCCTCCTCGTCGTAGACCTGGCCGCGCGCCTCGGCCGCCGCCCTGCCGACGATGGAGAGCACGCCCGCCAGCTGGACCGGGCCCATCACGGCCGCCTTGGCGCTCGGCCACGCGAACAGGAACCGGGGATCGAACGCCCGGCCGCACATGCCGTAGTTGCCCGCGCCATAGGAGGCCCCCATCACGATCGTGATGTGCGGGACCGTCGAGTTGGCCACCGCGTTGATCATCATCGAGCCGTGCTTGATGATCCCGGCACGTTCGTAGTCCCTGCCCACCATGTAACCCGTGGTGTTCTGCAGGAACAGCAGCGGAGTCCGGGACTGGTTGGCCAGCTGGATGAACTGGGCCGCCTTCTGCGACTCCGCGCCGAACAGCACGCCCTGCGCGTTGGCGAGCACTCCGATGGGGTAGCCGTGCAGTCTGGCCCAGCCGGTGACCAGGCTCGCGCCGTACAGCGGCTTGAACTCGTCGAAGTCGCTTCCGTCCACGATCCGGGCGATCACCTCGCGCGGGTCGAACGGGACGCGCAGATCCTCGGGGACGACGCCGAGCAGCTCGTCCTCGTCATAGCGGGGATCCTCCGCCGGTTCGGGCCGGCGGCCGAGCTTGCGCCAGTCGAGGCGGCGGACGATCTGGCGGCCGATACGCAGGGCGTCGTGCTCGTCGGCGGCCAGGTGGTCGGCCAGGCCGGAGTCGCGGGCGTGCATCTCGGCGCCGCCGAGCGACTCGTCGTCGGCCTCCTCGCCGGTGGCCATCTTGACCAGCGGCGGGCCGCCGAGGAACACCTTGGCGCGTTCCTTCACCATGACGACGTGATCGCTCATGCCGGGAACGTACGCGCCCCCGGCCGTCGAATTGCCGAAGACCAGCGCGATGGTGGGAATCCCCGCCGCCGACAACCGGGTCAGATCCCGAAATATCCGGCCGCCCGGGATGAAGATCTCCTTCTGCGTCGGCAGGTCGGCGCCGCCGGATTCGACCAGGTTGATGAGCGGGAGCCGGTTCCGCAGGGCGATGTCCGCCGCGCGGAGCGTCTTGCGCAGCGTCCACGGGTTGGACGCGCCGCCGCGCACGGTCGGGTCATTGGCGACGATCACGCATTCGACGCCCTCGACCACGCCGATCCCGGTCACCACGCTCGCCCCGACCGGGAAATCGCTGCCCCACGCGGCCAGCGGCGACAGTTCCAGGAACGGAGAATCCTGGTCGATCAGCAGCTCGATCCGCTCCCGGGCCAGCAGCTTGCCCCGGGCGCGATGCCGGTCCACATACTTCTCGCCGCCGCCCCCGACCGCCTTCTCCTGCTCGGCCGTGAGCTCGGCGAGCTTGGCCAGCATGGCGGCCCGGCGCGCCTCGTACTCGGCGGCGGACGTGTCCAGCCGGCTGGTGATCACACTCATGAACCCTCCCCTCGTGCGATCTATATTGTGACCGGCCTCAGGAGCCGCAGTGCGACCAGGCGCTCTTCCAGGTGGCCTGGCCGTAGCCGCCGCCCCAGATGACACATTTGCCCGCGGCGGGCAGCTTGATCGGGCCCGTGTGCGTGCTGTGCCTGCGCCAGTCGCTCGCGTTCTGGCCGCCCTGGACCCGCAGCGAGACCCCCATCCTGACCTTGCCAGGCATCACGTTGGTCGACAGGGTGACCACGCACGCGCGGCCGGTCGATTCGTTGACCAGCAGGTACGTGGTGCCCTTGCCGTTCCAGCCATGGGAGTCGACGATCTTGAAGGCCCAGCCGCAGAGCCCGCGCGGGTTCCGTGGATTCGGCGTGGGCGGCACGGTGGGTTTCACGGTGGGCGTCACGCTGGGCGAAGGGCTTGGGGACGGCGTGGGCGAGGGCGACGGGCTGGGGGTCTTCACCGGGAGCGCTTGCTTCACCGGGACCACCGTGCTGCGGGTGGGGGCGGGCTGCTGCCGTACCGACCGGGTGGCGGACGGGCGGCGAGGGCTGGGGGACGGCGGGGGAGCGGCCGAGGGGAGCGCGGCGGCGGGGGTCGGCGAAGGTCCGGCGGGTTCGGAGGGGCGCAGCGTGATCACCGCCGCGGCGGTCACGGCGAGCGCCGCCGCGGTGACGGCCGCCGCCAGGAGCACCGGCTTGCGCCGCCGCCCGGGCGCGGACGGGGTCAGGTCGATGGCGGGACCGCCGGTGAGATGCGCCACGATCGCCTCGGCCGTGGGCCGCAGCGCCGGATCCTTGGCCAGGCAGACCCGCATCAGGTCGCGCAGCGGCCCGGACAGCTCCCCCAGATCAGGCGGGCTCGTGAGGATCCGGTGCATCACCTGCGGGATCGAATCGGCCCCGAACGCGGGCTTGCCCGTCGCCGCGTAGACGATCGTCACCGCCCACGCGAACACGTCCGAGGAGCCCGTGGCCACCCCGGTGCTCATCAACTCCGGCGCGAGATACGACGGCGTCCCCATCGTCGTCCCGGTTCCCGTGGTCTGCGGCGAGTCCAGGGCCTTGGCCACCCCGAAGTCGATCACGACCGGGCCTTCCGGGCCCATCAGCACGTTGGCCGGTTTGAAGTCCCGGTGCGTGATCCCCGCCCGGTGGATGGCGGCCAGCGCGGTGGCCGTGCTGATCGCCAGCCGATCCAGCGCCGCGCCCCGGCGCGGGCCCTCCTCCTCGACCAGGTCGCGCAGGGATTTGCCGGGCACGAACTCGCTCACGATGTACGGCTGGTTCCCGGCCAGGTCGGCGTACAGGACGGGCGCGGTGCAGAACCGGGCCACCCGCTGGGCCAGCGCCACCTCGTGCAGGAAGCGCGAGCGGGCGTCGGCGTCGGCGGTCAGCCGGGTGTGCAGCAGCTTGATCGCCACCTGCTCGCCAGACGGCCCCTCCCCGAGGAAGACGACCCCCTGCCCGCCCTCGCCCAGCCGCCTGACGATCACGAACGGCCCCAGCCGACTCGGATCGCCTTCCACCACACCCCCCGAAATTTCGTGACTAGTGTGGCAGAACGGTACCTCAGATGGCTTTGCCCGGGTTCATGATGTTCAGCGGGTCGAAGACGGCCTTGATCTCCCGCTGCAGGTCGGTCACCACCGGCCCGGCCTCCAGCGCCAGCCAGCGCCGTTTCAGCAGGCCGACCCCGTGCTCCCCGGTCAGCGTCCCGCCCAGCCGCAGCGCGGCCCGGAACACCTCGTCGGCCGCGGCCCACACCTGCGGCGGCGGCTCGGCGAAGCCCCGGTCGAAGACGAACACCGGATGCACGTTGCCGTCTCCGGCGTGCGCCACCGTGCAGATCAGCACGTCGTGCCGGGCCCCGGCGGCCTCCACCGCCGAGATCATCTCCGGCAGCGCGGACCGGGGCACGCACACGTCCTCCACCAGGCACGCGCCCAGCCGCTCCTTCGCCTCGTACGCCAGCCGCCGCACCGCGACCAGCTCCTCGGCCTCCTGGGGGGTGCTCGACACGGCCGCGAAGGTCGCGCCGTTCTCCTCGCAGAGCTCGCCCATCCTGGCGATGGCCGTGGCCGAGTCGGCGGCGTCGGACTGGCCGATCAGCATCGCCTGGGTGGCCGCCTCCAGGCCGATGTGCTTCCAGTCGTCGATGGCCTTCAGGGTGGCCCGGTCGAGCAGCTCCAGCATGGACGGCTGGCACCCGGCCGCGATGATCGCCGCCACCGCCGCGGCCGCGTCCCGGAACGAGGTGAACTCGGCCGCGATCGTGGCGGGCGGCTCGGCGGGCGCGCGGCGCAGCCGCAGGGTGGCCTCGGTGATCACGCCCAGGGTGCCCTCGGAGCCGACGAACAGGCCGGTCAGGTCGTAGCCGGTGACGCCCTTCATGGTGCGGCGGCCGGTGTTCAGGACGCGCCCGTCGGCCAGCACGACCTCCAGGCCGAGGGTGGAGTCGCGGGTGACGCCGTATTTCACGCAGCGCAGGCCGCCCGCGTTGGTGGCCAGGTTGCCGCCGATGGTGGAAATTTCATAGGAGGAGGGGTCAGGGGCGTACATCAAGCCGTGGGCGCGGGCGGCCCGGTCCAGGTCGGCGGTGATCACTCCGGGCTGGGCGACCGCGATCTCGTCGGCCGGGGAGAGCTCGGTGATGGCGGTCATCCGGTGCAGCGACAGGATCAGGCAGCCCTCGATGGCGGTGGCCGCGCCCGCGAGGCCGGTCCCGGCGCCGCGGGGCACCACCGGCACCCGGTGCGCGCTCGCCCACTTCAGCGTGGTCGCGACCTCGTCGCGGGTGCGGGCGAGCACCGCTCCCGCGGCCTGGCCAGGGCCGAGGAACGTGCGGTCGCGGGCATAGGAGTCGATCACGTCCGGATCGGTGACGACGCGGCCTTCCGGGAGTGCGGCGATGAGATCTTTCACAGTTTCGACCCTATGGCCGGATTCCGAGTGAGTGCGAACACCCCGAAAGGATGTTCTGGCCTTTCCGAAGGGCCATAGCGGTGCTTGTGTGGAAGGCACCCTTGATCTCGGAAGGAGGGCGAAGATGACCGGAACGCGCACGACCTTCCATGACTTACTCGCGCCCTGCGGACGGAAGGGTGGTGGTGAGCACTTCGTCGAAGAGGACGGCGACGGGCTGCTGATCCGGGACGACTACTTCGACTGCGGCTGCCGCAGGATGCGCCACGAGTACCACGACGGCAGCATCCACGTGCACGCCACCCGCCACGACGGCCGCAGGGTCAGCGACGAGTTCGGCCCGGACCATGGCTGCTGAGGAAGTAGACGTCCTTATCGTGGGCGGCGGCGGCGCCGGTCTGCGCGCGGCCATCGCGGTCGCCGAGGCCGAGCCGGACGCCACGGTGGCCATCCTGTCCAAGGTCTACCCGATGCGCAGCCACACCGTGAGCGCCGAAGGCGGCGCCGCCGCCGTGATCGGCCTGGCCGACAGCCTCGACGAGCACGCGTACGACACCATCTCCGGCGGCGACTGGCTCTGCGACCAGGACGCCGTCGAGGCCTTCGTCCGGGAGGCCCCGCGCGAGCTGATCCGGCTCGAACACTGGGGCTGCCCGTGGAGCAGGGAACCGGACGGCCGGGTCGCGGTCCGCCCGTTCGGCGGGATGAAGCAGCTGCGCACCTGGTACGCGGCCGACAAGACCGGCTTCCACCTGCTGCACACCCTCTTCCAGACCACCCTCAAGCACACCGAGATCAAACGGTTCGACGAGTGGTACGCCACCCGCCTGGTCACCGACGGCGAGCGTGTGCACGGCGTCACCGCGATCGACATCAGGACCGGCCGGATCGACACCATCGCCGCCCGCGCCGTCATCCTGGCCACCGGCGGCTGCGGCCAGGTCTTCCCCTTCACCACCAACGCCGCCATCAAGACCGGCGACGGCATGGCCCTCGCCTACCGGGCCGGAGCCCCGCTCAAGGACATGGAGTTCATCCAGTATCACCCCACCGGGCTGCCGTTCACCGGCATCCTCATCACCGAGGCGGCCCGGGCCGAAGGCGGCTGGCTGATCAACAAGGACGGCTACCGCTACCTGCAGGACTACGACCTCGGCGTGCCCACCGACACGCCGAAGCTGCGCAGCATGGAGCTCGGCCCTCGGGACCGGCTGTCGCAGGCGTTCGTGCACGAGATGCAGCGTGGGCGCACCGTGGAGACCCCGTATGGGCAGGTCACCTACCTCGATCTGCGCCATCTCGGCGAAGCCAAGATCAACGCGCGGATCCCGTTCGTGCGGGAGCTGTGCCTGAGTTACGAGAAGCTCGACCCGGTCACCGATCTGATCCCGGTGCGGCCGGTGGTGCACTACATGATGGGCGGGGTGCACACGGGCGTGGACGGGGAGACGCCGCTGCAGGGCCTGTACGCGGCGGGGGAGACCGCGTGCGTCAGCATCAACGGCGCCAACCGGCTGGGGTCCAACTCGCTGCCCGAGTGCCTGGTGTTCGGGGCGCGGGCCGGGGCGGCGGCGGCGCGGTACGCCGTACAGGCCGCAAAACCGGACCAGCAGGCGGTCCGGACGCAGGGCGCGGACGAGCGGCGGCGGCTGGAACAAGAGCGGGACGGGCGGGACGGCGGCCGGGAGCGGATCTCCGAGGTGCGCGCGCTGATGCGGCGCACGCTGGAGGAGTCGGCTGGCATCTACCGCGACAGGGACTCCCTGGAGAAAGCCGCCGGAACCCTAGCCGACCTGCGGGAACGGGCCGCCGTGGCGCGGCTGGAGGACCGCAGCGCCGCCTTCAACACCGAACTGCTGGCCGGACTCGAACTCGGCTCCATGCTGGACGTGGCCGAGACCATCGTGGCCTCCGCGCTCAACCGCGAGGAATCGCGCGGCGCCCACCAGCGCACCGACTTCCCGGCCCGCGACGACGCGGCCTTCCTCGCGCACACCCTGGCCCATCGCGGCCCCGACGGGACGCCGAGGCTCAGCCTGCTGCCCGTCACGATCACACGCTGGCCCCCGGGCGAGAGGGTCTACGGACGATGATCCTGAGAGTGAACCGCTACCGGCCGGGCGTGGACGACGCGCCGGTGTTCCAGGACTACGAGGTGCCGGACCGCGAGGACTGGGCGATCCTGGACGCCCTCACCCACATCAAGGACACGGTCGACGGCACGCTGTCGTTCCGCTGGTCCTGCCGGATGGGGATCTGCGGGTCCTGCGGCATGAACGTCAACGGAGAGCCCAAGCTGACCTGCGGCACGTTCCTGACCGACTACTCCGGGCCGGTCACGGTGGAGCCGCTGCGCGGGTTCCCGGTGATCAGGGACCTGGTGGTGGACATCGACCCGTTCCTGGCCAACCTGTCGAAGGTCAGCCCGTGGCTGGTCCGGGAGGGGGAGGAGCCCGAGACGGAGTTCGCGCAGACGCCGGAGCAGCTGGAGGCGTACAAGCAGTATTCGATGTGCATCAACTGCATGCTCTGCTACTCCGCCTGCCCGGTCTACGTGCTCGACCCGGACTTCCTCGGGCCCGCCGCGATCGCGCTGGCGCAGCGCTACAACCTGGACTCGCGGGACATGGGGGACCGGTTCGACGTGCTCTCCACCGAGGAGGGCGTGTGGGGGTGCACGTTCGTCGGCGAGTGCACCTCCGCCTGCCCGAAGCACGTGGATCCGGCCGAGGCCATCCAGCGCTACAAGCTGACCGCGGCGATGCGCAGCGTGCTGCCCTTCACCAGGAGGCGGCCGTGAGCTACTCGCCGCCGCGTGACCGGCTCTGGTTCCTGCGCCGCCGCGCCTACCTGGTGTTCGTGCTCCGCGAGCTGACCAGCGTCTTCGTGGCCTGGTCGATCGTCTATCTGATCCTGCTCCTGGACGCGGCCGTGGGCGGCACGCTGCCGGAGTTCTGGGCCTGGGCGGGCGCCCCCTGGGTGGTCGCGGTGAACGTGCTCGCGTTCGCCGCCACCGCCTTCCACGCGGTCACCTTCCTCAACCTCGCGCCGAAGGCCACGGTGATCCGGCTGGACGGGTGGCGGGTGCCCAACTTCATGATCTCGGGCGGGAACTTCTCGGCCTGGCTGGTGGTCTCCGCGCTCATCCTGTGGGTGCTGTCGTGAGCCCGCTGCGCCGGCGGGCGGAGCCGTACCTCTGGCTGCTGTTCGGGGGCGGCGGCGTGGTGTCGGCGATGACGCTGCCCGCCCTGGTGCTGATCCTGGGCGTGCTGGTCCCGCTCGGGATCCTGTCAAGGCCGGATCTGACTGCTCTGCTGTCAAATGTGCTGGTACGGCTGGCGCTGGTGGGGCTGGTTCTCCTCGCCCTCTTCCACGCCGCGCACCGGATCCGGTTCACCGCCGAGGAACTGCTCGGGATCGCCCGCTGGGACCGCCTCATCGCGCTGACCTGCTACGGCCTCGCCCTGGCCGGAACCGCCATTACCGTGTTGATCTTGTTCTGACTCCCCGTGTGACAAATACAGATCGATTACGGTTTCGCAACATCACCAGTTGACTTTACCAATGCATTACTCGTTCATCTAACGTCCGGCATGCGACGTGTGTGGCCTTATGTCACATGCGTCGTAATGCGGCGAAGGCAGGCTTCGTCCTGCCTGCGTCGCGTGGGCGCGCGACATCCCTAGCGCGTCTCGGATGTCGCCCGGTAACCCCGGGCAGGGAGGGACATACCTTGTCAGGCAGAACATCCTCAGGACGGGCCCGGCGTCTGGCCGCCATCGTGCCCGCCCTCGGTCTCGCGGCAGCGGGACTCGTGGCCGTTCCCGGGGCCACGGGCACCATCGCGGCGGCCGACACGACCGTGGCCAACTACATCCCGTCAGCCAGCGACCACTACATCAACTACGCGCCCCCGATGGTCCAGGGAGACGTTTCCTCCCGGGACGAGGAGCGCATCACCGCCGGCTCCCAGAGCCGGGCCGGACGGTCCGCGCAGGAGACCACCGCGCAGACCATCGACCGCAAGTACGCGGGCGGCAACCCCGTCGCCGCCCGCAGGCTCGCCGAGAACGAGCGGCGCGCCGTCAGGACCGGCAAGAACCCGTTCGAGTTCATCTTCAAGAAGGCCGGCACCAAGCAGACCGCGAAGCTGCTGACGCTGCTGGTGGAGTTCAACGAGAACGCCAACGACGACTTCTCCGGCTTCAGCCGCCAGGAGTCCACCGCGACCCCGAACACCTGCGTGGTGGAGCCGGCCGGCACCAAGACCAACGGCCCGCTGCACAACAAGATCCCGAACCCGGCGACCCTCCCTGGGCCCGGCAAGGACAACAACTCCATGTGGGTGGCGGACTTCAGCACCGACCACTTCAACAAGATGCTCTACACCGACAAGGGGATCACCACCCGGGTCCGTCCGGACCTGAAGGACCCCCGCGACGGCAAGAGCGGCATCGACATCTCCGGCTTCACCATGAAGAAGATGTACGAGGAGATGTCCAAGGGCGCCTACACCGTCACCGGCGCGGCCGTGGGCTGGCTGAAGGTCCCCCACTCCGAGGGCTGGTACGGCGCCGCCGAGTGCAACCCGGCCGGCGGCAACGCCCCGCAGAACATGAACGGCCACCCCGACAACCCCGCAGGACCGGCACAGCTCGGCATCGACGCGGTCAACGTGCTGGCCGCCCAGCAGCCGAACTTCCCGTGGGCCGACTACGACGTCGAGGACGTCAGCGACGCCGACGGCGACGGCAACCTCCTGGAGCCGGACGGCGTCATCGACCACCTGGTGCTGGTGCACGCCGGTGAGGACAAGTCCGGCGGCGGCGGCGCGGAGAACACCTACGCCATCTGGGCGCACTCCGCCACCATCCCCGGCGGCTACACCATCCCCGGCACCGGCAAGCGCATCTCCAACTACATCGTGCAGCCCGAGGACTCCGGCGTCGGCGTCTTCGCCCACGAGTACGGCCACGACCTCGGCCTGCCCGACCTGTACGACTCCACCGGCGGAGGCGACTCCAGCGTCGAGTTCTGGGACCTCATGTCGACCGGCTCGCACTCCGGGCCGATCTTCCAGTCGATGCCCGCCCACATGGGCGCCTGGGACAAGTGGGTGCTCGGCTGGGTGAACCCGAAGGCCCTCAACCCCGGTGACGGCACCAAGCTCGTCACCGTCGGCCAGGCCTCGCGCACGCCCAAGCTGACCGAGGACGGCGTCCGCATCAACCTGCCGAACAAGTCGGTCACCATGACGACCCCGCACAGCGGCGCCAACGCCTGGTGGACCGGCAACGACCAGAACTGGGCCGACGTGCGGCTCACCCGCACGGTCGACGTCCCGGCCGGCTCCGACGTGAAGTTCTGGATGTGGAACGACTACGTCATCGAGGCGGACTGGGACTTCGGCTTCGTCGAGGTCTCCACCGACGGCGGCGCCACCTGGACCGAGCAGAAGATCTTCACCGAGGGCGGCGCGCTCGTCTCCACCGACGACGGCTACGCCGACCCCAACAACCGCATGCAGGACTTCGGCGGCAAGAAGTACGGCCTGACCGACCACACCGAGGGCTGGCGGCACGACTACATCGACCTCGCCCCGTTCGCGGGCCAGACCGTCCAGGTCCGGCTGCGGTTGGCGACGGACGAGGCGTTCGTGGAGCGCGGCTGGTTCGCCGACGACTTCTCGCTCACCAACGGCGGGACCACCGTCTGGAGCGACGACGTCGAGGGCGGCGCCAACGGCTGGACCCCCGCCGTCACCACCTTCACCGACACCCGGGGCGCCGGCTGGACGCGGCACTCCGGCACCGTCATCACGGAGCTGTTCTACCTGGCCGAGTGGCGGAACTACGACGGGTTCGACCAGGGCCTGGCGTACACCTACGACACCACCTACCAGCGGAACAACGTCTGGAAGGTGGAGAAGGTCAAGTACAACGCGCCAGGCCTGCTGGTCTGGCTGCGGGACGCGTCCTTCGCCGCCAACAGCGTCGCGGCCAACCTGCTGTCGCTGCCGTCGCTCGGCTCCAAGGGCGAGATGCTGCTGGTGGACTCGCACTTCGACCCGCTGCGCCGGTCCGGTGTCGCGGCCACGAAGGACCCCAGCGTCCTGAAGAACATCCCGATGCGCCCGCAGGCCTCCAACGCGGCCTTCGGCTTCAACAAGACCTACCCGTTCAAGGAGTGCCTGGAGGCCGCGGGCGAGCCGTTCAGCGAGTACTGCACCTCGTTCCCGGCGCAGAACCCGGTCAAGGCGTTCACCGACGCCAAGACCTGGTACCCGGGCATCGAGGACCGCGGCGCCCAGGGCCTGTTCGCCCGTAACCGCGACGCCTCGGCGGTCGTGCCCTCCCGGGACGACCAGCAGTACAGCGTCCGCGTGGTCAACCCGGACGGCTCCCCGGCCACCGGGCTCTACGGCGAGGACTTCCTCGGCTTCACCCTCGGCACCGGCAACCCCGGCGACGAGGGCAAGCAGCTGGGCGCGCAGATCAAGCTGATCAGCCCGCTCCCGCTCAACCTTGGCGTTATCCTCCAAGTGAGCGCTGCGAAGAAGTGAGCCAGTCTTGTGCGGGCAAGCCTCGTTGAGGTTAGCGTTCTCCCCACGCAAGTGGGGGTGAACCCCCATTAGCATGTGATCATGCGGAGCAAGGCAGACCATACGGCGGCCGTCCGGGAACACCGGAGGGCCGCCGTAGTGGTCAACACCAAATCCCGGCGCGGGCGCAGGCACTACGACGAGGTGCTGCGCCTGATCCGGGCCGCCGGTTTCGCCCCGCTCGGGGTCTTCCCGGTGGACGAGCCGAAGCGGCTCCGGGCCACCCTGGACGAGGCCCTCGCGCTCGGCCCCGACCTGCTCATCGTGGGCGGCGGCGACGGCACGCTGAGCACCGCCGTCAAGCAGCTGGCCCACCGGGACGTGGCCCTGGGCGTGCTGCCGCTGGGCACCACCAACAACTTCGCCCGCAGCCTCGGCCTGCCGCTGACCCGCACCGGCGCGGTCCGGATCTTCACCGCGGGCAAGGTCGCCGACGTGGACCTGGGCCTGTGCGGCGACCGCCCGTTCGCCAACCTGGCCAGCTTCGGCGTCTCGGTGGAGGTGGCGGGCACGGTGAAGCCGTGGCTGAAGCGGGCGCTCGGCCGGGCCGCCTACCCGCTCACCGCGCTGACCATCCTGCCGGGCCACCACCCGTTCCGCGCGTTCATCACCGTGGACGGCGTCCGGCACGAGCTGCTCACCCACCAGCTCAACATCGCCAACGGCCGGTTCCACGGCGGCTGGCAGATCGCCAGGGACATCAGCATCGACAACCGGCGTCTGGTCGCCTACCAGCTGGGTTCCGGCAAACGTCTGCGGCTGCTGGTGGAGACCATGAACCGGGCCACCACCGGCAAGTGGCGCAGCCTGGCCGGCGGCCCCTTCGTGATCGGCCGGGAGATGCTGATCGAGACCGACCCGCCGATGGCCGCCGACATCGACGGCGAGGTACGGCTACGCACCCCCCTGACCCTCACCACGATCCCGAACGGCGTCCGGGTGATGGTCGCCCAGGACTTCGTCGACACCTGACGGCAGCCGCCGGTAGGCCGGGCGGAGCAGGTCCAGCAGCGGGATGTGCCTGATCTTGATCGGCGGCGGCTCCAGCGCGCGCAGCAGCAGGTCCGCGGGCGTGGCCACGCTCGGGTGCTCCTTCAGCCGGGCCAGCGAGACCGAGGGCCCGTAGAAGTCGTCGAGCCGCTCCTCGAACGGCACGTCCTCGACGTCCAGGGGATCCATCAGCGCACCGCCTCCGGGCTGAGCCGGAACAGCTCGCGCAGCTGGTCGGCGGACAGGTCGGCCAGCCAGTCCTCGCCCCCGCCGACCACGCTGTCGGCCAGGGCCAGCTTGCGTTCGATCATCTCGTCCACCCGCTCCTCCAGCGTGCCCACACAGATGAACTTCCTGACCTGCACGTTCCTGGTCTGCCCGATCCGGAACGCGCGGTCGGTGGCCTGGTTCTCGACCGCCGGGTTCCACCAGCGGTCCACGTGGATGACATGGTTGGCGGCGGTCAGGTTCAGCCCGACGCCGGCCGCTTTCAGCGACAGCAGGAAGATCATCGGCTCGTCGTCGCCCTGGAACCGCTCCACCAGCTCGTCCCGCCGGCGTTTGCTCAGCCCGCCGTGCAGCCAGAGCACCGGCCGGTCCAGCCGGGCCTCCAGGTACGGCTGGAGCATGGTGCCGAACTCCGCGTACTGGGTGAACACCAGCGCCTTGTCGCCCTCTTCGATGATCTCCTCGGCCAGCTCCTCCAGCCGGGCCAGCTTGCCGGAGCGCCCGTCCAGCCGGGAGCCGTCCTTCAGCAGGTGCGCCGGATGGTTGCAGACCTGCTTGAGCCGGGTCATCGTGGCCAGCACGTTGCCGCGCCGCTCGATGCCGTCGCTGTTCTCGATCCGGCCCATCATTTCGGCCACCACCGCCTGGTAGAGCCGGGCCTGCTCGGGGGTGAGCGTGCACCAGACCTTCATCTCCTGCTTGTCCGGCAGGTCGGAGATGATCGTCTTGTCGGTCTTGAGGCGGCGCAGCACGAACGGCCCGGTCGCCCGGCGCAGCGCCCGCATCGCGTTCTCGTCCCGGCGGAGCTCGATCGGCTCCTGGTAGCGGGTCCGGAACGCCCGGGCGGGGCCGAGCAGTCCTGGATTGCAGAACTCCATGATCGACCAGAGCTCGGCCAGGTGGTTCTCGACCGGGGTGCCGGTGAGCGCGAGCTTGGTCCTGGCCCGGATCTGGCGGACCGCCTGGGCCTGCCGGGCCGCGCTGTTCTTGATCGCCTGGGCCTCGTCGCAGACCACCCGCTCCCAGCCCTGCCGGGCCAGCGCGGGCAGGTCGCGGAGGGCGGTGCCGTAGGTGGTGATCACCAGGTCGGCGGCTCCGATCGTGGCGGCGAGCTCCTCGTCGCGGCGGCGGGCGCCGCCGTGGTGGATGTAGAGGCGCAGGCTGGGCGCGAACCTGGCGGCCTCCTTCTGCCAGTTGTTGATGAGCGACATCGGGCAGACCAGCAGGGTCGCGGCGGGCTGGGCGTCCTCGCGTTCGGCCAGCAGCAGCGCGAGCGTGGTGATCGTCTTGCCCAGGCCCATGTCGTCGGCGAGGATGCCGCCCAGGCCGAGCCCCGACAGGAAGCCGAGCCAGGCCAGGCCGCGCTCCTGGTAGGGCCGGAGCGCGCCGTCGAGGGTCGCGGGGGTGGGCACGGGGCGCAGGCGGCGTTCGGTCTCGCCGGAGAGCAGGTCGCCGAGCAGGCCGTCGGCGTCCACCTCGACCAGCGGCAGTTCGTCGGCGCCGCCGAGCACGACCTCCCTGATCACGTCGCCCACGGTCAGCTCGGTGACGCGCCGCTCCTCGACCGCGCGCAGGGCGGCCTTCAGCTGGCGGTCGTCGAGTTCTACCCATTCGCCGCGTACGCGGACCAGTGGCACCTTGAGCCGGGCCAGCTCGGCCAGCTCCGCCTCGTCGATCACCTGGTCGCCGACGGCCAGGTCCATCCGGAAGTCGACCACTTCGCGGAGCCCCAGGTTGGGCGGCCCTGGCCGGGACCGGGTGGTCATCTTCAGGCCCAGGCGGGTCCGGCCCGCCCAGGAGGGCAGCCGCACGCCGTATCCCGCGGCTTCCAGCAGCGGCGCGGCGTGGCGGAGGAACGCGAACGCGCCCCGGGTGTCCATGCTCAGCCGCGCCGGGTGGGGGACGCGCAGCGCCCAGTCGAGGTCGGGGTAGAGCCTGACCGCCCGGCGCAGCCCGCCGGCCAGCGTCTTCTGCGGCTCCGGCGTCGCGGCGAACTCGGCGCCCGCCCACACGTCCTCCGCCGCGATCCGCACGTCCGGGTCCTCGGCCGACCGCAGCCCGAACTCCACCCGCCACTTGTCGTCGGCGCCCGGCTCGACCAGCCGGAAGTCCACCCGGACCGGGCCGCCGAGACCGCGCGCGGCCTCGAACCACGCCGCCAGCGCGGTCCTGAGCCCCGCCGCCTCGGCCTCGTCCACCTCGTCCAGCCGCGGCTCCGGGTCGGTCAGCGCCAGCAGCCAGCGATCCGCCAGCGCGCTCTTGCGCCCCGGCCGGTACGCGCCGATGAGCTTGTCCGGAAACGCCCGCCGCGCGACCTGATCCACCAGCTCCGTCAGCGCCCCCAGCAACACCTCACTGGACCGCCCCTCCTCCTGTACGGCCCTGCACACCGGCGGCATCGCCACCGCCAGCTCCCGGAACCGCGCGGCATCCACGCCCGTCAGCACCGGCCGCCACCGCGCCTCGTCCTCGGTGAGCCACGGCAGGATCCGCCCCCTCCGGACGAGATCACGCGCGAAATCCCCAACAATCCCGAAATATCGCACCGAAGGCCCAGGAATCGCGTCGAGCTCGCCGGGGGCGTACGGCATGATCGGCACCCGCCACCGCGCGACCCGGGGATTCCGGACGGTGACGTCGACCCCGAGCTCGGGCGAGGGCGCGGGGCCGCGCCCCGAACTCGGCAGCAGCAGCACGGCGGACCGCACGGGCACGGCGGGTTCCGCGGCCTTGTACGCCGTGACCTTGGGCGGCGCGAGTTTGGGCACCGCGGACGCGGGCAGCGCAAACGGATGGTCGCGGACGTCGGCGCGGGAGTGGGTGGTCAGCGGTAGCGTGCTGTCCTCGGCCCACAACGCCAGACGGCTCTCCGCCCAGATCGCGTGCAGCACCCTCGTCACCACGCCGTTCAAGCTAGCAGCGCCGGTGGAGTGCCAAGGAACCTGCTCCCCGTCCTCGCTCGTTTCCCGTTAGCAGTTTGTAGTCAGATCAACATGGCGGGTATGCCGGCCATTGAAAGGATCAGTGCCTGTGATCCGGTTCTCCCTGGTGCCGATGTCGTTGCGACGGCGCTACACGATCGAGGCGCTTCTCGCCCAGGACGAGGAGAGCGACCTCTATCTCGCCCGGCCCAGAAACGGCGAACCCACCCCCATCGCCCTGCGCGTCTACCAGCCGGGCCGCTGGCTGGACGAAGGGCTGCTCGACCGCCTGGTCGGCCAACCGGTGGCCGGTCTCGTCGCGTACGGCCGGGCGGGTTCCGGTGACGGCGACCTGCCCTGGCTGGTCCAGACCCACCTGGGCACCGATTCGCTGCGCGGCTTGATCACCGGCGAGCCGTGGAACGAGGAGCGGACCAAGGAAGCCGTCGCGGCCGTCGCCGCCCTGGTCGCGGAGTGGCGGGCCGCCACCGGCCAGGAGCTGGGCAACTTCCGCCCCGACGACCTGATCGTCACCGGCCTGGAGCCGCTCACCCTGCGCCTCGGCCTGATCCCCCGCCCCGACCGGTACGGCTGGTCGCAGCCCCCGCCCCCGGAGAGCGCCGCCGGTGAGCAGGACGCCTGGTGGGCGCTGGGCGTGCTCGTGCACGAGCTGCTGACCGGGCGGCCACCCCGGTTCGAGCCGGGTGACCCCGCCGTCGAACTGGGCGACACCGGCCTCGGCCGCTGGCAGCACCTGCTCGCGGGCCTGCTCACCGTCGACCCGAACGCCCGCTGGACCGGCCGCGAGGTCGCCGTCTGGCTGGCGGGTGGCACCCCCGCCGTCACCCCCGACCGGGTGCCACGACCGATCGCCTTCGAAGGCCGCGAGCACCGGACCCTGATCTCGCTGGTCACCCACATGACCGCGCACCCCGCCGACACCGAACGCTGGTGGCTGAACGGCGGCGACGTCCTGCTCACCAACTGGCTCGACCTGGACCTCGCCGACGAGACGCTGGACCGCACGCTCCTGGACACCACACCCCCGCTCGTCCTGACCGGCCTCGCCGCCACCTACCTCCCCGGGCACCGCCCCCGATACCGCGGCTTCGCCGTGGACGCCGCCGGGCTGACCGAACTCGCCGCGGGCGAGTCCACCGGGCACCTGGTGCTCGCCGAGGCGGTCTCCTCCGGCGCGCTCGCCCACGCCGCCCGGCACCGCTGCGAGCACCGCGCGTGCTACTCCGGCGGCTTCGACGGCTGCCACGAGATCACCCGCGTGCTGACCGACGTGCCCATCATCCTGGGCCAGGCCCGCGACGTCCTCGACCAGATGCGCGAGCGCACCGGCGAGATCGCCGCCCGCGAGTGGAACCGCGGCGTCGCCGTCGCCGTCCAGACCACCCTCGACCCCGCCAGCGTCCGCCGCCACCGGCGCAGGCTCCGCGTGGAAGGGCTCACCTCCCTCGGCAAGGGCGGCCCCGCCTGGGTCGGCTGGTGGCGGGAACAGCGCAGATACGCGCTGGACGGCCGCGTCGACGAACTCGGCACCCGGGTCGCCCTGATGGTGGTCGTCCTGCTCACCGCCGGAGCCGACGTGCTCGGCAAACAACTGGCCGAGGAGAACAAGCAGGAGATGCTCCGCCGCCGCGACGAGGCCACCGACCAGGGCCGCGCGCTGCTGGCGCGCGGGCAGGAGGGCGCGCTGACCCTCTTCGGCGAGCTGCGCAGGCGGCTGCCCATCCTGCTCCGGCGGCTCGCCCTGCTGCTCATGGACGGCGGCGAGCGAGCCCGCGCGGGCGCCAAGGTCCTGCGGGCCCGGGCGCGGCACCGGTACGCCCGCTACCAGCACAGCCGCCGTGGCTAGGGGATTCCACACCACACCGGGGCCAGCAGAATCGCGATCGGCCCGCTGAGGAGCAGACCGCCGACCAGGTACGCGGCCGGGGAAACCCAGCGCGACCGTGACCGGACGCCGGTGAGCAGGCGTTCGACCCGCTCGGCCGCCGCAGGACCCGCCAGCGCCATCGTCCCGGGTGCCGATTCGGGGCGGGCGCTCATGTGGACGATGGCCTGGGCCAGCTCGAGGCTGCCGTGCGCGCGTCTCGCCTGGTCGTCCGCGAGTAGTTCCAGCAGTACGGGGACTGCGTCCCGGGCGTGCCTGGCCGCGGGCAGCCAGGGGAAGGCGTGGGCCAGCGCGATGAACGGGAGCAGGAGCAGGTCGTGCCGCCCGTGGAGGTGGGCGCGCTCGTGCGCCAGCACCGCCTGAAGCTGGCCGTGGTCCAGCACGTCCAAGGTCCCCCGGCTGAGCACGATCCGCGGCTCCGAGCCGGGGACGCAGTAGGCGACGGGCTCCCGGCTCGGCAGCACGTACGCGTCATGCTCGCTCGAATGGTCGGCGACCAGGTCCACGAGCAGCCGCTGGCGGCGCTGGTCTGCGGCGGTCTTCAGGAGCGTGCCGACCGTGTTCGCCAGGAGCCAGCAGACCAGGCCCACCGAGCACAGCAGCGCCGCGATGTGCGTGGGACCCAGGCCGGCGACCCCTCGACCGGCGAGGAGCTGCCGGCCCAAGGCGTGCATGCCGTGCGGGAAAGCGGCGGCCAGCGGCGCGGCGGCCACCGCCAGTCCCGCCCCTACGGCGCCGAGCCCGCTCGCGAGACCGGCGGCCTGCCACAGGGCGAGCGCGGCCCGCGGGTGCTGGCGCGTCCACCCCGCCCTGGCCAGCACGGGTGCGATCCGGCCGCCGAGCAGGAGGGGGAGCAGGCAGACCCCGGCGGCGATCAGCCAGGGCATCATCGCGAGTCCCGATCGCACCGTGCACCCCTTCCGTCCGTCGTCCAGATCGTACGCGTGCCGCGCCACCGCGAGCCATGACCTGCGATCACACGATTTTCTACGAGAAGTAGAAGTTAGTTCCCGGTTTTCGGTTGTCCCGATCCTTGTTCATGCCGCGTTCAGCGCGCCCTTCAAGACTCGCCGGTTGGCACCCCCCATGGCACGTACGCGAAAGGCGTCACCATGAAAGACAAGAACACCGAAGGATCCGAGGGCTCGGCGATCTCGCGGCGCCAGCTGGTCAGGTACGCGGGCGTCGGCGCGACGCTGGTCGCCGCGAGCCCGCTGGTCGCCACCGGCCCGGCGCTGGCACACGACCACGACGACAACGACGGCAAGCGTGGTGACTCCCGCAACCGGGTGTGGCGCGCCGGCGACCACCACATCCACTCCGAGTACAGCGGCGAATTCGACACCTCCGTCAACCCGCCGAAGTTCGCAAAGGGCGCCGACGCCGTCTACCCGATCGTCACCAACGCGATCATGGCCAAGCACTTCGGCCTGACCTGGGCGATGTGCACCGACCACGGCGGTCCGACGCACTCGAAGGTGAACCTGGAGCAGGCCTACCCCGACCTGCTGCGCTCCCGCATCCTGGTGCCCGACGTGCTCCAGTTCTGGGGCATGGAGTTCGACACCCCGGCGCAGGACCACCACACGCTGATGATCCCGCACCACAGCGGCGAGGCGCAGCAGCTGTTCGAGCTGGAGAGCCGCTTCGCCAAGAACGACCCGTTCCCCGCCGATCCGGGCCGCAACACCGAGGCCAAGATGATCGAGTTCCTGACCGCCGCCAAGGGCATGGGACACAAGCCGCTGGTGATCGCCCACCACGCCGCACGGTCCGCGACCGGCCTGGGCGTCTACGGGCAGGACACGCCCCGCGAGTTCCGCAACGGCAACAACCTCGCCCCGGAGATCTACGTCGGCTTCGAGGGCGCCCCCGGCCACCAGGCGGGCCCGCTCAACGGCGGCGCCCGCGGCGGGTACGGCAACCACCCCACCTACGGCGGCTACGACCAGATGACCGCTCGCGTGGGCGGCCTGTGGGACTCGCTGCTCGGCGAGGGCCGGCGCTGGTGGATCACCGCGACCTCCGACTCGCACGTGCACTGGACCCGCGGCGGCTCCGACTTCTGGCCGGGCGAGTACAGCAAGACCTACGTGCTGGCCAGGCAGGACTACGGCGACATCATGGACGGCCTGCGCAACGGCCGGATCTGGGTCACCACCGGCGACCTGATCACCAGCCTCGACCTCACCGCCAGCAGCCAGGGCCGGGACGCCGAGATGGGCGAGACCCTCACCGTCAGCCGGCGCAACCGCTCCGACGTCGACATCGAGATCAGGTTCCGCCCCCTGCAGGGCAAGAACGCCAACGGCGACCGGCCCCAGGTCCGCCGCGTCGACCTGATCGTCGGCCAGGTCACCGGCGTCAACGCCAACCTCGACGCCGACACCAACCCCACCACCAAGGTCGAGGCCCGCTTCGGCCCTCGCGACTGGCGCAAGTCCGGCCAGGACTACGTCATCCGGCACACGCTGCGGAACGTGGAGACCGACCTGTACGCCCGGGTCCGCGGCACCAGCACCGACGAGGCCGAGCCCACCGCCGACGGCCTGGAGAGCCCCTGGGAGGACCTGTGGTTCTACTCCAACCCGGTCTTCGTCCAGGTCCGCTAGCCCGCCGCTAGCCCCACGAGCAGGGCGGCCTCTCCAGTGGCCCGGAGAGGCCGCTCGCTATGAATCCTTTCAACCTTTGTTGTGTTCTGATGCGATGAGGTCGGCCGCCCGTTCAGCGACGAGCATGACGGTCACCACCGGATTGACCGAGGTGAGCGTGGGGAAGACGGAGGCATCGGCGATGCGCAGACCCCTGATCCCATGGACCCGAAGATCAGGACCGACAACTGCGGTGTCATCGTCGGACGCTCCGATACGGCAGGTGCCGGAGGGATGGTAGACGGTCTGGTGCGTCGCGCGGGCGATCGCCGAGAGCTCCTCGTCGCCGGTGACGGCGGGGCCGGGGAACACCTCACGCGTGACCCACGACTTCATCGGTTCGACCGACGCGATCCGGCGGGCGAGACGGACGCCCGCGAGCAACATCGCCTCGTCGTGCCCGCCGGGGTCGGTGAATGACCGGAAATCGATGGCCGGCGGCGCGTCGGGGTCGCCGGAGCGGACCCAGATCCGGCCCCGGCTGTGCGGGCGGGCGACGTTGGGGGCGATCGCGACCGTGGCGGCCGGCAGCGGAGGGGCTCCCGTCTCGTCGAGGAAGCGTTCCGCGTGCACCGCCCACGGTTCGACGGGGAAGTGCATGAGAACGTCTGGACGCCCGTCGCCCTCGCCGGGTTCTCCGTCGCTGTCCAGGCTCAGTACGGCGCCGGCGTCCCAGCCGCTGGCGCACGTGGCGGGTGGAACGCGTCTGGCCTCCCAGACAACGAGCCCTTCGACATGATCCTGCAAGTTCTCGCCAACCCCCGGGAGATCGAGCACGACGGGGATGTTCGCGTCTTGCAGCACGTGGCGGGCGCCCACACCAGAGAGCTGCAACAGGCGTGGAGTGTCGATGGCGCCGGCACACAGCACGACTTCAGCGGCGGCCTGGAGGTCACGTTGACCCCCATCGGTGTCGCGCACGCGGATACCGCGAGCACGAAGGCCGCCGGCTTCGTGCTCGAACAGGATGCGCACGGCTCTCAGCCCGGTCAGGACCACCGGGCCCCGGCCCTGGGCGCGCGCCGGGTGCACGTAGTGGATCGAGGTCGACGCGCGCAGGTTGGTCTCCGGGGTGTACCCGACCTCGAAGAAGCCGACCCCGCTGGGGGACTCGTCGAGGCGGCCGTCGTTCCAGCGTTCCCGCACAGGCAGGCCGAGCACGGCGGACGCGCTCGTCACGACGTCGGCGACGTAGGGGTTGCGGTCCGCCGGAGCCACGGGCTGGATCGGCGTACGCAGCCGGTCGTAGAGCGGGAGGATCGTGTCGGGGTCCCAGCCCTTGGCGCCCAACGCCACCCACTCTTCCAGGTCGCCGCGGAGCGGCCGCCAGGAGATCATCGTGTTGGCGGTGGAGCAACCTCCGAGGATCCGCAGTCTGGCAAGCCGGATATGGGAGTTGCCGCGCGGGTTCGGTTCGCTGCGGTAGTCGAGGTCGTACTCGCCCTCGAGCATCTCGTCCCATCTGCGGAGCTCGCGCGCTCGGGGCTCGTGCTCGTCGTCGGGACCCCACTCGATGAGGGCCACGTCGCGGCCCTGTTCGGCCAGCCGGGTCGCGAGCAGGGATCCTGCCGTGCCGCCGCCGACGACCAGGAATTCGAAGGTGTCGCGCGAGCGTGCGGCTGTTTCAGCCATGTCGAATCCAGGTGGTCTTGAGTCCGGTGAACTTGTCCAGCGCGTGGAGCGAGAGGTCTCGCCCGTAACCCGATTGGCCGAAGCCTCCGAAAGGCGTGGTGACGTCGAGAGCGTCAACGCAGTTCACCGACACGGTCCCCGCGCGCAGCCGGCGCGCGACACCGTGGGCCCGGCTGAGGCTGTCGGTCCACAGCCCCGCCGCCAGTGCGTAGGGGGTGCTGTTCGCGACGGTGACGGCCTCGTCGACGGTGTCCACGACATGGACCGAGAGGACCGGTCCGAAGACCTCGGTTCGCGCGATGCGGGCGGCCGGGTCGACGCCGAGCAGCACCTGGGGCCTGACGTAGGTCAGTGCGGGCATGTCCGGCACGAGTCCGCCCCCGTGGACCTCGTGCGCCTCCGCCGCACCGCTCTCCATGAGTGCCAGGACCCTCGTGGCCTGGTGCCGGCTGACCACGGGGCCCATGTCGGTGGCGGGGTCGAGTGGATCGCCGATGTTGATCGCGAGGGTACGGCTGAGCACGCGCTGGACCAGTTCGTCGGCTACGCCACGCTGCACGACGAGCCGCGACGTGGCCGAGCAGACCTGCCCGGTGTTGGTGAAGATCCCCGTCGCCACGCCGTCGGCCACGAGGTCCAGGTCGGCGACGTCGTCGAGCACGACGACGGCGCTCTTTCCACCGGCCTCCAGCCAGACCTGCTTGAGGTTGGACTGGCCGGCGTACTGCTGGAAAAGCCGCGCTGTGCTGGTCGAACCCGTGAACGTCACCACGTCGACGTCGTGATGCCTCCCCAGAGCCCGCCCCACCACCGGGCCGGCGCCCGGCACGACGGTGAAGACCCCGTCGGGGAGGCCGGCCTCGGCGACGAGCTCAGCCAGGCGAAGCGCGGACAGCGGCGAGTCCTCGGCAGGCTTGAGGATCACGCTGTTACCGGCGGCGAGCGCCGGAGCGATCTTCCAGATGGCGAGTTCGAGCGGGTAGTTCCACGGCACGATCGCGGCCACGACCCCGAGCGGTTCCCTGCTCACGACCGCGAGGTCGGCGGATCCCGTGGGCGCGACCTCCCCGTAGACCTTGTCCAGGGACTCGGCGTACCAGCGCAGAATCGCGGCCGAGCCGGGAGCGTCGATGGAGATGGTGTCGACGATACGCTTGCCGGCGTCGAGGCTGTCCAGGAGAGCCAGCTCGTCGACGTTCTCCTCGATCTTCCGCGCGATCCGGTGGAGGGCGGCCGCCCTCTCTCTGGGCGATGCGGTGGACCAGTTCCCCGCCTCGAAGGCGCGACGGGCAGCCGCGACGGCGGCGTCGACGTCGCGCTCATCACACTCCGCCACCTCGGCGAGGACTGCCCCGGTGGCGGGATTGACGGTCGTCCGCGTCACTCCGGACAGGGATGACACGGGCCCGTCGATCCAGGCGGTGGTTGTGGGCACGACCTTCTTCGCCAGCGCGAGCCAATCTTCGTGCGTTCGCTTGGTCATACGCCTTCGGCCTCCGCGAGGTTGGCGCCGTCGGTGAGCAGCACTCCTACGTCGCGACAGATCTGAACGAACGCTTCGGCCTTGCGGGTGAGCCGCGCCTGCTTCATCCGCACCGCTACGACATCAAGCGCTGGGAAGTTGTCGGCCAAGGTGACCGTCACCAGCGAACCTCCCCCATAGGTGTGGCTGTGGGCCGGCCGCTGGTTCAGGACCGCGTACCCGTGGCCTGCGGCGACCATCGACCGCACCGTCTCGTAGCCGGCGGTGCGATGTCGCACTCGGGGCTCAACGCCGACCTCCTTGAAGAGCGAGTGGAAGTACGTGGAGGTATCAGGCAGTTCCAGCATCACTACGGGATCCTCGGCCAGTTCGGCTAGGTGAACCTGGGTGCGGTGAGCGAATCGGTGGCCGGGTGGGAGCAGGAGGTACGGGGGCGCCGAACCGACTCGGGTGGTTTCGAAGTCCTCATCGAGCTCGTAGGCGTACATCAGGGCGACTTCGCATCTCCCTGATTGGAGACCCTGTTTGAGGGCGGCGTGCTGGGCTTCGAGAGCCTCGACGCTCACGGCAGGGTGGTGTTCCGCGTACCTCGCGACAAGGTGCGGCAGCCAGAACGGGGCGAGGGTGTCGAAGCAACCGACGGTAAGGGTGCCGACCAGTTCTCTGCCCGCATTGGTAGCACTATCCGCCAGCTCCTGGCTGTGGGCGAGAAATCCCCGCAGCTCGGAGTAGAAGGCCCGCCCGGCGGGCGTCAGCGCCAGACCGCGCGCGTGATGGCGCAGCAACAGCTGAACTCCGAGCTCCTTCTCCAGCTGCGCGACCGCGGTGGAGACTGCCGACTGCGAGACGACGAGCTCTCGAGCGGCGGCTGTCATGCTGCCCAACTCGGCCGCGGCCGCGAAATAGCGCAGTTGCACCAGAGTGAATGAGGGGGCCTTCACGCTGCTCTCCTGACGTCGAGTGCCGTCCACGCGAGAGCGGTCGCGGCGTCGAGTAGCGCCTTCTCGGCGTCGCCGCCGACGCAGCGGGCAGCGAACTCTGGCTGGTGATTCAAGGCCGGGAGCGACCCGATGCCCACGTAGGGGTGGATCGCAGGCACTACTTGCGAAACGTTCCCCATGTCGGTGGACGCCCGATTCATGCGTCGGGCCGGCGAGTCCCGGTCGAAGCTGCGACCCAGCCGCTCAGCGTTCCGCAGGTAGGCACGCAGCGCCGGCTGATCGTTACGGAACTCCGCGTATGGCTTGCTCTCTGGAGTGATGTCGAGCGTGCAGCCGGTGGCCAGGGCTCCGGCCGCGAAGCACCGCCACACCTTTTCCTCGGTCTCAGCCAGCTGCTCCAGGCTCTCGGCGCGGACGTACCATCTCCCCTCGGTACGGCCCGGGATCGCGTTCGGGGCCTCGCCGCCGTTGGTCATCACACCGTGAACACGGACGGTCTGCGGCAGTTGCTGGCGAAGGAGCCCCACCGCGACCTGAGCGATGGTGAACGCGTCAGCGGCGTTGACCCCTTGCTCGGGATAGGCCGCGGCGTGGGCGGCCTTTCCCTGAAAGGAGACGTGGGAGTGCGACACCGCGAACGGCTCCGCCGCTGCGACGTCGACAGGAGCCGGGTGCGCCAGCATCGCCAGATCCAGTCCGGCGAACGCCCCGCGTTCCAGCAGCTCGATCTTCCCGCCACCACCCTCTTCCGCGGGCGTGCCGTAGACCTCGATCGTCAGTCCCGCCGCGTCGGCGAGCGGCGCGAGAGCACGCGCCGCGCCGGCCGTGATGGCCGCGATCAGATTGTGCCCACAGGCGTGTCCGAGGCCGGGAAGGGCGTCGTACTCCGCGCACAGCCCGAGGCGGAAGGGACCGCTGCCATACGTCGCGAGGAACGCGGTGTCGAGCCCAAGGTAGGCCGGGGTGACCGTGAAGCCGGCTTCGTCGAGCGTCTCAGCCACCCAGCGTGCCGACCGGTACTCCTCCCACGCCGTCTCCGGGTGCGCGTGCAACTGCTCGGACAGCCGGATCAGCCGCCCGGCATCCGCGGAGATCGACTGTGCCACGCGCTCCTTGGCGGCGTCCGTCGACCGGGAGGACTCGGTTGCGTTGTCGGCCATCGCCTTACTCGTCTCCAGGCACGCCGTACGACGGTGCGGCAGCCGGGTTGAGACCGCGGGTGACGTAGTCGTCGCGCTGCGGTAGCCACACCTTCAGGAGCTCGCGCAGCTCGGCAATCGGTTTCTCGCTCCAATCGACCCGCAGGTCCGTTTCGCGCCACGGAACCGTTCGGACGACCGCCAGCCCCGCCGAGCGCACGGGGCCGGTCTCTCCCCCGGCCGTGAGGCCGGCGGCGAGAGCGGACAACAGTCGCTCCTCCAGCTCTCCTGCAGAGCTTTCGAAACCTTCGATGAGCGCGTCGATCACCTCGGTTCCCGAGAGCAGGTTGCCGGCGGCGACGACGCCGGAGCCGGCTCGGTCGTCGTGCACACCGAGCGACTTGGCACCGGAGAACGTCGCGCCTTCGCCGTTCAGCCCGAGGACGGTGAGCTGGCGGTACTCGATCAGTTGCCGCTTCCGCACGACCCCGTCCAGCGCGCCGCGGGCGCCGATACCCGTCTCCAGCGCGTCCAGGAGCTCCACACCCAGACGTGGATCGGTGACGTTCTGCGAAGCGGCACCGCCGACCCCGGCCCGCAAATGGATGCAGCGCGCGGCCACGGCGGGGCTGGAGGAGGTGACGGCCATACCGACCGCGCCGTTGCCGTCGATCGCCAGAATCGAGAACGTCACCGCTCGCCCTCCGGAATCACCGCGATGGCGTCGACCTCGACCAGCCATTCGGGCCGCGCCAGCGCGGAGACCACCAAGCCGGTGGAGATCGGGTGCACCCCCCTGGTCCAGCGTCCGATCGTGCGATAGACGGCTTCGCGGTAGCGCGGGTCGACGATGTAGATCGTCAGCTTGACCAGGTGTTCCATCCGCGCGCCGGCTTCAGTCAGGAGCATGTCGATGTTCGCCATCGCCCGCTCCGTCTGGGCCGCGACATCGCCGATGCCGACCGATTCGCTGGTGTCGAGGTTCTGCCCGATCTGTCCGCGCACGTAGACGGTGTTACCGGCGACCACGGCCTGGCACAGGTCGTTGTCGAGGTTCTGCTCAGGGTAGGTGTCGCGGGTGTTGAACGGGCGGATCCGAGTATGTCCACCGGCGACGACAGGTGCATTCACGTGACAACCTTCAGCAGGTCAGCGGCCGGGCGGATCTGGTCTCCGCTCGTCTCGTCGTCGATCCCGTAGGCGAGGTAGCCGCGCTGGGTCTTGATGTGGCCGGCCACATACTTGGCATCGTGCCAAACCCCCCAGATGAAACTCGATCCGCGCCGGGACAGCCACGGCAGTCCCAGGAAGTAGACACCCGGCTCAGCCGACACGCCGCGCCGGTGCTTCGGCTTGCCGTTCTCGTCGAACGCGTCGACGTGGAGCCAGCTGTAGTCGGTGCCGAAGCCGGTCGCCCAGATGATGGAGGTGACTCCGCCGTCAGTGAGGTCGAGCTCGAGGAGCGGGTTGGTCACGCACTCCGGCTCGGGCCCGAGAAGGCGGGCCTCCGGTTCCTCAGGAAGATCGAGGCCGTTACGCGCGATGTAGGCGTCGGCTTCGTCGAGCAGCGACACGTAGTTCGCGTCGCCGTTGGCGATGTTCTCGCCGAGGTCGGGCGAGAACCGCACCGTGCCGTTGCCGAACGAAGCGGTCAGGCCCACCAGGTGGATGCCGCGGGCAGCCAGGTCACGGAAGTCGACGGTGTGGCCGCCGTGTGCTCCGCTGACCGCTATGGTGACGTGTTCCGCGCCCTGAGGAGTCTCCGCGTCCCATTTTCCGAGGACACCGAGCCACCAGCAGAAATCGCGCCCACGATAGCTTCGCGGTGGCCGGTCGTGGGGGCCGACGGAGAGGTATACGCGCCGGCCCGACTGCCGGAGCTCCGCGGCGATCTGCACGCCTGACGATCCGGCTCCGACCACGAGGACGGCACCGCCGGGCAGCTGCGCCGGGTTGCGGTACGCGCTGGAGTGGATCTGCAGAGGTACCGCGCCATCGGGGACGATCGGCGGAATGACCGGCACCTGAAACGGTCCGGTCGCGGCGACGACGAAGCGCGCGTTGATGGTGCCATCCGACGTCTCCACGCGGAAACCAGGCCGGCCGGCGTTCTTTCGCACCGACGTCACTTCGACACCGCACCGGATCGGCGCGCCGATCTTCTCCGCGTACGCGACGAAGTAGTCCGCGATCTGCTCCTTGGAGGCGAAGGCATCGGGGTCGATGCCGAAGAACTCCAGACCGGGAAAGCGATCGTGCCAGGCGGGTCCGTTCGCGACCAGGGAGTCCCACCGCTCCGAGCGCCAGCGCTCCGCGACGCGATGCCGCTCCACGACGAGGTGCGGCACACCGCAGTCGGCCAGATGCTCACTCATCGCCAGGCCGGCCTGGCCCCCGCCGACGACGAGGACTTCGACTGCTTGCCTCAAATCCCAACCTCCACTTCGCACGGCGATCTGTCCCCGGGGTGGTCCTGCCTGCGGCCGCAGGTGAAATCCTGACCTGCGGAAAGTCCCCTGTCCAACAGAAGTTGTCGCGCTTAGAGATCTGATTTGTTGATACCGGGCGTGGTTTGTTGAGCGCGTTCAGCACCTGCGGGTTCGCTGGCCCGTCGCTAGGCGCATGAGCAGGCGGCCTCTCCGATGGCCTGGAGAGGCCGCCTTTTGGCGTGCTGGGTCCCGATGGACCCGGAGCCCGCCTCCCCCAGAGGGGTCCTTCTAAGGGGAAGGCGGGCGGCTCGGGGGTCAGGCGGGCGTGCAGGTCACGGCCGCGGGGACGGTGTTGGTGCCGGACCAGGTGCCGTTGAAGCCGAAGCTGCCGGTGGCGTTGACGGCGAGGGTTCCGTTGTGCCCGGCGTCGCGCACCGAGACGTTCGCGCCGGTCTGGGTGGGTGTGCCGTTCCACAGGTTGCTGATGGTCTGGCCGTTCGCGAAGGTCCAGCGGACCGTCCAGCCGGTGATGCCGACCGAGCCGGAGTTCCGCACGACGACCTCGCCGCCGAATCCGCCGGGCCACTGGTTCGTGATCCGGTAGGTGGCCACGCACGCCTTCGTACCAGGAGACGGGGACGGGGATGGGGATGGCGACGGGCTGGGGCTGGGGCTGGGCGACGGTGACGGGCTGGGCGACGGCGAAGGTGAGGGCGAGGGGCTGGGGGAGGGGGACGGAGAGGGAGACGGGGACGGGCTGGGGGACGGGGAAGGCTGGTTGCCTGGGGGGTTGCCCCAGATCTTCGTGGTGCCCGACCACAGGGTGATGTTGTTCACGCGGACCGGCGTGGAGCCGGGCGTCGTGGACACCCCGGTGTAGGACCAGTCGTTCGTCGGGTCCCACTGCTTGGTGCTGGCGATCCGGAACTGCACCTCACGCCGGTGCTGCGACTGCCCGGCGGGGGCGATGACCTGGCCGGTGCAGTCGATGGTCACGTAGTAGATCCGGCCCGAGTGCTGGGTGATGCCCGACGGCGGCCGGCACTGGTTGTAGTTGGCCGTGATCGTGATGTCGGCGGGCTGGCTGTCGCCGTCCAGGGTGAAGTAGTAGCGGAACGAGCCGTTGTTCAGCACCCGCGCCGGCCACCCCGACTGGTTGCGCACCATCGTCTTGATCTCGGTGAAGTTGGTGCCCGCCGCGTTCACCGACGCCTCGACGAAGATCTCGGCCGGGTCCGGGGTCTCGGCCACCGGGAAGTTGGCGAGCGGGGTGCCGCCGAACTCGCCGTACAACCGGGCCAGGGCGCTGGTGAAACCGGCGTTGTAGTCGGTGGCGACCTCGTTCATCACGAAGTCGTCGCGCTTGTCGGTGTAGGCGTCGTTCGGGTCGGGCGGGCCGCCGACCAGCGCGCCGTACAGGGTGTGCCGGGTTTCGACCGGGTTGGTCATCTGGTCGGTCCAGGAGCCGTGCGCGGTGCGGTGGTGCGGGTTCTTGGGGGCGTTGGCGCCGAACCCGATCACGTACGACGAGTTGCGCGGGTTGTCGCCGAGCGCGTAGTCGATCTGGCGCTTGGCGAAGTCGTGGTAGCGGGTCTTGCGGGTGGCGTCGGTGATCGAGTCACTGTGCACCAGCGCCGCGAACGCGGTGTTGGCGGCATACCGCAGCGAACCCCACCGGTCCAGCACGGCCTGCCCGCCCGGCGAGTACGCCACCTTCTGCCCGTTGACCCCGACCGTCCACCAGTCCAGCCACCGGTTGGCGTCGTCCAGATACTGCTGCTTGCCCGTGAGCTTGGCCAGCAGCACGTACGCCCCGTAGGACTTGTCATCCCAGGCGATCGTCCACTTGTACGACTTCGTGGTGCTCTGCGGCTCGGTCCCGAGGTTCGCGTACCCCGCCTCGGCCTTGGCCAGATAGGACGCCTCGCCGGTGGCGCGGTAGAGCCAGAGCGCGCCCCACACCAGCTCGTCGTTGTAGCCGCTCCACGAGCGGTAGTAGCCGCTCGCGTCGGTGATGCAGTCGCTGTAGGCCCTGCGGACCGTGTCGGCGAAGGTGTAGAGCTGCCGCGCGTGCGTGAGCAGCGTGTTCGCGTATGCGGGATCGGTCGGCCTGAACACCATCGAGGAGGCCGCCATCGCCGCCGCCGTCTCCCCGGCCAGGTCGGCCCCGCCGCAGCTGGCGTCGATCTTGTACGCCGGGCGGTTCATCGCCATCGCCTCAGCCGGACCCCACCACGCGTGGTCCAGGCCACCGTTGCCCACCTGGCCGTACAGCACGTTCGGCGACGGGTGGGCCTTGATGAAGTAGTCGTTGACCCAGCGCAGGTTGTTCAGCAGGTGGGTCAGCTGGGTGCCGTACGAGGAGCGGTACTCCACCGCCCCCCAGGCCAGCATGGTCGTCGAAGCCGCCATCGGCAGGCCGAACTTGACGTGGTCGCCGGCGTCGTACCAGCCGCCGGTGAGGTCCAGGCCGACGTCCTGGCCGTCGGTCAGGCCCGAGTCGCCGCGCCAGCCGACGCGGTTCCAGCTGGGCAGATCGCCGGACTGCTGGGCCTCGTAGAAGAACAGGGATTTCTGCAGGGCTTCGCCGTAGTTGAAGACGGCGGCCGAGGCGGAGCTGGGCTGGAGGGTCGTGGCGGCGATCAGAGCCACCACCGCGACGCGGAGCGTTCGGCGCATCGAAGCGATCCTTACCGGAGGGGGGTCAGGGGCGCGACAGCGGGTCAGGCGCCGTCGCGCCCCGGCTTTTGGGGGTAAGGAGGGCGGCGGCCGGTCAGGGACCGCCGCCCTCAGGCGGGACTAACCGTTCGGGAAGAGCCGCCCGAACTCGCCCATCGCCACGGCCACGTCCACCTGCGCCCAGAAGCGGTGGTAGTTGAACGTGGGTGCCGGGCCGGTGCCCTTCAGGAAGGCGTCGACCTTGGGCCAGTCGGGGTCGTTCTTCAGGAAGGAGCGGATGGAGATGAAGGTCGAGCTGGAGTTGATCGGGTCGCCGTTCGGCATCGTGCCGCTCCACCCGGCCGGGACGTAGACCGGGTCGTCGATCCGGTTGTAGTCCGCCTTCGTCTCCGGGACCGAGACGCCCTTGGCGTCCTGGAACGTCCAGACGCCGTCGAGGATCGCCTTGGCCATGTTCTTCGCGCCCGTGTGGTTGGCCCGGGCGGCGTAGTACATCAGGACCTTCGCGTACGATCCGGCCACGCCCACGTCCGTGGTGTGGTCGGCGACCGTGACGTGCAGGCCGGGGTTGGCGGGCGGCATGCCCGTGGTGGCCGACCAGTCGCCGGCCGGCTGCCCGGTCCAGCGCAGCGTCGACGGGATCTGGTAGGTGCCGTCGGCGGCGATCGTGGTGTTCGCCATCGCCCACGCCACCCACTTGTCGAGGATCGCCTTGGCGTCGGCGTTGCCGCTGGCGTTGTAGAGGGCCGCGACCCGCTCCATCGACCAGGCCTGGAAGCCGAACCACTGGTTGGACGGCGGGTCGTGGTAGACCGGCTGCCAGTCGTAGGCCATGCCGTGGAACTTGGGCAGCCCGGCCGGCGGGGCCGCGTAGTGGCCCTCCCAGCTGTTGGTGGCGCCGCCCGCGATCGCGCCCTCATCCGACTGCAGCCACTTGTAGAACTGCAGCTGGCGGGTGAGCGAGGTGGCCCAGTCGCCCGCGCCGGTGGGGCTCTTCGGCTTGAGCTCGGTCACGTTCGACAGCGCCCAGGCCGCCAGCGGGTTCTGGTATCCGGCGTGGTTGTGGCTGGAGCCGATCCGCCAGGCCCAGCCGGCCGAGCTGTCGGTCGCGCCGCCCCAGGCGTAGTACCAGGAGAGCAGGAAGTTGGAGCTGTCCTTGCCGGTGCCGGCCGGGCAGGAGGTGCTGGTGCAGCCCGGCTTCTTGAAGTACTTGTCGTACATGCCGTAGCGGAGGTAGTCGCCCATCTTGGCGGCCTTGGCGATGGTCGCCGAGATCTGCGACTCCTTGCCCTGGGCCTTCGCCCAGGTCTGCGCCCAGTAGGCCACCTGGACCGCGCGGGCGTCCGCGTCGGGGGCGTTGGTGTACTTCCACTGCTTGGCGTACGAGCCGTCCTTGATGAACAGGTCGAGGAAGCCGTTGGGGCCGCCGTGGCGGAAGGTGTCACAGGACGGCTGGGGGAGGGTCTCGAAGACCGACTCCTCCGGGCCGCGCTGGTAGGTGTTGATGTAGGCGGGCTTGGTGGTGCCGTCGCCGCAGCGGCCGAACTTGTAGGTGTTGTCGACGTCGAGGAGCCAGTGCATGCCGTAGACGTCGCTGGTGCCGTAGGCGGTCTTCAGCTCGTTGGCGATCGGGTCCACGCCGACCGAGACGCCCGACTCGATCTGGGTGGGATATTTGTTGATCTCGTTCCACTCGCCGGCGTACGTGGCGGGTTTGGCCGGGTTGTAGAAGGAGTTGGTGGGCTGGTCGGCGGTGGCGGGGATGATGTATCTCTCCATCGATGCCCACGCCGCGTTGAACTTGCTCCAGTCGCCGGTGACCTGGCCGTAGACCGCTTCCAGCCACAGGTAGTAGCTGTAGGCCTCCGACGTGGTCTCGTGGCCGTGGTCCGGCGCTTCCACCAGGAAGGTCTCGACCGAGTGGTACGGCACGCCTTCGGGGGAGAAGTAGCCGTTGGCCGGGTCGTGCAGCTTGTTGTAGAGCGTGGTGAAACGCTGGACGTAGGCGTTGGTGCCGCCGGGCTCGTCGTCGGCCTCGGTGGCGGTCAGGGGCGTCGAGAAGTAGAAGACGCCGCCGCCGGTGGCCGAGAAGGTGAACGTGGCCGAGCCGCCCGTGCTGTCGGCGTCCTGGGCCGCCGAGATGGTGACGTTCTGGGCGAGGTTCCAGTTGGCGGGGGTGAACGCCAGCGTCGTGGGCGCCGCGGACAGGTCGGCGTCACCGCCGCTCTGCTTGGTGACGGTCACGGTGACGTTCGAGTTCGGCTGGAGCGAGAGCTTCACCGCGGCCGTGGCGTTGCCGCCCTCCGGCACCACCAGCGAGGTCGGCGCCACCGAGACGAAACCGTCCGGCTGCGGCGACGGGCTGGGAGAAGGGCTGGGCGATGGGCTGGGGGACGGGCTCGGGCTTGGGCTGGGGCTCGGCGACGGCGACGGGCTCGGCGAGGGTGCTCCGCCGCAGGTCACGCCGTTGACCTTGAACGAGGTCGGCTTCGGGTTGCTGCCGGTCCAGGTGCCGTTGAAGCCGAGGCTGGTGGTGCCGTTCGTCGGCAGGCTGCCGTTCCACGGCATGTTGGTGGCGGTCACGCCGGTCCCGGACTGCGTCCAGTTGGCGGACCAGCCCTGCGTCAGCTGCTGGTTCGCCGGGAAGGCGAAGGTGAGCGACCAAGCGGAGATCGGGTCCCCGGTGTTCTTTATCGTGACAGCGGCGGTGAACCCGCCCTGGCCAGGGCTTGAAGTCCAGTCATTCGACGTGTACGTGACGTCACAGGCCACGGCGGCGGACGCGGGCGTCTGCGCCAGGCCGGTCAGCACGCCGGCACACATCGTGATCACGGCAGCCCACACGACGCGTCGCCGCGTGCGTGGGAGCGCTCCCGCTCCAAGAGCTCTTTTGCGCATTAGTGAGGGTTCTCCAAAGTACGTCGGGGTGCATCGGACACGAAAAACCTGTTCGAACCAATGCGGATCGAGGTCCAGCTGGCCTTGATAAGATGGGAGCGCTCCCACATAGAATTGTCGGGAGCGCCTCGGTGATGTCAATCGATCGTTGCCGAACATTCACGCCGCCGGGTCCGGCCTCCGTGAGGGGCGCACTCCGGGCTGGTCTTTTACCGGCATGGTCCCGCTGGCGGTTTTTTCCTGTGCTGAAACTTTCAACTGTTACCCGTGGGTTTCGCCGCCGTGAACGTGTCGCGGACCATGGGTCTCATGGACTTCGAGCTCGATGACGATCAGCGACTGTTCCAGCGCACTCTGCGCGCATTCGTCGACAAGGAGGTCATTCCGGTCGCCCCGGAATGGGAGCGAACCGGCCGCTACCCCGCCGAGATCATCTCCCGCTTCGCGGAGCTCGGCCTGTTCGGCATCACGGTCCCCGAGGAGTACGGCGGCCTCGACCTGGACCGGGTCTCCTTCGCCCTGGTCTTCGAGGAGATCGCCCGCGGCTGGATGGGCGTGGCGGGCGTGCTCGGCTCGCACACCCTCGCCACCTGGATGATCGCCCGGTACGGCACCGAGGCGCAGAAACACGAATTCCTGCCCGAGCTGGCGGTGGGCGCACGGCGTACCGGAATCGCGTTGACGGAGCCCGGCGCGGGCACCGACCTGCAGGGAATCGCCACGCGAGCCGTCCGGGAGGGTTCCCATTACGTCGTGTCGGGCACCAAGACCTGGATCACCAACGCCCGGCACGCCGACCCGCTCCCCGTGCTGGTCAAGACCTCGATCGAGGAGCCCGCCCATCGGGGCATGTCGGTCCTGCTCGTCGACCGGGAGCAGCTCACGGTCAGCCGGGATCTGCCCAAACTCGGCTACAAGGGGACGGAGACCTGCGAGGTCGTGCTGGACGGCGCGCGCGTGCCCGTGTCGCGGCTGCTCGGGGGAACCGAAGGGCGGGGCATGCAGCAGGTGCTGTCCGCGCTGGAGCTCGGGCGGATCAACATCGCGGCGCGGGCGGTGGGGGTGGCGCAGTGCGCGTACGACGCCGCGCTCGGATACGCCAAGGAGCGGCACGCGTTCGGGCAGCCGATCGCGGATTTCCAGGCGATCCAGCTCAAGCTGGCCGACATGGCGACCGAGATCCAGGCGGCCCGGCTGATGACCTACTGGGCGGCGACCCGGTCGGCGGCCGGTCCGGTCACCAGCGAGGCGGCGATGGCCAAGTACTTCGCGTCCGAGGTCGCGCTGAAGGCGACCATGGAGGCGATGCGCGTGCACGGCGGCTACGGCTACTCCCAGGAGTTCGTCGTCGAGCGCCTCTACCGGGACGCGCCGCTGATGGCCATCGGCGAGGGCACCAACGACGTGCAGCGGCTGGTCATCGCCCGATCGCTGCTGTCAGGAGCGGCTAAGGTCGGCTGGTGACCGATTGTTTGTTCTGCGCCATCGCCAACGGCGACAAACCCGGATATATCGTCTTCAGGGATGATTCGGTAGCGGCGTTCCTCGACACCCGCCCGGTCTTCAAAGGCCACGTTCTCGTGGTTCCCCGCCAGCACGTCGAAACCCTGACCGACCTCCCCGGCGACCTGGTCGGCCCGTTCTTCCTCCGCGTGCAGACCCTGACCGGCGCGGTGGAAACAGGCGTCGAAGCCCGCGGTTCCTTCGTCGCCATGAACAACCGCATCAGCCAGAGCGTCCCCCACCTGCACGTTCACATCGTGCCGCGCAACCCGAAGGACGGCCTGCGCGGCTTCTTCTGGCCCCGCATGAAATACGCCGACGACGCCGAAATCGAGTCGTACGCGGAGAGGATCCGCGCCTGCCTGGCGCCCGTGACGTTCTAACCTGAGCTGAGGCGGTACAGCAGCTCGGGTCGTCCGACGCTCCCGTACTGGGGCACCCGGCGGGCGATGCCGGTCGCGATCAGGTGCTCCAGGTAGCGCCGGGCGGTCACTCTCGACACCCCGAGCGAGGTGGCGACCGTCTGCGCCGACAGGCCCTCGGCGGCCTTCCTGAGTTCGGCGACCACCGCCTCCAGCGTCGGCTGAGTCAACCCTTTCGGCAGATGGGAGCGGACGGGACCACGCAACGCGGCGAGCGCGTCGTCGACCTCGCCCTGGCCGCTCGCCGTGCCGGAGGCGTCCACGGAGGAGCGGAACCGCGCGTACTGCCGGAGCTTCTCGGCCAGCGCGGCGAACGTGAACGGCTTGAGCAGGTACTGGGCCACGCCCACCGACACCGCGGAGCGCACGACCGACAAATCGCGGGCCGAGGTGATCACCATGACGTCGCAGAGGATGCCGGCGCCCCGGACGGCGCGGCATACCTCGAGCCCGTGCATGTCGGGCAGGTAGAGATCGAGCAGGATCAGGTCGACGGGCTGCCGCCGCAGGAACCGCAGCGCCTCCCCGCCCGAGCGGACCACCCCGGCGACCTGGAATCCCGGCACCCGTTCCACGTAGACGCGGTTCGCCTCCGCCGTGATCTCCTCATCCTCCACGACCAGGACGGAGATCATGTCAGGCTCTCCTCGGGGAGCGGCAGCCGTACCGTGAAGATCGCGCCCGGTCCTGCGGTCACCTCGATCGTGCCGCCCAGGCGGCGCACGGCCTGGGCGACCAGCGAGAGGCCGAGCCCGCGGCCGCTGCCCTTGGTGGTCCAGCCCCGCTGGTACGCCTCGGCCACGGCGGACGGATCAAGCCCGGGACCGCTGTCCGCGACCCGGATCTCGCAGACCTGTCCCGTCGCTTTCAGGCTCACCTCCACCCGCGCGGGCGGCGTGCCGGACATGGCCGCGTCCACCGCGTTGTCGATCAGGTTGCCGAGGATGGCCACCAGGTCGCGCGTGTCCAGCCCGACGTCGTCGAGCTCGCTCTCCGGGCTGATGCACAGCTCGACGCCGCGCTCGCCCGCCTGCGCCGACTTGCCGAGCAGCAGCGCCGCCAGCACCGGCTCCCGTACGGTGGCCACCACCAGGTCGGTGAGCTCCTGCGCGGCTCTGAGCTCTTCGGTGGCGAACGCGACGGCCTGCGAGGGTTTGCCAAGCTCGACGAGAGTGATCACGGTATGTAGCCGGTTGGCCGATTCGTGGGCCGCCGAGCGGAGCGCGTCGGCGAAGCCGCGTTCGGCGTCGAGCTGCCCGGTGACCGCTTGGAGCTCGGTGTGGTCGCGGAGGGTGACAACCGTACCGAGCGAGCGTGTCCCCGACCGCACCACGGAGGTGCTGACCACCAGCACCCGGTCCTCGGTCAGGTGGAGCTCGTCGCTGCGGTTCTCGCCGGACGCGAGCAGCTCGGTCAGCGACGGCGGCAGCCCGAGACCGGTGACCGGGCTGCCTTCGGCGTCCTCGGGCAGGCCGAGCAGCGCGCGTGCGCCGTCGTTGCACAGCGTGAGCGTCCCCGCGCCGTCCACCAGGAGCAGCCCTTCGCGGACCGCGTGCAGGATCGCCTCGTGGTAGTCGTACATCCGGCCCAATTCCGACGTCCCCAAGCCATGCGTGTGGCGGCGGAGCCGCCGCCCCACGAGGTAGGTGCCCGCCGTCCCCGCGCCGAGCCCGAGCAGCGCGGCGAGCCCCGCCGTCTCCACCTGGTCCCGCAGCATCCCACTGATCTTCTCGACCGTGATACCGGCGCTGACCAGGGCCTGCACTCTCCCCGCGGCGTCCCGCACCGGTGTGATCGTCCGGATGGAGGGACCGAGGGTGCCGGTGTAGGTCTCGCTGACCGTCTGCCCGGCGAGCGCGGGAGCGATGGTGCCCAGATAGCGCTTGCCGATCTCGCCCGGCCTGGGGTGGGTGAACCGGATGCCGTCCGGGCTCATGATCGTGATGAAGTCCACTTTGGTCTCCAGGCGAACCTTCTCCGCGTACGGCTGGAGGGTGGCCGTCGGGTATGCGGAGCCGAGCGCGGCGAGCACGGACGGCGACCCGGCCACGCTCACCGCCACCGCCCTGGTCACCGCCGTGGCGTCGGTGGCGACCAGATCGCGGGCCTGGAAGAACGCCATCACCGTGCCGGCCGCCACGGTCACCACCACGACGACGATCTGGAGCGCGAGCATCTGCCTCGCCAGACTCCACTGCCGCATGCGCTCTCACTTCCTCACAGTCAGTTCGGTGATGAACGAAATGTACGCAATGGTGACCCAGATCACCGCCCCGGCGCATAGTCGCTCCACCGACATCCCCCATCCCGAACTGGGAGTGAGCGCCATGTCCACGCCAACGGAAATCCCGCAGGCCCCCCGGGACCGGACCCGCTACCTTTACCTCGCCGTCATTATCGCGGTCTTAGCTGGGATCGCGGTCGGCTTCATCGCCCCGGACCTGGGCAAACAGCTCAAGCCCCTGGGCACCGCCTTCGTGGCGCTGATCAAGATGATGATCAGCCCGATCATCTTCTGCACCATCGTGCTCGGCGTCGGCTCGGTGGCCAAGGCCGCGAAGGTCGGCAGGGTCGGCGGCCTGGCGCTCGGCTACTTCCTGGCCATGTCCACGGTCGCGCTCGCCATCGGCCTGATCGTGGGCAACGTCGTCGATCCGGGCCACGGGCTCCAGCTGACCGACGAACTCCGCCAGGCCGCCGCCGACGAGGCCGCCAAGGGCGGCGAATCGGACACCACGGCGTTCCTGCTCGGCGTCATCCCGACCACCCTCGTGTCCGCGTTCACCGAGGGATCGGTCCTGCAGACCCTGCTGGTCGCCCTGTTCGCCGGTTTCGCCCTCCAGGCCATGGGGGAGCGGGCGGCGCCGATCCTCACCGGCATCGGGCACATCCAGCGGCTCGTCTTCCGCATCCTCGCCATGATCATGTGGGCCGCCCCGGTGGGCGCCTTCGGCGCGATCGCGGCGGTGGTCGGCGCGACCGGTGTGGACGCGCTCACCAGCCTCGGCGTCATCATGCTCAGCTTCTACGCGACCTGCCTGCTCTTCGTCTTCCTCGTCCTGGGCCCGCTGCTCCAGCTGGTGGCCCGGATCAACGTGCTCACCCTGTTCAGCTACCTCCGCCGCGAATTCCTGCTCATCCTCTCCACCTCCTCGTCCGAGTCGGCCCTGCCCAGACTGATCGCCAAGATGGAGCACCTCGGCGTCAGCCGCCCGGTCGTCGGCATCACGGTGCCGACGGGCTACTCCTTCAACCTGGACGGCACGGCGATCTACCTGACCATGGCCACCCTGTTCGTGGCCAGCGCGACCGGCGCCCCCCTCGCGCTGGGCGAGCAGCTGTCCCTGCTGGTCTTCATGATGATCGCGTCGAAGGGCGCGGCCGGGGTGACCGGCGCGGGCCTGGCGACCCTCGCCAGCGGCCTCCAGTCCCACCGCCCCGAACTGGTCGACGGAGTCGGCCTGATCGTCGGCATCGATCGCTTCATGTCGGAGGCCCGCGCCCTGACCAACTTCGCGGGCAACGCGGTGGCCACCGTTCTGGTCGGCAGCTGGACGGGAGAGTTCGACCGCGCCCGCGCGGTGGAGGTCCTCTCCGGACGAGACCCGTTCGACGAGACGACCCTCCTGGACGAGCACGCCCCCGCGACCGAAGAGCCGGTTCCCGCCGCTAAGGAGGCCGCCGTGGCTTCATCCCCGGCCTGAGGAGGGAACGCAGCCCGTTCCCCTCGTCACATCCGGCCTGAGGGGGACGCTCTCGGGAGCCGCCGTGGTTGATGGCACATCCACACGCCACGGCCTCCCGCCTGGACAACGTCGCCGCCCGCCCACCGGTGGGCGGCGACGTTGTTGTGATGTTTCGGAAATGTCGGGCGCGCGGGTAGGCTCCGCGACGTGGAACCCCTGGTGGCCGTGCTGGTCCTGGTCGCGCTGGTCGGCGTTCCGGCCATCGTGCTGTGGCGGATCCTGCGCGGACGCCGCGAATTGGGCAGCGGCCCGGCCGAACGCGCCACCTTCGAAACCCTGCACACCGCCTCCCTGGCCGCCCCCATGCTCCGCGCCGGGCTCAGCCAGGCCGGCGTGCTCAAAGCCTCCCGCCACCTGCGCCAGCTCCTCGGCACCCAGGCCATCGCCGTCACCAACGCCGAAGAGCTCCTGGTCTACGACGGCACCGGCGACCACCACGCCCGCGACGCCTTCGAGCACGCCATCGACACCCTCAAGGACGGCCGTACCCAGGTCCTGCAGCTCGACTGCGACCTCCCCGAATGCCCGATCCGCCACGCCATCGTCGTCCCCCTCACCACCGACGACCGCGTTGTGGGATCCCTCGCCGCCTACGGCGACCACGCCTCCGCCGGTTTAGTCCGCGCAGTCCAGGAAGTCGCCCGCTGGGTCGACTCCCAGCTCGAACTCGCCGAACTCGACCGCTCCCGCACCATGCTCATCGAAGCCGAGGTCCGCGCCCTGCGCGCCCAGATCTCCCCCCACTTCATCTACAACTCCCTCACCACGATCGCCTCCTTCGTCCGCACCGACCCCGAACGCGCCCGCGAACTCCTGATCGACTTCGCCGACTTCACCCGCTACTCCTTCCGCCGCCACGGCGACTTCACCACCCTGTCGGAGGAACTGCACTCCATCGACCGCTACCTCACCCTCGAACGCGCCCGCTTCGGCGACCAGCTCCAGGTCACCCTCCGCATCGCCCCCGAAGTCCTCGCCGTCGCCGTCCCCTTCCTGTGCCTCCAGCCGCTGGTCGAGAACGCCGTACGCCACGGCCTGGAGAGCAAACCCGGCGTCGGCCGGATCACGATCATCGCCGAGGACGCCGGCGCCGAATGCGGCATCACCGTCGAGGACGACGGCCTCGGCATGGACCCCGAACGCCTCCGCCGCGTCCTGTCCGGCGAAGACCGCGCCACCGGCGTCGGCCTGGCCAACGTCGACGAACGCCTCCGCCAGGTCTACGGCGACGAATACGGCTTGGTCGTCGAAACCGGCGAGGGCGCCGGCACCAAGGTCAGCATCCGCCTCCCCAAATACCGCCCCGGCGTCAGCGCCCGCTAACGATCCGGCACCGCCCGTTGACTTCCGATGCCCCCTTTATCACCCTTGACCAGACGTATCCATGGGATCCGCTCGGCCTGGCCCATGCGGGCAACCTCCGCACCGTAGGTCGTATGTCCTGGCTTGGCCGCGCCTGTGTCTGGACTGAGGAACGCAGGGTCGCGAAGCGGCCCGGAGTGACGAGGGAAGACGCAGGCTGAAGGCGGCCAAGCCCGCCGTGCCGGAGGCGCGGCCAATGTAAAGGAGCGTGACGTGACCGGGCTGCGGGTCATGGCGGTCGATGATGAGCAGCCGGCGCTGGAGGATCTGGCGTATCTGCTCCGGGCCGATCCGCGGATCGGTGATGTGCTGACGGCCAGGGACGGTGCGGCGGCGCTGAAACTGCTGGATCGGGCCATGGCCGACGGGCGGCCGGTGGACGCGGTCTTCCTCGACATCCGGATGCGCGGGCTCGATGGGGTCGTGCTCGGGCGGTTGCTGACCCAGTTCTCGCGGCCGCCGAAGGTCGTGTTCGTCACCGCCTACGAGGACCACGCGGTGGACGCGTTCGAGTTGAAGGCTGAGGACTATCTGCTCAAGCCGGTGCGGCCCGATCGGCTGGCCGAGGCGATTCGCCGGGTCTGTGCGGGGAGCACGGGGGTTGTGGGCGAACGCGTGGAACATGAGGCCGACACGATCCCGGTCGAACTCGGTGGTGTGACGCGGTTCGTGACCAGCAACGAGGTCCGGTACGTCGAGGCGCGCGGCGACTACGCCCGGCTGCACACCGCGACCGGCAGCCACCTGGTCCGGATCCCGCTCGCCGCGCTGGAGGAACGCTGGGCGTCCGCCGGGTTCCTGCGGGTGCACCGCAGCCACCTGGTCGCGGTCCGGCACATCGACGAGCTGCACATCGACTCCGGCAAGTGCGTGGTCAGGATCGGCGACACCGAGATCCCGGTCAGCCGCCGCCACACCCGCGAACTGCGCGACCTGCTCGTACGCCGAGCCCGCAAGGCCAAATCCGAATGAGCGCCAAACCCCGCCGCGTCGTCGTCACCAGCCCGCGTACGGCCGCCGCCCGCAGGCCGAGCTACCCGGTGACCCGGGAGATCGACGAGCAGACCCGCCTCGGCGAGGTCTACATGCGCTCCCTGATCCGCACCCAGCTCCGGCTCGCCCTGTTCGTCTGCACCGTCCTGGCCTGCGTCATCGGCGGGCTGCCACTGCTGTTCCTGCTGGTCCCGGACCTGCGCGCGGTGGAACTCGCCGGGCTGCCACTGCCCTGGGTGATCCTCGCTGGGCTGATATATCCGGCTTTCGTGGTCGGCGCCTGGCTCTACGTACGCCACGCGGAACGCAACGAGCGCCACTTCGCCGAGCTGGTGGAACGCGAGTGAGTTCCGTCATCGCGATCGTCCTGGTCGTGCTGGCGGCGGTGCTGATCGGGGCGTTCGGGATCCGGGTGTCGCGGACGACGTCCGACTTCTACGTGGCGTCGCGGACGGTGACGCCGCTCTGGAACGCCTCCGCGATCGGCGGGGAGTATCTCTCGGCCGCGTCGTTCCTGGGCATCGCGGGGCTGATCCTCACCTTCGGCGCGGACATGTTGTGGCTGCCGGTCGGGTGGACGGGCGGCTATCTGGTGCTGCTGGTGCTGGTGTCGGCTCCGCTGCGCCGGTCAGGGGCGTACACACTGCCGGATTTCGCCGAGGCGCGGCTGGAGTCGATGGCCGTGCGGCGGGTGTCCAGCGTGCTGGTGGTGCTGATCGGGTGGCTGTATCTGATGCCGCAGTTCCAGAGCGCGGGGCTGGTGTTCCGTACCATCACGGGGGCGCCCACCTGGGCGGGCGGGCTGCTGGTGGCGGTGGTCGTGGCGGTCAACGTGCTGTCCGGCGGGATGCGGTCGATCACGTTCGTGCAGGCCTTCCAGTACTGGCTGAAGCTGACCGCGCTGGCTGTGCCGCTGGTGTTCATGCTGATCGCCTGGAGAGTGAACGGCTCGCCGGGGCTTGAGCCGTCGGATCCCTGGGCGCTGCCCCTGCACGGCCGCGAGTATCCCGTTTATTCGACATATTCGCTGATATTGGCGACATTTCTGGGGACGATGGGGCTGCCGCATGTGCTCGTGCGGTTCTACACGAATCCGGATGGGCGGGCGGCCCGCAGGACCACGCTGGTGGTGCTTTCTCTTCTCGGGGCGTTCTACCTGATGCCCGCCATCTACGGATATCTGGGCAGAATTTATCTGCCCAGCATCGACCGGCCGGACGCGATCGTGCTCACCCTGCCCAGCCATCTGGTCCCCGGTGTGGCGGGGGACCTGCTCACCGCGCTGGTCAGCGGCGGCGCGTTCGCGGCCTTCCTGTCCACCTCCTCAGGCTTGACCGTCTCCGTCGCGGGCGTCGTCGGCCAGGACATGCTCAAATTCAAGGACGGCGTGCGCTCCTTCCGGGTCGCCACCGTGCTCGCCGTGCTCGTGCCCTTCGCCCTGGCCGGTACGGCACGCGCCCTCCCGGTCGCCGACGTCGTGGGCCTGGCGTTCGCCGTGGCCGCGTCCTCGTTCTGCCCGCTGCTGGTGCTGGGCATCTGGTGGCGGCGGCTGACCACCACCGGCGCGGTCGCGGGGCTGCTGGCCGGCGGCGGCATGGCCTGCGCCGCCGTGATGGCGACGATCATCGCGGGCCCGCACGACGGCTGGGCGGGCGCGCTGCTGGCCCAGCCGGCCGCCTGGTCGGTGCCCATCTCGTTCACCGTCATGATCGTCGTCTCGCTGCTCACCCCCGCGCGGGTGCCCCGGAACGTGGCCAGGACCATGGTCCGGCTGCACACCCCGGAGACCCTCGACGTCGATCGGGGCGACTGGCGCCCCCGCTCAACCTGACCTCCCACGCGTCCGTTTTGCCCCGATAATTTTCGGAACCGTTCGTCGCGCATAGCGGACCATTCGGCGCAACCCAGACCCAGCTGAGCGCCACGTGGCGGCGGCTCGGCGAAGAACGAGCCCACGCCTCTCCTCGCCGGGTACCGTCCCCTCCTACTTTGTGGGTGATCCAGATCACAGGAGGCATCGTGACGACGCAACATCATGATTCGTCGGTATATGAGGAGATCGGAGGCTCCGAACGGTTCCAGGAACTGAAACGCCGCTACCGGTCGTGGGCGTTCCCGATGACGGTGGCCTTCCTCGCCTGGTACCTGCTCTACGTGGTGCTCTCGGGCTTCGCCCGGGACTTCATGGGCACCAAGCTGTTCGGCAACATCAACGTCGCGCTGATCTTCGGGTTGCTCCAGTTCGTGTCGACCTTCCTGATCGCCTGGGCGTACAACCGCCACTCGCTCGCCAAGCTCGACCCGCTGGCCGACGAGCTCCGCCATGAGATCGAGGGCGCTCCCAGCGGGGAAAAGGAGGTCAAGGCATGAGCGAGACCACGCTCTCCACGATCCTGTTCCTGCTCTTCGTGGTCGGCACCCTGGCCATCACCTTCTGGGCCAGCCGCAACACCAAGACCGCTGCCGACTACTACGCGGGCGGGCGCCAGTTCAGCGGCGTGCAGAACGGCCTGGCCATCGGCGGCGACTACATGTCGGCCGCCAGCTTCCTGGGCATCGCGGGCATCATCGCGCTGTCCGGCTACGACGGCTTCCTCTACTCGATCGGCTTCCTGGTCGCCTGGCTGGTGGCCCTGCTGCTGGTCGCCGAGCTGATGCGCAACTCCGGCAAGTTCACCATGGCCGACGTGCTCGCCTTCCGGATGAGCCCCCGGCCGGTGCGGACCGCCGCCGGGGTCTCCACGATCACCGTGAGCATCGTCTACCTGCTCGCCCAGATGGTCGGCGCGGGCGCCCTGGTCACCCTGCTGCTCGGCGTCACCTCGTCCAACGGCAAGGCCCTGACCATCGTCGGCGTCGGCATCCTCATGATCGTCTACGTGGTCGTGGGCGGCATGAAGGGCACCACCTGGGTCCAGATCGTCAAGGCCGTCCTGCTCATGGGCGGCGCGACGCTGGTCACCCTGCTCGTGCTCGGCCACTACGGCTTCAGCCTGTCCGGCCTGCTCGGCGACGCCGCCACCCAGAGCGGCAAGGGCGCGGCCTTCCTCGAACCCGGCCTCAAGTACGGCACCGAGGCCCAGGGCCTGGCCGGAAAGATCGACCTGATCAGCCTCGGCCTGGCACTCGTGCTCGGCACGGCGGGCCTGCCGCACATCCTGATCCGCTTCTACACGGTCCCCACCGCCAGGGACGCCCGAAAGTCGGTTCTCTGGGGCATCGGCATCATCGGCACCTTCTACCTGCTCACGCTCGTGCTCGGCTTCGGCGCCGCGGCCCTCGTCGGAAGCAAGACCATCTCCGAGCAGAACGCGGCGGGCAATACCGCCGCACCACAGCTCGCCAAGGCGGTCGGCAACCTGATCTTCGGCGAGGTCGGCGGCACCATCCTGCTGGCGGTGATCGCGGCGGTCGCGTTCGCCACCATCCTGGCGGTGGTGGCCGGTCTCACCCTGGCCTCCTCCTCCAGCTTCGCCCACGACCTGTACGCCCACGTGTTCCGGCGCGGCAAGGCCACCGAGCGGGAAGAGGTCATGGTCGCCAGGATCTCCGCCTTCGTCATCGGCGCGGTCGCCATCGGCCTGGGCATCCTCGCCCAGGGCCTGAACGTGGCCTTCCTGGTCGCCCTGGCCTTCGCGGTGGCGGCCTCCGGCAACCTGCCCGCGATCCTCTACAGCCTGTTCTGGAAACGCTTCAACACGGCCGGCGCCGTCTCGGCGATCTACGTCGGCCTGGTCTCCGCGATCTTCCTGGTCGTCTTCTCCCCGGTGGTGTCCGGCTCGGCCTCCGCCATGTTCCCGGACGCGGACTTCGCCTGGTTCCCGCTGTCGAACCCCGGCATCATCTCCATCCCGCTGGGCTTCCTGGCCGGCTGGCTGGGGACGATCCTCAGCAAGGAATCCAACGACGCGAAGTTCGCCGAGATCGAGGTCCGTTCGCTCACCGGCGTCGGAGCTGAAAAGGCGACGCCACACTAGTCGCCGACGAGTGCCCCCGGACTGGTCACACCCAGTCTGGGGGCACTTTCGTTGTCCAGGTGTCGGCGGCGAACGCCAAACCGGCGCCGAAACCCAAGGCCTGCCCGAGCAAGAAGAAGCCCGGCGGCCCTTCCCCGGAATGAGGGTCAGTCGGCGCCCATTTCGGCGTAACGGCGGGACGAGGCCAGGGCCGCCTTCAGGGTGTCCTTGGTGACCTGGACCGGCTTGCTCCAGCCTTCCGGGCCCTTGCTCGCGTACACGGGGGCGTAGGCGGCGGTGTCGCGCTGGTAGCGCCAGCCTTCGGCCAGCGGGCCGGCATCGACGGTGTCGTAGCCGATCGCGTCGAAGAACTCGATCACCGCGCGCTTCGCCTCGGCGTCGTCGCCGGCGATCGCCAGCGCGCTGCGCTCGGGCGAGCCGGCCGGGCGGGCCAGGGCCAGCAGGTGTTCGAAGTAGATGTTGTTGAAGCCCTTGATCACCTTCGACGTGGGCAGATGCTCCTGCAGGAGCTCGCTGGTGGTCGTCGACTCGTCATCCAGCGGGGCGAAGTGCCCATCGCGGTCCGGATAGTAGTTGTTCGTATCGACGACGACCTTGCCGGCGAGCGGCGCGACCGGGACCTCGCGATATTTGCCCAGCGGGATCGTGACGACCACGAGGTCGCCCGCCTCGCCGGCTTCCGCAGGGGTCGCCGCCCGCGCGTGCGGTCCGAGCTCGTCGACGAGCTCTCGCAGGGTCTCGGGTCCCCGCGAGTTGCTGAGGACGACGTCGTACCCCGCGGCCACCGCCAGCCTGGCCACCGTGCTGCCGATCTTGCCGCTACCGATGAGTCCGATTGTTGTCATGCCCGCCCCAACATGACCGGCCCGGCCCGCATTCCCCATCGAACCTAGCCACCGGTAAAGATCGCAACTAGGGACTTTGGTCTCTACTAGCGAGGTCGACCGCTGCGGGACAGTGGCGGTCATGACGTCCCGCACCGACCCAGCATCCCGATTGACCAGGCACCTGCCACGCGAGGAAGCGCTGCGGCTCCTGGAGGTCGTCCGGCTGGGGCGGATCGTGTTCGTCTCCCGGGCGGTGCCCGCCATCCGCTTGGTCACCCACACCCTCACCGACGGTCGCCTGGTCATCGGCGCGGCCTACGACGCCGAACTGGCATCTGTGCTGGTCCGGCCCGGCTTATCCCATGTGGTCTACCAGACCGACCGGATCGACCCGGCCACCCAGCTCGGCTGGAGCATCACCCTGACCGGCCGCGTCGCCCTCATCCAAAGCAGCGGTGAACTCGACCAGCTCACCCCCCGCCTGCACCAGTGGAACGGCCAGCCCTGCGACCTGGTCGCCTGGATCCACCCCGAGCTCCTCACCGGGACCGCCGTCGAGGCGATCACCAACGACGACGCCGCCGCGGACAGCCCGCGATGACCACCGCCGCACGGCAGATCCGCGACCTGTCCCGCGAGGAGGCCCTCGACCGGCTGGGCAGCATCTCTCTCGGCCGGATCGTGTTCACCCGCAACGCCCTGCCGGAAATCCGCCCGGTCAACCACCTGCTCGACGGCCACACCGTGATCATCCGCAGCCACCTGGGCGCCGCGATCGTCTCCGCCGCCGCCGAGCGTGGCGTCGTGGTCGCCTATGAAGCCGACAACCTCGACCCCGTCACCCACCTGGGATGGAGCGTCATCGTCACCGGCACCGCCTACCTCATCCGCGAGCCCGCCGCCATCGCCCACTACCAGCAGCGGCTGCGGCCATGGATCGCTCGTGACATGGACTACGTGATCGCGATCGGCGCCGACCTGGTCACCGGAATCGAACTGACCGCAATCCGCTGACTCAGCGGAGCCGCTGCCGGATCAGCCAAAATAACCCTCAGACCCCGTCAGGAACCCACGTTTACGCACGTAGGCTGCTGTAGGTGGCCACCCACGATCTTGAAGGTGCCGCTGCGGTGGGTTTACCGCTGTCGAATGGTGGCCGATGAGCTCACTCAAGTCGGCGATTCGGGCGGAGGCTCGCCCATCGCCGAACGGACAGGTGACGGGTGCTTCCGTCAGAGAGTTCGTGATCAGTTCCTCGGCGTGCTGGGCCAGGTGTCCCGGATCGGGCACGAGGAGGCATCGTGGGCTGAGGGCTTCGGGACGCTCGGTGGATCGCCGTACGACCAGGAGCGGCAATCCCAGGATGCTGGACTCTTCTTGGAGCCCGCCGGAGTCGGAGATCAGCAGGGTCGCTTGCTCGGCGATCGCAAGGAAGGCCCGATATGTGAGTGGCCCGGTCACGTGCAGTCGCTCGAGGAGGTACCCGAGGCCGAACTGGCGTACGCGCTGTCGGGTTCGAGGGTGCAGCGGCAGCAGGACCGGCAGGTCGAGCGTGCCCAGAGCTTCCAGTAGCCGGCGAAGCCTGACGGGGTCGTCGGTGTTCTCGGGGCGGTGCACGGTGGCCAGGACGAAGCGCCGTCCGGTGAGGGGCGCGGTCACCCGGTGGGCGGAGGCGTGGTCCCTGGTGGTGAGGTGGACGGCTTCGACGATGGGGTTGCCGGTGAGGATGATCCGGCGTTCGGGGATGCCCTCGGCCCAGAGGTTGGTGACGTTGCCGGGAGTGGCGGCGCAGCACACGTCGGCGAGGTGGTCGATGAGAATCCGGTTGTGTTCCTCGGGCATGGCCCGGTCGTGACTGCGCAGGCCGGCTTCGACGTGGATGAGGGGGATCTCGACGGCGTTGGCGGCCATGGCCCCGGCGAGGGCGGTGTTGGTGTCGCCCTGCACGATGACCACCGCTGGCGGGTTGGCACCCCAGTCGCGGGTGAGCTGGGAGGTGGCGTCGCCGATCTGCTCGCCGCGGTGTCGGCCGCCGACATCCAGCCGCTGGTGGGCTTGGCCGCGGCCGAACGCGAGCTCGTTGTCGAAGTGCTGGCCGGTGTGGATGACACGGGCCGCATCGCCGAGCAGGGTGATCAGCACCGACAGCTTGATCATCTCGGGACGGGTGCCGAGGACGACGGCGATGGACCGGTCGGGGAGATCAGGCATCAGTCGGGCTGGCTCCTTTCGGGGACGGCTACCAGAACAGGTGGCTTCGTTCGCCGGTGAGGTAGCGGTGGGCAGCGATGAACAGGCGGAGGTAGAGCTGGTCGGTGTCCTTCTCCAGGTACCCAGGGATAAGGTCGGTCCGGCTCAGCGGGGCATCGGTGTAGCGGCGATTCGCGCCGTCGCGGATCAGGTAGCGGGCCGGCACGTCGGGCCGGGTTCCGTCGGCGAGGTCGATCGCGGCGGTGAGGTCGAGTTCGACGAGCCCGGATACCTCGGCGTCGTCCAGCGGGATCTGTTCCAGATCGAGGTCGAGCGGGAGCAGGTGCCAGTACTGGAACTCTCGTTCCAGCCAGCCGGGGGCGAGCGTCACGGCGGTCTGCCGGATCCCCAGCGGCTGGAGGTCGGCGTAGGGGACGTCGATGCCGAGTTCCTCGCGGATCTCCCGGATGCCGTCAGGGGTAGTCTCGCCCGCTTCGTAGTGGCCGCCGACGGTGAAGTCGGCCTGGTCCGGCCGGTCGAAGGAATACCGGCCGGGCTGCTTTTTCTGCAGCAGCACAGTGGTCCGGACGGGGTTGACGGCCAAGCATGAGAACGTGCGGTGCCATAGCCCGTCTTCGTGCGCGATCTTTTTGTCCTGCTGCCCGATGTGCTGGTTGCGGTCGTTGTAGATGTCGATGAGCACCTGGTCCTCCCGGTGGCGTGGGTGTTCAAGCCCCGGCGGTGGGGCTCCCCGACGGTAACCCAGACAGAGTCCAGGCGGTGGACACGGACATCGCCGACACGGGCCCGTTCTCCGACTGCGACGCCGAGGTCGATCTCTCCGGCCGCTTCGGGCCGGGCGACCAAATGATCGAGGACGGCGGGGCGCAGGACCAGGCGGGAGACCACCGCGAGGGGTTCGGCCACCGAGGCGGGGTCGGGGCGCTGCCGGATGCCGGTGACGCGGTTCCCTCCGGGCTCGGCGAGGTCGACGACGCCGAACGAGCCGATGTCGGCACGGTCGATGCGCTGTGCCGCGATGGTCGCGTCGGCGGAGGTGCCGTCGGTCAAGGCGCGCATCGCGGCCAGATCCGCTCCGGGAGTTCCGCCGAGCAGGACGTCGTCACCGAACGCCACCAGAAACTCTTCGCAGGCGGTGAGCTCGTCGGCCACGGTCAGCAGCGGCGCAGCGTTGCCGTATCCGCAGGACAGGTCCTCGGGCACCGCTCGGACGGCGAGACCTTGATCGTGGAGCCAGGCGGTGTAGCGGGGGACAATCTGGTCGTCGGGCCGGGTCACCACGTACACGTGGTCGGCTCCGGCGGCGAGGCATTCGGCGATGACATGTCCGAGGGCGGGCTTGGACCCAATGGGCAGCATCTCTTTGGGGACGAACCGCGTGAAGGGGTAGAAGCGGGTGCCGTGCCCGGCGGCGGTAACCACGGCGGTACAGGGACGGTGCGGGGGGATCATGGGCGGGCTCCGGTCAGGTCGGCTAGGGCGCGGTGCAGGTCGGTGATCTGTCCGCGGACCCCGAAGGTCAGCTGGCGGCAGGGGACGGTGGCGGCGAGGTGTTCGCACGTGAGGGCGGCGTGCCTGGTCAGGGCGGTGTCGCTGGTGGTGCGTTCGACCAGCCAGGGCTGCCAGAACTCGTCGGTCGGGGTGAAACATTCTTCGGTGAGCAGAGCGAGAGTTTCGGCTTCGGTGAGACGTCGGATGCGGGGCGGTTGTGCGGTGTCGCTGAACTGCGGGGCGAGCAGGGTCTGCAGGTGTGACCCGGCAGTGAGAGATGATCCGAGCGCCGCGGCGAAGGGCCGGGCCGCCAGGGTGGTCTTGGCGGCCGTGGCGAAGGTGTCGGGCAGACCGGTGCGGGCAGGTGTAGGAATGGCGGCACGGAGTTCGGGGAAGGCGTCGATGGTGCCGCGGGCGAGGGGGACGGGCAGCGGGACGGCCACCACCCGACCGTCTCCGTGCACGATCATCCGGTCGTTGGACAGCAGCGCGCCGTCCTCGCCGAGTGCGCGAAGCAGGGCGGTCAGGGTGCTGGTCTTGCCGGCGCTGCGGGGCCCGCAGATCATCACGGCGCTCCCCGCCCGGTCGACCCCGGCGGCGTGGAAGACGATGCCGTGCGCGTTCTCATAGGTCCGCAGCATCGCCTCGCGGATGATCCGCACCGCGAAGCGCGGGGCCATTCCGGCGCCGTTGACGTACAGGTCGATGGTGGTGCCGTTGATGGAGACCGCCCACGCTCCGGGCCGCTGTTCCAGGTCGTCGCGGCGCACCGTGTAGCTCCGGGTACCTGCCGACGTGCGGCTCTCGGTGAGGGTGACGCCGGGAACAGGTGAGACCTGGCCGGTGACGTTCTCGGTGAACGCGGCCGTGGCGGTGCGGTACTGATCGGGTTGGGTCCACAGGTTGAGCTGGTAGCCGGGCAGGTCCAGCTCGCCGATGGGGCCGGCCAGGTAGTCGTCCAGGTGGGCCGCCAGGTCGGGAAGCAGGGGCTGCGGGCTGGTGAGGGAGATGCCGACGTCTCCGGCAGATCGGCTCAGGTCCTCGGTCCCGATCGTCATGACGACCTGATCCGGCTTGTGTGGCTGCTCAGAGTGGTCAGTGCGGCGTCGATGCGGGGTTGCCGCTCGAGGACCGCGGCGTTCCTCAGCCGCAGGACCGAGGAGAGCTCGAAGGCGCTCAGGACGGTCTCGGCGGGCAACTGCTGGCAGAGCGCGGCCACGGCCATGTCGAGGCGATTATGGAACCAGCGGACGGGCAGCATGCCGGAGTCTGGATGTCCAGGGCAGAGCCCGGCCAGGTCGTCGATCTGGCCGGGAGAGAGCGCGGCTGCGGCGGCCAGGAGGGTTCGGGCGGCATATCCGGCGAGCGCGCACAGGGTGATGTCTACGTCGTAGCAGAGTGCGCCGAACAGCCGCTCCCAGTCGTTGTTCTCGGCGGGCCGCAGGTCGGCCAGCAGCGGTGGGAGGACGTCGATGCAGACCAGCCCGTTGCCCGTGGAGATGAAGTTCGCGAGGTTGGTGTCGAGTCTGGCCGGAGTGACCTTCAGGGCCGTAGCCCAGGCCGCGATCTGCCGGACCGCAGCGAGGAATGCCTCGGGGTCCGTCCCGGCGAGGTCCAGGGCCGGGACGCCGGGCACCCACTGGTGCTGGATGGCAGGCCGCAAGGGATGGACCACGATCCGCAGTTCGGCCGGCAGGCGCACTCCGCCGTCGCGAAGATGCTGGACATATCGGTTCAGGTGGGGCGTGCTGGATTCCTCAGCCCACTGGATGCGCGGGGCGCTTGCGGAGCCGCTCATCAGTTTGAGGACTACGCCGTCCCGCTGGTGCTGAAGCAACGTCATCGGGCATCACCGTCTCGGTAGCTCGTCAAGAAGCCGCTGGCGTCGGCGTACATCGCCCGGAACTCGGCTGGCAGGTCCAAGCCGAGTAGTCCGGCGAACTGCGCCGCGGCGGTGACGGTCGCGGCGCTGGCCTGCGGGAGGAGGACCGGGGTCCCCGTGGGCTGGTGCCGGTATCCAGCGGTCACCAGCCCGGCCTCGGCGGCCTGCCCGGCACACACCAGCAACAGCAGCAGAGTCTCGATCTCCGACTCGGACGCGGCGGTCCGCGAGAGCTCGATGTGCGCAGGGGGCACGTCGGCCAGGACGCTGATGCTGAGAGCGGCCAGGGTCACGTCAGCGAGTTCGTCCCCGAGATCGCCGATCGGCCGGGCCGCATCCTCGTAGGCTGACACGTCCATGCCGCGGCGGCGGGCGACGCACAACGCCACATGGCCGAGCTGAACCGTCAGCTCAGCACCCGCCGTGGCGGGGTCCCATGCTCGTGGCGCGGTCCCGGCGAACCCCTGCCGGAGCCGCCGGGTCCTGTCCACCATGTCCGCCAGGTCCTCGTCGCCGATCATGAGTCGGCCACCTTGATGACCAGCGGCCGCGCACCGGCGGTTCCGCTGCTCCAGTAGGCGTCCGAGCCCTGCCCAGCGACGACGACACGAACCCCGAGGTCCTGGGTGAGCGCCGACACCACCCGGTTGGGGACCGCCGCCTCGATGCGCAGCTCCCGCCGGTCCGACACCAGCTCAAAGGAGACGTCGGCCAGGCCGCGCCGTTCCAGCACAACGGAGACGACGTCCGGGCTGGGGAGTGCAATGTCGGCGCGGGCCGCGCAGACCGTCCGCTGCGGCTTCGGACAGCGATTGCGCTGGGTGCACACCCGCCCGCCGTAGATCCCGAACCGGTCGGCCTCGCCCAGTACGTAGGCCAGGGCGCACGCGTTGGTGTGGAACACCGGGTGGCCCGGGTGCCGGTCGGTCGTGCGGTGGATGAACTCCCAGAATGGTGCGGGGTAGACGCACTCGGCGTCGATGACCCCCGGTGTGGTGAGAAGTTCCGGCCAGTGGACAGCGAGCCGGTCCAGAGCCTCGGGCTCGACCTTCAGGCCGGCGGCCATGGTGCAGACGGAGTAGCGGGCGGCGGTGTCCAGGACTCGGGTCATGACCTCGATGGTCGCCGAGGCGGGGAACGCCGGCCGCCAGTAGTGCACGACCGGGATCGCAGCCGCGTGCAAGGCGGGGAAGTTCTCCCGGATCTGGTCGTGCCGGACACCGACTTCGATATCGGCGTCCATGCCTGAGTAGCTGAGGTAGACGATGACGCGCAGGCCCGCTGCCCGGACGGCTCGGATCGCTTCGATGGTGCCGGCGGGTACCCGGCATTTGGTGATGAGGACGACCGCGTTCGGGAGGTCCGCCGCGACGAACTCGGCCAAGAGCTCGGCCAGGTAGTCCCGCGAAGCCCTCACGGCCATCACGTCGGTCCAGGTGAATAGGGCCACCGTCCGGTCCGGCCCGTACAGGCCGGAGTCCAGCAGCAGCCGGACGGTCTCGGCAGGGGTGTGCAGCTGAACCGGCCGAACCCGAGTCTGGCCTCGCTGCTTCAAGAAGCAGTAGTCACAGCTCTTCGGGCAGCCCTGGATCGAGTTCACGGCCAGCCAGGACGCATGCTGGTCGATCACCGGCGTCCACTCCCGGCGCGGGTCCAATAGGCCGACGGGCTCGGCCGGGCTACGAGCGGTGGTCGTCAACGCGGGCTCCTCGGTCGCTTCTCGGGAGCCCTACGCCGGGCCTCCCGCCTGCTCCTCAAGCAAAAGCGACGAGGGATTCGCGAGCGACCCCCGCAGACGGGGAGAACACCCGAGGGGAACTCCTCAGATTTGGGGAGTTCCGGCGGTCAGTACCCCATGCTGAGCGCAAGACCTGCCACAGAGGATGCGGCGGCCCGGCACAGTGGGTACGGTCGGAGTGACTCTCGAGGAGAGCGAGGGCCTTTGCCATGGGTGCATCTTCTGGCAAGGTGAGCGTTCGTCGACAGGTCGCCGAGCTACGCCAGACGATGCAGGCGAATGACGCGGCCCCGCACCAGATCGCCGACGCGATCGCGACCCTGTTAGGCGTCAACAGCCGCATAGCATGGCGGCTCGCGACCGGCCTCACTCAGGAGCAGGTCGCCGATCTGTACAACATGCGGTGGCCATCGCCCGTGCCCAAGACCGGCAAACAGGTCAGTTACTGGGAACGGTGGGAAGGCCCGGGCAGCCGTTCCTCGACATCAGCGCGGGCCCCGTCGCACCTCGACCTTTCCCGGCTGGCGCTCGTCTATGGCAGTACGGTCGACGATCTACTGCCCATGCGGACAGGCGGCCGGGCGGACGCTACCGTTGCCCCCGAGATGCCGGGGACCCCTGGTTACGCTGAGATTCTGCTTTCGGACGTCAAGTCGGAGGAGGACACCACGAACCGCCGGGAGATGCTCGCCAGCATGACCGCCGCAGGGGCCGCGCTGGTCGGTCTCCCGCCTGTGTTGCGAGCAGCGATACCTGACCGAATCGGCCCGGAGCAAGCCGTGGAAGTCCGCAGACTCACCGCGATGTACCGCGGCTGGGTGTACGAGCACGGTGCCAGCGGCCAGCTCCAGCGCGGCGTGGCCCGGCTCCTGGAACACGCGACCAGTCTCATCAACCGGACCTCTCACCAGCCCATTCGAGACGACCTTCTTGACGCGCTCGCCGACGTCGCGGGCCTGGCTGCCTACGCGTGCCGAGACCTCGGTCTCCAGGACTACGCCGCCCAGCACTACGTCATCGCCTTCCAAGCAGCAAAAGCCTCCGGAAACCACGCTTTGGCCGGCCACACCGTGGTGCGCATGGCCGGACACAACATCGAACTCGCTCGCCCGCGTCAGGTACTCGACTACCTCGACGCCGCCCAGGGCATCGGCAAGACCCGCGGCTTCACCCCCGGCGAGCTCTCCAATCAGTACGCGATCAAAGCCTGGGCGTTCGCGCAGAGCGGCCGCGCCCAAGAGCTCCACCGGGCCGTCGGCATGGCCGAAGAGCACGCCGGCCTCGCTGAAGATCGAAGCGGCCCTGACTGGAGAATCAGGCACGTGGCCGAAGCGGAACTGTTCAGCCTGACCGGCGCTGTCTACGCCGAACTGTCCAAGCACTCACCCGCCCACGCACCCGAAGCCATCCGGCGACTCACCAAAGCCATCGAACTGCGCGGATTCGGCGGAGCCCGAAACGCAACCCTCGACAACATCTCCCTCGCTGAAGCGCGCCTCGCCACTCACGATCTTGAAGGTGCCGCTGCGGTGGGTTATACCGCTGTCGAAGCCGCTGGCACCAGTTCGTCCCGCCGCGTTCGAGTCCGACTTGGAGAACTGCGACGACAGCTCGAACCGCATAAAAAACACCCCGATGTCGCCGACCTCGTCACCCGGATCTCCAGGCTCTGAAGGCCAGCGAGTTCCGCTCAGATCCAATTCCCCTCGGGCCCGCCACCACACCGAGCGCTACCGGACTTGTGTCAGCGGGGTACTTCAGAGGCCGACTTGATCTGGAGCGGCCTCCCGAGTCTCGATCCTCGGCTAACTCTGGACCGCTGTCCTCATTGAGGATCGTCGAAGCGACTGCCGTATGTGTGGAGCCAGAGGATTTCGCGTCCGATGGGCACTGCGCGGTTCCACAACGTCGGAATCCGCGGTGAGCGGGACTCGCACACCTGGCTGTCATAGCTGCTTCTGGAATCGGCGGGTGAAAGCGGGATGTGAGGTCACGGCTGCGATGTAGGCCAGGACGTCTTCTGGGGAGGTGGAGATTCCCAACGCGCCGCTGAGGTGGCTGAATATCTCCTTGGTCATGTTCGGAGCGCTGCACGTCGAATCGCGCCAGAGTGGGCGGACCTCGCCTCCGCCCCAGCTGCAGAAGTGGTCGAGCCTGGTGAAGGGCCGGACCATCCTCGATCTCGTGTGAGGTTCCCCAGACAGCGCCCGAAAGACCGCTCAGCTCGTGCTGACCGCCGCACGCAAGACGGCTCGTGTCGCTAAAGCGCCGCACCCGGTCCGGGCGTGACTCACATGTGTCCCACGGTGACTCACGCTGTCACCTGGCGACTACCGGGATGGGTAAAGCTGCAGGTCGGATGGGTGGGGGCGCCAGGGATTCGAACCCGGATTAAAATAGTTCCACGCTGAAAGGTGCTGAGTTCGGTTTCGCCACCAGGGGCAGAGCAGCCTCCAGCGGTGTCGAGCAAGCGGCGATCTACGGATAGGCAGCGGGCCGAGGGGGCCCCGAATGTCTCCCCGGGCTGTGTCGCTGGGCTGATCCAATTAGCAGGTCCGATCCTCCTCGACGAATTTGAAACAGTATGGGATTACGATCCCATGATCAAGCTGGCTAGCTCATTTACCTGCTTCTGAAGATTAGCGATCTGTTCTCGCAGATCGTCGTCTGCGACAGCGATCAGATCGTCTGGATGGATGCTTTCCAGATTTTTCGTGGTGTTGCTGAGAGTTTTGTGGAACTTGGTACGTTGTTCGCGCGTCTGGATCTCCGGATCAGCCCAGATAGCAACGGCAACCAGCGCTTGGACGGACTCGTATGCCGTTTTGATGGCGTCATGATCGGTTTCTGGGCTCTCAATCACGGCGAGGTGTTCCGCAGCCTGGGCCTTGGTGTTGTTGGGCAGTTCGATGACTTGCCCGGCTGGTGTCTTGGCGTTGCCGTCTTGGGCAGCCTTGCGGATGTACTCGACCTGGTCTGCTTTGCGCGCCTCGAGAGCTAGAGCAGTCAGGGCGCCCTTCGCTTGCTGAGCCGTCTTCGGGTCCGCCAGAATCGCCGCTCGCAACGCCGTGGGGTTCTCCGCGATTACCAGAGCCATTGTGGGTTTGATCCCCTGCGCCAGGGCCTGGTCGGAGATGGCTTGTTGCCGATCGTGGGAAGTCCCGGTTGCGCGGCCGCCAAAGTACAGGCTCCAGTCTTCCGCTGGAGGGAAGTCGATTGGCGGATGGCCAGGGTAGAGTTGCCCGGTGCCGAGCCCGACCGCACCGGCCTCAGCTGCGGCTTCCCACGCTCGGTAGTATCGCAAGACGCGCTTGGACGTTGTCCCGGCCCGGCGCGCGAACTCGCTGGCCGAGACCTTGGTCGGACGAGCAGTGTTTCGGTCGGGAGGCGTGGCGTCCCTCTTGCCACCTACATTCCGCTGTCCACTCTCCACTTGGCAAGCGATGAAGAACCCGAGCCACCAGCCGCCGGCTTGGTCCAAGGCAGCCCACGCTTGAATGTCTCGATCGCGCTGGTCCTCGGTGTAGCCGGTGACGCCGTCCTCGGCGAGTAGCCGTCTGACCTCGGCCCGCATGCTGTCCATCTCCGCGCGCATTCGCGGATTGCCTTCATGAGGGTGGGGGATATGGAGGATCTGGAGGAGATGTGCGGCTGGATAGCCCAGGCCATATGGGGGTTTGGCCTCGACGAACTCCTTGAACGAGGTGAACGGCTCCTCGGTGTTCTTGCCCTTGGGGACTTGCTTCCAGGTGCCGTCTGCAACGACCGACGCCAAGCCGGAGAGAAGTCCCGCAGGGGTTCCTCCATCGCGTTCGAGGGTGTGCCGGACTCGATAGACGCGCTGTTGTTCGTCAGTCAGCTGGCTGTTGCTCTCGGTGCGCACGTTCACAGCGTTCTCCTCGGTCACAGTTTCAAAGCTGCACGAAGCCTCGCCTCAGCCTGCGCCACAGTGCGGATTTCGGCCGCCTTGATGCCTGCCGCGGTGTTTACCGTTGCGGTCACCTTCATAGCAACCTCGGCGTAGCCATCGCATCCAGGGGGGAAGCCGAGCTTGTACAGGTGCTTGGTGACTGCGGCTGCTGCTTGGGACTTGAGCTCTTCGATCTGCTGCTTCTCCGTCTTGGGGACATGAACGGTGGCTGTCACCTCCGGTTCTGTTCGAGGGGATGTGGTGGTGTCTGGCCGCTCAAGTGCCTTCACGGCGAGGAGGTCGAGAATCTTCTTGAGCTTGGTGGCGTCTTCGCCCGAGTCAACCGCGATCTTGGCGTATTCGATGAGCACCAGGTCGTCAGCCTCTATATCGACGTCGTTGCTGGCTGCTCGGACGGTGGTCGCCTCGGCTGAGGCGATGTAGGAGAGCGGCTGTTGCTGGTCTGGCGCGTCGCGGACCCTCTCTTCTTGCTCTTTGATTTGCCGAAGACCATCCTCTCGCTCGTTGCGTAGTACGTCGAGGAACTGCTGCATGCGGGGATCGTCGGGGGCGATGATCCGGCATGATTGCTCGCGGGCGGGCATCTTGTCCCATACGCGCAGTCCACGTCCCGCCAGCTGCATCAGATGACCGGCGTCACGGTAGTGGGTCAACATGCCGACCACGGTGATCTGCGGGCAGTCGTACCCGATGAATGCCATGCGAACCGTTACCAGGATGTCCATCGGCCTGGACCGGAACTCCTGGAGGGCCTGAGCTGCCGCTGCGCCGTCGGCGGATACGGCAAGCCCTACTTTCAATTCGGGGTACTGGTCCTTCAAGTACCTCATTACGGCCCGCGCTTCGGGTTGCCCCATGCAAGAGATGAGACCTCGGTAGGCCGGGTGGAACTTCTGCTTGTCTTTGACGGCAGCAACCACGTGGTCGGTCAGCGGTTGCCATACCTTCGGCTCCTTCAGCACCTCTGCTAGGTCTTCGGCGTCGTCTGAGAGGTTGTACAGCAGGGTCTGCTCGCCCGCCATCCGCTTGGATGGATCGCCGACGGTATGCCGTTTCACGGCGGCGTTGACGAGTTTCATCTCGAAGGTGCGCAGGTAACCTTCAGCGATGCCGTCTGGGTAGGTGGCTGCCGCGTGTGTGATGAGGGGACGCCGTCCCTGCGCGTTGGGCTCTTCGTATTCTGCAAGGATCAGCGGCTGGTTGTCTGCGCGGTACGCCGTCCCTGTGAGCAGGAGAGTATGACGGGCGTGCTGATGCATCAGGGTTACCAGAGCACCAGCCTTGGTACCGCCGTTGTCGTCCTCGTTCTGGTTGCGGGCGGCACCGCAGAACTGAGCCTCGTCGGCGACAAGTAAGAACCGACCCCGATACTTCCTGGCCCACTCCAGGAAGATGGATTCATTGATAGCCAGTGCGCTGTATGTGGCGACGAAGCCGCTGCCGTGCTCGCTTGGGTTGGTCAGCGGACTCTCGTTGGTCCGATGCCGGATCATGCCAAACCGTCTGGCTGGGTTGAAAAGCAGGCACATTCCGGCAAGACCAGCGACGCTGCCAGGGGCCGAGCTGCGGTGCATCCATCCCGTTTCGCACTGCTGGGCCAAAGCGATCCGGGGGACGAAGACGGCCATTACATCGATCAGGCCTTCCCGGATCAGGCGCGTCGCCAGAGCCTGATAGGCCAGGGTCTTCCCCGAACCTGGGGATGCGAGGACGATCGTGACATCACGGCTACCGGTTCTGATGCCGTCGATGACTGCCTCGCTTACAGCACCCTGAAACGGGCGAGGGCTGAAGCTGTCGACGTAGGCCATGGTTTGTCCTTTGGCTAGGTTGCAGGCTGAGCACAGGGCCTGCCCATTTTCGATAGTCGTCGGGCCCCCGTCGGCCCAGGGGATTCGATGGTCCGCGTGCCATCCCATGTCCAGGTCGGCCCCGCACCTTTGACAGAGCCCCTCGGCCTGGAGGTACAAGATCCGGCGCTGCGTATCGCTGAAGAACCGCCGCGGGTCAAGCTCGACCAAAGTTCCCCCTGAATCCCCTTGGTTAGAAGTAGCTGCTTCGCCTGGCGATATTGCGAGCGTCCGTTCGGATGGGGCGATTCTTGCGGACGGGACCGACAGAGAGTCCTCGTCAGTCACTTCTCGACTGCGACTAATGGATCACCAAGAAGGCCTTAAAGCATTTAAACGGCTATAAGTGAAACCATCTCATGAAATATGATTTCGCTAAGAGCGAATTCGCCAGGCCTGCATTAGTGATCTTCTGGCCTTGTATCAAGGCGTGAGTTCGTGGCCAGGGAAATTGGGCGCAAAATATTTCAATTAGATGCAGGCCATATTTGGTTGGTTGGACATGCATGATCGCGGTGGTAGGTTGACTTCTGGCCGTCCTGTAGGGGGACGGCTTGCACCCGTTCCGATCGGAGGAACAACATGGCACTTAGCCGCATGGCCCAAGAATTCGCTGCCGAGATCAGGCAGCAGGACTGGTCCGACGCTCCATACCGCGCGGATCGCGCTGGTCATCAGAGGAATACTGACAGCTTGTCCAAGCGTAGCAAGGACGTGCTCTCGTCAGTCGAGACCGAAATCCTGCGTATGAACGTCATGTGGGCAACCGCTCAGGTACTGGGTCATGCCGATCCCAACTTCGACATCTATGAGTACGCCGAAGCCTGTGGAGTCAACACCCGCAACTCTCGGGGCGGCAAGAACGGTGTCATCGAAGCCGGCATCCGCAGACACCAAGGTCGCTACCAGCAGCCGGGAACTCTTGATTGGACTTAGGCATCGGAGCGCCTTTCCCCGCGTTCCTTGAATTTCGGCTATCCGGATTGGCGCCATCCCGTGCGCTAGGTACAGAATGCCCGAATAGCCCGCTTTGTCCCGGATTCGTGCATCATTTCTGCTGCATTGTGCCCGGCGCTGAGGTGATCTCGGAGAAATCGATCCGGACAGGCAGCATTTCAGCGGCACAGACGATAAGGCCAGGGGTGACTGACCGAGCAATTCCACGCCCGATCATGGTCACCGAGTGTCTGGCCACATGAGTCACCGGATGATCGCAGTCCAGCATCAGGCGGACGGCTCGTCCTTGAATTCCCGCGAATACCGGACCCTTTGAGCCGTGCAAACTCCTACATTTTGCGGTCGCCCCAACCCTAGTCGGGAGCTGTCCGGAATCCTTAACCCATACCGACAGGGAGGTATCCTACACAGGCTTGGTCATCGGGATCGGCTGGGTGAGGTCGGTTAACCCAGGCGGATAGGGGTGACGCCATCGGAATCCGTCGGGCGGAATAAACGTCTCCAAGCGTTCGCGGTCGTGGGGCATGATGCTCTTGAACAGGGGGTGAGGGGCGCTCTTGGGGTTGCTCTCGGCGAGGTCGGCGAATGCGGCGCTGCCCGTGAGCAGAACGTATCGGCGGTGGCGGCGGCTGAAGAACACATAGTTCGGTTTGGCCCACTTCCAGGCCGACTTCCCCGCACGACTGCGGGAGGAGGTCACGATGAGACGGCCGTCCTCGTGCCACCGGTCGCTGCCCCAGGCATCCAGCCAGATGCGTCGGCCGTCGAAGATCCATTTCACGTCCCAGTCATTTCGGTCCAGGGCAGCGGCATGTTCGTCGAACGCGGCTGGGTGCGGAGGCCGCGGGATTGCCACAGTTGGTCCGTCGGCTTCCTCACACCGGTATCGGGCGTATTCGATGTAATGGGTTTCCATCAGTTGGCGCTCGACAGGCATCATGACCTCGCGAGTGCTGCGCTGATTGTGATGGCGGTGCAGGCGGTTACGTTCCATCAACCGGGCCCGCAGATGAGTGAGGAAGGTGAGCTTGGGAACCCACTCATCAATCGGAGCTTCGTGCCGAGCCTGGATCAGGTGCCGGTCGGGGACAGCAAACCAGTACTTGAGATGCTGATCGACGGCGTCTAAACCAATCCCGGCGAACGTCTGTGTACCTAGCTCGACCAACGCCTCGTACCAGCGATTTAGCACTGCCGGATGTCCGAGGCTGGCTGTGTCGACACGGCGTTGGACGTCGCGGGCTACAAGATCCCGGAACTTCTGGTCGTCCAGATCAAGGAGCCTTTCGATGTCGGGAGTGAGGCGTTCGGAGATATCGATGCCGCTGGACCGGAGTAGCTTGGCGATCAGCAATTCGGCTTCCTCGGCGTGGGCATCCAAAAGCCGCCGTAACGCGCTCGTCTGCGCGGACGTGCCCGATGAAGGACTGTCCAGCCATGTCATGATCAGGTGGGCTTCGGCGCGGCGCTGCCGGATTCGGGCTAGACGCCTGTCGGCGCGGAGGGTGTCGGAGTGCTCGATTCCCAACTCGACCATCTTGCACCACCACGACAACTGGTGATTGCCCTCCTGCACGGCCAAGATCTCCTCCCAAGCCATGCACACCTCAGGTGAGGACAACCACAACGACACCCCGGAGGGGACGCGGTTAAGGACGGCTTCGGCTACAGCTAGCAGGCTGAACGAGTCATCGTCCCCTCCGTACCGGTCGGACAGTTGCGCTGGGGTGATGTTCGGATCCAACTGCGCCACATCGCTCAGTCTCGTTAGATCGTTCATCCCGTCCTCTCGGCAAATCTGCGGTACGGCAATCACCGGCGCTACCGACACCTGGCATCACGGCCCACAGGATCCCGCAGCGCAGACGCCCCCGCAGCCGATATTCGGCTCCGACCTCGCTTATCATGCCGAACTGCTCCGGAGTGGGCAGGCAATTTGGCCAAGGAAAGCCGTGGTTCAAATAGGACGAGATCGGTCGTCTCGAGCACGGCCGCTGCGCTTCTTATTCGGTAGCGGACCGTTGGGTTCAACGGAGAACCGTCATTTGGGACGGCCGAAATTAACAGCAGCCTCAAATTGCCGATCAGATCGTGTCTTCAGCCCGGAAGCGGTCCCTGACCATGAGAGTCGACGATGCGACCGCAGGTGGCGGTGCTGCCCCGATGGGGTCAGTGGAGGCACTGGCGCTGACTTGGCGTAGCCAGACGAGCTCGAATGTCCGGCACGCGTTCCACGTCCGGGTTCCGTGGCCACAGGCGTTGAGCGCGCAGGGCTGGGCAGGGCTCTGGTTTGCCGGGCCCTCACAAGGGAATCGAACTGATAAGCGAAAGCGGCTGGTTTGTTCGCCGGTGAAGTTTATAATGACCATGTGTCTCGACAGCTGGAGCCGTTTGCACCCGGCGTCCTGTCCCTCCACCGGACAGGCGCGGGGATGAGCGTGTCCAGGCTGGCCACAGCCGTAGGTGTCTCGAAGCGGCAGATCATCTACTACGAGCAGGGGTATCACTCGCCGTCACCGGCGCGGTTGAAGAAGCTGGCCGAAGTCCTGGGAACGACGCCACAGACCCTGGCAGGGGTGCCGAGAGGCGAAGAGTCGCTTACCGACTTGCGACGATTCGCTGGCTTGGACAGGGCGCAGGCCGCGCGCCTGTTGTCGAGAATCTTGCCTGGGGTGACAGTGTGGAAGCTGCAGGCGGCGGAGTCCGGCAAAGTGGTGCAGGCATGGGTCGATTCCCAGGTCCTCAAGCAGGTCATAAAGGAATTGGCGGGGCTGTACGGAGTGCCAGTGGGGACCGTTCGCCGGTCCTGGTTGCGCATCTTCCCGCAGCAGGTGCACCTCCTGCGGGAAGAGCAGGCAGATGCAACAGGAGCCAAGCAGCCGGTACTGCCTACGGAGAAAGCCCTTCAGGATTGGAAAGGACTGAACGATCGGCAGCAGGCCTACTTGATCGCCTGCTATCGGGAAGACCAGGAAGCCGAGGCCCATGCCAAGCAGGAGCACGCAGCCGGTCGCGATCCGGGTGGGGCTGCTGTGTGGCGGAAGCTGCCGTTCACCATCAAAGCCGACCCAGCTCTCACCGGGTACACCGCGATCCAGATCCGACTGCGTGAACAGGGGCAGCACGACCCGGGAGCCGGTGCGAGCCTGGCCGCTCTTGCCCGACGCGGCCTGATCGAGTTGAGCGAAGACGAGGCGGAGGTCTTCCCGCTCGGGTTTGTTACCCGGGTACTGGTCGAACTGACCAGGTCCGGCCGGGCATGCGCCCGAGCTGGTCTAGGGGAGAGCGGGCCCATCCGGGCGCCAAGGCAACTGCTGTCCGAGTGGTTGTGGCAGAACCTGGTGAAGGTCGCCACAGCCGGGGCCGAGGGTTTGGCGGAGGCCGGGCTGTGGGGCAAGTCCAGGTTCTTTCTCGGCGTCGGGTTCCGGCCCAGCGGTATCCCCAGCCGTGGCTATGTCAACGCCATTTCGGTGCGCGAGGAGGTCGCGGGCGACTCCTACGTCAAGGAATACCGCTGGCATCTCACTGAGGCGGGCCGTCAGCATCTCAAGCAGTACCTGGATACCTACCGGACGCTGTATCCGCATGTCGACGTAACTGAGCTGACAACAGATCCATGATCAATAATCGCTGAGCGTTCGCGCTCATCTCAAAATGTCACCGCACCCGGCTAGTGTCCCTCGGGTGAATGACCCGCGTTCTCTCGTAAGCACGGCGGGCGTCCGGCACATGGTGATGACTGCCGCCGCCATGGCCGCCCAGGCGCTCACCGACAACGACCGCCCGCCTGATAGAAGACTGGGCACCTTGATGGAGGCCCACGGCCAGATCCTTGCGGCGCGTGGCCCTTTCAACCCTCTGAGCTTCTCAGACTTCCGCGACCTCCTCACCCAAGACCTGGCACTGCTGCTGCCGGAGGACGTGCCCGCCGAGGAGATGCAGGGCGTTCACCTGATCACCCCGGACGGGCAGTTCGACGACGACCTGTATGACTTAGAGCAGGAACAGCGCCTCGTGCTGCGAACGATGGCGCGGATGACGCGGGGCGGCCAGCAGGCGAGCAGCGATGACCTTGAGGCGGAGATGGACCAGGAACGGGCCTACACCGGTCTCAAGAAGCCCCAGGACCAGTCCGTCTACGTCAGCGGGCGTAAAGCCCTGATCGACATGCCTGCTGGCCCGGTCGGTACGGTACGCAAACTGCCACTGCCGAGCAGCGTCGCTGTGTTCTACCAGCCCATCGCGTATGCCGCCACCTACGACCGCTGGTGGTTCGGCTGCCCGATCTGTCGCTGGCCGATGAAGATCTCCGTGCAACAAGCACGCGGGACCAAGACCGGAATCGCCGAGTGCTTCCACCGCCCGCATCGCACCTTCGGCGCCAAGTACCACTTCAAGATCTCCGACACCGGGGCGGCACCGGAACTCAAGCCAGCGTCCTCGGCCCCGTCGTTACCGTCGGGCAACGACGCGGTGCTATTCCCGCAGGTGCGGGCCGCGATCCCCGAGGCCACTCCCGTCAAGGATCACGTGGCGCTGACCCGCGGTGTGTGGCGATGGACCACCGTACCCGGCCTCGTTGAGGTCGCCATGTACGAAGCGCTCAAGGCCCGCGGTCTCAAACCGGAACTGTGGCCTGACCTGGATGCCTACGATTTGCTCGTTGAGGTCGGCAGCGGCCGGCACAAGACAACGTTCCGCATCGACCTCAAGGATTACAGCCACCCGATTTTGCTGGCACAGAAGATCCAAGCCGATGAGGGCGATGCCGGCGGTGCCGACTGGCTTGCTGTTCCCGACTACCGCGCATCGAGTCTGCCGCTGCTCACCCGGGTCTGTGGCGAGTACGGCCTGAACGTGGCCACGGCCGGTGACCTCGGCGCCAAAATCTGCGGGAAGGCAGGCCTGTCATGGGTATGACGACGTTGTCGAAGAACGACGGCGCGATCTGCGCCGCACTGGCCCTGACCGCACATTACTTCCCTGACCACGACGAAGATGGCGCCTTGCTCGGGTCGTTCAAGTACGCCGCGTTCCTGCTGAGCGGCCACTACGACAAATGGTCTCGCTGGCGAGGACTGGCCCAGGAGGAGAAACAGCGAATTGCGGCCGTTCTCGCCCTGGCTCCAGATGACCTCTCCAAGAGCCCGGTGTTCGGCGTCAGGGCCCGCAAGTTACTGATCGGAAACGATCAGAGATCCGCACCATGGCCGTTCCGGCTGGCGGGCGACAACCCGGGGAAGGCAACGGCCGCAGTTCCCATGGTCGGCGGGTCTCTGCTTGCCTACGTGGACCGAACCTTGGATCGGCTCGGCAAAGACCATCGGCGACGACGCCCGGTCAAGCCCGCTACCCCGGGCGAATGGCTGACCGGCACCCGATACGTCACCGGCCACGGCCTGGTTCAAGGCAAAGTCATCATCCCCGACTTCGACACCGATGCCGTCGGGCAGCCACTGGAAGTCATTACTGTCCCCTACCAGCCGGACATCACCATCAAGGTCCCCGAACTGCTGGACGTGGCCGGTGAGATCGATCTGCGCTACCCGGCTGAACAGCGGTACCTGCAACAAGTCCTCACCGATCTGACCCGGGAGCTGAACACCAAGGACAGCATCAAGGCCAGCGAAGCGATCCGTCTGCTGGCGGGACCGATGGAAATCCTGAACGCCCCCACCGGAACCGGCAAGAGCGTGTTCGTTCGAGTCGCCGCCTCCTGGTTCGCGCTCAACGGCATGACCATCACGATCGTGCTGCCGACCGTGGACGCCACCCTCAGCACCGCCTGGGACATTCACGAGGACCTGCAGTACCTGAGCAAACATCACAATCTGCCAAGCCCACCGACGTGCACCCCTTTGATGTCTCCATTCGGGCTGCACGACCGGGCGATGAAAGCCGCCGGCCGAATCGAAGGATCGCTCCTCCAACAATCAGCCAAGTCACGCTGGAAAATCGACCAGCTGTCCTACGGGTGTGCTCTCAAGCCGCTCACCCAGATCAGCCACGCCTACCTGCCCGGAGAGGAGACCTGCCGACAGCTGATCACCCCTCCACCGGGCAAGGGAAACCGCACCTGCCCGTGGATGGCAACGACCTGCGGCAAATTCGAGCAACACCGGCAGGCCATCACCGCCTCCGTCCTGGTGACCAACCACCACAATCTGATGATGGGGAATTTTCCCCTGGGCGTCGTTCTGGAGGGGCGTCTGGTCGCCGACATGAGTGTCGCCGAACTGGTGCTGCGCCGCTCCCACATAGTCATGATCGACGAAGTCGACCAGTTCCAGTCCGTCGCCGTCGGACAGTGCGCCAGCGAAATCGTCCTGGACTCCCGGCACCGGCGCACCGTGCCTCTCCGTCAGTTGGATGAGGAGAAGTCCCGCCTGCCTGTTGAGGCGGTCAAAGACCTCTGCCCGACGATCAGTCACGCCCGCTACCTCGCGGAGTTCCTTCTGGCGGGGATCTGCACCGACGACATCCATCTTCGTCATTACGAGGGAAGCGGCCCCGCCCGAGACCGGCAAGGAGTGAACACCACCGGCTGGCACCTGGCCGGAGGCCGTGACCGCAGGCTGATCAAGCTCCTGTTCCCCGATGCAGGCATCACCAACGACCAGGAGATCCCCAGGGAACTGTTTGACAAGCTCAATGCGCTTCATCCCGTACAGCCCGGCTCCAGCGCAGACGCTCGGCCTCGCGACAGCAAGGGAGTTCAACTGTGCGTCCACCTGAGTAAGGTCAGAGATCTCCTGGAAAAGGTCCTGGCACCGCGCGGCGAAGATCTGCTCACTCAGGTGAAATTGGACCTGGACGAAGCGCTGACGAAGATCGTCACCGACCCGCACGAACGCAGCGAGGCAATCGAGCTCCTGCTCGTACGGACCTGGCTGAGCGAACTTGACGAGGCCCTGGCTCTCCTGCGCGCCAAGACCGCACAACTGCGCTCGGTCGGAATGCAATCAGCCCGTGAACTCGCTGAACGACTCGAATCGAAAATCGGCAGGAACATCCTGCCGTACGGGATGCTCGGCGGAGCAATCATCGGATACCGCGTCACCGGCCTGGACGACCCCGGCAAGAACGCCGAACTCACGGCGCAGTGCATCACCGGCGACCCACACACCTACACCGCCCAGTTGGGCAGCATCCTAGCCCTCGCCCTGGCCGGAGTAGAGCGCCCCGTCATGGGCCTGTCGGCCACCGCCTACTTCCCCCAAGCAGTCCGCGAGCACGTCCACACCGAGGTCAAGTGGTGGATGACCGACGCCGCGCCTGACAGCATCCGCGCGGAACGCCACATGATCACCGACGCGGTCACCAACCGAGCCATCCAGATCTCCGGCATCCCGCAAGCCCTCAAACGCCAAGCGCTAATCGCCCTCGGCGAGCGGCTGTACGACACCGTCATCCATGACGAACTCAGCCGGATCAAGCGCAATGATCCCGACCGGGCCCATGCCGCCGTAGTTGTGAACTCCTATGAGCACTGCCGGTATCTGGCCACCGGCATTCACAACGCCGGCCGGTTCACCGACGGTCTCTGCGTGGCTGTGCCAGCCGACGCAGGGCGACGTGAGCAGCTACGACGTATCGTCCCGCTGCCCCCAGGGATCGTGGAACTAATCCCGGATGAGTTCGAGACCTTCCCCACACGCGGCAAGATCCTCATCGTGCCGATGGCACGGATCGCACGTGGCTTGAATATCGTCATCGGCACCAAGTCAGCGATCACTCCGGTCTACCTATGCACTCGACCGCTGGCCCTGCTCACCGATCCTCCCGAGATGTACGCCAGTGTCAACGCCGCCGGACTGCGGGCACTGCCACTCCAGCCCAGCGAGGACCCGATCACAGCCCTGGCGGATGCACGGCAGGCCGCCTGGGAACGCCTAGGGATCATCATGCGGTCGGCGCCCGGATTCGTCGCCGCCCGTCCCGAACTCCAGGAGGAGATCGTCGCAGGCATGATCGTCGACATGATCCAACTCGCCGGGCGAGCACGGCGAGGCGGCACCGACATGACCCTGCACCTCGTCGACTACGCCTTCCACGAAGACTCCTGGCAATCCGATCTCGCCAACATCCTGCGACGCATGTACGACGGCTGGCATCCTGAAATACGCCGCCAAATGAACGCGATTTACCGCGAGGCGCTGGCCGCCTTCCTCGCCTATGCCGGCATCGATATCAGCGACGAATAACCGCTGCACCCTGTCCCTGGCTTCCCCAAGGAGAGCAAAAGCATATGCCCGCGAAACTCCGTCGGCACCTGGACATGCTGGCCTATCGATGCACCCCTCGGCTGCTCGGGGACGCCGCCGTCTACCTCCGCGAATTCGACAAGGGTGTCCTGTCCATGTGGCGCATGCTGGACCGCGACTACCGGACTCGAATGAACAACGAGGAGGCACAAGCCCCCTACTCCATCGCCACGAACGCACTGCGCTTCATGACCGGCGGATACGCCCACCTCGACACCGACCGCGGCTACCTCGTCACCCGCGAACCCATAGACGACGACCTCTTATGCGACACCTTCACCCTGTTGACCAGGCTGGCAGCCGGATACCATATCGACGCCATCGACCTGCGTGATCCCAGCAGCCTCGCAACCCGCATCGCCGAGACTCCCCAGCAGTCGCGGTTGCTGGCCGACTACCTCCGCAAGACCGAACACAGGCAACCGGACGCATGGCCTTGGGTATACCGCTGTGCGACCTGGGACCTGGCTCGCGAGTTGAGCCGACATGTGTGGGAGGTCGACGGCAAGGAGATCACCTTGCGGCCAGACAGCCACGGCGGCTTCATCGCCTGGGATCACCCCTGGTCGGACAAGACCGGGACCGCGCACTCCCTCGCCCGCTGCCGCATGCTCATGAAGACCCTGCCAAACATTTCCGACCCGGTCATCCTGCTGTCTGCGGCCGCCACCCGCATCCAGAGCGGCATGGCCTATGCCAGGACTGCCCTGGTCGAGCAAGCCGACCCCGAACTCCCGATCATCGCAGTCGAGATGGCCGGCCGCGGACGCATCCGGACGATCCACCGGTTGACCTTGGAGACCCTCGCCAAACTCAAAGTTGATCATTCAATTCTTCAGGGCATCCAAGACCGGGTCGACCAAGAGGAAAACGCAAGGCAAGAAGCGGAGGAGAAAGGCGAAGATCGCTGGTACGCGCCGGGGGGACCCCTAGGGCGCATCCGGCCAATCCAAGGAAAACGCTTCAAGTTCCCGATCGGAACCGGCGTCGGCCTGTTCTTCGAACGTGAACTCGACCGGCACTTCCGTGAAGTGTTCGACGACGCCGCGATCAGCCCCCGCGTCGTCATCGATACCGTCCAAATGAAGCAGCGCAAGCAGGCAGACATCCTCTCCACCCCCGACGAGGTGGCCCGCTCGCTGCGCACCATGGGATACAGCCACCTGCGCTTGGTCTGCCTGTGGTACAAGGACGAGAACCGGCAACGCATGATCAGAGGCCTCTGTAAGGCCTATGGTCTCGACCCAGCGCAGATCGACCCCGCCGAAGGGGTGCCGATCCCGTTACTCCCCGACACGGTCAGCGTCGTCTTCCACGAGGTACCGACCTTCCTCAAGCATGGGCCTGACTCCGGACGGGAAGCCGACCTCGCCGACATCACCTCCTTGAAGAAGACGCCCGGCACGCTAGTCGGTGTCTGGGCCGAGACGGAGTGGGATGGCCAGGACGACGAGGAAGATCCAGAAGAAGGTGGGCAAGAGCCGAACACCGAGCTGCAGGACGCCTCCGTACCGCAGGCTTCGAACGGCAAGCCAAGTGAGAACGAGGACGCCAAGCACCGCAGCCGCCGCACGCTCGCTGACCTCGGAGTCGCCTCTCAGTTCATGAAAGATGCCAACAGGCGCGCAACAGGCCCGGACCATCCGGCAATATACGCGCAGTTGGACCTAAGCCGGAGCCTGGGCATCATCGACCGGCGCATCGACAACGTCATGGTCGACGCTATCGGACCGTTCCCAGCCGACGGGGTCGCACATTGCGCGATCCATGTCCGCCGCCAGAGCAAACGTCGCGGCGAGAGGGCTGCGAAGATCTGCATCACCGCCACAGTCCTCAAGCCGCCCGCTACGACAGGCGATGCCTGGACGCTGCATGGTTGGAGCTACACCGACCGGCGCTGGCAGCCCTACGGCCAAGCCCAAACCGCTTTTCACGCCCGGGACTATCCCGATGGGAAGTTGACCGAACTTCTCGACGACAACAGAGGCTACAAAGTCGTCGCGAGCACTATCGATCAAGCCCTCAACGATCTCGCCCGCTACCTCGATGGCATCCCCTACACCGTCACCGTCGACGGGACGGCCACCCGCCGCTTGTGGGATGGCCTGCATAACAACAAGCAGGGGGAGGCAGGCAAGCCCGGCACGACCTGGCTCCCTGGACACACGCTGAAACCCAGGTACCAGCCGATCGCGGTGATCCGACTCAACAAGGACACCGAAGAGACGCCCCGACCCTTCGGGGCAACCTGGATCGACGAGGAAGAGGAGATAGACAAGAAGGACACTGCCACCAGCTTGTTCCGGATCGAAACCGACTTCGGTCACCCGGCCTGGCTTCTGGTCACGGTCCCACCCCAGTTCGACGGTGCCAAGACCGGACGGCTGGGCAAGAAGAACACCCGGTGGACCGCCGACCATGGTTCAAACATCGAAGGACAGCTACGCAAGAACGAGGTCGCGGCGAACTGGTACGCGATGACCGCCACCGAGATCTATGTGATCCCGCTCAGGGACGATGTTCCACCGCAACCACTCGCCCGGATGACAGCCAGACTCTGCCACCAGCCACTGACCTGGTCTAACCGCACCCGCTACTGCGTGCACCTGCACGCCGCCCAGAAGATGGACAAAGACCACCCGCAGTACCGGCGCTCCGAACTGCCCGATAACCCAGAAGCTGATACTCCGGACGACTTCACGACAGGCGAAGAGTTCGTCGCTGATTGAGGGAGACAGCATGGACGAACTCGAAGCACGGCTTGCCGCCCACCTGGGCTTTGCCGGAGAGCACACCAGCTAAAGCATGCGCCGGGCCGCCGCAGGTCGAGGTTCTGCGCACCTGCTGGCTAGCGAGTCATTTCGCAAGGCGTCGATACTCGGAGGGTGTCTTTCCGGTGTGGCGCTTGAAGGCGACGCTGAGGTACTCGACGTGCGTGAAATCGAGGCGGTCCGAGATCTGCTGCAGGGTGAGGTCGGTGCTTGACAGCAACTCGGTGACCCGGGTCATGCGGGCGCGTGTGATCTCGGCATGGGTCGTCCTGCCGATGGTGTTCAGGAAGCGTCGATCCAGAGCGCCCCTCGACAAGCCGACGTGCCGGCGGACCGTGTCGGTGGAGATGTTTTCGTGGGCGTGCTGCCGGATAAAGCGTAGCGAGCGTGCGACGAGGACATCCTCGACCGACAGGACGTCTGACGACTGGCGTGTCACGACACGCAAGGGTTTGAGGAGTTGTTGCTCTGGCGGTACCTCGGCTCCGTCCATCATCTCGTCGAGCAGGCGCGCGGCGAGAAAGCCCGCGCCTCGTGCGTCCGGCTCGATGCTCGAGAGTGGGGGTGAGCTGAGGTTTCCGATCAATTCGTCGTTGTCGACCCCGAGCACCGCGACTTCATCGGGTACGGCTACCCTGGCGATCTTGCAGGCCTCGAGCACCTCCAAGCCCGCGATGTCGTAGCACGCCATCACGCCGACGGGTTTCGGAAGCGAGGCGATCCACTGGGCAAGGCGGCTCCGGTCGATGGAGCACCTTCCGGAGGGGGTCATCGCGTACTCGAAAGGGGTTGCCCCACGTTCGAGGACGAGCCGTCGGTACGAGGCGCCGCGGTGCTGTGACCAGCCGAAGCGTGGATCGCCGCAGAATGCGAAGTTCCGCAGGCCGCGCTCCGCGAAGTGGTCGATCGCCCAGGAGGCGATCGACGCGTCATCTGTCTCCACGCCTGGAAGCTCCGGCGCCAAACGGGCGGCGCTGAGGTCTACCGTGGGCAACCCCAGCCGGCGGACGATGCCGACGCACTCGCGGTTCTCTATCCGCGCCAGTATCCCGTCGCCTTCCCACTCCTCGAGCCACGAATAGTCGATCTCGAGGCGGCTGTGCTCGGCGAAGTACATCGACCAGTCGGGTCGGACCGCGACGAATCGCCGTACGCCCTCCAGCAGGCCCCGTGCGTACTGGTTCGACGTCTCGATGATCAGCGCCACCTGGCGTGGTTGCGAACTGCGCATGTGAGAAATCTAAGCCACCATGCGAAATTTCGCATGGTGGGTGAACATTCCCGCTCCTAGCCTCGTCCATGAGGAGGCAACAACATGACTCGAAAGACACGGATTGCTATCGCGGGGCTTGGTTTCGGCGCGGAGTTCATCCCGATCTACCAGGCGCATCCGGCGGTCGAACTTGTCGCACTCTGTCAGCGCACGGAGTCGAAACTCGAAAAGGTCGCTGATCATTTCGGCATCGCAGGTCGTTACACAAGCTTTGAAGCGATGGTTGAGGACCCTTCGATCGACGCTATCCACATCAACACGCCGATTCCCGATCATGCATCTCAGTCAGTGCTCGCGCTCCGCGCGGGAAAGCACGTCGCGTGCACCGTCCCCATGGCGTCGACGCTCAACGACTGCGTGGCGATCGCGCAGGCTGCCGAGGACTCCGGCAAGAACTACATGATGATGGAGACGGTGGTCTACTCGCGTGAGTTCCTCTACGTCCAGCACCTGCGCGACGAGGGCCTGCTCGGACGTATCCAGTTCATGCGCGGCTCGCATTTCCAGAATATGGCGGGGTGGCCGTCGTACTGGGAGGGTCTCCCGCCAATGCATTACGCCACCCACGCCGTCTCCCCTGTCCTCGCGCTGCTCGGCAAACCTGCCGCGAGCGTGACCTGCGTGGGCTCTGGGCGCATTTCCGACGAGCTGATGGCCCGGTACGGATCCCCATTCGCCGTGGAGAGCGCGCTGGTCGATGTCGTGGACTCCGACGTGAAGGCAGAGGTGTCCCGGGCACTGTTCGCCACCTCACACGAGTACGTCGAGAGCTTCGACGTCTTCGGCAGTAAGGCGTCGTTCCGGTGGGCGGCGACCGAGGCGGGCGCCCACGTACTGCATGTCGACGACGTTCCCCAGCCGGTGGAGGTGCCCGACTTCGCCGCTATGCTCCCTGAGGAGATCCGTCCCTTCACGACGAGCGGCGTGTACTCCGAGGAGAACGAACATCTGTCGTTCATCCAGGGGAGCGGCCACGGCGGCTCGCATCCCCACCTGGCGCACGAGTTCGTCTCCAGCATCGCCGAGGGGCGGCCCGCGCGGATCGACCACCTAGTCGCCGCGAACTGGACGTCAGTGGGCCTTCTGGCGCACGAGTCCGCCTCGCGCGGCGGCGAGAAGATCCACATTCCGGCCATCTGATACTGCCTCCTTACCACGATTGAGAGAGAAACCATGCGTGTAGGAATTCTGGGTTGCGGTTACATCGCACAGTCTCGTCATCTGCCGGCGATCCGCGAGATCGCCGGGATCGAGCTTGCCGCCCTTTGCGACTTGTCGGCCGGCACCCTGCAGTTGGTGGCGGATTACCACAACGTCGCGACCCGGTACACGTCGTACGCCGAGATGCTCGCGGACGACACTCTTGACGCGATCGGCGTGCTCAGTTACGACCACGCCGCCGACATCCTGGCCGCATTGCGGGCGGGCAAGCATGTGATGACCGAGAAGCCGCTGGCGTTCACGGTCGGCGAAGCCGAGGAGATCAAGGCGGTTCTCGCTGAGAATCCCGATCTGGTCCTGCAGGTGGGATATCAGAAACTGCACGATCCGGCCGTCCTCTGGCTGGCCGACAAGGTGCGCGGCGTCGCGCCTCGTGCCGTGGAGATCCACGATTACGGCGCCATCCTCGCGCGCGTCCGGGGTGACTTCGGTCCGATCTTCCGGGTCGATGATCTTCCTGATGTGGGCGGCGCGGCGGTGCGCACCACTGTCGCCGCGACGGGGAAGGCGGCTCAAGTGAACCCGGACGTCGCCAGCCGGATCGCCGCGACCTTGCCGGCGACCCACGCGTCCTTCGTCGAGACCTACCTGACCGGTCTCATGCTGGGGTCGCACGACTTCAGCGTGCTCAATTTCTGCTACGGGATGCCCCGGCAGGTGCTCTTCGCCCACACGACCGGGCCGAAGCATCTGCAGGCGGTGCTGGAGCTCGAGAACGGCGCCCTGTGCAACGTCGACCTGCAGCTGGGGACCAGCTACGGCTGGTGGGACGAGCGCTTCTCGGTATACGGCGACGACGACCAGGTCGATCTTCGCTTCGGCAACCCGTTCCTGGCCTTCTCGGGCACCGAGATCGTCACCCGTTCGACCGTCAACGACAATGACCGCACGCTCGCGAGTTCGTACCGCGGCTACGAGGACGGTTTCAAGAACGAGTGGATCCACTTCCGTGACGCCGTCGCGGGGGAGGTAGCTGTCCGCTCGACCGCCGACATCGCCGCCGACGACATCCGTCTCGTGCGTGACATCGTCACACGATTGCCCGTACCTTCAGCAGGCTCGTGACCGTGCCAGCCCTCCGCAGCCGTAGGAGGCGGCTGAGTACGAAATCTCGGCAGGACCGGCGAATGGCCGCGCTCTTCCTGGCGCCGTGGGCCATCGGCTTCCTCGTGTTCACGCTCGGCCCGCTGATCGCCTCGGGGTACTTGTCGCTCACGGACTACGGGCTGCTGAGCGCGCCCGAGTTCGTCGGGTTGTCGAACTACGCGAAGATGCTGGCGGACGATCCGCGGTTCATGAAGTCGATCGGCGTGACGGCGCTGTATGTGTTCGTGAGCGTCCCGGTGACGCTGGTGGTCGCCTTCCTGGTCGCGATGCTCGTGAATGATCGTCAGCGCTCTTCGAAGGCCGGCGGCAAGCCGCGCCGAAGCCCCTTGTTCGGCTTCTACCGGGCCGCCTTCTACCTGCCCTCGCTCATCGCGGCCAGCGTCGCGGTGGCGATCCTCTGGGTTCGGCTGTTCGCGTACGACGGCATCGTCAACGACCTGCTGGCACCGTTGGGCCTGTCACCGGTCGCCTGGATCGGCCAGCCGGGGACCGCCATCTGGACGATCATCTTGCTGTCGGTGTGGTCATTCGGCTCGACGATGGTCATCTTCCTCGCGGCGCTCAAGCAGGTGCCGGCCGAACGATACGAAGCCGCCGGCATCGACGGTGCCGGGATGTTGCGGAGGCTGTGGCACATCACGCTGCCGGCGATCAGCCCCATCATTCTCTTCAACGCGGTGACCGTTCTGGTCAACGCGCTGCACTCCTTCACGCCCGCGTACATCGTGTCCAACGGGACGGGCGGCCCGGCCGACTCGACCCTGGTCTTCGCCCTGTATCTCTACGAGCAGGCGTTCAGGGATCTCAACATGGGTTACGCGTCCGCCATGGCCGTGCTCATGCTGCTCGCCCTCGCTGGAATCACAGCGCTGATCTTCGCCAGTTCCAGAGTGTGGGTCCACTATGAAGACTAGCTACTCCACGACGGCAGCCCTGTTCCACCCGCGCCCGCGTGCGGGCAAGGCCGCGCGCCACCTCCTGATCTGCCTGCTCCTTATATTCCTCCTGTACCCGCTGGCGGTCCTGCTGCTCGCGTCGTTCTCCGACGGCGGCGTCATCGGCTCGCCGGGAGGCCTGACACTCGAGAACTATCGCGCAGGGTGGCAGGGCGATGGCGGTTCGGGTTTCGGCAGGTACTTCGTCAACTCGTCCCTGATCTCGTTGGCGTCCATCGTCGGCACGCTGCTGTCGTGTTCGCTGGCGGCCTACACCTTCGCACGCATCGACTTTCCCGGCCGTCGCGTCCTGTTCGCGCTCATGATCGGTACGCTACTCCTGCCAAAGCAGGTCACCGTCGTGCCGCAGTACGTCATGTTCAACACGCTCGGGATGGTCGACACTTATTGGCCGCTCACCATTACTCACTATTTCGCGGTCGATGCCTTTTACACCTTCCTGATGGTGCAGTTCATCCGCGGCATCTCTCCGTCGCTGGACGAAGCTGCCCGCATCGACGGGTGCGGTCACTTCGGAATCTTCTTCCGCATCATCGTGCCGTTGAGCTTTCCGGCTCTCGCGACGACGGCCGCCTTCTGTTTTATCCATAGCTGGAACGATTTCCTGGGCCCGCTGCTCTATTTGAACGACCCGGGCAGCTTCACCGTTCCGCTGGGTCTCCGGCAGTTCATGGATTCCACCGGGAACTCCAATACCGGTGGACTCCTGGCCATGTCGGTCTTGTCCTTGGTGCCGCTCATCGCGTTCTTCGCGGTGGCCCAGCGACTGATCACCGAGGGCATTTCCACTACCGGGCTGAAGTGAGTCCGAAGCAATACGAAAGGTAAGAACATGAAGGTGAGAGCCATACGCATCGCAGCCGCCGCCGCGGCCGTGGTGCTCAGCACGGGCCTATTGGCCTCGTGCGGTTCGTCCGATCCCGAGCCGAGCAGCGTCAGCGCGGACGACGTCGCCGGCAATATCCGATTCTCTTGGTGGGGGTCGGAATCGCGCAACGCGCGCACCAATGCGGTGATTGATCTGTTCCAGAAGAAGTTCCCCGTCAAGGTCGAAGGCGAGCCCGTCGACTATCTGAAGTACTTCGAACGCCTGAACGTCCAGGCGGCCGGTGGCAATATGCCGTGCGTCACGCAGATGCTGACATTCGGCCTCAACGACTACGCGAGCAAGGACCTCTTCCTCGACCTTAGCGACAGCAAGCTCCTGGACCTCAGCACCGTCGACAAGGGCGTCGTCGACAGCCTTCGCGCGGACGACGGAGCGCTGTACATGGCTCCGTACGGAATAGCGCCGTCCGTAATTGCCTACAACACTGCGATGGCCGACAAGTACGGCATCGACATTCCCGGCAATAGCATGACTTGGGGAGAGTTCTTCAGCTGGATGCGTCAGGCGCAGCAGAAACTGCCGAAGGGCGTCTTCGCGATGGACTTCCCCTACAACACGCCGGTCGAGGTCATCACCTACCTCGGCAGCCGGGGGCCGGTCTTTACAGCCGGCAAGCCGGCATTCCGCGCGGAGGACCTCGCAGGGTGGTTCTCCACCTGGCATGAGCTCATGGACGAGGGTGTCGTCCTCCCCGCCGAGCGCATCACCGATTACACCGGCTCGCACGAAGACAGCGCGATGGCCGCGGGAGTCGCGTTCGCCAGCGCCCGCCCCGCCAACGCTCTCGGCGCGATCGCGAACGGGCTCAAATCGCACGGCCTCGCGCCGGACGTGGGTTACACGTTGCTGCCGGTCGCCGACGACGGTAAGGCCACCGACCTCCTGCCGATCAACGGACTGTCGATCCCGAAATCCTGCGACAACGTCGCCTCGGCGATGGCGTTCATCAACTTCTGGATCAACGACGCGTCCGCGAACGAGGCGTTCGCCGCCGACAACGGGGCTCCGACGGTGGCCGCGTACCGCGGCAAGCTCCAGGACGCGCCCGAGACAGGTGCGTCGACGAAGGACATGATCAAGGTCGCCAGCGAGGTCGTCGATCGTGGCAGCCTCGCCGTCGACCTGCCCCCGAAGTTCCAGACGACGTTCTTGGACGCGTATCGCCGAGTTGCGATCAGCGCCTTCACCGGTGCCACCTCGGCTGAAGCCGCCGCGGAGGAGATAATCAGCCGCATGCGGTAGCGGGTATTCGGGGCACTCCTAGCTAGTTGGCGACGAGTGCCCCCGGACTGGTCACACCCGGTTCGGGGGCACTTTCGTGGTCCAGGTGGTCGGCGTCGGCGAGCTTGACGAGTTCGGTCATCGCCTCGCGGATGTGGTCCATGACCTGCCACACGTCGGGCACCCGTGACGGGCAGGCGACCACGCCGAAGTCGAGGTTGCCGTCGTAGGACAGGCAGGTGATGCTCAGTCCGCCGGTCATGTCCGTCAGGACCGACATGGGGTAGTACGCGAGGAGCCGGGCCCCGCTCATATACAGCGGCACCTGTGGCCCCGGCACGTTCGAGACGATCAGGTTCACCCCGGGCGTCACCAGCCCGGCCAGCCGGAAGACCGCGGGCGTGGCCCGGGCCAGCACCGCGGGCAGCGCCGAGCAGAGGTCGTTCAGCCAGGTCGTGTGGGAGACCGCGAAGCGCCGTTTGGCGGCGTTCATGGTGGCCCGGACCGTCGTCAGCCGGTCCTTCAGGTCGGCCACGTCGGTGGCCAGCGGGGTGATCATCGCCGAGATCTGGTTGCGGCCCTCGCCCGTACGGCCCGAGCGGATCGAGACCGGGACGGCGGCGACCAGCGGCTGGCCCGGCAGCGAACCCCGCTCCTCCAGCCAGGCCCGCAACGCCGACGCGCAGACCGTCATGACCACGTCGTTGACGCTCATCCCGAAGGTCCTGGCCACATACTTGAGGTCGGCGAGCGCGACAGAGCCGTACGCGAAACTCCGCCTGCTGGACACCGGGCCGTTGAACGGGGTCCGCGGAGCCGCCAGCGAGGGCAGGTCAGGGACCGGTTTCTCGCCCATCATCGAGCGGGCGGCGCGGGCGATGCGCCGCGCCCCCGGCAGGGCGGAGAGCACCGGGATCGCGTCCAGGTCGGCGACGGCCCTGCTCAGCGAGCGGACCGAGGCCATCGGCTGGGACAGCGCGCGGTTGACGGCGTTGGCCAGCATGTCCCGCACGTCGGGCGCGGTGGTCGGGGTGGCGGGCGGGGCCGGTTCGACTTCGCGGGGTTCGGGGGAGAGGTCCAGGAACGAGCTCATGATCTCCGTGCCGGAGACGCCGTCGATGGCGGCGTGGTGCACCTTGGTGTAGAGCGCCACCCGGCCTTCACCGAGGCCGTGGATCAGGTGCATCTCCCACAGCGGCCGCGACCGGTCCAGCCGCCGGGCGTGGATGCGCCCCACGTGCGCGGCCAGCTCGTCCGCGCTCGGCACGATCGACTCGTACACATGATCGGCCACGTCGAAGTCCGGGTCTTCCGTCCAGTACGGCCGATCCAGCCCGAACGGCACATCGGCCAGCCGCATCCGCAGCGGCGGGGCCAGGTGCAGGCGCTCCCGCAGCAGCTCGATCAGCCTCGCCCGGGTGATGGCCCCATCCAGCACGGCGAGTCCCGCGACATGCGCCGCCGTGGTGGCAGACTCGCCGCTGAGAAACTGCGCGTCGAGCGCCGTCAGCTGACGCATGGGCTTCCTCCCCCTGTTGACCCCTGGTGGTTCTACCCAGGGTGACCATCTTCGCCGTGTTCGGTTACCAGGGCATTTCCCCGACGTCTCCGGGAGATTCTGTCAGCAGCCAGACAATGGACATGACCTTGCCAGTCATTGACGAGACCACCCGGAGGCTGCTCACCTGCTCTTTCGCTCTCAAACTGCCCAGATAGTGACATTTGCCTATACAGCGGTGACGGGATGTTCGACGACGGCGTCGAAAAGGTAGCCGTTGGGGTTGTATTCGGCACGGACCGGCTGGGTCGCTCCGGTCTCGTCGGTGGCCCTGGCCAGCAGCGTGTACGGTCCCGGCGCCGGCGGGCACCAGGCGATGTGCCAGGGCGCCCAGGCCGCCGCCAGCCGCTTGCGGGTGTGGGCCCGCTGCCAGGAGCGCCCGCCGTCCACGCTGACCTCCACCCGCACGATGTGCCCGGCCCCCGACCAGGACCTGCCGTGCAGGATGTGCTGGCGCCCGGCCTCCAACCGGGCCTCCCACGGCAGCTCGAAGGCGCTCTTCACCACCTGCGTGGTCAGCGGCCGGTCCGCGAGCCGGTAGAGGCCGGTGCTCCACGGCGAGCTCAGCTCCCGGGCGGCCACCTCGATGCTGCCCAGCCACTTGATCGACGCCACCCCGGTCCAGCCGGGCACTACCAGCCGGGCGGGAAATCCGTGATCGGGTGGCAGCGGCTCGCCGTTCATCTCGTACGCGACGAGTACGTCGTCCAGCGCCTTGGCGACCGGCAGCGGACGCCGTACATGCCCGAGATTGACGCCGTTCTCCACATATTCCTGGTCCAGGCCGACGGGCATCACGTGCACCGCGTCCTTTGTGATCCCGGCCAGGTCCAGGAGGGTGGCCAGTTTCACGCCGCGCCAGCGGGCCACCCCGATGCCGCCCAGCCGCCACTGGGTGCCGGTGGCCGGGGTGCCCTGCTGGCTGGCGAAGAAGGAGCGGCCGTTGCCGGCGCACTCGATCGTCACGTCTCTGGTGGTGGCGGGGAGGGCGAGCAGGTCCTCGTAGCGGAACGAGCGGGGGGCGCGCAGGGCGTCGCCGTGCAGGCGCAACCGCCAGGTCCGTACGTCGATGATCGGCGTGGCCGTGTGGTTGCGGACGAAGAAGCGTTCGGTGGGGACGTGGTAGCCCTGGCCGCGCATGGCCTCCCAGCGCATCTCGGCGCTGGTGCCGTGCACGATGAACAGGTCGTGGGGGAGGGGTTTGACGATCGGGCCGGATGGGGGCGAGGCGGGATGGTTGCGGATGAGTGGGGCGATGTCGCCCAACGTACAGAGCGCTGAGGTGTGGAGCTCCATCGGGACACCTCTCTCGGGATTTCGGTATTCCCTACCAGGAAACCATTGAATCACCGCCGGAGGAAAGTGAGGAGGCGCTCCAGGGGCCAGGTGTTGATGACGTCGTCGGTGGTCAGCCAGGCGCGCTGGGCGATGCCGACGCCGAAACGCTGGTTCTCCAGGTGCGGGATGGCGTGGGAGTCGCTGTCGATGGAGAACTTCACGCCGTGGTGGCGGGCCAGCCGTACCAGGTCGGAGGGGAGGTCGGCGCGGTCCGGGTAGGAGTCGATCTCCATGGCGGTGCCGGTGCGGGCCGCGGCGCGGAAGACGGCCTCCCAGTCGGCGTCGACGGGCTCGCGTTTGCCGATCTTGCGGGTGGTGGGGTGGCCGATGATGTGCACGCCCGGGTTCTCGCAGGCCGCGATGAAGCGGCGGGTCATCTCGTCGCGGGACTGGCCGAAGTGCGAGTGCACGGAGGCGACCCGGACGTCGAAGCCCTCCAGCACGTCCAGCGGCCAGTCCACGGAACCGTCGGGCGCGATGTTCAACTCGGTCCCCTGCAGCAGCCGCATGTTCGGATATTTCGCTTGAAGGGCGGCTATCTGGGCGCGCTGGTCGAGGGCCTTCTCCAAGGTCATGCGCTGCATGACCAGGTCCGGGGCGTGGTCGGTGATCGCGTAGTAGGCGTAGCCGCGGGCTGCCGCGGCGGCGACCATGTCCTCCAATGAGGCGATTCCGTCGGTCAGGTTGGTGTGGGTATGCAGATCGCCCTTGAGGTCGGCCAGGGTGACCAGCTCCGGCAGCTCCCCGCGCAGCGCGGCCTTGATCTCGCCGCCGTCCTCCCGCATCGGCGGCGGCACCCACTGCATGCCCAGCGCCCCGTAGATGTCCTCCTCCGTCGCCGCCGCGATCACCTGGTCGTCGGCGTCGAAAAGCCCGTATTCGGAGAGCTTCCAGCCCTTCTTCACGGCCATCTCGCGAATGTGGACGTTGTGCTCCTTCGACCCCGTGAAGTAGACGAGCGCCGCCCCCCACGACTCGGCCGGGACCACCCGCAGATCCACCTGAATGCCGCGATCGGTCCGGATGGATGTCTTCCGCTCCCCTGCGGCGATCACCTCCGTCACGTACGGCTGCGCGCTGAACACCTCCATCAGCGAAACCGGCCCGACCGCCAGGATGTCGATGTCGCCCACCGTCTCGCGCATCCGCCTCAGCGACCCCGCGTACACGATCCGCTCGGCCGGCAGCGACGCCATCACCTTCTCCGCCAGATCCATGGCCACCCCGAGATGCACCCGCTGCCCGGACTGCTCCATCTGCTCGATGCCCTTGAGCAGGTTCTCCTCGGTCTTCGCCCCAAACCCGCGCACCCCCGCCAGCCGCCCCTGTCGGATCGCCTCCGCGAGCGCCTCCGGCGAGTCGACACCCAACTCCTGGAACAGGAACAACGCCTTCTTCGGCCCAAGCGAAGGGATCCTCGTCATCCTCCGCACCCCATCCGGCACCTTTCCGCGCAGATCATCCAACTGCCGGAAACTCCCACGGGCCAGAAACTCCTCAACCTTCTTCGCGATCGCCTCACCGACCCCCGGAATCTGCCGCACCGGGATGGTCCGCAGATCCTCCGGATGCCCCGCAATCGACTTCGCGGCCTTCTGGTAACTACGCACCCGAAACGCGTCCCCGCCATTCAGCGCGAACAGCTCCGCGTATTCCTCCAGCGCCGCCGCAGCCTCATCATTCGCCCGTGCCATAACGATCAGCGTACATACCTGTGCTTCACGCCAGGCGGGAAGTGCTCCGGGTCCCCGTACGGGCGGAGCGTGACCACGGGTGCCTGCCGGTCCTCCGGGACATAGTGTGCGAACTCGCTGTTCAGGCGCTTCAAAGCCTGGAGCACCGATGCGGAGACCCGCTCTGCCAGTTCGGGCGTCCCGACTGTCCCTTGGGCCAGTTCCACGGTCAGTTCGATCCCTTTCGCGCCCTCGGGGGCCGCCAGTACGAACTTGCCCGTCACCGAGTCGCTTACGCCCGGCTGCTCGAGGCCGACCGTGACGTTCTCCGGGAACACGTTCGCCCCGTAGTACGAGACGACGAACAGGCTCCGGCCGAACACGTACACGAACGGCAACTCAGGTCCCTGCGCCGTCGGGCGGAAGCCGAATCGGGCCAGGTAGCCGAGCATGCCCTTGTGGGAGATCAGGCCGCCCTCGTCGGCGATGTGGTAGCGCATGAGTGGGATGCCGTTGTCGCCGGTGAACAGCAGGGTGCCTTCGTGTTCCTCGAAGAACCGCACGGCCGGGTCGTACTGCACGAGCGTGGGCAGCCGTGAGGCTCCGAAGAGTTCCTTCGCCGCGTCGGGGCGGCCGGCCAGGAATCGCCGGATTTCGATGGACAAGGGGGTCTCGTTTCCCAGGACGCCCGCGTCCGCTGTGCCGTACAGGGAGGCGGTCCCGGTCAGCGGATCCGCGATCCCCGCGCGCTCCGCGACCAGAGCCCGCCACTCCTCGGAGAACACCTCACCCGCCGTGACAATCTTCACGTTGTACGACGACCACGGCACCCCCGGCGTATCGATCACGTCCTTCAAGAACGGGGGATACCCCAGCAGAACCACCTGCTCGAACTGTGGCGCCAGAACGGGAAGAACCCGCAGAATCTCCGCCTTGTTGTTCCCCGGCGCGACCACCGTCACCGGAAACCCTTGATCGGCCAGCTGCCGCACACAGGCGATCGTGAACAGCCCACCTACCCAGGTCCCCAGCGAGAAGCACACCACCGCCAGCGTCCGGCGCTCCGCCGCCCCAAACGCCCGGAACACCTCCGCGAACCGCTCCCCGACGACCTTCTCATCGGCCGTCGACCGCACCCAGAACGCGGGCTCCCCACTCGACCCCGACGACACCGCGATCATGTCCCCGACAACACCATCCCGGCACAACGCGGCAAGCGGATGCCTCCGGACATAGTTGTCCTTCGTCGTCATCGGCACGCTGCCGAACTCCCGCACGGCCCCCGGGTCGACACCCTGCTCTTTCAGGAACGCCGCATACGCCGGCACACTCTCGGCGACCCGCCGAAACAACTCAATAGGCACCACGCGCTGACTGTACGACCAACACCCTTGCGGTGGGAGGACTCAGCGTGAAGTTTCGACGTGGCCCTGCGGTTCGGCGAAAGGGCCTGTTCGTCACGCTTTGATGAGGTCATGGGAGGCCGATGATCAGGCGGAGGGAGCCCAGGAACTCGGGCTGGGTGCGTAGGTGGCCGTGGAGGGTGTCCCAGGTGCCGTTTGCGAGGTCGGTGCATAGGTGTTCGATTGCGCGGGATTCGGCGGTGGGGTCGATGAAGCCCCATGCGGACTGTGATTTGCGGATGGCTGGGTCCAGGAAACGTTCGGGGCGGGCGTAGTAGGCCTCGGTGAAGCCGTCTACGCAGTCGATGGGGATGGGGACTGGTTCGATTCGGGTTGTGGTTCCGATGTGTTGGGCGATCCAGTCGATCTTGGGGTAGCGGAGGCGTTCGGCTGCGACGAGTTCGGGGGCGTACTCGGCCAGCCAGAGGAGGTCGAGGGCGTCGCCGTCGAAGGTGAGCACGACGACCGGGCCGCGGGAGACGCGGCGTAGTTCGCGTAGGCCCTGTTCTGGGTCGGGCCATTGGTGGACGGTGATCGACGCCAGGGCGGCGTCGAATGTGTTGTCGTCGAATGGCAGGTGTTCGGCGGTGGCGTTCAGGGCGGGGACACGGCGGGCGGGGCGTTGTCCGCGCATGACGGCGGACGGTTCGACCGCGACGACATACCGGTCTTCCGGTTCGTACGACCCGGCGCCCGCTCCTACGTTGATCAAGCTGCGTCCCTCGCCCAGAGCGGCATGGACCTGGGCCTCGATTCGCGGATCGGTACGGCGCTGGGTGGCGTAGCCGTACCCATGGGTGTCGTAGTCGAAGTCCCCGGCTGGGGCGGTTGTCATGGGTTCTCCATTCCGGTCTGGAGTGATTCCGGCGAGTAGGGCAAGCTGGGGCGACTCTGTCGGGGGGGATTGTGGCGTTGATCGAGGGTTTGGTTGGGTTCGGGGCTGGGTTGCTGATCGCGATGTTCACGACTCCGGTGGGGGTGTCGGGGGCGGTGTTCCTCCTTCCGGTTCAGCTCAGCGTGCTGGGGGTGCCGAGCCCTGCGATAACGCCTACCAATCTGCTGTTCAACGTTGTGTCAGGGCCTGGAGCGCTCATGCGCTACCGGCGGAACGGCTCGCTGGTCAGCCCGCTGACCAGGCAACTCATCGTCGGCACCCTCCCTGGGGTGGTCATCGGCGCGATCATCCGCGTCTTCGTCGTGCCGGGCCCGCAGGTGTTCCGGATCCTGGTCGCGGCGTTCCTGCTGCCCCTCGGCGTCTGGTTGTGCGTGCGAACTCTGCGCCCGGAACGGCACCGCCCCGCGCGGGAGGTACGCACCCGCACGATCAGCCTGCTGGCCCTCGTCGTCGGAGTCATCGGCGGCGTGTACGGCATCGGCGGCGGCTCGATCCTGGGCCCCATCCTCGTCGGCTGGGGAATGCCAGTCGGATATGTCGCCCCTGCCGCCCTCGCCTCGACCTTCCTGACCTCGATCGTGGGCGCGCTCGCGTACGCGGTCCTCGCCCTTACCACCTCAGGTGACATCGCACCCGAATGGCTTCTGGGCTTGGTCTGCGGCTTCGGCGGCCTGATCGGCGGCTACCTGGGCGCCCGCCTCCAACCTCACCTTCCCGAAACCGGCCTGCGTCTCCTCCTCAGCGCCCTGGCCATCGCGGTCGCCCTCCTCTACGTGCTGCAATCCCTTTGAATCAGAAGGAGACCGGGCGAGGCTGGTAGGGCTCGGTCAAGGCGGACTGCTCCTCCGGCGAGAGGGTGAGGTCGGCGGCGGCGATCGCGTCGTCCACGTGGCGTTCCTTGGTGGCGCCGATGATCGGGGCGGTCATGCCCGGCTGGTGGAGCAGCCAGGCCAGGGCCACTGTCGCCGGGGCGACGCCGCGCTTCGCCGCCAGATCGGCCACGTTGGCGAGGATGGTGGCGTCCGCGGGGCCGCCGTACAGCTGCTGCTGGCGGGCTCCGTCGCCGACCTGCCGGGTCGTGTCCTGATCTGTCCCGGCTCGCGCGAGGAGTCCCCGCGCCAAGGGGCTCCAGGGGATGAGGCCCACGCCCTGGTCGACGCAGAGGGGGTTCATCTCCCGCTCGTCTTCTCTGTACAGGAGGTTGTAATGGCCTTGCATGCTCACGAATTTGGTCCAGCCGTGCTTGTCGGCCGCGTGCTGTGCTTTCGCGAACTGCCACGCCAGCATTGACGAAGCGCCGATATATCGGGCTTTGCCCGCCTTCACGATGTCGTGGAGGGCTTCCATGGTTTCCTCGATGGGGGTTTCGTCGTCCCATCGGTGGATCTGGTAGAGGTCGACGTAGTCCGTACCGAGGCGGGTGAGGGACGCGTCGATCGAGGCCATGATGTGCTTTCGCGACAGGCCGCCGTCGTTCGCGGCCTTGCCGACGGGGAAGCGGACCTTGGTCGCCAGGACGTAGTCCTCCCGCCGGGGGAAGATTTTTCGCAGCAGGTTGCCGGTGACGATCTCGCTGGCCCCGGCGCTGTACACGTCGGCGGTGTCGAAGAAGGTCACACCTCCGTCAGCGGCTTTCCGGACGATCGGCTCGGCCTGCTCCTCCGGCAGCACCCACCCGTTCCAACTTCCCGGATCGCCGTAACTCATCATCCCCAGGCAGATCTTGCTGACCTTCAGCCCGGTGTTCCCCAACCGCACAGAATCCATGCCCCGACATTAGCCAGCCCGCCAGAGTCGCGACAGCGGGGGTTCCGGCTGGGGGGAAGCCGGAACCTTCGGGGTTATTCGAACACGGGGTAGCCGACGCAGGACCTGGTGGAGAGGCGCCTGACCGAAGAGATCTTGTCGCCGAAGTTGTAGGTGTGCAGGTTGCGGATGTACTGGCCGGAGCGGATGCAGAAGCGGTGGTCGCGGTAGCCGCTGTCGACGTACAGGACCCAGGCGTCCTCGGTGTCGTTGAAAACTGAACTGGCCTCGTCGCCGGCGCTACCGAGGCTGGAGGTGTTGTCGTAGTAGAGCCAGATCTTTCCGGCCAGGCTCTGGTGCTCGCCGAGCCGCAGGGCGCCCGCGCTCGCCTGCGCCGGAGCCGCGGTCAGGGCGGCGGCCGACAACACGGTCAGCCCGGCAAGGGCAATGCTCATCGCGGCACGCCGCAGGTTCGTAGCCATGTTCTTCCTCCGTATGTGATCGCACCGGGCGTCGCACCCAGGCATCCCTACGGCGTGACATCGAGTTCCGCGCCCACTGGAACACCCGGGAACAGAGCGGAACGGGTGGAACTCGGCCGAACGCGTGCAGTTAGCCAAAGGCTTTCCAGACACCGCACTTCAGCAGGAGCACTTTTACGGATACAAGAATCTCGTCGGAGCGTACAAAGGGTGATGCCGCACCGGGGTTCCGGTGCGGCATCGCCGTTTTCAGGGGGTGGCGGGTGGGGTGCCGGCGCCGCTGAGGTCCTGGGTGAGCCAGGCGGCGCCGATCTTGGACAGGAAGGTTTCCTGGAGGTGCTTGTCGGAGGCGTTGATCGTGAAGACGCTGGTGTAGCCGTCGTGGTAGACAGCGGCGGGCGCGCCCGCGGCCGCCGGGGTACCGGCACCCGCGCTGAGGTCCTGGGTCACCCAGGCCGCGCCGATCTTGGACAGGAAGGTCTCCTGGAGGCGCCCGTTCGAGGCGTTGATGGTGAAGACGCTGGTGAAGCCGTCGTGGTAGACAGCGACCGGGGCACCCGTCGCCGCCGGGCCACCGGCGCTGACATCCTGGGTCGCCCAGGCCGCGCCGATCTTGGACAGGAAGGTCTCCTGGAGATGCCCGTTTGAGGCGTTGATGGTGAAGATGCTGGTGAAACCGTCGTGGTAGACAGCGGCGGGCGCGCCGGTTGCCGCCGGGGTACCGGCGCCGGAGCTGAGGTCCTGGGTCACCCAGGCCGCGCCGACCCTGGGCAGATAGGTCTCCTGGAGATGCCCGTTCGAGGCGTTGATGGTGAAGACGCTGGTGTAACCCTCATGCACCACCACGGCAGGCGTCACATTGGCCGCGGCCGGAGTGCCGGCACCGGCGC
>NZ_BLAE01000027.1:0-42334 GCF_009687865.1 Acrocarpospora macrocephala
GCCACGACCCGATCACCGGAGCCGACGCCGTCCACGCCACCTGCGATCCCATCGTGCACCCCGACGGCAGCCGGACCGCCGGACTCCGCCTGACCGACCCCCGCGCTCAAGCGCTGCTGCACCTGCTGGTGCTCTTCCGGCTGCAGATCAACGGCTTTACCAACGCCGACCTGCGAGCGCTGCTCGCCGAGCTGCTCCACCGCCCGCACATCACCGCCGGCCAGGCCACCTACGACCTGCGCCGGTTACGCCACCACGGCCTGATCGAACGCATCCCCCGCAGCCACCGCTACCGCGTCACCGACCTCGGCCTACGGCACGCGATCTTCCTCACCGCAGCCCACGACCAGTTCCTCACCACCGGCATGGCCGAACTCCACCAGCCCAGCCGACTGGCCAACGCCACCCGCACCTACCAAAGCGCGATCGATGACCTGGCCCAGCGCGCGGGCATCGCCGCCTGACCAGGCAACCCCACCTCAACATCCACAAACTTGACTCGATCTTCCCGGCTTCGCCGAATCAAGCCGGGCTAGAACCTGCCCGCCCTAAGGGGGTCAGTTTTTGCAGCGTCGCCGACACAGGTGTCCACACGATGAAGTTGATCGTTCTGAAATCTTTGACGCAGGGCTCCATCCGGTTGTATCTCCAGGTTCACCAAGCGGCCGTAAGCAGCTTGGAGAGCTCGTACAGTTGGAGCTTTCTTTTGATCGCCCTCAATTGTCGGATCTCGCCGATACCATCTGATCAGACATTCGGCCCAGTTCAGCGGCCGACGAGGCAGCACCGATTGGCGGAGTGGGCGCATGCTCGAAGGCCGGTGGACCACCGTCACCGAGTCCGAGTTCGACCATGAGCGCCGCGGCCTAGAGGCCATACGCGAAAGGTTGCCGGGCGCCGAACCATGGCGGGCCTGGTCGAACTTCACCTTCACCGCGCAGGCCGGTCATGTACGCGAAGTCGATCTCCTGGTCGTCTCCCCTGGTGGCGTCTGCATGATCGAACTCAAGGATTGGCACGGCAGTGTCACCGCGGAGAACGGTACTTGGGTGCAGACCACCCCGAGTGGCCGTCGCGTTCCACACGGCAACCCGCTTCACCTGACCGACAAGAAGGCGAAGGAACTGGCCGGGCTGCTTGGGCAGAGCGGCAAACGCGTGTGGGTCAGTGCGGCCGTTTGCTTTACCGACTCCTCGCTTCGGGTGCGTCTGCCGGCCCACGACCAGAACGGTGTCTACACCGTCGATGAGCTCGTCGAGATGCTCCGGCAGCCCGCACGTACCGATAGAGACCGGATCAGCCCAGCCAGGTCCCGGGAGATCAAGGCCGCGTTGGAGCGGGTCGGCATCCGCCGCAGCGACGCCGAGTACAAGGTCGGCCCCTATCTGCTGGAGCGCAAGTCCTTCGACACCGGCCCAACCTGGGCCGACTACCTGGCCCGGCACAGTGAGCTCCCCGAGGCGACTCGCGTCCGTATCTACCTGCGAGAACGCGGCTCGGACGCGTCGATCCGCCAGTCGGTGGAGAACGCCGCCCGGCGTGAGGCGGCCATTCTGCGCCGGTTCCGCCACCCGGGCGTCGTCAACCTGAAGCAGTACGATCCCTCCGGGCACTCGGCCGGTCCTGCGCTGATCTTCGACTACCACCCTCAGACCTTGCGGCTGGACGAGTATCTGGTCCAGTACGGGGACAAGCTCGACATCCTCGGTCGGATGGCCTTGGTCCGCCAGCTCGCCGAGACGATGCGCTCCGCGCACTCCAGCCGTATCCACCACCGTGCGCTGGCCGCCCGGTCCGTGCATGTCATCCCCCGTAACCGGGGTCCGGAGGGTCAGAGCCTCGGCGAGGAAGCCGCCTGGCTGGTGCCTCATCTGCAGATCTCGGATTGGCAGATCGCCACCCAGCGCAGTAGTGGCCAGTCGCAAGGCGCGACGCGGTTCGCCCCGACGGCCCTGTCGGCGATCCATCTCGCCGAGGACGCGGACGCGTATCTCGCGCCCGAGTTGACCGCGATGAACCCCGACCCCATCGCCCTCGATGTGTACGGGCTCGGCGTACTCACGTATCTGCTTGCCACGGGAAAGGCTCCGGGTGCGAGCCAGGCCGAACTGCTGGCCCGGCTGGAGGCCGGGGAAGGGCTCCACCCCAGCGCGGTTGTGGACGGGCTGTCGGAGGACATTGACGAACTGGTGCAGGCCGCCACCGCCTACCAGCCGACGCGACGGCTCGCCACCGTCGATGAGTTCCTGGAGATGTTGGAGTATGTAGAGGACTCGCTGACCTCTCCCGCGGTTCCCGGCGACACCGATGAACCGCAGGCACAGAGTTCAGAGAAGGACCCGGTGGATGCAGTCGCCGGCGATGTGCTGGCTGGCCGCTGGGAAGTACGGCGCAGACTGGGCACAGGTTCGACGAGCCGTGCCTTCCTCGTGCGTGACCTTCGAGCGGACTCGAGGGCGCGTGGCGCCCGCGTCCTGGCTGTGCTGAAAGTGGCCCTGTCTGACACTCGCGGCGAGGTTCTGGCCCGCGAAGCGGAGGTGATGGGTCGGCTGCGCCCCGACTCGCGCGTCATCCGGCTGGTCGAGCCGGAGCCGCTACTCATCGGCGGGCGCACGGTCCTCGCCCTGGAGTATGTCGGTGATGAGCGGGACTCCGGCGAACAGGCGGAAGCAGGCACCGGCACGCGCCGCCGCGAGGAGACGGTTGCCCGTCAACTGCGCGAGAGCGGCCGACTCCAGGTCGACCAGCTTGAGGCATATGGCGACTATCTGTTCGGCGCGGTCGACTTCCTGGAGGGTGAGGGCGTTTGGCACCGCGACATCAAGCCGGACAACATCGCTATTCGAGTGCGGCCCAACCGGACCCGCGAACTCGTCTTGATCGACTTCTCACTCGCCGGGTACGCGGTGCAGGAGACAGACGCGGGCACTGAGGGCTATCTCGATCCATTCATCGGGTCGCTGACCCGCTCGGTCTACGACGCCCAGGCCGAACGGTACGCGGTCGCCGCCACACTCCACGAGATGGCCTCCGGCGAGCTGCCCAAATGGGGCGATGGCAAGGTGTCGCCCCGGCAGACCGACCCGGACCAGTGGCCATCCCCGACGATCGCGGCCGACGCTTTCGACCCCGCTGTGCGCGACGGTCTCGTCGCCTTCTTCCAGAAGGCGTTGCACCGTGACGCCGCCCAGCGCTTCGCGAACCTCAAGCCGATGCGGGACGCCTGGAAGAAACTCTTCCTGGACATGGCGGAGACGACGCCGTCCACTCCTCGCGCCAGCCGCCACCCCGAGCCCGCGTCTGAACAGGCGGCCCCTGTGGCGATTGCCGCAGCTGAGCCGGAGTCCGCCGAGCAGCAGCGCGACCGGCTCGCCGCGGAAGCCACCCGCGACACCCACTTGTCAGCCGCGGGCCTCACCCCCGCCGCCGAGTCCTTCCTGTACGGCTTGAGCGTGACGACGGTGGGCCAACTGCTGGAATACAGCCAGCGCTATCTCGTCAACGCCCCCGGCCTGGGCGCGAAGACCCGCAACGAGATCCAGCGGCGCCAGCGCGAGTGGGGCGAGCGGCTGCGTCAGGCTCCTGTCTTCCCGCTCACCCCTGAGGGCCGCCGCGAGGCGGAACAGGAGCTGGCACAGCTCAGCGGCACGGAGTCCGCTCTCGTGAACATCCTGGCTACCGGCGAGGACGCGGAGTTGCTTCCTCCGCGTACCCTGCGCTCAGTCAGTCTGGACACCCTGGCCACGCTGTTCGTGCCGGAACTGAAGAAGAACGGCTCCAACCGCAGCGAGGTCGACATGGTGCGGTTCCTGCTGCGCTTGCCCGACGAGCGTGGCGAGCTGCCTGTCATCGGCGCGTGGCCGAAGCAGAAGGACGTCGCCGACGCATTAGGTCTGAGCCCAGGCCGAATCCCGCAGATGCTGAAGGGCCAGCGGACGCGCTGGAAGAAGCTCCCGGCCGTGCGGGCGCTCCGGGAGGAGATCCTGGAGCTGCTGACCGGGCTCGGCCGGGTGGCCTCCGCCGCCGAGATCGCCGACGCGCTGGCCGTCCGGCGTGGCACTCGCCTGCAGGGTCGCGAGCGTCGCCGGGCCCTTGCGCTAGCCGCCGTCCGGGCCGTGGTCGAGGCGGAGCAGCTCGTACCGGAAGAGGGGCCGTTCCGGCACGCCGCCAACCGCGAGGCCACGCACGAGGCGATGGGCGCGGGACTCTTGGCCTTGGAGGTCGGCGAGGACGACGCCCCTGACACGCCATCCGCTCCGGGCCTGCTCGACTATGCGCATCGTCTGGGGCGGGTCGCCGACCGTCTCGCCAAGTTCGAGACGTTGCCAACCGCGACGATCGTGCTGGGGGAGCTGGGCGCGATCAACCCGCCATCCGGCGTGGTCGAGTGGGACGAGCGCCGCATGGTCGAACTCGCCGCCGCCGCCTCCAAGAACGCCGCCGCCACCCCGCGGCTGGAGATCTACCCGCGTGATCTGCCATTGGTGCGGGCGCTCCGGCTCACTCAGGCGGGCCTGGTCCGGTTGATTCCCGGCGTGCCCGAGGAGCGTCAGCCTGGGCTGACTGGCGAGGACATCCATGAGCGGGTGCGGGCACGATTCCCAGAGCTAACGCACGGTGGACAGGATCTGCCTACCGGCGGGCCGTTGACCAGGGCCCTGCGTGAGGCGGGTTTCGATCTGACCCTGTCCACCCGCGAAGACACCAGAACCGTGCGCTACCTGCCCACGCGGATGGATGGGGCCTCCAGCTACCTGTCGGTGGCTGCCTGGCGGCAGGCCACCCAGCTCAGCGCAGCCAACCGATACGCCGATGACCCGCAGCTAGCTGGCGCGGTACGCGCGGAGGAACGGCTCACCGCATCCGCGCGGCGGGATGGATTCCGGGTCCTGACTGTGCGTGCGGGGCTGAGCCAGCTGGCGGTGGCCGAACTCGCGGGCAGCAGGTTCGGGTCCGAAGTGGTCTCGGTGACCAAGCTATTCCTGGCGGCCATGCACGACCTGGTGCCACCGGGGACGAAGCCGACGTGGGACACCATCCTGCGGGCGGATATCGCCGAACCCGGTACGCGAGCAGCATTGAAGTTCGCGGAGTACGCTCGTACGGCTTGGGGCCGGATTGAGCCGCGAATGCGGGATTCGCTCAGCGATGGTGCGGGCCCAGTGCTGATGACGGACGCGGGGGTGTTCGCCCGGTACGACGCGATGGGTGTCCTGGATCGGCTGGCGGCAGCCGCCCGGCTGGGCAGGCGTGGCCTCTGGCTGCTCTGCCCGCAGGGCGATCCTGCCCGCGAACCGATACTCGGCACGGTCGCCGTGCCGTACCAGGCGGGCCTGGGTGAGTGGATCGAGCTGCCGGATTCGTGGGTGACCAACACCCACCGAGCCGGCGGGAACGTTGAGACGATGCGACCAGGAGACACCAAATGATCAACCGCAAGCTTCTGCTCAACGACCTGAAGTCGCGGGTCAAGGCGGTTGAGATCGACCTCGGCAAGCAGATCAAGGCCGTACCTGAGGTCGGTGTACGGCTACGCGCCGAGTACGACCAGGCACGCAAGCTCGGGCGGACCGCGGCGACCTGGGGCTCCTGGCTGGACGAGCGCGTGACACAGGTCGCGGTGGCGTGGGTGCTGGGCACGGTGTTCGTGCGCTTCTGCGAGGACAACCGGTTGATCCCCGAGCCCTACCTGACCGCTCCGGACACCGAGCGGCGTGATCTGGCGCAGGCGCGCTATGAGGCATACGTCGAGGAGGATCCCGACCCGACGTATCGCGGCTGGCTGGAGCGGTCCTTCGCGGAACTGGGCGAAGGGCAGGCCGGAGAACTACTGTTCAACCGCAGGCACAACCCGCTGTTCCAGATCCCGCTGTCGCATGACGGAGCGGGCGAACTCGTCGAGTTCTGGCGGAATCGCGACGAAGCGGGCGCGCTGGTTCACGATTTCGTGGATCCGTTGAAGGAGGACGGCACGGAGGGATGGGACACGCGGTTTCTGGGCGACCTGTATCAGGACCTGTCCGAGGCGGCGCGGAAGACCTATGCGCTGCTCCAGACGCCGGAGTTCGTGGAGGAGTTCATCCTCGACCGGGCGATGGACCCGGCGGTGCGGGAGTTCGGCTACGAAGAACTGAAGATGATCGACCCGACCTGCGGATCGGGGCACTTCGTGTTGGGGGCGTTCCGGCGGCTGGTACGGCTGTGGGGGGAGCGTCAGCCCGGGCGGGAACTGCACGAGCGGGTGCGGGCGGCGCTTGACTCTGTGCACGGGGTGGACCTGAACCCGTTCGCGGTTGCGGTCGCCAGGTTCCGCTTGCTGGTCGCGGCAATGGCGGCCTCGGGCGTGCGGACGATGAAGGAAGCCGCCAAGTATGACTGGCCGATCCACCTCGCCGTTGGCGACTCGTTGATCAAGGAACGGCAGCTCCCGCTGATGTTCGGTGACGATGTGCCGAGCGATCCGCTGGTGGAGTTCGCGTACGCCACGGAGGACGTGCACGAATACCCGCGCATCCTGGAACAGGGTCGCTATCACGTCGTAGTCGGCAATCCGCCGTATGTCACGGTCAAGGACAAGAAGCTCAACGAGCTGTACCGGGACCTGTACAAAGCCTGCGCAGGGACCTACGCCTTGTCAGTGCCGTTCGCTCAGCGTTTCTTCGAGCTGGCGACGCGGGGGGACGCCGATGGGCGTGGATACGGCATGGTCGGCCAGATCACGGCGAGCTCCTTCATGAAGCGAGAATTCGGCACGAAACTGATCGAAGACTACTTTGCCCATCAAGTCGAGTTGACCGAGGTCATCGACACCTCGGGCGCCTACATTCCCGGGCACGGAACTCCGACGGTCATTCTTATCGGAAAGCGCCGCGAGGGAAACGGACGTTCTGAAAATGTTCGCACAGTCCGAAGCGTTCAAGGTGAGCCGTCCGCACCTGAGAACGGCGAGGATGGGTTGGTCTGGAACGCGATCCTGAGCCAGATCGATAAATCTGGGTCCGTCAGCCAATGGGTCACGGTGGATGATCTGAGCCGCGAAAGATATTTCGGCAAGCAGCCATGGATCTTGGCCGATGGCGGTCTGGAGCTCAATGAGCGGATCAGCAGGGCTGGCTCTCAGACCATGGGCATCGCGATCGATGTCATCGGCCGAACTACTCACACGGGTATGGACCCGGCTTACTTCTTGCCAGCTTCAGCCGCAAGGACCAGAGGCATGGCAGAATCATGCGTTCCAGCAGTGCTCGGTGATGGTGTCCGTGATTACACCATCGAGGCACCCGATTTCGCCTATCTGCCGTATGACGTTCAAGGCAACTCATCGGACCCGGGCACCGACGTATCGGTAATGTCTTTTCTGTGGCCCAATCGGACTGTTCTGCGGCAACGCATCGACTTCGGCCAGACCCCCGAGCAGCGTGGTCTCCGATGGTTTGACCACAGCATGTTCTTTCCGAAGCGATACCGTGCTCCGATGTCGATCGCGTTCGCGTTCGTGGCGACACATAACCACTTTGTGCTCGACCGAGGTGGAAAGGTATTCAATCGATCCGCGCCGGTGATCAAGTTGCGCGAGGGGGCGAGCGAGGAGGAGTACGTGGGACTACTCGGACTGCTCAACAGCTCCACCGCTGGTTTCTGGCTCAAGCAGGTGAGTCACAACATGGGAAGCACTATCGATTCAAAGGGGGCTCGGCAGAGCACGATCCCCTTTGACGACTTCTACCAGTTCAACGGGACACCGATGGGCATGTTTCCTCTTCCATCTGGCCGTCCCACCACCCTTGCCACGGCTCTCGACGCTCTGGCCCAACAGCTCGCCGCCACAAGTCCTTCTGCCATCATCGCGTCCGGCATCCCTACGGCGACCACCCTTCGCGAGGCGAAGGCGGAATGGGAATTCACCCGTGCACAGATGATTACCCTTCAGGAGGAGCTGGACTGGCAGGTCTACTCGCTATACGATCTTCACCCCGAAGATCTGCGTGCCGCAGACACCACGGAGGTGCCAGCGCTCGTTCTCGGCGAACGGGCTTTCGAGATTGTGCTCGCTCGCCGCGTGCATACAAATGAGGCGTCTGATGAGTGGTTCAAGCGACACAGGTCCACCCCGACCATCGACATACCTGCTCATTGGCCTGAGCCATACAAGGAGATAGTCCAGAGGCGCATTGACGCCATCGAGTCATCCCGTGCGATCGGCATGGTGGAGCGGCCCGAATACAAGCGTCGTTGGGCGACCGAGGGCTGGGACGTTCTTCAGGAGAAGGCGCTTCGCTCCTGGCTGCTGGACCGCATTGAGGCTCGCGAGCACTGGTACGAAGAGAACGAATTGCCTACTCTTCTCACGCTTGCCCGGCTTACCGACGCGCTCTCGCGTGATGAGCACTTCGTCTCCGTCGCCCAGCTCTACGGGCCCCGTAAGGAACTGGCGGCTGTCGTTGCAGGCCTTCTCGCTGACGAACATATTCCCCTCCTCCCAGTCCTGCGCTACAAGCCTTCCGGGCTGAAGAAGCGCGCTGATTGGGAACACGTCTGGGACCTCCAGCGCCAGGAGGATGCCGCCCCGGATGAGCCCGCCAAGCGGAAGATTCGGGACTCCATCCCCGTGCCGCCGAAGTACGCTTCGGCGGACTTTCTGCGTCCCTCCTACTGGCGGGCACGCGGCAAGTTGGACGTGCCGAAGGAGCGCTTCATCTCCTACGCATCGACCAATACCCTCACACCCGATCTCTATGGCTGGGCGGGCTGGGATCACCGGGAGCAGGCGCAGGCGTTGGCGACGTACTTCACCAACCATGCGCTGTCGACCGAGGAGATCACCCCGTTCCTCGCTGGCCTACTGGAGCTCCAGCCGTGGCTGGACCAGTGGCACAACGAGTTCGACCCGATGTACAGCGGTTCGCCCGCCGACTTCTTCGCGGGTTACCGGCAGCAGATCCAGGGTGAGCACGGTCTGACCGACAATGACCTGCGCTCGTGGGTTCCTGCCGCGCCCGCTCGCGCTGGCCGTACCAGCAAGAAGCAGTAAGCGAAGAGGAAGTGAAGGAGATCGAGCACGTCATGGCACAGCAGCCCCCCCCGCTCCGGGATGTCATCGACATCAAGGAGTCGATCTCCACTTCGGACTTTGTGCTGAGCTTGGCCGAGGCGGTAACGCCTGAGGGGGCTGAGCACGCGCTCAAGGACTACGTGGTCACCGAGCGACTGCTGGACAACTTCGACGAGGCGCTTGGGCTGATCAAGTCGGCGCTTGATGGGCGCGCGTCGAAGGCGGCTTACCTGCACGGTTCGTTCGGTTCTGGTAAGTCGCACTTCATGGCGGTGCTGTACGCGCTGCTCAGTGGTAATCATACGGCCCGGGCCAGGAAGGACTTCGACCCGGTGTTGACCCGGCACGAGTGGCTGGTCAGCGATGGCAAGAAGTTTCTGCTGGTGCCGTACCACATGCTTGGCGCGAAGGCCCTGGAGCAGCGGGTGCTCGGCGGTTACGTCAGCCACATCAAGAAGGTGCACTCGGATGCGTCGACGCCGCAGGTCTACCGCACGGACTCGCTGTTCACCGACATCCGGGCCATGCGGGCGCGGATGGGAGACGCGGCGGTCATCGGCGGCCTCGGCGCTGAGGATGGCGGCGAGGACGACGAGTGGGGCGAGTCGTTCGCCTGGACGCCAGACCTGCTCGACGCCGCTCTCTCCGCGGAGGAGGCGCACGATGGCGGTGAGTCGCTGAACCTGGTGCATCCGACGACTCCGGCGGAGCTGCGGGCCAAGCTGGTGCAGGACGCGAGCACGAACCTGCTGCCCGGGTTTGCGAAGAACGCAGTCGAGGACGAGCACGGCTTCGTGTCCCTGGACGCCGGTCTGTCGGTTATCGCCCAGCACGCCAAGGCACTCGGCTACGACGGGCTCATCCTGTTCATGGACGAGCTGATTCTCTGGCTGGCGACGCTCATTCACGACCAGAAGTTCGTGGCCCGGGAAGCCAGTAAGATCACGAACTTCGTCGAGGGAGGGGACGCGCGGCGGGCCATCCCCATCGTGTCGTTCATCGCGCGCCAGCGTGACCTGCGTGAACTGGTCGGCGAGGAGGTGTCGGGCGCGGCGGAGGCGTCGATCCAGGACACGCTGAACCTGGCCTCCGGACGGTTCGACAAGATCACATTGGAGGATCGCAACCTTCCGCAGATCGCCCACGCCCGCCTGCTTACTCCGAAGGACGGCAAGGCGGAACTGGTCACCGCGGCCTTCGAGCAGACCAAGAAGCTCGGCCCGCAGGTGTGGGACACCCTGCTCGGCTCGGACAGCGGGACCACGGGCGCGGATGAGGAGTCGTTCCGGCTGACATACCCCTTCTCGCCGGCCTTCATGGACACCCTGGTCCACATCTCCTCGGCCTTGCAGCGCTCCCGCACGGGCCTGAAGCTGATGGGGCAACTGCTGGCCCGCCATCGCAACGACCTGCGACTCGGACAGCTGATCCCGGTCGGCGAGCTGTACCCGGTGATCGCCGACGGCGGTGACAAGCCGTTCGTGGACAGCCTGAAGGTGGTCTTCGAGGCCGCCGACAAGCTGTACAAGACCAAACTCCGGCCCTACCTGCTGACCGCCGCGAACCTCACCGAGGACGAGGTCGAGCAGTACCTCCACCGGCCCGAGACCATCGCCGACCCCCAGCTCGCTCAGCGCTGCAAGGTGTTCGTCGGCGAGAACCAGCTCGTTTGCACCCTGCTGCTGTCGGCACTGGCGCCCAGTGTCCCCGCGCTCAGAGACCTGACGATTCGTCGTCTTGGCGCGCTGAACTACGGCTCGGTGACCGCGCCGATCCCGGGCAGCGAGGTCGGCATCATCAAGAGCAAGGTGGCCGAGTGGGCCGCCCGCTTCCCCGAGATCAAGGAGACCGGCACCGACGTCAACCCGGGCGTGCGGCTGGAGCTCGCGGGCGTCGACGTCGACTCGGTCATCGCCAACGCGGCCGTCAACGACAACCCGAGCAACCGGATCGCGCTCGCCAAGCGGCTGCTTATCGAAGAACTGGGAGTGGACCGTACCGACGGGCGACTCGGGGCCGACGAGCTGCGCCTGGTGTGGCGCGGCTCAACCCGTTCAACCGAGGTGATCTTCGGAAACATCGCGGACGAGGACGAGTTGCTCGATCATGATCTGCAGCCACAGATCGAGGGACAGTGGCGGATCATCGTCGATCTGCCCTTCGACGAGAATGACTACGGTCCTGTGGATGACATCAACCGTCTTCGGGGCCTGGGTGAACGGCAGCGCGAGCGGACCCGGACGGTCGCCTGGGTGCCGACCCATCTGTCCGCCCAGCGACTGGCCGACTTCAAGCGGCTGGTCATCATCGACAAGGCGCTCTCGGACGACAACCGGTTCGCCACGCAGTACGCGGCGCATCTCAATGCCGACAACCGGGCCCGCGCCAAGGGCCTGTTGGAGACCCAGAAACTGGCGTTGCTCAAGCAGGTAAAGGGCGCCTTCAAACAGGCCTATGGGCTGATGACGAAGACGACCACCGACGTCGAGTTGGGCTTCGACGAACATCTCGTGTCCCTGCGCGAGGTCAGCGGCCTGCGGGTCTCGTTTGGGCAGTCGATGCACGAGGCAGTGCGAGGGATCGCTGGCAAGCTGTTGGCTGCCCAGTTCCCGCAGCACCCTAATCTCGATCCAGATGGGACGCGGGTCGCGGTGAAGGCGGCCGACGCGAGGATCGTCTTCACGCACGTCCGAGGAGCCGCCGAGGCCCGCGACGGACGGGTTGAGGTGCCGGCCAAGGACCGCAAGCTGATGGAGCGAGTAGCCGGGCCGCTCGGCCTCGGGCAGCAGAAAGAGGCGTACTTCGAGCTGTCCAACCGCTGGGCCGATCACTTCCGGAGGCTGGCGCAGACCGAAGGCATAACCGGGGACCTGAGCCTGATCCACCTCATCGACTGGATGGACAAGCCGGAAAAGCGCGGTCTGGAAGCGTTCCTCGCGAACCTGGTGGCCGCCTCGTTCGCAGAGATGGACGACCGAGTGTGGGTGCGTGGGGGTGTCCCGCTCGACCCCGCACCCGAGTTGGCGCAGATCAAGCCGGGTGACGCGCTGCGCAGCCAGCCCTTGCCGGGGGAAAGCAACTGGAACACGGCCAGGGAGCGGTTCGAGACCATCTTCGGTGAGAAGGCGCCGACGCTTCGGCGCGGCAGGATGGTGCACCAGCTCGCCCGTCAGATCCTGACCACTGCGCGCTCCTACCAGGAGCACGCGGCAGGACTGGTCGGGCAGTTGGAGGATCACGCCGCGTTTCTCGGCTTGGACGAGACCGACGAGAGCGGACGTCTCGTGGTCGCCCGGCGGTCGCTCGAACTGCTGAAGGCGCTGGTGGACACCGGGCAGGCCGGTGCCGGGGCGTCCTCGGCGAAGAAGACCATCGAGACGCTGGCCCGCTTCGCTCTCGACCCGGTGAGTCCTGACCGGTATGGGACCTCCATTAAGAAGGCTCAGGCGGTCGCCCAGGCTCTCGCCGGGGCAGCCTGGGACACGCTGGACCTCGCGGAGGGGCAAGGGCCCGACGGCAAAGCCCTGCTGGAGTCCCTGCGCGGGATAGCCCGCGCCGACCAGCGTACGGCCGACCTCATCGAGGCGCTGGACCACACCCGTCGCGACGTCACCGCGCTGATCAAGCGCAACCAGAGGGACCCGCAGCCCTCGCCGCCCTCGCCCGGTCCCACCCCACTGCCTCCTGGACCGGAAAATGTGGACCTGGACACGGTCACCAGCGACCCGCGAGTGCCGGTAGACGGCCCCGCGCGCCGGTCAAGCGGTCGCCGCACGACTACGGCGGCCAGGGCGGTGGCCGATCTCCGGGCCGATTTGGCGGAGTTGGTGGCTCAGCAGCCAGGCGTCACCATCGAGATCACTTGGCGGGTTGTGGACGAATGAGCATCACAGCCACCGCGGGTACGGCGCGGTTGAACGTCGCGACCGTCACCCAGTACCTGTCATCGCAGTCGTCTTTGGCCACGTCCTTGACGGGCGGTGGGAAACGACGTGTCGTGCTCCTTCGATCCGCGCCCCAGTGGGACGGTCCCAGCGATCTGGCCTGGGGTGACGGGCGGCAGGCCCTGGTGGCGACGGCGTCCTCGCCGCTGGCCGTACACGAACTGGTGCTCGGCCATGAGGCGGTCGGCTCCCGGACACCAGCGGTGCTGGTCGTGCTGACCGACCGTGAGCAGCCAGAACTCGACCCGGCGATTCTTTCCCGCGTGCACAAGCAGCGCATCGACACCGTCGACAGCTGGAACGTCGTCAGGGAGGCGTTTGGCGCTGAGCAGGTCGATGCCCGGTTGCGGGATGCCAACTGGGCGGCCGAGGCACTCCTGGACGCCGCTCCCCCAGGAGGTTGGCCTCCCCTGGCCGGTGGGGTGCTGTCGCGCCGGGCCGCGCTCTCGGCGCTCGTGATGCGTCGCCTGCGACTCGGGCGCTATGCCACAGACGACAATCAACTGCTCGATGACGACCTGAACATTTACACCTTGCTGGCGTGGTCCCTTAGCCCGGGAGGCCCGGAGCGGCTGCTCGCGCTGCGCGGGCCGGAACGGGCGGGCTTGGCAGCTTTCCTCGGCGAGGAGGACCAGGCTGGGGCGTCCGGAAGGGCGTTGCTCGCGCTGGTCGAAGCCGAGCATGGAGCGGACGCTGTGCCATACGGGCTAGTGTGCGCGGCACTGTGGCTGCACGCCGAGGCTGACGCGCAGACTAACCGGGCGCGCGGACGGGCCGAGCGGTGGCTCGGTGAGGGACCACCCGCAGTCGGCGAGGCATTCGACCTGTTGATGACGGCATTCGCGCTGGACTGCGAAGAGTTCGTGTTGAGGTTGCTCGGCGCTGGCCGTACGGAAGGGGACGAAGAAGCGGCGCGCGAAGCGCGACGGCTCACCGGCACGGTCCTGGATCGAGCGGGTTCCCTGGCTCGGCAGCTCGGCGCCGAGACCGCGGTCGAGGCCAGCCCCGTACTGGCCGCCGGTCTCAGGGCACGGTTCGTGACGGCTGGCCAGGCGCTGGCAGCCGGAGAGCCTCAAGAGATCGCGAAGGCCGTCCGGAAGCTGGACGCGCACCACCTGGCGGTCGACCCAGACGCGCGAGTGCGGATCGAGCGGGCCAAGATGGGACAGCGGCTCGCCCAGTGGCTGGCAACGGACCCCGCCGTGGAGGCCGAAACCGTCGCGGCCGCGGTGGAACGGCACATCGCCGAGACCGGCTGGGCGGATCAGGCGCTGGAGCACGTCGAGGCGGGGGGCGACCCCGATCCTGTGCTGAAAGCGGCATACGACACTCTGGGTACCCGCGCCCGCAAGCGGCGGCACGAGATCGACCGATCCTTCGCCCGGACACTGGCCGCGTGGACGGCGGCAGGTACGGACCCCGGCTCGATGCTGACCGTAGAGTCCTTCCTCGTTCGCGTGGTCCGGCCGCTGGTGACGCTCAGGGCGGGGCGACGAATCTTGCTGCTGGTTCTGGACGGCATGAGCGCCGCGATCGCCGCCGAGCTGAGCGAGGAAATGCGCCGACACTGGGCGGAGTACGACCCCATACCGGACATCGAAAGTGCGCCGGCGCGCCGGCGCGGGATGGCTGCGGCGATTCCAACTCTGACCACGGTGTCCCGAACTTCACTGTTCGCGGGGAAGCTCTCGAAGGGCGGTCAGGTCGACGAGAAGCGGCACTTTCCCACGCACCGCTTCTGGGGAGGGGCTCCGGCCGCTGTCTTCCACAAGGACGACCTGCGCGGCGACACGGTCGGTGACCCATTTGGGCCGGAGCTGACCGAGGCGCTCGCGGATCAGCGTACGCATGTCGCGGTTGTGCTGAACACCATTGATGACCGGCTCGCCAAGGAGCAGAAGCTCGGTGACGGCGCATGGCGGCTCGACCAGATCGGCAAGCTGCGAGAGCTGCTGTGGATAGCCGCCGAGCAGGGGATGGCGGTGATCCTCACCAGCGACCACGGACATGTCGTGGACCGCCACGGGGTGAAGGTCGAAGGCGAAAGTGTCGGCTCCGCCCGGCACCGCGCGCCCGGCGGGCCGTTGGGCGAAACCGAGATCACACTGTCCGGGCCGAGGGTGGTGTGGCCGGAACCAGGAGCTGAGATCGTGGCGCTCTGGGACGCCGACTCCCGCTACACGATGCAGAAGGCCGGTTACCACGGGGGGGTCTCGCTCGCCGAGTTCACCATCCCGGTCCTTGCCTTCTTGCCCTTTGGCGCAGAGCCTCCCAGAGGCTGGCGTGAGCTGGGTGATCAACGTCCGGCGTGGTGGTCCCTGGATGTGGCGCCCCCGCAGATTGATGCGGCATCCCCGCAGATTGAGGTGGCTGCCGCGCCGAGGAAGCGGACAGGATCGTCGAAACCACCGGTTGAGATGACGGGCGCGCTCTTCGATGTGGCCCCCATCCCTGCCACTCCCGTTGTGCCTCAGCCGGGTCCGCCCGATGACGATTTGGCCCGTCAGCTTCTCGGCTCGGATATCTTCCAGGCGCAGGTTGGTCTGCTGGCCAGGAAACCTCCACTGGACAAGATCGAGACCGCGCTGCGAGCGCTGCTCGACACCAGCACTCTCCCTGCGACCGCCTTGGCGCAGCGCGTCGGCTACCCGGCGACTCGCGCTGACGGGTTCGCGGCCGTCCTGCGCCAACTTCTCAATTACGACGGGGTTCAGGTCCTGGAGACTCTCCCAGACGGGCGCACGTTGCGACTCAACATGGGATTGCTCAGGGATCAGTTCGAGCTGAGGTAAGGGGCCGCAATGGGAGACTCGAAGGCGTGAGTACCGCTCGATCGTCCCGCCCCGCGCAGGTCAGTGCCGCGCGTCGCCGTGCTGTGATCGACGCGTTGCGGCGCGGTGCCGTGCCAGAAAGCGGGCTCGATCTGCTCGCTACGGGACTCGACCGGTTCGAGTCCGCCCTGGACGCCGAGCTGGACGCGGTCGCCTCGGGTTCGTCGGTGTTCAAGGCAGTTCGGGGAGAGTACGGATCCGGCAAGACCTTCTTCACCAGGTGGCTCGGGGAACGGGCTCAACGGCGGAACCTCGCCGTCGCGGAGATTCAGATCTCGGAGACCGAGACTCCACTGCACAAGCTGGAGACCGTATACCGGCGGTTGACCGAACGTCTCACCACTGCCAGTTTCCCGCCGAGCGCGCTGCGGCCGGTGGTGGACGCGTGGTTTTACGCGCTGGAGGAAGACGCCCTCGCCGCTGGCGCTGCGGAGGACGAGCTACCCGCCAAGGTGGAGAAATTACTGACCGACCGGCTTGCCGAGGTATCGCGGCATGCGCCGTCCTTCGCGACTGCGCTGCGCGGCTACCGGGCCGCGCTCCTCGAAGAGGATGAGACTACGGCAGCGGCAGTGTTGTCCTGGCTCGGCGGACAGCCGCACGTTGCCGCAGCAGCACGCCGGGCGGCAGGTGTACGCGGAGACCTCGACCACTTCGGGGCGCTCGGCTTCCTGCAAGGACTCCTCACCGTCCTGCGCGACTCCGGGCACCCGGGGCTTCTCGTCGTCCTGGATGAGGTCGAGACCCTCCAGAGAGTCCGCTCTGATGCACGCGACAAGGCGCTCAACGCGCTCCGGCAACTCATCGACGAGGTGCACTCGGGCCGCTTCCCCGGCCTGTACCTCGTGATCACCGGCACCCCGGCCTTCTACGACGGGCAGCAAGGGGTACAGCGCCTCGCACCACTAGCGCAGCGACTGGCGACCGACTTCCAGACCGACCTGCGCTTCGACAATCCTCGTGCCGTCCAAGTTCGGCTGCCGGGGTTCACATTGGATTCGCTGGTGGGTCTTGGGGTGACCATTCGGGACTTGTACGCCGCCGGAGCGTCTGAACGAATCAAGGTCATCGTCGATGACGCCTATGTTGCTGATTTGGCGCAGGCGGTCGGTGGAGCGCTCGGCGGCAAGGTCGGAGTGGCGCCCCGGCTGTTCCTGAAGAAACTCGTCGGTGACGTGCTCGACCGCGTCGACCAGTTCGAGGACTTCGACCCCAGGCAGCACTACGCGCTGACCGTTTCACCCAGCGAACTCACTGCCACCGAACGGAACCTCGCCGCCTCCGCCGATGACATCGACCTGGATGTGTGATGGCGGATCCGTTGGAGCGACTCGATCCGGTCGTCCTCCATCACATCGTCAACACACTCGGCTGGCCCGATCTACGCTCCCTGCAACGGGCGGCAGTCGAACCGCTGATGGACGGCCAGGACGCGATCCTTCTCGCGCCCACCGCGGGCGGCAAGACAGAGGCGGCCTGCTTTCCGCTCCTGTCCGCGATGGCGAGGGAGCGATGGACCGGCACATCGGTGCTGTACTTGTGTCCGCTCAAGGCGCTGCTCAACAATCTGGTCACCCGGATCGACTCGTACGCTCACTGGCTTGGGCGCAGAGCCGCACTCTGGCACGGGGACATACCGGAATCACAGCGTCGGCGGATTCGCTCCGATCCGCCGGACATCCTGCTCACCACGCCCGAGTCAATGGAAGCGATGTTGATCGGAGTGAAGACCGATCACTCACACCTACTCGGAAACATCCGGGCGGTGGTCGTGGATGAGGTGCATGCCTTCGCTGGCGACGATCGCGGCTGGCACCTGCTGGCAGTTCTGGAGCGCCTGGAGCGCGTGACCGGCTCCCCAATCCAGCGGATCGGCCTGTCGGCGACCGTAGGCAACCCTGATCAACTGCTTTCCTGGCTGCAAGGATCCGGGACTGGAAAAAGGGCTGGGCATGTGGTGGCGCCGGACTTAACGCCTTTGGCGGATTCTCGTCCGGCAGGAGAAATCGAACTCGACTACGTCGGCTCACTCGACAACGCCGCCAAGCTGATCGCAACGTTGCATCGGGGCGAGAAGCGGCTGGTGTTCTGCGACTCGCGCCGACAGGTCGAGCAGCTGAGTGCGGCCCTCCGCGCCCGCGATGTGACCACGTTCCTATCCCACGCTTCGCTCTCCGCCGACGAGCGCGCGAGGTCGGAGCGAGCCTTCGCGGAAGCGCGTGACTGCGTCATCGTCTCCACGTCCACCCTCGAACTAGGCATCGATGTCGGTGATCTGGATCACGTGATCCAGATCGATTGCCCCAGTACGGTGGCGTCCTTTCTACAACGCATCGGGCGAACCGGGCGTCGTCGCGGCAGCGTGCGCAACTGCTTGTTCCTCGCGACGCGGAAAGAGACCCTGCTCCAGGCCGCGGGCCTGCTGGTCTTGTGGGGACGCGGCTGGGTCGAGCCGGTCACCCCGCCGCCCGAGCCACGCCATCTCGTCGCACAACAGCTACTCGCTGTCACCCTCCAGCAGCGGAAGATCGGCGATCAACTGTGGCCGGAAGAATGGAACGGCCTGGCACCTTTCGACCGATCAGCTGCCCCGATCCTGCGTCACCTGGTTGGTCAGGGTTTCCTCGACGAAGACGGCGGGCTGCTCTTCATCGGCCCCGAGGCCGAACGACGCTTCGGGCGACGCCATTTCATCGATTTGACCGCCTCCTTCACTGCTCCACCGCAGTTCACGGTGCTGGCAGGTCGTCAGGAGATCGGGCGAACCGACACGTCAGTGCTGACCGAGGAGAGACCAGGGCCACGACTGATCCTGCTCGCCGGCCGGAGCTGGCGGGTTACCTTCATCGATTGGGGACGCAAGAGAGCCTTCGTCGAACCCGCTGACAGCGGGGGCGTCGCCAAATGGACAAGCAGCGGCATTTCAGGACTGTCATATGCCTTGGCCCGTGCCATGCGGGACGTACTGCTCGGCGCAGACCCTCCGGTGTCACTCACCCGTCGGGCTCAGGCTGTTCTGGCCGAATGGCGCGAGGATGAGGCGCCCAGCATCGTGCATCCTAGTGGGACGCTGGTGACTCGGGTAGACGACGATGTTCGCTGGTGGACCTGGGCTGGCTATCGCGCGAACGCGACGCTTGCGGCAACGCTCCCGTCGATCGCCGATCCGGTCCAGCGGCCAACCGATTTCTCCGTACGGCTCCGCCAAGACTTGACTCCTCACGCCTGGCACGAGGCCCGCGCAAGCGCGGGTAACGGTGAAGTCCTGGTGTTACCCGACGTAGATCGTCGTGCGGTTCACGGACTGAAATTCTCCGTCGCGTTGCCGGAACGACTAGCGGTGGCAACGGTCGCGGCTCGATTGGCTGATTTCGACGGTGCTCGGGCTGCCCTTCTCGAGCCGATTCGCCTGCAGCTCAGGTCTCCTGTTGATGGATAGAGTAATTTACCCGCCTGCCCGGAGGCGTGGCTGATGGCTGTGGTGCGCCGCATGTCTCTGTGTGCACGCGACCGCAGGGAGGTCCTCTAAGTTCACCCTGGCCCAGGAGGGACTTATTGGTCAGCGTGAAAGCATTAAAGCCCCTGCTCAGCGGGCTTTCTTCATGTCGGGTGGCTATGACGGTTCGAAATGGGATCTGACCCACATTTCGTGTGGGCTTGATCCGGTTTGACGACACTTTGGTCCTGCCCTGGCGCAAGCTCAGTAACTGAGTGAGCAGCGGTTAGTGAGCCTGGGTATGCGGAGGTAGCGTCGGTTGTCTGGCCGTCCCCACCGCGTACGACCGGTCAGGGGGAGTTCGGCACGGATGGGTGGAGCGACTCGGGGATGTAGTGTTCGTAGCTCGCCACCAGGTGCTGAGTCACGCGCTCATCGGTGGCCTCGTAGTTGAGCTGGCGCTGGAAGAACGACAGCTTTCGTTCCGCAGTGTCGAATATCTCTCCCCAACTCTTTACCCACACCTCGTACTCGGGCTGATCATCTGCAAGGCCGTCCGGCTTGCCTTGTTGCCGAATGTCGCGAAGGATCGCGTGATCAAACTCATACGTGACCAGGTAGAACCGCCACTTGCACTTCGTTCCTCGATACTGAGGGTTATCAACAATGGCACGGGCGTAGGACTTCACCTGGTCCAGCTCCTTCCTCCCAATGATCACGGAAGGGCGCTTGAGCTCGACGACAAGTCGCTCATTGGAGCGTTCGTCGCCAATGCCGCGGAACAGGACGATGTCCACTCTGCCGGCCCGGCCATCCTCGCGTCGCACGGTGTTGAGTTGGTTCTCCAGAACAGCATCTTCGCCAAGAAGATCGAGGTGTGTTCTAAGGACTGCCGTGAGGCCGACCTCGGGACGAGCGAGTGTCCACTCTTCGCCGAAGAGCCATAGATTCTGGGCAATCATGGGATGGAGTTGATCGACCTCTCGGAGCTCCTTGCGTAGGAGATCACTAGCAAAGATCTTCCGCAAACCGCCGATGAAGTCGAGGCGATTGGCTACGGTGGCAGCCGCTCCGATGACGTCGGACAACTCGGTGCGATCAAGAAGCCGGGCCAGGTTGCCGCGATCTTCGTCGTTCAAGGACAAGACGCTTTCAAGGATCTTCTGGAGATCTCCGGGTCCACGTTCCAGAGCGGTGCGAATGAGATTGACAGATAGCTTCCTCGCGGCGCCGCGCTGGGGTAGCGCATTTCGCGCGACAGTAACGACAACATCGAAAGTGCGGCGTTCGATGATCTCTGTGGCGCTGGGGTTTTCGGTTTTGTAGGGGTAGATGCCCTCGTCCTTCAACTGGCGGACGACTTGGGTCTCGATCGCCCTGCTCCGCTCGCGAAGGTGATCCCGGATCGCCTTCGTCGCTGCATCGAGGAGAGCGCTGTGTGTCATCGTCAGCATGTGCAACTCAGCGACAGCTAGATCGTTGAACCGATTCGAGCGCAGGTAAGGCGTGAAGTTGACCACGGCGTCTGACCAGTCGTCGCCATATTCGGCGAGAGCGATGCCGTCGGAGTTGCAAACGAGCATCTTGCGATCGCTCATCCGCTCCTTCCATTCCACGAAGGTGATGAACGGGGGAGGGGCGTCCTGGGCGTACTCCTCGGGCAGATCCAGCATCAGATCCCGCGAATCCTCAATGATTTCGTCCGGATCTAGGCGCACTCCATCGAACTCGACTGTGGCCTCTGGATACGCCTTGAGGTAGAACGCGAGCTTCGCGGTGAGGTTGGCGGCAGCGTCACTTGCCTCCAGCGGACGGAGCCGCTTGTCATCAGGTACATGAATGTGGACGGTTGTCCCAGGCGCCGCCGAGGTCGCGGTGGGCTCTTCGACATGCCACTTCGTTGCGCGACGGACGTCGGCCGTGATGCGTGTCGCAACGGGCTTGCCCTCAACAAGGGCAACGCTTTCCCAGACGAACTCCGTGCCTAGTGCGAAGACGTACAACCGGCCCTCGCCCAGGCGGCCATGCAGAATCCGCCTGTTGCCCTCTGTGTGGGTCTTGCTCGACTTCCATGATGCGCCGTACTGGCGGAAAGACTCACGCGCGCGTTCCGGGGTTATCCCGTGGCCATTGTCCGTTACGACGATCTCTGTGATGGCGTCGGTTACGCTGCGGCGGAGTTCAACCACCACCGATGTCGCATTGGCGTCAAGCGCGTTCCATACGAGTTCGGCGATAGCGGGGATTTTTTGCTTTTGGGTGAATTGGAGGATTTTGGGTTCGCCGACCTCAAGCAGAATCTCCGTAGCATGTGGAGGTGCAGGCCGAGGAACCGGAAGGACGTCGCCCTCTGCCGCCCCCTGGGGGGCGTTAACGGCGTCTGCAGCCACATGCTGGTCAGTCATGCGCCTGACGGTACATCTCATACTGCTCATCAGTCACACGGACACAAAGGTTGCCGATCATCCAATCTCAGGACTGCGCATGCCGCGAAGCTGGATAGTTCAGATCAGCGCGACGATGCTCGAAACCACAGCGTGACTACGACGGGGTGATACTCGCTGATCACCAGCGATCACGGGACGGTCGGCGACGCGGTTATTCGACATCGCCTCGGCTACACCCCCGATCCGATGACAGCAACTGATCATCTGGCCCTGATGTTTCGTGATGCTGGTCGGGTCGCGTGACGAGTCGACCAGCTGATGCCTTTCGCTGGCGGGTCAGCCTGGCGGCCCGACTTTCGCGTCGGGTGAGCGGGTTCCACGAGGCCCGGCCTGTACTCCTTCCTGGGGTTGTCGGGACGGGATCTGCGATGATCAGGGTGGCAGGGTCTGCAGCCGGGTGATCACAGCGGGGATCAGACCGGCCCATCGCCAATGCCTGGGCCAAGTGGAGCCGGACACGTCTGCCACGCGGAAATCTCGAAGGCCGAAGCCGCCGGATCCAGGTCCGGGTTTGCGCCGCGATGGCAGCCCAGACCGAGCTCGAAGGGCGGTTCCTGGGCGGGCGGCGGCCGTACGGCTACTGCCTGGCCGAGGCCGGACCCCACCCCAACCCGCACAAGGTCGCAGCGGGGGAAACGGATCTGTCGGCTGATCCTGGATCCGCCGGCGGCCGCCGTAATGAAGAAGATCTTCATGCTCCGGCTCTACGGGCTGGGTGCCGGGCGGATCGGTTGCCGTGGTTGGGGATCCCGCGATCGGCAGCCACGGCCGGGATGGGACTTAGGTGGACGCATGCCCATTGACAGACTCGGCGGGCACGTTCAGGCCAGCCGCTATCACCGTCTCGCTCGTCTTCACGGCTGAGAAAAGGTCGGATATCAACGGGCAGGGATGGCGCCAAGTCCGAGCCCGGCATTCTGTACCGCTGAGCTGAGTTCGCGCTGCTCGGCAAAGCTGAGCAGCGCCCTGGCCCGCTTGTGGGCCAGGACTTCCCGCGCTGCGTACCCGTCCGCCGCGGTGATGACGTCAATCACCGGCCAGGAGGGATGAGGTGAAACATCGAGCTACGACGTCGTGGCGCTTTCGTCATCGTTGTCGGGCAGCGCCGAACGGAGTTCCTCCATCACCTGGGTGATGACCGCGCGAGCGCTTGCACCGTAGGCCGCGACGGACGCCATCGCCCCAAAGACCTTCTCGTGCAGGTCTATCTCCTGGGCCTGGGTCAACGTCAATTCGGCCGAGAAGATCTCCACGAGTACCTGACGGTCATCGAAGACCCAGAAGCCGCACCCAGGGGCAATGATGAACGGCGTGCCGAACGGGATGACCCCGAGCCGCACGTTGGGCAGCGTCGAGGCGGCTACCAGCCGATCGAGCTGGGGCAGCATCAGCTCTGGCGGGCACAGTCGGTACCGGAGAACGGCCTCAGTGATCACGAAGTGGAAGCGTTTCCGTGGATCGTAGAGGATCTCTTGACGGGCCAGCCGGGCGCGAACGGCGTCGTCGATGTCATTCGTGATCCCGAACACGGTGATGGCCTGAGCCAGCCGATGACGGGCGTATCCCGCTGTTTGAAGCAGCCCGGGAACGAAGGCGGGCTCGAAGACTCGAATCCGAGTAGCCCGCCGTTCCATATCGGCCCACGTGCCCTGATGATGCCGGGTGCCCGCGCTCAGGAGACGCTGCCACTCCGCGTGCGCAGACTCCATCGTGCGCAGCATGGCCAGCACCGAGGCACTGTCCTGTTCGTCGCCGGTCGTCGCGCCGACCCAGCTGATGACGTCGGCCTCGGTGGGGGTCTGCTTCCCCGTCTCCAGCTTCGAGATCTTCGAGGCAGGCCAGGAAAGACGCTCGGCAAGTTCACGGCCGGTCAAACCGACGGACGCACGCAGGGTGCGCAGTCTGTTTCCGAGCGCCTCTCTGGCTTGCTGGACGCTGGTCACGCCCCCTTTTTTACTCAGCCGTCCTACTCTCGTGCCAAGTCGGCGAGGAACTGCTCGCGAGTGACCGCCCGATGCCGGGCGTCGTCACGAGCCGCTGCCAGCTCGACCACGGTGGCTGGGTCGGTGACGATCTCGGCACCGAGCAGTACATCATTCTCGTCGAACTCCAGCCGAGCGGCCCACTTGGAGTCGAACAGCCAATAGTCGAACTCCGGCAGACCGGCCGCCTGCGCCCGGTTCAGATAGCGAATGTCCTCCCCGGCCTCGATGGCGAACTCCGCACACCATAGGCCGAAGCGGGAGTAATCCGACAGCGGGACGGAGACAACACGCACGCGGTGGACGAACTTGCCCTTGGCCGCGTGCTCGGCCATGAGATCGAGCCAGGGCCGATTCCAAGCCAGGTCGTCGGGCTCACCGGCGATGAATCTGCGGAGCGGCTCGTGCTCGCCCGAGGAGTTGTAGCGCTCCCTCGGCTCCAGCCGGAACGCGGTGTGCTCGAAAGACCTGAACAGATCCCCGAACGCGTCGCCGGAAACCAGGGTCAACGCCCCTCCCCGGCGCTTTCGTCGGCCTCAGCGGTCGTAGCCGCGTCGTGAGTGGCGGGGGCCTGGTAGAAGCTCAGGAGCTCCAGGGGGATTTCGATGTCGGCCTCACCGGAGGGCACCTCCCCCAGATCGGCGAGTGCCTGCGGGTCAGTGATGCGGTAACCGCGCACCACGAGACTGCCCCGGTCTGTTGCGTACAGCGTGGGGGAGCCGCCGTTCTGCGAGGTCGAACCGAGGAACGTAACCCTCATACCTGCCTCCGCGGAGAAGATTTCGAGAACATTCACCATGAGGGGACTACGACTCGACGTGGCCATCAACCCTCCAGACGCGATCGCTCTAGGGCGTCGTACATGGCCATCCGGGAAGTCAACTCCACCATCTGGCGAGTCATGATGGCAGCGCATCGCATCGGCTTCCCCTCGGCTTGCGAAAGGGAGAATCTCAAAGTCCTAGTGACTTGCCGCTGATCCATTCGGCGAGCCGGGTTCGGTCGATCATGACGACGTGCCCGTGGCCTTCCTCGATCGTCGGGCGGGTGAATCGGGCAGAGGTGACCGAGACTGCCTGATGGCCGGTGTAGGCGCAGCGTACGGTGCCGATGAGGTTGCGGATGCGGTCTGCTCTGACGGGGCCGTGCGAGTCGCCAGAGCTTCTGCCGCGCTCCACGGCCGGTCAGGTGACGGGCACGATCTTCACCTCTGTGAGCGTGCCGTTCTCGATCTGCAGCAATCCCAGCGTGCCGTGCGGCTGGCGCCTGGGGTCGGTGGGTGAGCCCGGGTTGAGGATGCGCAATTGGTCGGTGCTCTGGTCGATGGGGATGTGGGAGTGGCCGAAGATCACCAGTTTGGCTTCGGGGAATCTGGCCCGCATTCTGGCCAGCCGCCCTTTGGCCTGGCCGCTGTCGTGGATCATGGTCACGCGCAGGCCGCCGAGCGTCAGTTCCAGTGTCTGCGGGGCGTGGACGTCTGGGCCGTCGTTGTTGCCCTTGACGGCGTGGACGGGTGCGTAGGCGGCCAGTTCGTCCAGGACCCGGCCGACGCAGAGGTCACCGGCGTGCCGGATCGCGTCGGCGCCGCGCAGGTGCTCGGCCACCCGGGGAGGACACGTCTTCCAAAAGCGCGGCGCGTGCGTGTCAGACAGAACGACGACCTTCATCACTTCCATGATGCGGCAGAAGGCCTGCGGTCAGGACGGTGAGGCGGCCGACCTCCTTACAGTGTTTGGGCGTTGGCGTCTGGATCGGACTGTTTGGCGGGTTGCAACCTCTGATGCAACCCTGCGAGCGACCCCGAATGTGGGCCAGTCGTCGATCGGCCGTCAGCGTCGCGGAAGAGCGAGAACCTTCTTCGCGCGTGCCGATGGGGCTGAATTAGCACGGATTTAGGCCACGCCCACGACGTCTAGGATCTCCTCCACATGGGCTAGGTAGGGATTCTGGCGCAGTTCCTGGTGCGCGGTGTACAGCATCGACATGGCCCGAATCGAAGCGAGCCGGTGGAATTCGAGAAACTCCGTGAACAAGACCCGGGCTTCCTCCGGCTGACCCTTAGCCCGGACCAGCACGTGTTCCCCCGCAAGCCGGCAGACGAGCGTGATCTGATTCCTTGAGGCTGTGGCCTCGACGAACCCTTCTCTGATCAATGATCTCCTGATCAGCTCAAACGTCAGTATGAGGTCAACCACCGGGATAGTGAGGTACCTGCGCTGAATGCTCAGTTGCGCAATGGCTAGGTCCACTGCCACGTGGAAGTAGTCGAACAGGAACGCGTACTGGTCCACCTCCTGCGGGGGCACGTTCCTGCCGTTGCTACGCGGACTCCATTTGTCAGTCCATGAATCATCGGAAGCAGATGGGGTGTATTCGAAGGTGATCACGTCAGGGGGCTTCCTAGTAGCCGCGTGTGGGAAATGCGCTCCTCATTCTCCCCTAATCGTCCACGGACACACGCAGGCCGTATTGGTTGTTTCGGCCGACTGCGTCGTCGAAGTGTGTCCTCCGCGGTCGTCGTCCCTGCTGCGGTCGACCGGCTCACCGTTATCGAGAGTTTCCTGGATCATCCGGAATTGATCCTCTCTGTCCGCTGGCTCAGGGGTGATCAGGAAGCGGGCAACGGGCACACCGCAGGCGGTCCGCTCCATCCTGAGCGAACGTCTCGTCTCTTCAAGGCGAGGATTGCCAAGCATGGGCTGCCAGACGTACGGCTGCACGATCTCCAACACACCTGGGCGACGCTCGCTCTCAAGGCGGCGTGCCCGTGAAGGTCGTTCAGGAACGGCTCGGACATGCCAATTTGTCGATCATGTAGAAGATCTACGCGCACGTCATCAAGGGCATGCAGGCGGAAGCCGTCGAAACCGTGTCCGCTCTCTTCGTATGACGTCGATCAGGCTGCGTTGCAACCTCGACATGAAGAAAGCCCCGCTGAGCAGGGCTTTTCATGGTGTCCGAGGGGGGACTTGAACCCCCATGCCCATCACTGGGCACTAGCACCTCAAGCTAGCGCGTCTGCCTATTCCGCCACCCGGACGTGGTGCCTGCACGCGGGACCGTCATCCCGCGTCGGCTGTTAAAGGTTAGCACTCGCGGGCCTGTGGTTCATCCCGCTATCCGATCGGCCAGGATGGGAGGCGCAAGCCGTACCGACTCTGGAGGAAACAGGATGGCCGGCCTTGGTGAGGATGAAGTTGCAGGCCTGTGCGGCGATCTGATCCGGATCGATACGCGCAACGCGGGGGACAACGCGGGGCCGGGTGAGCGGGTCGCCGCGGAGTATGTGGCGGAGAAGCTCGCCGAAGTAGGGATCGAGGCGCGGATCCTGGAGAGCGATCGGGGGCGGGCCAATGTGGTGGCCCGGATCGCGGGGGAGGATTCGACGCGGGACGCGCTGGTGCTGCATGGGCATCTGGACGTGGTGCCCTTCGATCCGGGCGACTGGCGGGTGCATCCGCTGAGTGGAGAGATCGTCGACGGGTGCGTGTGGGGGCGCGGGGCCGTCGATATGAAGGATATGGACGCCATGATCCTGGCGGTCGTCCGGAAGCGGCTGAGCGAGAAGCGGCGCCCGCCGCGGGATGTCGTGCTCGTGTTCACCGCCGACGAGGAGGCGGGCGGGCGTTACGGCGCGCAGTGGCTGGTCGAGAAGCACGCGGACGTCTTCGAGGGATGCACCGAGGCGATCGGCGAGGTCGGCGGGTTCAGCGTGACCGTCGGGGAGCGGCAGCGGGTCTATCTCATCGAGGCGGCCGAGAAGGGCATCGCCTGGATGAAGCTGACCGCTACCGGTCGCGCGGGGCATGGATCCATGCTGAACAGCGAGAACGCGGTCACCGAGCTGGCCGAGGCGATCGGGCGGCTGGGCCGCTATGAATGGCCGGTACGGCTCACGCCCACGGTCCAGGCCTTCTTCCGCGAAGCGTTCGACATCGAGATCAAGGCCGACGACGCGGAACAGGCCGTCGCCAAGCTGGGACCGCTGGCCCGGATGGTCGGGGCGACACTGCGGAACACCGCCAATCCCACCATGCTCGACGCCGGATACAAGGCGAACGTGATCCCGCAGACGGCGACTGGGCATGTGGACGGGCGGTTCCTGCCGGGGTTCGAGGAGGAGTTCTTCGCCACCATCGACGAGCTGCTCGGGCCGAATGTGACCCGGGAGCACGTGTATCACGATGTCGCGGTCGAGACGGCCTTCGAGGGGCGGCTGGTCACGGCCATGTCGGAGGCGCTGCGGGCGGAGGATCCGTGGGCGAAGGCGGTGCCGTACACGCTGTCGGGGGGGACGGATCTGAAGGCGTTCAGCCGGCTGGGGCTGCGCGGGTTCGGGTTCGCGCCGCTGAGGTTGCCGCCGGAGTTGGACTTCTCAGGGATGTTCCATGGCATTGACGAGAGAGTTCCGGTGGATTCGCTCAAGTTTGGGGTCCGAGTTCTTGACCGGTTCCTCGATTACTGCTGAGAAAGCCGTTGCGTTGACGGTGGGTGGTGCTAACGTAACGCTCCGTTGAGGGGTTGATCCGCATCGGGCGGCTCGACGGAGTTCGGGAGGTCGCGTGGCACGCACGCAGGGGGTTCAGCAGGGGGCGGTTTCGCCCTCCGCTGACCTGTGCGTGCCCGCGGCCGACCGCCGTCCTGCCCGGGACGATCGGATGGCGCGGTTCGCGGCCGACTCCCGGCTTGCTCGTCTGCTGGTCATCGGCGGTCTGATCGCCGTCGGATGGCTGGTCGGCGTGATCTTCGGTGTCTTCGGCACGGCTTCGGCCGTGGCCGAGACGGCGCCCTCAGCTGTCGTCTCCGAGCCGGTGTCGCACACCGGCGGTTTCCCCACGGGCGGCGGCATCCACGCCTCGGTCAACGCCGAGGCGATGGCGGGTCGGAACGTCGACGGGCTGACCAGCCAGTCCACGCCCGTCCTGCCCGCTCCGTCCACCGCTGACCACACCCCGGGGAACGGTCTGATTCCCCAGAGCAGCGGTGGCTTGATCCTGTTCGGGGATGTCGCGAGGTCCTTCGCCGACCCGCGGCTCACGCACTCGCCCGCCCCACTGGCGGCGCTCGTGCCCCCTGTCGTCCGCACTGCGGCGGACGACCCTTCCTTCTCTCCTGACTGACCCCGCCTCCATACCGGTCCCTCGTCCAGAGCGACCGGTGGCGGAGCGTGCCCTTCGACTATCTCCGTCGAGCCGCTCCGACGCGGGTGACGCGGAAATCACACCACCCTCGCGACGTTCCACGCCTGCTGGCCTGGGACATCTCTCGCGAGCTGTCAGGTAACCCCCAAGAAGAACCACTAGGAGCATTCATCATGCGAACGTGGGCGAAGGGCTCAGCCCCCGCCGCGCTGCTCGCGGCCGGCGTCATGGCCCTCGGCAGCGGTACGGCTATGGCCGACACCTCCGGCACCAACTCCGTCGGTGGCGGCAACCAGGTCAACCTGCCCATCTCCCTGCCGATCGACATCAGCGGAAACGCGGTCGGCGTGGCGGGCGACGCGACCGCCGGGTCCAAGGGCGGCGCGTCCGTCGAGAACACCACTAAGGGCATTCCCGGCAAGACCTCCGGTAACGGCAGCGTGCTCGGCGGCAACCAGGTGAACGCGCCGATCAGCGCGCCGGTCAACGCCTGCGGCAACGCGGTGTCGCTGTTCGGTGGTTCCGACGCGGGCTGCCTGGGCGGCTCGTCGGTCAAGAACTCCGGCCAGGGCGGCGCCGGTGGCAACACCACCAACGGCGACCACAGCCTGCTCGGCGGCAACCAGATCACGGCGCCGATCAGCGCGCCCGTCAACGCCTGCGGCAACGCCATCGCGATCTTCGGGGACGCCGTCGCCGGGTGCAAGGGCGGCTCGTCGGTCAAGAACACCGGGGTCGGCCCGGGCGGCAACACCACCTCGGGGCGGTCCTCCGCGCTCGGCGGCAACCAGATCATCGCGCCGATCAGCGGCCCGATCAACATCTGCGGGAACACCGTCGCGATCTTCGGTGAGGCGTTCTCGGGCTGCAAGGGCGGCTCGTCGGTGACCAACACCGGCAAGCCCGGCAAGCCCCGACCTCGCTACCACACCGCCGCGGGCTCGACCGGGAACGACACCGACGGGCGGTTCGGGGCCGGCAGCGGCAACCAGGTGATCGCGCCGGTCAGCCTGCCCATCAACCTGTGCGGCAACTCCGTCGGCGGCGCCATCTCGGGCTGCAAGGGCGGCACCGACGTGCAGAACACCATGCCGGGCACGGCCGCCGGTGGCAACCGTACGGACGGGAAGTCCGGGGTGCTGGCCGGGAACCAGGTGGTCGCGCCGATCACCGCGCCCATCAACATCTGCGGCAACGCCGTGGCTATCGCGGGGGAGGCCTTCGCGGGCTGCATCGGGGGCTCGTCGGTGAAGAACGGCGGCAAGGGCGCCGGGGGCAACACCACGTCGGGGCGCTCGGGCGTGCTGGCGGGCAACCAGGTCGTGGCGCCGATCACGGCGCCGATCAACGCCTGCGGTAACGCGGTGGCCGCGCTGGGCGCCTCCGAGGCGCACTGCAAGGGCGGGGTCTCCGCCGATGGCGGGCCTGGCGGCGGCGGCAACCGTACTGACGGGAAGTCCGGGGTGCTGGCCGGGAACCAGGTCGTGGCGCCGATCACGGCGCCGATCAACGCCTGCGGCAACGCGGTCGCCGTCCTGGGTGACGCCGCCGCGGGCTGCCTGGGCGGCTCGCGGGTCGGCCCGGCCGCGGTGGCCCAGTCGGCCGTGGACGACGGCTACGCGTACTGGACCAAGAGCTGGGGCAAGGTCAACGCCGCCCAGGCGAGCGGCATGCTGCCCGGCCTGCCCTCGGTCCCGGCCCTGGCGGGGGTCAAGGACGTGGGCAACTTCACGCAGAAGATGAGCGCCGCGGGCCTGCCCGCGCTGCCGGTCGTGGGTGACCTGCCGAGCATGCTCGGCCTGCCCGCGCTGCCCGGCCTGCCTGGTCTGCCCGGTTCGCCCGCCGCTCCCGCGGCCCCGTCCCGTACGGCTGCCGCCGCCAGTCCGGTGAGCGATCTGGCCGGTTCGCTGCCGTTGGCGAGCTCGCTCGGCCAGGCGGCCGGTGCGCTGCCGGTCGGCGGTCTCGGCCTGATGAGCGCCGCCCAGCCGGTCGGCGTGACCGGGATGAACGCGGGCTCGCTGGCGGCCCTGCTGCTCGGCGCGATGTTCGCCGCCTCGGCGGCGCTCTTCGCCTCCACCCGTCGCTTTCGTCCCGGCCGGAGGTAACAAGGCCGTCGGTCGAAGGTAACGGTTTTCTCACCCTTATCCGGGTGACCACAGACGCTCCCCGCATCCAGCGGATGGGAGCAGAGAAGCTTTGCCCGTTCCGGGGGCGCGGCCCGGGACGGGCAAAGCCTTTTTCACGCGGAACTGGCGTGACTTGGGACGATCACATGGTTCGGGCGACACGTATGATCTTTCGCCGTAGGCGTACGCGCCGGCTTCCGTCGGGATACAGTCGCAGCCGGTCCAGTTCCCAATGCCCGTACTCCGCATGCTCGGTCAGTACCTGGCGGGCGGTTTCGCGTGATGTTCCGCGCGGCAAGTACAGATCCATGTAGGAGTACTCCTGCATCTGCGATTAGTCTCCCGTTGGGACGGTGGAACCTCTTGGGCTCTATTCTGCGTCCTCGTGGAGAGACGGGTCCAGGCGGTGACCGATCCGGGTAGCCCGTGGGGGTAGGACTACCGGAGACGGGTTACCGTCGAAACGGAGTCGGCAGAGTCACGACTCCGGTAAGTACGGGGATACGACAGCGAACAGCGAGGTAGGTAGCAGCGTGCCAGCCAACAACGGCAACGCCGGCGGAACCCGCCTGGTGATCGTCGAGTCGCCCGCGAAGGCGAAGACGATCGCTGGGTACCTCGGGCGCGGCTACATCGTGGAATCCAGCATCGGTCACATCCGTGACCTGCCAGGCAAGGCCGACGACATCCCGGAAAAGTACAGGGGAGAGTCGTGGGCCAAACTCGGCGTGAACGTAGACCACGATTTCGAGCCGCTGTACGTCGTGAATCCGGACAAGAGGTCCCAGGTAACGAAGCTCCGGGCGCTCCTCAAGGACGCCGACGAGCTCTACCTCGCGACGGACGAGGACCGCGAGGGCGAGGCCATCGCGTGGCACCTGCGCGAGGTGCTCAAGCCCAAGGTCCCGGTGCACCGCATGGTGTTCCACGAGATCACGCCGCAGGCGATCCAGGACGCGGTCTCCAACCCGCGTGACCTGGACCTGCGGCTTGTCGACGCCCAGGAAACCCGGCGAATTCTCGACCGTTTGTACGGATACGAGGTCAGCCCGGTCCTGTGGAAGAAGGTCAAGCCCCGGCTGTCGGCCGGGCGAGTGCAGTCGGTCGCGACCCGGCTCGTGGTCGAGCGGGAACGCGACAGGATGGCGTTCACGTCGGCGGCCTACTGGGATCTGGCCGCCGTCTTCGACACCGGCCGCAAGGCCGACGACCCGAGCCGGTTCGGCGCGACGTTGACCGGTGTGGCCGGTAAGCGGGTCGCGCAGGGGCGTGACTTCGCCTCCACCGGGCAGCTGAAGAACGGCGATGTCCTGCATCTGGACGAAGCGGCGGCGACCTCGCTGGCGGGGCGGCTGGCCGGGGCGTCGTACGCGGTGCGGTCGGTTGAGCGCAAGCCGTACACGCGGAAGCCGTACGCGCCGTTCCGGACGACCACATTGCAGCAGGAGGCCAGCCGGAAGCTGGGGTTCTCCGCGAAGTACACGATGCAGGTGGCGCAGAAGCTGTACGAGAACGGCTTCATCACCTACATGCGAACCGACAGCATCACGCTGTCGGAGACCGCGGTGGCGGCGGCGCGGAGCCAGGCGGTCAAGTTGTACGGCTCGGCGTATGTGCCGGACAAGCCGCGGGTGTACGCGAGCAAGGTCAAGAACGCTCAGGAGGCGCACGAGGCGATCCGGCCATCCGGGGAGGAATTCCGCACGCCTGGCGAGACCGGGCTCTCTGGGGACATGTTCCGGCTGTACGAGCTGATCTGGCAGCGGACCGTGGCTTCGCAGATGAAGGACGCGGTGGGCGAGTCGGTGTCGGTGAAGGTCCTCGCCGATCGGGAGGAGGCCGAGTTCAGCGCCACCGGGCGGACGATCACGTTCCACGGGTTCCTCAAGGCGTACGTGGAAGGGGCCGATGATCCGTCCACGGATCGGGACGACTCCGAGAAGCGGCTGCCGAACCTGGCCGAAGGGGACGCGCTGACCGCGCTGGAGCTCAACGTGGCCGGTCACGCGACCAAGCCGCCCGCGCGATACACCGAGGCGTCGCTGGTCAAGGAGCTGGAAGATCGGGAGATCGGACGGCCCTCGACGTATGCGTCGATCATCGGAACGATCCTGGATCGCGGGTATGTGTTCAAGAAGGGCACGGCGCTGGTGCCGTCGTTCCTGGCGTTCGCGGTGAACAACCTGCTTGAGCAGCATTTCGGGAATCTGGTCGACTACGACTTCACGGCCGAGATGGAGAAGGTGCTCGACGACATCGCCAATGATCGGGCGGAGCGGGTGCCGGAGTTGCGGCGCTTCTACTTCGGCGAGGGCGAGGGGGACGAGGGCCTCAAGGAGATGGTCAGCGATCTTGGCGACATCGACGCCAAGGAGATCAGCTCGTTCCCGATCCGGGGGAGTGACATCGTGATCCGGGTGGGGCGGTTCGGGCCCTATCTGGATCGGGACGGGGCTCGGGTCAATGTGCCGGAGGACATGACGCCGGATGAGCTCACGGCGGAGAAGGCCGAGGAGTTGTTCGCGCGGCCGAGCACTACGCGTGAGCTGGGTAAGGATCCGGAGACCGGGTTCGTGATCCAGGCGCGGGACGGGAAGTACGGGCCGTATGTCACGGAGGTGCTGCCGGAGCCGGTGCCTGCCGCGGATGGGGCCAAGAAGCGGACGAAGAAGGCGGATGTTCCCAAGCCGCGGATCAGTTCGTTGTTCAAGTCGATGGATCTGCAGGAGATCACGCTTGAGGATGCGCTGATGTTGCTGACGATTCCCCGGGTGGTTGGGGAGATCGAGGGCGAAGAGGTCGTGGCGTATAACGGGCAGTTCGGGCCGTACATCAAGAAGGGGACTGATTCTCGGTCGTTGGGGGCTGAGGAGGAGCTGCTCACGGTGACGATCGAGCAGGCCAAGGCGTTGTTCGCGCAGCCGAAGCCGCGGGGGCGTGGGCGGGCTGCGGCGCCGCCGTTGCGGGAGTTGGGGGATGATCCCAACTCGAATAAGCCGGTTGTGGTGAAGGACGGGCGGTTCGGGCCGTACGTGACGGATGGGGTTACCAACGCGTCCTTGCGTAAGGGGGACACGGTGGAGGAGATCACGATCGCGCGGGCGGCTGAGTTGCTGGCGGAGCGGCGGGCGCGGGAGCCTGCGCCCAAGCCGAAGCGGGCTACGCGGGCGCGGCCGGCGGCGACGAAGAAGTAGCTTTGCTGGGTGGTTCTGGGCTCGTGGCCGTTGCTGGCTGCGGGCCCTGACCTTTGGGGGCGCCGGTGCGCCTGAACCCTTTTTCCCTGGTTGATATTGGCTGATATTTCGGGCTAAGGGGTTGGGGGTCCGGGGGTCTTTGTGGGTTCTCGTGTGGTTGATGGCTTTTGTGGGTTGGGGTTGCCTGGTGGTTAGGGTGGCGTTGACCTGCGGATAAGTGGGGGAGATTCTGTCGGAGGCGGTGTCTAGGGTCGTCGGGTAGGAACAACGTGTCCCCCTATTCGACTCGTGGAGCCGGGCATGACCTTGAACGATCTGCGCCAGACGATCAAAGGCCGCGTGGTGTTGCGTGGCGATGAATGTTTTGACGAGGCCAGGAAGCCGTGGAACCGGGCGATCGATCAGTGGGTGCTGGCGGTGGTGGAGGCCTACGACGCCGATGACGTGGCCACTCTGGTGACGTACGCGCGGCAGGAGCGGTTGACCGTCGCCGCGCAGCGGGCTGGGCATCGGCCCAGCGGGGACGTGGATGGTGTGATCCTGCTGCGGACCGATCGGTTGAACGATGTGGCGGTCGATCCTGTGACGCGTACGGCTCGGGTCGGCGCGGGGGCGACCTGGGGTCAGGTTCTGGCGGCGGCCAGCCCGCATGGGCTGACCGGCCTGGTCTGCAGCTCTGCCACGGTCGGCGCGCTCGGCGCTGTTCTGAGCGGGGGTGTCGGCTGGTTCGGCCGCAAGTACGGCTTCGCCGCGAACACCGTCCGGGCCTTCGACGCGGTGGACGCCGACGGGCTTCCGGTCAGGGTGACGCCGGAAACCGATCCCGATCTGTTCTGGGCGCTGCGCGGGGGCGGCGGTGACTTCGCCGTCGTCACCGCGATGGAGTTCGACCTCCCGCCCGCTCCGAAGTTGTACGGCGGGCGGATGCTCTGGGCGGCTGATCGGGCTTCTTACGTTCTGGACGCCTATCGTGAGGTCACCGCGACGGCTCCCGAGGACCTGGCGGTTTGGTTCAATCTGTTCCAGCCGCCCGATGCCGCGCCCTCGGTCGCTGTCGATGTGACGTTTCTGGGGGAAGCTGGTGAGGCGCAGAGATTGCTGAGTCGCCTCGAAGCGGTTGAGGGGGTGATCTCGGATAATCGTGGCGTCATGCCGGTAGAGGAGTTGGGCGGCATTTGCGCCGAACCCATTGAGCCGAGCCCTGGGCTGTGGCGCAGCGAACTTCTCACCGTCCTGGACGACACGGTGGCCCAGCTCCTGCTCGCCAACGCCAAGTCCATGGAGCCGCTGACCAGCCTGCAACTCCGCCAGCTCGGCGGAGCCGTAGCTGTGGATCGGCCTGATGGAGGGGTGGTTCCGCCCTTGATCGAGCCCTTCCTGCTCTCCATGTTCGGAGTTCCGTCGGATCCCGAGGCCAGGATCGCCGTCGAGGCCAAGATGGCGGAGATGGCGGGTGCTTTTGAGGGGTATGTCAGCGGGACCAAGCCGTATATGTGCTTGGCTCCTGGCGAGGACGCATCCAAGGCTTTCCCGGAAGCTACACTGCTCCGGCTGCGCGAGCTGAAGCGTAGCCGCGATCCGCATAACGTCTTTCGCGGCAATTTCCCGATCTTGCGATAGCGGCGAACGGGCCGACCGTCTGTGGGGGGCGGCGGCCCGTGGGGTGGTTATGGGTGGAGTTCGAGTAGAGAGATTTCTGGAGGGGCGCCTATGCGGACTGGAGGGCCCCAGAAGCCGGCGCCGCGGGTGACGTAGATCTGGGTTCCGTCGACTACGTCGAGGCCTTGGACGACTGGTTGTTGTAGGGGGACGATGAGGTTGAAGGGGGCCATTTGGCCGCCGTGGGTGTGGCCGGAGAGTTGTAGGTCGACGCCGTAGTTTGCGGCGTCGTGGACTTGGACCGGCTGGTGGGAGAGGAGCACGACTGGGCGTGTGGTGTCTCGTCCGGTGAGGGCGTTGGCCATGTTGGGGCCGTCGTCCATGGTGGTGCCGTTGATGTCGTTCACGCCGGCCAGGTCGAGGGTGGCGCCTGCGTGAGAGATCTCTACGCGTTCGTTGCGCAATGAGCGCACGCCAAGCGTGTTGAGCTCGTCGATCCACTCCTTTGGTCCGTTGGCGGTGTAGTACTCGTGGTTTCCTGTGACGAAATATGACCCATAGCGTGATTCGAGGTTCCGCAGGGGGCGGGCCAGTGGGCCCAGTTCGGCGACCGTTCCGTCTACCAGGTCGCCAACGATCGCGACGATGTCGGCCTCCAGGCCATTGATCATTCGGACGATTCGTTCGGTGTGGTTGATGCCGGTGAGCGGGCCGAGATGGATATCGCTCACGACGGCGATGCGGAAACCGTTCATCCGCGGATCCAGCCGGGCCAGCCGTACGGGGACTCGCTCGATGATGGGATCGCCCAAGGCGGTGCGCATGCCGTACCCGACCGTGGCGATCGCCCCCACGCCTGCGACGGCGGCAGCCGTACGAGAAAGGAACAGGCGTCGGTCGAGTTGTGGCAGGACAGGGCTCTCGTCAGGCGCGATCTCGACGGGCGGCGCGCCGCCGGCGGGCACCGGAACCGGGAGCGCCTGGCTCGGCTTGTGCTCGCGGCGCCTGAGGATGATCAGTGCGATCGCCCTGGGAATCTCCAGCACGAGCAGGATGACCGCCAGGTAGAACATGATCGCCAACCAGAGGTACCCAGGCCAGGCGAGTGCGTGTCCCGTCTCCGAGGGGAAGATCCTGGTGCCGATCAAGGCCGCAACCAGCAGCCCGGCGAGCACGACCAGCGTCCATGTCAGGATCCGCCTGTTCCGCCCTGGGGCCGTGGTCCCCCGGATCAGCCGCCGCCACAAGTAGTAGTGGATCCCAAAGACCGCAACCAGAACGAAAGCGAGAAATCCCACGACCTGCCCCACTCCGACCTCCGCCGCCCCGGGCGGGCCGGCCGCCATGTCCCCCGCAATGCTACGAGCCACCCGGCGGCCCAGCCGCAGCCTCTCAGCTGCCCCTCAGGATCCCCCGTCACCCCGCCAGCCGGCCGGTGCGCCATCGCGAACGGCCCGGCCTGCTTGCGGACATCAACCGAGTGCCCGATCTTGCCGGAGCATGGACCGTGGGCGACCGCGGCGGTCCGCGTCTTCGGCGGCATCGTCACCGACGCCCGCAAGGTGATCATTGGCGCGCTGCTGGGCTTCCTGCTCGGCTGGATCGGGTTCGGCCGAGGCGATCGCGAGTTCAATGTCGTTGAATCATGACGCTGGATTTGCAGCCAAATTTCAACACTGCTGTAACATTGACGCCTTTCGGGGCGCGTAAGCCACGTGATAGGACTTCATCTGTACTGAAGTCGGTACAATCACACCGCATACAGATCGGTGATCAACATGGACCAAGCCCCGTCGGCAACTTTGGCCATCGGCATCGAACAGCGACTCTCGGCCCCCAGGACCGGGCTGTTCGGCCTTCAGCACCTGCTCGCCCTCACCGGAATCTGGATCTTCCCGGTGCTCATCGGCCAGTCCCTGCAGCTGTCGCAGGTGCAGGTGAGCTACATCGTCCAGGGTTGTTTCCTGATGACGGGGATCATCACCGTCCTCCAGTCGAGCCGCCTGCTGAAGCTGCCCATCGTCCAAGGCCCCACCGCCGGGTTCTTCGTCGCCCTCAGCGCGGCAGGCGCCACCTTCGGGCTCGGCACCGCCTTCGGGTCCATGATGGTGGCCGGGCTGATCTGCATGGCCCTCAGCATCCCGATCAAGCAGTTCGGGCTGTTCGGTCACATCTCCAAGCTCTCCTCCTCGCCCATCGTCTTCGGCACGCTGTTCGTCATCATCGGCGCGCAACTGGCCAGCATCGGCGTGAGCGGCTGGTTCGGGGTGTCGGGAACCCCCGGATATGGGGCGCCCAACTTCTGGGTCAGCGTCGTCACCGTCATCACGGTGCTCGGCTGCCTGATCTTCGGGGGCAACTCGGTGGTACGGCGCGCGGCGATCGTCTGGGGCATCGCCGCCGGGACCCTGGTCGCGGCGGTCGCCGGCCTGTGGACCCCGTCCGGCGCCGGGTCCGTTCCGCTCGTTCACGCCCCGACCTGGCTGCCCTTCGGGTTCGGCGTCGAGTGGTCGGTCGTCGTCGTGATGATGCTCGCCTTCTTCCAGGCCGGCGCCGAGTCCGCCGGGATGTACAGCCTCGTCGGTAGCTGGGGTGGGCAGCGGGTCGGGCTGAGCCGTACCAACCGGGGCCTGTTCACGGAGTTTTTCGGTACGACGGTGGGCTCGCTCTTCGGCGGGATCGGCACCACGTCCTACCCGGAGAACGCCGGGATTGTCCGGGTCACCGGCGTGGGCAGCCGCTTCGTGACGGCCGCGGCGGGTGGCGCGGCCATCGTGCTGGCGTTCATCCCGGGCATCAGCCTGTTCATCGCCGGGCTGCCCTCGCCTGTCCTGTCGGCCGCGTCCACGATCCTTTTCGGGATCATCGCGATGAGCGGCGTGCAGTTGCTCTCCACGGTCGAATGGGATGACCTGAACCTGGCCGTCGCGGCGCCGGCGTTCATCATCGCCCTGGGGCTCCAGTTCCTGCCCGCCAGTATCATGGCCGGGATCTCCCCGAGCGTCGCCGCCATCGTCGGCAGCCCGATGATGCTCGGGATCATCATGCTGGTAGTCCTCCACCTGATCGTAAACGTCGGCATCCGGCCGATGCTCGAGCGCGGGAGGCCCGCGGACGCCGTACCGCCCGCGGTCACCGCGCTGGCCGTCCCGCCCTCGTCGAACGTCTGAAGGCCCACACCATGCCCCATCACTACGTCTACGAAGAACGCAGGCCGCTGCCGGACGACGGCCGCTACCACGACTTCGTCGTGCCGGACAGGACCGCTGTCGTCTCCATCGACATGCACCAGGGGCACCTCTCGGACTCGCCGCTGTGCCCCTGTCCCGCCCCCAGGGGGCGCGACATCGTCGCGGGGATCGACGACTTCCACCGGGAGGCGAGGGCGGCCGGCATCCCGATCATCCACGTACGGTCGGAGTTGCGCTCCTCCGGTGTCGACGACGTACGTGGCATTCCGAGCGCCTGGCGCACGACGTTCCCCGAGTTTGTCGGCGACATCCCGAACGCGGCGGAGCACGCGCTCGCCGGCAGCCCGTGGACCGCGTTCGCCACCGAGATCGACCCACGGGACGAGATCGTCACCGGCAAGAAGCGCCTGTCCGCCTTCTACCCCACCGACCTGGACTTCCTGCTCCGGCAGATGGGTGTCACGGCTGTGGCGCTCGACGGCATCATGGCCGACTGCTGTGTGCTCAACACCGCCTTCGACGCCTCCAACCTCGGCTACCGCGTCCTCGTGGCCCGCGATCTCGTCCGCGGCACGGACGAGCGGCTCGAACGGGCCGCCCTGAGCATGATGTCGCTGCACATGGCCCTGGTCATGGACGCGGACGACATCCTCGACGCCTGGGGCGCCACCACCGACCGGCTACCTCCAGGGCCTGAGAATCCGAGATCAGCCCGCCCCGTACGTGGGGTCGGTTGATTGGGGTTGGGGTCTATCTGGTGGGTGTGAGCAGCCGGAACGGGTGTGGCGGGCTGGGGGATTGATCGAGGTCAGGGGCTGGCTGGCTGAGGTGAGCAGGGGGAATGGAGGGGCGGAGGGGCTAGAAAAAGGGGATGACGATCGCGTTGACCTGACTGCGCTAGACAGCTGTGACGTAATACCCTCAGGCGATGAGCAGGCGGGGCAAATCCGGCCCGCTCACACCCCCCAAGCCCAGCGAACACCTGGATACGCTGACATCATGAGCTCCCCTGGCCGGGCGGTCCCTCGCCGCAAGCCGCCGCATGTGCTGGCGAACGCGCCTTTCCGCAGGTTGTGGACGGCGATGTCGGTCTGCAGCCTCGGTGACTGGCTCAACATCATCGCGCTCACGGCCCTCGCCGGTAACCTCACGCAGGACGACGGTTACCAGACGCAGAGCCTGGCCATCGGCGGTGTCTTCATCGCCAAGATGCTGCCCGCGATCCTGCTTGGCCCGGTGGCCGGAGCCTTCGCCGACCGGTTCGACCGGCGCCTCACCATGGTCCTGGCGGACGTCTCCCGGTTCGCCGTCGTGCTGTCGATTCCGCTGGTCGGCAGCTACCAGTGGATCGTGATCGCGACATTCCTGGTCGAATGCGTGAACCTGTTCTGGGTTCCGGCCAAGGACGCGACCGTCCCCAATCTGGTGCCCAAGGATCGGCTGGAGGAGGCCAACCAGCTGAACCTGCTCGTCACGTACGGCACCGCGCCGCTGGCCGCTGCGCTGTTCGCGCTCCTGTCGGTGACGGTGAACGTGATCGGCTCGTTGACGCCGTCGTTCAGCGGGCAGCCCACGGATCTGGCGTTGGGGATCAACGCGCTGGCGTACCTGGTGTCGGCTGGGTTGATTTTCACGTTACGTGACATTCCGAAGGGGCATGTCGGGGCCGCGGCGCCGTCGGTGCTCCGGCAGATCGTGGAGGGATGGCGGTTCGTGGGTGCGAACCGTACCGTCCGGGGATTGATCATTGGGATGTTGGGGGCGTTCGCCGCGGGTGGGGCCGTGGTGGGGGTCGCCAAGACGTACGTGGAGGTGCTTGGGGGAGGCGACGCCGCGTATGGAACCGTGTTCGGGGCCGTCTTCGTCGGGATGGCGCTGGGCATGTTCTTCGGGTTGCGGCTGCTGAGGGAGCTGTCGCGGCGGCGGTTGTTCGGGTTGTCGATCATTCTCGCGGGCACCGTGCTGGTGGCGATCGCGCTTGTCCACAACCTGGTGATCGTGGTCATGCTCACGGTGGTGCTGGGAGCGTGCGCGGGGATCGCCTGGATCATCGGGTACACGATGATCGGGCTCGAAGTCGAAGATCAGTTGCGGGGGCGGACGTTCTCGTTCCTGCAGTCGCTGGCCCGCGTGGTGCTGCTCCTGGTGGTCGCGTTCGGGTCCACGCTGGCGGGGCTGTTCGGCAGCCATCCGTTCACGATCGGCGGGATGAGTTACCGTTTCGACGGGTCCAACCTGGTGATGCTCATCGGGGCGCTGGTCGCGGTGATCGTGGGCGTGCTCGCGCTCAGGCACATGGACGATCGGCGTGGCATTCCGATCAGCGTCGATCTGCTGGCCGCGTTGCGGGGCGAGAAGTTCGTGCCCGCTGAGGACGAGCAGGCGCGCGGCATGTTCATCGCGTTCGAGGGCGGGGAGGGTTCGGGCAAGACCACACAATCCCGGCTGCTCGCCATCTGGCTGCGCGACCAGGGCTTCGATGTCGTCCAGACGCGCGAGCCCGGTTCGACCAAGATTGGCATGCGGCTGCGGGCGATCCTGCTCGACTCCACCCATCAAGGGCTTTCCGCCCGCGCGGAAACCCTGCTGTACGCGGCTGACCGGGCCGAACACGTAGAAAAGGTCATCCGCCCGGCTTTGTACCGGAATTCGATGGTCGTCTGTGATCGATATGTGGATTCGTCCCTCGCGTACCAGGGCGCCGGGCGTTCCCTCGACACCGAGGACGTGGCCAAGGTCAACGCCTGGGCCACCGGCGGCCTGGTCCCCGACCTGACCGTCCTCATCGACGTCCCCCCCTCGGTGGGCCTGCGCCGCTTCGCCTCCCCCGCGGACCGCATCGAATCCGAACCAATGGACTTCCACGAACGAGTCCGCCGCGAATTCCGCTCCCTCGCCACGGCCGAGCCCGACCGCTATTTCGTCGTCGACGGCACCCTCGCTCAGACCGACGTCACCCGCTTGATCCAGGACAAGGTCCGAGAAATCCTTCCTGACCCTGTCCCACTTGAGGCAGAGGCCAACACGGGGACCATGCCGGCCATTCGCGATTAGGCAGTCCCGGCAGAGCGCGCGCGAAGCCAGGCGGAGCGTGTGGGCTGTTCTGGAGGGCGAAGCCCCGGAGGGCCGTCAGTTCCGGGTGAACCCTATGGGGCAGTTTGTAGGGCGAAGCCCGCAGGGCGGTCTGGAGGGCGAAGCCTCTCGGGCAGGCAGTTCTGGGGAGCTGCGGAGAGCGGGCGGAGCTTGTGGGGGCATTCTTTGGTGGCAACGCCCGGCGGCGGTCAGTTCCGGGCGAAGCCCCGGGGGACGGGTAGTCCGGGCGAAGCCCCGGAGAGCGGGCGGGGCCGGGCGGAGCCCGGGGAAACAATAAAGGGTGGGTGGGTGGGAGAAC
>NZ_BLAE01000027.1:42851-138194 GCF_009687865.1 Acrocarpospora macrocephala
AACGGCGGGGCGGAGCCCCGAGGCGGGAGATCCACGGCAACCACCGCCCCGGTCGCAGCGCCCAGACACTACCCTGGGCACGTGGGTGTGTTCGATGATCTTGTAGGTCAAGAGCGGGCTGCCGTCGTCCTGAGGCAGGCCGCCTCAGCCGCGGCCGAGGTGCTCGCCGGAGGCCGAGGGGCCGGCATGACCCACGCCTGGCTGTTCACCGGCCCACCAGGCTCAGGCAGATCCGCCGCCGCCAAGGCATTCGCGGCCGCGCTCCTCTGCCCCCACCAGGGCTGCGGCCACTGCGACTCCTGCCACCAGATCGAGGTCGGCTCCCACCCAGACCTCGAGTCGGTACGCCCCCAAGGCCTCTCCTATAGCGTCAAACAAACCCGCGAACTCATCCTGAGGGCAGCCGGTAGAGCCACCCTCGGCGGCTGGCGCATCGTCCTGTTCGAGGACGCCGACCGCGCCACCGAACAAGCCGCCAACGCCCTACTCAAAGCCATCGAAGAACCCCCACCCCGCACCGTCTGGCTCCTCTGCGCCCCCGCCGCCGACGACATGATCATCACCATCCGCTCCCGCTGCCGGGTGGTAACCCTGCGCACCCCCTCCACCCAGGCCGTCGCCCACGTCCTGACAACCCGCGACAACGTCCCCCACCCCATCGCCGAATCAGCGGCCCGCGCCTCCCAGGGCCACCTCGCCCGCGCCCGCCGCCTAGCCCTCGACGAATCGGTACGGCAACGCCGCGACGCCGTACTCTCCCTACCCAGAACCCTCACCGGCGTAGGCGAATGCATCACCGCCGCAGAACGCCTGGTCAAAACAGCCGACGAGGACGCCGCCGCCGCGACCACCGAACTCAACGAAACCGAGATCTCCGAACTCCGCGCCCTCTACGGCGAAGGATCATCCGGCAAAGGCCTCAACAAAGGCCTGATCCGCGGCGGCGCCGGCGCGTTGAAGGAATTGGAGAACGCGCAGAAATCCCGCGCCACCCGAATCAAACGCGAGTCACTCGACCTCGCCCTCCTCGATCTGATGGCGCTCTACCGCGACGTCCTCGCCGTACAGTTCGGCGCCCAAGTCGAACTCGCCAACGAGGATCGACGCTCCGACCTCGACGTTCTTGCCCGAGCCGGCACCCCAGAGGACACCCTGCGCCGCGTGGACGCGATCATGCTGTGCCGGGAACGCCTGGCCGCCAACGTCAATCCGCAGATGGCGGTCGAAGCGATGACCCTCTCCCTCAGAAACCCCCGAGGCTAACCGAGCAACCTCGGCCCGGTTTCCGCGTCTCTGGAACATGCAGGCCGAAATCATGGACCTCCACAAACCCCCCGGGGAGCACGATGAGGCGATCACCGGGCTCTACGCCGAGCACGCGGTCGGCCTGGCGCGGCTCGCTTTGCTCATGGTCGGGGACCGGGAGAGCGCCGAAGACGTGGTGCAGGATGCGTTTCTCGGGCTGCACCGGCGGTTTCGCCATCTCAAGGATCCCGATAAGGCACTGGTTTATCTGCGCAGTGCCGTACTGAACAATTCCAGGTCGGTGTTGCGGCGTCGGCGGCTGCCGTCGATGTTCGCCGGGACGTACGAACCGCCGGTCTGGTCGGCCGAGTCGGCGGCGCTGCTCGGGGCCGAGCGCCGCGAGGTCATGGCCGCCCTGCACCGGCTGCCCGCGCGGCAGCGCGAATCCCTCCTGCTGCGCTACTACGCGGAGCTGTCGGAGGAGGAGACCGCCCAGGTCATGGGGGTCAGCCGGGGCACCGTCAAGTCCACCACGTCCCGGGCGCTGGACGCGCTCGGACGGCTGCTGGGAGAACGCTCGTGAACGACATCATCGACCGGCTGCGCGACGCGACTCGGGCGACCGGAGCGACCATTGACAGTGTCCGTCCGCTGGAGCTGGGCGCAAGCCGTACCAGGACCTGGTTGGTGCCGGTCGCGGCGGCCACCGCGGTGACGGCGGCGATCGCGGGCGGCAGCATGTTCGTCGCCGGCGGCGGGCTCAACTCGGCCGCTTCGGCGCCGGTGCCGCCGAAGTTCCTCGTCGACGCGCGGGACGGCATCGTCGTCAGAACCGTCGACGGCGGCGTCGAAACCGATCGTTATGACGATCTGGGGAAAGAGGAATGGTTCACCACCGTTCAGGCCGCTCAGGACAATCGGCTCTTCTACGTCGCGAGCTCTAAACGCCTGTGCGGATCCAACCTGTATCGGCTGCTGCTGGACGAGAACGGCAAAATCCTTGAGTTCGGTACGGTTCCGAGCGTGCCGCCCGAAGGGAACAGGGTGAGCGGGCTGGCGGTGAGCGGGGACGGGACGAAGCTGGCGTACGCGCTGCAACCGTGTGCCCCCGGGCAGGTCGCCGGCCTCGTGGTCGCGGACACGGCGACGGGGGAGAGCCGGACGTGGAAGTCGCCGGACGGGTTTGGCGTGACGGATCTGTCCATGAGCGCCGATGGCAGTCATGTCGCCTTCCGACCGGGTCCTCCCGCGGCGCTGGCCATTGCCGAACCGCCCGTGGTCGTGGCGACGCCCGTGCCTAGTGCGGACATCGTGCTGCCGCTTCCGAGTGGTTCGGCGCTACCTCTCCCTGAGCCGGCGGTCACGATCACCTTGCTCCCGGGAGAGGCCACGTCCACCACTCTCCCCCCGCCGGATGCCAGGCCCACGGCCACGATCACGGTCATCCCCTCGGGGAACCCGGCGGACGCCATGGTCACGACCATCCCCACGCCGAACCCGGCGGACGCCATGGCCACAGCTGTCCCCACGCCGAACCCGGCGGACACCATGGCCACGGTTGTCCCCACGCCAAACCCGACCATTACGGTCACCGCTATCCCCACGCCGTCGGCAGGGGTCAACCAGGGCAGCGGAAGCCCCCCTCCGAGCGAGCTCCCGACACCCAAGCCGATGACGCCCTATCCGACCGATGGGTCGGTAACCGTGCGAAGCATGCCATCGGGGATGTCGTCGTGCCGGTTCGTCACCCTGCCGCAGACATCCGCGCAGTGGATGTGCTCCGAGCCCGGGAACATCAAGGTCCTGGACACCAACGCGCCTGGCGACAACCTGGACCAAGCGCGCACGATATCCCTGCCCGACTCCTACGAAGGACTCTCCGGCGGCCTGTTCGGAGTCCTTCTGTCCCCGGACGGCAGCCGCCTGCTCGGAATGATGGGATTCAACGCGGTTGAGGTGGTGGACGGCACAGTAAAACGGAAGGAAGGCATATCAGGAATCGTCGCCTTCAGCGCCGAGGACGGACATGCCGAGGAGGTCCTCTACCGGACAACGCAGACGGGCTTCGCGCAGCTCCTGGACCTGGACGGAACGGGTGAGAACCTGCTCATCCAGCAGGGCAGCAAGATCGGGGCCGTCACCGATGGCGTATACCGTCCGCTGACCACGGGCGAACCCGACCCTGTCCCCCAGTTCGCCGCGGAACTCGCATGGTGATCGGACTCCACGTAAGGTGGCCGTGAGGCGTACCAGATCGAGGAGGCCGGCTCGTTGGGCATGATGATGGCCGTGAGCTTCACCCGATATGGGCGGCTCTACTACCTGGATCCGGGTGAGCACAGCCCGAAGGTCGGCGACAAGGTGCTGGTGCCGACCGATGCCGGCAACGAGGTTGCCGAATGCATCTGGGCGCCCCAGTGGGTGAGCGAGGACGTCGGCGGACTGCCGGTCTGCGCCGGGATGGCCGGAGACGAGCATCTCAGCCGCGACGAGAGCAACCGCCGCCGCCGCGCCGAGGCCAGAAGCGTGTCCAAGCGCCTGATCAAACGCCACGAACTCCCGATGAAGGTGATCGGCGTCGATTATGTGGACGAGGAGAACGTCTACACCGTCTACTTTTCGGCGCCGCACCGGGTGGACTTCCGGGCACTTGTTCGCGATCTCGCGCGTAACCTCCGGGCCCGGGTCGAACTCCGGCAGATCGGCCCGCGGGACGAAGCACGCCTGCAGGGCGGAATCGGCCCGTGCGGGCGCGATCTGTGCTGCGCCACGTTCTTGAAAGACTTCGAGCCCGTTTCTGTACGGATGGCGAAGGATCAGGACCTTCCGGTAAATCCGCTGCGGATTGCCGGGGCTTGCGGGCGGTTGATGTGCTGCCTGAAATACGAGCACCCGTTGTACGGGGAGTTCCGGGCGACCGCGCCCCGCACCGGACTCGCGGTGGACACGCCCGAAGGACCTGGGGTGGTCGTCGGGCACAACGTGCCGTCGGATTCGGTGATCGTTCGATTGAACGATGGGGGACGGCGGTGTGCGTGCTCGAAGGCGAGCGTGTGCGCGCCGCGTCAGGCGTACGAGGCGGAGTACACACAGCCTGTGGATGACGCGGCCGAAGACTGAGCGGCCTGTGGATGACGGGGACGAGAACTGAGCGAGGCTGGGTAGTGTTCTGAGAGTGAAGCGTCCCCTCGTGGTTCTGGCTCTGGTCACTCTGGTGGGCTCCGGGTGCAGCGGCGGAGAGACACCGCGGGCGTCGAGTGCGCCCAGCTCCGGCCTGGCGGATTTCTACACCCAGCAGCCGGACTGGGAGGATTGCGACGACGATTTCGAGTGCGCACTCGTCATGGTGCCGCTCGATTATGACGACCCCCGCGGCGAGCGGATCGAGATCAGCGCCATCCGATTGCGGGCCACTGGCGACCGGATCGGGTCATTGCTCGTCAATCCCGGCGGCCCAGGCGGATCCGGCATCGAGTACGCCAGAGCGGCCCGAACCCAAGTGAGCGCGGACGTGCGAGCCCGCTTCGACGTCGTCGGCTTCGACCCTCGCGGAGTAGGCGAATCCACCGCCGTGCGGTGCATGACCGGCGGCGACCTCGACGCGTACATGAGCATCGACATGAGCCCCGACACCGCCGCGGAAATCACCAAAATCGAAGAAGGCTCCCGCACCTTCGCCACCAAATGCCAGGAAAAATCCGCAAAACTCCTCCCACACGTGGGTACGGCAGACGCCGCCCGCGACATGGACGTCCTCCGCGCCGTCCTCGGCGACGAAGGCCTGACCTTCCTCGGCAAGTCCTACGGCACCTACCTCGGCGCGACATATGCCGACCTGTTCCCCAAGAGGGTCCGTGCCCTCGTCCTCGATGGCGCCGTCGATCCCGCCGTATCCGCCATCAAAATGAGCGAAGTCCAGTCCAAAGGCTTCGAAGTCGCCCTGACCGCCTTCATCAAGGACTGCCTCAAAGCCACTGACTGCCCCTTCACCAGCACCACCGTCCAGGGCGCCCTCAACGAGATCACCGCCCTACTCCAGCGCGCCGACCGGCAACCCCTCCGCAACACCCTCAACGACGGCCGCAAAATCAACGACAGCTGGCTGGCCTGGGGTATCGCCACCCCCCTCTACGACCGGAAGTCCTGGGGGGTCTTCCGTGAAGCCCTGAAACTCGCCTTCCAGGGTGACGGCACCTACCTCCTCCGCTTCGCCGACCTCCTCGTCGGCCGCCGCGAAGACGGCACCTACACCAATCAGTCGGAAGCCAACGCAGCCGTCAACTGCATAGACCACGCCGTCCCATCCGGCACCCCCGCCTTCAACCGGGCCGCCGGCAAAGCCGCCAAACTGGCCCCCCGCTTCGGCGAGTTCATCACGTGGGGCGGCCTAACCTGCGCCTACTGGCCGGTCAAGGGCCCCGACCCCGACCGCAAACTCACCGCCCCCGGCGCACCCCCCATCGTCGTCGTAGGCACGCTACGCGACCCCGCCACGCCATACGAGTGGGCCGAAGGCCTAGCCACCCAACTCACCTCCGGCGTCCTCCTCACCTACGACGGCGACGGCCACACCGCCTACATGTCCGGCTCCACCTGCATCGACGCCGCCATAGACAACTACTTGATCAACCTCACACCCCCCGCCGCAGGCACCCGCTGCTAACCCAGGCGCGACAACCACTCCAAACCCTGTAGACTCGACCTCGCTGTCCACAGCACCGCCGCCTTAGCTCAGTCGGCCAGAGCGACGCACTCGTAATGCGTAGGTCTGGGGTTCGATTCCCCAAGGCGGCTCCACTTATGACCAGGGCGTTTCCCTTATGGGAGACGCCCTGCGATCGTTTTCCGTTGCAGTTCCCGTTGCAGTTTTGGTCCTGTCGGTAGCCACGTGGCATCGGCGAAGCGTTTCTCGGGCTGATCACTGAAACGGCGATCTATCCGAGCGTTGTTCAACGCCGCCTACTTCCGGCAAGATCAACGTCATCGTTCCTTCATGTAGGTTCCGTGTTTCGGTGTCACATGCTGGTCCTGTGAGCTGGGCGTTTTGGCGGTTCCGCGCTCCGGGTCACCTTGATCGTTCCGCGCTTGGTGTCATTTCCTCGGCATCCGGCGGAACGCTGAGTTTGCCGGTGAGTAGCAGCAGCGTTTGCCGGTCAGGCCTGACGCGCGGTTCGCCGTGTTCGCAGCTCCGCCTTGCCCTCATGCCAGCGGCGCATCATCGCGCGGGTCTCGTCCCTGAGGAACTGGATGAGTTCGAGTGTCTCGTTCAGCCGGTCGGCCGCCGGTGAGTCGCCGAGGATGGCGATGCCCTCTCGGAGGTCAGCCTCGCCTCTTTCGAGGAACGGGTTCGCGGTGACCGTGGCCTCATACCAGGAGCCGTCGACGACGTAGGCGTGTCGGCGGGTTCCGGGATCCCGCTCGGTGCGGATGAGGCGAATGTGAACCAGATAGCGGACGGCGCCCGAGACTCCGCCCGTGCTGGCGTGCAATTTCTCCGCGAGTTCGGCCGCGGTCATGCGCCCGCTCTCGCTGACCAGGAGGGTCGCGAACACCCGGGCGGCGAGACGTGGAAAGCCGGCATCAGCGAGAGTGGAGGCGAACCGCTCGATGAAGCCGCCGATCTCATCGATCTCGTCTTGGCGCACGGAATTCCCCTCGACTGTGTCGCGACGAGCTTACTCCTGTAGCATGAACTTTCAGTAATCACTGAAAGTTCATGCTACATCGATGACCGAGCACGTGTTGTAGGTGGAGGAGAGAGATGAACCAGCGAGCGAAGGATCGGACGTTGTGGCAACGGCTCGCCGACCTGCAGTGGTCGAAGTACGTTCGGCTTCCTGCTGCGACGAGCAGCTACACCGTGACCCGCGACTTACGGATCCCGATGAGGGACGGCGTCGAGCTGCTCGCCGATGTCTACGAGCCGAAGGGACCGGTGTCGGGAACGATTCTCCTCACCTCGCCTTACGGCTACAACTTGGTCGGCACGGCGATGACGGGTGGAGTGTTTGCCTGCCGTGGTTATCGGGTCGTGCTGGTCCGGTGCCGGGGGACGTTCGGATCGGGGGGAACCTTCGAACCGTTCATGCGGGAGGTCGACGATGCGGCCGACATCGTCGCTTGGATGCGCGAGCAGCCGTGGTTCGATGGGCGCTTTGCCACGCACGGCTATTCGTACCTCGGCTTCACCCAGTGGGCGTTGCTGATGGATCCGCCTCCAGAGCTGGTGACCGCGGTTATTGCGTGCGCGCCGTATAACTTCGGCGCATTTGTCTACACCGGCGGGGCGTTTTTGCTCAGCACGATGTTCGAATGGTCCTTCGTCACGACCAAGCAGGAGGAGCCCATCCTGCCTCGCGTCCTTGCGGTTCTCTCTTCCCGGGGCCGCGTCCGAGAGGCCTTGGCGGCCCTGCCGTTGACCGACGCCGCCGAAAAGCTGATGGACGGGAAGGCACCCTGGTACCACGAATGGGTCAGCAGGCGGGATTTGGGCGACCCATGGTGGAAGAGCGCCGATCTGACTGACGCGCTGCAACGGGTGCACGTCCCCGTGTTGCTGCAGGGCGGCTGGCAAGACGGTTTTCTCCGCCCGACCCTGGACGGGTACGCGCGGCTGGCCGATCGCGGCGTCGATGTCGGACTCACCGTCGGCCCATGGACGCATGCTGAGGGCGGCGCCGTAGGCAGCCGCGTCCTGCTTCCCGAAGCCCTCGTCTGGTTCGACGAGCATCTGGCCGGATCAAGCGACCGGTGCCGCGCCACGCCGGTCAAGGTGTTCGTCAGCGGCCCGGACGAGGGGTGGCGCGACCTTCCGGCCTGGCCGCCGGCGACGGATGAGCAGATTTTCTATCCCCGCTCCGGCAAGATCCTGGCCGCGCTACCGGCCCACCCGGGCGAAGTCGGCGAGTTCACCTATGACCCGGCGAACCCGACCCCCACGTACGGCGGCGCCTTCGTCACACAGATTTCCCCGGGAATAACCGCCGGCTACACGGATGACAGCGCGCTCGCCTCGCGTTCCGACGTGTTGGCATTCACGTCAGACCCGTTGACCACACGGCTTGAGGTCATCGGCAGCCCCGTCGTGGAGGTAGGGCACGGCTCCGACAACCCCTTCGCCGACCTGTTCGTGCGCCTTTCGGAAGTCGATGCCAACGGCCGCTCACGCAACATTAGCGACGGATTCGTCCGGCTCGACCCTGCGCAACCTCCGGGCGTGGTTCGGTTGGAACTCGACGCCGTCGCCCACTGTTTCGCGCCAGGTAACCGGATCCGGCTGATCATTGCCGGCGGATCTCATCCCCGCTGGGAACGCAACCTGGGAACCGGCGACGACCCAGCCACCTCAACTAGGATGCAACCGTCACGCCGGACAATCGACCTGTCGATCACGCGGGTCATCGTTCCGGTCGCCCACCCACGGCATAACGCAGGGTAAAAGCAAGTCAGCGGACCTTGTCGTTGGGCGCGCGAGGGCAACCCAGACCGCGTAGGCACGGCCTTCCACAGTCGATGAGCCGTGGTCATCGCTCAAGCACGCATCCCGCATCCGTGCTGACCTTTGCAGCGTCTTCGCTGCTCGTCCCGGGTTAAGATCGTTCGTCCTCGCGGCGCTGCGGGCGCTGCATCTTAACCCGCAGATGGCACCCGATCGAGTGAGCAAGCTGACCTGCCAGTCCGCGATTCATGTCGCAAGCGACAGACAGACGACACGGAAACGCGGACTACGACATCGAAACGCGGACCCTACACTTCACCAGGACTGATCTTGCGGCCGAGTACACGGGTGGCGTTATCTGGGGTTTTCAAGCGAACTTGCTGGTCAGCCGCATTAAGGTCATTAAGGCATGTCAGGCAAGTAGACTCCGGTTGCGCGGTGAACGGTACCGGAAGGCCGCCCAAGGAACAGTACCTCTGGCGGGTCAGAGGCCCGGCACAGACGAACAACAACGCCCGAGCCGGCATGCGATGCAACCGCTTATGGCCGGGATACCTCATCGTCAATCACGAATGCGATGAGTATCCGTTCGCGTCCGCGGGCAACCGGAGTGACGCCAGTGACAAGGAGCGGAACTTCTCGGTCTGCGCTATGCCCGGCGGCGCGGCCGGCCCTAATCAGACGGCCGGAAGGGCGCTCACCCGCCTCTACAACAAGACCGGGTCCTGTACGGGCGGGACGACGACCGGCGTCATTTCGCAACTTCAACGGAGGACGGCTTGGAATTTCAACATTTGACGGAGCACTACGAGGGTCTCCTCCGGTCGGGTTCGGCCTGGCTGGGCGACGGGCTGGCCTGGACCGCCGTCCTGCCCGTCGACGGCTCATTGCCGCTGGAGGAGACGGTGTCCCGCCTGGTCGACGGTGAGGGCCCGCCGCTCGTCGAAATGGATGGCGAGGATGCGTACGAGGAGGGCGGCGTCTGGCTGGAACAGGTGGGGAACGCGACGATGATCGTCCAGACCTTCGGGAAGAACTACGTCTGGGACGAGGAAGTTCTCGGTCGGCTCACCGTGAACGCGCGGGTCTGGCATCTGGCGTGGGAGATCACGGGGAGCTCCCGGCTGATCTACGCCGCGTACGGGCGGGTCCTGGCCGTGGTCCCGCACCTGGAGCCCGTCAACGTCATGGGAGAGGACCCTGCCGCCATCGAGGCCGAGCTGGCGGCCTTGGCGCAGGTCGTCGACGCGCCCTGGCTGGCCTCGAAGGCCACGGCGATGGCCATTGTGGAAGCCCGCACCGGCGCGCGCCTGGATGTGGACTGGTTCGAGCGCCCCCATCCGGCGGCGGTCATCGACGAGCCCGAGTGACCACACGACGCCAGCGGCAGAGGGGCGTGAGCACATCTCCCGCCCGCCGAAGATTCACATCGACAGGCTTTCAGGGCGGCCTGCTCCTGCTTCACAGTGGGTCGATGGCGCATGAGGTGATCGGGGAAGAAGCCAACGGACTGGGGATCGACAGCTACGAAGAGGACGGCGGAGAAGCAGGGGACGGGCCTTCACGGCACCCGCCGAAATGAACTGACCTTGCTACGGTTACCCGCATGCAGCCGAGGCGCCTGGACATCATTGACGCCGTTGAGGCGGTTGGTCTCGCGGGTGTGGGGACGGAGGTATTCAAGGCCGGCGGCGCCGAGGTCGCTGTCGGACCAGGCGGCACGGTGATCATTGCGGAGGCCGTGGACGATCTGGCCACCAGCGGGGTGTGGAACAGCGAGACGTTCAGGCTGCTCGGCCCCGTACCCAGGGCTATCGCTTACCGGTCCTTGGGCCCTGAGGTCCAGCTGATTCATCTGTTCGTCCGGTTGGAGCATGGCGTGCTCTACCTCGGCGAGGGACACCACATGGGCAGCCGCTGGACCGACGGCGAACTCGAGGACTGTGATCTGTGGATCGATCAGCCGCTGAGTGTCGAGGTGCTCGACCGGGTACGTCCGCCGAGCACGCCCACCGCCCTACCCAGGTTGGAGTGGCTTGAGCACGTGAACGGTGACCGCGCTACAGCGTTGCGGCTATTCGTCGAGGGCTGGCACCCTGCACCCGCCCCGGCTGCGGAATCGGTCGCGCCATCGGTCCCTGTCCCCGTGGCGCTGGCCGAGTTCTACCGGCTTGCCGAAGGTCGGCCGCAGGTCCTCGGTGTCCAGAATTTCATCTGCTCCGCGGCTGAGCTGCGCACCGACGATGAAGGCCTGCTGCCGTTCGGCTATGAGAATCAAGGTGGCTTCGAATGGTTCCTGGACCCGTCTGAGGACGACCCGATCGTGTGGACGGTCGAATGCAATGGGGAACGGCAGGCCGAACGTGAACGCTTGAGCGGCTTCCTGATCCAGTTCTCGTTGTTCGAAGCCGTGATGAGCGCGCCCTACAAGGCCTGGAGTGACCCCGTACCGGAGCCGATCGCCGACGAACTGACCCGCGGGCTGCGCCGGGTGCCGCTCAAGACCTGGATGTGGCCTCTCTATCAAATGTCTTTCTATGTCGCGCCGGGTCTGGTCGTCGCCGAGGGCAGGAACGAGGACGACGACGAGGAGTGTTACGTCTCGGTCGGCGCTGTGCACCGCAGCCTGCTGCGTCCACTCACCGACCTTGGCATCCAGTGGCGGCACTTCGAAGGCTGATGAGCTGCCCGGGCCGGTTGAGCCCTGTTCAGATGCAGGAGGGTTCTCCGGTCGTGGTGCGACTCGGACCCGGGACCGGTTCTTTCACCGACGCCATCCAGCGGGGCGGGCGGCACATCGCGTCGAGATCAATCCACTCATCGCGCGGCGGTTCTGGGCCAACCTGCCGTTGGCGCTGGTCTATTACTGCCGTCGTCCCAACATCTGATCGGCGCGGTGGACGAACAGGTGTGCCTCGCGTTCCAGGGACAGGGTCCGGGCCCGTTCGACTACGGCCTGGACGGCCGAGGCGGGCGCGCCCCTCTCCTCCATCAGCCGCGCCCGCATCAGGATCACGAAGCCCTCGGGATAGCGCTGGCCATAGGTGTCGAGACACACGTCGGCCCGGCCAAGGGCCTTCTCCGCGTCGTCGAGCCGCCCCGCCGCCAGCCACATCTCGCCGAGGAGCCCGTACCAGGTGGCCAGGCCCGAGCGCGGTGGATCGGACAGCGCCGCATTGATGATCGCCTGTGCCTCCACCGCCGCGCCGACCGGGTCGTCGCCGGTCACCGCGCGGGCCCAGCACCGCGCCAGTCGCTGGTAGCTGCCGAGGAAGACGAAGGAGAACTCGGGATCCAGCGCGATCCCCCGCTCCGCCACGCTGCGCGCCCACACGGGGTCGCCGGCCAGCGCCGCCACCGTGACGGCGAATGCGGCGCAGACCGTGACCACGTACGGATCGTCGTCCGCCGCGGCCTCCAGCCGGTCGAGCTGGGCGCGGGCGCCGTCGACGTCGCCGTGCAGCCCGGTCATCAGCGCGAGCATCACGGGTGAGAGCAGCTGCAGGTCGTGCCGGAGCGGGTCGTCCTGGCGCCGGACCATCTCATCGAGCATGGCCGGGGCCGACTGGCTCAGGTATCGAAGCGCTTCGCCGATGTTCCCCACATCCCACTGGTGGATGCCCCAGGCATGCAGCCCGTAGGTGCGCACGATTGGGTCGGCGGACGCCTCGCCCTGCACGAGCAGCCGGTGCGCCAGCCGACCGGCGCGGTCGAGCCGGATGCCCTGGGAGTACGCCGCCCAGCGGGAGAAGAGGAAGTCGGTGGCCTCCCGTTCCCGGCCAAGGTCACGGGCCAGGTGCTCGGCGCGTTCGAGCACCTCCAGCGCCGAGCCGACGTACCCGGCGCGCATCCCGTCGAGCGCGATGAGCAGCGCCAGGGCGGACAGTTCCAGTTCGGCCAGGCCCGCCGTCCGGGCCACTTGCGCGGCCGACCGAAGATGGCCGGAGGCCGCCTCGAGCGCGGACTTGTTGCCAGCGCAACGGCCCGCGCGGACCAGCGCCGCCGCTGTCCGGCTCGGATCGGCCAGCGGCCCGGCCGCCCACAGGTGATGCGCGAGGCGCTCGGCCACCGACTCATCGTCGGGGGACGTGCGCTCCAGCGCGTCCGCCACCCGCAGGTGGAGCCGGGTCAGCCGCCGCTGGGACGTGGTCCCGGCGACTGCCTCGCGGACCAGGTCGTGCGCGAACCGGAACGTGTAGGGGTCACCGGCGGACGGTTCCAGCAGGCCGAGCGCCTCCAGCGGTTCGAGGCCGTCGAGACATTCCGGTACGTCCAGATCAGCGGCCCGCGCCAGCAGTGTGAGGTCGACGTCGCGGCCGATCAGCGCCGCGAGCTGCAACAGTCGGTCGGTGTCGTCGTCCAGTCCGGCGATCCGGTCGCGCACGACGTCGCGCACCGTGGACGGCACCCCGTCACCGAGCACACCGTCGTCGGCGAGGAGCCGGGACAGTTCCCGGACGAAGAACGGATTCCCGGCGGTGCGGGCATGGATGTTGCGAGCGGCGTCCGGATCGGGGTCACGGCCGGTCTCTCTGCGGACCAGCTCGGTCACCTCGTCCGGACGGAGCAGGCCGAGCCCGATCCGGCGGTGACAGGGCAACCGGCTCGCTGCGGCCAACATCCGCGCCAGCTCCGAGCCTGGTACGGGCGCGCGGTCGCGGAGCGCGCCGATGACCACGGTGCCGCCCGGCAGCCGGTCCGCAAGGTGGGTGAACAGTTCCAGCGAGGTGACGTCGGCCCATTGGAGGTCGTCAACGACGAGCACGACCGGCCGCCGGGCCGAGACCTGGCCAATGAGGGCGACCGCTCCCTCGAACAGGCGGAACCGGGCACCGCTGTCGGGCAGCACCGGTATACCGGACACCGCCCGGTCGGGCACCACGAGGCGACCCAAGTCACCGGCCTGCCACTCTGCCCGCGTCGCCACCGGCAGGCAATCGAGCACCGCGCCGACGACCTGCACCCACGGCCACATCGACGGAGTGCCCTTTCCGTCCAGACAGCGCCCCCAGATGACGAGCGCGCCGCGCCGCTCCGCCTCGGCCCCGGCGTCCTCCAGCAGCCGGGTCTTGCCGACGCCGGGCTCTCCCTCGACGAGGACGAGCCCGGTACCTCCGCTGAGCGCCGCGCCGACCGCCTGCCGCAGCACCAAGAGCTCCTCGTCCCGTCCGACCAGGCGAGTGGCGACAGGGGGCGTCTCCCTGGCGTGTACGGGCCCAAGCACCCCTCGATGCGCGGCCACCAGCGCCGGGCCGGGATCGATGCCGAGATCCTCGGCAAGCCGGACCCGGACCACCGAGAACAGCGCAAGGGCGTCGGCCTGCTGTCCGGCGGCGGCCAGCACGGAGATGAGACTCGCCTGCACGTTCTCGTGCAGCGGAGCCATCCAGGCGGCGAGGCGCAGCGAATGGAGTATGCGGGCGGGCTGCCCCAGCGACAGCGCGAGTTCCGCCGCCGCCACGCACGCGCCGAAGAACTCATTGTCCAATGCGCCGAAGACGGGCGTGGACGCCGGCCCGCGGGCCGGCCCGTCTCCCGCGGGTCCGTGCCAGATCCCCAGCGCCTCCACATACCGGTTGAGCGCCACATCAGGCCGGTGCTCGGCGGTCGCGGCCCTGGCCGCCTCGACCAGCTCCCGGAACGCGACGACGTCGAGGACGCCGGGCCCGGCCGCGAAGAGGTACCCGTTGCCGCGCCGCTGCAGGTAGGAGCCGGTCCCTCGGGCAGGTAGCTCGGGTTCGAGGAGGCGCCGGAGCGCGCCGACGTATTTCTGCAGGATGTTAACGGCCGAGGCAGGGATGTCCTGGCCCCAGATCAGATCGATCAGCTCGCTGATGCTGATCGGCTCTCCGGCCCGGGCGAGCAGCAGGGCGAGCAGGTACGCCTGTTGACGGGGCCCGGCGTCCAATTCAACGCCGTCCCGCCAGAGCCGCAACGGACCCAGAATCTGCAGCCGCAGATGTCCGCCGGTGGAAGCCATCTCGGCGTCGATGGTAGGCGAAAGTCGGTGGTCAGGGAACTGCTTGATTATCCGATTTGAGCGGTTTCGGAGCAGGTAGAGCCCTATCCACGTCGGCGCATGATGGCGCGTATGGTCAGCAGGGCGACGACGGCGACGATCTGGCCGCCCAGGATGATCCTGTTGTAGTCGATCGCCGGGTGCCAACGGACGATTCCCTCCTTGATGACGTACACGCCGGTCGGCACGACTCCCACGCCGAAGCCGCCGCCCGAGCCCTCGCCGGGCTGGTCGCCGTCGACGTGGCCCCCACCGCCTCCGCCGCCCCCGCCGACCCAGGCTGTGGGTATGACTGTTACGCCGTCAACGGTGATCGGTTCGCCGAAGGCGCGCCGGACCGTGGTGGTGTCTCGTACTTTTTCGAGGATTTCCGCTACATCCATGTCAATCTCCCGCGAGTGCAGTGTGGACGGACGAGACCGCGCTCGCCCCTTCGCCGACGGCCGTGGCCACACGTTTGGTGGAGCCCGACCGAAGGTCGCCGACCGCGAAGACGCGGGGCGCGCTCGTCTGGAAGGGCAGGGCCGATTCGGTACGGATGAAGCCGTCGTCGGCCGTGGCGACGCCGGTCAGCCAGCCCGACTCCGGGCCGGCGCCCACCACGACGAGGTCGACCGGGCGGTCGCCGGGCCGGTAGGTGAGGCCGAGTGCTTGGGCGAGCGTGCCGGAGGTCGCGCGCCGCACGACCGAACCGTGGGCGATCGCCGCCGGGAGGTCGTCGGCCGTCAGTCCGGCCGAGGTCATCAGCGCGCTTTCGGGACGGCGGAAGGTGTGTGGGAGGAGCAGCTGTTCGACGTAGGCGCGCAGCTCCAGGGTCGCCGCGGTGTCCGGCTCGCCGACGATCTCCAGGGCGCCACCGGCGGACGCGCGGATGACCTCGCGTCGTTCCTGGAACGCCGCGAGGAGCACGTCGGCGATGTCCACCTGCTCTGCGATGGCCCGGCGGAGCTGCTCCGCGCCGATTCTCACGACCGTCCCGGCGGCGACCACCCGGGCTGTCAGGTAGACGTGCTGACCGGTCAGCAGGCTGAGCTCGCCGAGGAAGTCGCCGGGGCGGGTTCGGTAGATCACCCGTTCCGGCTCGATCGCCGTCGCTTCCCGGACGATGTCCACTTCCGCCGTCGTGAGCAGGAAGAAGTCGTAGGAGTCGTCGCCGGTGGCGTACAGGTCCTGGCCGGGTTCGACCTGCTCCGCCTCGCCGTAATCGGCGAGGCGGAGGAACTGCTCGTCGTCCAGGATCCGCCCGCGTTCAGCGGGCGGCATGTCTGATGAGGTCTGCCGCCGCGCTGGGCTGGGAGATCATCGCGACGTGGGAGGCGCCGACCTCGCGGACCTCTGACTTGGCCCGCTTGGCCATGAATCGCTGCGCGGCGGCGGGCAGGACCTGGTCGTTCTTGACGACGAGGTAGTAGGAGGGGATGGTCTTCCAGGCGGGGGCGCCCGACGGCTCGCCGAGCGTGCGGGCGTCGGCGGGTCGCTGGCCGGCGTGCATGAGGTCGGTGGTCGACTCCTTCACGTCGCCCGCGAAGACGTCGTGGAAGAACTCCTTCTTGATGTAGCCGTCGACGAGGCCCTCGGCGTAGGGGCGGAAGTCGAGGGCCGCCTCGTTGAGCTTGCTGCCGGGGAACTGTGTCTGCAGCTGGAGGAGGGACTCACCCTGGTCGGGGGCGAACGCGGCGACGTACACGAGCGCTTTGACGTTGGGGTTTCCGGTCGCGGCGTTGGTGACGACGATGCCGCCGTAGGAGTGGGCGGCCAGGACGATCGGGCCGGTCAGGGTGGTGAGGATGCTGGCCAGGTAGGCGGAGTCGGAGGCCACGCCGCGCAGCGGGTTGGCTGGGGCGATGACCGGGTAGCCGTCGCGGAGGAGCTTGGCGGCGACGTCGTTCCAGCCGGACGCGTCGGCGAACGCGCCGTGCACGAGCACGACCGTGGGTTTGGGCTTGTTTCCGGGACGGGGATGTGCCTGTGCCTCAGACGTTCCCAGGACCGCGCTGGTCGCGACCGCGGCGGATCCGGCCAGCACCGCTCGGCGAGTCGTCGTCATCATGTGTGCCTTTCAACTTGTCGTTTTCACGCGGCCAATGTAGATCCCGGGCACTTGACGATCACTGAACGAGTGATTCACAAGTCATCAACTGGGCCGATTTAACCTGCGGCCATGACCTATACGAAAAGCGAAAGCGCCAGGAAGTGGGGTCTGCGGATCCACGCGCTCTGCTACGTCCTGTCCAACCTGGCCCAGGTCGTGGTGTGGTGGGTGTGGGACTCCGACCACTTCTTCTGGCCCCTGTGGTCGATTGTCTCCTGGGGCATCGGACTGCTCATCCACTATTGGGCCGTCAAAGAGAAAAGCGGAAACTGAGCGTACGTCCCGCCCGCGCTGGTCTATTACTGCCGTCGTCCCAACAAATGATCGGCGCGCTGGACGAACAGGTGCGCCTCGCGTTCGAGTGACAGCGTCCGGGCCCGTTCGAGGGCGGCCCGGACGTCCGCCTCGGGGGCCAGGCGTGCCCGCAGCAGGAGCAGCAGGCCCTCGGGGTAGCGCTGGCCGTAGGTGCCGAGGTAGAGGTCGGTCAGGTCGAGTGCCTTGGCGGCGGTTTCGAGCCGCCCGGCCGCCAGCCACATCTCGGCGAGCCATCTCGGCGTCGATCGTAGGCGAAGGTCGGCGGTCAGGAAACTGCTTGATTATCGACGCGAAGGCCGCGGCCGGCCGCCGTCCTGGTGGCTGGAAGAGGCCTTCCGCGGCCACTGCGCCGGAGTCAGGCGACCAGACGGAAGCGCTGGTTGCGGGTGCCGGGGGCGAAGCATTCCCAGGTCTGCATGTACGCGCCATTGGCCGTGGACGCGCCGGTCACGTCCAGGCAGAGCTGGCCCACGTCGGCCTTGATGCGGTACGCGCCCATGCCAGCGTCCCAGGTCAGCCACCACTTCTGGTTGTACCCACCGGAGCAGGTCCACTGCTGTACTACGGCCCCGTTGCGCGGGTTGCCATCGCGCAGGTCGAGGCAGGCGCCGCTGTGCGCCGACACGATCGTGTACAGCTCGCCGCTGGGGTGGCCCGCGCTCCGGATGTACCACTTCTGCTGCGAGTTGCCGCTGCACGTCCACTGCTGGATCCGGGCGCCGTTGGCCCGGGACCCATTGACGACGTCCAGACACTTGCCGCTGTTCAGCGGCCGGAGCTCGTACTTGATCTCGGCCGCGCTTGCCGGTGTGGCGGCGAAGATGGAGACGAAGACGGTCACAGAGCTGATGAGGCGTTTCATCGAGGTCCCTCACTGTCCTTCGAATGGGCACTGGTGCCGATTGCCATATCCCTCGGGCTGAGTCTCGGACATGTCGGTATACGTGGGGTATAGGCCCTGCTAGGAACGCGCTTTGGCGCTGCGACGGCGGCCGCGCCAACGAGGCGACCGTGTCGGCCACAACCGCAGCGACCACCGCGCCCGATGCGGACACAGGTCTCCGGTAGCGCGACGTGTTTTCTTCCAGGCGTAGCGCCTTGCGCTAGCGGCCAAGACAAAAGAGTGTCCCGCGGATTCGGGGCCTTCCGCATATGACGGCCGCCCTGAAGACATCAAGAAAATGCCCATGTACGGCGAATGAACCCCCTATGTACGGCAAATATGCGGACCCTCGCTCACCATTGTCGGCATTGGGGGAGCGCGACGGGTGCGCCCCTCCGCGGCCGAAAGAGAGGAGACGGCATGCGAGGGATCGTGCGCAATTCCGAGGGAGGGACCGATGGTCGTTGTTAAGGGGAAACGACGGCTACGGCGGGTGATCCTGACTGCGGTTTCCGTGGTCGGTGTCCTTGTCGCCGGCGCTTTCGTGCGACTGCCTGCCCAGGCCGCCGCCGCTTACATCTACCTGCCCAGCGGTTCAGGAAAGAGCGCCTGCCCGCTCGGATATGTATGCCTGTGGGAACACTCGGAGTTCACCGGGAGAGGTGTCGGCTTCTACAACTCGCAAGCGTGGTACGAGGACCTCTCCGCCACGTACAAGTTCATTCAGAACGCCGCGTCGTCGGCGTACAACCACGGGCAGTACAACGACATCCGCTTCGGCCGCTTCGGCAGTCTCGACGGCGGGACCATAGTCCTGTGCAAGGGCGACGCGATCGCGTATCTGAACATCGGGCGTAACGACGGCGCGATCCCGGGCCTCGGCTGGAACGACGAAATCAGTTCGCATCAGTTCTTTGCCGCCCCCTATTGCTAGCGAGGAAATCGAATGAAACGCAGCAGAGTCATTGTCGCCGTCGTTTCGATGGCGGCCGTGGTCGCGATTCCCTCAGGTGCCCTGGGTTCGGTCAGGGACGAGCCGCCGACCGGCTGGCAGCCATCCGCCGTCGAGGCCGTAGCCCCCGGTGCGGCGCAACTCGCGGGTGTCATCGGGGATATGGCCCGGGATTACGGCATTACCCCGGAAGAGGCGAGAAGGCGGCTGGAACTCCAGGCAATGTTGCCTCAGCTCAGCAAAGACCTGGAGGGCCGCCACCCCGGCGTCTACGCCGGCCTCTGGGTGGATCAGGAGAACGGTGGGACGGTGGTCGTTCAGGCCACCGAACCCACGGCCCTCGCCACCGACCTGGCCGGTCTCCGCGTCCGCCACGCCGTACGGGCCGACAAGGCGCGGTGGTCCCTGGCCGAGCTTCGGGCGACACGCGAGAGGCTCGCGGGCACACTCGGCCATGACGCCGACGTCAGCGTGGACGTGCCCGGCAACCAGGTCGTCCTACTAAAGGAGCCGGCGGAAGCCCGCACGCGGTCGATGCCCGCCGACGCTCAACGCGTTATCGACGACGAGCCCGGGAAGGTGGTGGTCAAGCCGAGACCCGCGCGTGGCGAGTTGAAATCCGCCTACCCCAGCACCTACTGCTCCCCGCTGGCCTGCGATTCGCCGATGCGCGGCGGGATTCGTCTCGACATCCAGCGGGACAGCACCGGCGGCAGCACGTGGGGTGGATGCACCTCCGGCTTCAATGTCACCGACGGCGGGTGGATGTACGTGCTGACTGCGGGACACTGCATCCTCAACGACAAGCATGACGGCATCGCCGACATCACTGTCCACAACGGGCTACCGGTGGGGCAGGAGGTGCCCGGCTCGATCGCGGAGTGGTCCCCACCGCGGGACTACGCGATCATTCCCTATCGCACCAGCGGATCGGACAACTGGGTGACCTACTGGCATGCCGGAAGACTCGGCCAGAACCGCGTGGCCGAGTTCCGCAGCTGCACGCCGGGCACGTCGGCCATGCCCGGCCACTCCTGCACCTACACCGCACACGCGATCACTCGCATGTTCAGCGCGAGTGAGATCTACATCGGGCAGTACCTCTGCACCACCGGCACCGGGACCGGGGTCACGTCGAGCACGCAAGGGGGGTCTTCTGGCGCGCCCGCGAACCGTATGCCGGGAACGCGCTGTGGAGCGGTGGACATCGTCACTCCGCTGACGGTGAGCGCCAAAGTCTGCACTGCTCCGGGCGACAGCGGCGGGCCGCTCTGGGATCCGGTGAATCAGGCCGGAGTCGGCATCGTCATGGACGGCGGGACGAACACCTCCGGCGAGCAGTGCAACGGGATGTTCACGACCTTCGTGCCTCTGTCGGAAATCTTCCGTGCCGCCAAGGCGAAGTCCGGGAAGAGCATCGGCCTCGTCACCTGGTATTCCTAGCCCGCGCGTTCAACACGCCCCCGTCCCGACGACGTGGGGCGCGAACGAGGCGATGGCCGGGTGGGCCGCTCGAAGATCCGTTCCAACCCCGGAATGGAGGTTCGGCGGCGCACCCGGCCCAGCGCACGGCAACCAAGCGCCACCCTCTATTGGTGCGACGCCTGGTGGAGGCTCAGACGAAGGAGCAGGCGACTGGGGCGTACTGAGAGTTCGAAGGTTGGGTCGTAGCGCAGGGGCAGCTATTTGAGCCGCGCCGCTGGCGGGCTAAGGAGCCGCGTTGCTCCTGGTCGGGCCCGACCGGCACATTGCGTGGCGGGGTGAGCGCCCGCGTGGTCGGCGGGGCCGCCCAGTCTGACGGACAGGGTTCCCAATATCACGGACAAATGCCGGCCTATCGTGCACGCCTGGGCGTTCTCGGGAGGTGATCTGGTGTTCGCAACGTCCGCGATCGAAAGGGAGCAATCATGATCAGAAAGCTCGTCGCGACGACCGCCGCATTACTGGCAGGTGCGACGCTGTTCGTCGCTCCGGCGTCGGCCGGGGCCGCCGCGTTCGACCCGAATCCCACCATCGGAGGCAACGGCCAGGCCGTTCCGGCGCCGCACTACGCGACGGGAGCACGCGGAGTCAGCGCACCCTCCTACCTGCCGAGCTGCCCGTTCCAGCGGGTCTGCATCGCGGTCCTCGACTATCAGGACAACAACATCAACACCTGGAAGATCTACGACCTGTACCAGTGCGGCGACTACTCGTTCTACGACTGGCACGCCCGCGGCTGGATCCGCAACAACCAGTCGGGCGGGGCGGTGGCGGTCCGGCTGAACTCAACGTGGAGCGTGCTCAGCCCGACCCACCCGGTGGACAACCGGTGGCTGGACGTGAACTGGGAGCCCGCCTACCACTTCCGCCCTTGTTGATCTAACCCCCCTTCGCCGTGCCAGATAGGCGGCGACGTGCATCCGGTTCCCGCGCGTACGGCTGTCGCAGTGCACGCGGGACCGGTTGCGCGAATCGTCCGTGGCGGGGCCGTTACACCCTCTTCGAACTCGACTGGCCGCTTCTGAACCCGGACCGCCGAACCGGCGTGTACGACAGCGGCCGACTTCCGTCGTAGGCTGAATCTCGCGCGTGATGGACAGGAGGCTGAGGTGGCTGAGGCGACGCTGAGCGAGACGACGGTGGCCGAGGTGATGGCCGAGTTGGCCGGGCTCGAGGACCCGAGGGCGCGCGAGGTGAACGAGAAACACGGTGACGATCACGGTGTGAACCTCAGCAAGCTGCGGGCGGTCGCGAAGCGGCTGAAGACGCAGCAGGAACTCGCGTGCCAGCTCTGGGAGACCGGTGACACCGCGGCGAGACTGCTGGCGATCCTGATCTGCCGCCCGAAGGCGTTCGGGCGTGACGAGTTGGACGTCATGCTGCGCGAGGCGCGCAAACCCAAGGTGCACGACTGGCTCGTGAACTACGTGGTGAAGAAGAACCCGCACTCCGAAGAGCTGCGCCTGGCCTGGTTCGCCGATCCGGATCCAGTGGTCGCGAGTGCCGGCTGGGCGCTGACCACCGAATGCGTGACGAAGAAGCCCGAGAGCCTCGACCTCGCGGGGCTGCTCGACGTCATCGAGGCGGAGATGAAAGACGCCCCGGATCGGCTGCAGTGGGCGATGAACCATTGCCTGGCTCAGATCGGGATCGATCACGCCGAGCACCGCGTCCGTGCGCTCGACATCGGTGAGCGCCTGGAGGTGCTCAAGGACTACCCGACTCCCCCGGGCTGCACGTCTCCGTTCGCGCCTATCTGGATCACCGAGATGGTGCGCCGAGCACGGTGAGAGTCGGCGGTAGCAAATGAGGGCGGCGACGAAGGATGCGAAGTGGTCCGCACGGCGTTCGTAGCGCCGGTGTAAGCGGCGGCAGCCGGCCTTGAGGAGTACCCGCCGACCAGGCCGCCCGGGATATCGCGGACGCCTTCACCAAGGCGGAGGACGCTACTCACCGCTCATCATGAAAACATGAAGCTGAGGGCGCATCCGATCGTGCGTGGCGGTCTGGCCCTTTCGGGCCTGGCATTAATGGCGCTCGGCCTGCTCTGGTCGGCCGTGGTCCTGGGGGCAGAGGACAGCGCCTTACGGCTAGAGCATCTGGTACGGGCTTCGCCGGTCGAGTTGGGTGCGGTGGCGGTCGTCTCGGTGCCCTTGCTGGCGGTCGGTGTCGTACGCGTGGCACGGGCGCCTCTGTTCGGTATCACCTGCACCGACACAGAGGTCAGGGTGCACAAGGTGATGTGGACTCGTCGAGTCCCGACCGAGCGAATCACCGAGATTCGCCGTACCTGGACGGGCAAGATCGATCTGCGGTGGGAGACCACGGAGGGGTGGCCACGTTGGACTCGGGTTCCCGCGTTCTCTCTCCCCCTTACCACTCGCAGGGTTTTCCGGCAGTGGCTGGAGCCGTACAACGACCAGTGCGTCGCCACGCTGCGAGGGTGGATCGAACAGGAGACCCGCACCGGCCGGACTAACCCTCACCCGTAGAGCTGGTCACATTCACGACTCTCCCTGGCGAGGTTGGGTCGATAATTCCTGCCATGTGGGTGCGACTGACCATCGGGGACTTCTCCCGGATGACTCATTTGAGTGTGAAGGCGCTACGGCACTACCACGACATGGGGGTTCTTGAACCGGCCGAGGTCGACCCGGTCTCCAGCTACCGCTTCTATACGCCGAGTCAGGTGCCGACCGCGCAGGTGATCCGCAGATTGCGGGACCTCGGCATGCCACTGGACGAGATCAAGGAGGTGTTGCAGGCCGCGGATGTCGAGTCTCGGAACCGCGTAATGGTCGCGCACCTGCAGCGGATGGAGTCACAGCTTGCGCAGGCGCAGTCCGTCGTCGCTTCGTTGCGATCGTTGCTGGAACGGCCGCCCGCGCCCATCGCGGTTGAGCACCGGTCGGTGGGCCCGGTGCGGGCACTCGCGATCTCCGAGCATGTGTCGATGCCCGAACTGGACGCATGGTGGGACGGGGCCTTCCGGGAGCTGGATGCGGCGCTGGTAGCGGCGGTCGTGTCGCCGGCCGGACCTCGTGCCGCGTTGTACTCGGCTGAGTACTTCGCGTTCGAGGCCGGCGGCGAGGTCGTCGCGTACATCCCGATCACGGATGAGGTGAGCGCCGGCGGCCGGACCAGGATGCTGGAGATCCCTCCGGCGGAGCTGGCGGTGGCCGTGCACAAGGGCGACTTCGGCAGTCTGGACCAGACCTACGGCGCGCTCGGTACCTACGTGGCAGAGCGTGAGATCGGCGTGGACGGGCCGATTCGCGAGCACTACCTGGTCACCGCGTTCGACACCGATGACGAGTCCCGTCACCTGACCGAGGTCGGTTGGCCAATCTTCCGCACCACACGGGCTTGACCCTCCTGTAATGGGAGACCCGACGGTCGGTGCGTGGACGAGATCAACCGCATGCTCGCCAGACAGCGCCAGGCCGACCTCGTACGGGAGGCTCAACGCAGCCAACTGGCACACGCCGCAAGGGCCGCCGCCCGCCTAGGGCTTCCGCGCGAGCTGTGGCTCGTGGTGCTCGGGATCTTCTTGAACTACGTCGGCTACGGCGCAGTCCTACCCTTTGAGGTCATCTATCTCCACGACGGTCGCGGGTTCAGTCTCGGCGTCGCCGGTCTCGTGGTTGGCTTGATCACTGGTGTCGCGGTGGTGACCGCGCCGCTGGCCGGCCCGCTCATCGACCGTTTCGGGGCTCGTGCCGTGGCCGCGGGCGCCGGGGTTGTCCTGGCTGCCGGATATACCGGCCTGGCGTTCGTCTACTCGCCTGCCCAGGCGTTCGTGGCCGCCGCGATCGCGGGCGCGGGAAACGGCGCTCTGAACCCAAGCCAGTCAACGCTCGTCGCGACGCTCGCACCGGCGCAGCTGCGCCATCGCGCCAACGCGGTCTCGCGGGTTGCCGCCAACGTCGGCGTCGGGATCGGCGGCGGGGTCGGTGGCCTCGTCGCGGCGTACGGCTTGACCGGGTTCGTGGCGCTGTTCCTGGCCAACGGCGTGACCTACCTGATCTATGTGTGCGTGTTGATCGCCGTTGTGCGCGAGGACGCGCGACCGGAGCCGATCACGGGCGGGTACCGGCTCGTGGTTCGTGACCGCGCGTTCGTCCAGCTCGCGCTGACGAACGTGGCGATGATCGCGGTCGGTTGGGGCGTGTTCACCTGGCTCGTACCGCCGTACGCCAAGGACGAGGTGGGCATCAGCGCGCAGCTCATCGGGTTGTTGATGCTCGCCAACGCCGCCACGGTGGTCGTAGCCCAGGTGCCGATCGCCGTGTTCGCCGAGGGCCGCCGGCGGGCTGTGATGATGGCGCTGGCAGCGTGGATGTTCGTCGCCGCTTGCCTGCTCGTGCTCGCCGCGGGCACTGGCACGGACCTGGCGATCCCGGCACTGTTCGTGGCAGCGGTCCTGGTCGGCGCCGGCGAGTGCTTCCACACGACCGTGCTGATGCCGCTCGCCGCCGATCTCGCGCCAGCGGGTCTGCGGGGCAGGTACATGGCGTCGATGGGGCTCTCGTGGTGGATCGGCCTGGCCATCGCATCGGCGTTCGGCGCCCAGCTGCTCAGCGTCTCGCCGACCGCGGCGTTCCTCGCGGCCGCGGTTGTGGCACTGGTGGCCGGCGTCTCGGCACTGACGCTGGAGCGCCGGCTGCCCGACGCCTGCCGGCTGACCCCTCGCCCCCACCGATCGCCCGATAAGTAGTGAGGTGCCGGGTTTCCACGTGGTCGCCCGGCACCCCCTGGCCATGATCAGCTCTCGGACGTGCCGCCGTTCTCGGCGATCAGCGCGTCGGCGTCACGCAGGAGCAGGGTCCTGACCTGAGCGTCCGAGACGATCTTCGGGTCGTTGACCGTCTCCACGAACCGCTCAAGCTTCTTGACGATCTTCTTCTTGTCCCGTTCGCGTCCCCTGTCCTCCGACACCATGACCTTCGAGATCCGGTCCTGCAGCTTCGCGGCCCCGGTGGCGTTGAGCTTCCCAGCGGCCTCGAAGCGGTCGATCAGCGCGGAGATGTCGTCCGTCGAGGTCTCGACGGAGAACTTCACCGTCTGCACGGTCTGGTTGCCGGTGTTGTCGACGGCGGTGACGGTGAGCGTGTGCTCGCCCAGGGCCAGCTCGTACAGCTTGAGCGTGCCCGGCTCGAACGGCTGCCCATCCAGCGCGCCGGTCACCGTCTTCACTCCGGACCCGGAGTCGATGGCCTCCCAGCCGATCGGCAGGTCCAGGCTGTCGCCGTACCGGGTGCCGTCCGCGACACCGGTGATCAGCACGGTGGGTGCGACGCTGTCTTCGATCTTGACCGTGACGGCCTTGATCTCCTCGACGTTGCCGGCCTTGTCGGTCGACCGGTAGCGCAGCTCGTGCTCGCCCTCACCCGAGATGACCACCGTCTGGGTGTACGGCGTCCACGCGCCACCGTCCAGCGAATACTCGGTGCCCGCCACACCGGACGTCGCGTCCGCCGCGGAGAGGACCACCGACACGCCGCCGACCGGAGTGGTGTCGGCAGTGGTCACCGGCGCGGTCGCGTCCACCTTGACCGCGAGGGTCTTGGCGGCCTCGACATTGCCCGCCTTGTCGGCGGAACGGTAGGCCAGCGTGTGCGAGCCATCGCCGGTGATGACGACCGGCTCGGCGTAACCGGTCCAGGCGCCGCCGTCGAGCTGGTACTCGGTACGGTCGACCCCGCTGCCCTGGTCGGCCGCCGACAGCGTGACCAGCAGCGCGCTGGTGAACCAGCCGCTCGCCGGCTGGGCCGGGTCGGTCGTCGCGGTCGTCACCGGCGCGATCCCGTCAAGGGAAAGGGTCAGCACGGCCGGGTTGTGGTCGGCCACCTTGTGCCCGTCGGTGAACCGGTCAGCGTAGTCGGTGCTGATCGGCGCGTAGCGGAAGTCCGCCACCGCGCTGTCCAACCCGTCGGTGACCAGCACGTGGTCGAGCGTCTGCAGCACGCCCTGGTAGTGCGAGCTGTAGCGGAACTCGGCCGGAGCGCTGCCCCAGAGGTTGGTCAGGCTGCTGCCGGTCTGCAGCGCGGCCAGCGGCGCCTCGGTCTCGAACTGGTTGAGGTCACCCAGCACGATCACCTGACGGCCGGCCGCCTCCAGCGACGCCACCTGGTCGCGCAGCCGGTTGGCCTGCTGCAGCTGGCAGGCGCCGGACGCGCCGCTGCCGCCCTTGGACTTGAAGTGGTTGTTCACGATCGTGAACTCCCGGCCGTACACCTTGACGTCGAGAGCCAGCGGCGGCCGGTCGTAGGCGAGGCCCGAATCGTCGCACCCCGCGGTGGTCCGGTCGAACTGGCGCAGGTTCGACACCGTCACCCCGTCCTTCACCAGGTAGCCGACGTCGATGCTGCGGGAGTCGTTGCCCTCCAGCAGGTACGCGGTGTACCCACCGAGCGTGTTCGCCAGGTCCCTGAGCACCGCCAGGTTGTAGACCTCCTGCACGGCCACGATGTCGGGACGCTTCAGCAGGCGGTCGATCGCGTCGGCCAGGCGGGCCTTCTTCTCGTCGTACTCGGCCTGGCTGACCGGGGACAGGTCCAGCCCCACGCCGACCGGGAAGTAGTTCAGCACGTTGAACGACACCACCCGGACCTGACCCGGGGCGGCCTGCGTGACACCTGTGTACGGGTAGGCCACCGGACCGTCCACGACGGACGGCAGCGCGCCCGGCTGGGGCATCAGCTTGTAGTGGCTGTAGGAGAAGGAGAGCGGACCCGTCGCGTCACGCACCTCGTCGAAAAGGTCAGCCGTGACGTAGGTGGTGGACGGAGCCGACGGCTTGTACGGGTTCCCCGGGTTGCCCGCACCCGCGTCAGCGTCAAGCGCGAGGAGCGATGCCGGCAACGGCTCGCCCTCCAGGATCCGGTCGCGGGTGGTCCCCGGCGTGAGGAAGAGCTCGCCGAACTTGTTGGTGCCGCCCGAGTTCGCCGTACCCACGGGCAGTTTCACCAGCATGTTCTCCAGCGACTCGTAGTAAGGCTTGTCGGCGCCCTGCGACTCGGCCCGCGCCCGGTCGATGACGACCGGGGCCGGCACAGCCGCGGTGCCGACCTTCGTCGGCTCCTGGCCGATCTGCTCGGCGATCTCGGTGAGGCCGAACTTCTCCTTGACCTGGCCGGTCACCCGGACGACGTCACCGGGGCGGAACGAGGAGGCCGTGTCCACGTACCCGACGAAGATGCCCTCGGACGTGGCCGGGTTGCCGTCGTCGTCGGACGGCAGCGACTGCAGGAAGATGCCGCGGTCCTCCGGGTAGGTACGGTCGTAGTCGGCGCCCACCTCGTCGTCGATGCCGGTGACCACACCCTGCACGGTGACCGTTTTGCCGGAGCACGGTGACGCGGCGCCGGTGCCCTGGATGCCGTTGATCTTCGTACAGTCCCCAGCGGGCGGCGGGTCGCTCGGGCCCTCGTTCACCCCGCCCTTGGTCAGCTCGACGTCGTCCCAGTACGTCGTCATGTTGGGGAACGGGGAGACGGCCTTGCGGTCCTGCAGGTTGCCGACCCGTACCGAGGTCACGGTGAAGTCGGTGAATCCGAACTTGGTTCTGATGTCGGCGTCGAGATCCCGGGAGTTGGCGACCCAGTCGCCGTTGCCGGTGAACTGCTCGCCGATGATGTACTTGGTCGTGGCCGAGTCCTGCGGCGAGCCGGTGTAGTCGGTGCGCGAGTTGGGGTGGAAGTAGCGCAGGCTGTTGACCTGGCCGCCCGAGGTGAACTGCACCTCGGCCATCGCGCCGGCCCAGTTCGCGGAGCGTGAGTCGGGGTAGAAGGTCTGCGCGGCGTCGTAGCTGAAGAACAGGTCGTTCGCGCTCGGTACGTTGACGTTCTGCTGGGCGGCGATGCCCTGGACGCCAAGGTTTGCACCAATCTGCCAGAACATCTCAAGTGCGAACTGCCCATCCGGGATCGGATTGGGTGGCGGAAACTGACCGGACGCGTTGAAGGTCTGGACGACCCATCGGAATGGAGCGTTCTCATTCCCTAGCAGCACTGGCGTCCACCCGGTGGGGTTGGCCGCGTTGGCGCCAGGCTGCTCGAAGCTCGGGTTCTGCAGGTACTCGGTGGCGGTCTCGGCCTGAGCGACCGTACCCGACAGGGGTGCGGCGACCAGCGCGGCCACGATCACGGCAGTGATCCGCCGGCCGAGTCCTCTCTGGAGGGATCTCATGGCTTGGCTTTCCTCCTCGATACGCGCGGATTCATGATCCGGATCCGTAGCCAAGCGATCAGGGGTGGCCGAGCGCTGAACCCTGGTCGGCCATCAACCGTCGATTTGGCACGATCTACGACTTATGCGGCGAGTCCGCGGACAGCTGTCCGGTTTGCTCCTTGATGCCGGTGTCGCGGGGGCTGGCGAACAGGCGGGACAGCGGGGAGCAGGCGGCGGCGGCCGGCTCTGCCGGGCGGCACGGCGGATGCCCATTCATTGTGGGCGAAGGGTCCACTTAGCCGAGATTCCCGGCCGCCATTGGTCCTGGGGATGCGATTCCTCGCGGGTTTAAATGGACGAATCCAAGCGATTGTCGGTCCGAAAGGGCGACTATGAACAAGAAATCAAGGTTGACCAGGCTCGTCGCCGTTCTCACCGCAGCCAGCGTGATGGTCTGTGGTCTGGCGGTCACCCCCGCGCGCGCGGCTACTCCCATCGACATCCGCGATGGCCGGCTGACCATTCAGGAAATCTTGCAGATCAACGGAATGGACGACAGCACGCCGAAGTCCGCTGAGTTCGCCTCCGCCGGTCGGGAGTCGATGACCGAGGAGGAGTTCTACGCGCTGATCGAGAAAGGACAGTTCGACAAGTTCGAGAATTGGGTCATCGTCGACTATCCGGCACCGGAAACCACCATCAACGATGTCGCTCAGCGGCAATTCCCCGGTGGCTATGGCGACGAACACCTCATAGTCTTCTCGATCGACCTTGGAGGTTGGACTATCACTGTATCCTGCGTCAATTGGGGGGGTACCCCACCCACAATAGTGTGCTCGAGCAGTGGCCGCCCCTCGTAGCATGCGGCACTGTCGTAGTCGCCCAGTTCCTTGGCCAGCGATCCCGAGAACGGTCGGCCCGACTCGCATCATCCGGCTGCGGATAACGTCCGGGGACAAAGCCATCTATTCGCTTTAGGCAGTGCGTGGTACCGCCTTGCCGCGGATGATTCGCGGCAAGGCGGGATCAGGTAAGCGGCTTGACCGGGTCTCAGCGGGTCAGCCTTCTTTCTTCGGTTCTGCAGTACGGGCAGGCGGGTGCGGGGTCGACGCAGACCTTGACGCTGTCGCTGTTGTTGGACGGGTCGAGGTCCAGTTCCTTGCCGCTTGCGGTGGCGGTGTTGGTGGTTTCGGCGACCGTGGTGGCCTTGGCCTGGATGGTCAGCGTGGCGGTGGCGCCGGCGGCGAGCGTGCCGACGGTCCAGGTGTCGCCGGCGTACGTGCCGGTGGAGGGCGTTGCCGACAGGAGGGCGAGCCCGGCTGGCAGCGTGTCCTTGACCACGACGCCGGTGGCGTCGTTCGGCCCGGCGTTGCGGACGGCCACGTGGTAGCTGATCATCCCCCCGGCGGTGACCCGGGTTTGCTCGGCGGTTTTGACCACGCTCAGGTCGACGGCCGGGTTGATCTCGGTGACGATGTCGCCGCTGGTGGAGGTCAGCGGCTCAGGGTCGGGGCCGAGGCGGTTCTCGTAGTCGACCGTGCCCTGGTTGGTGGCCTGCTTACCTGCGATAGCCCGGCCGACCTTGACGCGGAACTCGACGGTGGTGCCGTCGGGCAGGGCGTCACTGTTGGGCAGCTGGCCCCCGGCCACGGCGGTCGCGCCGTTGCCCAGCATGATGGTGATCTTTCCGGTGGCGGGGTCGAATTCGGCCTGGTCGTCGCCGGCCTGGTCGGTCTTGGCGCCACTGTTGGGGCCATCGACGACCTGGAGCGAGCCGGGCACGAAGGTGGTGCCCGCCGGGACGGTGTCGGTGAGGCGGACGTTGTCCGCCTCACCGCCGCCCTTGTTGACCGCGGTCAGCCGGTAGGTGATCTCCTCGCCGACGTCCAGCGGCCCCTGCGGACTCGCGGTCTTGCTCACGACCACGCACGGCGCGGTGCCGAAGAAGACATCGTCGAGGAAGTTACCGACGGAGGGGTTCCCCCCGGCGGCGGAGATGGAGCGGAAGGCGAACCTGGTGGTCGTCATCCCGGCGGGCACGGTGTAGGTGCCGGAGTAGGTGCCCCACTTCGCGGTGCCGTCGGAGGCGATCGCCTGCTGGGCCGGGCCCGCGGGATCACCGATGTCCAGTGCCATCGTGTCGGTTCCGAGACGGCCGCGGTGGGACAGCCGCCAGTACAGCTTCTGCCCGGGTGTGGTCGGGCGGTCCTGGTACAGGGTCGCGACCTGGGTGGCGTTCAACTCGCCGAACTGCTTTCCCTCGGCGGGCGGGACGCCCATCCGGGTGCTCCAGATCTCGATCAGGTGATCGGTGGAGGTCGTCCGCCAGCCCGGCACCGCGTTCGGGCCGCCCCGCGAGGCATCGGGGAACGAAGCCCACGCCCCGCCGGTGACGACGGGCTGTTCGAAGCCGCCGTTGGCCAACGCCACTCGCTCCGGACAAGTAGCCGGATCCGGTGCGACCATGCGGGCTGGGCCGGCGTGCGCCTGGGTCGGCGCGGTGCCGGCCAGCACCGCATCGGACAGCGTCAGCGGCAGGGCCGTCGCCGCCAGGGCGGCGACTGGGTAAAGCATCCTGCGGATGTGCTTCATGATGATGTTCCCTCTCGATGGGCGGAACTGCGTCCGTCCACCAGCGCCGGAGGATCGGCGCTGGCACCACACCGCAGGTTCGCGTGAGGGGATCACCAGAGGGGATGTGACACGTACCGCTCCGCCAATATTTGACACGATCTTGTTTGTGAGGACTCCCAGCAGTGAAGATCTGGGTCCAGGCGGCGCCGCAGGGCAAGCATGCGGGTGACCATGCCACCTAAACCGTGGAGCCGCGTCCGTACACTTACCCGGTTTTGGTCGCACCGATAAATAGATACCGGTCTGGTCCGAATTTCCACGCTCCTGATCGTTGCTCCCCGTTGTGGTCTGCTGAAGCGGAAGGAGGAATCGTGGGGCTGGCCAAGAAATGGATGATGGAACTCGAGGAGCGGGGCTTCGGAGCCACCGGCGACCACGCGGTGTGCCTGACCTGTGTTCTCAGCGACGACCTGCGGAAACAGCTCTCCGAAATGGTGTCCGCCCCGAAGTGCTCCTTCTGCGGTGAGGAGTCGCCCTCGGTGGACCTCGAGGACCTCATGCCGCTGGTGATGGACGCGATCCGGTTCTTCTATGAACGCTCGGAGGAGAGCCTGTTCTGGAGCGATGACGTCACCCGTCGCTCCAGCACATGGGAAGTCGTCACCGATGTGTGCTCCGGCATGCTGAGCGACGGAGTTGTCGAGGCGATCACCGACATCATCCCCGAAGACGACTGGAACGAAGATCCGGGGCAAATGCGACCGGACAGGGCCCTCAGTCTCGCTTGGGAGATCTTCAAGGAGAAGGTCAAACACGAGACCAGGTTCGTCTTCCTGGCCCTTCCAGAAGAACCATCAGATCACCCGGACGACTTCACCACCACCGAACTCCTCGAAACGCTCGTGAAGATCATCAAGCGTCAGAACACGATCGTGGAACTGCCCGCAGGCCACGTGTTCTACCGCGGCCGCCTGATCGACAACCCAGAGCAGGTCGAACAGTACAACGCGGAGAACCTGGGCTCACCTCCACCGAGAAAGGCGTCGGCCAATCGGATGAGCCCGGCCGGGATCTCCATGTTCTACGGAAGCGACGACGCCGAGACCGTGGTCGCCGAGATCGGCGCGCACAGCACCAGCCGGTTCGCGGTCATCGGGGGGTTCGAGGCCGTACGGCCGCTGCGAATGGTCGACCTAGCCGGGTTGCCGGAGGTCCCGAACTACTTCAGCCCCAAAGGCCGTGAGCAGTTCTTCGACGTGATGTTCCTCCGCGCGTTCGCCGCTGATCTGCGGGAACCGGTCTCCTTCAACGGCGGCGAACACATCGAGTACGTTCCCACCCAGGTCGTCACCGAGTACCTGCGCTGGCTACCCCAGCTCGCCCTCGACGGTGTGCTGTTCACCAGTCCACATAACGGCGGCCGCTCGTGCGTACTGTTCTGCGGCCCCGACGCCTGCGCCGACAGCGGCGAGGAAACCGAGGAGACCGTACTGCGACTCAGGAAGGGGTTGATACGGGTCTTCCGTGTCGTGTCCGTCCCAGCAGACCTCTGATCCCTCCAGCCATCGATACCTGCCGTCTCGCTGGCCTGCGCAAGCTCCGCTGCTGCTCCAAACGAGCAGGTCAAAGCCAGACAGGCGCTAGCCGCGAAACACGATTAGGTGCGCTCACTACGGGGATGGCCGAGCTCATCTTTTCTCAGGAGATGGTCCAAGACGATCTGACTGATATCTCTGAGCTGGTCGATCTGTTCTCGGGTCAGCAGATCGATGAGGTTCTCGCGCACGCTTTCAAGATGGCGAGGGGCGGCGGCCTTGAGCGCGGCCAGCCCTTTGTCCGTGAGAACGGTCAGCCAGCCACGGCGATCGCCGGCGCAGTGCTCACGGCGGACCCAGCCGGCCTCACTTCGGTGGCATCCTGGTGCCGCCCGGCTACACCGACCCGGCGCACGGCAATCCTTATGGAACCTCCCATCACGACGCCTTCGGCACCGTCCCCGTGGGCGAGCCCACGCGCGCGGCAGCGCGCGCCCAAGCGCAGCGGGTTGTGCGGTTCGGCCGCGCGATCGAAGGCGTTCGCCTTGTCGCGTGACAGCACTGCGAGCGAACGAGGATGAAAAGGCTGATTGATTAAAGTAGGTATCCACAGCTCATCACACTGAGAACGGATATCACGTGCAGGATCTGCGTCGTCTGGCCGCTATTGCCTCTCGTCCAGACACGCTCCTGTTCATCGGATCTGGGGTGTCGGCATGGTCGGGCCTGCCGACGTGGCGCCGGCTTATTGAACGCCTCAGTGAATATCTGAGCCGTTCAGGCCGGCAGACGGAACTGGTCGACCGGGAGCTGGCCGGCAACGATCTGCTCCTGGCCGCCAGCTACGGATTCGATCAGCTGACACCGAATGAGAGATGCGCGTTCCTGAAATCGGAGCTGGACCCGGTTTCCGCTGAGCCTTCTCCCCTCCACGAGGCCATCGTCCGGCTCGGCAGCAAGTGCTATATCACGACGAACTATGACAAGCTTCTTGAGAAAGCATTGCTTCGGTATCGTCCGGACGAGAATTTCGATGTGGTCACCTCCCTGCAACGTACGGAGGTGGCCGCGATCGTCCAGGCCAGGTCTGAGGGCTTCATCTTCAAGTCCCATGGTGACATCCACAGCTGCGACTCCATCATCCTGACCCGGGAGGACTACCGCGCCCTGCACGGCCAGAGCCGCAACATCCTGCAGGCGATGCGCACACTGCTGGCCAGCCGTCCGGTCGTCTTCATCGGCTTCGGACTGCGGGACCCCGACTTCCTGCTCATCAAGGACCTGTTGTACGCCGACTTCGGCGCCAACCCGACCGACCACTACGCGATCATGTCCGATGTTTCCGCCCTGGAGGTCGACTACTGGCGGCGGAACTATGGCATCCACCTCGTCTCCTACTCGACGAGCAGCGAATTCCGTGGCCCGAACGGGCACGGCGAGCTGCTGCGCATCCTCGATCGCGTCGGCGAATTGATGCGGCAGGACACTGTGACCAGTAAGACGGAGGCCGACGACGCCAGCGGCAGGATCCTCGCGCTGGCACGACATGCGCGTCGGCTCAGAAGCGAGATTCGGGAAGCGGACGACCTGATCCCGCTTTCCTTACGGCAGCATTTCCGAGCCGGGCCGGTCAAAGGCGAGAGCAGAAGACACCTGCGAATCAATCTGCGTGACGCCCTGACCGGCCTCGCGGACACCACGGAAAGCGTCATCGTGGATGGATCGCCTGGCAGCGGGAAGTCTTTTATCGCGCACCAGGCCATGCGCGTCCTGTCTCAGCGACTGGAGGAAGCGTGCCTGGCCGATGACCTGCCGGATCTGGGGTCGCTTCGCGTACCTGTCCCGGTCTATCTGCGCGACTACCGTGGTGATCTGGAGGAGATGATAGAGGCGGCCCTGCCGCGGGCTGCCGCGGGACATCGGTCTCGACGTGCTGTTGCGCTCAGGAGCCGGCGTCTTCTTCCTGGACGGCGTCAACGAGGCTCCCTCCTCGTCAGCAGAGGACAATCAGCTGCTCTCACAACTGAACGCCTTTCTGGCGAAAGCGAATGCCTGTCCTTCGGTCATCACCACCCGCTTCAGCGACGAACTGCGCATGACCGGTCTGCCAACCGTCTCCTTGGACCACATCAGGGACGAGTACCTCACGGGGGCGTTGACAGCCGCCGGGATCGACATCAAGACGCTCTCCGCCGCGACCTATGAGGTTCTGCAGCGACCGCTGTACTTCAACGCGTGGCGTACGGGCCTTATCGCGATAGACGAGACGACGACCATCCACAGTGTCTATGAGCAGTTGATCGATGGGATCGAGCGCCGGATCGAAGAAGAGGCGGGGCAAACCGTCTCGCTGGGCGAGATCTTCGGTGGTATCGCATTCCGGATGATCGATACAGGCGAGTTGTCGGCGCCACTCGCTCAGATCCATGCCGAACTGCGGGCCGTGCTCGATGGCGGCGCCGATATCGGTGGCCTGGTGGAGCATCTGATGTCGGCGGGCGTTCTGCTGGCGACTCCGCTGCGGCGGGTCGCCTTCTTCCACCACACTGTCGCCGAATACTTCGCCGCACGGTACCTGGCAGCGCTTGTCGCGGTGGATCGGGCGGCGATCCAGCGCTGCCTACGGAACACCGACTGGGATCAGGCGTTGTTCCTGACCCTCGGGTTCTTGCCCGCGGATGAGGTCCGTCTGGTGTTCGACGAGGTATTGCGGACCGACATCGCCATGGCCTTGCGTAGCCTCAACTATGTTGAGCATGAACGTGGCGCATGGACGAACATGGCGCTGGAGTACCTCGCGCACGATTGGGCTGGATCGGCTGACGAACATCTCGTCCTCCGGGCGCTGCAGACGCTTCGGGTGGATGCGGGTCAGTGCGAGGCTCTGGTCCAGGTCATGGGTCGTGGGGGCAGCATAGGCGGTTCGGCCGCAGGGCTGCTGTGGACGGCGAATGAGTCGCTTCGCCCTTGGCTTCTGGACCATTTCCTCGACGCCACCAATGGCTACAATTTTCTTGCCCGCTTCGCAGAGGTCATCGCGCGGATGGTACCTCCCGATGATGCACTGCTACTTCTCGGGAAGCTGGAAGAAATCCCGATAGCGCCCGATGTGGCTGAGCTGCTTCGAGCCGGGGAGCCAACAGATGAATTCGTAGGTATCATTCACGCTACCGCCGAGTTGGTCGCGTTGGTTCCGGGGAGGGACCTTATCGAGTTGGCTCGGGCAAGCACGTCCGATCTCGTTAGGGTCATAGTCGCCGACGGTCTTACGAATAGCAAGGTACCAGAATCCTTCACCTATCTGCAGGAAATGATCATTGCGGGCCGAGCGCACGCGATATCTGATCTGTATTTTCTGCTGAGGCATGGGACGCGGTCGTGGTCTCCGCCCATGCCCGATCCGGAGCTAATTCGAACTCTTGCGCAGGCCATTACAATGGGTGATCAATCCTACTGGGCCATGGTGGATCTCAGGATCCTTTCCGATGAGTTTCCCGAGATCGGACGCATCATCAGGCGCGAGGGTCGGAGCCATTCGCCCCTTGGAAAGGCGCTGCTGGCCTACGCTGCCGGCGGCGACAGCGTCTTCCTGGAGGACATTCGGCGAATATCCTCTCAGGAGGCTCTTTTCCAAGGCGATGAGATAAAGGCGCTGCGGGGCGTCAAAATTGGCTGGGCCGGCTACGAGGACACGCTGATCGAACTCCTGAGATACCGGAAGCTGCTCCTGACGCGCAGCTTACTCGATGCGAAGATTCCCAGTCGCGACGACCCTGCGTGGGTGTTGAACATCCGACTCGCCGACGTGGAGTGGTGGGTCGACTCACTGCGACTATTTGAGTCAATGGATTGGCATGTCGTCGATAGGCTGGGCAGGTTCCTCGCCGTTGCGACCGATGACACGACCCGGCAGCGGATGATTCTCCTGTTCAACACAGCGCCCACATACCGCCAGCCTTTACATGATTATGTATTTCCTAGGTTAGATGAACTCTCGCTGGATTCGTTTGATACGGGTGCTCTGGAGTGGCTGCTGGGTCAGTTGTCGATACCAAGGCCTCCTTGGGAGCTACCACTTATCGCCACCATCGCCACGGAGTCCTTCATCCAGGATCGGATGTTGCCCTTGCTGCTGGACAATCCACCATCGCCGTTGCGGGAGAACCTGACCAGGGCACTGCACAACCTCGGCCGCCTCCATCGAAGGCGATACATCCGCGAAGATGGTGAGCCGATGGCCTGAGCCAGAGCAGGCCGTCGCTGCGGGCACGGCGACCAGCCATGGGAACCGGTAGGGCGGGCTGAGACATCCGATGGGCCGGGCCATCAACCCGAGGAGTCCTATGCGGCGGACAATAGGCTGATGAGCTGGGTCACCAACGTGATGGTGTCGATCGATTCGAATGACCGTCCGAACGTGGAGGCGTTGAGCGAGTGGCTGCGTACGGAAGCTCCACTGCGGGATAGGTCGGGGCGAGGCTGCGGCTTTCTCTGCGAGATCACTGCCGAGGACACGGCATGGGGTGGGTGGAAGTACCCCGAGTGCGATGTGTGGGCCGGTGCGCTCAACCATGCCGACCTGGAGGCAGTCCTTGATCACATTGCGCGGATGCCTTGGCGGTGCCCGAACGCGCTGCAGGTCTTCATGATGGATCAGGAGGAGGCGTTCTTCAGGGTGTCAATGTTGAGGGACGGCGAGCTGCGGCAGTATGCACCGGTCACGCCTGACGAAGAAGACCCGGACTTCTGTCCCGATGACCTCTGAAACATGGCCACGGGTCACTGTGGGGGGGCGGAGTCCGTGGGCGTTGGCCGGGATCCTCAGTCCCTCGCCAAGGTGGCGATCATCCTCCGCAGTGCAACAGGTGATCGAAATGCGGCTGATTGCGGTAGGAATGAAATGTGGATCCTGATTTAGCCTCGCGCATCCTGCACAGAGTCCGTTTCGTCGTCCGGCTGTTGCTTCTGCTGCTCCTCCTGTGTGGTGCGTTGGTCACTAGTGCGAGTTACATGCCTTCCCCGCGGACGGTCGAGCAGTTTCGCAGTGCGGTGATGGCCGGTGACGTCGACCGGGTGAGCTACCAGATCTTCGGCCCCGACGAGTTGGCGTCCCTGGTGTGGTCGGAGTCGCCGCTGGTATGGCACGAGGTGAGGGGCAGGATCGCCGATTCTGAGGGGCTGTACACGCCGGAGCGGCTCATGGCCGACGTGCGTCGCGCGTCCGTCCGCCCGTCCGTGGTGCAGCATCGTGGGCAAGAGCCCGCTGTGAACAATTCGATCTTTCCTGACTGGCCCTTCAAGCTTCCCGGCGGTTCGAATCTGTGGTGGGTCGCCGCCGTCTGGGTGGCCGCCTTCGTTGCCATGCTGGGTTCCACTCCTCGTCTGGCCAATCGATGGGCATGGTTCTGGCTGTTCACCGTCGGACAAGTCGGGGCACTTCTGTTCCTGATCATGGAACCGAGGCCTCTGTGGAAAGGCCCCGGCCCCGCCGAAGGGCTCACTCCGACCGAGCGGCTAGAAGGTGGCCGTGGCTGCCTGTACTCGATCCTCCTGGGCTTCGTCTCCGTGACCGTGGCTCTGGGCGTCGGTCAACTCGTCAAACTGCTCTTGGGCTGAGGTGTCGCGTTGTCAGAGGAGGCCTTCTATCCATGAGGGCGGGCTCCACCCAGAAACGAGGGGATGGGTCAGGCCGTCAAGGCGGGTGGCACGTCGGTCACCGAGGTCGCCGTGACCCCTGGCGGGGGTCACGGCCATCGGTCTTGGTCAGCCGCTTCCGAATTTGGTCACGAGCCACCAGCCCTTCACGTAGCGCACCCCGAAGTGGCAGGGCATTTCTTTCCGCTGTTTGCCGGGTTTACCAGCGGTTCGCGAGTTGGGGGGCGATCAGTTCGTTGTAAATGTGGTGTACGGCGCTGAGTGCTTCGTCCGATAGTGGGGGGAGGGCGGCTGCGGCCGCGTTGTCTTGGGCCTGCTTGGGGTTGCGGGCGCCGGGGATGACCACGCTTACTCCGGGTTGGTCGATGATCCAGCGGAGTGCGAACTGGGCCATGGTGGTGTTGGTGGGGACCAGTGGTGCCAGTTGGCGTACCGCCGTCAGGCCGGTGGTGAAGTCGACGCCGGAGAAGGTTTCTCCTACGTCGAATGCTTCGCCGTTTCTGTTGTAGTTGCGGTGGTCGTTTTCGGGGAACTCGGTGTGTTCGTCGTACCTGCCGGACAGCAGGCCGCTTGCGAGGGGTACTCGGGCGATGATGCCCACGCCGGCCTTCTGTGCTGCGGGGAGCACGTCCTCCAGTGGGCCGAGTCTCAGCATGTTCAGGATGATCTGCACGCTGGCCACGCCTGGCCGGGCGATCGCGGCCAGGGCTTCCGCTCGGGTCTCCACGCTGACTCCGTAGGCGGCGATGCGTTCTTCCTCGACGAGGGTGTCGAGCGCGTCGAAGACTTCGTCGGTGGAGTGCACGATCGTGGGCGGGCAGTGCAGTTGGACCAGGTCGAGGGTGTCGACGCCCAGGTTGGCCCGCGAGCGGTCGGTCCACGCGCGGAAATTGTCCAGCGTGTAGACCTCCGGGCGTTGCGGCACCCGGCGGCCCATCTTTGTGGCGACTGTGAGGCCCTCGGTGGGGCGCGACTTGAGGAAGGTGCCGATCAGCTGTTCGCTGCGGCCGTCGCCGTAGACGTCGGCGGTGTCAAAGAAGGTCACACCGCTGTCGAGGGCCGCGTCGAGTACGGCGAGCGCGGTGTCCTCGTCCACCTCACCCCAGTCGGCACCGAGTTGCCACGTGCCGAGCCCGATCACGGACACGTCCTGATTCAGCCGGGCAATCGTTCGCTGTTCCAACGTCTTCCTCCGTAGTGAGAGCTGTCCGCTACCAAGGATCGGGGCAGGTTTGGGCGGCGTCCAATCAGGGTCTTGAATCATGGAGTTGCGCGGGGCCAAGAGATCGGTCAGGAATCGAGAAGCGCCGCTGACCGGGCCGTACCTAGTGTGACCGGCATGGACATCAACTCACAGGACCAGCAGGCAGGCAAGCGCAAGCCCGGTACGCCCGGGGCGTTCTCACGGTGGATGCAGCGGACGATGAACGCTCGTATAAGCCGAAAAATCCGACGTGGCCGCGGCGAGCTCATGGGCATGGACGTACTGATCCTGAACACGGTGGGCCGCCGCAGCGGGCAGCCGCGGGAGACGCCGGTGGCGTGGTTCGCCGACGGTGCGGACGCGTGGCTGGTCGTCGCATCGGGCGGGGGGAGCCGGCACCCGGACTGGCACGCCAATCTGATGGCGCACCCCGACCGGGCGTCGATCGAACTGCCTGGCCGCGAGGCCATGCCGGTGACGCCGCACCGGCTCGATGGCGCCGACCGTGAGCGGGCATGGCAGCGCATCGCCGCCGCTCAGCCCCGCATCGCGAAGTACCAGAGCAAATCCGACCGGGTATACCCGGTGATCCGACTCACCCCGCGGTGACCGCATAGGCCTGCGGTCGCGGATCGCAGGCCTGGAGTGACCCCGTCCCGGAGCCGATCGCCGACCCTGCGTTACCGGGTGCACCACCAGCACAATGTTCTCGCCGAAAGGACACGCTCTCGCCGTCCCGTACTCCGTGACCTGGCCATCGGAAACGCCAGTCAACCAGGACAGTCCGGAAACATCCTGGAAAGTGATCCTTGACACACATGAAACAAGGATGCAACCTTTGCACTCTGAGTTCAATCAGTACAAAGGACGGGAGCCGGCGCGTGTTTGGACTTATCAAGGATGGGCGGGCCGGCAGCGCGCGCTCGGCTTCGACGATCGCGGCTGTCTTGACAGTCATGGCACTTACCGCATGCTCGGCGGGCACGCAGGAAGCCGCCACCAAGGACGACGCCGGCACCGGTGCGGCGACCAACGTCGGCGTCACCGACTCCGCCGTGACCATCGCCTACATCGGCGATCTGTCCGGTCCGGACGCCGCCGTCGAGCTGACCTACTACGAGGGGATCAAGCTGGCCATCGACCGGGCCAACGCGAGCGGCGGCATCAACGGCCGCACGATCGACCTCAAGGCCGGCGACACCCGCTTCGACACCGCTCAAGCGGTGACGCTCTTCAAGAAGTACACCAGCGAGCAGCCCTCCCTGGCCCTGCTGGGCATCAACGTCTCCTCCATGTTCGAGGCGCTCACCACGCGCATCTCCGCCGAGAAGGTGCCGGTCATCGGACCGACCGGCGTCACTAAGGTGACTCTCGCCAACCCGTACATCTACAACGCCCAGGCGGACCTGCCGACCAGCGCGGAGGCGATCACCAAGTTCATCTCCAGGCAGCTTGGCGCCAATGCCAAGGTGGGCGTCGCCCGCATCAGCACCGCCTCCGGCGACGAGTGGTTCGACCTGTTCCAGAAGGAAGCACCGAAGATCCAGGCCGAGGTCACCGGTCAGCAGAAGATCGAACCGGCGGCAGTGGAAGCCGCCGCCCAGGTCGCCCAGTTCAAGCGGGACAAGGTCGACGCTGTCACGCTCCACGCCGGCAGCGGCGGCGCGATCGCCCTGCTGAAGTCGATGCAGACGGGCGGGCTGAACGTCCCGGTCTTCTCGACCTTCGGCGCCAGCGGGCCGACCCTGTGGAAGAGCGCCGGCACGCTCGCCGCGAGCACCTACGCGTTCGACGCCTTCGCCCCGCCGGACAGCGACGTGCCCGGACGCGCGGACCTGGAGGCCGCGATGCGGACGGCGGGCAGCTGGGACAAGTTCCAGCAGGACAAGAACTACGCCGAGGGCTGGGTGATCGGCAACGTCGTGGTGGAGTCGCTGAAGCGGGCCGGAAAGGATCTCACCCGGGCGTCCTTCATCGAGGCGCTGCGCTCTCCGGAGGGATTCCAGACCGGCGGTTACAGCGCCGATGTCAACTGGAGCAAGAAGAACGGACTGGCTGACGCCTCGGCGGTGAAGGCGTTCACCTTCGACCCGGGCACGCAGCGAATCGTCGAAGTGACGAACCCTTGAGCGTCTCCGCGCCTGGAGCAGAACGATGACTGACTTCCTCAACGCCGTCTGGAGCGGTTCCGGATTCGGCTCGCTGTACGGACTCGTGGCGCTGGGCCTAGTCGTGATCTTCAAGAGCACCGGAATCCTGAACTTCTCGGGTGGTGCCCTGATGGCCGTGGGTGGCGTCGTGGCGGCTGGCCTCGGCGCCCAAGGGTTCTGGGTGGCCGCCGGAATCGCCGTCGTGGCGGTCGCGGGGGTGGGGGCGGTGGCCAACCTCACGGTGATGCGTCCGCTCCTGGGCCGCGGGCTGTTTCCCGGTGTCATGGTGACCATCGGTCTGGCCAGCGTCATCGAAGGCACCAGCGGCCTCCTCTTCGGACGCCAGCCACGCTTCCTCCCGGATCCGATCGGAGTCCCGACGTTCGATCTCCCCTTCGGGACCTCGATGTCCAGCACGCTGGCGGTCGCCCTCGGGTTGTCGGCCGCGGCGACCGTGCTGCTGGCGATCGCGTTCAACCGGACCTCGGTCGGCCTCCAGCTTCGGGCTGCGGCCGTTCGCCCGGAGGTGGCCTCGATGTTCGGCGCAAACCCCGGGCGAATTTTCACCTACGCGTGGGCGGTCGCCGGCGGTCTGGCCGCGCTGGCCGGTGCGCTGCTCGCCTCGCTGACCGTCGCGGACATCTCCATCGCGACATTCGCCCTGCGCGCCTTCGCCGCCATGATCGTGGGCGGTGTCGACAGCCTGGGCGGGGCGTTCCTGGGCGGCATCCTGGTGGGTGTCACCGAGATGCTGGCCGGGACGTACCTCGGGGATGACTTCCGGCTGCCCTCGACCATGGTCGTGCTCATGGTGTTCCTGATGGTCCGGCCCCAGGGACTGTTCGGCACCCCGGAGGTGGTCCGGCCATGACGCAGTCCATCGCTCCGCCCCATCTGGCGGACCCGGCGCAGCCGCGGGCGGGTGTGCGGCGGACGGGCCTTGCGGTGCTGGCCGTCGCGATCGTCGTCGCGTTGCCGCTGGTGGTCTCGCCGTACTGGACGACGGTCGCGACGAACGCCGTGCTCGCGTTCGCGATCGCGGCGCCGCTCAATCTGCTCACCGGCAATGCGGGGCAGTTCTCGCTGGGTAACGCGGCGTTCCTGGTCGTCGGCGCGTACACGGGCGCGTTCGTCACCTTCACGTTCGACATGGAGCTGCCGATCGCCATGCTGGTGGCGGCGGCGGCCGGCGCTCTGGTCGGATTCATCGTCGGACTTCCGTCGCTGCGCCTGCGCGGCGCCTATCTCCTCATGTCGACCCTGGCCGCGCATTACATCCTGGTGTTCGCGGCCCTGAAGTTCCAGACGAGCCAGTTCGGCGCCGCCGGAGCGATCTTTCCGCCGCTGCGCGTCGCCGGCGTGGACCTCAGCGGTGATCGGTCGATGTACTTCGTCATCGCGGCTTTCGCGGCGCTGATCGGATTGATCATCACCAATATCATGCGGAGCGGCCACGGCCGGGCGATCGAGGCGGTGAAGGCCCGGGACGTGGCCGCCGCGGCCTGCGGGATCTCGGTGGCACGCACGAAGTTGTGGGTGTGGTCGCTGTCCTCGGCCATGATCGCGGCTGCGGGAGTGCTGCAGGCGTACTACCTCGGCTCCGCCAGCGTGGAGTTCTACACGCTCAACCTGGCGATCACGTACGTCGCGATGATCCTGGTGGGTGGGCTCGGCAGCCTCGGCGGTTCGCTCCTCGGCGCGTGTTTTGTGACGCTCGTGCCGGTGGTCGTGAACCATCTCTCGGAGGCGTACGGCGGCGGGGGCGTCCTCGCTCATCCGCACGAGCTGCAGACCGTCATCTACGGGCTCATCATCATCGCCTTCGTCCTCCTCAAACCCGATGGGCTGATCGGTTTCGTCCGATCGGCGGCCCGCCGGCTACGGAATGGCGGGTGACGTGGTGGAGCAGCAGTTCCTTTCGGTTCGCGACCTCGACGTCGCCTACGCCAGCGGAGCACACGCCCTGCGGGGCGTGTCCATCGAGGTGGGCGCGGGGGAGCGAGTGGGAATCGTCGGAGCCAACGGCGCGGGCAAGACCACGGTGGCCCGGGCCGTGACGGGCCTGTCCGCTGTTTTCAGAGCCACCGTGCGCCAGGGCAGGATCTCGCTGGCCGGCAAGGACACGACGCGGTGGCCGGCGTGGCGGGTGCTCGCCGCGGGGGTGGTCACCATCCCCGAGGGCCGTGGCGTGATCAGCAATATGACGGTCGAGGACAACCTGCGGCTCGTGCTCGCGGCGATACCCCGTAGGCGTCGCCCCGCCGTCACCGAGGCCTACACGATGTACCCGGTGCTCGGAGAGCGTCGCCGCGCCATGGCGGGACTGCTGTCCGGCGGCGAGCAGCAGATGCTGGCCGTCGCCCGCGCTCTCCTGGTCAGACCCCGCCTGATCGTCGCCGACGAGTTGTCCCTCGGACTCGCGCCGCGAATCGTCACGGAGATCCTCGACGGGTTGGCGGCGCGGGCGGCGAACGAGGGAACCGCCGTGCTCCTGATCGAGCAAGCGGTCGTGATGTCCCTGCGGTTCGTGGACCGCGCGTACGTGCTCGACCAGGGCACGGTCGTCGCCCAGGGGACCAGCGACGAGCTGCGGCAGGCCGGCGACACGACGGCCCGCTACCTCGGGGTCGCGGACCTGAGCCGAGCGGAGGAACTGCTGTGACAGGCGAACTCGTGATCGACCGGCTCGGTCTGCGCTTCGGCGGAGTGGTCGCGCTGCGCGAGGTCTCCATCCGGCATCATCCGGACGAGGTGCTCGGCATCATCGGCCCCAACGGCGCCGGCAAGACCAGCCTGATCAACGCGGTCACCGGCATCTACCCGCCCAGCTCGGGTTCGGTCTCCTACCGGGGAACGCCGCTGACCGGCCGGTCACCGGAGTCGATCGTGGCCACCGGGATCGCCAGGACATTCCAGCACAACCAGCTCTGCGGCGACCTGACCGTACGCGAGAACGTGCTGCTCGGCTGCCATCCTCGGCTCGGGTACGGCATGGGCAAGGCCGCCCTGGGGTTCGGACCGGCACGGCGGGCCGAACGCCGGCTGCGTGGCGAGGTGGAGCCGCTGCTCGAACTGCTGAATCTCGGGCAGGTCGCGGCTGAGCAGGCCCATTCACTGCCCTATGGCCTGCAGAAGAGGGTCGAGATGGCCCGGGCGCTGGCCTTGCGCCCGACCACGCTGCTGCTCGACGAACCGGCCGCCGGGACCAGCGACGAGGACCGCGCCGCCCTCGTACGGATCATCAAGCACCTGCGCCAGGAGGGCGCCTGCTCGGTCGTGCTCATCGAGCACGACGTGGGCCTGGTGATGGAGGTCAGCGATCGCGTCGCCGTCCTCGACTGGGGCGAGTGCATCATGGTCGACACCCCGGAGGCAGTCGCGGCCGACGCCCGAGTCCTGGCCGCCTACCTCGGTGTCGATGACACCCCGAGAGACCTGGCGCCTTCCGATTCAATCTGAAATCGAGGTTCTATGTCCGACTTCCTGGACCGCACCCTGACCGGCATGCTGCGCAAGCAGGCGGAGGCGGCGCCCGAGAAGGTGGCCCTGACGATCGTCGGCGAGGATCTCACCTACGCCGACCTCGTACGCCGATCCGACGCCATGGCACGCGGCCTTCAGCAGCTCGGCGTCGGACATGGCTCCGTAGTCGCCGTGCTGGCGGAGAACTGCGCCGACCAGGTGGTCATCCAGTTCGCGACGGCCCGGCTGCGGGCCATCGAGGTGATGATCAACACCGCGTACCGTGGCGTGTTCCTGTCGCACCAGCTCCGGGTGAGCGGCGCCGAGGTGATCGTGGTCGATGACGCGCTGGTGCCGACCGTGCTGGAGATCCTCGGCGAGGTGCCCTCGCTCCGCCACCTCGTGGTGCGGGGTCACCAGAAGCCCGGCGTCCCCGGTGTGACGGTGAGCACCATCGCCGAGCTCCGGAACTGCGACGACGGGCCGCTGTCTCTGGTGGATCCCCGGTGGACCGACCCGTCGACGATCACCTTCACGTCCGGCACGACCGGCCCTTCCAAGGGCGCCACGATGACCCAGAACTACCTGTGCAACTTCGCGGAGATCGAAGCGCAGATCTGGTACCGAAGTCCCGAGGACACCTTCTACTCGTGCGGGCCGCTGTTCCACCTCGCGGCGAAGGGCATCGCCGTGCTGGGCGCGATGCGACGCGGCGTGCGCTGCGTCCAGGACGAGCGCCTGAGCGTTTCCGGGTTCTGGCGGCGGATCAGGGAGGAGAACTGCAACGCGACCCTCATGCTCGGCTCCGTGGCGATGCTGCTGTGGACCCGGGAGCCGTCCGACGACGAGGGCATCGACACCGTCGTGGGCGTGCCCGCGCCGCCTCCATCGCTGCAACCGGCGATGGAAGAACGCTGGAAATGCAAGTTCGAGAGCGTGTACGGCCTGAGCGAGGCGGCCCCACTCTCGCGCACGGGCCCGGACATCCCGTTGCGACCGGGATCGTCGGGAAAGATCGTGCGGGAGTACTTCGACGTGCGCATCTTCGACGACAACGACTTCGAGCTGCCGCGCGGCGAGATCGGCGAGGTGGTCGTCCGGCCGATGCAGCCCCACTCGATCTTCGAGGGCTACTACGGCGAACCCGAGGCGACGGCCCACAAGTTCAGAAACCTGTGGTTCCACACCGGTGACCTGGGCCGCATCGACGAGAACGACTACTTCTACTTCGAGGACCGCAAGGACGACTATCTGCGGCGGCGCGGCGAGAACATCTCGTCGTACGAAGTGGAGACGGCGATCATTCGCCACCCGGCGGTGTTGCAGGTCGGTGTGGTGGGCGTACAGAGCGAGATGGCCGAGCAGGAGGTCAAGGCCAGCGTCGTGCTGAGGGACGGGGCGACCCTCGGCTACGAGGAGTTCATCGAGCACTGCGTCGCGACCATGCCGTACTTCGCCGTCCCCCGGTACGTGGAGTTCGTCGGCGAACTGCCGTTCACGCCCAGCGGCAAGATGCAGAAGGAGAAGATCCGGGCGGCGGGCACGGCCGGATGCTGGGATCGGGAGCAGGCGGGGATCCGCCTCAGCGGGAAATCCCGAACGGTGACCGCATGAACGGGCCCCTGGCAGGGTTGCGTGTCGTCGAGATCGGTTCGATCGGCCCCGGGCCGTTCTGCGCCATGATGCTCGCCGACATGGGCGCCGAGGTGATCCGCGTCGACCGCCTGGACGGCGGCGGACCGGTGGGGCCGAGCAGTGACCATGCGCACGAGCTGATGAATCGCGGTCGGCGTTCGGCCGGCGTCAACCTGAAGCACCCACGTGGTCCCGGTGTCGTGCTGCGCCTCGTCGAGCAGGCCGATGTGTTGATCGAGGGTTTTCGCCCGAGGGTCGCCGAACGCCTGGGGATCGGACCGGAGGTGTGTCTCGCCCGCAATCCTCGGCTGGTTTACGGCCGGATGACCGGCTACGGCCAGGAGGGTCCTGGTGCGGATACGGTCGGCCATGACCTCAACTACATCGCCGCCAACGGTGTGCTCAGCATGATCGGCCGGCGTGGGCAGCCGCCGACGCCACCGCTGAACCTCGTCGGCGATATCGGCGGAGGCGGTCTCATCCTGGCGTTCGGCCTGCTGGCCGCGCTGTTCGAAAGAACAGAGTCAGGTCGGGGTCAGGTCGTCGACGCGGCCATGGTGGACGGCGCCGCCGTACTGGCGACGCAGTTCTTCGGCTGGGTGCAGACCGGCGAATGGTCGCCCGATCGGGGCACCAACATGATCGACAGCGGCGCGCCCTACTACGACGTTTACGAGACCGCTGACGGCCGCTGGCTCAGCGTCGCCGCCGTCGAGCCGCGCTTCTACGCCGCCCTGCTGAAGCTGTTCGAACTCGACGCCGCGGACCTGCCCGACCGGGACGATCCGGCGACCTGGCCGGTGCTGAAGGAGACCTTCGCCGCCACCGTCAGGAGCCGCACGCGCGCGGAGTGGTGCACTCTGGCCGTCGGCCTGGACGCGTGCGTGGCCCCCGTCCTGGGCCCTGAGGAGGTGGAGGCGGACGAGCACCTCAGCGCCCGGGGCACCTTCGTCCGCGCGGACGGTGTTCTGCAGCCTGCCCCCGCGCCCCGGTTCAGCCGTACCCCGGCCCGGTTGACCCGGCCGCCCGCCCGCCCCGGCGAGCACACCGCCGAAGCGCTGGCCGACTGGGGGTTCTCCGCCGCCGACGTCGCGGATCTGCAGGCAGACAAGGTCATCGGGAGAGGAAGAGACCAATGAGTGCTTTCGACGGCTTCGACCTCTACGACCCCGGCTACCTCGCCGACCCCGAGTCGATCTGGAAACCGATGCGGGACCGCTGCCCGGTGGCCCACACCGACAGTCGCGGCGGCGCGTGGATGCTCTCCCGGCACGGCGACATCTGCGCCGTCGCCCTCGACCCCGAGACGTTCTCGTCCCGAGCGGGCGAGGTCACCGGGCCGGTGCCGGCGCCCGGGCGGGAACTGAAGATCCCACCCGTCAGCTCCGACCCGCCGGACCACGCACGCGACCGCAAACTGCTGATGCCGCTGTTCAGCAAGGAGGCGGTCGCCGGGCTCGAACCGCTGACCCGGCGCACGGCGCGCGAGCTGGTGGCGTCGATCGTGACGTCCGGCGGGACGGTCGACGCGGTCGAGGAGTACGCCCGCGTGATCCCCGTCGTGGTGACCACGAAGATGCTCGACCTCCCCCCGGCCGACGAGGCGTTGTTCCGGCAGTGGACGCTCCGGATGCTCAAGGACGGCGCGCAGGATTACGCGATCAGGGCGGAGGCCGTCCGAGCCATCCAGGGCTACTTCAGGGACCGGCTGCGATCTTCGGCTTCGGGTGGAGTCATGGGCCACCTGCTCCGCAAGCGGGCCGAGGGCGAACCGCTGAGCGACGAGCGGATCGTCGGCATGTGCTTCCTCATGCTCATCGCCGGGATCGACACCACGTGGAGCGCCCTGGGCTCGGCGTTGTGGCACCTGGCCACCCACGCGGAGCATCGACGCCTCCTGGCCCGCGGGCCCGAGCTCATCCCCAACGCCGTCGAGGAGTTCCTGCGCGTGTACGCCCCCGTCACCATCGGCAGGGTGGTCACCAGGGACGCCACGCTCGGCGGCCGCACCCTCCGCACCGGCGACCGGGTGGTGCTGCCGTGGGCTGCGGCCAACCTGGACCCCGCGGTCCACCCGGCGTCGGGCGAGGTGCACATCACGGCAGAACGCCCGCGTCACCTCGCGTTCGGGCTGGGCATCCACCGCTGCCTGGGCGCCCAGCTCGCCCAGATGGAACTGCGCGTCGCGCTCGAGGAGTGGCTCACCCGGATCCCGGAGTTCGATCTGGTGTCACCCGAGGTGTCCTGGAGCGGCGGCAACACCCGCGGTCCTGAGTCCCTCCTGGTCCGGATCCCGTCGTCCGCGGCCGTGCGATGAGCGCTGCGGACGGCGTGCGCGAGCACTACAACCTGTGGCTCGGCCGGCGCCAGCCGCCCGGCACGGAGGATCCCGACTTCACCCGGCTGGCCGACGCGGTCCGCAGGCTCCAGGACCAGTTCACCGCGTCCCGCCCGCCACCGGCGCTGGCGGCCCACTCGGCGGACACCATCGAGGACCTGGTCGCCGCGCTGGCCGGGTACCAGGTCGGGGAGCCCGACCAGGTGGCCGGCCGCCAGTTCGCCGCGGTCGGGCGAGGCCAGACGTTCGTGCCACCGGTGGAGATCGACACGTTCGACGGCGACTCCGTCACGGCCCGGGTCTCCTTCGGACGGTTCTACCTGGGGAGCAACGGCGCAGTACACGGCGGGGCGATCTCGCTGCTGTTCGACGACCTGCTCGGCCAGGTGGCCAACGCGCCGGGGAAACCGCGCTCCCGGACGGCGTCGCTCAGCGTGGACTACCGGCGCGTCATTCCCCTCGAGACCGAGCTGACCGTCACCGCGCACACGAGCAGGGTCGAAGGGCGCAAGGTGTTCGTCAGCGGAGCCCTGCGATCCGACCGGCACCTGCTCGCCGAGGCGGAGGGCCTGTTCGTACGCCTCCTGGCCGACCAGCAGTAACTGTGACGGTTGACACATCTGAATTCACAATGCAAGGCTGCACCCACAGTACAAAGAAGGAAGTGATGCCCGATGGACGGCGATGTGCTGTGGACGCCGCCGGCGGACGCCAAGCAGCGGACCAGGATGGGTCAGCTGATGGAGCGCGTAGCCGAGCGCTACGGCGTCGACCTGGACACCTACGACGCCTTCTGGCAATGGTCGGTGGACAACGTCGGGACCTTCTACGCCGAGCTGGCCGAATTCGCCGGGGTCCGATTCGACACGCCTCCTGAGACCGTGCTCACGACCCTCCGGGTCCCTGACGCCGAATGGTTCGTCGGGGCCACCCTGAACTACGCCGAGCACGTGTTCCGCGGCATGCCGGAGGGCACGGTCATCCGCGCCGTGTCGGAGGCGCGCGGCAACCACGACGTGACCGCCGACGAGCTGCGCGCCATGGTCGGGCGCATCCGCCGGGGCCTGGTCGAGATGGGGGTGGGCAAGGGAGACAGGGTCGCCGGCTACCTGCCGCACATCCCGGAGACGATCGCCGCCTTCCTCGCCGTGGCCAGCCTGGGCGCGATCTGGTCGGTGTGCCCGCCGGAGTTCGGCGTGAACAGCGTCGTGGACCGGCTCAGCCAGGTGGCGCCGAAGGTCGTCATCGCCGTCGACGGCTATCGCTTCGGCGGCAAGGACTTCGACCGTGGCGACCTGGTGCGCGAGATCCTGGCCGCGCTGCCGAGCGTGGAGACGGTGGTGTGGCTGCCGTACCTGCGACCCGACCGCCGGCCGGAGGGCATCAGGACGTGGGACGATGTCTTCGCCGAGCCCGGTGAGGTCGAGTTCGAGAGCGTCCCCTTCGACCACCCGCTGTACGTACTGTTCACCTCCGGCACGACAGGCCTGCCCAAGGCGGTCCCCCATTCGCACGGCGGTCCGTTGCTGGAGCACCACAAGTGGCTGGGCCTGCACGCCGACGTCAGCCCCGGGGACCGGTTCTTCTGGTTCTCCACCACGGGCTGGGTGGTGTGGAACATCAGCATCTCCGCGCTGACGGCCGGCGCTTCCATCGTCGTGATGGACGGGAGCCCGACCCACGGCGGGCTCGACAAGCAGTGGCGGATGATCGGTGACCTCGGCATCACCCACTTCGGCGCGTCGACGGCGTTCGTACTGGCCTGCAAGGAAGCGGGCATGACGCCGGGCAAGGACTTCGACCTCGCGCCGATGCGGGTCGTGCTGGTCGGCGGATCGCCGTTCCCGCCCGAGGGCTGGGAATGGTTCTACCGCGAGGTCCGCGACGACATCCTGGTGGGCTGCTCCAGCGGAGGCACCGATGTGGCGGGGACGTTCATCGGGGGCTCCCCGTTGGTTCCGGTCCGGTCCGGGCGTCAAGCCTGCGTGTACCTCGGCGTCCGGGTCGAGGCGTGGGACGAGGCGGGCAAACCTGTCATCGGTGTGCCCGGCGAGCTCGTCGTGACGACACCGCTGCCGTCGATGCCCAAGGCGCTGTGGGGGGACGACGGGGCGACCCGGCTGCGGGAAACCTACTACCACAACTTCCCGGACGTCTGGGACCAGCAGGATTGGGCGATCTTCTACGAGGACGGCTCATGCGCGGTGATCGGCCGATCCGACGCCACCCTGAACAGAGCCGGGGTACGGCTCGGCCCCGCCGAGTACTACGCCGCGCTCGAACCGATGCCGGAGATCCATGAGAGCGTCGTGGTGCACGTCCAGACGCGCTCCAGCAAGGACGGCGAGCTCATGCTCTTCCTCGTCCTCGCGGACGGAGCCCGGCTCGACGAGTCTCTGGCAAAAAGGATCAAGGCCGAACTGGCCAGGCGACTGTCGCCGCGGCACGTGCCCGACGTCATCCAGGCCGTCCCGGACCTGCCCAAGACCCTCACAGGCAAGCGCCTGGAGGTCCCCATCCGCCGGATCCTGGAAGGCGCCGATCCGGACACAGTGACCAGTCGTGGCACCCTGGCCAACCCCGAGGCGCTCAGTCCGTTCGTGGAACTCGCCAGGCAGCGGGTAAGGACCTGACCCGGTGGACCAACTCGGGTTCGAGCCCTTGACCCCCGTGGCTTTCATTCAGCGCTCGATGCACGTGTACGGCGAGAACATCGCGATCGTCGACGGCGACCGCACCTTCACCTACGAGCAGTTCGGGGCACGCAGCCTCGCGCTGACCGGCGTGCTCGCGGCGTACGGCGTGCAGCCGGGCGATCGGGTGGCCGCGCTGTGCACCAACAGCCACGTGATGCTCGAACTACATAACGCCGTCCCGATGCGCGGCGCCGTGCTCGTGCCGCTGAACATCCGGCTCGCCGTGGACGAGCTGGTGTACATCATCGATCATTCCGGCGCGCGCCTGCTGGTCGCCACGGACGACCTGGCCGCCGTCGCGCGGGAGGTGTGCGAACGGACCGGCACCCGGCTGCTCGTCGCCGGCGAGACGCCGGACGAGTACGAATCCGCCCTGGCCGGCGCCGCGCCGGTGACGGTGCCCGTCGACGACGAACGGGCCCTGCTCGCCATCAACTACACCAGCGGCACGACCGGACGGCCCAAGGGCGTGATGTACCACCACCGCGGCGCGTACCTGCAGGCGCTGGCGATGGCATTCCACGCGGGGCTCAGTCCGGACAGCCGGTACCTGTGGACGCTGCCGATGTTCCACTGCAACGGGTGGTGCTTCACCTGGGCGGTCACGGCGTCGGGCGGCACGCACGTCTGCCTGCGTACCGTGGATCCGGCGGTCATCTGGCGCCGGCTGCGTGCCGACGGCATCACCCATCTGAGCGGGGCGCCCGCGGTGCTGCGGCTCATCGCCGACGCCGACGGAGCGGCCGGGCCGCGGCTCGCGGCGACGGTCAGCGTCGGCACCGGCGGCGCTCCGCCCTCTCCGGCGCTCCTGCGGCGGTTCGAGGCGCTGAACATGTCGGTGCAGCATCTCTACGGTCTCACCGAGACCTTCGGGCCCATCGTGGTGAACGACTGGCAGAGCCGGTGGGACACGGGCTCCCCGGAGACGGTGGCCAGGCTGAAGGCGCGGCAGGGCGTGGGGAACGTGATCGCCACGCCGGTCCGTGTCGTCGACGCCGAGGGACAGGACGTGCCGGCCGACGCCCGGACCTCGGGCGAGATCGCCGTGCGCGGCAACAACGTCATGCTCGGCTACTACCGGGACGCGGAGGCGACCGCCGCGGCGGTCCCGGACGGCTGGTTCCGGACCGGAGACCTCGCGGTCCGCCATCCCGACGGGTACATCGAGATCACCGACCGCCGCAAGGACGTGATCATCTCGGGCGGCGAGAACATCGCCTCCGTCGAGGTCGAGCGTGTCCTCGACGGCCATCCGGCGGTGCTCGAAAGCGCGGTCGTGGGGGTGCCGGACGAGCGCTGGGGCGAGGTACCGGTCGCCTACGTGAGCGTTCGTCCGGAATCCGCGGTGTCAGCCGAAGAGCTGGCGGCCTTCGTGCGTGCGCACCTGGCCGGGTTCAAGGTTCCGAAGGCCTTCGTCTTCGGCGAGATCCCCAAGACCTCGACCGGAAAGCTGCAGAAGCACCTCCTCCGAGGACGAGCACGCGATGATTTGCACTGACAGTACAAGTATTGTACTGTGAATGAATGCATACGGTGGAGAGAAACGTGCGACTGGAGGGGAGCGCCTTGGTCGAGCTGCTGGCTCGACCGGCCAGTGTCGCCGTGGTGGGCGCGTCAGCCGACCCTCAGCGGTTGTCCGGCCGGCCGCTGGACTACCTCAAGCGGCTCGGGTACGCCGGACGGCTCTACGCCGTCAACGCGCGGGCCGACCTCCCCGATGTCACCACGGTGCGGACCCTGCTCGATCTCGAGCCTGGCTCGGTCGACGTCGCCCTGGTGGCCCTGCCCGCGCCGGGAGTGGTCGCCGCGCTGCGGCAGGCCGAGGAGATCGGAGTCCGGGCCGCGGTCGTCATCGCCAGCGGCTTCGAGGACCGCGACGGGCCGGCTCGCCGGGACCTGGACCGCCTGGCCGCCTCGAGCAAGCTGCGGATCATCGGCCCCAACTGCGTCGGGACCGTGGGGGTCGCCGCGTCGTCGTACCTGACCTTTTCCAGCGTGCTGCTGCAGGACCTGCCGCGGCCGGGCAGGATCGGACTGGTCACCCAGAGCGGCGCCCTCGGTAACAGCCTCCTGCAGAGCCTGATCCGGCGGCACGTGGGTTTGAACCAGTGGTTCAGCACGGGCGACGAGACCGGCACCGGCGCCATCGAGCTCGCCACCGGGCTGCTGGAGCTCCAGGACGTGGACGCTGTCGGAATGTTCCTGGAGGGCGTGACAGACCGGCACTGGCTCGGCCCGCTCGAGTCCGCGCTCCGCTCGACGGGCAAACCGCTGTTCGTGCTCAAGGCGGCCCACAGCGAGAGCGGGCGCATGGCGGCGGCCGGGCACACCGGTCGCGTCGTCGGATCGGCGGACGCGTCGGAGGCCATCCTCGCGCACGCGGGCGTCCGGCAGGTCGCCAGCCTCGCGGAGCTGGCCGACGCGCTCGTGGTGGCCGGGGTGAACCCCGGACTGCCGCGTGCGGAGCGCCCGTCGGTGTCCCTGGTGTCGGTTTCTGGCGCCGCCGGTGTGATTGGCGCCGACCTGGTGGCTCAGGACCGTCGGCTGCGCATGGCCGAGGTCACCGGCGAGAACCTTCCGCTGGACGGGCGGTTGCACCCCCAGAACCCGCTCGACGTGCCGTTCATCAACGAGACCGGGGTCTTCACCGACGCCGTCACGACGATGAGCACCAGCCGGTCGGTGGACATCGTGGTCGGCGTGGAATCCTCGCTCGCGCACGACCGCGAGGAACTCGTCGCGAAGGTGGTCGCCGCCCCACCCGCCGCGCCGGTCGTCCTGACCTCGCTGTCCGAGGACGACACCATGCCCGCGCACCTGACCGAAGCGCTCCGCGGCGCGGGCATCGCCTACCTGCCGACGGTCGACCGGGCGGTACGCGCGATCGCGCTGTGCGCCGCCGAGAACACCGAGCCGGACACCGTCCATCCGAGTTCATCAGACCTTCGCGGGATCGAGTGGGTGGCCGGCCGTCTTCCCGACGACCTGCCCTGGGTTCGCTGGCGGATGCTCGCCGATGAACCGGCGGTGCCTCCCTACGTCGTCAAGGCCGCGGGCCGGACGATCCTGCACCGTACGGAGCTGGGAGCCGTGCGCATCGTGCGGACCGCCGAGGAGGCCGCCGAGGCGGTCGACGCGGTCCGGGCGGTGTGCCGCCAGTACGACGACGCCGTGATGGTGCAGGACATCGCGCCGGACGGCTTCGAAGTCATGGTCTCCGTGGCCGACGATCCGGAGTTCGGGCCGGTGGCCTTCGTCCGTCCCGGCGGGACCCTGGCCGAGCTGATGTCCGGCCAGGCGGTGATCTGGAGCGGCTGGCCGGAGCGGCGCCGGCTCGAGGTGTTGCGCGGCTCCCGGATCGGCGAGCTGCTGGTGTCGTACCGCGGCGGAAAGCGCTACGACGTCGAGGAACTGTCCCGCGTCGTGTCCCAGGCGCTCGCCGCGGTCGCGGGTGACCTGGAGTTCCTCGAGCTCAACCCGGTCATCGTGCACGAGACCGGGGTCAGTCTCGTGGACGCGGCCGGCCGGCCTCGCCCCAACAGCCCAGAAGGAGCGGCATCAGCATGACAGCTGCGGTCAACTTCGACCTGATCTCCGACCTCACGGAGGCGGAGATCGCGCGGGTCACCTCGCTCGAGGGAACGCCGATCAGGATCGAGCAGTGGAACCACGAGGCGTCCTGGGACTCGGTACGGCACTACACCTGGGGTCTCGGCGACGACAACCCCCTCTATTGCGACCCCGCGTACGCCGAGGCGACGCCGTACGGAACACTGATCGCGCCCCCGACCTTTCCGTACACCGCCTTCGACGGCGCCATCGGAGCGGGGCTGCCCGGCGTCCAGCCGGTGTACGCGGGCACCGACTGGACGTTCCACCGGCGGCTCAGGCGAGGCGATCGCATCATCGCGTCCGCCACCCTCGGCCCGGTCGTCCGCCGGTCCGGGCGCAACGCGGCCAGCATGGTCATCCAGTCGGCGCTCTGCCGCTACGAGAACCAGGACGGCGAGCTGATCGCCGAGTCCGTCGCGCGCACCTTCCGGATCCCGCGCCGTGCCGCGACCGACGGGCTGTCGTTCGAACCCCGCGACGAGACGGTGTGGTCCGACGCCGAACTCGACGCGATCCGGTCGGAGGCGGTGTCGGAGTACCGCCGGGGGCCCGAGGCGCTGAGCGGCGTGGCGGTGGGAGATAAGGTGCCCGCCGTCGTCAAGGGGCCCATCGGACGCATCGACATGACGGCGTACTACGCCGGATGCCCGGGGAGCCCTGGCTACAAATCCGTCGAGCTCGCCTGGAAGTACCGCGAATGGGCGCGCACCGATCCGCAGCGGCTGCCGTCCAACTATGACCCGTCGTACTTCTGGGAGCGGGTGCTCCCGAGCATCGGCCACCAGGACGCCACCGCGGCCCGTGAGCTCGGCATGCCGGGGGCCTACAACAACGGTCCGCAACGGGTCGGCTGGTTCGCCCACTGCGTGTCGAACTGGATGGGCGACGGTGCGTTCCTGGCCGGCCTGAACGTCAGGCTCACCCATCCGGAGATCTTCGGCGACGTGGTCCGCATCAGCGGTACGGTCACCGAAGTGGCCGGGACGACGTACACCCTGGACCTGACGGCGACCAACCACCTCGGCGAACGGACCGCGTCCGCGACCGCCGTGGTCGTCGCCGACGACTACGGCCGGGCGTGACGGCTCCCGATCCGGAAGGACGACCATGAAGGCGCTGCGCGTGACCCGGGGCGAGGCGGGCGCCCGCCTTGTCGATGTTCCCGTCCCCGTGCCGCGGGACGACGAGGTCCTCATCCAGGTCACCGCGGCCGGACTCTGCGGCACCGACGTGCAGGCCGCGTTCCGCCCCGAGGCACGGCTGATCACCAGGCCGGAGCTGACCCTGGGACACGAGCCCGCCGGCCGGATCGTCGCCCTGGGCGGGGCGGTGCGCGGCTGGGCCACCGGTGACCGGGTGGCCGTCTCCTCGATCGTCATCTGCGGGCGCTGCCACCTGTGCTCCCAGGGGATGAGCGAGATCTGCGCGCGCGGCTCGATCATCGGCCTGAACCACGACGGCGCGGTCGCCGAATACATGACCGCTCCGGCCGTCAACCTGGTCCGCCTGCCCGACGCCGTGACCGATGAGGTGGGCGCCATCCTGACCGACGCGATACCGACGCCGTTCCACGCGCTGTACCAGCGCGGGCGGCTGCAGCCCGGGGAGACCGTCGCCGTCTTCGGCGTCGGCGGGCTCGGCCAGCACGCCGTGCAACTGGCGAAGGCGTTCGGCGCGGCTCGGATCATCGCCGTCGACATCAGGGCGGAGCAGCTCGAGCACGCCCGGTCGCTGGGGGCCGACCATGCCTTCCGCGCCGACGACGAGCAGCTCGGCGACCGGATCCGGGAGGCCAACGGTGGCCGCGGCGTGGATCTGGCGGGCGTCTTCGTCGGCTCGTCGGCGGCGATCGCCGCGGCGTTCCGCTCGGTGGGCAAGGGGGGCCGCATGGTCGTCGTCGGGCTCACCGACGACGACCTCGTCCTGCCGCCCTCGGCGGCCTTGGCCCGCCGGGAGATTTCGATCATCGGCTCGGGCGGATTCCGGCTCGACACGATCGAGCAGCTGGTGGCGCTGGTGGCGGCCGGTCGGCTGGACTTCTCCCGCTCTGTCTCGCACGTGCTGGGGCTCGACGAGGCGGAATCGGCCCTCGACCTGCTCCGGGGCCACGACGGCTCGGTCCGGCGGGTGGTCGTGGCGCCGAAGGGGGAGGATTAGGGCCATGATGACTGGTACGACCGCCGGCGCGATCAAGGCGGGCATCGAGAGGTTCCAGCTCGCCGACCGCCCGGACGTGGCCGTGCTGTACCCCGATGTGTGCTTCGCCTCGATCGAGGCGGTCGGCGAGGTGACGATCTCCCTGCTGGTCGACTCCGTGCTGACCGGCTGGCATCCCGAGTCGCAACTGGCGCCCTTTCCAGTCGCGTCGCTGGTGGTGTCGCGGGACTCCGCCGCACAGTTTCACCCGGAGCTGAGCAACCGCGACCCGGTTGAGATCCAGGTGTGGGCGGACGGCCGGGTCACGGTCGAGGTCGAGTTCCAGGGTTCCGACGTGGAGACGGCCGGCGAGCAGTGGCGGTCCACCGCGCGCGACGTGCTCGCGGAGTGGGCCCGGGAATCCGGCGCCGAGCTGGTGTCGGTCTTCAACGACCGGTCCCGGTCCCTGCCCGATGTGTGGAACGCCACGTTCGCCGTACCCACCGAGGATCGGACCGTCCGCGACCTCGTCGACCTGGGGACCCGCGCGCTGCGCACGGCCGAGCTGTCGATGACCGGGTGGGGTGCGGAACAGGACGTCCGGCGGCTGCTCGCCGACGGTGACGCCCACGCGGTGCTCGGCTGGCCGCCCTCCGCCGTCCTCGAACTGCGGGCGGCCCTGCCCGAGGGCGCTGGCGAGCTCGACTTCGCGGCCGACGTGTGCGCCTTCGCCAACGGGGTCCGAGGCGGGACGATCATCGTGGGCGTCGCCCGCGAGCCGGGCGACCAGCGGGCCCGGCTGATTCCCGTCGACGGCGACGAGGGACCGGCCCTCCTCCGTCGCATCATCGAGGAGCGGGTCTTCCCGGTCCCGGAGCGGCTGTTCGTGCACCAGGTCGGCAACATCCTGGTCGTCCGCGTCCCGCCGCAGGACCGGCTGGTCAGTCCATTCCTGCTCCGCGTCGCGGTGCCCGGCCTGGAGGCCTTCGCGGTCGTCGAACGGTACGGCGTCGAGACCAGGGCGCGGAGCGCGGCGGCGCTGCACACCGCTCTCGCGGTCGGCACCGCGGCGCTGCTGCCGAGAGATTAGAACGTCGGTGGCGTGATCACCCAGATCGCGACGAGGTCCTCGTCACCGACGCTCTCCCAGGAGTGCGGGCGGGTGCTGGGGAAGTAGATCGCGTCCCGGGGGTTGAGCACCCACTCGTTGCTGCCGACGGCGAACTTCATGGCGCCGGAGATGACGACACCGCATTCCTCGCCCTCGTGGACGTGCGGGTGCCCGCCGCTGCCCTGCCCCGGCGCCGCCTCGACCCAGATGATCTCCATGCTCTTCTGGAGGTTGGGCGAGAGCAGTTCGTTGGCGATCTGCGTTCCGGGATACACGATGCGTCGTCGCTCCCCGGCCCGGAGCACCGCGACCTCGTCGTCGGCGGTGGTGTGCTGCTGGCCGGCCGTTTTGGGGACGGCGTTCTCCAGCAGTTCTCCCACGCTGAAGCCGAGCGCGCTGACCAGGGACTTGAGACTGGACAGGGTGGGGTTGGCGACACCGCGTTCGACCTGGCTGACGAAGCTGGTGGAGACCCCGGCCCGTTCGGCGAGCTGGGACAGGCTCATCCGCTGCGCCTGACGCCGCTCCCTGATGAGGCCGCCGAGCGCGACGGCGTCAAGGCCGTCGTCTCCCTGTTTCATGGCGGCGACGCTATCGTATGGGCGGCCATTCGAACGCCGCGTCACCGAGCGCGCAGGGGGTGTGCGACGACTGGCCATCTCAGGCTCCGTACGCGATCGGGCCTGGCGCCGATGGCAGCAGGCGTCCGGCAAGGTGGGCGGCCAGCTGGCTCATCGGCTGGCCGGTGGCGAGGGAGCGACGACCGCGCACGGCGACCTGCGGCCAGTTGACCGTGAGCACGCCGCACAGCTCGTCATCCCGCGCCCAGAGGACCGCGAATCGGTCCCCGTCTTTCACGAGCTGGTGGTGAGAGCCGGTCCACGGAGTTCCGGCGATCTGGATCTTCCAGTCGTACTGGTTGCTCCAGACGTAGTCGAGCGAGAGGTGTTCGCGGGGGGATTCCGGATTCAGGATGTTGTGGGCCACGACTCCCGCCTGCTCTACCGCGCTGGTCCAGTGTTCTGACCGCAGGAGAAGCTTACGCGCGGGATGCCACCAACGCGCCGCGTCGCCTACCGCGTAGACGTTTGTCGCGTTCTGGACCCGGCCACCGGCGTCGCAGACGACGCCGGAATCGACGGCCAGTCCGGAGCCGGCCAGCCACTCGGTGTTGAGTTCGGTGCCGAGACCGGTAACGGCCACGTCGGCGGCGATCGTGCTGCCGTCGCCGAGGCGCGCGTGGAGCCGGCCGCCGCGCTCCGCGAGCTCATCGATCGTGGTCCCGAAGTGGGTGTCGACCCCGTGGCGCCGGTGCAGATCGACGAACAGCGAACCGATCTCGGCGCCGAAGTGCCGCGCCATCGGCACCTCGGCGATGTCGACCAGGTGCACCTCGATCCCCAGACCTCGGGCGGCGGAGGCGACCTCGGCTCCGATGAATCCGGCCCCGACCACCAGGACCGAGCGGGCACGCCGGAGAGCGGTCCGCAGGTTCATCGCGTCCTCCCAGCAACGCACGTCCAGAACCCCGGGCAGGCCCTGCCATGGCGAGGTTCTCGCCCGCGCGCCGGTGGCCACCACGAGTGCCTCCCGGTAGCCGAGCGAGCTCCCGTCGGAGAGAGCGACCTCGCGGCCGGTGACGTCGAGGCCGGTCGCCGCGACACCGAGGGTGAGCTCCAGCCGGAGGTTCTTCGCCTCCTCGGCCGTCAGCAGCGACGGGAAGACCGGTTCGTCCGCCAGCAGCACATCCTTGGACAGTGGTGGCCGGTCGTACGGGAGGTGCCGTTCGCGGTCCACGATCGTGATGCCCCCGGCGTACCCGCTGGCGCGCAGCCGCTGGGCGGTGCGGACGCCGGCGACGGAGCCGCCGACGATCAGGACGCCGGTCACGTGCTCTCCAGCTGGAGCGCGGAGACCGGGCAGCTCGAGACGGCCAGCTCGACCCGCTGGAGGTCGGCCGCCGCGACATCCGGGCGGACCAGGCGCACGACGCCGTCCTCAGTGAGTTCGCAGTAGTCGTCGGCCTCGAAGACGCAGTTGCCGTAGCCCTCGCACAGCTCGAGGTCGACGGTAAGTCGGATCACCCGTGCTCCCCTCTCGTGATCATACACCACGAGTGCTGATGGATTGAATTGCAAGTACAATCCGTGTCGCTACCTATGCCCGTCTAGGGGAGTTTGACCTTGACACCCACAACGCGCGAGTGAAAGCATACACCATGAGTGTAAACGATCAACGCCGTTTCTCGGCGGGAAGGGAGCGTTCGTGACCACCGAGACCCAGTCACCGAACCGCCGTTCTCCCCGGCAGCGCCACTCCAAGGCGGTCGACGTGGCGCGACGCGGCCTCTCCCTGGTGATGAACCACTCGAACGAGCAGGCCGACGCGGTCTACGAGCAGCCCGCGAGCCGGTACCTCGACCTGGACCGGTTCGAACGGGAGAAGCGGGTGCTGTTCCGCGAGCGGCCGGTCTTCGCCGGGCTCAGCGTGGAGCTGCCGACCCCAGGGTCGTACAAGACCCTCGACCTGCCCGGCTGCCCCCTGGTCATCGCCCGCCAGGCGGATGGCTCGCTGCGCGCCTTCGTCAACGCCTGCCTGCACCGCGGCGCCAACGTCGCCTACGACGCCGGGTCGGCGCGGACCTTCGTCTGCAAGTTCCACGGCTGGGCCTACAACCTGGACGGCACGCTGCGCAAAGTACGCGGCGGGGACAACTTCGGGCAGCTCGACCCCGGGTGCACCGGGCTCGCGCAGGTCGCGGTGGCCGAGAAGTACGGGCTGATCTTCGTGCGCGGGACGCGCCTGGCCGAGGCCCCGGAGCCGATCGACGTCGACGAGGTGCTGTGCGGGCTCGGACCGCAGTTCGCCGAGTGGAGCCTGGAGATGGACCTGTCCGCGCCGGCCATCCACCCGCCGGTCGTCACCGCGTCGAACTGGAAGCTGGCCGTCGACGGCTATCTGGAGCCGTACCACTTCGCCTCGCTGCACAAGACGACCGTCGCCAAGTACAACAACTCCAACCAGGCCACCGTCGACATCCACGGGCCCCACGTCATGAGCGGCTTCCTCGGCCGCAAGATCAATGAGCTCGCCGAGATCGACGAGGGCGAGTGGCCCCTGATGCGCCACGTGCAGCTCATCTACTTCCTGTTCCCCAACGTCATCCTGTCGGTCATGCAGGATCACGTGGAGTATTCGCTGATCCTGCCCGGCCGGTCGGTCGCGGAGAACGTGATGCACCACAACTACTTCGCCTACACCGACTGGGCGAACGAGGACGTGCACCACAAGCGCTTCCACAACACGCAGTGGATCCTCACCGCCGAAGACATCCCGATGGCCGAGGAGTGCCATCGCAACATCGCCCAGGGCGCCATCGACAAGTTCTACTTCGGCCGCAACGAGCCCGCGTTGCAGCACTTCCACAAGACCATCGAGACGGAGTTGGCCGCGGCCCAGCACTGACCGGCCCGACCACCTCCGCCCAAGGGAGATCCACGTGTCACAGCACCCCCACCCCAACCACGTCCCGGCGCCCCTGCAGTACGCGGACAAGCTGCACTTCGGGCCGACGACCAACGACACCCACGAGGGCATCGACACCAACCGGATGCGCGAGCAGCGTGCCGCCCGGATGCGGGCGATCATGCGCGCCGCGAACATCCCGGCACTGCTCGTGACGGGCGCGGAGAACGTCCGGTACCTCTGCGGTTTCTTCTGGTCGGAGTTCCAGCTCCAGGCAGGCTACGCGCTGTTCTTCGTGGATCATCCCCCGGTGGTCTTCGCACCGGCGGGCTCCTATCACCAGATGCCGGACCAGGCCCCGTGGATCCCCGAGTGGCGGATCGCGCGTACCTGGCTGGAGGGGCCGGTGCCGGAGTCGGCCGCCGAGGCGGAAGCCAAGCTGTTCGCCGACGGGATCGCCGCGGAGCTGAACGAGCGCGGCCTCGGCCGGGAGCCGCTGGCCGTCAGCGAGTTCGGCGAGCGGGCGGTGTCCGCCCTGATTGGCATGGGCATCGAGGTACGTCCGGGGCTGCCGCTGCTCATGGAGAGCGCCCGCATCAAGACGCCCGACGAGATCAACTGCCTCAAGATGATCGCCTCCATCAGCTCCTCCGGCTTTCATCGGGCGCTGGAGACCCTCCGGCCGGGCGTCCTGCAGAGCACGGTCGCCAAGGAGGTCAAGCGCGCCGTCGAAGACGGCGGCGCCGAGTTCGGGGCGTCGAAGGTGATGGCCGGCCCGCTGGCGTTCGAGCGCGGCATCAGCAGCAGCGACCGGCGCATCGAGTACGGCGACCTGGCCTACGTGCTCACCTGCGGCAGCTCCTACCTCGGCTACACGGCGTGCCTCTACCGGCAGTACATCGTCGGCCGCCGCCCGACCGCCGAGGAGTCCGGCTGGTACGACACGCTGCGGGACCGGCTCGACTCGGTGATCGGCGAGCTGCGGCCCGGGGCCAGCACGGCCGACGCCGCCAGGCACTTCGCGCCCGCGAGCAAGTGGGGTTACACCGACGAGGCGGAGCTGCTCACCATCGAGTTCGGGCACGGCATCGGCCTGGTGAACGCCGGGTCGCGGTTCGTGCACTACAACCCGCCGATCATCAACCGGCAGTGGTCCTTCGAACACCCGGAGGAGATCCAGCCCGGCATGGTGATCGCGGTCGAGGGGATCGAGGGCGTGCACCGCAAGCAGGGCGTGCGTCTTGAGACGATGGTGGTGATCACCGAAAACGGCCCGGAGGCGATCGACTTCTACCCGCGTCACGAGATTCTGGCCGCCAGTGTCATCTGAAACGGCGGTGGCCGCTCGCGCGGGGTCGTGGTCCGAGCCGGGCGCCGAGCTGGTGGCGCCCGGGGTGCACCGGATCCCGTTGCCGCTGCCGGACGAGCTCGCGGCGGTCAACGTCTACGCGCTGGAGCGCCCTGACGGGCTGACGCTGATCGACTCGGGTCAGGCCCTCCGGCGCGCTCGTGACGACCTGAAGGACGCGCTGGCGTCTCTCGGGTACGCCCTCGGCGACGTGCGCGAGTTCCTCATCACCCACGCCCACCGCGACCACTACACCCTCGGTCCCCTGGTGCGCCGCGACCACGGTTCGCGGGTGCGCATCGGGATCCGCGAGGCGCCGGCGCTCGCGGCGGTCGGCAATCCGGACTGGCCCGCGTACGTCTCCCAGCTGGCGCTGCTCCGGGCCAACGGCGCCGAGGCCCTCGCCGACGAGATCGGCGATGACGCCAGGGCGCAGGGAATCGCGGCCCATCAGTGGGAAGCCCCCGACTCCTGGATCGTCGACGACGAGATCATCGAGGTCGGCGAACGACGGCTGCAGGCCATCCCGACCCCCGGCCACACCCAGGGCCATCTTGTCTTCCATGACGAGCAGGCGGATCTGCTCTTCGCCGGTGATCACGTGCTCCCGCACATCACCCCGTCCATCGGCCTGGAACCGGTCCCCGGACGATCGCCGCTGCGCGACTTCCTCGGGGCGCTGCGCCGGGTGCGGCGGCTCCCGGACGCGCTGCTGCTGCCGGCGCACGGCCCGGTCTCGCCGTCCTCCCACGCCCGCGTCGACGAGCTCCTGCGCCATCATGACGAGCGACTCCGCAACACGCTGGCGGCCGTGCGTGCGGGGCGTACGACCGGGTTCGAGGTCGCAGCCAAGCTCCCCTGGACCCGGCGGCAGGCCGCCCTCGACGAGCTGCCGGTCTTCCACCAGATGCTCGCGGTCGTGGAAACGTCCGCACACCTGGAGCTTCTCGTCGAGCAGAACCTGCTCACGCAGACCTTCGACAGTGGCGTCGTCACCTACGTCTCCCGGGAGGCTGAGCAGTGAGTCTCCTCGACGGGATGCGGATCCTGGACCTGTCGACATTCTCGCCGGTTCGATTCGGCACCACCGTGCTGGCCGATCTCGGCGCCGACGTCATCCAGATCGACCGGCCGCGCTCCTCGTACCCGGACGACGTGCCGATGCTCACCTCCATCGAGCATCCGCGCTGGCTCTGGCACAGCCGCAACAAGCGGAGCATCGGCCTGAACCTCAAGCACGACGGGGCCCGACAGGTGCTCCTGCGCCTCGTCGAGGACGCGGATGTCGTCATCGAGGGCTTCGCACCCGGCACGGCCGCGCGACTCGGCCTCGACTACGGTTCACTGACCAAGGTGAAGAAAGACCTGGTCTACGCCTCCGTGACCGGCTTCGGGCAGACCGGTCCGTACGCCGGTCTTGGCGGCCACGAGATGAACTATCAGGCGATGGGAGGGGTTACCGCAGCCATGGCCGCCGCCCACCGGGGCGACCCGGCGATCCTCCCATTCCCCTTGAGCGACTCCGTCGCGAGCCTGTACGCGGCTGTCGCGGTGCTCGCCGCCGTCCACCGGCGGGACCGCACCGGCCTCGGCGCCTGCGTGGACATCTCGATCCAGGATGCCGTGGTCTCGCTCTTCGGCTACGACGCGCAGTACTTCTGGCAGCAGGGCATCACCGACCCGTCGGAGATCGAGGAGCTGGGCGGCTCCCCGGCGAACGGCGCCTACGCCACCGCGGACGGCAAGGCGGTCGTTCTGGGCGCGGTGGAGCCCTCGGTGTGGCAGCGGTTCTGCGCCGCGGTCGGGCGGCCGGATCTCGAAACGGCGCTGCTCGCGCCCGAGGAGCACGAACGGGTGCGGTGCGAGCTGGTGGCGATCTTCGCCCAGCGGTCGCGGGCGCAGTGGCAGAAGGTCGGCGAGCAGGGCGGACTGGGCCTCACGCCGGTGCTCTCGCTGACCGACCTGCTGACCGATCCGCATATCGAACATCGTGGCCTGGTCAACGAGGTGGAGCACCCGACGCTCGGCTTGGTGCGGCAACTCGCGACACCGATCAACGTGGACGGCGGAATGCCGCCCTCGCGGTGGTTCGAGGTCCCGGGTGGGCATACCCGGGTTCTCCTGGACGAACTCGGCATCGACGAGTCCGCGCGAACCGCTCTCTACAAAGCCGAAGCGGTGTTCGACGCCGAGCAGCCGTAGTACCCGTAGTACTGGAGAGCTACCCGGGAGGTGCGCTCCCCAGCGGGAGGCCGACCACGAGGGGGGATCCGTAAGTTTCGGTGCCGTCAGCACGAGAATCCGGCCCGGAAGGATCCCTTCCCCGTGGCGTCCCACCTCCGCAGCATCCTGCTCTCCACACTCGTCACCGCCTCCCTGGCCGGGCCGGTGTCGGGTGCGGCCCGCCCCTCGGCCGTCCCGGCGCCCGCACCCGCCGCCTTCCCCCCACTTCGGGTCGCGACCCTCGCCGAGCGGTACGCCACCAGCCGCGACGGCATCCGCGCGGCCGAGCGGATGGCCGCTGGCCACGGCCATCGATGGCGGGCCGCGATGCTGCGCGCCATGGCCGATCCGGCGCGGCAGTTCCTGTCCTTCGACGGCCGCGACGGGGGCCGCGCCGTAGAGGTCTTCGGCGACCTGTCCCAGGCCGAGCGGATCGCGGTGCTGGTCCCCGGCTCCGATACCAATCTCGACAAGTACGGACTCCTGCGCGGCGGCTCGCTGCGACTGCGGCAGGCGCTCGGCGACCGGTCCGCGGTCATCGCCTGGCTCGGATACGCGACGCCCAGCACGGTGAGCGCCGACGCGCTGACCACCGGCCGCGCCGCCCAGGCCGCCCCTGACCTCCGTGCTTTCGTGCGGGAGCTGCGTTCGGCCAAGCCCGCCGCCCGCATCTCCGTCGTGTGCCACTCCTACGGCTCGGTGGTCTGCGGACAGGCCGCGTCCGGGCTGGACGTCACCGACATCGTCCTGTACGGCAGCCCGGGCGTCTGCGTCGACAACGCCGCCGCGCTGCACACCCGGGCCACCGTCTGGGCCGGCCGCAGCAGCGACGACTGGGTCGCCGGTGTGCCCTTCGCCGCGGTCGTATTCGGGACCGACCCGGTCTCGCCCGAGTTCGGCGCCCGGGTCTTCGCGGCGGGCGACGGCGGCCACAGCGACTACCTGAGACCCGGCGTGGCCTTGGAGAACGTCGCCCGGATCGTCTCCGGACAGGCCCCGTCCGAGGAGGGCCGTCGTGCGTGACATCATCCGGCGGATCGACGCCGCGACCCCGCCCGAACGTGACCGCCCAACTGACACGCTGCGAGCCCTCGCCATCCTCGGCGTGGTGCTCGGCCACTGGCTGGTGACCTCCCTGGTCGCCGACAGCGGCACCCTGCACACCGCCAGCCCGCTCCGGTACACGCCCCAACTCGCCCCCGTCTCCTGGCTGTTCCAGACGCTGGCGGTCTTCTTCCTGGTCGGCGGGCAGGTGGGCGCGAAGAGTTATGCCTGCACCCGCGGGACCTACGGGCAATGGCTCGGCACCCGGATCGCCCGGCTGTCTCGCCCGATCGCCGCAGTGCTGGTGGTGTGGACCGTGGCGGCGGGCGTGATGCTCGCGGCCGGTGCCGACCAGGGGACCGTGCGCGCACTGGTCAAGCTGGTGTGGTCCCCGCTGTGGTTCCTGCTCGTCTTCGCGGCGCTGACGGCGGCGACCCCGCTGGTCGCCCGCCTGCACCCGCTGTGGCCGCTCGCCGCCGTCGCGCTCGTGGACCTCATCAGGTACGGTCTGGGCGGCCCCGCCTGGGTCGGCTGGGTCAATGTGGTGGCCGGTTGGCTGGTGCCGTACTGCCTGGGCGCGGCCTGGGCCCGAGGCCGGCTGCGGAGCCGTACAGCCGGATGGGTTTTGCTGTTCGGCGGCGCGGCCGTCACCGGCGGGCTGGTCCGGTGGGTCGGCTACCCGGCCGCCATGGTCGGGGTGCCCGGCGCGGAGATCTCCAACCTCGACCCGCCCACCCTCGCGGTCGTGGCCTTCGGGCTCGCCCAGTGCGGGGCAGCTTTGCTGCTGCTTGGCCCGCTGAGGCGGGTGCTGCGCCGCCCCGCCGCCTGGGCCGCGGTGGCGCTGGTGAACCTATCCACGATGACGATCTTTCTCTGGCACCAGACCGCCATGATCGCGGTGACGGCGATCGCCCTGGCTGCGGGCGGGGCGCTGCCGGGTCTGCACACTGTCCCCGACGGCACCGGCTGGGTGCTCGCCCGGCTGGCCTGGCTGCCGGTGTTCGCGGGGGCGCTGCTGGTGTGCTGGGCCGCGTTTCGGAGCTATGAGCGGAGACCGCCGGGAAAGCGCGGCGGTGTCCGGCCCGTCCCAACACCGGCTGGGTTGCGTGGTTAGGGTGGACCTTCGCGCAATGGAGGACAAAGGGGACGTGCGGGAAGGGCTGATGGGGACACTGCGCGGGGACCTGTGGACGATGGCCGCCGATCCGCTGCCGCGCATGAACGGGCCACGCTGGCTGGCCCGGCTGCCGCACGTCCTGGTCGTGGTGTGCGCGATTTTCATGGTCCAGAGCTCCAGCTATGGCTCGGGTCAGGATCCGACGATCCCGGTGCTCGCCATGCTCCAAGCGACGGCGCTCGTCGTCGCGATGTTCCTCCCGATTCCGGCCTGGTGGGCATCGACCGTCATCATGGTCATCGGCGCGCTGATCGTGGAACACTCTTCCGCAACCTGGGACATTCCCAGGGGAGGGATGTCGTTCCCCTGGTCCATTCACTTGATGGCGTTGCAGGCCGGGGTGCTGTTCCTGCTGGCCCTGCGGGTCCGTCCCCGGGTGGTGGCCGAGACGCTGGGGATCACCGTCCTGACGGGGCTGGCCTGCGTGTACTTCGTCAATCCGAGCATCGGCCCTGGCGAAATCGTGCTGGCCATTCCAGTCCTGGTGACCGTGCTGGCGGTCGGTGTCCTGATGGGGATCGGCGCCGTGCTGCGGGGCGAGCGCGTGGCCCGCACCCGGCTGTTCAGGCAGCAGCAGCTCACGGCCGCGGAGCGGGCCAGACGCACCGTGCTCGAGGAGCGCAACCGGATCGCCCGTGAGTTGCACGACGTGGTCGCCCACCACATGTCGATGATCTCCATCCAGGCGCAGGTCGCCCCGCACCTGGTGAAAGACCCGCCGGTGGAGCTGACGGAGAACCTCGCGGGCATCCGCCAGAACGCCGTCGAAGCCTTGACGGAACTGAGGCGGGTCCTGGGCGTGCTGCGATCGCAGGACGCGCTGGCGCACGCGCCGCAGCCCACCCTCGACCGGCTGGCGGAACTGGCCGGCAGCGTGCGCGCCGCCGGTCTCACGCTCGCTATCGAGACCACAGGCGAGCCGCGCCCGCTGTCGCCGGGCGTTGAGCTGTCGGCGTTCCGCATCATCCAGGAGGCGCTGTCCAACGCGATGCGGCACGCCCCCGGCGCGGCGGTGCACGTGAAGATCGGGTACCGGACCGACGCGCTTGCCATCCAGATCACCAACACCGCGCCCGACCGGCCGCCACCCCCCGCTGGGCCTGGGCACGGGCTGCTGGGCATGCGCGAGCGCACGGCCATGCTGGGCGGCGAACTCGCCGCCGGCCCCACCCGGGACGGCGGCTACGAGGTGACCGCGACCCTGCCTGCCATGAAACCGCCCGCTGAGGATCCGCCATGACGACCATCCGCGTGCTGATCGCCGACGACCAGATGATGGTCCGCCAGGGCTTCACGGTGCTGCTCAACGCCGAACCCGGCATCGAGGTCATCGGCCAGGCCGTGGACGGCCTCGACGCCGTCGCGAAGGTCGCCGAACTCGCCCCGGACGTCGTCCTGATGGACATCCGGATGCCCGAACTCGGCGGCATCGAGGCGACCCGCCGCATCACCGAGCCGACCGGCGCAACCGTCAAGGTCCTCGTCCTGACCACCTTCGACATCGACGAGTACGTCTACGAGGCGCTGCGCGCGGGCGCGTCGGGCTTCCTGCTGAAGGACGCATCCGCCGCCGAACTCGCACACGCCGTGCGAGTAGTAGCGGCAGGCGACGCACTGCTCGCCCCGAACCTCACCAAGCGTCTCATCGCCGAGTTCTCCCGGGTGACCAGCACTCCCCGCGCCCCGCTCAAGGACCGCGTCGGCGACCTGACCGAACGCGAAACCGAGGTCCTCTCCCTGATCGCCCAGGGCCTGTCCAACGCGGAGATCGCCCAGTCCCTGGTGGTCGCGGAACAGACCGTCAAATCCCACGTGGGCCGAATCCTGGTCAAACTCGGCCTGCGGGATCGAACCCAGGCCGCGGTCTACGCCTACGAGACAGGACTGGTACGCCCGACTGGGTACTAACTCGTCGCTGAGGTTGCACCGTCCTTCTCGTGACGAGATCTTGTGGGTAGCACATTCCCCTCAGGAGACGACATGTTGCCTCTTCATATGCGCCGCCAGGAATTCCACCCCGACCCCGAGCTGGCCGCCGCCCGCGAACAACCCGGCCTGCAGCGTGTTCCCACGCCCTACGGCCCGCAGGCCTGGCTGGTCACCCGCTACGACGACGTACGCGACGTGCTCAGGAACGCCGAACTGTTCAGCTACGCCCACGGCATCAACCTGCCGCCCATGAGCGAGGAGCAGGCCAAACGTCTCCGCGCGGGCGCGTTGCTGCTGATGGACCCACCCGACCACACCCGCTTACGCCGCATGCTCACCCCCGAGTTCACGATGCGCCGTATCCGCCGCCTGGAGCCCCGGGTCCGCGAGATCGTCGCCGACCATCTGGACACGATGGAACGTACCGGCGCGCCGGCCGATCTCGTCTCCCAGTTCGCCACCCCGATTCCGTCGCTGGTCATCTGCGAACTGCTCGGGGTGCCGTACGAGGACCGGGACGCCTTCCAGGCGCGTACCGGCGCGATTCTCGACTTCAACCGCCCGCCCGAGGAGCGCGGGAAGGCGCAGATGGAGTCCGCCGCCTACATGGCCGAGCTGGTCGGGCGGGCCCGGGTCGAGCCGGGTGAGGACCTGATCGGCATGCTGGTCCGCGAGCACGGCGACGACCTGTCGACCGACGAGCTGGTCGGCATCGGCGGGTTGTTGCTGGTGGCCGGGCACGAGACGACGGCCAGCATGATCGGCCTGGGCACGCTGGCGTTGCTGCGCCACCCGGAGCAGCTCGCCCTGTTCCGCAAGGACCCGGACAAAGTCGACGGCATGGTCGAGGAACTGCTGCGCTGGCTGACGATCATCCACGCGGGCGCCACCAAGGTCGCCATGGCCGACACCGAGATCGCCGGGGTGCCGATCGCGAAGGGCGACGTCGTGGTGGTCTCCCTCCCGGCCGCCAACCGCGACCCCGCGCTGACCGAGGACCCGGACCGTTTCGACATCGAACGCCCCGACCTGGCCCACGTCGCGTTCGGCTACGGCGCGCACCACTGCATCGGGGCGCCGCTGGCCCGGATGGAGATGCGCCTCGCGTTCCCCGCCCTGTTCGAGCGTTTCCCAGGCCTGCGCGAGGCGGGCGAGCCCGAATTCCGCTCGTTCAACGTCGTGTACGGCCTGTCGGCGTTCCCCGTCGCCTGGTGATCCACGGTCACGTGGGCGCCGGTAGCGGCCGGCGCCCGCTGACTGTCGAGGGGTGAATTGAGGATCGAGCGATCGGGAGCGCTTGTGCCGCGGGAATCACTACCACGCTGGTGGAGTCACGACGTTCCGCGCCGGCGACTCAAGCCGGGCGAACGCCCCCCTCGTTCGGACCGGGCTCGCACGATCTATGCGGTGGCACTCTGGCTGGCCATTGTGGGCCTGCCGTTCGCGGCCGGTGTCTTTATCGGCCGCACGACCCCCACAGGCAACGACGTGACATCAGCGCTGCTCGCGCTCCTCGTCGTGCTGGCACCGTATGCGATTGTCGGTTCCATATTGGCGGAACGAGTCTCCCTCAGCAGGCGAGACATATTCCTGTCGCGCACGCCGTGGATTCGACGAGCCGCGTTTCTCCCCTACCGGGACTGGCCTCCGCTGCCAAGTGAAGTCGATCGGCTTGAGCGGATAGAGGTGGAAGGTGACAAGCGTCGCATCTTCCGCTTGAGATAGGGTCTGGACCTTCGATTTCCTAAGGTCCAGACCGCCCGGCATCGTCCTGGTTGCCGTTGTGCGTGCAGGTCACGTCATCGTGACGCTGACGGGGATGGTCCAGCCTTGGCGGCAGACCTTGCGGACCGGGAACTTCTGGTCACAGCCGTGCACCCAGAACGTGATCTTGAGGCCCTTGGCCACGTTGACGGCGTACCTTCCCGCGGTGCCGCCCGGCAATGGCGCTCCCAGGACAGTGCCCCCGTTAGAGAGCTCACCCGAAACCTGGAAGTACTCATAATGGAACGGATCGGTCGGTCCCCAGCGGAAGACCGCCTGGTTGTTCTTCTGGAACGCGGCGACGATCATACGCTCGCCCTGCTTAGGGCTCCAGGCGATCTGCCCGTGTTCGAACCGCTGCTTGCGCCCGGTCATGTTGGGCGGCGTGTACTCGTCGACGGTCGCACAGCCGAACCAGCTGTCGGCTCCACCAAGGGCCCGCCAGTAGTCACCGATCAGCCCGTACGGCTGGATAGCGCAGGTGCCGGCAGCGGCAGGCTGTGCGGCGACGCCGACACTCAGCAGGGCGGCAGCGGCCATTCCAGTGGCGGCAACGGTACGCCGGATCTTCGTTGTCATGATTCCTCCTCGATCTCTCCTCGACAGTAGGAAGAATCCGGCCAGCGGGGATCATGGCTGCCCATGCGAATCGATAGGGCCAGCCCCCTCAGCAACCGCGGGTTTGCCTCGGGGAGCACAGGACACTTAATCAAGTGGCGGTGGGGCCGCCTGATTCGCGAAGCTTGCGGGCGTGCAGGCCACGTTGACGGTTACTCCGGTGCAGCTTCCCGATGTGTTGCTGCATGTCGCCGTCGTGCGTCCGGTCTTCCTGTGGGGTGCTCCGGGCATCGGGAAGAGCTCGCTCGTCCGGTCGTTCGCCGAATCCCTCGGGCTCGACTGCGTCACGCTGCTCGGCACCCAGCTCGCGCCGGAGGACCTCATCGGCGTGCCGCAGATCGTCGGCGACCGGAGCAGGTTCGCCCCGCCGGAGGCGATCGCGAGGGATGAGCCGTACTGCCTGTTTCTCGACGAGCTCAACGCGTCCTCTCCCGAGGTGCAGAAGGCCTTCTACTCGCTGATCCTCGACCGGCGCATCGGCACGTACGAGCTGCCCGCGGGGTCGGTGGTGATCGGGGCGGGCAACCGGGCCACGGACAACGCGCTGGCCCGGCCGATGGCGTCCGCCCTGATCAACCGCATGATCCACATTCACCTGCGGGCGGCGGTGGACGACTGGCTGAGCTGGGCGGCCGGCAGCGGCATCCACCCCTGGATCGTCGACTACCTCGTGCAGCGCCCCGATCACCTCTGGAGCGCCCCGCCGAAGACGGAGGAGCCGTTCTCCACGCCCAGAGGCTGGCACATGCTGTCGGACGCCATGCACTCCTACGGCGACAGGCTCGACGATGACACCCTGGCCGTCCTCGCCTTCGGCACGCTCACGACCGCGCACGCCTCGGGCTTTCGCGCGTACGTCAAGACTGTGCGGCACGCGTACGACCTGGAGACCGTCCTCAAGGGTGAGGCGGGCTGGCCGCGCGACGCGGAGGAGCGCGACCTGCTCTACTTCCTGTCCGAGACCTTCCGCGCCCGCCTGGTGAAAGGGCTGCCGAAGTCGAAGGAGCACGCCTCGCCCGCCGGGAGCCAGCTGGCGTTCCGGGCGAAGACGCTGCTCACGGAGCTCGCGGAGATCTCGCTCGAATGCGCGCAGCTGGTGATCGCCACCGATGACGACGGCGTGCCGGTCCTGCCCTCGTGGTTCCTGGTCGAGCTGAGTCGCGACCTGCCGCGCCTGGCCGCCGCGAGAGGCTGACATGCGGGGGAAGAAGCCGAAGGTCGATCCGTGGCGCGAGGCCGTACGCAAGGGGTGGGACCAGGTTCGGTCCCACCCGCTGTTCCGGCCGCTCGGCAAATACCTGTACGTGGCGAAGGCCGGCGAACTGCCCAACGATCGGTGGGCCTACATCACCCCGGAAGGCACCGTTTACCACCATCCCCAGCGGCGGGCCGAGGCGGACGAATGGGCCTGGGTGTTCGCGCACTGCCTGCTGCACGCCGGGTTCGGCCATCTCGACCCGGGCACCGCCGAGCCGGAAGACCTCAAGCCCTCGGAGAAGCCGTGGCGTTCCCCGCGCCCCGCGTACCTTGCCGCCTGCTGCCTGGCTGTGGACAGGTTTCTCACCACGGTCAAGGTCGGACGCCCGCCTGAGCCGCTGCCGGAGTTCCCCCCGGGGGATGAGAAGGCGCTGGCCCGCCTGTGGGGGAGCTCCAGAATCCCCACCGAGTTCGTTGTCCCTTCCGTCCCCGACTTCTTCGTCGGTACGGCAGAGGTGGCCAAGTTCCGGGACCACCAGCGGGCGTTCGCGATCGGGATCTCCGCCGCGGCCACCCGTGCGATCGAGGCGGCCGGGGGTGGCACGCTCCGGGGCACGGTCAAGAAGCCCTGGGATGTGGCGCTCGGCTGGTTCGTCTCGTCGTACCCTCTGCTGGGCGCACTCGCCGCAGGCATGACGATCGTCGCGGACGCCGACCTCGCCCGGGGCTGGGACATCTCGGTGGCCGCCGTCAACGCCCAGGCCGCGGAGATCTACGTCAACCCGTTGCTCTCCATGGGAACCGAGGAATGGCGCTTCGTGCTGGCTCACGAGATGCTGCACGCGGCGCTTCGCCATGGGGAGCGTGCGGGGTGGCGGGAGCCGTACCTCTGGAATGTCGCGTGCGACTACGTCGTCAACGGCTGGCTGGTCGAGATGGGCGTGGGCGAGATGCCGGAGGGACTGCTGCACGACCCGGAGCTGCGGGGGCTCTCCTGCGAGGCGGTCTACGACCGCATCACCGATGACCTGCGGCGGCTGCGAAAGCTTTCGACCCTGCGCGGCCGGGGACGTGGCGACATCCTCGGGGAGCCGCTGCCGCACCCCGGCGCCGCCAGCCGCTACGTGGACCTGGACGAGTACTACCGGAACGCGCTCGCCTCCGGCTTGGTCTATCACCGCGGCAGCGGCCGGGGCGACGTGCCCGCGGCCCTCGAACAGGAGATCCGCGCCCTCGACCAGCCGCCGCTGCCGTGGGACGCCGCGCTGGCCGGATGGTTCGACGAGCACGTCCCCACGGTCGAGAAGCGCCGCTCGTACGCCCGGGCCTCCCGCCGCCAGTCGGCCACACCCGACATCCCCCGCCCCGGCTGGCTGCGGCCGGAGGAACTCGTCCGGCAGGCCACCTTCGGCGTCGTCCTCGACACCTCCGGTTCGATGAACGTACGGCTGCTCGGCAAGGCGCTCGGTGCGATCGCCTCGTACGCCGTGGCCAGGGATGTGCCCCGGGCCCGCGTCGTGTTCTGCGACGCGGCCGCGTACGACGCGGGATATCTCCCGGTTGAGGAGATCGCGGGCAGGGTACGCGTCCGGGGCCGGGGCGGCACGATCCTGCAGCCCGGCGTCAACCTGCTCGAACGCGCCGACGACTTCCCCCAGAACGGGCCGATCCTGCTCATCACCGACGGTTGGTGCGACGTCGTGCGGATCCGCCGCGAACACGCGTTCCTCATCCCCGCCGACGCATCCCTCCCGTTCCGCCCCCGAGGTCCGGTCTTCCGCATGACGTAATCGTCCCCCGTGCGACCGGCCAGCTCCCCGGGCCGTTATCGGCTGCCTGATGCCCTGAAAAGCCGAATTGCCGAGCGATCTCAACGGCGTGCTCTACGTTGAGCTCGATCCAGCAGGGGCTTGGAGGAACGCAGTCGCCCGGGAACTCGAAGCCGCAGGCCTTGAGGTCAATCTCAGGGCGCTTTTGTAGCAGTGCCGGCGTTATGCTGACTGTGGACGGGGAGCCCGTTGCAGTTCTCGTAGCAGTCCAGTCCGCAGTTGGCCAGTTTTGCTCGGGGATGACTTTGACCTGCAACGATGGCTATAGGCGGATACCAGGACGAACTCTCGTAATGCGTAGGTCTGGGTTCGATTCCTCTCGTCAGCTCCCTGTAATGGGCCCCCTTTTGATTAATCGCAGAGCATTTTCGACCTCGCGTAGCAGCGTGGGCTCAGTCAGCTAATCCAACGCGCCGGCTGTCCGTTTAGGCGGGAGATGGTGTCGAAGTCGGCGTCTGCATGCAGCACGGTGAGCTTGTGATGTCGAGCCGTCACCGCAATGAGTAGATCGACAGGAGAGGCGCATTGGTGCCACCCCCTGTTGGCGAGCTCGCGCTGCAGTCGGCTGGTCTCGTCCCAGGCTGATTCAGGGATGACGTAATACGGGAAGGTTTCCTGGAGCAGGCTATCGGCCTCGTAGAAGGCTGGTCGGCCGCCGACCGCTCGGAGGTACTCCTGCCTGACCGGCTCACTGATGCCGACAAGCCCGGCGGAGACTGTTTGGTCCCACTCCGGACCGACCTGACCGCGGTAGAAGCGGACCAAGGCGCTGGTGTCGATGAGATAGAGCTCCGTCACGCCGTCGCCTGATGTGCGCCGTCACCCTTCTCGATGACCGAGAAGTCGATCTCTCCCTCGGCCACCATCTCACGCATGCGAGCTATGGCCGCTGCCCGTCTGCGCCGGTCGACGATCTCTCGTAGGGCGGCGTTGACGGTGTCCTTCTTGGAAGAGGTGCCGAGCAGCTTTGCGGCCTCGGCCAGGGCCTCGTCATCGAGGTCGATCAGGGTCTTGGTCATGGAAGCCTCCTCACTCGTATATATGAACTCAGATTAGTATATCAGGAGGTGCCTGTCTGCTGGCTGTACCAGCCGGGGCCCTCCTTCGCGGTGGACCGCAGCGGACGGAATGGAAAAGCGCCCGCCCCTCTGGAGGGGCGGGCGCTTCTTTGTGGGGTTACATGTCTACAACGGGACTGCCGGGGAGGCAGCGGGCCGGGAGGGGCTCCGAGTTGCAGCCGGTCAGGATGCGCACGATCTGAGGGTCGTGGTCGCTGGCCTGGTCGGAGAACTCGGCGTTGATGTGGACCACGCCGTAGGCGTAGCCCTTGATGGCGGGGCTGACCAGGATGTGGTCGAGGACCTGGGAGTTGCCGTCGAAGACGTAGCTGTAACGCTCTTCGGCGGGCAGGGTGTCGATGAGGGTCTTCAGCAGGGTGCCACCGACGGTGAGCGTCTGGAGCACCGGGCTGAACTGGTAGTCGTTGAGGTCGCCCAGGACGACCACCTCGGCGCGCCCGGCGCTCTTGGTGACCAGGTCCTGGACGAAGTCGCGGACCTCGCCGGCCTGCTGGAGGCGCTGGACCTCAGAGGTGCGGTTCGGGGGCTGCACGGCCGCGCTCAGCGGATGGTCGCCGCCCTTGGAGTTGAAGTGGTTGGCGATGACGAACAGCTGCTTGTCCCCGTCGTAGCGGAATTCGCCCACGAGCGGCTTGCGGCTGGTGTTCCACGCGGTGCTGGTCGGGTTGATCCGGCCGGGGGAGGCCGACAGGAAGATCTGGTTGCTGGTCGGCCGCTCGCGGAGCACGGTGACGGCCGTGTTGGCGTCGCCGCCGGGCCGGTCCACGAAGGTCACGCGGGCGGGGTTGAACAGGAACACCTGGCGGATGTTGCCGCCCGGCTCGCCGCCGTCGGTGCCGTCGTTCGGGTTGATCGAGCGCCAGTCGTACGTCGGGCCGCCCGCCGCCACGATCGCCGCGATGAACTTGGCGACGGTCTGGTCGGCCGCGACGACGCCGTTGTTGGTGGCGCCGTTGTTGTCCTGGATCTCCTCCAGGGCGACGATGTCGGGCTTGCCGAGGTTGGTGACGATCGCCTCGGCCAGGCGCGCGAACTTGGCGTCCGGGTTGGTGAAGGCCAGGTTCTCGACGTTGTAGGTGGCGACGGACAGGTCGCCCTGCTTCTTCGGCGGGAGCACCTTCTGGCGCTTGAGGGTGCCCTCGGTGATCGCGCCGAGCTCGGTGGCCTGAATGACGTACCCGCCGAACGACTGGTAGTCGACCACGCCGGTGCTCCCGGCGGCCAGCGTGGAGCCGACGTTGGCGGCGGGGGCGCCGTTCAGCGCGAGGAGCATGATGCGGCCGCTGTTCGGGTCGTCGTAGCCCTTGTAGACGGTGCCGCCGCGCGGGGTCGGGTTCTGGCCCGGCTTGAGGGTCACCCAGAGCTCGTCGAACTCGGTGTTGACCGGGCTGACCAGGCGGGTGTCCTGGGCGATGGTGACCCGCATGCCCTCGTGGGTCTCCAGCCAGTCCAGCACGTACGAGGACGGCTCGAGCGGCTGGGCCTCAAGGGCGCCGCTCTTGGTGTACGCGTCGGGGAAGGCCACCGGGATGGCGGCGGGCAGCGCGTTGCCGCTGGTGAGCTTGGTGGTGGTGATCGTGCCGCCGAGCTCGGTGAGGGCCTGCGAGCCGGTGGCCGGGCGGAACTCGGTGACCCGGCCGGAGGCCAGCACGCTGTCGCCGCTGACGACCGTCGGCGAGGTGGAGCCCATGAAGACGAAGATGCCCTCGCTGGTCAGCGGGTCAGCGTCGGCGGACGGGTCCTGCATCCAGTAACCGCGCGCGTTGCCGGTCGTCCGGACGGCCGTGACGATGCCGGGGACGTTGGTGACGCTCTGCCCGACGATCGGGGAGATCCGGCCCGAGCCCTGGATGTCGTGGATGCGGACGGTGCCGGGGGTCGGGTCGACGGGACCGCCCGGGTTGTCCGCGGAGATGGTGGTGCCCGCGGTGTTGGTGGCCTTCGGCACGCCGGCGGTGAAGTCGACCGAGTTGTTGTCGGTGTCGGTCATCGCACCGGAGCGGGCGTTGGCCGTGGTGTTCGTGAGGCCGGGCGCGGCGAGCGTCTCGACGTTCGCGGTCGCGCCGTACCCGATCAGGTCCTTGACGTTCGGCGCGGTCGAGCAGGAGATGCCGCAGCCCACCAGCGGGATCTGGGCCGTGACCAGGGCGACGACGCCGGAGGTGGCCGACATCGGGATCGAGCCGATGGCGTCCGGGGTGGGGAGGTTGGTGGTGCCGCCGGCGCCCGCGGCCTCCTGGATGAGGTACTTGCCGTGCGCCGGGATGCTGCCGGACAGGTTGGTCATCTGGAAGACCGCGCCTGCGGCAGAGGCGTACTGGATGCTCCAGGTCGAGACGTCGATGGGGGCGCCGGTGATGTTGGCCAGCTCGATGTAGTCGTTCTTGAAGATCGCTCCGGAGTTGCCGCCGCCGCCGTACACGGCGGAGATGACGACGTCGGAGGAGAGGGCGTTCGCGGTGCTGGGCAGTACTGCCATGCTCGCCGCGACCGTCAGTGGCAGGCTCGCCGCGGCGATCAGCCGACGTAATCTGGGGGTTGCCACAGGCCTTTGCTCCTAGATTGATGGGATCTACCCAGGAGCATGGTGGTACGTGTGTTCGGTTGAAAAGTATCGTTATCGACTATTTGCCTATATGCCGGAGGTGTTATTGGTTCGTTCCACAGGGCGTCACTATCAGTGAACGGATGCTGGCTCATGTCGAGTCGAGTGGCCGTCGACGCTGGGTGCGGCGCTCATCCGCTTGGCGCCACCATGGCTAACAACTTGGTACACATCATGTTGCAGACTGTGCGACATTGAGTGCATCATAGGGAGCATGAGTGTTAGCCGCGCCCCTGTCCCGCTCACTGAACAGGACAGAGAGTTCTTGGAAGCGATCCGGACTCCCGGAAGCCCAGAGAACTTGGCCATCCAGGCCTTGGAGGGCCAAGCGCTCGGGCCTGAGACGTCTACCGCGTCGGCCCTGCACACGTTGGTGGATGTTGCTCGCAAGGCAGTTCTGGTGGAGGTCATGACGACCGGATACGCAGCGCTCGCCGCTGCCCAGGACGAGGAGGACAGCGCCTTCAGACGAGCCGCGCGCCGCCGCGCCGCTGAAGTCGCCGTCGACTGATGACCCCAAGCAGCGGATCCCCGCTCCGCGGTCGCGTCTACATGGCCGACCTCGGCGAGGAGTTCGGCCAGAAGCCATACGTCATCGTGAGCAACAACGCCCGCAATCGTGTCCTGTCAAGCTATCTCGCTGTTCGGATCACCACGTCGCCGAAGCCGTCATTGCCGAGCATCATCGATCTCACACCCAATGATCCGCTGGTAGGCCGCGCGCTGTGTGATGACATCGTCATTCTCTTCCGCGAGGATCTGCAGCGGGATCTCGGTGGCCTAAGCCTGGAGACGATGATGCGCATCGGCCAAGGCTTGCGGCACGCGCTCGCCCTGTAGCTCGATTCGTGGTGAATCTGCCACCTTTAATGGTCCACGCGGATTACGACATTTCCTATTTTCTGGCCTGTCTCGACGTAGCGGTAGGCTTCGACGATCTCGTCCAAGGGATAGTGTCTGTCGATGACCGGCCTGAACGCTCCGGACTCGATCAGTTCCTTGAAATATTGTGCGGTCGCCTGGTCATTCCGTGGGATGGGGAATATGACCTTCTTGCCGCCGAGTAGGGGAGTGGTGAGGGCCAGGATCGGGTTTTGTATCAGCGGGCCCAAGTCCCCCGCGAGGTAAATCCCGCGTGGTTTCAGCAGGCGCTTGCATCGGCCGAACGTGCTCTTGCTGACCGCGTCGATGACGACGTCGTATTTCTGCTCGTCCTTCGTGAAATCCTCGGCTGTGTAGTCGATGACTCTGTCGGCGCCCAGACCCCTGACCAGCTCGACGTTCTTCGTGTCGCAGACCGCGGTTACGCTGGCGCCGAGACTCTTCACGAGCTGGACCGCCGCCGAGCCGATGGCCCCGGTCGCGCCGTAGACGAGCACGTCCTGCCCGCTCTGGACGTTCGCCGCCCTGATGGCCGAGAGGGCATAGTGCGAGCCTTCGGTGCTGGGCGCGGACTCTTCGTAAGTAAGTCCTGCCGGGATGATCGCGAGGGTGCCGTCCTGGGGGATTGACATGTATTGGGCGTGGGTTCCGAAACCGCTGTCGTTGAATCCGAACACCCTGTCGCCGACCTTGAAGGACGTGACGCCGCTGCCTACCGCCTCGACTTCTCCCGCGAACTCGGTTCCGAGGATCCGCACCTTCGGCGTGACAAGCCCGACGAAGAATCTCCAGATGAAGGGCTTGGCCGCCCGTAATGCGCAGTCTGTGCGATTGACCGTCGTCGCGTGGACCTTGACGAGGAGTTCGTTGTCTTTGACCGCCGGTTTCTCCGCCACTGAGACACGAACCACTTCCGGCGGGCCATATCTGGTACGGACTGCAGCCTTCATGACTGAATTGTAGCCAAAATACGGGAGATTGGGCGTAATCCCCGGACCGGCTGGCCCTGGAAGGGGCATTGAAATACAGCGGATGTCGTGGTTCGCAGGTATCCGATTACTCTCTGTTACGATCGGGCGGGTCGTACACGGAGGAGGCAACGGTGAGGGCATGGGTAAGGGCGGTTGTGATCGTCGCAGCCGGATGGGGAGCGGTGCTGGGTGCCCCCGCCGCTTGGGCTGATCCCTCGCCCGAAGTGCGCTCCGAACTCGCCCGCCTCGTCGGGGCCGATCTTGGCAGCCTGGTCAGCGCGCTGCCTTCGCTGCTGTGTGGCAACCGCCTGATCAGCTACAACTCCCCGACGTACAACTCCCCGGTGAGGTGCGTCAACGGGCCGGTGCACAGCGGCAACTCCACCGACAGCGGCAACTACACCAGCCTCGGCAACCCGGTGAACAGCGGGAACTTCTCCAACACCAACGGGTCCACGGGGAGCAGCAACTCCTCCAAGAGCGGCAACACGGCCAATGGCCGTCAAGAGATCACCAGGCAGGTCGCGCGATGATGATCGTGATGTACGCCGCAGCCCTGGCATTTGCCCCGATCGCCGTCCCGGTGGCGGGATGCGACCCGAGTGGCTGCGCCAACACCAACACCAGCGGTGACACCTTCAACACCGGAAACAGCAAGAACAGCGGCAATTACCGCACCGTGAGCAACAACCTCAACAGCGGCAACTTCAGCACCGCCAACGGTTCCACCAACACCGCCAATTCCTCCCTCAGCTTGAACAACGCCGACGGTCCCCAGCGCATCATCGTCGCCAATCGTGTCGTCAAACGCGTCATCAAACACGTCGTCAAGCGGAGACGCTGATCTGCGAGGAAGTGCGATCTTGAAACCGGTCAGGTGGGAGAGGCTGCCGATTCCACGCCATCCAGAAGGATGGCCAGACCGTCCGTGAACGCGTTTCCGGCCTGGTCCTCCCAGTTGCCCGGTGCCGGCTCCTTCGCCAGCCGGGCCGAATACGGGAATCGCTCGGCGAAGTCGGGGACGAGTTGGCGCATGAGATCGCCGCGGAGCGTCCACCATTCCTGGTCGGAGGTTCCGGTGGTCGTGGCGGCAGATCTCGTTTCCGTGATCGACTGCGCCGAACCCCGTACCAGGCTGAACAGGGAGCTGACGATCGCTCTGGCGGGCAATCCGGTCCGATCGAGAATGCGCAGGATGGACTCCAGGACGGCCTGTTCGTGCGGCCCGAGCACCGGGCGTGCGTGGGACACCTGCAAGAGCCAGGGGTGGCGCAGGTAGCAGGCCAGCAAATCGTGAGCCCAGCACTCGATTTCGGCGCGCCAGCCGCTGGACGGAGCTACCGGCGTGGCGAGGTTCGCGTGCGCCTGGTCGTACATCAGGTCGATGAGTTCGCGTTTGGTCGGCACATAGGTGTAAAGCGACATCGCGGTACGGCCCAGCCGTTCCCCCACCGCGCGCATCGACCACCCGTCCAGCCCTGACTCGTCCGCCACCGCGATCGCCGCGGCCACGATCGCGTCCACCGTCAGGGCGGGCTTCGGGCCTCGGGTCGTCCGGCCTGGATCGGCCGTCGACGCCCGCCACAGCAGGGCCATCGTGCGCTGGGGATCGCCCTGACCTGCGTAAACAACCAAGGGGTGAAACTCCTTACGGCATAAGGTATTGTGTCTGAGCGGAAACAGTTTACGGCATAAGGAGAGAGCATGGCGGTCGTGACACTGCCCAGCGGATCGAGCATCGAGGTCGAGGTGCACGGTGAAGGCCCGAACCTCCTGCTTCCGGTGAATCCCAAGCCCGCCGAGGAAGGTCCGGCGGCCCAGGCGATGCGCGACTGGGGCGGAGACCCGGCGCTCGGGCATTCTCTCGTCACCGGATTGCGGGCTGATTTCCGCGTCGTCGCCTTCGATTACGAGGCACACGTCATCGCCAACCCGAAAACGCTCACGCCGGACGTCGTCGTGCGTGATCTGCTCACCGTCGCCGACGCGGTGGACGCCGATGTCTTCGGCTATTACGGCTATTCGTGGCTGGCCCTGATCGGCATGCAACTGGCTCTCCGTACGAGTCGGTGCGCGGCCCTGGTCATGGGGGGATATCCGCCGGTCGGCGGGCCGTACGAGGAAATGCTGAGTGTTACCAGGGCAACCCATCGGCTGGCCGTCGAAGCGCTGGATTCGCCGCCCGCCGGGCCGGTGACGCCGGGGGATTGGGATACCGTCTCGGTTTCGCTGTCGCCCAGCCAGGCTCAGCAGTTCGTCACCCTCTACGAGGAACTCCAGCATTTCGACGACCTGGCCGCTCAGCAGGAACTCAGTTGTCCGAGGCTGTGCTTCGCCGGTTCCGTCGATGTCGTCGAGTATGCCCCGAGGTGGGGAGATGTCCGGGTGGACATCGCGGGGCCGATAGTCGAGCGGCGGGCCGAACTCGAAAAGCTCGGCTGGGAGGTGCGGGTGCTCGACGGTCTCGACCACATGCAGGCCATGCAGGCTGATCAGGTCCTGCCGATCATTCGCCCGTGGCTCACGGCGAGCCTGAAATCGTGAACCGATTTACGGGTCGTACAGGCCACCTCGGGGCTCCCGTGCCCGCTCCACGGGAGCCCGTCGACGTCACAGTTGGGCGATCCTGTCCTTAAACAGGGTCGTGGCGATCGCGGCGCGGTGTGGTTCGCCCCGGAGAAACGCCTGCGCGAAGTGTTTGGCCTGCTCGTAGGAGACCCGGCCCGGCATCGGCGGTTCGTCGGGGTCGACGTCCACGTCGACCAGGGCGGGGCCGTCGTGGGCGAACGCCTCCGCCATCGCCGAGGGCAGGTCGCCGGCCTTGGTGACCTTGACGCCGTAGCCGCCGCAGGCGCGCGCCCAGGCGGAGTAGTCGGTGGGCGGTTCCGGGTAGCGAACGCCGTGTTCGGGGTAGCCGAGCACCATCTGCTCCCAGAGGATCTGGCCGAGCGCGTTGTTGTTGCTGATCACTACCTTGACCGGAAGCCCCTGCTGCGTGGCGGTCAGGAACTCGCTCATGAGCATGGCGAAACCACCGTCCCCGATGTAGGCGATGACCTGCCGATCGGGGTACGCGTGTCGCATCGCGAGCGCGTAGGGCAGCCCGGGAGCCATGGACGCGAGGTTGCCCGACAGGTAGAAGCCGCGATCGCCGCGAATGGTCCAGTACCGGGCCGCCCAGGTGGCGATTGTGCCGCTGTCGCAGGTCAGGATCGCGTTCTCGGCGGCCAGGTCGTCGATGACCGACACGACATACTGCGGCGCGATCGGGTCACGATCCGGGCTGGCCAGAGCGGCCATATCCGACCGCCAGGCCTCCATCTTCTCCTGATATTTCCTCAGATGGGTGCGGTCGGTACGCGGCGTCAGCAGCGGCAGCAGCGCGGCCAGCCCCTCCTTCGCGTCGCCGACCAGCGGCACGTCCGTCGGCACCCGCGTGCCCGCCCGCGCCGGATCCGCCTCCAGCTGCACGAACCGCGCCTTCCCCGGCTCCGGCAGATGCTTGGTGTACGGGAAGTTGGTCCCCACCAGGAACATCACGTCGACGTCGTCCACCAGATCCGCCGTCGGCCGGGTGCCCAGCAGCCCGATCCCTCCGGTGGTGTACGGAGAATCGTCGGGGATGACCGCCTTTCCGGGCAGAGTCTTGATCACCGGGCAGGCCAGCGTCTCGGCGACCGCGAGGACTTCGGCTCGTGCGTGCAGGGCGCCCGCTCCCACCAGGAGCGCGGGGCGTTTGGCGGCGTTGAGCGCGCCGGCCGCCCGCAGAAGATCTTCCTCGCGGGGGCGGCCCGGGGCCGACAGGTAGATCGGCTCGGTCTGGGGTGGGCGTGCGAGCGTGACGTGCTGCCAGGGGTCGGCGTCCGCGTCGGCCACCTGGATGTCGTTCGGGATCGTCAGGTGCGCGACCCCACGCCGGGCGTACGCCGTTCTGATCGCCATGTCCACCAGCGTGGGCAGCTGGGTCGGGTTGGTGATCATCATGTTGTACTCGGTGACGTCCTCGAACAGGCGGTCGAGATTGACTTCCTGCTGGTAGTTGGTGCCGAGTACGGAGGTTTCCTGCATGCCGGTGATCGCGAGCACCGGGGCGTGGTCGAGTTTGGCGTCGTAGAGCCCGTTGAGCAGGTGGATTCCGCCGGGGCCTGAGGTGGCCAGGCAGACGCCGAGCCGGCCGGTCGCCTTGGCGTATCCGGTGGCCATGAAGGCGGCCGCCTCCTCGTGATGGACCAGTACGAACCGGACGCGGTCGCGATGGCGCCGCAGCCCTTCCATGATCCCGTTGATGCCGTCGCCGGGGATCCCGAAGATCGTGTCGACTCCCCAGTCGGCCAGCCGTTCCACTAGCGCTTCTGAAGTCATGTGTCCCATGAGTCCGCCGTTTCCCCATCGGGACATCTCATACGACCTATCTGGATAAATCACCGCAAAGTGGGGCAAATTCCTCGACCCGGTTATCTGCGTCGTTGGAGGAGCAGCGCGGAAAGGGCGCACAACACGCCCGTGGCGGCGCACGTCCACCAGAGGGCTGATCTGTCGTAGAGGAACGCGCCCACCAAGGGGGCGGCGACTCGGGCGATCGCGCCGGTCCAGCCGTACAGGGCCTGGTAGGTGGCGTGGGCGTGGGCGGGGGTGAGGTCGGCGATCAGGGCGGCGCTGAAGCCGACCATGCCGATCTCGCCGGCCGACCAGATCACGACGGTGAGGGCGTACCGCCAGGGCGTGGTCGCGAGGCCGGTCAGGGCGAGGCCGATGCCGACCAGGGCCCAGGAGGCGGCCAGGACCGTGAGGCGGGGGTAGTTGGTGAGCCAGGCCATGATCAACGGTTGGAGGGCGACGACGAGGATGGCGTTGAGGGTGATCAGCAGGCCGTACAGGGAGGGTGGGTGGCCGTCGGCGGTGAGGGCCAGGGGGAGGGCGAAGCGCTGCTGGGCGTAGACGGTCGCGTTGATGAGGATGAGCAGCAGGACCGCGAGCAGGTGGCGGTTGTGGAGGGCGGTGCGGTAGCGCGGGGGGCGCTGGTGGGTTTGGGAGGGATTGCTGGGGATTCCGGCCGCGACCACGGCGGCGAAGATCAGGGGTGGTGGCGACGTCGAGAGCGATCAGGAGCCAGAAGCCGTGGGCCAGAAGCAGGCCCGCCGCCACGCCGGAGAGCGCGGCGCCGACGTTGAACGCCCAGTGCAGCAGGCCGAATGCTTTGGGGCGCAGGTCGGAGGGGATGGTTTCGGCGATCAGGGCTCTGGCGGCGGGCTGGTAGACGTCGGCGCACACGCCGAGGGCGGCCGCGAACGCCATCATTGTCGTGATATTCCAGGCGAATCCGATGAGGAGCAGGCAGGCCGCGGTGGACAGCAGGCCGGTGATCAAGGTGGTTCTGTGGCCGAAACGGTTGGCCAGGAAGCCGCCTAAGGGCTGGCCGCCGAGCCCGCCCACGCCGTACGCGCCGAGGACCAGGCCGATCTCGCCCGGGCTGTGGCCGAGGGAGGCCAAATAGGAGACGAGGAACGGCAGAACGGTCCCGCCGAACCGGCTGACGAGCTGGCCGGAGAACAGGAACCAGAAAACTCGGGGGAGGCTGTCCCGGCGACTGCCGTACTCCGCGGGAAGCATTTCCGAGCATCTGAGCCTGCTCCGGGCCGCCGGACTCGTCACCGCGCATCGAATCGGCCGTTCCGTTCTGTACGCGCGCAGCGCCGCCAGCGAATCCCTGCTCGCGGGGGTCAGGCCAGCGCTCGCATAGGTTTTCAGAGGAGGCGACTGAAGCGGACGCGCGTGGTGCCGGGGCCGTCGTGGTTCTCGTAGGGGTCGCTGACCGTGAAGCCCATCGCGGTGTGGAAGGCGATCGAACGGTGATTCTGCGGTGACGTGATCGCTTGGACGACCGTTCGGGCGTCGGCTCGGGCCAGGTCGAAGAAACGCGTGTAAAGTTCGCGGGCCAGGCCCTTCGCCCGGAAATCTGGATCGACGGCTACGTAGTGGATGTAGGCGACTGTCGGCTGCGAGGGCGAGAGAAATCCCACGAGAAATCCGACAAGTCGGTCGTTGGCCTCGGCGATCAGGCTGCTGCTGAAGAAATGATCCAGGAAGAGCCGGGACAGCCCGGCCGTCATGGGCCGCCCCCACCAATCATCAACAACCGTGACAATCCTGTCGTAATCATCTGGGGCGGCCTGACGCACACCAACGTCGTACATGCCCCCAGCATGCATCCACGGGCCCGTCCCGGAACACGCGTCCGGACGGTGAGGAGACGGCCATCATCTGGGCCGATAAAATTCGATATTTCGTGCGAAGGTGATCAAGCTGCGGATATCGTCCACCGCATGAGGGGCCGGCTATGACGCAGGGGACGATCGCGCGCTGGGCTGCGGTTCCTCGCCTGGCCGCAGTCGCGTTCGTCGCGGCTCCGGTCTGGTTTGGTCGTTTCTCGGCGTCTGTGTTCTCCTCTGACTCCTGCGTCCTGGGACCGGGCTGGAGGTATGACACCGGCTTCTGGCTGTCCGCGACGATGTCGATCGGCTCCTGGCTGTCTCTGGTGCTCCCGGTAGCCGTCGCGATCCTGATCGTTCTTGACGCGTCCGGCGTGAGGCGTACCAGAGGGACGGCGATCTTCCTCGTCCTCGGCGCACTCGTGGTGGCACTCGGTCGAACAGCCCTCAGAGAAGCCTGTACCCCGGACTACAGCGTGTCGTGGGTGCTCGTCATCTCGTTCGCGCTGGCCATCGTGGCTCTCCTGATCGCCGGGCGACTTCCACTGACGATCACTCGCCCCGCGACCAGAGAGGTGATCTGCTGGTCGCTCGGCACGGCAGCCGCCGCTTGGTGGACGATCTCCTACCTTTTCGTTCCGGAGTACACAGGCGATCCCGCCATGGACCCCATCTGCTACACCGCCTGCCTCGACTTCTGGTGGCGGATCCAGCAGTTCCATTACGAAGCCCAGGTCATGGGCCTTCACCTCGGCCCGCTGGCCGTCATCGCGACCATGACCTTCCTGGTCTCCCGCCGTGCCGTCATCGCGGCGTGGGCCGGCCTGATGGTCCTCGCCGCCCTGGGAACGATCGCCGCGATCGCCAACCCGTACCGGTTCTGCTACCCGGCGGCGATGTCCCCGCAGGCCTGGCCGCTGATCGCCGCCGCCGTCCTCATCCGGCTCCCCGCCCACACGACTTTCCTGTCCCGCCTTACCCCGTCGAAGAACACCCGCGATCTCCTTGCCATCCTCGCCGTCGCGGTCATTCTCGGCTGGCTGGTCGTCGCGCATTTCCTGCCCTGACGAAATTGGGATGCCCGCCCGGGAAATTGGAAGGTACCCTGCGCGAGGACCTGGGAGGGGAATTGTCGTGGGACACGTCGAGGTTGGGCACCTGACCTATGTGCTGCCGGATGGCCGGCCTTTGCTGGATGACGTGTCGTTCCGGATCGGGGAAGGCGTCAAAGCGGCCCTCGTCGGGCCGAATGGCGCCGGGAAGACGACCTTGATGCGGCTGATCTCCGGGGATGTGCAGCCGGTCGAAGGGTCGGTGGCGAGTTCCGGCGGGCTCGGCGTGATGCGGCAGTTCATCGGCAGCATCCGGGACGGGCGATCGGTGCACGACCTGCTGCTTTCGGTGGCGCCGACCCGGGTGCGCGAGGCGGCCGAGAAGCTGCACGCCGTCGAGTTGCTCATGATGGAGCGCGACGACGAGAAAACCCAGATGCGGTACGCGCAAGCGATCACCGACTATTCCGACGCCGGTGGTTACGACATCGAGGTGTTGTGGGACACCTGCACGATGGCTGCCATGGGCACGCCGTACGACAATGTGAAATATCGGGAAGTGAACACCCTGTCCGGGGGTGAGCAGAAACGTCTAGTGCTGGAGGCCCTGCTGCGAGGCCCCGACCAGACCCTCCTGCTCGACGAGCCCGACAACTACCTGGACGTTCCCGGCAAACTCTGGCTCGAACAAGCCCTCCGGGAAACCCCCAAAACCGTCCTCCTCGTCTCCCACGACCGCCAGCTCCTCGCCAACGCCGCCGACCGCATCGTCACCGTCGAATCCGGAAATATCTGGGTTCATGGCGGTGGATTCGCCACGTACGCCGAAGCCCGCAAAGAACGCAACGAACGCCTCGACGAACTGCGCCGCCGCTGGGACGAGGAGCACATCAAGCTGAAGCGCCTGGTCACCATGCTCAAACAGAAGGCGACCTACAACGACGGCATGGCCAACGCCTACCACGCCGCCCAGACGAGGCTGCGCAAGTTCGAAGAGGCGGGGCCCCCGGAACTCGCCCCCAAGGACCAGCTGATCAACATGCGGCTCCGCGGCGGGCGAACCGGCAAGCGCGCGGTGATCTGCGAAAACGTCGAACTCACCGGCCTGATGAAACCCTTCAATCTGGAGGTCTGGTACGGCGAGCGCGTCGCCGTACTCGGCTCGAACGGATCGGGAAAATCCCACTTCCTCCGCTTGCTCGCCGGGGAGACCATCCGCCACACCGGCGCGTCCCGACTCGGCGCGCGGGTCGTCCCCGGCCACTTCGCCCAGACGCATACCCGCCCCGAACTCGCCAAACGCACCCCGTGCGAGATCGTCATGACCGAGCACGCCCGCCTCAAGAACGAGGCCATGAAGATCCTCGCCCGCTACGAGCTGGCTGGAATGATCGCCGATCAGCGATTCGAGACCCTGTCCGGCGGCCAGCAGGCCCGCCTGCAGATCCTCCTGCTCGAACTCTCCGGCGCGACGTTGCTGCTGCTCGACGAGCCGACCGACAACCTCGACCTGGCTAGCGCCGAAGCCCTGCAGGACGGCCTGAACGCGTTCGAGGGCACCGTCATGGCGGTCACCCACGACCGCTGGTTCGCGGCCGACTTCGACCGGTTCCTGGTTTTCGGCGCCGACGGCCGGGTGTACGAATCGCCCGAACCGGTCTGGGACGAAGGCCGCGTTCAACGCGTCCGTTAAAGCTTTCGTCCGCGATGCGCGTGTCCGCCGGACTGCTCCGGCGGTCACGCGTTATCACAGCTGAGTGACGCAGCGTATGACAGCACTCATCCTGACCGCCCTGATGGTGCTGGCGGGATGCGGGCAAGACGACTCGAACAAGCCCAGGCAGCTCGCCCCGCTCGCGCTGAAGGAGCAAGCCTCCTCGGTGGTCAAGGCCAGCGGTGGGTATGTGGTGAATTGGGCGGCCGTCCTCGGCAACCCCAACCGGTGGCATTTTGGTGAGAACACCGTAGCCACGATCAGCGCCCAGGACGCGACCGGCAAGGAGATCGTCCGGATGGAGCAGCCGCTGGACGCGGTTCCTCCGGCGGGCACCCTGGCCTTCACCGGCGAAGCCCTGGCCGCCGCCAAACCGGTCTCCGTGAAGATCAACTACCGGCCGGCGGCGTGGCATCAGGCGGCGCGGATTCCGTCCGCGTTCAAGCCGTTCCCGGTGAGCAAGGTGGCCACCGAGAAGCTGGGGACAGGGTCGTACCTGATCACCGGATATGTCACCGACCCGTTCCAGAAACCGGCGTCGAGCCTGGTGGTGACCGCTTTGCTGCGGGACAAGGCGGGCAAGCTGATCGGCGGGGGGACGGCGTTCGTGGACGACGTGCGGTCCAACACCAACCGGCGTTTCATCATCACCGTGGAGAGTGTGAGCGAGGGTGGGCAGGCCGCGTCGACGGAGGTTGTCGCCCGGACGTGGGGGGCCACCGCGAAGCCGTACGAGGATCTGGCGATGGGCGGCGCGAAACCGGTGCACACCGCGAAGCCGCAAACCGAGCCATTCATCAAGGATCGCGGCATTCAGGCCATGACCGAGAAACGGCCGTGACCCTACCGGAACCCAGATTCAGCGCAGACCCTCTCTGGATCTTGAAATCCGGATCGGGTTACGGTACAGGCATGACCACCCCCCGGATCGTCCTGTTCGGCGCCACCGGCTTCACCGGGCGGCTCACCGCCGAAGCCCTGCTGGCGCGCGGCGCCCGGCCCTTGCTGGCCGGGCGCGATCCGGCCCGGTTGTCCGCCCTCGCGGCCTCCCTCCCGATCGAACTGCCGACCGCGGTCGCCGACGTGAGCCGCCCCGACTCGGTCCGCAGGATCGTCGAATCCGGCGACGTGCTCATCTCCACCGTCGGCCCGTTCACTCGCTGGGGCGAACCGGCCATCCAGGCCGTCACCGAAGCCGGCGCCATCTACCTGGACTCAACCGGCGAACCCTCCTTCATCAAGCGGGTCTTCCAGCGCTACGGCCCACCCGCCGCCGCCCGCGGCGCCACCCTGATCACCGCATTCGGGTACGACTACGTCCCCGGCAACCTCGCCGCCGCCCTGGCCCTCCGCAAAGCGGGCACCGAAGCGACTCGCGTGGACATCGGCTACTTCGTCCGAGGCAACCTCGCCCGCCGCGCCAGCGCCGGAACCCGCGCCTCCGCCCTCGGCATGATCCTCGAGCCCATGTACGGCTATCGCGACGGCCGCATCCTCCGCGAACACGGCCGAACCCGCCTGTTCACCGTGGGCGGCCGCAAACGTCACGGCATCTCGCTCGGCGCGAGCGAACACTTCGCACTCCCGCGCGCGTATCCCCGGCTCCGCGAAGTCAACGTCTACCTCGGCTGGCTGGGCGGCCTCACCCGAGCCGCCGGAGTCTTCGCCCGCGCGACCCCCGTCATCGCATCCTTCCCCGGCGCCCGCCGCGTCACCGAAGCCATGGCCGACCGCGTCATCCGCTTGGGACCTCGAACCTCGTCCCCCGCGGGTCCCGCCGTCTCCTCGCAGACCATCGCGGAGACGTACTCATCCGACGGCCGCCTTCTCACCACCGTGCAACTCAACGGCGGCGACCCCTACGACTTCACCGCCCGCATCCTCGCCTGGGCCGCCACCACCGCCCTCATCGACGGCGTCGGTGGCACCGGCGCCCTGGGCCCCGTAGACGCCTTCGGCCTCAACGCCCTCTCCGAAGGCTGCGCGGGAGCCGGCCTCCACATCGCCACAAACTGACCCTCCGCATGTCCCCGATATGGTGCATCTCTTTCAGGCTTCGCCGCTCGACGTGAGGTTCGACCGTGTGAGAAGGGATGGTCATGGTTGGCAGGCACGTTGCTGTTTTCGGTGGTGGATATATCGGTCTGGTAACCGGTGCCTGTCTCGCCGAACTCGGCCACCGGGTCGTGGTTCGGGACATCAACCCGGAAAAGATCCAGCTGCTGCGATCCGGCGACATACCGATCTATGAGCCGGGTTTGAGCGACATGATCGCCCGGAACAAGGAACGGCTCACCTTCACGCTGGATGCCCAGCACGCGCTGGACGACGCCGAGATCGTGTACGTATGCGTGGACACGCCACCGTCGGCGTCCGGCGACGCGGACCTCTCCAGGGTCTGGGCGGTCGTGAAGTCGCTGGCGGACGCCTCCCACTTGCGAGCAGTGGTGATGAAGTCGACCGTGCCGGTGGGTACCGGCACCCGCGTGCGGGCCGCGATGGACGCGGCCGGCCTCGCGCACGTGGGGTACGCCTCGAATCCGGAGTTCACCGCTGAAGGCACCGCGGTAAGAGACTTCCTCCACCCGGACCGGATCGTCATCGGCGCTTTCGACGAGCCGACCGCCCGCCTGATCCAGGAACTGCACCAAGGCGTGGACGGACCGGTCGTCGTGATGGACGTGCTGTCCGCCGAGATGGTGAAGCTCGCCTCGAACGCCCTGCTCGCCACGAAGATCAGCTTCATCAACGAGGTCGCCACCCTGTGCGAGAAAACCGGCGCCGACGTCGAACACGTCGCCCGCGCCGTCGGCCTGGACCACCGCCTCGGCCACCACTTCCTACGCCCCGGCATCGGCTGGGGCGGCTCCTGCTTCCCCAAGGACTCCGAGGCCCTGCGGCAACTGGCCAGCAATACCGGCTACCACTTGCAGCTCCTGTCGGCGGTGATCGAGGTCAACAACCTGCAGAAGCGGAGAGCGATCCAGAAGCTGAAGGACGAGCTCGGCACGCTGGCAGGCGCCCGGGTGGCGCTACTCGGGCTGACCTTCAAACCGGGGACGGACGACATGCGGGAGGCACCGAGCACGGTGCTGGCCGCCCGACTGCTGGCAGAAGGCGCCGAGGTGCGCTGCTGGGACCCGATGGGCCGCCCCGGCGCCACAGAGCCATGGCTCTCGACAAGCCGTCACGCGACGCCTGAACTGGCGGTGGAGGGCGCGGACGCGGCGATCGTGGTGACGGAGTGGCCGCAACTCAAGGAGGTGGACTGGGCGCGCGCCGCCTCGGTGATGCGACGACCGGTGCTTTTCGACGGCCGGAACCTGCTGGACCCGGCCGACATGCGCACACTTGGCTTCACTTACATGAGCGTCGGTCGCCCCTAACGGGCTGACCACGAACTCTCTACTGGGTGACCATGGCTCACAGGCCTCGGCGATTCGCAGCTTCCACCCGTCTCTGGACACCTCACTAGCCGCCGGTCACAGCACCGCCCGGATGCTGCCGCTTCATTCGAGCGACCACGGGGATGTCGGGGTGGGCGGGACCCGAGGGGAAGAAAGGGCTGGGTGGGTTGGAGAACCACCGGTCCAGTAGAGAGTGCAGTTCCGGGCGGAGCCCACGGAGAGTGGGCGGGGCCGGGCGGAGCCCGGGAAGCAAATAAGGGTGGGTGGGTGGGAGAATTCCGGCAACCTCCGCGAATCTGACGACCAAGGCGTTACTGCAGCCTTGGAGGCCGCGGCTTGGCATTACTCCGGATGTTCCTCCCGCACACCACCAGCAACCCCAGCCGAATCGGGGTTTTGTGTCCGGCTAATCGGTTAATTCTTGTGGTGGTGTTATGAATGCCGGACAGCCGGGTATTTCGTCTCGCGGGCGATACCCGGTTTGTCGTGCTGGCATTTCTGGAAATTTCTGTGGATGGGGGATGGTCTGGATGGGGGCGCATCGGCGGGGTGCGGTAGCCGTACGGGCGATTGGGCAGGTGGGTCCGGCGAGGGTGGACCGGCGGGCCGTGGTCTGGGCGACCAGGCTGGGCTTCGGGTCGTTGCCGCTGTTGTTCCTGGTGGGTGTGGGGGTGATCCCGGCGTTGATCGCGCTTTCGCTGCGGGCCAGAGCGCTGGCCGACATGAGGGAACAGCATGTCTCGGGCACGGATTGGGGGATGGTGCACGCCGCGATGGTCTGCGCGGTAGTGACCTTGATTCTGGCGGGCATCGCCGTAGCCGTCGCCGGGATGGTGCTGCTTTTCTGACCGGTCGGCTAGCGATATTGGGCGATTTGGTCGGATAAATGGGGCGCAAGCCGTACCGAATCAAAAGGTGTGGCATTCGTGAGAATCGCTGGAACTACTAGTTACTAATCCATTACCTTCGGTCACATGAATGATCGAGTCCTGGTCGAAGCGCTGCGTGATCGCGATCCAGGCGCCCTCGCCGAGCTCTACGATTCGCACGCGGAGAGCATCTATCGATTCTGCTGGGCCATGCTGGGCAGCGCGGACGGGGCCCAGGTGGCGTTGCGGGACACGCTGATCGCCGCCGAGGCCCGCATCGCGTCGCTAGCCGATCCGGAACAGCTGCGGGCCTGGCTGTTCGCGCTCGCGCGGGGGGAGTGCGCGCGCCGCCGGATGCCGGGGTTCGTGATCACCGACGACACCGATCCGGCGGGGATGGCCGTCCCGGCGTCCGGCGAGGCCGACGACGACCTGCGCGTCACCGCCTGGAACGCCACCCAGGCACTGTCGGTCGACGACCGCGAAATCCTGGAACTCAGCACCCGCCACGACCTGTCCGGCCCTGACCTCGCCGCCGCTCTCGGCCGTCCGGTACGGCAAGCGGAGTCCTTACGCGAAGCCGCCACCGAACGCCTGCGAGACGCCGTCACCGCCGAGGTCCTCGCGGGCAAGGGCCCGCACGACTGCCCCAAACGCGCCAAGATCCTCGAAGGCCACACCGGGGATCTCACCACCGAGACGCGCGAACAGCTGGTCCGGCACATCGCCCGCTGCGACACCTGTAAGCCGCACCGCGACCGCCAGATCTCCACCGCGAAGGTCTTCGCTCTGCTGCCGTCCGCCACTCTGCCGGACACCCTCCGCGTCCGCGTGATGAGCTGCTTCATCGACCCCGAACTCGTCCCATACCGCACCTATGTCGCCAGACGCGTCGGCACCCTGGACCCCAACGGATTCCCGATCGCCAACGAGACGCCAGCCCGCCGCTGGCCACTGCTCGCCCTCGGCACGGCCGCCGCCATCGCCGCCGCAGTCGCCACCGTCATCGCCTTCACCCAACTCGCCACCACCTCCGGCGAACAAATCATCGGCACAGCCTCCGGCCTATTCCCTTCCACCCCCCACCAACCCACCCCCAAGATCACCAAATCCCCCAAGCCATCAAACAAGCCCCTAGACCTCCGCGAAATCCTCGAAATCTCCCAACGCATCCCAATCCGCCCAGACAGCGCCACCCACCCAATCCCCACCAAGGCCCCACCCTCTCGCCCAAACCCCACCCTCACCCCCACCC
>NZ_BLAE01000028.1 GCF_009687865.1 Acrocarpospora macrocephala
GTCTATGCCGCAGTTGGGTGCGATGCCCGGGGTATCGCACCCAACCGCAGCCCCACCCCGGGCATCGCACCCAACTGCGGCATAGACCGGGGTGTCACACCCGGCTCCGGCCGCGTACCCCGAACTCACCCCCGCGCCTGGAGGACGACACACGCCTGCAGGCAGACGCCACCGGACAACCTCATCCCACGAGCGCGGCCAGATCAGCACCATGGGTGTGGAGAGGGTGACCCGCAGAAGATCACAAGGAGCCGCAGAAGACCAGACCCAGGGACAAGCAACCGACATCATCGGCGCACACAATGCCGGACATCTGCCGCTTCCGTTAGCACCCGAAGCGCCGCTCAACACGCGTGGTGGCTGGCTGGCCTCCCGGTTGGCCGTTCCTCGTGGGCATTCGGGGGTCGGTTGGCTGGCTGTCCCGATTGGCGGTTCCTCTCGGTCGTCGGTTGGGCGGTTGTTGCGGTTATTCTGAATCTTCCAGGCGGAAGCCGACCTTCATGCCGACCTGGAAGTGGGCCACCTCGCCGTCCTGGATGTGGCCGCGGACCTCTGTCACCTCGAACCAGTCGACGTGGCGCAGGGTTTGGGCGGCCCGGCGGATGCCGTTGCGGATGGCCTGGTCGACGCTCTCCCCTGACGTGCCGACGATCTCGGTGACCCGATATGTGCGATCCCCCATGATGTCCTCCGAACTCATCGTTGATCGCATGATCATATCGTGGCGGCGTAGGGTGGAAACATGAAGGTCAGACGCCGTAACCGCCCGGAAGTGCATCAGGTGACGGACGCGCAGCCGAGCCTGTCGGCCGATATTCGCAAGCGCGAGATCTCCTACGTCATCAAGATGAGCATCCGTGTCGTCTGCCTCATCTTGGCCGTAACCGTGCCCGCGCCCTGGCCGATCCGTGCACTGTTCATCGCGGGCGCTGTGCTTTTGCCGTACCTTGCCGTGATCGGGGCCAATGAGCGGGCCGCGGGGCTGCCCGCACCCTTGGACGATGCTGAATCTAACCAAAACGAGATACCACGGCATCGACGCGAGATCGGGTCGTGACTAAGTCTTGACGCATCCCAAGGGTGGTAGGTGTACAGTTTAGCCAAGCGCTCTGGTCCCCCGTCGGAGCGCTGGTGCCGGCGTTCCGGGCCCCCGTCGGAACGCCGATGAAGCGATGCCGGGTGGTTTGCCCCCGTAACCACCCGGCATCGCCCTTTTCTGGAGTCGTGCGTGGATCTGGTAAGAGCGGCGTCCCTTTTAACTTTTGATCGATCCTCGTGACCTCTGGCTTGGCACCCGTTTACTCCTCCGGCCAGACTTCTGCTCCTCCTCCGGCAGGCTTCCGGGGTGCTCCTCGAGCGATACTTCGGTTACTCCTCTGGCAGGCTTCCGGACTGCTCCCCCTGCGAGACTTCGGTTACTCTTCCGGCCAGGCTTCGGCGAGGGCGGAGATGCGGGCCAGCGCGTCCGGCGGGGCCGTGCCGGCGCCTTGGGCGAGGCCGAGCAGGTAGGCGGTCAGCGGCGCGGCCGGGCGGGCGACGCCGTGCGCGACGTCCTTGGTCATGTCGAGGATCGCGTCGCGGTCCAGCAGGGCGGGGTCGACGCCCAGCTCCGCGCAGACCCGGGCCGTCCACTGCTCCAGCACGTTCACGCCGTCTCCCGTCGGTTGGCCAACGCCAGATCGTCGGTGGTGTCGCAGTCGAACCACGGCACCCGGTCCCGCACGGCCACCCGTGCCGGTTCCAGGGGCCCGAGCACGCCGTGCAGCGAGCGCCCATCGTAACGAGCCAGCGCGTCGGTCAGCACATCGCGCCGCCACACCCCGGCCAGCCACTGCTCGCGCCCGGTGTCGTCGACGAGCACGGCTCCCGTGCCCGCCGCCAAGAGCAGCGTTTCGACGTCAGCGGAGGTGAAGAAAGGCAGATCTCCGGCCAGCAACGCGACCCAGGGCTGACCGGCGTAGACCAGGCCCGCGCGCACGGCCGGAACCGGACCGCCGCCGGGCGGATCCTCCCTGGTGAAAACGACCTCGCCAGGATGCGCTAACTCCCGCCGGTCTCCCACGATTATCAGGCGATGCGCGGTAGACACAGCCGCCGCGACACGCTCGACCAGCGAACGCCCACCGACCAGCGCGCCTGGTTTATCCGCCCCACCGAACCTGCTGGCCCGGCCACCGGTGAGGACAATCGCGTCAAAAGGGGGGATCCCATCGCCTGCCGCCTCGGCGGCCATGCCATCCCTTGGCGCATCCGAACCCGCCGCGCCACCCTCTGGCCGACCTTCGGCCAGCGCGCCACTCCCAGGCCAGCCTTCGATCGCCATGCCACCCTCGTGCCGACCTTCGGCCAGCGCGCCGCCCCCTGGCCAGCCTTCGGCCGCGGCGCCACTCCCAAGTCGGCCCTCGGCCGCCGTGCCGTTCGCTGGCCAGCCTTCGGCCGCGGTGTCAGGGACCGGGGGCATGGTTTAGCCGCCGATGGCGGACATTGGGCGGGCGGGCTGGAGGAAGGTGGGGTCGTCGATACCGTGGCCGGCCTTCTTGACGCGGACGGCGGCCAGCCATCGCTGGGCGAGCTCGTCGTCGGACGCGCCGGCGCGCATGGCGGAGCGTAGGTCGGATTCCTCGGTGGCGAAGAGGCAGTTGCGGACCTGGCCGTCGGCGGTCAGGCGGACTCGGTCGCAGGCTCCGCAGAACGGTCTCGTGACCGAGCCGATCACGCCGACCTTCGCGGGGCCGCCGCCGACCAGGAACAGTTCGGCGGGGGCGCTGCCGCGCTCGCGGGGGTCGGCGTCGGTGAGGTCGAACTCCGCGCGTAGCGCCGTGAGCATCTCGTCGGCGGTGATCATGTTGGCGCGGCTCCAGCCGTGCTGCGCGTCCAGGGGCATCTGCTCGATGAAGCGCAGCTCGTAGCCGTGCTCCAGGCAGAACCGGAGCAGCGGGACCGCCTCGTGATCGTTGATGCCGCGCATCAGCACGGCGTTGACCTTCACCGGGGTGAGGCCGGCCTGTTCGGCCGCCGCCAGGCCGTCCAGCACGTCCTTGAGCCGGTCCCGGTGCGCCAGCTTGATGAAGATGTCCCGGTCGAGCGTGTCCAGCGAGACGTTGACCCGGTGCAGCCCGGCCTCGGCCAGCGGGCCGGCCAGCCGGGCGAGTCCGATGCCGTTGGTGGTCAGGGAGAGCTCGGCGCCCAGTGAGGAGGTCCGGGCCACGATGTCGACGATCTCGCGGCGCAGCAGCGGCTCGCCGCCGGTGTAGCGCACCTCGGTGATGCCGAACCGCTCCACGCCGATCCGGACCAGCCGGACGATCTCGTCGGCGGTCAGCAGCTCGGGCTTGGGCAGCCAGTCCAGGCCTTCCGGTGGCATGCAGTAGGTGCACCGCAGGTTGCACCGATCGGTCAGCGACACCCGCAGATCAGTCGCCACCCGCCCAAACGAGTCGACCAGCACGGGCAAACCTCCATCGCACGAGATCTCCCCAGCCTATGCCTCCGATCTCCGTCGCTCCAAAGCGGCCCTAGTGACGCCCCACAGGTTCAACGCGGACAAGACAGTGACGGGACTCCGGCCAGGCTCCTATGGAGTCACGACGCCACGTCCCGTGAGCGCACACGAACGCCTCCCTGCCAGGGCCGACAGGTCCCGTTGAGGACCCAAGATCAGTCAGTCAGATGATCGTTCAGATCCTGGCGGGAATCGTTCGCCGACATCATCACTCGGAACGGAGCCCCTCACGAGGCCTGGCCGTCCTCGCAGGGGCGCCCTCGTCCCGGGGCCTGCACATGACCCGGTGGATTTCCGCGATCGGTTAACGGGCGGCCGCATGGAGCCGCCTGTGCGATGGTGAATTTTATGATCTGGGCGGCGATGTTCCGTTTGGTGGTGGTCGCGGCCGCAGTGATCGGGATGGTTTACACGTGGATCGCCCTGGACAGCCCGCTGAACCCGCTGGTTCTGTTCACCGTGCAGAGCAATCTGCTGCTCGCGGGGTATTACTTCTGGCGGGTGGTGAGCAGGCGACCGGCTTCGGCCGAGGTCAAGGGGGCGGTGACGCTCTACATCGTGATAACCGGGCTGGTGTGGCATTTTCTGCGCATGGGCGGAGCGAGCCCGTTCGAGCGGCTGTCGCTCTCCGGCCTCGGCTTGGGCAACTTCCTGCTCCACTACGTGACACCGGTCATGGCCGTGATCGACTGGCTGGTCTTCGACCGGATCGCTCCACGGCCGAGGTGGGTGGCCGCTCTTCTGTGGCTGGTCTATCCGGTGGCGTACATGGTCTTCGCCCTGGTCCGGGGCGTTCTGCTGCCTGCGGGGGCATGGAAGCGGTACCCGTATCCGTTTCTGGATGTGGACAGGTTCGGGTATGGCGGAGTGGCGCTCATGGCGTTGGCGCTGGCCGTCTGCTTCGCGTTACTCGGCTGTGGGCTGATCGCCCTGCATCGCCTCGTCAAGCGCGCCAGCCGTACCTAAAACCAGTGGGATCTCGTGCGGCGGCTGGGCACACTGGAGGCCGACGAAAGGATCATCATGCCGAACGAGGTCGCCCCGAACGTGCTTTCGTGGGCGAGTGACCTGGACCCGGGCGCGATCACGCAGGCCGCGCGCGCCGCCCGGATGAGCTTCGTGGCGGGGCACGTCGCGCTCATGCCGGACGCGCACGTCGGCATCGGCGCCACGGTCGGATCGGTCATCCCCACCGAGGGCGCGATCATCCCGTCCGCCGTCGGCGTGGACATCGGCTGCGGCATGATCGCGACCAGGACGTCGCTGACCGCCGAGGACCTGCCGCACTCGCTGGACGCGCTGATGCCGCTGGTGGAGAAGCGCATCCCGGCCGGGGTGGGCAAGGGCCACGAGGACAGCGCGATCGACCACGCGCTGGACGCGCTGGGCCGCCCGCACACCGAGCTGACGGCCAAGCAGGCGCACACGGTCTCGGTCCAGTTCGGCACGCTCGGCTCGGGCAACCACTTCGTCGAGGTCTGCCTCGACGAGCGGAACCGAGTCTGGACGGTGCTGCACTCCGGCTCGCGCGGGATCGGCAACCAGCTGGCCACCAAGCACATCGTGGACGCCAAGAACATGATGGAGCGCCAGACGATCGCGCTGGAGGACCCGGCCATGGCCTACCTGGTCCAGGGTACGCCGGAGTTCACCGCCTACATCGAGGACATGCTGTGGGCGCAGGCGTACGCGATGGCGTCCCGCGCCCGGATGAACGTGGTGCTGAACAACGCCCTGTTCAGCATCGTCAAGAAGGGCGAAATGGTGGAAACCATCAATTGCCACCACAATTTCGCTCAGCGGGAGAAGCATTTCGGCACCGACCTGTGGATCACCCGGAAGGGCGCGATCAAGGCCGACCGGGGTGACGACGGCGTCATTCCGGGGTCGATGGGCACCCAGTCGTACATCGTCCGCGGGCTGGGCAACCCGGAGTCGTACAACTCCTGCTCGCACGGCGCCGGGCGGCGGATGTCGCGCGGCCAGGCGCGGCGGGAGCTGACCGCGAGGTCGCTGAAGGAGGCCATGCACGGGCGGACCTGGAACGCCAGCCGGGCGGCGGCGCTGGTGGACGAGCACCCGAAGGCGTACAAGTCCATCGACAGGGTCATGGCCGACCAGCGGGACCTGGTCGAGATCCGGCACACGCTGCACCAGGTCTTCAACTACAAGGGCTAGACCCCGGCGCCCCGGGCGAGAAGCAGGGCGACGCCGACCGCGGCCACGGCGATCGCGGTCAGGAACGGGGCGCGCGGGCGGCGCGCCCCGAACGTCCAGCTCGCCGCCGTCAGGATCGAGGCGGCGGCGAGAGCCGTCCAGCCGGGCAGTCCTGGAGTTCCAGGTGGCGCGAGGACGAGCAGTGCCGCGGCCAGGAGCAGCGGGACGGGGGCGAGGGCCCGGACCCGGCGGGCGCCGAGCCGCTGCGGCAGGCCGCGCACGCCGGTGGCCAGGTCGGCGTCGATGTCGGGCAGCACATTGGCCAGATGCGCGCCGAACCCGAGCAGCGCCGCGGCGCCCACCGCCCACCAGGCGGGCAAAGGGCTGCCGGGCAGGCCGGCCGCGACGAACACCGGAACCAGCCCGAACGCCACCGTGTACGGCATCCAGGACAGCGCGGTGGCCTTCACCCCCAGGTTGTACGCCCATGCGACAGCCACCGCCGTCAGATGCGCGACCGCGGCGGGCAGCCCGGACAGCAGCGACAGCGGCACGCAGAGCACCAGCGCCACGGCCGCCGCGACCCCGACCGCGCGCACGCTGACCAGCCCGAGCGCGATCGGCTTGCCCCGCTGCCCGGTCGCGATGTCCCTGGCCGCGTCCACGGCGTCGTTGCACCAGCCGACGGATAACTGCCCGGCCAGTACGGCCAGCGCCACCCCCGCGCACGCCGCGATCGACCGCCCGCTCCCCGCCACCAGCGCGGTGACCAGGGCGGTGACGGCGAGGGTCGGCCCGGGATGGCAGGCGGCCACCAGCCCGTGCGCGGGTGTCAGCCGGAGGAGGGCGGGGGGGTCGCTCACAGACCGGAAATGCCCCCGGGACATAACCCTTACACCAGATTAGAAGCGTGATAAGTCGGGCATGTCCGGAAACGGGGGGTGGGCGAGTTGAAGTTGGGCATTAGTGATTCGACAGGTAACCGTGAGACGGGGAGCCTGATGTCCCGTATTGCCGCTGTTTATGGTGCTGTGCCACCGAATCGATATCCGCAGGCCGAAATCACAGACGCGGTCGCGCGGATGTGCCCGGGCGCCGATCGGCGAGTGCTGGATCGCCTGCATCGCAGCGCGAAAGTGCAGCACCGCCATCTCGCGATGCCGCTGGCCGACTATGAGAAATTGTCCGGTTTCGGGATGGCCAACGACGTCTTCATCGAGGCCGCCCTCGATCTGGGCGCGGAGGCCGTGCTCGGCGGGCTGGCGGAGGCGGGGCTGACCGCGCGGGACGTCGACATGATCATGTTCACCTCGGTGACCGGGATCGCCGCGCCCAGCATCGAGGCCCGCCTCGCCGGCCGGCTCGGGCTGCGCCCGGACGTGAAGCGGGTGCCGGTGTTCGGGCTCGGCTGCGTGGCCGGGGCGGCCGGGATCGCCCGGCTCCACGACTACCTGCGCGGCTGGCCGGAGCACGTGGCCGTGCTGCTGTCGGTCGAGCTGTGCTCGCTGACCCTGCAGCGCGGGGACACCAGCGCGGCCAACCTGGTGGCGGGAGCGCTGTTCGGCGACGGCGCGGCGGCCGTGGTGGCCGTGGGCGGCGCCCGGGCGGAGCGGTCACACGCGACGGTGGTGGCCACCAGGAGCCACCTGTATCCGGGTTCCGAGCATGTCATGGGCTGGGACGTGACCGACACCGGGTTCCGGATCGTGCTCGACGCGGGGGTGCCGGACGTGGCGCGGAGGTATCTCGGCGACGACGTCCGCGGCTTCCTCGCCGATCACGGGCTGACCATCGAGGACGTCTCCGCGTGGGTCTGCCATCCCGGCGGCCCGAAGGTGCTCGAGGCGGTCGGCGAGACCCTGGACCTGAAGCCCGGCGCGCTGGACGTCACCTGGCGTTCCCTGGCCGGGGTGGGCAACCTGTCCTCCTCGTCGGTGCTGCACGTGCTGCGGGACACGATCGCGCTGCGCCCGCCGCCGGGCACGCCCGGGCTGCTCATCGCGATGGGTCCTGGATTCTGTTCCGAACTCGTGTTGTTGACCTGGTAGGACTGGCGGCATGGGATACACGCTGCTGGTCCTGCTGGTCGGGGTGGAACGGCTCGCCGAACTGGTCGTGGCGCGGCGCAACGAGCGGTGGAGCCGGGAGCGGGGCGCGGTCGTGTCCGGCCAGGGGCACTATCCGTGGATGGTCGCCCTGCACACCGGCCTGCTGGCGGGCTGCCTGATCGAGGTGGCCGTGGCCGACCGGCCGTTCCTGCCGTGGCTCGGCTGGCCGATGCTGGCCCTGGTCGTCGCCGCGCAAGGGTTGCGCTGGTGGTGCATCGCCACGCTGGGGCCGCAGTGGAACACGCGGGTGATCGTGGTCCCGGGGATGCCGCTGGTGACCGGCGGGCCGTACCGGTGGATGCGGCATCCGAACTATGTGGCGGTGGCCGTCGAGGGGGCGGCGCTGCCGCTGACGCACACCGCCTGGGTGACCGCGCTGGTCTTCACCGCGGCGAACGCGGTGCTGATGGTGGTCCGGATCCGGTGCGAGGAGGCGGCGCTACGCCTGGCCACGGCATGATCGACGTTCTGGTGGCGGGCGGCGGCCCCGCCGGTCTGGCCACCGCGATCCGGGCGCGCCTCGCCGGGCTCACGACGGTGGTGGTGGAGCCGCGAGCCGGGCCGATCGACAAGGCGTGCGGGGAAGGCCTGATGCCGACCGGCGTGGAGGCCCTGGAGTCGCTCGGCGTCATCGTGGACGGCTGGCCGCTGCGCGGCATCCGCTACCTCGACGCCCGCCACGACGTCGCCGCCGGTTTCCCCGGCGGGCGCAAGGGCCTGGGCGTCCGTCGCACCGCCTTACACGCCGCTCTAGCCGCCCGGGCCACGAGCCTGGGCATCGAGGTCGTCCCCGGCCGCATCGACGGCGTGCGGCAGTTCCCCGGCCACGTGGAGGCGGCCGGACGCCACGCCCGCTGGCTGGTCGCCGCCGACGGCTTACACTCCCCCATCAGAACCATGGCCGGCCTCTCCCGCCCCGTCTCCGGAACCCGCCGGTACGGCTTACGCCGCCACTACCGCGTCGAACCCTGGACCGACTACGTGGAGGTCCACTGGGCCACCGGCGGCGAAGCCTACGTCACCCCCGTCGCCCCCGGCCTGGTCGGCGTGGCCGTGCTCAGCTCCGTCCGCCGCCCCTACGACGACCATCTCGCCGACTTCCCCGCCCTCACCGCCCGCCTGACCGGGACCGCCGCGACCCGCATCCGCGGCGCGGGCCCGTTACGCCAGCGGGCCCGCGCCCGGGTGGCCGGGCGGGTGCTCCTGGTCGGCGACGCCGCGGGCTACGTGGACGCCCTCACCGGCGAGGGCCTCTCGCTCGCCTTCCAGTCGGCCGACGCGCTGGTCCGCTGCCTGGCCGGCGAAAGGCCCGGGGACTACGAACGCCAGTGGCGGCGCCTCTCGTCCCGGCACCGCGCCCTGACCGGCGCCCTCCTGGCGGCCAGGAACACCCGGCCGACCGCGCAGCTCATCGTCCCCGCCGCGCACGCCCTGCCCGGCGTCTTCCGCGCCGCGGTCGCCCTGCTGGCCTGAACGGCAGGACGGCCCGGTCTCCCGCGGGAGACCGGGCCGTCCTGTGCCGAGGTGCCTACTTCTTGACGACCTTCACGTAGTCGTACGCCTCGGAGCTCGCGAGATCGCGGGTTCCTTCGAAGCGGACGCCCCAAGTGCCAGACTTGAACGCCTTGACCTTCGTGTAGAACGTGCCGTCGGGGTTCGTCTCGATCGTGTCGACATAGCGCCACTTGTGCGAGCCCTTGGGCAGGAAGTAGACGTCGATCTCCTCCCAGCCGAGCTTGTACCAGTCATGCCAGTACTTGCGGCTTTCGTAGCAGGAGGAGGAACTGCCATCGAGTTCGACCCTTGCCTTGTCGTACTCGTAGTACCGGTCGCCGTAGCACTGGGCGACCTGAAGGCGACCGGACAGGGACAGCTTGCGGCCCTGCTTGACCGGCTCAGGGCTCGCGTTGAAGCCCACGAACCGGGTCCCCTTAGGACTCTTCGGCGGAGTCCAGGTGTGGTGCTTGACGAAGAACGAGCTGTCGCCGAAAACCTTCCGGCCGTTGACGCCCTCGGCGACAACGCGCACGCTCCACGAGCCGACCGGGTCGTTCCAGCCGATGGTCTTGGAGAACGTCTCCGCGAACCAGATCGGCTTGTACTCCGGGGCCGGCGTCTTCTCGTCATCCTTCTTGTCCCACGGACCGTTGCCGCCGTCGTGGCCGCCGCCGTCCCAATGGTGCCCCTTGGGAACGAAGTAGACCTGTGCGGACTTGAGATCCACACCCTTGACGGTGACCGATACGGTCTCCGAGTCGCGGCGGTGCTTGAGCACCACCTCGCTGGGGTTGACCACGATGCTCGTGATCTTCGGGTCGGGCCCGGGATGGTGCCCATCATTCGGGCCGGGATCCGCGTACGCGGGCCCCGCCACCGCGAGCGCCGAGGCGCCCACGGCGGCCGCCACTAAGGCGGTTGCCATTCGTCTGACCATAGAGGGTGCTTCCTCTCCCCGTTAACACACACGCTCTGAGGTAGAGCGCGCCTACGTCATAGACGCGTCAAGACAGGGAAAAGTTGCGTTAAAGACAGTGAAAAACTGATCACGATCTGGCAACGGAACCTTCATCCCGTGCGTCTAATTACGCCGTGGGCGCCGCTCGGGGCTGATATCCGCCGCATAACGCGAGGTAGCGGGGAATTCCACCCGATAAACCCCCTCTCCGGCTGGTTTGACCCGCTGGTCGAACGATCCGTCCCGCCGGGTCCGCGCGGTCGCCACCGTCTGCCAGTCCCCGCCCGTCCCCCGGAACCGGATGAGCACCTCCTTCCGCTTACGGAACGGCCTGCGGCCCAGCAAGCCGTACGGATCCAGGCGCATCAGCGTCCCGGAGACCCGGACCTTCTTCCGCTCGCTCACCGCGACCCCCTGCAGCGCCGTCTCCCGCCGCAGGTGGAACGTCGTGTACGCCTTGACCTCGTTACCCGCCTGATCAGTGGCCGTGGCGGCGATCGTCCACACGCCGCTGGGATACCACCGCGTCAGCCCCACCTGCGGATTGAACCGCCAGGTCTGCCACCCCTCCGCGGCCAGCCGGAACCGGTGGAACCCCACCGGCGGGCGGACCGCCGTCGCCGTCAGCTCCGCGACCGCGGGCTTCGCCACCGGAACGGCGGGCGCCACGGGCGGAACGGCGGGCACCGCGGGCTCGGTCTCCGGAACGGCGGGCGCCACGGGCGGGACCGCGGGCTCGGCCGAGGTTTCCGCCGAGGTTTCCGCCGGGGTTTCCGCCGGGGTTTCCGCCGGGGTGAGCTCCGGGGTCACGCCCGTCAGATTCGTGGCGCCCGCCGGCGGGCGCCCGGGCTCGACCAGCACGGTCACGCCCCGCACGCCGTGCGCCCCCCGGGCCACCACATCGATGACCAGTTTCACCGCGCCGGTGGCCCGGACCACGGGCTCCGCCGGCCGCAAACTGATGGACCTGATCGCCAGCTCCGTCTCCGCGGCCCGGGCCGGAACCCCCGGCCAGGCCAGCGTCGTGACGGCGGTCAGCGTCGCGAGAATTCGTCTCGTCATGGCGCAGAACGCTAGGCAGCCCACGGCAAAACGAACGGACCCGACACACACCCCGAATGGCAAACGAACAGGGCCGCCCGGAACGGACGGCCCTGGCGGGAAGCGGATCAGTCGCGGTACATGTCGTCGATGATCTCCGCGTACTTTGCGTGGATCACCCGGCGCTTGAGCTTCAGGCTGGGCGTGAGCTCCTCGGTCTCCGCCGTCCACTCCACCGGCAGCAGCCGCCACTTCTTCACCTGCTGCACCCGGGCCAGCTTCTCGTTGGCCGTCTCGATGGCCGCCTCCACGGCCTTGAGCACGTCGGGGTGCTCGGCCAGTTCGGCGAGGGACTCGTAGGCGATGCCGTTGGCCTGGGCCCAGCCGGGGGCGACCTCGCCGTCCAGGGTGAGGATGGCGACGGGGAACGGGCGGCGGTCGCCGTAGGCGAGGGCCTGGCCGATGAGGGGGTGTTCCTTGAGGTAGTTCTCGATGTTGGCCGGGGAGATGTTCTCGCCGCCGGCGGTGATGATGAGCTCCTTCTTGCGGTCCACGATCCGGACGAAGCCATCCTCGTCGATGGAGCCGACGTCGCCGGTGTGCAGCCAGCCGTCTTCGTCCAGGAGCTCGGCGGTGGCCTCGGGGCGGTCGAGGTAGCCGGTGGTGTTGAGCGGGCTGCGGGTGATGATCTCGCCGTCCTCGGCGATGCGGACCTCGACGCCGGGTTCGGCGCGGCCGACGGTGCCCAGGCGGTAGCTGGCGGGGCTGTTGGCGGTGAAGGCGCCGGTGGTCTCGGTCATGCCGTACACGTCGAGGACCTTGAGGCCGAGGCCGGCGAAGAAGCGCTGGACCTCCAGGGGCATCGGCGCGGCGGCGGTGGCCAGCCAGCGCGCGTTCTCGAAGCCGATCATCATCCGGATGATGCCCAGCAGCGCGGCGTCGGCCTGCTCATAGGCGGCCTGGACTTCGGGGCTGGGGGTGCCGCCGTGCTGGCCGGCCTCCACGTAGGCGAGCCCGGCGGCCATCGCGGCGCGCACGTTCTCCTGCTGCTCCTCCGGCTGGGTGGCCAGCAGGGCCTGCAGCCGGGCCATCATCTTCTCCCAGACCCGGGGCACGCCGAAGAACATGACCGGCTTGACCGCGCCCAGCGTGGCGCCCAGGTTGGCCAGGTCGGTGCAGAAGTGCACGTGCGAGACCTTGAACACCGGCAGGTAGAGGGACAGGACCCGCTCGGCGATGTGCGCGTAGGTGAGGTAGGAGATCTGGGTGCCCTGGGTGGGCAGCGAGGTCATCCGGTCGGTGGCGCCCACCTCGAACAGCACGTTGCGGTGGGTCAGCGGCACGCCCTTGGGCATGCCGGTCGTGCCGGAGGTGTAGAGCACGGTCACCGTGTCGTCGGGGCCGACGGCCCGCCACCGCTCCTCGGCCGCGGCGGGGTCGGCCGCGAGCGAGGACGCGCCGAGGGCCAGGAAGTCCGCCCAGGACAGCTGGTCGCCGGTGGCCCCCTCCAGCATGATGATCTTGGTTAGGGCCGGCAGCTCGGCCAGGATGGGCTCCCACCGGGATAACTCGCGCGGCCCGCCGAGCACGACGACCTTCGCGCCGACGTTCTGGGCCACGAAGGAGACCTGGTCGGGCGCGAAGGTGCTGTAGACCGAGACCGGCACCGCGCCCGCGTGCACGGCGCCCAGGTCGGCCAGGACGTGCTCGCTGCGGTTGACCATCATCAGCGCGACCGCGTCGCCGGGCTGGAGGCCGAGGGCGGCGAAGCCCGCCGCGATCTCCAGGACCCGCTGCCGGGCTTCGGCGTAGGTCAGGGTGGACCAGCCGCCCTCCACCGGGTCGGAGTAGGCGGGCGAGTCGGGATACCGCTCGGCCGTCTCCGCGAACTGCTGACAGATGGTCCGGCCGGCGATGTCCTGCTCGATCGCCGCACGTTCCTGAAGGACCTGAGGATCCGCCATTCCACCCTCCGTATGGTTCGTACAGGTGGCCTGCATCGCATCATGTGTAAGCAATCCCTGACAACCCCCCATTTCGACGAGAATTTTCGGCATAGAGCCGGTGATGGGATGATTATTCGGTGACTTCCGTACTCGATCTCGCCGGGATCTTCGTCTTCGCCACCTCCGGGGCGCTGCAGGGCGTGCGGAAGCGGCTGGACGTGGTCGGCATGGCGGTTCTCGCGTTCTTCACGGCGGTAGGCGGCGGCGTGCTGCGGGACCTGTTCATCGGCATCCAGCCCGCCGCCTTCCGGGACGTCGGCTACCTGCTCGTCCCGGTGGCCGCGACCGCCGTGGTGTTCTTCTGGCACCCCCAGGTGGCCCGGCTGATGCCGGCCATCCTGGTGTTCGACGCCGCCGGGCTCGGCCTGTTCTGCGCGGTCGGCACCGAGAAGGCGCTGCTGTTCGGCCTGTCCGCGCCGCACGCGGTGCTGCTCGGCGTCTGCACGGCGGTCGGCGGCGGCATCCTGCGCGACCTGCTCTCCGGCGAGACCCCCGCCCTGCTCTACGACCGCCAGCTCTACGCCGTCCCCGCCATGCTCGGCGCGACCCTGATGGCCGTGCTGTCCCGCCTGGGCGTGTACGACTTCGCCGCCACCCTCGCCGCCGCCCTGCTGGCCTTCACCCTCCGCCTGCTCGCGATGCGCTACTCCTGGCGGGCGCCCCTGGCGCGCGGGGTCACAACGCCGGAATGAGCGAGGCCCGGGGGCTGCGACCGGCCGCCCCCCTGGACGCGGCGATCCGGCGCACCGCGTCCACGAGCACGTCCGGAGGCTGGGTGAACGGCAGCCGCAGGTGGCCTTCCAGGGTTCCGTCGACGCCGAACCAGGGGCCGGGCGCGAGCCGTACCCCCGCGGCGGCGGCCGCCTCGGAGAGCGGCGTCGCGATCGGCGCGCCGAGCCGGATCCAGAGCGAACCGCCGCCGCCGGGGACGCGGAAGCTCCAGTCCGGGAGTTCGCGGCGGAGCACGTCCACCAGGGCCGCGCGGGAGGCGGCGAGGGCGCGCCGCCGTTCGGCCCTGGTCTCCTCGATGCGGTCGAACAGGCGGGCCACGACGAGCTGCTCGAACAGGGCGCTGGCGATGTCCACGGCGGCGCGCAGCACGGCCAGGCGGCGGACCAGGGCGGCGCTCGCCCTGATCCAGCCGATGCGGAGCCCGCCCCACCACAGCTTGGAGGCCGATCCGACGCTGACGACCCGGCCGTCGGTGTCGAAGACCGCCGTGGGCGGCGGCTGTTCCAGGTCGTCGACGGCGAGTTCGGCCCAGGTCTCGTCCACGATCACGGTCATGTCGTGGCGCCGCGCGGCGGCCACTAGAGCGACCCGGTCGTCGGCGCTCATGAGATGGCCGGTCGGGTTCTGGAAATCGGGGATCAGGTAGGCCAGCTGGGCCCCGGACTGCCGGGCCGCGCTGATCAGCAGGTCGAGGTGGCGCCCGTCGGCCGGGATGCCCACCGGCACGATCCTGGCCCCGCGCAGCCGGGCCAGGTCGATCACGTGCGGGTAGGTCGGCGACTCCAGCAGCACCGGGTCCCCCGCCCCGGCGTAGAGCGTCATCAGCAGGTGGATGGCCTGCTGCGCGCCGGTGGTGACGATGATCTGCTCTGGCCGGGTGGCCAGCCCGCGCGCCGTGTACCGCGCCGCGATGGCCGCCCGCAGCTCCGGCAGGCCGATCGGGTCGTACCCCATGCCCAGGGTGAACCGGTGATATCCGGCGCCCGCGTGCGCGAGCGCCTCGTCCAGGAAGCGGGACGCGGCCGGGGCGGCGGCGTGCAGCGGGAGCAGGCCGTCGTCGTCGGCGCTCACCCACGGATTGTCGGCGCAGGCGCTCGGGTCCGGCAGCGCCGTCCAGCTGCCCGCGCCCTGGCGGCTGTCCAGGTAGCCCTGCCCGCGCAGCCGGTCGTAGGCGGCGGTCACGGTGGTCCTGCTCACTCCGAGCTCCTCGGCCAGCTGCCGCTCCGCGGGCAGCCGCACCCGCACCGGCAGCCGCCCGTCCAGGATGCGATCCCGCACGGCCGAGGCCAGCGCCCGATAGTACGGCCGCGCGTCCTGCGGCACCCCGACCAGCCGGGCCAGCTGCCCCGCGCTCATATCCACCCGCCCAATATAGGGCCATTTCCCGAAATTGGCCCTTTATCAGGACTTTCCGCGCCGGAAGGATGGGGGCACTATGACTGAGCTCACCATTCCCGTCGCGTCCTTCCCGGCCCGCCTGCTCCGCCTCTACTCCGGCCTCGCCCTGTACGGCGCGGGCATCGGCCTGCAAGTCGAGTCCGCGCTCGGCAACGACCCCTGGGACGTCTTCCACCAGGGCCTGGCCGTACGCACCGGATGGTCGATCGGCACCTGGATCATCCTGGTCGGCGCGCTGGTCATGGTGTTCTGGATCCCGCTGCGCCAGAAACCCGGCCTGGGCACGATCAGCAACATCGTCCTGCTCGGCCTGTTCGCCGACGCCACCATCTGGCTCGCCCCCACGCCGGGGCAGCTGGCCGTCCGCTGGGCGTACCTGCTGGCGGCGGTCGTGCTGGTGGCCTTCGCGACCGCCCTCTACATCGGCGCGGGCATGGGCCCGGGCCCGCGCGACGGGCTGATGACCGGCCTGCACCGGGCGGGCCTGTCCATCCGGCTGGCCCGCACGATCATCGAGGTCGGCGTGCTGGCCGTCGGCTGGCTCCTCGGCGGAACCGTGGGAGTCGGCACCCTGGTCTTCGCCGCCGCGATCGGCCCGCTGACTCAGCTGTTCATGCGGTTACAGCGTGTAGCGTGACGGCATGCGGATCGAGGATTACGCGCTCATCGGGGACATGCAGTCGGCGGCCCTGGTCGGGCGGGACGGTTCGATCGACTGGCTGTGCCTGCCCCGGTTCGACTCCCCCGCGTGCTTCGCCAAGCTGCTCGGCGAGGAGTCCCACGGTTCCTGGTGGCTGGGCCCCAGCTCGGGCGGGCCCGCCACGCGCCGCGCGTACCGGGGGGAGACGCTCATCCTGGAGAGCGTCTGGGACACCCCGGGCGGCACGGTCAAGGTGATCGACTTCATGCCGCCCCGGCACACCAACCCGGATCTGGTCCGGGTCGTGGAGGGCGTGGCCGGCACGGTGGAGATGAGCACCGAGATCCGGATCAGGTTCGACTACGGCAGGATCGTGCCGTGGGTGCGGCGCGCGGACCACCACGTGCAGGCCATCGGCGGCCCCGACTCGGTCTGGCTGCGCTCCTCGATCCCGCTGAAGGGCGGCGACTACAAGCACAAGGCCACCTTCCGGGTCTCCGCCGGAGAGCGCCAGACGTTCGTGTTCACCTGGCATCCCTCGCACCAGCCCCGCCCCGAGGACATCGACCCGATCGACCAGCTCGCCGAGACCGAGGACTTCTGGACGGACTGGGTGGCCTCCGGCCGCCACGGCGGCCCCTGGCGGGACGCGGTGGTCCGCTCCATGGTCACCCTCAAGGCCCTCACCTACGCGCCCACCGGCGGCATCGTGGCCGCCCCCACCACCTCGCTGCCCGAGGACCTCGGCGGCGTCCGCAACTGGGACTACCGCTACTGCTGGCTGCGCGACGCCACCATGACCCTGGACGCGCTCATCCAGTCCGGCTACCTGGAGGAGGCCGGAGCCTGGCGGGAGTGGCTGCTCCGCGCGATCGCGGGCCGCCCGCAGGACCTCCAGATCATGTACGGCGTGGCCGGCGAGCGCCGCCTCCCCGAGATGACCCTGGACTGGCTGCCCGGCTACGAGGGCTCCCGCCCGGCCAGGATCGGCAACGGCGCGGTCGACCAGCTCCAGCTGGACGTGTACGGCGAGGTCATCAACTGCCTCTACCAGTCCCTCCGCCACGGCCTGCCCCAAAACGACCACGCCTGGCAGCTGACCCGCAAGATGCTGGACTTCATCGAGACCGGCTGGGACCAGCCCGACGAGGGCCTGTGGGAGGTCCGCGGCCCCCGGCGGCACTTCACCCACTCCAAGGTGATGGCCTGGGTGGCCGCCGACCGCGCGGTCCGCGTGGTCAAAGAGCTGGGCCGGGCGGGCCCCGCCGAGAGGTGGCAGGCGCTGGCCGATCACATCCACGCCGAGGTCCTCCGCAAGGGCTTCGACGCGGAGCGCAACACCTTCACCCAGTCCTACGGCTCCCGCGAGCTGGACGCGGCCCTGCTGCTGATCCCGATGGTCGGCTTCCTGCCGCCGGAGGACCCCCGCGTGCACGGCACCGTCGACGCCGTGGAGCGCGAGCTGAGCAGCGACGGCTTCATCCTGCGCTACCCGATCGCCGAGGCCAACAGCGTGGACGGCCTGCCCGGCGGCGAGGGCGCGTTCCTGGCCTGCAGCTTCTGGCTGGCCGAGGCCAAGGCCAGGATCGGCCGCAAGGAGGAGGCGGTGGAGCTGTTCGAACGCCTGCTGGGGCTGCGCAACGACGTCGGCCTGCTGGCCGAGGAGTTCGACCCGCGTTACGGCCGCATGGTGGGAAATTTCCCGCAGGCGTTCAGCCACGTGCCGCTGATCCACACCGCGCAGGCCCTCAGTTAGCCCCTCCGGCCAGACGGGCCAGCAGCCGGGCGAACTCGGCGGGCGGGGTGACCACCAGGCGCACCTGGCCGTCCTGGGCCACCAGGTCGGCCTGGATGCGGGTGAGCCGGTCGTGGTGCCACCAGTACACGTGCGGGCTGAGCCCGTCGGCGCGCCGCTCGTCGAACTCGCGCTGGGCGTAGACGCGCAGGCGTTCCAGGGCCCGTACGACGCCGATGCCCTCGACCGGGTGCACGGCGATCGCGCCCGAGTGCGGGAGCACGACCAGCACGCCGTCGGCGGGGGCGGGCATGCGGCGCAGGTGGGCGACGGCGGTGGGCGCGGTCAGCAGGCGCACGCTGACGCCGCCGAGGTCGAGGTGCTCGGCGGTGAGGCGCTCGTCGGCGAGGGCGTTGTCCAGCGCCACGTCGAGGGCCTCGGCGGGCGGGATCGGCCAGCAGAACGCCTCTTCGGGACGGACCGGGCGGCCGCCGATGGTGAGCACCTCGATCAGGTCGGCGCTCAGGTGGCGGCCGATGATCCGGGACGGGTCGGGGATGGACGGGTCGTCGGCGGCGTGCACCCGGGTGCGCAGCAGCGGCTTGATCCGCGGCAGGTTGCAGGCGTCGAACGGCTCGCCGGAGACCGCGTGCGAGAGGTGCTCGGAGACCAGCATCGGCCAGTCCTCGCGGGACCGCCGGGCGGCCTCGCGGCGCAGGCCGACCAGGTTGACGGTGCGGACGGGGCCGGAGCCGTCCCCGGCGCGGTCGCCCATGAGCAGCGAGGTGCCGTCGTTCTCGAAGGTGCACGTGTAGCCCATCGTCTCCACGACGAGCCCGAGCAGCGAGTCGAGGTCCACGTCCTCGGCCGCTCTGGGCTCAGGCTGCACGGGCTGCACGGGCCGGATCCGACCGCGTAGCCGCCGCAACAGACCCAACGCACCCATCCCTTCGCCGCGTTTCAGTTGAAAAGGGCATGCTGAGAAATCCAGCTTCAGGGTGCCTTGTCCGTGTCGCTAATGAGGCCAGTCAGAGAGCACGATTCGGTATCAATGACCCCATCTGCCCCTAGCCACACACTGAACTGTGGTGATCCATGCCCGATCGGCAGTCCCGCGACGATCGGCACTCCCAGCGGAATCAGCCGTTCGGCCAGAATGGGTAGAACGTTCCCGCAGTCCACCCAGGACCCGAGCGCGAAGCCCTTGACCCCGTCGAACGCCCCGTTCTGCGCCAGCTGGGTGAGCATGCGATCAATCCTGTACGGATCCTCCCCCACATCCTCAAGCAGCACGATATGCCCTTCCGCCCGCATCTCGTACGGCGTTCCGCACATCGCCGCCAGCAGCGTCAGATTGCCGCCGATCATGGGCCCGACCGCCCGGCCCTCCGACATCACCCGGTCCCCGGTGACGGCTGTCGGCGTGTGCCCGTGGAACAGCGTCGTGTGCAGGTGCCCCAGCGAGTACGGCTCAGGCCCCTCCGGGTCGGCCAGCGTGGCGCAGGCGGGCATCGGGCCGAACACGGTGGCCAGGCCGAGCCGCCGGGCGAACGCCAGGTGCAGCGCGGTGATGTCGCTGGAGCCGACCAGGATCTTGGATCCGGCCGACTTCATGGCGTCCCAGTCGATCAGGTCCAGCAGGCGGCCGGCGCCGTACCCGCCGCGGGCGCAGATGACCGCGGCCACCTCGGGATCGCACCAGGCCTCCTGGAGGTCGGCGGCGCGGGCCACGTCGGGGCCGGCCAGGTAGCCGCGGCGGGTGAAGATCCGGGAACCGAGGACGACGTTCAGCCCCAGGTCGGTGAGGACACGGCGGCCCCGCCAGAGGCGCTCGGCGTCGAGCGGTCCGGACGGGGCGACCAGGGCTACGGTATCGCCGGGAGCAAGCCTCGGCGGGGTGCGTTCGTGCACCCCCCAAAGGGTGTCAGACTAGGGCTCACCTATGCGACATCCGACCCACATTCTCGTGGTAAACGGCGTAAAGGTCCGACAGCCGGTCTTCGTGCTCGGCGCCCCGCACTCCGGCGCGGACCTGCTCGCGCGTGCCCTGAAACGTTCCCCGGGCTTCCATCTCACGATGGGCCGGGCGCCGGTGGCACGCGTGGTCTACGCGTTCGCCCGCAAGCCGTCCATCGCCAGGAGCGGCGGCGCGCCGCGGGTGCTCCGCGACGTGCTCGCCGAGGCCTGGCAGGTGATGCCGGGCGCGTGCGGGGAGTGCGCCGCGCCGTGCCGGGAGGCGGGCGGCATCATCGGCGCGGGCCCGTGCGCGCTGGAGCAGATCGGCGCGGGCACGCTGGAGAGGTTCGGCGACGCCAGCCCCGACCTGCTCTACAGCGCGCCGGTGCTGCTCCAGGCCTTCCCCGACGCGCGGTTCGTGCAGCTGATCAGGGACGGCCGGGACGTGGTCGCCGACATGCTGGCCGACCCGGCGGCGATGGCCTGGTTCAAGCCGCACATGCTGGCCGAGGACACCGAGTTCCCCAACCCGTTCCTGGGGGTGAACGCGGCCGCGCACCGGGACCGCTGGAAGGCGATGGCCACGGCGGGCAAGAGCGCCCTGCGCTGGCGCGCCGCCATCCGGCTCAGCGCCGTCCTGCGCAAGGAGCTCCCGCCCGAGCAGCTGCTCACCGTCCGCTACGAGGACCTGCACCGCTCCCCCGCCGAGGCGATCGACACGGTCTCCGCCTTCCTGGACACCAAGATCTCCACCATCGCCCTGTACGGCACCAGCGCCCCCAAGGTCGGCGCCTGGAGACGCCGCCTCACCCCGGACGACCTCAAGATCGTGGAGAAGGTGGCCAGGGAGGAGCTCAAGCGGCTGGGCTACCAACGGTGAACTGGGTCCGGTAGAGCTCGGCGTAGAGCCCGCCCCGGGCCAGCAGCTCCTCGTGGTGGCCCCGCTCGGCGACCCGGCCGTCCTGCATGACCAGGATCGTGTCGGCCTCCCTGATCGTGGAGAGCCGGTGCGCGATCACCAGTGAGGTCCTGCCCCGCAGGGCGGTCTTGAGGGCTTTCTGCACGGCCGCCTCGGACTCGGAGTCCAGGTGCGCGGTGGCCTCGTCTAGGACGACGACGGCGGGGGCCTTGAGCAGTAGCCGGGCCAGTGCGATGCGCTGCTTCTCGCCGCCGGACAGCCGGTAGCCTCGGTCGCCGACGACGGTCTCCAGCTCGTCGGGCAGGCTGTGGATCAGGTCGGCGATCTGAGAAGCCCTCAGTGCCTCCCAGACCTCCTCGTCGGTGGCGTCAGGGCGCGCGTAGCGGAGGTTGTTGCCGATGGTGTCGTGGAACAGGTGGGCGTCCTGCATGACCACGCCGACGGTGTCGCGCAGGCTGTCCAGGGTGGCGTCCCGGACGTCGACGCCGTTGAGCCGGACCGCGCCCTCGTTCACGTCGTACAAGCGGGACACCAGGGAGGTCGTGGTGGTCTTGCCCGCGCCGGAATGGCCGACCAGCGCGACCAGCTCGCCCGGCCGCGCGGTGAAAGACACGCCGTTCAAGACCTGGGCGGGTTCGCCCGTCTCGGGCCTGGCCACCGTCTCCAGCGAGGCCAGCGACACCTCGGCCGCGGCCGGGTAGTGGAAGCGCACGTCGTCGAACTCGATCGTGACCGGGCCCGGCGGGATCGCGCGGGCGCCCGGCTTCTCGGCGACCATCGGCTTGAGGTCCAGGACCTCGAAGACCCGGTCGAAGCTGACCAGGGCCGTCATCACGTCCACGTGCACGTTGGAGAGGCTGGTCAGCGGGCCGTACAGGCGCATCAGCAGGGCGGACATGGCGACCAGGGTGCCGAGCTGGAAGGTGTCGCCGATGGCCAGGACGCCGCCGAAGCCGTACACCAGGGCGGTGGCGAGGGCGGCGATGAGGCCGAGCGCGATCCGGAAGACCGTGCCGGCCATGGCCACGGTGATGCCCAGGTCGCGGACCCGGGCGGCGCGCTGGCTGAAGTAGACCGCGTCCTCGTCGGGGCGGCCGTAGAGCTTGGCGACCATCGCGCCCGCCACGTTGAAGCGCTCGGTCATGACCGAGCCCATCTCGGCGTCCAGCTGCATCTGCTCGCGGGTCAGCTGGGACATCTTGCGGCCGACCAGCTTGGCGGGGATCACGAAGATGGGCAGCATGGCCAGCGCGACGAGGGTGATCTGCCAGGACAGGACCAGCATGGTGGCCATCACGATGACCAGGCCGATCACGTTGGACACGACCGAGGACAGGGTGCTGGTGATCGCCCGCTGGGCGCCGATCACGTCGGAGTTGAGGCGGGACACCAGCGCGCCGGTCTGGGCGCGCATGAAGAACGCCACCGGCATGCGCTGGACGTGGTCGAACACCTCGGTGCGCAGCTTGTAGATCAGGCCCTCGCCGATGCGGGCGGAGAACCAGCGCTCGCCCATGCTCAGCATCGCGTCCAGCACGGCCAGGCCGGCGATGGCCAGGGCCAGCCAGACCACCAGGTCGATCCGCTTCTGCGGGATGCCGGTGTCGATGATCGCCTTCACCAGCAGCGGGTTGGCGATGACGATCATCGAATCCGCCACGACGAAGGCCAGGAAGGCCGCGATCTGCCAGCGGAACGCGCCCGCGTACCGCGTGATGCGTCGGACCGTGCCCGGCTTGAGCCGTTCGTGCATCACCGAGCTGTCGCGGCGCATGGACCGCATCACCGAGGGGCCGTAGCCCCCGCCCATCATCGCCATAGCCGTCCAAGCGTTGTAATCACGTAATCATCAACCCGCCGGACGCCGCCCCGATTCCGGCTCAGCCAGAGGCGAACAAGGTTCTGATCCGCACGATCTGCTCCCTCCGCTCGGCGATCGCCTGCTCCTCCAGGCTGCGCCCGAGGGCGCCTTGCAACAGCCGCTTGGTCGCCGTCGCGGCCCCGCGGTCGGTCGCCAGCAACGCCCCCGCCAGATCCTGTACGGCCTGCGCCAGCTCACCCGCCGGAACCGCGAGCTCCGCCAGGCCCAGCCGCACCGCCTCCTCGGCGCCGACCACCCGCGCGGTCAGGCACAGCTCGATCGCCCGGGGCAGCCCCACCAGCTCGACCAGCGGCTTGGTGCCGGTCAGGTCGGGAACCAGCCCGAGCGCCGGCTCCTTCATACAGAATTTCACATCCTCGGCCACCACCCGCAGGTCGCAGGCGAGGGCCAGCTGGAACCCCGCGCCGATCGCGTGACCGTGCACGGCCGCGATGGAGACGATGTCCGGGCGGCGCAGCCACAGGAAGCCGCGCTGAGCGTCCGCTATCCGTCTCTCGAAAGTGGTTTCCCCGAGAGACGCGGCCGAGACGAACGAGCCCTGCCCGGGCACCCCCTCTGGCGTGAACATGCGCAGGTCGATGCCCGCTGAGAAGGACGGCCCCTCGCCTTTCACGACGACGATCCGCACCTGGTCCGGAATGTGCTCCCCGATCCGGGCCAGGGCCGACCAGGTGGCGAACGTCTGCGCGTTTCGCTTGTCCGGCCGGTCCAGCGTGATCGTCGCGATCGCGCCGTCCACCTCATAGCGCAGTCCGATCTCCGCGAGCTCGCTCGCCGAGACGGCCTCCGCACTCCCCCCAAGATTCGCGTCCACAGTCACCGGCGTCCCCTTCCCCTGCGGTCGCGTCCGAGCCTACCGAACATAGTTCGGCATCTCAGACGCGGCCGCTCGTGGACATACGGGACTGAGCGGCTGCGGTCGCTACTGTGAGGCGGATCTAGCGCTTGGACTTTCCTCGGGTCGCCCCGCCGCGTCCCCTCAGAGTCACACCGGACTCGGAGAGGATGCGGTGGATGAACCCGTACGACCGGCCGGTGGAAGCGGCCAGTGCCCGGATGCTCTCACCCGCGGCATAGCGCTTCTTGAGATCGCTGGCCAGTTTTTCACGGTCGGCCCCGGTCACCCGGGTGCCCTTCTTCAGAGTCTCGGCCACGAGTACCTCCTGTAGTGCCAGACTTCCGCAGCGTTACTCACGCCATGATCAGTCATTTCGGCGAGATCGGCTACCTACTCCCAGGGAAAAGATCCGTACCCGTCAAAATTACGATCAGGCGAGGGCCACAAGATCGGAAAATTCATCGCTCCACGCGTCTTCAATTCCGTCAGGTAGCAAGATCACCCTATCCGGTTGCAGGGCGTCAACTGCGCCCTCATCATGCGTGACTAGCACAATCGCCCCGGAATAGGACCTTAACGCCGTCAAAACCTGCTCCCGGGAGGCCGGATCGAGGTTGTTGGTGGGCTCGTCGAGCAGCAGCACGTTGGCGCTGGACAGCACCAGGGTGGCCAGCGCCAGCCGGGTCTTCTCCCCGCCGGACAGCACCCCGGCGGGCTTGTCCACGTCGTCCCCGGTGAACAGGAAGGACCCGAGGGTCTTGCGCAGGTCCACGTCGGCCAGGTCGGGCCCGGCGGAGCGCATGTTCTCCAGCACGGTGCGGCCCGGGTCGAGCGTCTCGTGCTCCTGCGCGTAGTAGCCGATCTTGAGCCCGTGACCTGGGCGGACCTCGCCGGTGTCGGGCTTCTCCAGGCCGCCGAGGATGCGCAGCAGGGTGGTCTTGCCGGCGCCGTTGAGGCCCAGGATGACCACCCGGGTGCCCCGGTCCACGGCCGCGTCCACGTCGGTGAAGACTTCGAGCGAGCCGTAGGACTTGGACAGTTCGACCGCCGTGAGCGGGGTCTTGCCGCACGGCGCGGGGGCCGGGAAGCGCAGCTTGGCGACCTTGTCGGAGCGCCGCTCGCTCTCCAGTCCTGACAGCAGCCGCTCGGCCCGGCGGGTCATGTCCTGCGCGGCCTTGGCCTTGGTGGCCTTCGCCCGCATCTTGTCGGCCTGCGACATCAGCGCCGAGGCCTGTTTCTCGGCGTTGGCCCGCTCGCGCTTGCGGCGCTTCTCGTCGGTCTCCCGCTGCGCCAGATACGCCTTCCAGCCGACGTTGTAGGTGTCGATCACGCAGCGATTGGCGTCCAGGTGCAGAACGCGGTTTACCGTCGCTTCAAGTAGGCCAACATCGTGGCTGATAATGATCAAGCCGCCCTGGTGTGATCGCAAAAAATCACGAAGCCACCCGATTGAGTCGGCATCGAGGTGGTTTGTCGGCTCGTCCAGGAGGAGAGTCTCCGCTCCGCTGAACAGAATTCTGGCCAGTTCGACCCGTCTGCGCTGGCCGCCGGAGAGGGTTTCCAGGGGCTGTTTGAGCACCCGGTCCGGCAGGCCGAGGCTGGAGGCGATGGAGGCGGCCTCGGACTCGGCCGCGTAGCCGCCGAGCACGTGCAGCCGGTCCTCCAGCCTGCCGTACGCCCGGACGGCCTTGTCGCGGGAGCGTTCGTCGGCCGAGGACATGCCGAGTTCGGCGGCGCGCAGGTCGCGGATGATCTCGTCGAGGCCGCGGGCGGACAGGATCCGGTCGCGGGCGAGGACCTGCAGGTCGCCGGTGCGCGGGTCCTGCGGCAGATAGCCGACATCTCCGGAAATGGTGACAGAGCCGGTGGCGGGGATGCCCTCACCCGCGAGCACCCGGGTGAGGGTGGTCTTCCCGGCCCCGTTCCGGCCGACGAGACCGATCTTGTCACCCGAGTTGACCCGGAAGCTGGCCTTCTCGATGAGCAGGCGCGAGCCGGCGCGCAGTTCGACGTCAGTTGCAATGATCATGATGAGCGGAACACTCCGTGGCAGGCGTGGCTGAGGGGACCCGGTACGAGGAAGTCGATCGATACGCGGGGAGAAATCAATCGGGAGTGCCCATGCCAGCAATTGTAAGACCACCCGGAAGCCCGGCCACCTCGTTTAACCGCCCGCGCCAGGGGTGGGCCCGGCGCGGGCGCTCGGTTTCCAAGGGTCAGTTCGGCGAGTCGGTTCGGAAGCTCAGGTCAGAGGTTCAGGTCGGAGGGTCAGGTCGGAGGGTCAGGTCGGAGGCTCACGTCGGGGGTCAGGAGGCGCGTTCGGCGTCCAGGGCGTTCATCTTGGCGACCTTGCGGGCCGAGCCGCCCGCCTGGAATTCCGAGGCCAGCCAGTGGTCCACGAGCAGGACGGCCACCTCAGGGCCGACCACGCGGGCCCCGAGGCAGAGGACCTGCGCGTCGTTGGACTTGCGGGCGCGCTCGGCCGAGTACGGATCGCTGACCGAGGCCGCGCGGACTCCCGGGACCTTGTTGGCGGTGATGGCCATGCCGATGCCCGTGCCGCAGACCAGGACCGCGCGGTCGAACGCGCCCGCGGCCACCGCGCGGGCGACCACGACGGCGATGTCGGGGTAGTCGGCCTCCCGGGCGTCGGGCACGCCGAAGTCCACCACCTCGTGGCCGAGGGCGGACAGGTGGGCCTTGACGGTCTCCTTCAGCGGGAAGCCGAGGTGATCGGCACCCACGGCGATCTTCACGTGTCCTCCTTCATGGGCCTTGACGGTCTCCTACAGCGGGAAGCCGAGGTGATCGGCGTCCAGGGCGATCTTCACGTGTCCTCCTTCAGGAGCCGTTCCAGGATCCGTCCGGCGGCGCTGAGGGCGGCCGCCAGGGAGACCGCGCCCGGGTCGGGTGTGCCCAGGCTGCGGGCGCCGTGCACGGCGGCGCGGCCCTTGCGGCCCGCCAGGTCGGCGGTGTCAGCGGCGGCCTTGGCGGCCACGGTGGCGGCCTCCCGCCAGACCCTGGGCAGGAAGGTCTCGCGGGAGGCGCCGAAGGTGGCCACGAAGGGGGCCAGCGCGTCCACCATCGTCTTGTCGCCGACCCGCGCGCCGCCGAGACCGGTGATCGCGGCCAGCGCCGCGGCCAGGGCGGTGTGGACCTCGGCGACCGAGGGAGTCGTCGCGAGTTCCGCCCCGGCCGCGGCGAGTCCCGCGCCCCACAGCGCGCCGCTGGCCCCGCCGGCGGCCTCGCTGAAGGCGGCTCCGGCGGCGGTGAGCACGTCGGAGCCGTGGGGTCCCGCGGCCGTGGTGGCGGCCACGGCGGCGCGGAAGCCGCGGACCATCCCGGCGCCGTGGTCACCGTCCCCGGCGACCGCGTCCAGGCGGCCGAGTTCGGGTTCGATGGCCTCGATCACCTCGGCCATCTCGGCGATCATGGCGGCGACCACGTCGGCGCAGCCCGTACGGGGAAGGTCGGCTCGCGCCTCCGCGACCGGCGCGGCCATCGCCACGACGGACGCGGCCACCGCCTGAACGGACGCGGGCATCGCCTGCGCAGGCGCGGGCATCGACTGAACGGGCGCGACCAGGCTGGCGGCTACGGGCGCGGGGAGGTCGGCGGTGACGGCCTGACCGGTCCGGTAGCCGGGGGCGGGGAGGTCGGCGGTGACGGCCTGGCCGGTCCGGTAGCCGGGGGCGGCGGCCGGGGTGTCCAGGTAGGGCTCGATCTCGGGGTCCAGCCAGCACAGCGTGAGCGAGCAGCCCGCCATATCAAGAGATGTCACATACTCGCCCACTTCGGGGCGGACCACCTCGACGCCTTCCCGGGCGAGGATGGCGTCGATATCGCGATAAAGGACGAAAAGCTCCTCGTATTTGGTGTTGCCGAGCCCGTTCAGCAAAACGAGGGCGCGGCGTCCGCCGTCGGGGCGTTCCCGGAGCAGCGGGGCCACCAGCAGTTCGGCCAGCCGCGTCGCGGGAACCCAGTCGGTGGTCTCGATGCCGGGTTCGCCGTGAATGCCGAGGCCCAGCTCCATCTGCCCGGGTTTGACGGTGAACAGCGGCCCGGACCGGCCCGGGAACGTGCATCCGCCGAAGGCTACTCCGAAGGTGAAGGTGGCCGCGTTGACCCGATGTGCCAGGGCTTCCAGGTCGTCCATGGCGAGGCCCGCGTGCGCGGCGGCGGAGGCGGCGCGGAACACGAAGAAGCCTCCGGCGATGCCGCGGCGCTGGTCCCGCCTCTCGCTCGGCGCGCTGGCCACGTCATCGGTGACCAGGACGATCCTGGCGTCCACGCCCTCCCGCCTGGCGCGTTCCACGGCCGCGCCGAAATGCATGACATCGCCGGAATAGTTACCGAAGGACAGCAGCACCCCCGCGCTGCCGTCCAACGCCTTGATACACCGGTACACGTGCTCGGCCGACGGGCTGGTGAACACGTCCCCGACGACCGCGCCGTCGCACAGGCCCGGCCCGACGAGCCCGGCGAACGCGGGATAGTGGCCGGATCCGCCGCCGATGAGCACTGACGCCCGTCCCCTGGCGGGGGCGGTGACCGACATGACGCCCGAAGCGGACGGGACTCGCCGCAGGTAGCGGCCGTAGGCGGCGGTGAGGCCATCGAGGAACTCATCCTTGAAGCCCGTTTCGGCGTTGTAGACGTGTGTCATGGATCGACCTCCAGCAGTGCGGTGAGATGGTCCAGGACCTGGTCGAGGGAATGGCAGACGGCCACGGCCATCGCGGCGGCATCCTCGGCCAGCGGGTACCGCGCGTGTTCGATGGCCAGCACCCGCAGCCCGGCCGCGGCCGCGGAACGGACCCCGTTGCTGGAGTCCTCGACCGCGAAACTCGCTTTCGGATCGATGCCGAGGCGGTGGGCCGCCTCCGCATACACGTCCGGAGCAGGTTTCCCGGCCCGGACCTCGGCGCTGGAGACGGTGACGCGGAAATGGCGGCCCAAGCCCATCGTGCCCATGACCGTGTCGATGATCGCGCGCGGCGCGGAGGAGGCCAGCGCCACCGGCGCCCGCCGGGCGACCTCGGCCACCATCTTCTCCGCCCCCGGCAACAGGCTCACCCGACCCGAGTCATACGCCCCCGCGACGAACGCCACCACCGCGTCAGAAGCAGCCCGCGGGTCGGCTCCCGCCCGTCCGCCCAGGTAGGCGCCCCACTCCTGGACGCTCATCCCCTGACAGCCGCGGGTGTCCTCCGGCGTCCACGGGTAGCCGTGGTCGGCCGCGAACCGCGTCCAGCCCTCCTCCCACAGGAACTCCGACATGACCAGCACACCGTCCAGATCGAAGATCACCCCACGCCTGCTCACGACGCCTCCCAGGCGCGGGCGGGCCGGAACGCCTCAGACTTGCTCACAACGCCTCCCGGAGGTGGGCGTGGCGGAGGGTCTCCTGCCCGGCCATGGCGTCTCCCGGGCGGATCCGAACGCCTCAGACCTGCTCACAACGCCTCCAGGAGGCGGGCGCAGCGGAGGGTCTCCTGCCCGGCCATGGCGTCTCCCGGTGGTAGACGGGGTGCAGCGCCTGGTACAGGCGGCGGTAGTTGGCGAAGCGGCCGGTGTAGGCGGTCATCCTGGCTCGATCCGGCTGGTAGGTGCGTTCGATGGCCACCCGTTCCTTCAGGGTGGCGAAATCAGGCCAGTGACCGAGCCCGACCAGGGCGCATGCGGCCGCGCCGAGCGCGCCGGCGTCCTGAGGGTTCGCCACGGCGTGCAGGGGGCGGCCGAGGACGTCGGCGAGGATCTGGATCCACTGGGTGCCGATGGTGCCGCCGCCGACCGCGCGGATCGAGCCGATGGGCTGGCCGAAGGCTTGCCCGTACTCCAGCGCCCAGCGCATCTGGAAGGCCACGCCCTCCATGACCGCGCGGAGCAGATGCGCCGGGCCGTGGTTGAGGCCCAGCCCGACGAAGGCGGCGCGCGCCCGGTCGTCGAAGACCGGCACCCGTTCGCCGCTCAGCCACGGCGCGAAGATCAGGTCGTCCATCTGGTCCGCGCATCCGGCCACCAAGCGGTCAATCCTGGCGTAGTCAATCCGGCCGTCGATCCGGCCGTCGATCCGGCCGTCCGTCTCGCCGTTGGCGTGGACGCCGAGGGTGCGGCCGATCCAGGCCAGTGCCGCGCCGCCGGTGGCGATCTCCAGCCAGAGAATCCAGAGGTTCGGGTCCATGTGGCCGATCACGCCCAGCCGCCCGGCCGGGTCACGTCCCGGCTGGGCCATGCTCACCCCGAAATAGATGGCGGTGCCCAAGCTGACGTGCACGTCGCCGGGGCCGACCGCGCCGGAGCCCGCCTGGCTGGCCGGGACGTCGCCCGCCCCGACCATGACCGGGGTGCCGGGGGGCAGGCCGAGTTCGGCGGCGAGGGAGTCCCGGATCGGCCCGGCGACGTCGGTCGCGGCCCTCACCTCGGGCAGCAGCTGGACGGGGATGCCGAGTTCCTGGCAGACCGCCCAGTTCCAGTCCCGCCGCTCCCGGTCGTACAGCCGGTACGCCGACGCCCCCGCGTGGTCGACCACCGCGACGCCGGTCAGCCACATGACCACGGCCTCCTTGCAGTCCAGCAGCTTGACTGACCGCGCGAACACCTCCGGCTCCCGATCCCGCAACCAGAGGATCTTGGGCAGGATGTCCTTGGCCGATACCACCGAACCGAGCCGCTCGAACTGCTCCCCCGGCGGCATCCGCTCCGCCAGCGCGACCGCCTCCCCCGCCGACCGCTGGTCCAGCCAGCTGAGCATCGGCAGCAGGGGACGGCCCGCCGCGTCCACCGGGACCACGTTGAACATCTGCGCGGTCACGCTGACCCCGCCGATGCCAGGGTTCCCCGCGGCCAGCGCCCGGCCCACCTCCAGGGTGGCCGCCAGGATCTCCTCCAGGTCCTGGTCGACCCAGCCGCTCTCCTTGGCCCGCAGGCCGTACGACCGGAAGGCGCTGTCCAGCAGGCGGCCCTCGGCGTCGGTGACGACGCCCTTGACGCCGCTGGTGCCCACGTCGAACGCCAGGATCCTCATGAGCCGTTGCCGAGGATGTCGGGGAGGATGTCCAGGAAGCGGTCGTTCTGCTCCTCGGTGCCGACGGTGACCCGGATGTGGGAGCCGCGGAGCCGGTGCGCGCTCATCGCCCGGATGAGGATGTTCTGGGCGAGGACGGCGTCGACGACAGGCTGGACTTCCTGTCCGGTGCCGGAAATGTCGGCGAGCACGAAGTTCCCCTCAGACGGGTAGGCGACGACGCCGTCCATCTCCTGCAGGCCCTTGTAGAGCCGGTCGGCCTCGCCGCTGATGTGGCGTCGCCGCCGTTCCAGCTCCGCCGGCTCGCCGAACGCGGCCAGGCATCCCCAGATGGCCATCAGGCTGATGCTGAACGGGATCCGTACCCGGTCGACGACGTCCGCCAGCCAGGGGTCCGCGATCGCGTACCCGACCCGGAGCGCGGCGAGGCCGAAGCCCTTGGACATCGTCCGGGTCGTCACCAGGTTCGGATATTTCGTGACAAGGTGGGCGAAGGACTGGCCGTAGCCGCATTCCAGGTACGCCTGGTCGATGATGACCGGGATCTCGGTCTCCGCGAGGCGCTCCACCTGCTCGACGGACCAGCCCCTGCCGGTCGGGTTGTTCGGGCTGCACAGGAAAATGATCTTCGTGCGCGGGGTGATCGCCCGCAGCATCGCGTCCACGTCCAGCTCCCAGGACTCGGTCAGCGGGACGAACACCGGCGTGCTCCCGCACAGCCGGGACTGCGTCTCGAAGAACGCGTACGTGGGGGTCGGGATGATGGTCTCGTCGCCCGGGCCGGTCAGCACCCGGGTCAGCACGTCGAGGATCTCGGTGGAGCCGTTGCCCAGCACCACCGACTCGACCGGCACCCCGCAGTGGGCGGCCACGGCGGCCCGCAGGTCCTGCCCCGAGTACGGATACAGGTGCCCGACGGCCATCGCCTCGGAGACGGCGCGCAGCACGGCGGGCGACGGCGGGATCGGGCATTCGTTGGACATCATCCGCGCGAGCTCGCGCCGCCGCCAGGCGAAGTCGTGGTGGGTCGCGTTGTACGGCGCCGCCTCGGCGAAACCCGGCCGGACGAAGCTCTGGATGGAGCGGGTCACAGGTCTAACCTTTCGATGCGGGGCGGCGGCGGGCAGACCGCCGCCCCTGGTGGTTCAGTGCGGGGCGTCCGCGCGGGGAATGCCCGCTTGGCCTCGGGTGAGCCGGGCACGCAGGACGGTGACGTACCAGACGGCGGCGATGAGGAAGAAGATCCCGGCCATCAGCGCGGTCTGCCGGTTGGCCTCGGGGATCACCAGCTCGCCGACCACGAACAGCGACCACAGGAACGCCACCCAGCGGACCGGGGTGGCCCAGATCCCCAGGCTGAACGAGGAGGCCTTCGACAGCCGTTTGGTCGCCGACGCGTAGAGGACGGCGCCGATGGTGAGGGCGTAGACCGCGTAGTAGCCGACCGAGGCCATGCCCACGATCAGGCCCACCGTCTCCTTGGCCAGGTAGGTGCCGACCGTGATGAGCGCGACGCTCATCAGGGCGATCACCGACAGCGCCCACGCCGGGGATCGGCGGCGGGACACCTGGGAGAGCCTGGCCGAGCCCGGCAGCATCCGGTCCCTGGACATGGAGAACATCAGCCGGGAGGCCGCCGCCATGTTGGCCAGGCCGCCCGCGTACAGGGCGATCATCGCCACGATCTCGAACACCGCGGACCCGGCGGTGCCGAGCGCGCCGCGCAGGATGTGCGTGATCGGGACTTCCGCGGAGGTCGTCTCGGCCAGGTTCCCGATGTTCATGGTGAGCGCCACGAGCATGAAGAAGCCGATCGTCAGCGACACGACCAGCGCCGTGACGACCGCCCGCGGCACCTGCTTCTTGGCCATCTTGGTCTCTTCGGCCAGGTCGGCCGCGCCCTCGAAGCCGGTCAGCACCCAGATCGCCAGCAGCGACGACATCAGCAGCGCGCCGGTGAACCCGGGCCCGTCCACGGAAGAGGTGGTCAGGAAGCCTAAGTCCTGTACGGGGTTGGTGACGAAACCCACCACGAGCAGGATGATCGTCAGGACGATGGACAGGCCGAGCTCGGCGACGAACGCGGCCGCGTTATTGATCTTGGCGGCGAGCTTCACGCCGATCAGGTTGATGATGAGCTGGGTGAGGGTGACCACGATGACGACGACCAGCGTCGAGGTGGGCGTGATCGTCAGCCCGAGACGCTCCTGCAGGATGGGCGCGAGGCCGAAGTTCAGGCCGGTGAAACCCGGGATGAAGGCCATCAGACCGGCCCAGCCGACGAACCAGCCGTAGTGGGAGTTGATCAGGCGGCTGGTCCACTGGAAGGCGTAGCCGCTGATCGGCATGCGCCCGGCGAGTTCGGCCAGCACCAGCGCGACCAGGACCTGGCCGACGGCGACCACCAGGAAGGTCCAGACGAAGACGGGCCCGATCATGCCCAGGGAGTAGGCGTAGGTGGTGAAGATTCCCGCGGTGATGCACATGCAGGAGATCGAGATGGAGAGCGAACTCATGAGGCCCATGGTTCGGTCCAGCTGCGGTTCGTAGCCGAAGGACCGGAGTTCCTCGTCGTCCGTCAAACCATCCTGGATCCCCCGATCGTCGCTTTTTGGAATCACGAAATCACCCTTTCTCGGATGTGCAGGCCGGGTGAGGGGAGCCCGGCTAGGTGGTGCTGTCGTCCCCCTCGAACAGGTCCGCTCTGCCGTGCCGCAGTCGCCGTACGGTCAGGTGGAACACGCCCGGGACGTAGTGCTCGCGCGAGGCCAGCACGGGGTGCCCGTCCGCCGACTTCTCGATCTGGTCGAGACGCAGGACCGGGCTGTTGCGACGGCATCCCAGCGCGGCGGCCATCCGGGTGTTGGCCAGCGTGGCCGACACCTCCGCGACACCGCCGAGCAGATGGATCTTGCAGTCGCGTTCCAGGAAGCGATAGATCGACCCGCCGTCGTACCCCGGGGATCCCGAACGCTCCAGGATCTCCAGCGGCATGACATCCAGGCCGTGGGCCGCGGGAACGCCGTCCACGCGGATGATCCGCTCAACCGAGAAGACCCGGTCGTCGGTCTTGAGGTCCAGCGCCGCGGCCATCCAGCTCGACGCGGCCTCCTCATGCGCGCTGACCACCTCCACGCCCAGCGTCGCGTTCGCGGCGAGAACCGCTTCGGTGACACCGATGTCGAGGTCGAGCGAGGTCTGCACCCGAGGCTGCTTCTGGGCCACGAAGGTTCCGACTCCGTGCACCCTGCGCACCAGCCCGTCCGCCTCCAGGCCGCTGAGGATCTCCCGCAGCGTGGGACGACTGATTCCGTACTGCTTCGCCAGCGCGGGCTCGGACGGAAGACGCTGACCTGGCTGCAGCCGACCGTCGGCTATCTGCGCCACAAGCAGACTCCGCACCTCCTCGGAGAGAGGCAGTCGCTGTCCAGGTGGGATGAAGGATGGGCCATTCGGCATGTGTTGTAAGATGTCAGACAACTAGGAGTGGGTCAAGAGCGGTCTTTGATAACGGTTCAGTTCAGGCCGGGGGTGCGTCGGTGATTCTTATTCGTACGGCGCGGAACAGAGACGGGGTCTCGGTCAGGACGGCGAGCTTGGGGTCGGGGACCGTGAGGAAGGGTTCGCGTTCCAGGGCGAACAACGCCGTGAGGCGGCGATCTTCGCGGAGCTCGTCGATGGCTCGTTTGTCGCCGCCGACGATGAGAGCGTCCAGGCTGTCGATGTGCGGGAGCAGTACCCGCGCGGCGACATCGGCAGCGGCTTGCAGCGCCTCCGTGGACTGCTTCTCCCGGCGCCGGGCGAACCTGTGCTGCGACCAGCCGCCCGCCGCGCTGCGCCCGTGGACCAGGCGCGCGCCCACCTTCGAGGTCACCAGGCGGTCGCCGTCGAATACGCCTGCCGCGTAGCCGCCGAGGCGCACGAGGAGCACGCCGACGCGCTTGGAGCTGTTCGCGTGGGCGATCAGACCGGCGATGGCGTCACCGTCGTGAGCCAGAGGCGGGAACGGAACGTGACACTCGGCCACCGAACCATCCGGCGCGCTCAACGTGACAAGGCCGGGCGAAGCCTCCACGGAAGGTTCCCCATGACGGTCAGCGAAGCCACGGATCCACCGGCCGACACGTTCCGGCCCGACCGAGACCCATCTCCCCCCGCCCGCGGCGGGCCTTGCCGTCATAAGAAGCCAGCCTAGTCATTGCGCAACGCGAAGAGCCCGCGTGAGCGGGGGCAGGGGCGAATGGGGCAGGGGCGAAGCCCCGGAAACAAAAGGGAGGGTGGGTGGGAGATCCACTGCAACCAGCCAAATCCGGTCGCAGGGGCGAAGCCCTCGGGACAAGGGTGTACGGGCTGGTATTCACCGCAACAAACGGGGAAATGTCGGTGAACTTCATTTCACACGGCAGCTGCCGTACCTGCGAGGAGACCAGAATTCAAGGGTGTCGGTTCCCATTCCCCTCTCGGCGCCGGTCGCGACCTCTCCGCCGTCCGCGGAACACTCGCCCTCCGGGCCGTTCACCGTGTCGGGGTACATCCCCGCCTGGAACGCCGCCCCGGCCACCGGAATGCCGGGCCACGACGACCCCCAGGCCAGCACCAGCGGCCCCGCCGCCGTCTTCACCCCCGTCGTCGACCTCGACACCGGCGGCGTGATCGCGGTCCAGGTCACCACCGAAGGCCGTTACGGCGCGCACGCGACCGACCTCACGGCCACCGTGAACGCCGTACACGCCGCCTCCACCGAGGAAGCCCGGCTGCCGCTCGTCCTGTCCATCCCGGCCGCGGCCGTCATCGCGGGATCCGCCGGACTCGCCCCCCTGAACGAGGCCATGCGCGTCGGCGGCCGCCGCCCCCGCGAGGTCATTCTGGTCCTCGATGGCGACATCCACACCGAAGACCGCCCCCACCTGCTCGCGGGCATCGATGGCCTGCGCGCCGCCGGCTACCTGATCGCCTTCGGCGGCCTGGGAGTCAGCCAGCTCCCCCTCGACGTCCTGGCCGACACCTCCCCCTACGTCATCATGATCGGCACCCAGCTGGTCGACCGCATCCCCCGCGACGCCCGCCGGGGCGCCCTCGCCGAATCCCTGGTCACGATGGCCCGCGGCATCGGCGCCCACGTCCTGGCTCCCGGCATCCGCGACGAATCCCAGCTGGGCGCCATCCGGAGCTGGGGCATCCGCCTCGCCCAGGGCCCCCTCCTGGCCCCCCACGACTGGAAGCCCTCCCACGGCCGCGTCCACGTCCCCGTCCCGATCCCCGAGGCCACCCCGATGGCGGCCCTCCTCGGCCCCCGCGTCCAGGAGTTCCTCCTCCCCGCGATGACCGTCTCCCAGAACGCGAGCGCCGAAGACGTCGTCAACGCCTTCGGCTCGGAATCGTCCATCACCAGCGTCATCCTGGTGGACGAGTACCAGCGCCCGCAGAGCATGATCGACCGCAGCCGATTCCTGCTCTTCATGGCAGGCGCGTACGGCCACGCCCTGCACGCCAAGAAACCCGCCCACCGCGTGGCCGACACCGCCCGCCTGGTCCCCAAGACCACGCCCGCCATCGCCGCCATGCAACTCGCGGGCCGCGAATCCGAACGCGTCTACGACGACCTGGTGGTGGTCGACGAGGTGGGCCGCTGCCTGGGCATCGTCCACGTCAGCGACCTCATCCGCCACGTCGCCAACCAGCCGGCGAAAGTCTGACCGCTCAGAGGAGCCGTGAAATCCGCCCGGTCTCCAGCGAGTAGTACGCCCCCACCACCCGCAACCCACCACTGCGAATCCTCGGCGCGAGCAGCGGATCACGCGCGAGCTGCCGGGTCACGTTCATCGTGTGGTCCCGCACCATGCTCTCCACCAGCAGCGGATCGACGATCACCCGCCCCCGCCCGGTCATCCGCGCATACGCGGGCCGCAGCGCCGTCACGATGTGCTGCATGCCGCCCGGCAGCCGATCCCCCTTGCTGAGCGCCTGCGCCGCCGCCGTCACCGCCCCGCACCGCTGATGCCCCAGCACCACCACCAGCGACGCCCGAAGATCCTCAGGCCCGTACTCGATGGCCGCCGTGACCAGTGGATCCACCGTGTGCGCGGCCGTCCGCACGGCCAGCACGTCCCCCACGCCCGCGTCGAACACCATCTCCGGCGGCACCCGCGAGTCGATGCACGACACCACCACCGCGTACGGCGCCTGCTCGCCCGCCACCTCCAGCCGCCGCGCCACATCCTGATTCGGGTGAATCGACCGCCCCGACGCCCACCGCTCGTTCCCGGCCATCAGCAGCCGCCAGGCCTCCTCCGGGGTGCGCGGCGCCCGCTCCGGCAGCAGCTCGGGCCGATCGCTCGACCCGACCGCCACTCCGCCGACGAACCCGGCGCCCGCCAGGAGCCCTCCCGCGAGCACCGCTCCGCCGTACAGGAATCGCCTACGCTTCACACGCGCGCCACTACTCACAGTGACAATTGTCCGCGTGCGAACCCGCGTTGTCCGCCGCTTCGCGAACTACAAGCGACAGGCGTAGATATCGGTCACGAGGATGGCCTTGGCGCCCAGGTCCCAGAGCTGATCCATGATCGACTGGTGGCCCTTGCGCGGCACCATGGCCCGCACGGCCACCCAGCCCTCCCGGTGCAGCGGCGAAACGGTCGGCCCTTCCATCCCCGGCGTGATGTCGATCGCCTCATCGATCCGCTCCGCGCGGATGTCGTAATCCATCATCACGTAGTCCCGCGCGACCAGAACGCCCTGCAACCGCCGCACGAACTGCTGGAATACGGGATTGTCCGCCGCCCCCACCTGCTTGATCACCACCGCCTCGGACGTGGCGATCGGCTCCCCGAACACCTCAAGCCCGACATTCCTCAGCGTCGTCCCGGTCTCCACGACATCGGCGACGGCGTCGGCGACCCCCAGCCGCAGCGCCGTCTCCACCGCCCCGTCCAGCTTGATCACCCGCGCGTCCACGCCCTGGTCCGCGAGATACTTGCTGAGCAGTCCCGCGTACGACGTGGCGATCCGCTTCCCCATCAGATCCTCGACACCGGTGTACGCCCCCGGCGTCGACGCGAACCGGAACGTCGACCGCCCGAACCCGAGCGGCACGACCTCCTCCGCCGGGGCCCCCGAGTCGAACAGCATGTCCCGCCCGGTGATCCCCGCGTCGAGGGTGCCCTCCCCCACATACACGGCGATATCCCGCGGGCGCAGGAAGAACAGCTCAGTGGAGTTCTCGGGGTCGACGACCACCAGCTCCTTGCTGTCCTTCCGCGGCCGATATCCGGCCTCTTTGAGAATGGTCTGGGCGGCCTCGGTAAGAGCACCCTTGTTCGGTACGGCTAGACGCAACATGATTCGCCCCTCGGCATCGGATCTTCACCTGGTTTACCTGGGTTGCCGGACTCACGCGGAGTCCTACAGATGCTTGTACACCTGGTCCAACCCGATTCCCCGCGCCACCATCAGCACCTGCAGGTGATACAGCAACTGCGAGATCTCCTCAGCAGCCCGATCCGCCGACTCGTACTCCGCCGCCATCCACACCTCGGCGGCCTCTTCCACGATCTTCTTCCCGATGGCATGCACCCCAGCGTCCAGCGCCGCCACCGTCCCCGACCCTTCCGGCCTGGTACGCGCCCGCTCGGACAACAAGGAGTACAGCTCATCGAAGGTCGTCATGATCCACTCTCACATTCACGGAATCTGCCAGGTCAACCCTAGCTGCCACTTTCCCGATTCCGTGTGACCGTCCACGCTCCGAGACCCCCATGTCGGCGCACGACAGCACATCACTCCAGAAAATTGGTCAGGCCAAATCTTGACAGGGCTACACCCCGGTGGCACGCTCAACCGCACCACCAACCGCCAACTAGCGACTCCCCTCCCTGGTCACTGGAGATAGATCATGCGTCGTTGGACAATCATAGCGGCAGGCGTCCTCTTCATCCTCCCCACCGCCTGCGCCACAGAAGAGACATCAACGGGAACTGGTAAGACCACTATCGGCATGGTGACGCAAGCGTGGGACAACCCCGCGATCAAGGACATGGCCGATGCCGCCATCGCGCAGGCCGGTAAGCACGCCGATGTGGAATTGCTGGCCCAGGACAGCGCCAACATGCAGGACATGATCAGCAAGGTGCAGACCATGATCTCGCGTAAGGTCGACGCCCTCGGCATCGAGCCGTGGGACAAGCAGCAGATCATGCCGATGCTTCAGCAGGCCAAGCAGGCGAACATCCCGGTCTTCATCCTCCAGTCGGAGGTACCCGGCACCGACGGCAACGGCCTGGTCGTCTCCTCGCTCATCGGAAACGAGACCGAGGGCGGGAAGGTCGCCGGCCGGTGGCTCGGCGAGCAGCTCGGCGGATCCGGCCGCGTTCTCGTGCTGGAGGGGGCCCCGGCGGATACGCCGGGGATCGAGCGGGCGAACGGTTTCGAGCAGGGCCTGGCCGAGACCGCGCCGGACGCCAAGGTGGTCGCCCGCCAGCCCGCCGACTGGGCACGGGACAAGGCCCTGCGGGTGACGACGGACCTGCTCACCGCCAACTCCGACATCGATGCCATCTTCGCCGACAACGACGAGATGGCGTTCGGAGCGCTGTCCGCCCTGCGTGCCCGCAAGCTGGCGGACAAGGTGACCCTCATCGGCTACAACGGCACGTGCATCGGCCTGCAGGCGACCTACCAGGGAACCTTCGCCGCCGACGGGGTCCTGTTCCTGGACCTGATCGGGGCCGAGTTCATCGACGCGTCCCTGGCCACCATCAAGGGCGAGAAGGTTCCCGCCAAGATCGAGCCGCCCATCACGCTGCTGACGACCGCGCACCTCAAGGAGATCGAGCAGGGCGCGACGAGCGTGACGGTGAACGGCAAGCCGTTCGAGGTGGACGACCTGCTCCGGGCGCGGGTCACCAAGGCCATCTCGGGCACGTGCTGATGACAGCGGCGACACTCCTCAACGCCGTCGAGGTCAGCAAGACGTACTCCAGTGTCAGGGCGCTGGACAGGGTGAGCTTCACCCTCGAGCCGGGTGAGATCCACGCCCTGGTCGGGGAGAACGGAGCCGGCAAGTCGACCCTCATCAAGGTGCTGACCGGCGTGCATTCCCCCGACCCCGACGGGGGGCGGCTGGAAGTCAACGGCGAGCAGACGGTCCTGCGCAATCCGCTGCACGCGGAGAAGCTCGGCATCTACGCCATCCACCAGCACCTGCCGCTGGTGGACGGGCTGAGCATCCTGGAGAACTTCCTGCTGGGCAAGTCCCGGGCGGCGCAGCGCACGACGCGGTGGGGGATGCTCGACCGGCGCGGCGCCAGGCCCATCGTGGCGGAGGCGCTGGCGCTGATGGGGCTGGACTTCGACGTGACGACGCCGATCTCCGCGCTGTCGGTGCCCGAAGCCCAGCTGGTGCAGATCGCCCGCGCGCTGGCCACCGACGCCAAGGTGCTGATTCTCGACGAACCCACGGCCTCGCTGACCGCGGCCGACCGTGACGCCCTGTTCGACCGCCTGCGGGACATGCGCGAGCGCGGCGTGGGGCTGGTCTACGTCAGCCACCGCCTGGACGAGATCACCACGCTGTGCGACCGGGCCACGGTGCTACGCAACGGCGCGGTCGTGGAACGGCTCGGCAAGGCGAACCTGGACGTGGGCTCCATGATCGCCGCGATGCTGGACCGGCCGGTCCAGGCGATGTACCCGCCGACGGCGGAGCCCTCCGGCGAGGCGCCGATGCTCACGCTCTCGGACGCTGTGGTCGGCACCGCGCCTCCGCTCTCGCTGAAGGTCCGGGCCGGTGAGGTCCTGGGCCTCACCGGCCTGGTCGGCGCCGGGATGGTGGAGGCCGCGGAGACCCTGGCCGGCGTGCGTCCACTCGCCCGCGGCCGACTGACCGTCGAGGGCAGGCGGATCCGCGTCTCCTCCCCCGCGCAGGCGATGCGCGAAGGGATCAGCCTCGTCCCGGAGGACCGATCGCACGCCCTGGTGGCCGGGATGAGCATCGAGCGCAACCTCGCGCTGACGATCGCGGCCTGCCCGGCCGTGCGGGATTCGATCCGCGGCGCCGGCACGGTGCTGCGGCGCCAGCGGGTACGGCGGGCGGCGCTGAAGGCGATCGGCGACTTCAACATCCAGCCAGGGGATCCGGCGGCGCCCGTGGGCGGGCTCAGCGGCGGCAACCAGCAGAAGGTGGTCATCGCGAAGGCGGTGGCGACCCGTCCGAAGGTGCTCATCCTGATCGAGCCGACGGCGGGCGTGGACGTCGGCGCGCGGGCGGAGATCTATGCGATCCTGCGCGAACTGGGCCGCACGGGCGTGGCCGTGATCCTGGTCAGCTCGGACGGCCAGGAGATCTGCGGCATGAGCGACCGGGTGCTCGTCTTCCGTCGCGGTACGGTGGTCGCCGAACTGCCCCGCGGGACGGACGAAAAGGAGATCATGCTGCATGCGACAACCTCCTCCGTGCATCCCGCAGTCTGATGCCGTGACGGCGCCCCCTCCTCGCCTCTCACATCCGCACCGGGCCTCCGGTAGCGTGAAGACCGTGTCGGGCCCTCTCCACGACGTGAAAGAGCATGTCGTCAACCTGATTCTGAACGGCGAGCTCTCCCCTGGAGACGCGCTGCCTGCCGAGCGGGAGCTCGCGACCCGGCTGGGGGTCTCCCGGCCGCTGGTCCGCGAGGCGCTGCGGAGCCTGGAGGCCGTCAACATCGTCGAGTCCCGGCGCGGCGCGGGCACCTACGTCACGGATCTGAGCCCGGAGTTCCTCCTGGCTCCGCTGAGCTACGCGTTCCGGCTGGTTCGCGGTTCGGAGATCGACCTGTTCGAGGTGCGGCGCTTTCTCGAACCGCAGGCCGCGGCGATGGCGGCGATGCACCTGCCGGAGGACGATCTCAGCGAGCTCGACCAGTTGCTCGACGAGCTGGACGCCTCCGACCAGCGCACCTTCCCCGAGCTCGACATCGCCTTCCATGAGTGGATCGTGCGCCGCACGAACAACCGCCTGCTGCTCAGCGTGATCCGCGGCATCCGCGATCTGGAGTATCAGGTGCTCGCGGTGACCGCGACCAGCGCCGAGTCCCGGCTGCTGTCCGGCGTCGAGCACAGGACGATCGCCTCGGCCATCCGGGCACGTGATCCGGAGCGGGCGAAGGCGGCCATGCTGCTGCACCTGGCCCGGGTGGAAGACCAGTTCCGCCCAGGTAAAGCCTGAGAAACGCCACCCACGCCAGGCCGGTCGCGAACCCGCGACCGGCCTGAAGCGTCCTGGTCAGACCGCCGGTCCCTGGCCATCAGTCCCTGGCCATCAGTCCCTGGCCATCAGTCCCTGGCCATGGCGGCGGCCCGCAGCACCATCGCGGCGAGCAGGCGGATCTTGGCCCGGTCCGCGACTCCCGCCTGCTCCGCGTCCCGTGAGACGGCTCGCCTGAGTGTCTCGGCGTCGGCCGCCGGGTCCGCGGCCAGAGCCGACTCGGTCTCCGCGGCCCGGAACGGCCGGTCCGCCGCGCCGAACGCGACAACGCGCGGGCGTCCGCCGGGCGGCAGCAGGCAGGCGGCCCCGGCCTCGGCGAAGTCACCGTGCCGCTGCGCGAACTCGCGGAAACCCCAGCGCGTGCCCGGCGGGGGGATCTCCAGGGAGAGCCGTACCAGGATCTCGTCCTCTTCCAGCGCGGTGGACATGTATCCCCAGAAGAAGTCCGCCGCGTCCACGGTGCGAGAACCGGTGGCCGAGCGGACCTCGAGGCGGGCGTCCGCCAGGAGCATGGCGGCGGGCATCTCCGCCGACGGGTCCGCGTGGACCACGCTTCCTCCGACGGTGCCCCGGTTGCGGATCTGGTCGTGGCCCACCCAGGTCGCCGCGTGGGCGAGCAGGGGCCAGTCGCGCCGTACCAGGCTGGAGGAGGCGACGGTCGCGGTGGTCACCATGGCGCCCAGGGACAGGTGGGAGCCGGTCACCTCCATCGAGGTGAGTTCCGCCACCCCGCCCAGGTCGATCAGCACCGGCGGCCGGACCAACCGGAAGTTCATCATCGGGATCAGGCTCTGGCCTCCGGCGATCACCTTGCCGCCGTCCGCGGCGGCCTCGGCCAGCAGGGTCGCGGCTTCGTCGAGCCCGGTGGGGGCGTAGTACTCCATCATCGCGGGTTTCACGGCGACCTCCAACATCTGGACTGACCAGTTTCTCGCTGGCTAAGGATAGATTCCCTGATGAAGACCTGCAAGATTCCGAACACTATCGCCATTCACTAAGGATTGGTCAGGCCAATCGCTTGACTGGTTTCGATGGTTTCTGCCAGGCTTCCTGGCATTCCCCTTGGTTCGACCCTCGGAAGGGCAGGAGGGCACGTGAAAACCCAACAGGCGCCGGGCGCGCACACGCGGGCTCCGGCACCGCCGGCCGGGCGCGCCGGCCGGATTCTGCGCGGCGCGCGATCCTCGGTCGGCGGAACGGCGGCGGCCCTGATCATCATCTGGATCGGCCTCACGGCGGCCGCGCCGAGTTTCGCCACCGTGTCGAACCTGCTGAACATCTTCCTGGCCGCCTCGACCCTGGCGATCATCGCCGGCGGGCTGACCCTGGCGCTCATCGCCGGGGAGATCGACCTGTCCCTCGGGTCGGTGGAGGCACTGGCCGGATCCCTGGCCGCCGTCCTCATCGTGACCATCGGGCTGCCCTGGCCGCTCGCCCTGGTGCTCGGCGTGCTGGCCGGGGCCGCGGTCGGCGGGGTGAACGCGTTCTTCACCAGCAAGCTGGGCGTGCCCTCGTTCGTCACCTCCCTGGCCATGCTCAGCGTGGCGGGCGGCGCGGCCTACCTGCTCACGCAGGGCACCTCGGTGTTCGGGCTGGGACCCCAGTTCGGCGCGATCGGGCAGGGCAGCCTGTCCGGCGTCCCCGCGCCGGTCCTGATCGCCGTGGTGATCCTGGCGGTGCTCGCCTTCGTCCTGCACCGCACCTCGTTCGGCCTGAACATCTACGCCGTCGGCGGCAACCCGGAGGCGGCCCGGCTGTCGGGGGTGAACGTCCGGCGTACCAAAGCGGTCGTGCTCGTGCTCAGCGGGAGCCTCGCCGGCGTCGCGGGCATCATCCTCGCCTCCCGGCTCGACGCCGGCTCGGGAACCGTCGGGGCGGCCGACCTCATGGCGGCGATCGCCGCGGTCGTGATCGGCGGCACGTCGCTCAACGGCGGGGTCGGCAGCATCGCCGGGACGGTCGTCGGAACCGTCCTGATCGCCAGCATCCAGAACGGGCTGGTGCTGCTGAACGTCACGGCCTTCTGGCAGCAGGTGGCGATCGGTTCGCTGATCCTCATCGCCGCGCTGCTCGACCGTCTTTCCAAGATCAGTACTAAGTCGGGTCGGGAGCAGGCGAGGTGATGATGTCTGACGGTAGGGCCCAGGGCCTTTGTTCCGCCGGTTTCCCGGTCGGCTGTGCCATCCCCGGTGACCGTGGCCAGGTCACTCCTTCTCCTGCTCCCGCCACTTCGAACTGGGCGTGCGGTTCTCCCGCACCCAGCTCACCGACGCCGTTCACCGGCAGCATGCGGTTTCTCCCGCCAGGGCTTGTTGGCTCTGGGCGGGACGACGATTCCAGACATGTTGATCAGGCCGCACCGATCAGGCGACCGGTAGGCGACCACGTTCAGGCCGAATTGCCTGCCGCGTTTGTGCCGCTTGCCGATGAAGATCGCCAGCCGATCGGTCACGAAGTCCCTGATCTTGTCGAAACGCAGGGTGGAGTGCCCGTACTTGAAGTACGCAAGCCAGCCGCGCAGGAAGTCGTTGAGGTCCTGCACCACCGCTTCGACGCTCAGCAGCAGCCGGGACCGGATGGTGAGCTCCCGAATCCGCTCTCGTGCCCGCCGCATCGCCTTGTCGCTGGGCCAGCGAGCCAGGAAGTAGACCCGTTTGGCGCCGCGCAGCCCCTTCGCCCGCACCATCTTGTGGTGGAAGCCGAGGAAATCAAAACCGTCCTCGCCTTCCCGCAGGCAGATGATGCGGGTCTTGGCCTCCTTCGGCTCCAGACCGAGGTCGGCCAGCAGCCGCCGCAGCCGCGCCAGCGCGTCTTCGGCCTGCTGCCGGGATTTGCACATCACCACGAGGTCATCGGCGAACCGGATGATCACACCATGCTCGCGTTCGTCCCATACCCGGTCAATCCGGTGCAGGTAGACGTTGCAGAGCAAGGGGCTGATCGGACCGCCTTGAGCGGCTCCGGTCACCTCACGCCGGACCTGCCCGTCGGCCATCACTCCAGCGCGCAGAATCTGCCGCAGGAGCTTCAGGACGCTCTGGTCCACGACGCGTTCCTCGATCGCTTGCATCAACCTCTCGTGCGGGATCGCCGAAAAGCAGTCGGCGATGTCCGTCTCGACCACCCACCGGCGGCCCTTCCACGCCTCATCGATGACGACTTGGAGAGCATCATGCGTGCTGCGTTTCGGGCGGAACCCGAAACTGCACGGCAGGAAATCCGCCTCGAAGACCGGTTCAAGCACGATCTTCAACGCGGCCTGCACGATCCGGTCCCGAACCGTCGAGATCGCCAGCAGCCGATACCCATCCTTCGACCCCGGCTTGGGGATCAGCACCCCACGCGCGGGCGAAGGACGGTACCGGCCCTCTCGCAGTTCGGCGGCCGGCTCATCGAGCAGACGCCGCACGCCATACTCCTCGACCTGGTCCAGGGTGGTCTGGTCGATGCCGGGAACGCCGTTGTTGACGCGCACCGCGACCCAGCCACGCCACAGGACGTCCCCGCGGAGGACTTTGTCCATGAGCGTGTGAAACCGTCGTCCGGGATCGGCCTTGGCCGTCCGGTAAAGCGTGTGCTGCAGGGCACGCACCTTGTCCCGGGGAACTCCCGGAATGGCGGGACTAGCCGACGAGTCGGCACTCACCAAGCACCTCCAACCACCTCACCACGCATCGACGAAGCAGGGGCCCTTCCCTCACCGCCGGTTATGTTGTCCGGTCGGCTCAAGCAGTACTACGGCCCCCTCCGACTCCCTTCCGGCCGGCTTCCACTTCCCGAGTTCATCGGTTATAGGTCACCACGCTCCGATGACAATTTCCGCAGGTCATCGGGCCGGGGAGGGTCTCTCCAGTTCCCGCCGCCACTATCTGCACGTTCCGAGCCCCTTACGCCGAGGGATCCATCACGGCTGCACCTTCAGGATCTTCACCGCTTCCATGGCCTTCGCCCTTCTCCTCCGGGCTCGGCATCCCCACGTCCCGCCCTCACAGGCAGGTGCCATAACGACGCGGCAGGCTTCACTTCACGTTACGGACCGCACAGTTGCACGCCCCCTCAAGAGACGCTCGACGCTGGGCTTCGACCCCGCCCGTTTCCAGACGACGCCGCCAGCCTGCTACCGGGCTCCCTGACGACTACCCGGACCGGACTTCCACCGGCAAGCGACGACGAGCTTACGCAACCGATCGTCAACCACTCATTCGATCAACCACCAATCACTACTGGACGCACAGGAGTCACCGCATGAGCGCCCCCGAACAGTCCGAGATCCAGGCCCTGGACCTCATCATCCGCAACGGCATCGTGGTCAACGCGGAGTCGATGGGACAGCTGGACGTCGGGATCAAGGACGGCGTCATCGTCGCGGTCGGCCAGATCGACACCCCCGCCGCCGAGATCGTGGACGCCTCCGGATGCTTCGTGGCGCCCGGCGCGATCGACGTGCACACGCACTTCCATCACTGGGTGAGCTACGTCGGGTCGCACAACGCCGACGACTACGACACCGGCACCCAGGCCGCGGCCTCCGGCGGCATCACCACCGTCATCAACTACGCCTTCCAGGAGGAGGGCGAATCGCTGCGTACCGCCGTCGACCGTGACCTGGAGCTGGCCGAAACCCAGGCGAACATCGACTACGGCCTGCACGTCGTCGTGACGAACCAGGCCGACACCGTGGTGAAGGAGTTCCCCGCCCTGGCGGCCGACGGATTCACCAGCGTCAAGGTCTTCGGCGCGGTGACCGGATTCCAGCTGCCCGACGCGGGCATCCTGCGGGTGCTGGAGGAGGCGGCGGCCAGCGGCATCCTCGTCAACGTGCACGCCGAGGACGGCGCCCTCATCGAGCACCTCACCCAATCCTTCCGCGACCGCGGGCACACCGGCGTGGAATACCTGCCGCGGGCCCGGCCCGCTCAGGCCGAGGCGATCGCCACCCGGAAGATCGCCGAGTACGCGGCCTTCCTCAAGGCTCCGGTGTACTTCGTGCACCTGTCGACGGCCGCCGCGCTTGAGGCGGTCCGCGAGGTGCGCACCCGCTTCGACAAGATCTTCGTGGAGACGCGGCCGGTCTATCTCTTCCTTGAGGAGAGCGTCTACGAGCTGCCCGAGTCCGAGGGCAACAAGTTCGTGTGCCTGCCGCCGATCCGCTCCACCGAGGACAGCGAGGCGCTCTGGGAGGGTCTGCGGCTGGGCGACATCGACACCTACGCCACCGACCACGCTCCGTGGCGCAGCGAGCAGAAGCTCGCCGAGGCTCCGTTCTGGAAGATCCCCGCGGGCGTGTCCAACCTGCAGACCAGCGTGCCGATGCTGTTCTCCGAGGGGGTGCGCACCGGACGCCTGCACCCCTGCCGCTTCGTCGCCGTGACCTCCGCGAACCCGGCCAAGCTCTTCGGGATGTATCCGAAGAAGGGCGTCATCGCGGTGGGGTCTGACGCCGACATCGCCGTCATCGACCCGGGTGACGTGCGGGTGCTCACCGCCGACCAGATGCACTCCAAGGCCGACTACGACCCGTACGAGGGGTACGAGTGCCACGGCTGGCCGCGCTACGTCTACTCGCGCGGCGAACTGGTCGCCGAGCGGGGCCGGGCCATCAGCCGCCCTGGCCGCGGGCAGCTCATCCGGCGGGGCGCGAGCTCCTTCGACACGGTCTGAGCGGGTGGTGACGTGGCCAGCGAACGCATGCTGACGGCGGCGCAGGTGCCCGCCGGAGGCGTCGACGCCGACGCGATCGACGCCATCCACCTGGCGGCGGGCCGGCACGACCTGATCGTGTTCCCTGAAATGGCGAACGTCCCCTACTTCCCGGTGGCCCCCGGCCTGCACGAATGGCTCGCCGACACCTTGGCCGGCCAGGACGAGGAGAGCCTGCTCTCCCCCTACCGCCGCCTCGCGCGGCGTACGGGCAGCTACGTCGTCGCCGGCCTGTGCCTGCCGGGTCCTGACCTCACCCGCAACGCGGCGGTCGTCTTCGACCGGGCCGGGGAGCTGCTTCCCGGCCGAGGCCTGCTGTCCGGCGAGGTGACACTCAGCTATGACAAGACCCACCTGTGCAACGTCCGCCACTACGGTTCGGTCTTCCTCGAGGATCACTATTTCCGGGCGGGCCCCGAACTGGTGGTCTGGGACCTCGACTTCGCCCGGATGGGCGTGCTCATCTGCTACGACCGGCACTTCCCCGAGGCATGGTCGACGCTGCGCGCGAACGATGTCGGCATCGTCGCCGTGCCCACGGCCTCACCGGCGGGGACGGCGCCGACCTTCCTCGCCGAGATGCAGGCGATGACGCTGCAGCAGTCGGTGTACGCCGTCGTGGCGAACCGCGCAGGACCGGAATCACTGCCGGGGATCTGGACTACCGAATACCTGGGGCAGTCGGCCGTGTTCGGCCCCGACGGGTCCGTTCTGAACGTGGCCGGCGACGGCCTCTTCGAGCAGGCCCGCGCCCCGTACGACACGGCGGCCCTCGACTCCGTCCGCGCGGCGATGGGGCTGGCCACGAGCCGGCGCCCCGCCTTGTACCAGATCTGATCCCGTCCATTGAATCTAGGAGAGCTCACGTGAGACGAGTGGCCGATGCCGTCGCCGAGACCCTGCGGGCCCAGGAGATCGATGTCTTCTTCATGCTGACCGGCGGCGACCCCGCGCTGTGGACCGCCCTTCAGCGCCAGGGCATCAGGATGATCCCCTGCCGGAGCGAGCAGGGCGCGGCCTACATGGCCGACGGCTATGCCAGGATGACCGGCCGCCCCACCTTCGTCTACGGCCAGCACGGCCCGGGGTCGGCCAACATCTCCTCGGCGCTCGCGGACGCGTACTGGGCGATGAGCCCGGTCGTCTCCCTGACCAGCTCGGTGCCGGCGGCGACCCGCGACCGCCACGAGTACCAGCTGCTGGACCAGCTGGCGATGCACCGCCCGGTGACCCACTGGGCCGGGGAGGCGCTCCGCGGCTCCCACGTGCGATCGATGCTGCTGCGCGCCATGCACGAGGCCACCAGCGCGCCCGGCCCCGCGCACCTGGACATCCCGCGCGACGTGCTGGCCGAGCCGCTGGAGGACGGCGGCACGCCGGACGCCCCGGCGGCCACGCTGCGGGCCCCGCAGTACCGGACGGCTCCCGCGCCGGAGGCGGTCAAGGCGATCGTGGCGCGCCTGTCCGGCGCACGCCGAGTCGTGATCATGGCAGGGTCCGGTTCCCGGGTCTCGGGGGCCGACCCCGAGGTGCGGCTGCTGGCCGAGGCCCTGCGGGCGCCGGTCGTCACCTCCATCGGCGGCAAGGCGTCCATCAGCGAGGCGCACCCGCTCGCGGTGGGCGTGGTGGGCCGCTACGCGGCCGGGGTGGCCAACGACGTCGTGGACGAGGCCGACCTGGTGCTCGTGCTCGGCAGCCGGTTGGGCAGTGTGACCAGCGACTCCTTCACGATGTTCGCCTCCGCGGACCTCATCAGGGTCGACACCCGCTCGGACGCGCTGGACCCGTCAGCGGCCCTCAACGTGCTGGCGGACGTGAAGCTCACCGCCCAGGCCCTGCTCTCCGAGCTCGGCGCCGACCCGGGGGCCGCGCGGGACACCGCGTGGGTGGCCTCGGTGAGCGAGCGGGTCGCCGGGTGGCGCGAGAACGCGCTCAAGGTGCCCTCCACGGGAGGCGAGTCCGGGCAGATGCACCCCCGCGAGGTGGTGTCCGCGCTGTCCGAGTCGCTCGCACCCAGCGACGTCGTGGTCGCCGACACCGGCTACATGGCGGCCTGGGCCGGAGTCCTCTACCAGGCGCGTGCGGCGGGAACCACCTTCCTGCGGGCCGCGGGCTCGCTCGGCTGGGCGATCCCCGGAGCGCTCGGCGCCCAGCTGGCGGCGCCGGAGCGCCGGGTCGTCTGCGTCACCGGTGACGGCGGGACCGGATACAACATCGCCGAGCTGGAGACCGCGGTACGGGTGGGCATCCCGGTCACGATCGTGGTGGTCAACAACGGCACCCTGGCCTTCGAGTACCACCTGCAGAAATACGTGGAGAAGAACGTCATCCCCGAGATCAACGACTTCTCCGACGTCGACTACGGAGCCGTCGCGCGCTCGCTGGGCGCGGCAGGCGTGCTGGTACGTTCCAAAGGCGAGCTGGATGACGCGCTGGCGACCGCGGCGCGGAGCGAGGCTCCCACGCTGATCGACGCCCGCGTCGACCGGGAGGCGATCGCCCCCGTCACCTCGTACGCGAATCAGGGCATCGACCCGTCCGCTCTCTGATCTGTGCCAAGGAGGCCGCCGATGCCTTACGTCCGGACCACCGTCAACGGCCAGCCGGTCGAGCGCGAGGTGGAAGCTCGCCTGCTGCTGTCCGATTTTCTCCGCCACGAGCTGGACCTGACCGGCACGCACGTCGGTTGCGAGCACGGTGTCTGCGGCGCCTGCACCGTGCTCGTCGACGACCGGCCGGTACGGGCCTGCCTGATGCTCGCCGTGCAGGCGAACGGCAAGCCGGTGCGGACCGTGGAGTCCCTGGCCGAGCCGGGGCAGCCGCTCTCCCGCGTGCAGGCGGCCTTCAAGCGCAACCACGCCCTGCAGTGCGGGTTCTGCACCCCGGGAATCCTCATGTCGCTCACCGCGGTGCTGGAGGAGGAGGGACCTGTTTCGAAGGAGCGGGCCGTCGACGCCCTTCGCGGGCACCTGTGCCGGTGCACGGGCTACCGCAACATCATGACCGCGATCGACGAGATCTGCGCGGAGCCGAAGGAGGTGGGAGGCGGTGCCGGGTAACGTGGGGCGGCGGATGCCGCGGCTGGAGGACGACCGGCTGCTGCGCGGGAACGGGATGTATCTCGACGACATCCACCTGTCGGGCTCGCTGCACGCGCACGTCGTCCGCAGCATGCACGCGAACGCGCGGATCGCCGGCATCGACGTCGAAGGCGCCCGGCGGGCGCCGGGGGTGCGGCTGGTCCTGACCGGCCACGACCTCGGCGACCTCAACGGCCCGCTACCGCTGCTGGGCCCGCACCCCAGCCTGCTGGCGCCGCGCACCCAGCGGCCGCTCGCGGTCGACCGCGTCCGGTACGTGGGCGAGGCCATCGTCATGATCGTCGCCGAGGACCGCTACCTCGCCGAGGACGCGGCGGACCTGGTCCAGATCGACTACGAGCCGCTGCCGGAGGTCGTCGAGTTCGACGACGCCCGGCGCGGCGACCGGTTCGTGCACGACGACATCGCCGACAACGTGGCCGCCGTCGTGTCGCAGGTCAGGGGTGATCCCGAAGAGGTGATCAGGTCCGCGCCGCACACCCTCGCGCTGAGCCTGGACATCGAGCGCAGCTGCGGCAGCCCGCTGGAGGGCCGCGGCGTGCTCGCCGACTGGGATCCGCGCCGGCAGAAGCTGACCGTGTTCGATTCGACCCAGTCACCGGTCGCGATCCGCCAGGGGCTCAGCCGGATCCTGGACGTGCCGCTGGACCGGCTGGAGGTCTCCGCGCCCGACGTCGGCGGCGGGTTCGGAACCAAGATCATGCTGTTCTACCCGGAGGAAGTGCTCGTTCCCTACGCCGCGCTGCGGTTGAGCCGGCCGGTGAAGTGGACCGAGGACCGCTGGGAGCATTTCATCAGCGCCAACCAGGAGCGGGGACAGCACCACGAGGCCGTCGTGGCGTTCGACGACAACGGGCGGATCCTGGCGGTAAGCACCGATTTCGATCACGACACCGGCGCCTACGTTCCGTACGGGATCGCCGTACCAGCCGTTACGGGAACACACCTGCCCGGACAGTACGACATCGAGCACTACCGCTACAGCGGCCGGGTGCTCTACACCAACAAGCCGCCGGTGAGCCCCTACCGGGGCGCCGGCCGGCCGCAGGGCGTCTTCGTCATGGAGCGCCTGATCGGGGCGGTCGCCAAGCGGCTGGGCACGGAGCCGTGGCGGGTGCGCCGCGCCAACCTCATCCCGTCCAGCGCATTCCCGTACGACACGGGGCTTGAGCTGCACGACCGCAGCCGGGCGATCTACGACAGCGGCAGCTACGTCGAGGGCTTCGACCGGATGCTCTCGCACGTCGACGTCGAGGCGTTCCGGGAGCGGCAGCGCGCGACGCGAGCCGAGGGCCGCCACCTCGGGCTGGGCATGGCCACCTATGTCGAGGGCACCGGTGTCGGCCCCTACGAGGGATGCGCCGCGACGCTGAACAGCAGCGGGCGGATCGTGCTGGAGGTGTCCGTCCCGTCCCAGGGACAGGGCCATGCCACCACCTTCGCCCAGATCGCCGCGGACGTCATCGGCTGCGCGGCCGAGCAGGTTCACGTGGTCACGGCGGCGGGAGGCCCCACCGCGGTCGGCCACGGCACGTTCGGCAGCCGGGCCGCGGTGATGAGCGGCAACGCGGTCGCCGCCGCCGCCCACGCGCTGCGGGCGAAGATCCTCGCGGCCGCGTCAGTGCTGCTCGAATGCTCCGCGGAAGACCTGGAGACCAGGGACGGGAACGTCTTCGTGCGCGGTGCCGAGAACGCCCGGGTGAGCCTGGCCGACATCGCGAGCGGCGCCAACCCCATCCAGTACCCCGGCACGGACAGACCCACCCCCTGGGTCTCCCGGGAGCCCGGCTCCGACGCGCCGGTCTCGCTGTCGGCCACCGAGTACTTCCGCAGCGGTCAGTGGGTGTTCGGCAGCGGGGCCCACGGCGTGATGGTGGAGGTCGATCCGGGCACGGGACGGGTCACCATCGACCAGTACGTCGTCGTCCACGACTGCGGGCGGGTCATCAACCCGCTGGTCGTGGACGGCCAGGTGGTCGGCGGGCTGATCCAGGGCATCGGGGGCGCGCTGCTGGAGCGGCTGACCTTCGCCGACAACGGCCAGCCCACCACCACCAGCTTCCTCAACTTCCACCTGCCGACCGTCGACGACCTGCCCCCGCTGGTCCTCGATCACCTGGAGACCCCCTCCCCGTGGAACCCGCTCGGGATCAAGGGCACGGGAGAGGCGGGCATCATCCCGGTCGCGGCGGCGATCGCCGAGGCCATCGAGGACGCGCTGTCCCCGTTCGAGGTCCCCGTCACCTCGATGCCACTCTTCCCGGCGGACATCCGCACCGCTATCGATAGGACTGAGCCATGAATCTCGAACATAGTTTCGACATCTTGGCGGAGCCGGATGTCGCCTTCGCCTACCTGATGGACGTGAACCGGGTGGCGACCTGCGTACCGGGCGTGAGCCTGCAGGAAGAGCTGGGCGAGAACACCTACCGGGGCACCCTGAAGGTCAAGGTCGGTCCCGTCACCGTGACGTACGGCGGCATCGCCCGCATCATCTCGGCGGATCCGGTCACCAGGGTCGCCGCGATCGAGGCGGAGGGCGAGGAGAGCGGCGCCGCCGGGTCGGTTCGCGCCAAGGCCACGATGTCGGTGGTGCCGGCGGCCACCGGATCGCGCGTCACCGTGAGCACGGACCTCGCGCTCACCGGTCGCGTCGCCACCATGGGCAAGGGAGTGATCGAGCAGGTCGGCAACCGGATGGTGGCCCAGACCTCCCAGCGGATCGAGCAGGCCATCCTGGAGTCGGTCGCGAGTTCTCCGGCGGTGGACGTCACCGGCCCGCTCGCCACCGGCAGTGCGCCTCCCGCCCGGCCGGAAGCCGCCGGGGACGGATCGGCGCTGCGGGTGATGCCGTTGCTGGGATCCCTCATCGCCGACTGGGTCCGCCGGACCTTCGGAAAGATCTTTGGTGCTCGCCGGAACCGCGCGAGCCGCACCACTCCCGGGGAGCGGAAATGACGCACACGACGCACTGGATCGACGGCAGGCCGTGGGGCGGCGCCGGCGAACGGCGCGGCGAGGTTTTCGACCCCGCGACGGGTCAGGTGACGGGACGCGTCGACCTCGCATCCCCCGCCGAGGTGGACGAAGCCGTCGCCGCGGCGGCCGGCGCCTTCCACGCGTGGCGCGAGGTGTCGCTGACCAGGCGCACGCAGGTGATGTTCGCCTTCCGGGAGTTGCTCAACGCCCGCAAGGAGGAGCTGGCCGCGATCATCACCGCCGAGCACGGCAAGGTCCTCGCCGACGCCCTGGGCGAGGTGACCCGCGGGCTGGAAGTGGCGGAGTTCGCCTGTGGCATCCCTCACCTGCTCAAGGGCGGTTTCTCGGAGAACGTCTCGACGAGGGTGGATTCGTACTCGATCCGCCAGCCGCTCGGCGTCGTGGCCGTGATCTCTCCGTTCAACTTTCCTGCCATGGTGCCGATGTGGTTCCTTCCTGTCGCCATCGCCGCCGGCAACACCGTCGTGCTCAAGCCCAGCGAGAAAACCCCCGGCGCGGCCGATTTCATGGCCGCGCTCTGGAGTGAGGCGGGGCTGCCCGACGGCGTGCTCAACGTCGTGCACGGCGACAAAGCGGCGGTGGACCGGCTGCTCGACCACCCCGACGTCGAAGCCGTCTCGTTCGTGGGTTCGACGCCGATCGCGAAATACGTCTACGAGCGGGGCACCCGGGCCGGCAAGCGGGTCCAGGCGCTCGGTGGCGCGAAGAACCACATGGTGGTGCTCCCCGACGCCGACCTCGACCTGGCCGCCGACGCCGCGATCAACGCCGGCTTCGGGTCGGCGGGAGAGCGGTGCATGGCGATCTCCGCGCTGGTGATCGTCGAGCCGGTGGCCGACGCGCTCATCGCCAAGATCGTCGAGCGGATGGCGCGGCTGCGGATCGGCGACGGCCGGCACGGCTGCGACATGGGGCCGCTGGTCACCCTGGCACACCGCGACCGGGTGGCCTCCTACCTCGACGCGGGCGTGGAGGCAGGAGCGGAACTCGTGGTGGACGGCCGCAAGCAGGGCATCGACGGCGACGAGCGGGGTTTCTGGCTCGGCCCGACGCTGTTCGACGGGGTCACCGCGGAGATGCCGCTCTACACCGACGAGATCTTCGGGCCGGTGCTCTCCGTGCTGCGGGTGCCGACGTACGAGGCGGCGCTCGACCTGGTGAACGGCAACCCATACGGCAACGGCACCGCGATCTTCACCAGGGACGGCGGCGCGGCCCGGCGTTTCCAGCACGAAGTCGAGGTCGGCATGGTCGGGATAAACGTGCCCATTCCCGTGCCGATGGCCTACTACTCGTTCGGCGGCTGGAAGCAGTCGTTGTTCGGTGACTCCCATGCGCACGGCACTGAGGGCGTGCACTTCTTCACCCGCGGCAAGGTCGTGACCTCCCGATGGCCCGACCCGAGCCACGGCGGAATCAACCTCGGCTTCCCCACCCAGGACTGATTCAGTCACTTGGTTTCGATGGGCAGGCCGTCCGCCACGGCGGCTAGGACCGCCGCCGCGGCGACCCACCGCTGCCGCTGCCGCCGCTCTCGCAGCGCGTCGGCGGCGAGGCTCGTCGCAGGTCCTTCGACCGGGTCCCAGATGTCGCTGACAACCTCGGTGGCGGTCTCGATCGTCACCCCCACTGGCTGACGAGAATGTTCCCGGTGACGAGGGCGAGCGCGAGCACGACGAGGTGCGTCCCGATGAGTCGGTCGGCGCTTATCAGTCCAGCGAAGACGGCGAAGGCCCCGCCGGGTGACCGGCGGGGCTTCGGAGCCGACGTGCGAGAGAACCTCAGTTGAACGGGTTGTCGTAGAACCCGGAATTGGTGTGGTACGTGCTGTTCGGCGGGTTGAACTTCACTCCGTCCACCGTGAGCGTCACATTGCTGACGGTCCCGCCGGGCGTCACCTCGCCGCTGACGAGGTAGGCCGGGTTCGTGCACTGCGGAATCGTCACTTGGGTGCCGCCCCCGGACCACAACGTGGTCCGTAAGCCACCGTTGACGGACGCGTACAGACTGGGCCGGCTGTAGCTGGCCTGCCAGCACATCGCGATCGAGTAGCGGTACTTGGCGTTCCCGTTGTCGAACGCGATCGTCCCGTACGCCCCGGACAGCTTGAAGCCCTGCCCGTACACATCGATGCTCACCGCGATGTCGGACCCGTACGCGGCGTGCGCCGGCGCCACCGGCACCACGAGCGCGGCGACCACCGTCAGAGCAATCGTAAGGACTCGCGAAAAACGTGCCACCAATTTCCACCTTCCCTCGACGAATATCGCTTTGAGGCGATTATTTTGGCAGGACTTCTGACTGTCCACTTGCCAAATATTGACAAATATGTAACCCTCACATATTCAGAATGTTCGGACTTTGAATATTCTTTCTCGCCGCTGCTGAAATGCCTGGTCATTGGGGCACGTTCACGCAACCACGCCGCACCCGGCGGGCGTCCCTGTCCACGCCGTCGCGGCCACGCCGCCCCACCCGGGGTCAGCAGGGTCGGCCCAGGCACGGAAGAACAAGTACAATTTCTCGGCGTACGTGATCGACGGTCCGGAGAACCAGCATTTCCGACGAGCAGGGAGCAAAATGACGACCCGATGGCCGGAAATCCTCGAATATTATCGCATGCTGCTGGACGAGGAGAAATGGCTCTCCTCGGCCATGTGCTGGACGGCCGTCGAAGGAGGCCAGTCACTCACGGAAATCGCCGTGCGGGTCTCGGGGCGCCCGGAGCTTGAGGGCCCACGGGACATTCACGAACTACCGCATGGCGAAAAACTGACGGTAAGTGCCGGGCTGGTTCCGCCGGCAGTCGTCCTTTTCGAAGCGGGCGGTTTCCTGGGCAGTCACCCGCCGGTCCTGAAACGGCTTAGCACCGACTCGGACGTGTATTCGGTATTCTGGGACATCGACGGGAACAACTACCTCAGCCGCGCCTCCCAAGGACGCCTGCTGACCCGCCTCGACGTCACCGAACCCGAAGAATGGCCGGACGGATGTGAGGAAGCCTGGCCCGAATTGCGGCGCCTCCATCAGGCCGACGAGGACGACTGGCAAGCCACCGCGCTCGCCGTCGTCGAACTCTCCACCGGCCGGAGACTGACCCGGGAATGGCTGCGAAAGCCGCACCATTTCTTTCAGGCGACCTGGCCTCTTACGTACGAGAACGCGACTCCCCCGCCATCCCGCGCAACGGGTGGATTCGGCACACCGGCCGGCCTGATGGAGTCCGTCATCGCTGATTTCGAGTTCGGAGATTTCCTGGTGGTGCACGAGGCATTGGCCTCCCTACGGGCTGGGTCTTATGCGTCCGAGGAACTGATGATGCGGATCCGCCTCGAACTGGTACAGGTGATGACCGCCGACTTCTACGCGCACGACGAAGGAGAGATGGAAGACAACCCCAGGTGGCGAAGGATGCAGGCGGCTCTGGCCCTGTCGATGGCTGTCGAGGAGCCTGGAATCCGGCCACCGGGGTTCGGCGTCTTCAACCATGCGGAACTCGCGTACGGCGACCAGTGGGCCCAGGTCAAAGAGAGATTGGGCCTTCCATAACATCCCTGGGATCATCTTGGTGCGGGACAGCAAGAACCCCAAGGCCGCGTGCACCGGTTCACCGTCAGCAAATTGAACCGGCGCCGGTCCAGGCAGGGATCGTCTGGACCGGCGCGGTGCTGGGCCAAGCCCGGGTTATGCGCGGGTCCATCGCTGGTTGGCGCTGCCGTTGCAGCTGGCGATGGTCACAGTGCTGGTGTTACTCGTGCCGGTCACGGCCAGGCACAGGTTGTTGGCTCCGTTGGTGACGGTGCCGTTGCTGTTGAAGTTCCACTGCTGGTTGGTGTTGGTGTGGCAGTCCCACAGCTGGACGCGGGTTCCGGAGCCGGCGCCGGTCGGGGAGTCCAGGCACTTGCCGAGGATCTGCAGCTGCCTGCCGGAGGTGTAGGAGAACCGCTGGTTGGGATTGGTGTGGCAGTCGTAGATCTGGAACAGGGTGCCGTTGGCGGAGGCGCTGTTCGGCGAGTCCACGCACCGGCCCGCCCCGTCGTTGCGCAACCGGAACGACGCGGAGGGACTGACCGACGGGCTCGGGCTCGGCGAGACCGGTGGGGTGGGGCTGACAGTCGGGACGGCGTTGAGGGCGTTGAGAACGGAGGTGTAGGCGGGCTTCTTGTTGCCGCCGCTGAACAGCAGCGGGGTGTCGCCCGAGCGCCAGGAGTCCTGGTCGCGGACGCCCCACACGGTGATGCCGTTGCAACGCGGCACGGCCAGGCAGTCGTTCACGACGTTGGCGTACGTGGTCGCCGAGGCGCCCTGGATGTCCAGCTCGGTGATCTGCACGTCGACGCCGAGCGCGGCGAAGCTCGACAGGGCGGTGCGGAAGTTGGCGTTGTAGGGGCTGCCGCTGTTGAAGTGAGCCTGGAAGCCGACGCAGTCGATCGGTACGCCGCGCTGCTTGAAGTCGCGGACCATGTTATAGACGCCCTGGGTCTTGGCCGCGGTCCAGTTCTCGATGTTGTAGTCGTTGTAGCAGAGCTTGGCGGCCGGGTCGGCGGTGCGCGCGGTGCGGAAGGCGACCTCGATCCAGTCGTTTCCGGTGCTCTGCAGGTTGGAGCTGCGACGACCACCGCCGCTGCCGTCGGCGAAGGCCTCGTTGACCACGTCCCAGGCGAAGATGTTGCCGCGATAGTGGGCCATCACGCCGTTGATGTGGTCGATCATCGCCTGGCGGAGGGCGCTGCCGGACAGGGACTGCATCCATCCGGGCTGCTGGGAGTGCCAAGCCAGGGTGTGCCCACGTACCCGCTTGCCGTTCTGCACGGCCCAGTTGAAGACGCGGGTCAGCGTTGGTGAAGTTGAACTGGCCGCGGTTGGGTTCGGTGGCGTCGATCTTCATCTCGTTCTCGGCCGTCACCATGTTGAACTCGGCGTTGGCGATCGAGGTGTACTGCGAGTCGCTGAGCTTGCTCGCGTTGATCGCGGTACCGAAGTACCGGTTGCTCTGCGCGGCCGAGGCACCCAGCGTACTCGCGGCATTGGCCGGGGCGGATATGCCCACCACGGCCAGACCGGCGCCGAGGACGCCCACGGTGCCAATGATGAGAGCATTTCGGAAACCTGACGGACGCGTGCGGCGTCCGCCGTCCGGGACGGCATTGTCGATCACGCCTGTTCCTCCACTGGCACCTTGAACCGGACGAGATACGGCTCGCGGCGCGATGGGTGCAACGAGCCATCGCGAGCGAGCCGACGGTATGCCGCTGACCATGGGGCGCATATCCAGCTACTGAGGACCCAGTTTGAGAAATGTAACGAAATGTGTCAACAATCTCTAGAAACTTTCGAATCTCGATATGCAGTCTGAGTCTGTGAACTGCTCAGATGCAAAGATGATCTTTGAAACTTTCCTCACGGGCCGAGCAAGTAGAGCTTTTCGGGCCCTCGACCCGAAATTTTTCGTAACCTCAAAGCTTCGGGCGGGCCGTACCCTACATGCCCGATAGCTAAGGGACGGTCGGCTGGACAAGGGCGCGGAGGCATCGCGTCTCCCGCCCGGCTGCGGAATGAGCCACGCAGTTCGCCGCCGGCGACGCCCGTGATCGCGGCTGGCCGGGCAGATCGCCAGTGGCAAACTTGCCGAGGGAATGCCGTTCCCCACCTCAAGACGCTGATGCGCAACTACCGCATTGCACGCTCGACCGCGGCGCATGGGATGCTGCAGCCCCCTAGCGAGGGCATTGACCTGATCGCATCCTGTGTTCGCGGACTTCGCGGAGGGCAGTCAGTCACAGTCTGGCGTAGGCCAGGGGACATTATCCTTGGGCCGTTCGTTCACGTCCCACTCGCCTTTTCTCGCAGCCCAGGTGGAGCATGAGATGTTCGAGCTGCTGTCGAAGCTTGCGGAGATCTTCTCGTCCTATGGCCAGCAATACTTCACGGGCAGACGGGGCGCCAAGGACGCCAAGGTCGCCCAGTGCTTACTCGACGTCATCCTGACCCTCCAGGAGCTGGTCGCACGTGGGGAGCGGATCCTGCTCCTGGCCGAGGAGCCGGATGAGGAGTTCGCCGATCAGCTGCAGCGGCAGATCGACGGCCTCGAGGCGCTGCGAACGAAGCTGGAGGGCACCCGCGCCCTGCTGACGACGATCGACGTGGAGTTCTACCTCGACCTCGTCGTCTTCATCGACGTCAAGTCGGGATTGCTGAAGAGGTGGGTCCAGCAGGCGAGGCGCAGCGCCTACTCCACGACTACGCTGTTCTTCCTGCCGCCGGAAGACCTGGACGCGGCTCTGGAGAGCGGACGCTCCCATGCCAACGCGCAGGGCATGGAACTCGACCGGTCCGACTATTTGCTCGTCCTGGCCGAGCGGCTGGCGCAGGTGCGAGCCACCGAGATACGTGATATTCGCAGGGTGTCCGGCACCGAGCTGGGCCCGGAGATCGGCGCGGCCCGCACCAGGCTCGATGGGGCGAGGAAGCTCTGCCGCGCTCTCCTAGAGAGCATGGAGCAGACCCTGGGCGCGGAGGCGCTCGCCCGGCTACGCCGCGATCTCGCTCACTGACGCCTATCGGTTCTCCTTCTCAGACCTGGGTCCCTCGGATAGCCGAGAGCGGCCAGGGCGTAGCTGCCTATGCCGGTGGCGTGCACGCGGAGCTGGCCGAAGCCGAGGAGCTCGCCGACGCGTTCGGTGTTGAAAAGTAATCGCTGAAACAGCCCGGTGCCCTTGCCCGCGCCGGTGATGCGGATCTCGTCCAGAGTGAAGTCATCGTTGGGGAAGGAGAAACCCAGCTGCAGCAGCCCCACCGGGGTCTCGTCGGCGTAGACCCGCAGGCTCGCCTCACCGCCGCCGTCCGGATAGATCGCGACCGAGGCCTCGGCGCCGGGCAGCCCGTCGAGCAGGCATTCGGCGAAGACTTCCGGACTGACCCGGATCCACTGTCGCCAGGCTTCCACCAGCTCCTCGTCGATCCGTCCGAAACTCACCCGCGGCACCGAGAAGTCGCTCTGCGTTAAGCTCGCCGAATCGAACCGAGCCGGGGCGGGCGAGGGGGCGCCAGTAAGCGGGATCGAGCGGGCATCCTCGAGGAGTTCGTCCCAGAGCGGGTCGGCCCGGAACGGCGGGAGCATGAGATCCTCGCCGAACTCCGTCCAGACGCTGTGCCAGTACGCCGCCGACGTCGCCGGCCGCATGCCGAGCTTCATCGCACCTGCGATCATGCATCGGAGCAGCAACATGGTTCCACCGATCGAGGCCAGATTAAGCTCTGCCGACTCCTGGCAGTGGACGGCGAGTGCTCTGCTGTCGCGCTCCATCTCCGAGTAGGCGACTAGATGCGGCATATTGCTCACGGTCACCGCGATCTGGGAGTCGAGCACCGAACTCTCCGCCGCCGGCTCGAAGACCGCATCGTCGGCGGTGACGATGAGCGGCCGGACCTCGTCGCCGTCGAGCAGCACGATTTCCAGGGCTCTCTCCCCACGGGGTCCGAAGATCGGCTTCAGCTGGAGGACAGCCTCCGGCGCCAGCCGTACCTCGTCCTGGATCGCCGGGATGCGGACCTGCAGCAGGCCTTGCGACCACGTGATCTCCAGGCCGGGCAGGTCCGCCAGTGCACGCTCGATCTCAATGCCCTCCACAACCGGATTGTGATCCCGGAATGCGGCATTGTCCTGTTGTCAGCAAATCCGTTAGCAAGATCGGCACGGTTAGCGTCCTTGAACTTCCTCGCCGCGCACGCGAGTCACGCGATCCGGTGTTCCGAGGCCTTCCGTTTGGATCCACCCCCGGCCGCGCACATGCCCGGCCGCGATAAGGGCTTCACGCTGCCCAGGCGGGGCAAGCGTGGGTTGTACATCTGGCACAAATTTTCGCCCGTGTCGGAGAACACGTAGCGCTCTGCGTAGATCACACCCTGATGCACCCACTCGTACCGATCAACCGCACGGCACACCAATGCGGCAATCCACTCGACAGCCCGAGCGGCGACTTCCTCAGCCGGGCCCGCCGCCTCCATCCCAAGGCTCGTGGGGGTATCAGGAAGCGTGAACAGCTGATTGTGCAGACGGTCTGCCTGGATCCGGCCGTCAAGGACGTGGATGCCTGCCGCCAGAATTTCCAGGTTCGCGTCCATCGGGGAGAGGCTGACGAGGACGATCGGTAGCAACCCGTCGGCGGTGGACTCCATCCACAGGTCAAGCCCTCGGCCGACTGGGTGCAATTCGAGCCTGGCGAGGACGAGTCGCTGACCTTCGCTTAGAAGACTGTCGTGTTCGTGCCAGTCGTCAAGGAACACCGAATGAGTGTAGATCCAGGTGGCAGCGGACCGCCAAGCCGGAGCCTCGGCCGACATCCGCGCCATAGTCATCGAGGACGTGTGTCAGGCTGAGAGCCATCACGCCAGGAGGGCGCGCCAGCGGTCGGCCGACTCCATCATGTCCAGGCTGACCCGCTCCAGGAACGCCCCTCCTCTGGCCAGCCGCTGCCCCACGGGCTGGTCGAGCCCGGACGTCTCCGCCGCCGCCATCGCGGCCTGCGCCGCCTCGAGCGTCTGCCGGGAACTGATCACGATCGAGTGGTACCAGGCGTCGTCGTCGACCACCGCGAACACGCTGGCGCTGGGCACCTTCGCGCTGCTGCGCAATCCGGCGCAACTGGCCGCGCTGCGCGCCGACCCCGCGCTCGCCGACCAGGCCGTGGAGGAGCTGCTGCGGTATCTGAGCGTCGCCAAGACCTTCATGAGGACGGCGCTGGAGGACGTCGAGCTGGGCGGCGAGACCATCGAGGCCGGTACGACGGTCATCCTGTCGTACAACACCGCCAACCGCGACCCCGGGCGCTTCGCCGATCCCCACGTGCTCGACCTCCGGAGGCAGGACGGCGGGCACCTGGCCTTCGGCCACGGCATCCATCAGTGCCTGGGTCAGCAGCTGGCCCGCGTCGAGATGCGAGTCGCGTTCCCCGCGCTGGTCAACCGCTTTTCCACGCTGCGCCTGGCCGTACCGGCTGAAGAGGTTGGCCCTAGGCGTCCCCCTCCCCACGCCTGTATTAGCCGGCGGGTGCTGCGACACTCGACGGGTGGACGACGAGCTGACTGCGGCGTTGGTACGCCTACGGGAGGCGTTCGCCCGCTATCCCCGGAGGCCTCTGCTTGATGGTTGCCCCCATTGCCGGGGTTCAGTGGCGGTGGATGAGGACGACTTGTTCTCGTTGACAATCAGTCTGGGTAACACCGTCGGGAACAGCGATGACGTGAAGAGTCTCTTGCCATTGCTGCTCGAGCGGCTCGTCAGGGGAAGTGACCTCGACGAGAGCATCGTCCTGGGCAAACTGGTCCGCGAAGGCTGGCGGTCCTGGCCGACCGTGGAGCAAGAGGCTATCAGTGGCTACCTCACGGCGGTTTGGCGTTCTCTGTTGACGAAGTATCCGCCGCGAATCGGCTCGTTTCGAGACGCGGCCGATTTCCTCGGCGTGATCGACGAACTCGCCGAGAGCGTGGCGCCGTTCCTCAGCCTGTGGGAAGGCACCTCTGGCCCGGAGGCAGACCGTCACCTCGCCGACCTGGTGGTCGGCTGGGTCAGCGGATCCCATCTGCCCGACGCGGTCCTCACCTGGCTGCATTGCGACTCGACTAGGAACCGCCTGTATGGCGCGTTCGAGCTCCATCACGACACGCCTTGGGCCGACGACTTCGCCCGAGCCTACGACTATCTCGCCTGAGCCTCGCCTATCCCGTTTGTCGGCATCCAGTTCGGCGTGGGCTATGGGCATGGTGATGATGCCGGGACTGATCGAGTTGGTCCGGGCGCCCGGCTTCCCCATTCCGCCGACGCCAATGACGACGAGAACGTTCTGCGACATGGTCGCGAGCTCCTTCCCGTGCCGGCACGCCGCCGTGTCTCCAGCCTGTCGCTCACCTCGCGGTGCGCATGGGTGGATACTCCATCAAGTATAACTTGTCATATTTGTGAGGCTGCGCGAACTCAGGAAGGGGCATTCCATGCCAGATCAACGCCCGCGGAGGAGCCGCATGCCGAAGGTCGTCTGGTTGCTCGCCATCATCGGATTCACGACCATGGTCGGCTCGGGCGTGGTGGCGCCTTCGTTGCCCGCCCTGGCCATCGAGTTCGGCATCACCGCCGGCGTCGCGAGCCTGGCGGTGAGCGTCTTCGCGGCCATGCGGCTCGTCGGGGGGCTCGCCACCACCGGCCTGCTCCGGGTGTGGACACTCCGGACGCTGCTCTCGGGTGGACTGCTCCTGCAGGGGCTGTCGGCGCTTGGCGCCGGTCTGGCGCCCGAGGTCATCAGTTTTCTCGTGGCGCGGGCCGTGGGGGGCATCGGCTCGGCCGCCTTCACGGCCGCGGCGACGGGCCTGCTCATCGCCACGGTGCCGGCGGATGTACGCGGCCGGGCGATGAGCACGTTCATGACCGGCATCTCCCTCGGCACCGTCTCGGGACCCGCCATGGGTGGCACGCTCGCGACGCTGAGCGCCCGGCTGCCCCTCGTGGGGTACGGCGTCGCCACCACCCTCGCCTCGGTACTCGCGTTCGTCCTGCTGCGCCCGCACCGGACGCTCCGGGCAGCGGGGTCGGCCCCGATGCAAGACGCGGCGAACGGCTCCACGCGGGCCACGGCCCGCGCCCTCGCCACCGACAAGGTCTTCGTCGCGGTCCTGATGTGCCAGTTCATCGCGGGGTGGATCTTCTACGGCATGCGGTCGGGGTTCATCCCCCTGCACCTCGCCGCCGCGGCGTACTCGACCGCGTTCATCGGCCTCATGGTGTCGCTGACCGCGCTGTCGCAGGTGGCGGGCTCCGCCATAGCGGGGCCGTGGTCCGACTCGCGCGGCCGCTACGGGCCGCTGCTGGCCGGTATCGCGTGCACCGCGATCTCGCTGGTGTTCATCGCACTGCCCGACCGGATGCCGCTGGTCGTCGCCGGGTTCGTGCTGCTGGGTCTCGCCGCGGGCGGGGTCAACTCCGTCAGCTCCGCCCTGCTGGGCGATTCCGGCCGTGGCACGAACTCGACGGCCCTGGCCGCGTACATGGTCGCCATGGACCTCGCGGCCGTGGTGGGTTCCCTGGTCAGCGGTGTCCTCGCCGACTCGGTGGGATTCCCCGCCGCCTTCGCGCTCGCCGGCGCGCTCACGTTGGCGGCGGGAGCGTTCGTGCTGCGCGCGAGGAGGTGATCGATCGCGGTCCGGAGAGCGGGCCACGCGAAATTTACTCTTGTGTAACACGTTATATAACTGGTTATACTTATCCGGACGGCGGAGATGCCGCATCCCTCGAAGCAGCGGACAGGGCGAAGCGGATGCCGACGACAGGAGCGGCGGCGCACCACCACACCCGCCGAAGCCGTCTCAAGGCCGAGACTCGGAGACCCCCTATGCAGATCCATGCCAACGAGCACCCCCTCACCACCGACAAGGACATCTCCAGCCGCGCCTTCTGGGCCCAGCCGTTCGCGGAGCGGGAAAAGACCTTCGCGTGGCTTCGCCGGAACGCGCCGGTAAGTTGGCACGCTCCCATCGAAGTGCCCGGGCTGCCTCGGGATGTTCACCGCCAGGCCGGGTTCTGGGCCGTCGTCCGGGCCAAGGACATCACCTTCGTCAGCGAGAACCACGATCTGTTCAGCTCGGCGCTGGGGACCGCGACCGTCCGCCCCATGGACGAGACGTTGCGGCAGCCTCCGACCTTCCTGCATATGGACCCGCCCGAGCACACCGCCTATCGGAAGGTGATGAGCGCCGCGTTCACGCCGAAGGCGGTGGCCAAGCTCAGCCGGAAGATCGAGGAGCGGGCGCGGGAGATCATCGATCGCGTCGCCGGGGCGGGCGAGTTCGACTTCGTCGCGGAAGTGTCCTGCAAGCTGCCGATGCTGACGGTCGCGGACCTTCTCGGCGTCCCCCCGGACCTCGCCGAGGACTTCGCGCGGGCCGGTGACGAGGTGATCACCATCGGAGCGGCCCCGGAGGAGCTTCCCCCGGGCGTCTCGTACCAGGAATACGCGGCCGAGCGGATGCGATTCCTCTTCGCGCTGGGCGCGGAGCTCGCCGCGCATCGTCGCAAGCACCCGGCCGACGACATCATGACCAGCCTCGTCCAGGCGGAGTTCGACGGACGCAAGCTCACCGATCAGGACATCAGCTCGATGATGATGCTGCTGAGCGTCGCCGGCAACGACACGACCAAGCAGACGACGTCGCAGACGGTGATCCAGCTCGATCGTCATCCGGACCAGCGTGCCTGGCTCATGGAGGATTTCAGCGGCCGGATCGCGGGAGCGATCGAGGAGTTCGTCCGGCACGCCTCGCCGGTCATCGCCTTCGCCCGGACCGCCGGCACCGACCTCGAGCTCGACGGTGTCCCCATCCAGGCCGGCGACAAGGTCGTGATCTTCTACGCCTCCGGAAACCGCGATGAGACCGTCTTCGAGAATCCGGAGCGCTTCGACCTCGCACGCGGGCGGTCCCCGCATGTCGGTTTCGGGGGCGGCGGCGTGCACTACTGCCTGGGCAACGGGGTGGCCAAGGCACAGCTGCGCGCCCTGTTCCAGGAGATTCTCACGAAGCTGCCCAATCTCGAGGTCGGCGAGCCCGAGTACCTGCCCAGCGAGTTCATCAACGGGGTCCGCCGCCTGCCCGTTCGAGTGTCCTAGGAAGCCGCCATGAAGATCGTTATTGATCGCGGCCGGTGCACGGGCATCGGCATCTGCGAGTCGGTGGCACCGGATCACTTCGAGGTCGACGAGGACGGAACGTTGCAGCTCATCAGCCTCGGCATCAGCGAGGACGAACGGCCGCTGCTGGAGGAAGCCGTCCGGTCCTGCCCCGCACGCGCGCTGCGCCTCGAAAACCGCCTCGAAAACCGCATGGAAAACCGCGTCGAAACCCAGGGAGCGGGCCAGTGACGACCACCGATGTCGGCGCACGGACCTTCGTCGCGACCGCCGCCGGTCGCGATCTCGTCACCAGCGACCGGTTCGACGTGATCAACCCCGCGACGGGTCAGGTCCTCGCCACCGCCCCGTGGGTGCTTCCGGGGCAGCTCGACGAGGTTTTCGCCGCGGCGGCCGCGGCCGGCCCGGGGTGGGCGCGCGACGAGGACCGCCGGCGGGTGGCGATGCGCGAAGCCGCCGCCGTGGTCGAGGCACGCGTGGACGAGCTCGCGGTGATCCTCACCTCGGAGCAGGGCAAGCCCCTCAACGATGCCAAGGGGGAACTCGGCCGGGCCGTGTCGTGGTTGCGCTACTACGCGGATCTGGAGATCCCGCGCGAGATCGTCCGCGACGACGACCAGGCGTTCCAGGAGGTCGTTCGCCGGCCGATGGGCGTCGTCGCCGCGATCACGCCGTGGAATGTTCCGATCGGCCTCGCCATGTGGAAGATCGCCCCGGCGCTGCGGGCGGGGAACACCATCGTGGTCAAGCCGTCGCCGTACACGCCCCTGACCACCCTGGCGGTGGGTCACCTCCTGCGGGAGGTGCTGCCCCCCGGCGTGCTCAACGTCGTGTCAGGACCGGAGCCGCTGGGCGCCGCGCTCGTCTCCCATCCGGTGCCACGCAAGGTCAGCTTCACCGGCTCCACCGCGGTGGGGCGCCTGGTCTCCCGCGCCGCGGCGGAAGATCTGAAAAGGATCACTCTGGAACTCGGCGGCAACGATCCGGCGATCATTCTGCCGGACGTCGATGTGAACGCGGTCGCTCCGGCGCTGTTCTGGGGTTCGTTCATGAACAACGGGCAGGTCTGCCTCGCCGCGAAGCGGATATACGCCCACCGCGACATCTATGCGGATCTCGCCGACGCGGTGGCCGAGATCGCCGTGTCGGTGCGCGTGGGGAACGGCCTCGACGAGGGCACGCGGCTCGGTCCGATCAACAACAAGCCGCAGTTCGAGCGCGTCGAGATGCTGGTCGAGGACGCTATGCGGAACGGAGCCGCCGCGCGCGCCGGCGGTCGCGCCCTCGACCGGGCGGGCTACTTCTTCGCGCCGACGATCCTGACGGGCGTCCGCGACGGGGTGAAGGTCGTCGACGAGGAGCAGTTCGGCCCTGTCATGCCGATCATCGCCTTCGACCACGAGGACGACGTCGTCGAACGCGCGAACGCGAGCGAGTACGGACTGACCGCCTCGGTGTGGTCAGCCGATATCGAGCGCGCGTACCTGATAGCCGACCGGCTCGACACCGGTCAGGTCTCCATCAACGTCCATGGCGGCGGAGTGCTGCCGACCCTGCCGTTCGGCGGCCACAAGGCCAGCGGCGTCGGAGTCGAGAACGGGCCCTGGGGCCTGCACGGCTTCACCGAACTCCAAGTGATCAGCGGGCCACCCCGGCCACGAGCGTAGGTCCCAAGCCGGTCGCGGCCGGCTGTCAAACAGTTCACCTCGGGGGTTTCGCCACCAAGAGGGAGTACCCGAATGACCACAGCCGAAATCCGTCCAGTCACAGCAGGTAAGAAGCAGAGATCGCCATGGTGGGTCATCATCGGCGCGGGCATCGCCGGAATGTGCGCGCCGGGACCGGTTTCGCTCGGCACCCTCGGCCTCTTCGTGCTGCCGATGAACGCCGAACTCGGATGGAGCAGGACCCAGGTGTCCGCGGGCTTCACCTTCGCCGCGTTCGGCATGGCCATCGGGCTCGTCGTCGTCGGCCGCCTGCTCGATCGTCTCGCCGTCCGGTGGATCATCATCCCGAGTTTCCTCGGCTACGCGACCGTGTTCGCCCTCCTGGCGGCGGTCGGCAAAGACTCGCTCCCGCTCTACTACACGCTGCACTTCCTGGTCGGCCTACTGGGCTCCGGCACCAGCATCCCGTTCAGCAAGGCCCTGGTGAGCTGGTTCGACAACAGGCGCGGCATGGCGATCGGAGTGATGACCGGCTTCTGGGGGCTCGGCTCCTCGCTCATGCCACTCCTCGCCAGTCCGCTCATCACCCTCTTCGGGTGGCGGGGCGCCTACGTGGTGCTCGCCCTGCTGGTGATGATCGTCGCGACCTCGGCGGTGAGCGCCCTCGTCCGCGTACGTGCCGAGCGCAGCCTGCGCGGGCGGCTGGTCAAGGAAGTCGTCGACGCGCGGTCCGCGAGCGTGGTGACCCTGGACGTGCCCGGCCTCACCTTCAGGCAGGCGCTTCGAAGCCGCCAGTTCTGGATGATCACGCTTGGCCTGGGCATGGCCGGTCTGACCGTCACCGGCATTCAGGTGAGCCTGGTCCCCATGATGGTGGACCGCGGCATCGAGCCCGCGCAGGCCGCGTTCCTGCTCACCATCTTGGGCCTGTCCGGCCTGGTCGGCCGGGTGGCGGGCGGCTTCGTCATCGACCGGGTTCCCGGCCGGATCATCGGCGCCGTCGTCGTCCTGATCCCCATCGCCGGCCTGCTGTTCCTGCGACCGCCGTTCGCCGTCGTCGCGGTCGCGGTGGCGGTGATCGGTCTGGCTCTGGGCATCGAGAACGACCTTGTCGTCTTCTTCATCACGCGCTACCTGGGGACCCGCGAGTACGGCCGCATCGTGGGCGTGATCCAGGCCGCCTTCCTGATGACCTCCGCGTTCGGCCCGGTGGTCTTCAGCGCGGCCCACGACCAGTTCGGCTCCTACAGCACGATCATCCCCGTCTTCATCGTGGGCCTGGTCGTGTCGGCGATCGTGATCCTGCTCCTCGGCAGGTACCGCTACCCGGCGGTGCGCGGTTTCGACCAGCTCGCCGCCAAGGACGAGCTGGCCGCCGCGGAAATCCTCAGCGAGCAGGCCGGGAGAGAGGGCAACACCACGCCCGCGGCCGAAGGAGCGCAACGGTGACCGAGCACCTGGTGTGGGGAGTCCACGAATCCTTCCGGGCCTACGTCGAGGAGATCGGCGAGATCCGGGTCGAAGCGCCCGCGTCGGCCGTCGGCTCCGGGTTCCTTTTCCGCCGTACGAGCTACGCCGGCCGGTACACGGGGACGGTGCTCTTCACCGCGCACGGGGGGCTGCTGCGCCTCGAGGTGCGCGACCCCTCGATCCACCGCGAGGGAGAGCGGCTCGTGCTGAGCGTGGTGGACCCGACCGCCCGGCTCCGCATCCTCGCCGATCTCGTGCCGGCCGGGGACGGGAGCGGCTTTCACGCCACGCTGGCCCCGGAAGGAGCCGTCGCGTTCGATTTCCGCTACCCGGCGGGATCTCCCCTCGCGCCGCTACGCCTCGACCCACCATCCGACCATCACGCGACCACGAGGAGAACATGAACACCCCGCTGACACCGAAGGCATCGCAGGTCACGACACCGTTCTGGGAGGGAACCAAGCAGGGCGAGCTGCGGATTCAGCGGTGCAACGCCTGCGCGCGGTTCTACTTCCAGCCGCGGACGTCCTGCCGCCACTGCCAGTCGCTGGACGTCGAGTGGCGGCCGGTCTCGGGCCGGGCGACCCTGGCGTCCTATGTGATCAACCGCAGGCCCATGTGGGGCACGGAACCGCAGGTGATCGCCCTCGTCGAGCTGGACGAAGGCCCCCGGCTGATGACCAACATCGTCGAGGTCGCGGCGGACCCCGAAGCGCTCCCCCTCGGGATGCGGCTTGAGGTTCGCTTCTCGGAGCGCGGGGACATGTCCCTGCCGATGTTCGCCCCGGCCCGAGGGGAGGCCTGATGGGATCCATGCACCACGGCGGCGTCGTCATCGTCGGTGCCGCCGAGACCACCGAGCTGGGCACGCTACCGACCACCCCAGAACGTGAACTGCACCTCGACGCGGCGCGGAACGCGCTCGCCGACGCGGGCCTGACCACGGCCGGCATCGACGGGATCGCCACCGACCGCGCCCCGGTCTACGAGATATCCGACGCGCTGGGGATCCGGCCGCGGTGGTTCGACGGCACCGCCGTCGGCGGCTGCAGCTTCATGGTCCACGTCCGCCACGCGGCGGCGGCCATCGCGGCGGGCGCGGTGGACACGGTGCTCATCACGCACGGGCAGTCGGGTCGATCCCGGGTGGAGGCTCCGCCCTACGTGCTCGATCCCTCGAGCCCGGCGGGTCAGTTCGAGCAGCCGTACGGCGCGCTGGCGCCGTACTCCACCTTCACGGTGCCGGTGCTGGCTTTCCTGAAGTCCCGCGGGCTGACCCGCCGTGACCTCGCGGAGGTCGTGGCGGCGCAGCGCGAGTGGGCGGTGCCGAACCCGCGGGCGCTGCGCCGCAAGCCCGTCACGGTGGACGAGGTGCTGGACGGTCCGGAGGTCGCCTACCCGTTCACGAAGGACATGTGCTGCGTCGTGACCGATGGCGGCGGCGCGCTCGTCCTCACGAGCGCCGAACGGGCCAGGGACCTCGACGGCGCCGAGCGGCACGTCTACCTGCTCGGGTCCGGCGAGGGCGCCGAGGGGCCGCTCGTTTCGCAGATGGACGACCTCACCTCGTTCGGTCCGTTCCGGACAGCGAGCCAGGAGGCGTTCCGAACGGCGGGCATCACGCATGCCGACGTCGACCACGCCATGTTCTACGACGCGTTCGCCCACCTCCCGCTCTACATGCTCGAGGACACCGGTTTCGTCGGGCGCGGCGAGTCCGGGGAGTTCATCCGGGCGGGGCACACGCTGCCTGGCGGCCGGCTGCCGATGAACACCAACGGCGGCGGCCTGTCCTACACCCATACGGGGAGGTACGGGATGTTCGCCATCCAGGAGGCGGTCCGCCAGCTGCGCGGCGAGGCCGTCGTCCAGGTCCCCGGCGCGAGGATCAGCTTCGTCCAGGGCGTCGGCTACATGTTCGGCGCCGCCGGCAGCCTCGTGCTCGCCAACGTCCCCGGTTGAAGAAAGGAACACGAGATGACCGTTGACCCGACGAAGGTCGGCACCACGCTGGAGGGCTCTCCGGCGAGCTGGGATTCGAAGGACGCCCTGCTCTACGCGCTCGGTGTGGGCGCGGGCGCCGAAGATCCCCTCAAGGACCTGAAGTACACCACGGAGAACAGCGAAGGGGTGCCGCAGGAGGTGCTGCCGACGTTCGCGACGGTCATGACCGGCGGTGTCCGCAGACATCCGACCGAGCTCATCGGCTCCGTCCCCCGTTCCAGCATCCTGCACGGCGAGCAGAAGGTCGTCCTGCACCGGACCATCCCGACGGCGGGGACCGTCGTCTCCGACGGAGAGATCACCGGCATCTACGACAAAGGCAAGCACGCCAACCTCGTCACCTCGTCGGTGCTGACGGATGCCACGTCGGGAGAGCGCTACGCGGAGGTCCAGTCGACGCTCGTCCTGCGGGGGGAGGGAGGTTTCGGCGGCGATCCGGGACCGGCCACCCGCTGGGAGGTTCCCGCCCGGGAGCCGGACACGATCGTGAGTCACCCGACCAGGGTCGATCAGGCGCTGCTCTATCGCCTGAGCGGAGACCGCAACCCGCTGCACTCCGACCCCGCCTTCGCGGCGAAGGCGGGGATGCCGCGGCCGATCCTGCACGGCCTGTGCACGTACGGCTTCGCCGGGAGGGCCCTGCTGGCGGCCATAGCCGACGATGACCCGGCTCGGTTCGGCGAGTTCTCCGTGCGATTCGCCTCGACCGTCAACCCCGGGGACGTGCTGGACACGTGGATCTGGCGCACCGACGACGGGGCGATCTTCCAGACCCGGGTGGGCGACGCCGTCGTGCTGGACCGGGGGGTGTTCCGTCTCCGCTAGTCCCGCGCTCGCGTCGCGGCGTCCAGCTGGGCGCACGCGAGGTCGATCATGTCGTACACGATGTCGATGTCCATGATTCCGCTCAGCCACTGGCCGACGGCGGCGCCCCAGACCAGGCGGACCATCCGAAGCAGCCGAAGCTCCTCTCCCGTCGCCGGGACGCCGTCCGACTCGAGCGCCTGCCGCGCGAGATCGATCAGGTACGTCTCGGACGAGCCCGGCAGTTGTTCGATGTGCTCGATCTGGTGAACGCCGGAGAAGACCGAGACGATCGCGCGGCCCAGGTTCGGTTCGCGGGTCACCTCCACGAACGCGCGTTTGAAGACGCGGCCCACCCTGTCCCCTCGAGTGCCTCCCTCGATCGGGTGAGCCTCGTTGTAGGCCGCGTACCGCCCGACCTGATCGACGGCGAGAAGGGTGAGCAGGGCGACCTTCGAGGGCACGAGCCGGTACAGCGTGACGGTCGTCATGCCCGCCCGCTCGGCGACGGCACGCATCTGGACGGCGTCAGGTCCGCCTTCGAGGGCCAGCTCGCGGGCCGCGTCAACGGCCCGGCGCCTCCGTTCGGCGGCGTCCTCCGCCGACCTGCCTCGTATGCGCGTTGTCATGCTCTCGCTTCCATCTGACCAGGCTCGGCCCTCTACTCTACCAGCGGATCAGCTAAGTATAACGTGTTGCACATAAGCATAACGTGTTCTACCATTGACGCACCCGTCCACGGACCTGCGGAAACGCCGGATCCATGACGTTCGACAGAGAGAAATCACCATGAACAGTGGAGCCATACTCGATGGGCGCGTGGCCATCGTCACCGGAGCAGGCCGAGGCATCGGCGCGGCGGTGGCCCGCCTCTTCGCCGAGCAGGGCGCCAAGCTCGTCCTCAACGACCTCGGGGCGGACCCGGACGGCACCGGGAGCGACGAAGGCCCGGCCCACGCCGTCGCCGAGGAGATCGTCGCGGCGGGCGGCGAAGCCGTCGCCAACGGGGGCGACATCGCCGACACCGCGACCGGCGAGGAACTCGTCAAGCTCGCGGTCGAGCGATTCGGCGGCCTGGACGTGGTCGTCAACGTCGCCGGCATCCTCCGCGACAAGATGATCTTCAATCTCGCGCCCGAGGACTGGGACGCGGTGATCCGGGTCCATCTTCGCGGCACCTACAGCACCGTCAAGCCCGCGAGCGCCTACTGGCGCGGGCGGCGAAACCCCGAGGGGCAGTACCGGATCATCAACTTCGCCTCCAACTCCGGCCTGAACGGAGCCCCAGGCCAGCCCAACTACGCGGCGGCGAAGATGGGCATCGTCGGGTTCACCTACTCGCTCGCCCAGGCGCTCGGCCGTTACGGAGTGACGGCGAACGCGGTCTCGCCCTCGGCGATGACCCGCCTGGTGGCAGCCGTCGTCGACCCGTCGAACGAGGCGGTGGCCGAACTGCTCCCCGAGAACATCGCCCCGGTCGTCGCCTATCTCGCCAGCGAGAAGTCGGGCTGGCTGAGCGGCCGCGTGATCGGCTCGGCCGGGCGGACCCTGAGCCTGTACAACAATCCCAGCGTGATCTCGACCGTCGAGAGCCCTGGCGACTGGGACCTGGACTGGCTGGCGGAGAACGTCGAGGCCGTGTTCCGCCCGCTCGCCGACGGCCTCGTCCGGATCCGCCACGCCGGATAGCCGGCATGGCGACCAGCACATCCACCCTGCTCGTCGTGGGAGCGTCCCTGGCCGGACTGCGCGCGGTCGAGGCGGCCCGCCGGGAAGGGTTCGGCGGATCGATCACCCTCATCGGCGACGAGGCGCATCTCCCCTATGACCGGCCGCCCCTGTCCAAGGGGTATCTGAAAGACGACAGGGCGGCGGACTACTTCCGTTCCGAGCACGAGATCCGCGCCGGGCTCTCGGTCGGGCTACGCCTGTCGACCCGCGCGACCAGACTCGATCCCCTCGCCCACGAAGTCCACACGGCCGACGGCGACGTGCTCGGATACGAGCGGCTCGTGGTGGCCACCGGAGCGAGCCCCCGCTCGATTCCCCAACTCGCCGCCAAGCCCGGCGCGTACACCCTGCGGACCGTGGACGACGCGGCGCGGCTTCGCGCGGCGATCAACCCGGGCGGCGAGGTCGTGATCATCGGAGCGGGTTTCATCGGCTCGGAGATCGCCTCCTCGGCTCGCGAGAAGGGAGCGCACGTCACGATCGTCGAGGCCGCGCCCGTCCCGCTGGTACGCGCGGTGGGCGACCAGGTCGGCCACGCCCTGGCGGGCATCCACGGCCGCCACGGCACTCGGCTGCTGTGCGGGACCACCGTCGAGGAGGTCATCGGCGAGGAGCGCGTCACCGGTCTTCGGCTGAGCGACGGCGAGACGGTGCCCGCCGACGTCGTGGTCGTCGGGATCGGCGCCGCGCCCGCCACGGCGTGGCTGCGGGACTCGGGTATCGCCCTGCATCCCGTCGACGGCGGCGTCATCTGCGACGAGTACCTGCGCTCGTCGCTGACCGATGTGTACGCGGCCGGCGACGTCACGTACTGGCCGAACGGCGTCCTGGACCTCACGATGAGGCTCGAAAACTGGACGAACGCGGCGGACCAGGGAGACCGGGCCGCGCTGAACGCGCTCTACCCCCACCGCGCCGCGCCCTTCCGCACCGTGCCCTACTTCTGGAGCGACTGGTACGGCAATCGTTTCCAGTTCGCGGGCACCCCGCTGGCGGACGAGGTCGTGTTCGCCCGCGAGGACGAGTCCAGGCTCGTCGCGCTCTACCGGCGGGCCGACCGGCTCACCGGCGCCGCCACCGTCAACGAACCGCGCATGATCATGAAGCTCCGGCGGCTCATCGCCGACCGTGGGTCATGGGAAAGCGCACACGAATTGGTCCGCGCCGTGGGCGCACCGACCAGGCAGAGGTGATGACCATGCCGATTTCCGCCACCGCGGCGGTGCTGCACGCGCCCGACGCCCCGTTCTCCCTGGAGACGATCCAGCTCGGCGAGTTGCGCCCCAACGAGTTGCTCGTCGACATACACGCCACCGGGCTGTGCCATACGGATCTGTTGCCGCGGCTGCCGGCCTTGGGGGAACGGCTGGTTCCGCTCGTGCTCGGCCACGAGGGCGCCGGCGTGGTGATCGAGGTCGGTTCGGCCGTGAGCTCGATCAAGCCGGGCGATCACGTGCTGCTGAGCTTCGACTCCTGCGGCGTTTGCGAGCGGTGCCGAGCCGACGACCCCGCGTACTGCCGCCACTTCAGAGCGATCAACCTGACGGGGCAGCGTCTGGACGGCTCCGTCGCCGCGCTGGACAGGCACGGCATCCCCGTGGCGAACCGCTGGTTCGGCCAGTCGAGTTTCGCCACGCTGGCGATCGCCACGGAGCGCAACACCGTGGCGATCGACCCCTCGCTTCCGCTTGAGGTGCTCGCGCCGCTCGGGTGCGGTCTGCAGACCGGGGCGGGTGCCGTACTCAACGAGATGAAGCCCAGGCCGGGGCAGTCGATCGCCGTCCTCGGCGTCGGCGCGGTCGGACTGGCCGCCGTCATGGCGGCCGGGATCGCCGAAGCCGCCACCATCGTCGCGGTCGACCGCCACGCGTCCAGGCTCGAACTCGCCGCGCGACTCGGGGCGACGGCGCAAGTCTTCGGAGACACCGGCGAGCTGCGCAAGGCGATCGCCGGTGACGGGCCAGGGCTCGACTTCGTGCTGGACACGACCGGAGCACCCGAGGTGATCAGAGCCGGAGTCGCCGCGCTCAGACCACATGGGCGCGCCATCCTCGTGGGCGCCGGAGCGAGCCCGGTCAGCTTTCACCCCAGCGAGCTCACCGGCGTCACCATCGGCTACATCCTCGAGGGGAGCGCGAATCCCAAGCGCTTCCTGCCCGAACTCGTGGCTCACTGGCGTGCGGGCCGATTCCCCATCGAGCGTCTGATCGCGTCCTACCCGCTCGCCGACATCGGCGCGGCCGAAACCGACATGCTCGCGGGACACGTGGCGAAGCCCGTGCTCGTCACTCGGTGACCTTTAAAGGAGCGAACATGACCACAGGTACGACCAGTGCGCTCCAGGGTGTGCGCGTCCTCGACTTCTCCGCAGGGGTCACCGGTCCCGTCGTCGGCATGCTGCTCGCCGACTTCGGCGCTGATGTGATCAAGGTGGAGGGCGTCGTCGACGACCCGGCCCGCCGGCTGCCCGGCTTCGCGGTCTGGAACAGGAACAAGCGCAGCGTCGAGGTGACCCCCGCCGATCAGCGGCAGATCGACTGGCTGACCGAGAGCATCCGCGGCGCCGACGTGTGCATCCTCGGATCGGGCGGAGAACTGTCCGATTGGGGGGAGCAGGTTGCCCTGGCAGGCGCGAGTAACCGGGGACTGGTGACCCTCCGGCTTCCGGCCTACCTCGACGGGTCGGCGCCCTGGCCGGACGGGCGGGAGTCCCATGGGCTCCTGGCCGCCGCCGGAGCGCAGGCGATGCGGCAATCGTCCAACACCGGCGGGCCAATCGAGTCCGTTTCGCCATACCTTCTTTACGTCCAGGCGGTCTGGGCGGCGGCGTGTGTCGTGGCCGCACTCGTCGAGCGTACGATATCCACCCGCGGGCAGAGCGTGACGGTCAGTGGCATGAACGCGATCATGGTCGCGCTGGCCGGGCTGCTCGGCACCGACCCTGCCCAGCCGGATCCGCCGACGGACCTCGGCCCGACGGGACGTCACCCTACGTACCGGCACTTCCGATGCGGTGACGGAGAATGGGTCGCGTGTGGCGCCCTCGGCGCGAAGTTCGAAGTGGCCGCGCTGGAGGCTCTCGGCCTCCACGACGTCCTGGCGGACCCGCGCATCGACGGCGTCACGGCCCGCCTCGTCCTCCTGGACAATCTGCCGTGGGTGCAGCCCCGGGTCAACGCGGCGTTCGCGGCCCGGAGCAGTGCCGAGGTCCTCGCGCTACTGTCCAGCCGGGGAATTCCCTGCGGACCCGTGCGGTCGCGCGAGGAGTGGTTCGATCATCCGCAGACCAGCGCGATCGGCATGCGCGTCAGCGTCGACGACCCCGAGCGCGGCACCGTGGAGATGCCGGGCGTGGTCCTCTCCCTCGCCAAGACGCCCGGCACCGTGCGCGGTCCGGCCCCCCGCCGTGGCGAGCACAATGGCGCCTCCCCATGGCCGCCGAAGGACACCCGTGAGCCGAGTCCGCCGCGGTACGCCGAGGGCCCGCTGGCCGGATTCAGGGTCCTGAACACCGGAACGTTCGTCGCGACTCCGTACGCGGGTTTCCTGCTCCGCGAACTCGGCGCCGACGTCGTCAAGGTGGAGCCCCTCGGCGGCGACCCGTTCCGCGCCACCGGATACACCTTCAACCGTGGCATGCGAAGCATCGCGCTCGATCTTGGGCGCCCCGAGGGCCAGGCGGTGTTCCACCGTCTGGTGGCCTCGAGCGACGTCGTGATGGACGGCATGCGGCCAGGTGTGATGGCCAAGCTCAACATCGACTACGACTCGCTGAGGAAGTCGAACGAGCAGATCATCACGGTGTCGCTGTCGGCGTTCGGTGAGGGCGGTCCGCTGAGCGGGCGGCCCGGCGTCGACATGGTCGTTCAGGCGATGAGCGGAATGATGTCGTCCTGGGGAGGAGACGACGTCCCGATCGCGAACACCATCGCGATCAACGATGTCACCGCCGCGGCGATCTCGGCACTCACGACCGTGCTCGCGCTCTACCACCGCCAGGTTACCGGCGAGGGACAGCGGGCCTGGGACTCGCTCGCGGGGGCATCCCTCTACCTGCAGATGAACGATCTCGTACGGTACGCGGGCCGCCCACGCCCGGCGGTCGGCAGCGCGGACCTGCGAAGGCTCGATCTGGCACAGGGCTACTACGCGACGGTGGACGGCTGGATCTATCTCCACGCCCGCGGCGGCGAGGAGGAGGCACGCACGGCGCTGCGAGCGGCAGGGCTGTACGAGGCCGGCGACGACTCCTCCCCGGAGCGACTGATCGCGTCCCGCACCTCGGCAGAGGTGATCCGGGCCGCGGAATCGGCCGGCCTCCAGGCCACTCGCGCCCGAACCGTCTCCGAGGTGCTCCGCGACCCCGACCTCCTGGCGGCGGAGGTGTTCCACATCCGGACCTCGGTGACCGGCTCCAGCTTCATGATGACGGGCAGGCACGCGGTGTTCAGCCGTACCCAGCGGAGCGGCCCGCTCGATCCACCGGGCATAGGACAGCACACGGCCGACGTCCTCACCGAGTGCGGCTTCGACCAGACAGAGATCGACGTTCTCCTCTCAGCCGACATCGCCCGCGGCGGCGGCGCCATGAAACGCGCCTTGATGACGCCGTATCGTTGACGGTCCGCCGGGACGATCGATCCCCTGGCGCTCCCCGCAGGGGGGCGCCAGTTCGGCATCGCCTGTCCGGCGCGTTCGAGCGCCATCACGACACGCCGTGGGCCGATGACTTCGCCCGAGCCTACGGCTGCCTCGCCTGAGCCCGCGCGTATCGAACCCCAGGCCTGCTCGGTGAAAGATCACCCAGGTCCGATCAGCGCGTTGGCGCCGAGGAGGACCTTGATGTCGCCCGCGAAGGCGCCGTTGGTGATGTTGACCGTGTAGTCGGGGAGTTCGAGGAGGTTGGTTTTGCGGTTGAGGCGTTCCACGCGGATGCGGACAGGGGTGTCGCCTGAGTGGATTGTCAGGATTCGTTTGAGTTCGCTGACTAAGTCCTGGGTGATGCGTTCCTCGCGGAGGGCGATGACGATGGGCTCGCGGCCGTCCGCCTGGATGCCGGAGATGTCGAGGAAGGTGATGTCCATCGCGTTGAAGGAGACTGTCGCCTCTTCGCCGTCGCCGCGGGAGCGGATTCGGCCGGTGACCGAGACGACCAGGTCGGGGGCGAGGTTGCTGCCGTAGAGCTGGTAGGTGTTGGGGAAGCAGGGGACCTCGATGGAGGCGTCGTGGTCCTCGATGGTGAGGATGGCCCAGACGTCGCCCTTCTTGGTGACCTTCTTGTCGACGCCGGAGATGATTCCGGCGATGCGGACGTTGCCGAAGCCCGCCTGGCCGTCGAGGACCTGGGCGACGGTGAGGTCGCGGTTGCGTTCGAGGACGCGTTCCGCGCCGTTGAGCGGGTGGTCGGAGACGTACAGCCCGAGCATTTCGCGCTCGAAGGAGAGTTTTGTCTTCTTGTCCCATTCGCCGTCGGGGACGACGACGTGGAAGACGTTGTTGTCGCCGCTGTCCTCGAAGGCGTCGAACAGGGAGTCCTGGCCGACGGCCTCCTTGCGTTTGACGTCGATGACCGAGTCGATGGCCTGGTCGTGGATCTGGACGAGGCCGCGGCGGCTGTGGCCGAGGCCGTCGAAGGAGCCCGCCTTGATCAGTGATTCGATGGTGCGCTTGTTGCAGACGACCTGGGGGACCTTGGTGAGGAAGTCATTGAAGTCGGTGAAGATGCCCTTGGCCTTGCGGGCGGAGATGATGCCGTTGATGGCGTTCTCGCCGACGTTCTGGATCGCGCCGAGCCCGAATCGCACGTCCTCGCCGACGGCGCTGAACTGGAGCCCGGATTCGTTGACGTCGGGCGGCAGGACCTTGAGTTTCATGCGGCGGCATTCGGCGAGGTAGATCGCCATCCGGTCCTTGTTGGTGCCGACCGAGGTGAGCAGGGCGGCCATGTATTCGGCCGGATAATTGGCCTTGAGATACGCCGTCCAGTACGACACGAGTCCATACCCGGCCGTGTGGGACTTGTTAAATCCGTAGGAGCTGAACGGTTCCAGAACGTCCCAGACGGCTTTGGCGGCTTCCTCGGTGTAGCCCTTGCCGACCATTCCGGAGGAGAAGGTGGCCCATTGTTTGTCCATCTCCTCCTTCTTCTTCTTGCCCATCGCCCGGCGCAGGATGTCGGCGCCGCCGAGGGTGTATCCGGCCAGCTGCTGCGCGATGGCCATGACCTGCTCCTGGTAGACGACCAGGTGGTATGTCGTGCCGAGGATGGGCTCAAGGGCGTCCTTGAGCGCGGGGTGGATCGGCTTGATCTCCTGCTGCCCGGCCTTGCGCAGCGCGTAGTTGGTGTGCGCGTTGGCACCCATCGGGCCGGGCCGGCCCAGGGCCAGAACCGACGAGATGTCTTCGAATCGGGCCGGGGCGATCAGCTTCGTCAGATCGCGCATCATCGAGCTGTCGAGCTGGAAGACGCCCAGCGTGTCGCCACGGGCCAGCAGCTCGTAGGTCTTCTCGTCGTCCAGCGACAGCTTGAGCATGTCCAGGTCGATGGCGCGGTTGCTCTTCACGTTCTGGATCGCGTCGCCGATGACGGTGAGGTTGCGCAGGCCGAGGAAGTCCATCTTCAGCGCGCCCATGTTCTCGCTGCTGGGCCCGTCGAAGCCGGTGATGCGGGCGCCGTCGTCGGGGCGCATGAAGATCGGCATGACGTCGATCAGCGGCTGGGAGGAGAGGATGACGCCCGCGGCGTGCACGCCGGTGCCGCGGGTCAGCCCCTCCAGGCCGAGCGCGGTGTCGATGACCTGCCGGACGTCCTGGTCGTCCTCGTAGAGCTTGCGAAGTTCGGTGGCCTCGGCATACCGGGCGTGCTTCTCGTCGAAGATGCCGGTGAGCGGGATCTCCTTGCCCATGACGGCGGGCGGGAACGCCTTGGTGATCTTCTCGCCGACCGGGAAGGGATAGCCGAGGACGCGTGCGGCGTCCTTCACGGCCGCCTTCGACTTGATCGTCATGTAGGTGATGATCAGCGAGACGTTGTCCTCGCCATAGCGTTCCGTGACATATCTGATCATGTCACCGCGCCGGCGCTCGTCGAAGTCCAGGTCGACGTCGGGCATGGAGATTCGTTCGGGGTTCAGGAACCGCTCGAACAGCAGCGAGTGCTCGATGGGGTCGAGCTCGGTGATGCCGGTGACATACGCGACCATGGAACCGGTGGCGGAGCCTCGGCCGGGGCCCACCCAGATGCCGCTGTCCCGCGCGTACTGACAGATGTCGGCGACGACGAGGAAGTAGCCGGGGAAACCCATGTTCTCGATGACGCCGAGCTCGTACTCGATCCGCTCCAGCACCTCCGCCGGCACGGGGTCGCCGTAGCGCCGGACCGCGCCGCCCTGGGTCTCCTTGCGCAGCCAGCTCATCTCGGTCTCCCCTTCGGGGACCGGGAACTTGGCGGCCAGGTCGCGGTGGGCGAAGACCTCGTCATAGGCCTCGACGCGCTCGGCGATCAGGAGCGTGTTCTTGCAGCCCTGGGCCCAGAGCTCCGAGTTGGGGTCGAGCGCCCACATCTCCTCGGCGGAGCGCACGTAGTAGCCGTTGCCAGAGAAACGGAACCGGTTCGGGTCGCTGATCTGGGAGTTGGTGCCGACGCAGAGCAGCGCGTCGTGCGCGGTGGACTGGTCTTCAGTGACGTAGTGGGAGTCGTTGGTGACCAGCGGGGGGATGCCGAGGGCCTCCCCGATCCGCAGCAGGTCGCTGCGGACGCCCGTCTCGATCGGGATCCCACCATGATCCATGATCTCCAGGAAGTAGTTGTCCCGCCCGAAGATCTCCTGGTATTTCGCGGCGTGTTCCAGGGCCTTGTCATACTGCCCCAGCCGCAGCCGGGTCTGGACCGCGCCGGACGGGCAGCCGGTGGTGGCGACGATGCCCTCGTGATACTCCGCGAACAGCTCATCGTCCATGCGCGGATACTTCTTCATGTGGCCTTCGAGCGAGGCCAGCGACGAGATCCGGAACAGGTTCCGCAGCCCCTGGGCGTTGATCGCCCACATCGTCTTGTGCAGATATGTCCCGCTGGCCGACACGTCGCCGCCGAGGCCGGTGCGCTCATCGGACTTGCGCTGGTGCGGCTCGCCCCAGAACACCGGCCGCTTGTGGAACCGGGACTCGGGACTGATGTAGCCCTCGATCCCGATGATCGGCTTCACCCCGGCCGCGGTCACCTTGTTCTGGAACTCATACGCCCCGAACATGTTCCCGTGATCGCTCATGGCGATCGCGGGCATCCCCAGCTCAGCCGCCCTCGCGGCTAGCTTCCCGATCTTCGCCGCCCCGTCCAGCATCGAATATTCGGTGTGAACATGCAGGTGAACGAACGAATCAGCCACAGGGGATCTTGGCCTTTCGAGCAGGGACCGACAGACCCTCAAACTCTATCGACCCCGACCGACAAGTCTGATGCGCAACCCAGAAACGGATCCAAGCCCCATGATCATCGGGCGTGGCGGACCGGCTCCCGCCGGGGAGCGGGAGCCGGGCCGCGATGGTCAGGTCGCTGTGCAGGTCACGGGATTGGGGAGGCCGTTGGTGCTGGACCAGCTGGCGTTGAAGCCGAAGGTGGTGGTGGCGTTCGGGGTGAGTGCCCCATTCCAGGACATGTTGGTAACCGTGATGTTGGCACCGCTGGTGGTGTGGGTGCCGCTCCACAGCTGGGTGATGGTCTGGCCGTTAGGGAACGCCCATTTCACCGACCACGCGGTGGTGGGGGTGGTGCCGGTGTTCTTCACGGTTACCGTCGCGCCGAAGCCGCCGGGCCATTGGTTGGTGACCACGTAAGTCGCTGTGCAGGCTTTCCCAGGAACGGGCGACGGGGACGGACTGGGGGAAGGCGAGGGCGACGGAGAGGGGGAAGGTGAGCGGGACGGCGAAGGTGAAGGTGAAGGGCTGGGAGATGGTGACGGGGAGGAAGGGCCGTTCTTGGCGGCCATTCGGGTGGAGTGGTCGCGGAAGATGGCGAGGGCGGGGTCGCCGAATTTGACCGAGTGATTGTCGCCGCCCGCGGATCGGTGGGGATACCACCAGAAGGCGGAGCCGTCCCCGCCCTGAGCTTCGAAATGGTTGTAGATCTCAGTCCACCACTGGTTGCGTGTGCCGTTGATGTCGGTGTTCCACTCGCCCATGAAGAAGGGTTTCCCGACCAGGTCATGGGAGTCGGAGATCCACCGGGTGATCAGCGTTTTCGTCTGTTCCAGGCTGAGCGCCGCCCACCCGGCCTGCGGATACGGATGAGCCGACGTGAAATCGATGTACGGCGACTGGTGAATGTAGACGAACGGATTACCCTCGTCCCCACCGAACCCGTAACGCGATTCATGACCTTCCAGGCCGGTGCCGAGCATGTGATTGGGATCGATCCCCTTCACATGCGCACCCATCTCGTCCACCCACGCCCGCAACGTGGCTCCGCTGACATTCTCGGCCGCGCTGACATCCTGGTACCGAGGCTCGTTCATGAGCTCCCACGCGAAAATGGCGGGCTCGTCCTTGTACTTGACGCCGCTGTAGTGGTTCGTCCTGTTCAGCACGTACGACACGTAGTTCTTGTACTGCACGAAGCAACCAGGGCATTGCGTCTTGTTGAAGAACTTGGCGCGACCGGGATGCCCGCCGCTCAGCCCTTCCCATTGGAGGCGCGTATCGATCCCCCCGTACGCCTCCCAGTAGTTCTCGAAAACCGGGATCAGCTTGATCCCATGCGATTTGGCGGACTGGATCACATAGTCGAACAGCGCGAACTGCTGGTCGTTGTAGACGCCTTTGGGCCTTTCGAAGCCGTGCCAGTCCTCGTGGCTGAACATCCAGAGGCGGAGGACGCTCACCTTGTCGGCCTGCAGATCGGCGAAGTGGGAGTCGATCTTGGCTTTGTCCATGTACTGGGTCTCGGTGTCGCCGAAACTGCCGCCGAAAGTGAACACGTCGTAGGTGTTGGCGCCGGCGAAGTAGAACGTACGCCCGTCAAGGCAGAAGTGAATGCCGCAACGGTAGGCGAACCCCGCCGGTACGGCGGCTCGCGCCGGAGTGCGTGTCACTAGAACGCCGGAGACGGCGAGGACGAGTGCGAGCAGCGCGGCGAGCAGAACGCGATGGGAGCGATGGGCGGGCAAAGAATCTCCTCGGTACGGGATCTGATCGAAGACAGCGCCTGACCCGTTGTCAAAGCCCAGTGAAGTAATGGACCGGTTAAGTCACAAGAGGTGACAGCACACCCCTTCGATCAACTGGAGCGACGCGGTCCCAGGACCGAGTTCCGATGAAACGTTCATTCGGAATGGTCGGACCAGCAGGGACAGCGCGCCAGCCTGTAACTGATCCGGTTCAGCCTCCTGCCCTGGCGAAAGCGCGCACTATTCGAAGCGCGTAGCGGTCGGTTCTGTGAGTTTGCCGAGCAGGGGAAGCACGGAAGCGATCATGGCCAGGGCGGCGAGAACGCCCGAACCCAGGGCGAGGGCGTAACCGGGGTCGGGTGCGCTCCAGACCGCTCCGGCGATGCGGCTGAGCAGGTAGGACGCGCACAAACCCAGGATGGCGGCGCCCGCGGTCGCCGCGATGATCGGTCCCGCGGCCTCCAGCAGGACCACAGCGCGGAGCTCGGCCAGCCGTACGCCGCAGACGCGCAGCAGGCTGAACGGGCGGCGACGCTGGAGCAGCCCGTCGACCACGGCGACGGTCAAGGCGCACCCGGCCACGAACAGGACGAAAAGCGTGGCGATCCGCAGGCCGCCTTCGAGTTCGCGGAGCTGCCGCAGGTCGAAGGCTTGAAGGTCGCCGCGCGTGGCCGACCGGCTGCCGGGCAGCAGCAGGGCGGCCTGGGTGCGCACCCGCTCCTGAGCCGCCTCATCGGTGGCGGTCTGGACGTATAGGGCGCTGATCGGCCACGTCGCCGTCTGCTCTGTGGGTTCGACCAGCTTGGTGACCGAGGCGAGCGCCTGCGGCGGCCGCCCGGCGAGCGACGTCACCCCGGCCGGGCACGAGAGCGTGACGATACGGGCGAGATCGGCGCAGGCGATCGCGACCGTTCCGCCGGAGCGGTGCACGGCCAGCACACCCCGCGCATCGGGTGAATCCGCCAGCCGCGCGGCCGACTCCCGTATCCGCTCACGCGCCGCTCCCCCGGTACGGATCTCCACTACGCCGTCGCGCAGTTCGGCCCGCTGGGGAGGGCTCTGCGCGGCGCTCCCGCTCACCCCGGCGAACATGGTGGTGACGAACGTGGCCAAGACCACGCCGCTGATGGCGCGGAAGGCCGCGTACGGATCGGCGGCGAGCCGTCGCGCCGCCAGCAGGGCGGTCACATGGCCGGTGGCCGCGCTGATCAGCTGGGCGATCACCCGGCACAGCCACGGGCCCGCGATCACCAGGCCGACCAGGATGAGCAGGTAGGAGACACCGACCAGCACCTGGATCACGACGCCCTCCTGGGAAATCCAGCCACTCTGGCGGAGCAGCCCGGCGGCCGCCAGGGCCACCGCGCCGACGGCGACAGGAAGGGCTCGCCACGGAGTCGGCGCGCGGCGCGGCGCGCGCCGGGTGACGCCGAGCGGCGAGACGGCGGCACGGCGCAGGGAGGCGGCCGTGCTGGCGGCGGCGAGCAGCGGAACGCCCACCAGGACCAGCACGAGAGACGCGGCGGGAACGGCCACATCCGCGGCGAAGAACCGCGCCCCGTCAAAGGTGACCAGCCGCGCGGCGACCGGCCGCCCGAGCAGATAGCCGAGATAGCCCAGCACGATTCCGGCCAGCACGGCCGGAGCGGTCTCGGCGACGGCGAGCAGCGTGATCTGCCCTCGGGTCGCGCCCACCAGCCGGATCGCGGCCAGGCGCTGCTCGCGGCGGGCGGCCGACAGCCGCGTCACCGTGCCCACGAACACCAGCACCGGCACCAGCAGGCCGATGGCGACCACGATGACCAGGATCTTCAGGAACCCGGTCACGACGAAGGAACCCGGTGCCGCGTGCACGCCCCGGACCGTCACGGCACCGCCGAATCCCCGCAACTCTTCCGGCGTACGGCCCGTGACGGCGACCAGTTCGTCCGGATGAGCCAGCCCCCGCTCGCCGATGATCATGCTGATGCGGCCGCCCAGCCGGTCCCCCAGCTCCTCGGACGGCATTGTGGCGAGCAGGTCGCGCAGCGCGGGCGAGACGGCGACCTCGCCGGGGCCGGGCAAACGATCGAGGCCGGGGATCGCGGGCGGACGCGGGCCGAGCGGGGCGAGGTTCACCCGCAGCAGGTCCTGGCCGCGGACATGATCGTCGGCGGCCAGCCACAACATCAAGTCGGGAGCGGTCGGCGCGCTGTCCTGACCGGTCTGGTGCCAAGCCAGCCGCTGCTCACGCGCCTCCAGAGCGGGCACGGCGGTAAGCGTCATCAAGATCAGGGTGACTCCGATGGCGACCCCGAACGAGGCGAGCGCCAGCCGGGCCACGCCTTCACGGCCGCCGGCGAAAGCCAGTCGCAGGCCCAGACGTAAGGCGCTCATCAGGCTTCCACCGGAGCGGTGACCCGGCCGTCGCGGACGATCACCGTTCGATCGGCGTGGGCGGCCACGCGCGCCTCGTGGGTGACCAGCACGACGGTCGCGCCCTGCGTTCTGGCCGCGTCGATCAGCAGGTCCATCACCTGCTCGCCCGCCAGCGAGTCCAGGGCGCCGGTCGGCTCGTCGGCGAAGACCACCCGCGGCCCGGCGGCCAGCGCCCGGGCGACCGCCACCCGCTGGCTCTGCCCGCCGGACATCTGCCCGGGAAGCCGGTGTTCCAGCCCGTCCAGGCCCAGCCGGGGAAACCACGCGCGGGCCACGGACATGGCCTCCCGCCGTTTGCTCCCCGCCAGGAGCAGGGGGAGCGCGATGTTCTCGATCGCCGGGAGCTCGGGCACCAGCTGGCCGAACTGGAAGACGAACCCGAAACTGGAGCGGCGTAACCGGCTGCGGGCCCGGTCGTTCAGCCCGGCCAGCGGCACGCCGTCCAACCGGACCTCGCCCTGGTCGGGGGTGATGACCCCGGCCAGGCAGTGGAGCAGGGTCGACTTGCCCGAGCCGCTCGGCCCCATGATCGCCACCACCTCCCCGGTCCGCACGGTCAGGTCGGCGCCTCGCAGTGCGAGGGTGGAGCCGTATTCCTTGCGCAAGCCCGTAGCCCGCAAGATGGCCTCACTCATCGGACCTCCTGGTCGATCCACCGCAGATCGGCCTCAAGGTCGATGAGCCCGAGAAGGACGCGGTTGATGGCAACGCTCGGACTATACACGTTAAGTATACTCTCCGAGAATACCGGCCATGAAAGCGCCACTGATGAGATGATCCGGCGGACGCGCCCTGAACGCGTAAGCCCCGCTGGAGCGCGCTCCAGCGGGGCTTACGAACGAATCAGTTAGCGGCCGTGACGGCTGCCCGTGTGGCCGCCGGGGCGGCCGCCCTGGCGGAAGCCGCCGCCCGTGCGCGGGCGGAAGCCGCCGCGCTGTTCGGCCGGGCGCGCCTCACCGTTCCAGCCGCCGCGCGAGTCGGGCCGGCCTTCGCCGTTGTAGCCGCCCCGCGTCTCGGTACGGGGACGCTCCCCGCCCTGGTAGGACCCACGGTTGTCGCCGTTGCCCCGGTATCCGCCACGCTCGGCGCCCCGGTCCTCGAACCGGCGCCCGCCGTCCCGGTCACCCGTGAACGAACGCCCGCGCCCGGCGGGCCGGTCGCCGTTGAACGGCCGGTTGTTGCCGTACGGCCGGTCGCCGGCCGGACGATCCTGACGGTCGTAAGCGGGCCGGTCATACGCCGGGCGATCGTTGCCGAATCCACGGCGATCGTCGCGGTCGTACGAACGCCCGTTGGGACGGTCGTTAGGCCGGTCACTGGAACGGTCGGCCGGGCGGCCGTTCTCGCGCGGACGGTCGCCGCCGAACGTGCGCGGCCCGCGGTCGTCGCGGAACTGCCCGCGCGGGGCTCCGCCGCCATTGTCACGACTGTCCCGGCGCCGTGCCTCGCCGTCCTCCGCCGGGCGGCGGTTGAAGTCCTCGGACCGGTTGCGGTCGGCGTACCGGCGCGGGCGCCGCTCGCCGTCGCCGAAGCCGCCGCGCGGGCCGCGCTCCTTGGTGGCCCGCAGCGGCTTGCGCACGTCGGGCTCCCAGACCGGGATGGACTCGCCGGAGGGCTGCTGCGCGCCCGCGATCTCGGCCAGCACCGGGTCCCCGGGCACGACCTTGTGCCGGGACGGGTTGATCCCGGCCCGCCGCGCCATCGCCTCGGTGGTCCTGCGCTCGTTCGGCATAACCAGCGTCACCACCGAGCCCCGCTCCCCGGCGCGAGCCGTACGGCCGCCGCGGTGCAGGTAGCTCTTGTGGTCCGCCGGCGGGTCGATGTGCAGCACCAGGGTCACGTCGTCGACGTGGATGCCCCGGGCCGCGACGTCCGTACAGACCAGGACCTGGACGTTGCCCTCACGGAACTCGCCGAGGATCCGGGTGCGCTGGTTCTGGCGCTTGCCGCCGTGCAGGCCGCCGGCCTTGACGCCGACCCGGGCGAGCTGCTTGACCACGCGGTCCACGCCGTGCTGGGTGCGGACGAACATGATCGTGCGGCCCTCGCGGGCGGCGATCTCGGCGGTGACGTCGGGCTTGTCGTGGAAGGTGACCTGGAACATGTGGTGTTCCATCAGCTCGACCGAGGAGGTGGCCGGGGAGAGCGAGTGGGTCACCGGGTTGGTGAGGAAACGCCGGACGAGCTTGTCGACGTCGCCGTCGAGGGTGGCCGAGAACAGCAGGCGCTGGCCGTCGGCGGGGGTCTCGTTCAGGATGGCGCTGACGACGGGGAAGAAGCCGAGGTCGCACATGTGGTCGGCCTCGTCCAGGATGCTCACCTGGACGTCCTCAAGGGAGCACTCGCCCTGTTCCATCAGGTCGGTCAACCGGCCGGGGGTGGCCACGATGACCTCGACGCCGCGGCGCAGCGCCTCGACCTGCTTGCCCATGGACATGCCGCCGACCACGGTCTTCATCCGCAGGCTGAGGCCGCGGCCGAGGGGCTCCAAAGCGTCGGCGACCTGGAGGGCCAGCTCGCGGGTGGGCACCAGGATGATCGCCCGGGGACGGCGCGGCTGCGCCTTCTCACCAGCGATCCTGGCCATCATGGGCAGGCCGAAAGCGAGGGTTTTGCCAGAGCCGGTCTGGCCGCGTCCGAGCACGTCGTGCCCGGCGAGGATGTCGGGGATGGCCGCTCGCTGGATCGGGAACGGCGCGTTGATGCCGGCGCGGGCCAGGCCCGTGACGAGCGGGCGGGGCAATCCGAGCAGGGTGAACTCCGACACCGCCGGGGTCTCGGGGGCGAGAACGTCGGCGGTGACGGGCATAGCGGGGTCAAGCGTGGTCACGAAGTCGTGCCTTTCCATAGAAGATGACGTGCCGCAGCACGGGCGTGGGCGCGTCACTTCTGCGTAAGGACGAGCCAGGTGGTCCGGACGGCCTCAGGCCGTTCCGGACGAGGCACCCCTTTCAGGTGCCGGACGGTGCCGGTTCTGCGCACCGCCCCTGAGGCCGGGGATCCGTCCCCGGCCACGTCGCAGCCACGTCAGCGTGGCGCGAAATCTGCTCAGCAGTGTGCAGGTGCCGCGGTTCACAGTCGCGGCGAATAGTCACTGGTCGTGACCGACCCAGCGGCTTGGAAAAGCCGGAGTCCGATCTATCTTACCCCGGATTTCCGGGCGTCATGACCATCACACGTTGAAGCCCAGCATGCGCAGCTGATCGCGACCCTCATCGGTGATCTTGTCGGGTCCCCACGGCGGCAGCCACACCCAGTTGATGACCACGCTGGAGACCATGTCGGCCAGCGCCGAGTTGGCCTGGTCCTCGATGACGTCGGTGAGCGGGCAGGCCGCGCTGGTGAGCGTCATGTCGATGGTGGCGACCGGCCGCTCGCCCTCGCCGGCGGCGTCCAGGTTGAGGCCGTAGATGAGGCCCAGGTCGACGACGTTGATGCCCAGCTCGGGGTCGACGACGTCCTTCAGCGCCTCCATGACGTCGTCCAGAGCCAGATCGCCGTCATATGCCGCCACAGTCGGCGTCTCAGTGGGCTTGCTCATCAGGAACTCCTCACCACAGCGTCCTTGTATGCCATCCAGGCCAGCAGCGCGCATTTCACCCGCGCGGGGAACTTGGCCACCCCGGCGAACGCGACGGCGTCACCGAGCACCTCTTCGTCGGCCTGGACCGTGCCCCGGCCCTGCATCAGCCGGGTGAACTCGTCGACCACCGCGAGCGAGTCCACGACCGTGGACCCGGCCGCCAGCTCGTGCAGCACCGACGCGGCGGCCTGGCTGATCGAGCAGCCCTGCCCTTCGTACGACACGTCGGCGACCTTGCCCGACTCCACCTTGACCCGCAGCGTGATCTCGTCGCCACAGGTCGGGTTCACGTGGTGAACCTCGGCGTCGTACGGCTCCCGCAGGCCACGCCCCTGCGGGTGCTTGTAATGCTCCAGGATCAACTCCTGGTACATCGATTCCGCGATCATCCGAACACTTTCTGCACATGATGGAGCCCGCGAACCAGGGCGTCGATCTCGTCGGTGGTGTTGTAAAGGTACAGCGAGGCCCGCGTCGTGGCCGGAATGCCGAACCGCAGGTGCAGCGGCCGCGCGCAATGGTGCCCGACCCGGACGGCGATGCCGAACACGTCGTCCAAGATCTGCCCCACATCATGCGGATGTATGTCGAAGCCACCCGGCGTCTTCAACGTGAACGACACCGTGCCTCCCCGCGACACCACCGACCGCGGACCGATCACCCGCAATCCCGAAATTTCCGACAAGGCTTGCAACGCGTACCCGGTCAGCTGGTGTTCCCACTCCTTGATGGCGGGCATGCCGACGTCGGTGAGGTAGTCCACCGCGACGCCCAGGCCGATGGCCTCGACGATCGGCGGGGTCCCGGCCTCGAACTTGTGCGGCGCCGGCGCGAACGTCGACCGGTCCATCCAGACCGCCTCGATCATCTCGCCCCCGCCCAGGAACGGCGGCATCGCGTCCAGCAGCTCCGCCTTGCCCCAGAGCACCCCGATCCCCGAGGGACCGACCATCTTGTGCCCGGTGAAGGCGATGAAGTCCACGCCGAGCTCGGCCACGTCCACCGGCTTGTGCGGCACCGCCTGGGAGGAGTCCAGCAGCACCAGCGCGCCCACCTGGCGGGCTCGCGCCAGGATGGGCGAGATGGAGTTGACCGTGCCGAGCACGTTGGACTGGTGCGCGAACGCGACGACCTTCGTGCGCTCGTTGACGAGCTCGTCCAGGTTCGACAGGTCCAGGCGGCCCTCGTCGGTGACGCCGAACCAGCGCAGCGTGGCGCCGCTTCGCTGGGCCGCGAACTGCCACGGCACGATGTTGGAGTGATGCTCCATCTCGGTGATGACGATCTCGTCACCGGGGCCGAGCCGGAACCGCTCGTCGGTGTTGAGGGGGTTCCCGAAGGCGTACGCGACGAGGTTGATCGCCTCGGAGGCGTTCTTGGTGAAGATCACCTCGTCCCGGGAGGGCGCGCCGATGAAGGCGGCGATCTTGTCGCGGGCGTTCTCGTACGCCTCGGTGGATTCGGCGCCCAGCGCGTGGTGGGCCCGCCCGACGTTGCTGTAGTGCATCGACAGGTGGTCCCGCATGGCCTCGATCACCTGGACCGGCTTCTGCGAGGAGTTACCCGAGTCCAGGTAGATCAGCGGCCGCCCGCCGGGCAGCTCGCGGGAAAGGACCGGGAAGTCCTTCCTGATCCGCTCCACATCAAGGCCGTCCATCAGAGCGCGGCCTTCGTGTACGCCTCGTAGCCCTCGTCCTCCAGCTTCTCGGCCAGCTCGGGCCCGCCCTCCTCGACGATCCGGCCGGCCGCGAAGACGTGCACGAAGTCGGGCGTCACGTAGCGCAGGATGCGGGTGTAGTGCGTGATCAGCAGCACCCCGGTGTCGCCGGACTCGCGAAACCGGTTGATGCCCTCGGAGACCACCCGCAGCGCGTCCACGTCCAGGCCGGAGTCGGTCTCGTCGAGGACGGCGATCTTCGGCTTGAGCAGCTCCAGCTGGAGGATCTCGTGCCGCTTCTTCTCGCCGCCGGAGAAGCCCTCGTTGGTGTTGCGGGTGGCGAAGGAGCCGTCGATGGCCAGCGCGTCCATGCCCTTCTTCAGGTCCTTGGCGAACTCGCGCAGCTTGGGGGCCTCGCCGCGGACGGCGGTGACGGCGCTGCGCAGGAAGTTGGAGACCGAGACGCCGGGCACCTCGACGGGATACTGCATGGCCAGGAACAGACCGGCGCGGGCGCGCTCGTCCACGGTCATGTCCAGCAGGTCCTCGCCGTCCAGCAGGACCCGGCCCGAGGTGATCGTGTATTTGGGGTGGCCGGCGATCGCGTACGCGAGGGTGGACTTGCCGGAGCCGTTGGGGCCCATGATGGCGTGCGTCTCCCCCGAGCTGACCACCAGGTCGACCCCCTTGAGGATCTCCTTGTCGCCGACGGAGACGTGCAGGTCGTGAATCTCAAGCGTGGACACGGTCATGACTCCTTCGAGAGCGAGACATAGACGTCGTCGCCGTCGATCTTGACTGGATAGGTGGGAACAGGCCTGGTGGCCGGAGGCCCGGTCGGCTTGCCGGTGGCCACGTCGAAGCAGGAGCCGTGCAGCCAGCATTCGAGGGTGCCGTCGTAGACGTCGCCCTCGCTCAGCCTGACCTCGGCGTGCGAGCACACGTCGTGGAGCGCGAACACCCCTTCGCTGGTGCGCACGACCGCGACCGGGGTGCCGTCGACCTCGACGGGGATGACCCCCTCGTCCGGGATGTCCGCCAGCTTGCAGACCTTTTCGAACGTCATCGGGTGAGCTCCGCTTCCACCGCCGCCAGCACGCGTTCCTGGATCTCCGGCACGTCGATGCGCTGGATCAGCTCGTTGAAGAACCCGTGCACGACCAGCCGCCTGGCCTCCGACTCGGGGATGCCGCGCGCCTGCAGGTAGAACAGGTGCTCGTCGTCCAGCCGCCCGGACGCGGAGGCGTGCCCCGCGCCGGTGATCTCACCGGTGAGGATCTCCAGGTTCGGCACGGAGTCCGCCCGGGCCCCGTCGGTGAGCAGCAGGTTGCGATTGAGCTCGTAGGTGTCGGTGCCGGTGGCCTCGGCGCGGATGATGACGTCGCCGATCCAGACGGTGTGCGCGCCCTCGCCCTGCAGGCCGCCCTTGTAGATCACGTTGCTGCGGCAGTCGGGGACGCTGTGGTCCACCAGCAGCCGGTGTTCCAGGTGCTGCCCGGTGTCGGCGAAGTAGAGGCCGACCAGCTCGGCGTCCCCGCCGCGACCGGCGTAGCCGATCCTCGGGGAGAGCCGGACGACGTCGCCGCCGAGGGTGACCACGATCGACTTGAAGGTGGCGTCCCGGCCGATCAGCGCGGTGTGCTGGGCCAGGTACACCGCGTCCCGGTCGCTGTCCTGCAGGGCCACGAAAGTGACCTTCGCGCCGTCGCCGACCAGGAACTCGACGTTCCCGGCCCGGACGCCGGTGCCGGTGTGGGTGACCACGACGACGACCTCGGCCATCGGCTTGACGTCCACGACCAGGTGGGTGAAGAGCGTGCCGCCCTCGCCGTGCACGTCGATCCGGATCGGCTCGGCGACCACGGCCTCGCGCGGCACGGTGAGCACGGTCGCCTTCTCGAACGAGGCGAACGCCTGGGCCGCGACCCGGTCGGCGGGCTTGCCGGCCTTGCCGACCCGGGGGTCGTCGCGGCCGACCAGCTCGGAACCGATCCCCTCGGGGAGGAACAGTTCCACCTTGTCGGTGCCGTCGGAGACGGCGGAGCCGTCGTGCAGGCCCTTCAGCCGGGACAGCGGCGTGAACCGCCACTCCTCCTCGCGCCCGGTGGGGACCGGGAAATCGGCGAGGTCGTATGAGGCCTTCTCGTGCAGGGTGACGAGAGGCTTGGTCTCCAGGCCCATGGTCAGCCCACCGCTCCTTCCATCTGCAGCTCGATGAGCCGGTTGAGCTCCAGCGCGTACTCCATCGGGAGCTCGCGCGCGATGGGCTCGACGAAGCCGCGGACGATCATCGCCATCGCCTCGTCCTCGCCCAGGCCGCGGCTCATCAGGTAGAAGAGCTGGTCCTCGGAGACCTTGGAGACGGTGGCCTCGTGACCCATGGAGACGTCGTCCTCCCGCACGTCCACATACGGGTAGGTGTCGGAGCGGCTGATCTGGTCGACCAGCAGCGCGTCGCACTTCACCGTCGAGGCGGAGCCGTACGCACCCTCCTCGATCTGCACCAGACCGCGGTACGACGTGCGCCCGCCGCCCCGCGCCACCGACTTGGAGATGATGGTGGAGGAGGTGTTCGGCGCGAGGTGCACCATCTTCGAACCGGCGTCCTGGTGCTGGCCCTCGCCCGCGAACGCGACCGACAGGGTCTCGCCCTTGGCGTGCTCGCCCATCAGGTAGACGGCCGGGTACTTCATGGTGACCTTGGAGCCGATGTTGCCGTCGATCCACTCCATGGTCGCGCCCTCGTACGCCACGGCGCGCTTGGTGACCAGGTTGTAGACGTTGTTCGACCAGTTCTGGATGGTCGTGTAGCGGCAGCGGGCGCCCTTCTTCACGATGATCTCCACGACCGCGGAGTGCAGCGAGTCGGAGGAGTAGATCGGCGCGGTGCAGCCCTCGACGTAGTGCACGTACGAGTTCTCGTCGACGATGATCAGGGTGCGCTCGAACTGGCCCATGTTCTCGGTGTTGATCCGGAAGTAGGCCTGCAGCGGGATCTCCACGTTGACGTTCGGCGGCACGTAGATGAAGGAGCCGCCGGACCAGGTCGCGGTGTTGAGCGCGGCGAACTTGTTGTCGCCGACCGGGATGACCGTGCCGAAGTACTCCTTGAAGAGCTCCTCGTGCTCGCGCAGGCCGGTGTCGGTGTCGACGAAGATGACGCCCTTCTCCTCAAGGTCCTCGCGGATCTTGTGGTAGACGACCTCCGACTCGTACTGCGCGGCGACGCCGGCGATGAGGCGCTGCTTCTCCGCCTCGGGGATGCCGAGCTTGTCGTAGGTGTTCTTGATGTCGGCGGGCAGCTCGTCCCAGGACGCGGCCTGCTTCTCGGTGGAGCGGACGAAGTATTTGATGTTGTCGAAGTCGATGCCGGTCAGGTCGGCGCCCCAGGTGGGCATGGGCTTCCTGCCGAACAGCCGCAGGCCCTTCAGCCGCAGGTCGAGCATCCATTCCGGCTCGTTCTTGAGTCCGGAGATGTTGCGGACCACGTCCTCGGAAAGGCCACGGCGCGCCACGGCTCCCGCGGCGTCCGAGTCGGACCAGCCGAACTTATAGTTCCCGAGGCCTTCCAGCTCCGGGCGGTCGGTGATAGTCACCTTCCGGACTCCTTGCTCTCTCTTTGCTGCGGGCTGAGGATTACATGCGATCGGGGGCTTACATGGGTGGTGCAGATGCCGTCGCCGTGCGCGATGGTGGCCAGGCGCTGCACGGGCGTCCCGAGCAGCTGCCCGAAGGCCTCGGTCTCGGCCTCGCACAACTGGGGGAACTCCGCGGCCACGTGCGCGACCGGGCAGTGGTGCTGGCAGAGCTGCTCACCGCCGGTGCCGGTCTTGCTCGCCGAGGCCGCGTAGCCGTCGGCGGACAGGGCTTCGGCCAGCACCCGCAGCCGCTGGTCCTCCGGCACCTCTCGCATGATCGGCGTGAGGCGGGCGACCAGGGCGGACACCTGCGAGCGGGCGAAGTCGGTCACGGCCTCGCCGCCGAGGCGGTCGGCCAGGAAGCGCAGGGCGCTCCCGGCCAGGTCATCGTATGCGTGTTCGAAGGCGCTGCGGCCGGCGTCGGTGATGCCGAACAGCTTCGCCGGGCGGCCCCGGCCGCGCTGCCCGCGCTGGCGGGCGGTGCGCGGCTCGATCATGCCTTCGGCCAGGAGGTTGTCAAGGTGGCGGCGGACGGCGGCCGGGGTGAGCCCGAGCCGTTCGCCGAGCGCGGCCGCGGTCACGGGGCCGTGCTCCATGATGAGCCGGGCGACGTGGGCACGGGTCCCACGCTCGGCCGACGGCACTACACCAGGCGCCTGCGGCACAGCAGAGCGCCGCGAGGCCGCGGTCTCCCTAGTGTTCGCCATCCCGGTCACGTATTTCACAACATCAGTGTGGCGTAATTCCTTCCCTCACCACAAACGGAAGCGGGATACGCGAAGAATGTAATTTGTCACGCAGGCAAGCCTTACCTAACCTGGGCAAACGCGATGATGGGCCGGAACCGATCAAGGTCCCGGCCCGTAATTCGCGATCAGGCCTGCTGCCAGGCGGCGAAAGGCGCGCGCTGCGGGTCGGCGAACACCGCGAACCGCCCCATGTCGGGCACGGTCATCGGCCCGTAGAGCTGCCGGGCGCCGAGGCCGCGCGCCTGTGCGATGGTGGCGTCCAGGTCCGCGGTGCCGAGGTAGACCAGCCAGTGCGCCGGCACGTCGGCCGGGAACTGGCTGCCCATCTCCATCATCCCGCAGACCGTCTCCCCGGCCATCATGAACATGGTGTACGGCATGGAGCCCATCATGCGATTCTCCGTGGTCCAGCCGAAGACCCGGGTGTAGAAGTGTTTGGCCGCCTCGACGTCGCGGGTGAGCAGCTCCACCCAGTTGAGGGTGCCCGGCTCGCCGGCCACCTGGGCGCCGGGGTGGCGGTTGGACTGCCAGACGCTGACGTACGCGCCGGTCGGGTCCTGGAAGACGGCCATGGTGCCCTCGTCCACGATCTCCATGGGCTCCATGATCACCGTGCCGCCGGCCTCCCGGACCGCCTGCGCGGTCTTCCCGGCGTCTTCGGTGGCGAAGTAGGTGTTCCAGCTGGTGGGCTGGTTCTCGCTCATCGTCCGGCCGATCCCGGCCACCGCCTTGCCGCCGCGGCGGAACATGCCGTATCCGCCGGTTTCCGGGCGGTCGTCGAACTCGGCCGTCCAGCCGAAGAGCTGCCCGTAGAAGTCCGCCGACTCCTCGACGTTGGTGCTGGACAGGTCCACCCAGCAGGCCGTGCCCGGTCGATACCTCGTGAACTCCGGCATGCCGATCCCCCTTCTCGGTGACACAGGACGATTTAAGAGTTACACGTGCTTTGTCCCGAAATCTGCTGACTTTGCGGGATTCCATGCAAGGGTTTACCTGGGACGCCGGAGGCGGGAGCGGGCTCGGCACTCCCTAAACTCGTAGGCATGATTTCCCCTGCCGTCGAGATCACCGGCCTGGTGAAGCGGTACGGGCGGACCACAGCCGTCGACGGGCTGACCTTGAGGTGCGCTCGTGGCGAGGTGACGGCGATTCTGGGCCCCAACGGCGCGGGGAAGACCTCCACGATCGAGATCTGCGAGGGATTCCTGCGGTTCGACGCGGGTTCGGTGCGGGTGCTCGGCCTGCTTCCCGGGGACCCGAGCCTGCGGGCCAGGGTCGGGGTGATGCCGCAGTCCGGCGGGGTGCCGCAGGCGATCAGGGCGGGCGAGTGGCTGCGCCTGGTGTCCCGGTTCCACGCCCATCCGCTCCCGGCCGCCGCGCTGCTGGACCGGCTGGGCCTGACCGAGCACGCGCGCACGCCGTTCCGGCGGCTGTCCGGCGGGCAGCAGCAGCGGCTGTCGCTGGCCGCCGCCGTGATCGGGCGGCCGGAGCTGGTGTTCCTGGACGAGCCGACCGCCGGGCTGGACCCGCAGGCCAGGCACGCCTGCTGGGAGGTCGTCGGCGAGCTCAGGGCGGCCGGGGTCTCGGTGGTGCTGACCACCCACTACATGGACGAGGCGGAGAAACTCGCCGACCACGTCGTCATCATCGACCGGGGCCGCGTCGTCTCCGAGGGCAGCCCCGCCGCCCTCACCGGCGCGGAACGCCAGCTCCGCTTCCGCGCCAGGCCCGGGCTCGACCTCGACGAACTGCTCGCCGCCCTGCCCGCGGGGAGCGCCGCGAAGGAGTCCCCGGCGGGCCACTACATCATCGAGGGCCTGGTCGATCCGTCGCTGCTGGCCACCGTGACCGCCTGGTGCGCCACCGAGGGCGTGACGACCGAGGACCTGAGCATCGAACGCCGCACCTTGGAGGACGTTTTCCTCGAGCTGACGGGAAGAGAACTCAGGTGAACCGCCGCCAGGTTCTGGAGCCCGCACAGACACGCCAGGACGAACCCATCCGGATCCGGCAAGTCCGAGATGCCCAACCGGTTCGGCTGATCGTGAGATTTCGGCATTGCCAACCGGTCCGAATAGCGAGAGTCCGACAGGTCCCGGCGCTCCAAGTCCGATTTTTCCGACAGATCTTGGCGGATTCATGGCGATGACGACTCTCGACTTCCGTCCCGCGCCCGGGGCCGCGCCGCTCGGGCGGATGGTGCTCGCGCAGGCGGGGGCCGAGGTCCGGGCGATGCTGCGCAATGGCGAACAGCTGCTGCTGACCATGATCATTCCGGTGCTGCTGCTGGTCGGCTTCTCCAAGGCGCCGCTGCTGGACGTGGCGGGCGAGCGGGTGGATTTCGTGGCGCCCGGCGTGCTGGCGCTGGCCATCATGTCCACCGCCTTCACCGGCCAGGCGATCGCGACCGGGTTCGAGCGGCGTTACGGCGTGCTCAAGCGCCTGGGCGCCACTCCCCTGTCGCGTACCGGGCTGATGCTGGCCAAGACGGCGGCGGTGCTCGCCGTCGAGGTGCTCCAGGTCGTGGTGCTGGTCGCGGTCGCGCTGGGGCTCGGCTGGTCGCCGCGGGGTAATCCGCTGTGGGCAGCGGCGCTGATCCTGCTGGGCACGGCGGCGTTCAGCGGTCTCGGCCTGCTGATGGCCGGGACCCTGCGCGCGGAGGCGACGCTGGCGGGGGCGAATCTGGTCTACCTGGTGATGCTGGGTCTCGGTGGAGTGGTGCTTCCGCTGTCGACGTATCCCCAGGGGATCCAGCCCGTGCTGGAGTTCCTTCCCCTGGGCGCCTTCACGGACGGGATGCGTTCGGTGCTCGCCGAGGGCGGCGGGTTGCCGTGGCTGGCGGTGTGCGTGCTCGCGGGGTGGGCGGCGGTGTCGCTGACGCTGGCCGCGAGAACGTTCCGGTGGGAATGACCGCAAAGTCCACCCGCCCTTCCCATGAGGGATATTTAACTGTTCGCCCGAATTGGGGGCATACCTCTACGATTTGAGGGCTGCCTGGCTCATATGTGTGAGGAGTTGCGCTCGTGACCGCCGAGACCGTTTCCGGGTCCGCACGGCCGTACAGGATTCGGATCGGGGCGGGGGTCAGGGCCGCGTCCGACGCCGTGCCGCCGTCGGGGCTGGTGTTGCTGGGGATCGTGTCGGTGCAGGTGGGGGCGGGGCTGGCGAAGAATCTGTTCGCGATGTTGCCGCCGAGCGCGGTGGTGTTCCTGCGGATCAGCACGGGGGCGCTGGTGCTGGTGGCGCTCGCGCTGCCCCGGGTGCGCGGGCTCAGCCGCAAGGATCTGCTGGCGGGGGCGGCGTTCGGGGTCAGTCTCGGGCTGATGAACCTCTCGTTCTACGAGGCGCTGGCGCGGCTGCCGATGGGGATCGCGGTGGCGATCGAGTTCATCGGGCCGCTGACGGTCGCCGTGGTGGCGTCCCGGCGCAGGCTGGACCTGCTGTGGGTGGTGCTGGCGGCGGCCGGGATCATGCTGCTCGCGCCGTGGGGGAAGGCGGCGGGCACGAGCTGGGCGGGGATCGGGTTCGCGCTGGGGGCGGGGGCGCTCTGGGCGGCCTACATCCTGCTGTCGGCCTCGGTCGGGCGGCGCTTCCCCGGGACCACGGGATTATCCTTCGCGATGCTGGTGTCCACGCTGGTGGTCGCGCCGGTGGGGATCACCGCCGGGGGCATGGACCTGCTCCGGCCCGAGATCCTGCTGCTCGGGCTCGGCGTCGGGCTGCTGTCGTCGGTCATTCCCTACACGCTGGAGCTGGAGGCGCTGCGCCGGATGCCCAAGCGGGTGTTCGGCATCCTGATGAGCCTGGAACCGGCCGCCGCCGCGCTGGCCGGGCTGTTCATCCTGGGCGAGTTGCTGCACCTGCGCGAGTGGGCGGCCATCGGCTGCGTGATCATCGCCTCGATCGGCGCGACGAGATCCTGATCATTCAGGCTTGTTGGCCCAGATCCCCCGGACGTGCTGGATGTGGTGGTTCATGATGTGCTCGGCGGCGGTCCCGTCGCCGCGGCTGAGGGCGTCGAGCAGGTCGAGGTGCTCGTGCGCCGAGTTGGCCAGCACGCCCCGGTCGGCCAGGCCCTTCAGCCCGTAGAGCCGGGCCCGGCCGCGCAGGTCGCGGACGACCTCCACCAGGTGCGCGTTGCCGGACATGCCCAGCAGTTCCAGGTGGAAGCGCAGGTCGGCGTTGACGTAGGTGAGCAGGTCGCCGCGGACGGCGGCGGTGACGATCTCGCGGGCCAGCGGGCGCAGGCGCTCGAACTCGGCCGCCCTGGCCGGGTCGGCCAGCCGGGCGACGGTGGGGACCTCGATCAGCTGGCGGAGCTCGGTGATCTCGTCCAGGTCCCGTTCCGACATCTCGGTGACCCGGAAGCCCTTGTTGCGCACGGCCTCGACCAGGCCCTCCTTGGCCAGGTCGAGCATGGCCTCCCGGACCGGGGTGGCCGAGACGCCGAACTGGGCGGCCAGCACGGGAGCCGAGTAGACCACCCCCGGCCGCATCTCCCCCGCGACCAGGGCCCCCCGCAACGCCTGGGCGACCTGCTCGCGCAGGCTCAGCCGCTCCCCCACCGCCGGCAGGCCGAGCCCTTCAGCTCCCCGAGCCATCCCACTCCCCACTCGCGTACTCCCTGCCAGCATGACATCCGTTCCGGGGCTTTCCGGGGCCGGAATGGTTCCGGCGGGATGGCCAAAGGGGGATCGTACCGTTTCGCATCCGGACAAACGGCATCAGGTGATCAGAGTAAGAATCCATTGGGGAACGGGTCAGAGGGGTCGAGGAAATATTGGGCGGTGCCGGTGATCCAGGCGCGGCCGGTGATCGTGGGGATCACGGCGGGGAGTCCGGCGACGGTGGTCTCCTCGATCAGGCGGCCGGTGAAGCGGGTGCCGATGAAGGATTCGTTGACGAAGTCCGTACTAAGCGGGAGTTCGCCGCGGGCGTGGAGCTGGGCCATTCTGGCGCTGGTGCCGGTGCCGCACGGGGAGCGGTCGAACCAGCCGGGGTGGATCGCCATGGCGTGGCGGGACAGCCGGGCGTCGGATCCCGGGGCGAGGAACTGCACGTGGTGGCAGCCTTTGATGCCGGGATCGAGCGGGTGCGCGGGTTCGGGAATGGCATCCATGATCGCCAGCCCGGCGTCAAGGATCTGCTGCTTGTACGCCCGATCGAACGGAAGCCCGACGGCTTCGATGGGGACAATCGCGTAGAAATTCCCGCCATAGGCGAGGTCGTACGTTATTTCGCCATATCCGGTGACTTTTATGGTCTGGTCCAGGGCGACGCTGAACGAGGGCACGTTCTGGATGGTGACCGAGGTCGCGGCTCCGTTTTCGACGGCGACCGACGCGGTGACCAGACCGGCGGGCGTGTCGAGCCTGATCGTCGTCACCGGCTCGGTCACCTCGACCATTCCGGTCTCCACCAGGACGGTGGCGACGCCGATCGTGCCGTGCCCGCACATGGGCAGGCAGCCGGACACCTCGATGTAAAGCACTCCCCAGTCGGCGTCCGGGCGGGTGGGCGGCTGCAGGATCGCGCCGCTCATCGCCGCGTGGCCGCGCGGCTCGTACATGAGCAGGGTGCGGACATGGTCCAGGTTGGCCATGAAATATTCGCGGCGCTCCGCCATGGTGGCGCCCGGGATCACCCCGACCCCGCCGGTGATGACGCGGGTCGGCATGCCCTCCGTGTGCGAGTCGACGGCGTGGAACACCCGTTTGGTCCGCATGTCAGCGCAGTCCTTCCGCGAGTGCCTTCTCGGTCGCCGCCCGGACCGCCGCCGCCTGCGCGGGCAGCAGCGGCTGCCTGGGCGGACGGCAGCCGCCGCCCGGCCGTCCGGCGAGGTCCATGGAAAACTTGATGGCCTGGACGAACTCGATCTTGGCGTCCCAGCGCAGCAGCGGATGCAACGCACGATACAGCGGCTGCGCGACGCCCAGATCCCCGGCCATGGCCGCCCGGTAGAGGCGCACCGTGGCCTCGGGCAGCGCGTTCGGGTAGCCCGCGACCCAGCCGACCGCGCCGGCCAGCGCCAGTTCGAGCAGCACGTCGTCGGAGCCGACCAGCAGGTCCAGGCCCGGCGCCTGCTCCGCGATCTCGTACGCCCTGCGGACGTCGCCGGTGAACTCCTTGACGGCCACGATCAGGCCTTCGGCGTACAGCTGGGCCAGCAACGCCGGGGTCAGGTCGATCTTGGTGTCGATCGGGTTGTTGTAGGCGACGATCGGCACGCCCGCCTCGGCCACGATCCGGTAGTGCTCGATCGTGGCGCGCTCGTCGCCGCGGTAGCTGTTGGGCGGCAGCAGCATGACCGCACCGCAGCCGGCCTCCCCGGCCTGCTCGGCCCAGCGCCTGGCCTCCTGGGCGCCATAGGCGGCGATGCCCGGCATGACGCGGTCCGCGCCGATGGCCGCGACGGCGGTGCGCACGACCTGGGCCCGCTCGTCGGCGGTCAGCGTCTGGTACTCCCCCAGCGACCCGTTCGGCACGACACCGTCACAGCCGGACGCCACCAGCCACCGGCAATGCTCGCCAAAGGCATCGAAATCTACGGACAAATCAGCTTTTAGTGGGAGCGCCGTGGCCACCATCACGCCGCGCCACGGCTTCTCACGTGTCATCGTTGGATCTCCTCAATGGGTAGGCGGCCAGGTCCTGCAAGCTGATGGGCTGCGCGATCGGGCGGCGCGGCGGTGGCGGGTCCTCCCCGGCCAGCCGGGCGACGGCGTACCCGCACATCCGGCCCTGGCACCAGCCCATGCCCGGCCGGGCCAGCGACTTGATCGACCGCGCGTCGGTGGCGCCCAGCTCCTGCGCTTCGCCGATCGCCCGGTACGGAACCTCCTCGCACCGGCAGACGATCGTGTCCTCCCGCAGCCAGCTCCGCCAGCCGTCCCGGACGGGAAACACCTCGTGCAGCAGCCGCGCGAACGCCCACGCCCGCTCCCTCCGCCGCGCGATTCCGGGCGGGACGGGCGTGCCGGTGATCGAGTGCGCGGCGATGACCCCTTCGAGCTCGGCCAGCTCCGCGCCGCCGACGCCGGTGGTCTCCCCGGCCGCGTACACGCCGGGAACCGAGGTCCGCATCTCCGCGTCGACGGCCACGATGGGACTGCCATCGGAGTCCCGCGTGGTCGCGCATCCGAGCTGCACGGGCAGATCGAGCTGCGGCACGAACCCGTAGCCCACCGCGAGCACGTCACACTCGATGTCCCGCGTCTTGACCGCCCGCCACTCCGCGTCGATCTTCGCAACGGTGACTTTCGTGAGCTCATCGGTCCCATGCGCCGCGACGACGGCCTGTCCCCGGTGGTACGGCACCCGATGCCGCGCCAGTTGTACCCCATAACCGGCACCTTCGAGGACTTTGGCCGGATACCGCGCCAATGCACCCACCCGGCGAGCCGCCTCGAACACCCCGACAACGTGCGCACCAGCGGCGGCGAGCCCAGCCGCGACAGGCAGCAGGAACGGCCCGGTCCCCGCCACCACGATCCGCCGCCCAGCCACCACAAGATTCCCCTTGAGCAGCGCCTGCGCGCCCCCACCGGTCATCACCCCGGGCAGATCCCAGCCGGGAAACGGCACCACCCGATCGTGCGCCCCCGTCGCGATCAGCAACCGCTCGGCCGCCAGCGTCCCACCGTCGTGGTGCACCGAGAACGAAGGTTCCACCGCCCACACCCGGCGCCCCAGATGAAGATCCACCCCAGCCAGACGATCACGAAGCCGCAGAAAGTCCCGCCTGGGTGAAGGCACGGAAACGGGCAGTCCAGACCCACCGCCTGGCTTAGGTCCACCGCCTTGCTTAGGCCCGCCGCCTGGCTTAGGCCCGCCGCCCGCGCGGCCACCCCGCCCGACCTCGATACCCGCGTGCCCGCCTAGCTGGAACTCGCCGCCTGCACCGCCACCCCGATGAGGCCGGTCGCCGGTCGCCCCATCCCACGAGGTTTCCTTCCATACACCGAAGTCTGGCGGCGGCTGGCGATGGAACTGACCGCCGAGCTGTGGAGCGGCGTCGATTAGTGCGACGTCCAGTCCCGCTCGGGCCGCGGTGCCCGCTGCCGCCATCCCGGCCGGGCCGCCCCCGATGATTATGAGGTCATATTTCATGACGGGGTCACCTCGTCCCCGGGGTGGGCCACCGTCAGGCAGGCGCGGACGTTGGGTTCGCCGTTGACGGTAAGCAGGCAGTCGAAGCAGACGCCGATGCCACAGAACAGGCCGCGCGGGCGGCCGTTGATCCTGGTGGTGCGCCAGGATCGGATTCCGGCGGCGTGGAGAGCCGCGCCGATCGTCTGGCCGGGTCGAACCGGGATGGGCCGCCCGGAGAAGACGATCTCGAAGGGGGCGGTCATGCGAACCTCTCGGGACGGAACGGGAAAACGTCTATATCCAGTCGGTCGCCGGACCCTCCCAATCCACCGGATTCGCTCAATTCGGCGAAGGGGTCGGAGGGATCGGATCCGCTGGAAGAGCCGAATCGGCTGGAAGGGACAGGGCGGTCGGAAGAGCCCAGTTGGCCGGAAGAGCTGGTGAGGAGCTGGGAGATCAGTAGGCCGGTGGCGGGGGCGAGGCCGATGCCCGCGCCTTCGTGGCCGGTGGCGTGGTAGAGGCCGGGGGCGCGCGGGTCGGGGCCGATGACGGGGAGGTGGTCGGGGCAGTAGGGGCGGAAGCCGCAGTAGGCGCGGATCGCTTGTTTGCCGGCGAGGGCGGGGAACAGCGCGATCGCCTGCTCGGCCAGCCGGGCGAGAACCGGATAGGCGATATTTCGGTCATATCCGACTCGTTCGCGGCTGGCGCCGATGAGGATCGTTCCCGCCGGGGTGCCCTCCACGACCGCCGAGGTCTCCAGGCCCTCGTCTTCGCTGGCCACGTTGGTGACGTACGCGGCCGTGTAGACCTTGTGCCGGATCAGCGGCTCGGGGAGCGGTTCGGTGACCAGGATGAAGCCGCGTCGCGGCAGCACCGGCAGGTTGATCCCCGCCAGGGCGGCGACGTCGCCCGCCCAGGTCCCGGCGGCGTTGACGACGGCTCCGGCGCGCAGCTCGCCCTCATCGGTCCGGACTCCGGTGACCCGGTCTCCCGATCGGGCGAAACCGGTCACCCGTACCCCCGTACGAACCTCGGCGCCGGACGCGCGCAGCAGGCGGGCGGCGGCGAGCATGGGCTGGACCTGGGCGTCCTGCGGGTAGAAGACGGCACCCGCCAGCCCGCGCGCGATATGCGGCTCGTACTCCTCCGGATCCACCACGGCGGCCCGCACCCCGCTGGACTCCTGCTTGGCGGCGAGCCCGGTCAGCGCGGTCAGCACCTCGGGCGTCTCGGCGACGACCAGCCCGCCCTTCGGCTCGTACTCGAACCCCCCGACCGCCGCGGCCAGCTCCGCCCAGAGCCCGGACGACAACAACGCCAGATCCAGCTCAGGCCCCGGCTCCTTATCCGAAACCAGGACATTGCCCTCGCCGGCCCCCGTGGTTCCGCCCGCGACCGTCCCCTGATCCACCACGACGACGCTCAACCCGGCCCGCGCCGCATAGTAGGCACACGCGGCCCCCACGACCCCCGCTCCGATCACCACCACGTCCGGCATGGAAGTAAAATGTCACATTCCACTATGCCTTCGCAAGAGGGCGAAACGGGGACCGCACCCCTGGCCACCTACGATGTCAGGCGTGAACCTGCGCTCCCTCCATCAGTCGTTCTGGACCCCCACCCAGCGAAGCATGCGCTCATGGGCCCTCGCGGCGGTCGTGGTCAACGCGGGCATCACCGTCACCGGCGCCGCCGTCCGGCTGACCGGTTCCGGCCTCGGCTGCCCGACCTGGCCGAGATGCACCCCCGACAGCTTCATCCCGGTCGCGCACCCCGAGATCTCCCCGATCAACACCGCGATCGAGTTCGGCAACCGCATGCTCACCTTCCTCGTCCTCGCGGTCGCGGTGGCCTGCTTCCTGGCGGCCCTGCGCCTGACCCCCCGCCGCCCCGCCCTGGTCAGGCTGGCCGTGCTCCAGCCGCTCGGCGTGCTCACCCAGGGCCTCTGGGGCGGCCTGGTCGTCCGCAGCGCCCTCAACCCGGTCACCGTGAGCGTGCACTTCCTCATCTCGATCGGCATGATCGCCGCCGCCTTCGCCCTCTACGCCCGCTCCGGCGAAGCCGACAACCCCCCGCAACGCCTGGTCCACCGCGACATCCGCACCCTGGGCTTCGTCCTGGTGGGCGCCGTCCTCACCCTCCTGGTCGCCGGCGTCGTCGTCACCGGCACCGGCCCTCACTCCGGCGACGAGGCCGCCTCCCGTTTCGCCTTCGACATCGAGACCGTCGCCCGCATCCACGCCGACCTCGTCTGGGTCGCCGTCGGCCTCACCATCGCCCTGGCCTTCGCCCTCCACGTCACCAACGCCCCCGGCCTCGCCCGCCGCGCCGCGCTGACCCTCTTCCTGGTCGAACTCGCCCAGGGAGTCATCGGCTACGTCCAGTACTTCCTGGCCGTCCCCGCTTTCCTGGTCGGCCTCCACGTCCTCGGCTCCACCCTGGTCTGGATCGCCACCCTGCGGGTGGTGTTCCTCATGCGCGACCGCGGCGCCCTGGTGGGCGCCGGACCCGTGTTCGCCCACGCGGAATCACGTTAGACCGGCGGCGGGTACTGGGTGCCCGGGGGAACGTTCGGGGGTGCGCCGGGGGCGTAGCCGGGCGGGGGGACGCCGCGGGCGGCGGAGGCCTGGTGGCGTTCCGGAATGGGGAAGTTGGTGCGGGCGTAGGCCATGAGGTCGGCGAAGGCGCGTTGCCTGGCGCGGAAGTCGGGCTCGTTGACGCCGCCGCGGACGGCGCGTTCGTGGAGGAGGCCGAGCTCGGTGGCGGCGAGCTGGTAGTCGCTCATGGCCCGCACCCCGGCCTTGCCGCCGTGCGCCTTGGCCCATTGCCGGGCCTGGCGGCGTTTCTGCAGCGAGGAGAGCATGAAGATGTCGGAGGCGTTGATGAGCCCGTTCGCCTCGTACGGCGGCAGGTAGTGCTGGATGAGCCCGACGATCCGCTTCCGGTCGCGGACGATCACCCACAGCTCCACGACGAGCAGCGCCATCAGGAGCAGGTAGGCCACCGCCAGGCCCTGGAACCCGCCGAAGGAGGCGAGGCCGTTCCAGAGCCCGTGCAACACCATGGCCCCAAGCCACCCGAGCAGGACCACCCAGCCCGCGCCCTTGTGCAGCGCCGCGTACGCCACCGCGATGCCGATCATCGACGTGAACAGCGGATGCGCGAACGGCGACAGCACCCCGCGCAGCACCACGGTGGCGGCCAGGCCCTCGGGGCCGTTGTCGGCGAGCGCCGCCAGGTAGTAGCTGACGTTCTCCGACATCGCGAAGCCGAGGCCGACCATGCTGGCGTAGATGATGCCGTCGGTGGGGCCGTCCAGCTCCTGCCGCCGGAAGCGCAGCAGCCCGAGCAGGACCAGGCCCTTCATCGTCTCCTCGACCACCGGCGCGCCGATGGTGGCGACGTAGTTGCGGGCGGTGACCGCGTCCCCGAGCCGGTTCTCGACGTAGATCAGGTTGAGCGAGTTGAGGATGCCCGCGATGAGCACGGCCACGCCCGCGCCCCAGGCGAACGCGAAGATCAGGTTGCTGCGCGGCTCCGGCTCCATCCGGTCCAGCGCCAGCACGCCCGCGAGCAGCAGCGGCACCGGCGCGATGGCCAGCGCCAGGGCGATGAAGAACTGCACCGGATCCCCGTTGAGGATGTCGAAGGAGAACGACACCAGGGCACAGATCCCCGCCACGACGAGACCGAGAATCAGGCCGACCGACGGGCGTTCCCTCAGCACCGCGCGCGGATCAAGGCTCGCCATTCCGCGAGCGTAACCGACCCCCAACGTCCTGTCCGCTCCCGGTGACCAAGATTATCCTCTGACGATTCTCGTCAGACCAGGAGCGAGTCTACGGCCACGGCCAGGAACAGCAGCGCCAGGTAGATGTTGGACCAGTGGAAGAACCGCATCGGCCGCAGGTCGACCCCGGTCTTGCCGGCGTTGAGGCGGTGGCGCAGCGCGTACACCTCGAACAGGCAGGCGGCGCCGAGGACGGCGGCGACGGCGGGATAGAGCGGGGTGGTCTGGGCGATCGGCCACAGCAGCAGCGAGCAGAGCACGGTCGCCCAGGTGTAGGCGATGATCTGGCGGACGACGACCCGGTCGGAGGCGACCACGGGGAGCATCGGGACGGCGGCGGCGGCGTAGTCCTCGCGGTAGCGCATGGCCAGCGTCCAGGTGTGCGGCGGCGTCCAGAAGAACACCACGCCGAACAGCACCACGGGCGCCCAGGCCAGCTCGCCGGTGATCCCGCCCCAGCCGATCAGCACCGGCATGCAGCCGGCGATGCCGCCCCACACGATGTTCTGCGACGTGCGCCGCTTCAGGATCATCGAGTAGACGAGCACGTAGAACAGGATGGCGCCCAGCGACAGCCACGCCGCGAGCCAGTTGACCGTCAAGGCCAGGCCAAGAGTGGACAGCGCGCCCAAAATCACACCAAAGATCAGCGCGCCGCGCGGCGAGACCTGGTGGCGGGCCAGCGGGCGGCGGCGGGTGCGCCGCATCACCTCGTCGATGTCCCGGTCGATGTAGCAGTTGAGCGCGTTCGCGCTGCCGGCCGAGAGGGTGCCGAACAGCATCGTCCAGGTGGCGGGCCACAGGCCGGGCAGCCCGCGGGCGGCCAGGAACATGACGGGCAGCGTGGTGATCAGCAGCAGCTCGATGATCCGCGGCTTGGTCAGCGCCACATAGGCCCGCAGGACCTCGCCGACGGTGCGGCGGGCCGTTCTCGCGGCCCCTGCCGGGGCCATCGTCGGGTTGTTCGTCAGCACCGTCAAGGCGCTTCCAGCACGTGCGGGGTCAACGCGTAACCTCTGATTAGAGCGGATCTCCGGACAGCCGCCGGCAACTTGAGGACTCACTGTAGTCCGGGGAACCGGCGGTCCCTGAATCGGGGCTGCTCAGGTCGGATCGAGCGCGGATCCAGGGCGGATACACGGTGGTCTACCGAACGGTACGACACCCGACCCGTTAAGGTCCCGTGTGGGCGGGAATTGCCAAACCGGCGCGAAAAAATCAGAGGGGATCGAGCAGTTGAGCAGCGCAAGCCTTGAGTGGAGCGACCTCGATCGGCGGACCGTCGACGTGGTGCGGGCCCTGGCGATGGACGCGGTGGAGAAGGCGGGTTCCGGCCATCCCGGCACCGCGATGAGCCTCGCCCCCGCCGCTTACCTTCTTTTCCAGAAGACCATGCGACATGACCCGTCCGACCCGACATGGGTGGGCAGGGATAGATTCGTCCTTTCGTGCGGGCATTCCAGCCTGACGCTCTATATACAGCTCTACTTGTCCGGGTACGGCTTGACGCTGGACGACCTGCGCGGCCTGCGCCAGTGGGACAGCCTCACCCCCGGCCACCCCGAGCACGGCCACACGGCCGGCGTCGAGACCACCACGGGCCCGCTCGGCCAGGGCATCGGCAACGCGGTCGGCATGGCCATGGCGGCCCGCCGCGAGCGCGGCCTGTTCGACCCGGCCGCCGAACCCGGCGCCTCCCCCTTCGACCACCACATCTGGTGCGTGGCCTCCGAGGGCGACATCGAGGAGGGCATCAGCCACGAGGTCAGCGCCCTGGCCGCGCACCAGCAGCTGGGCAACCTGACCGTGCTGTTCGACTCCAACCACATCTCGATCGAGGACGACACCACGATCGCCCTGTCCGAGGACGTGGTCGCCCGCTACGAGGCGTACGGCTGGCACACCCAGACGGTCGACTGGACCGAGACCGGGGAGTACGTGGAGAACGTCCACGCGCTCAACGAGGCCCTGGAGGCGGCCCGCGCCGAGACCGAGCGGCCCTCGTTCATCCGGCTGCGCACGATCATCGGCTGGCCCGCGCCGCACAAGCAGAACACCGGCAAGATCCACGGTTCCGCGCTGGGCGCCGACGAGGTGGCCGCCACCAAGCTGGTGCTGGGCATGGACCCGGAGCAGCACTTCGCGGTCCCGGACAACCTCCTGGAGCACGCCCGCCACGTGGTGGACCGGGGCAGGGCCGCGCACGCCGAATGGGAGAAGTCCTACCTGGAGTGGCGGGACGCCAACCCGGACCGGGCCGCCCTGTTCGACCGGATGGCCACCAGGACCCTGCCCGACGGCTGGTCCCTGGCGCTGCCGGGCTTCGAGGTGGGCTCCTCGATCTCGACCCGCAAGGCGTCCGGCGAGGTGCTGTCCGCGCTCGGCCCGGTCCTGCCCGAGCTCTGGGGCGGCTCCGCCGACCTGGCCGAATCCAACAACACGACGATGAAGGGCCAGCCGTCCTTCATCCCGGAGGAGTTCCAGACCAAGGAGTTCCCCGGCAACCCGTACGGCCGGACGCTGCACTTCGGCATCCGCGAGCACGGCATGGGCGCGATCCTCAACGGCATCGCCCTGCACGGCGGCACCCGGCCGTACGGCGGCACGTTCCTGGTGTTCAGCGACTACATGCGGCCAGCGGTCCGGCTGGCCGCGCTGATGAAGCTGCCGGTCACCTACGTGTGGACGCACGACTCGATCGGCCTCGGCGAGGACGGCCCGACCCACCAGCCGGTCGAGCAGCTGTGGGCGCTGCGCGCCATCCCCGGCCTGGACGTGGTCCGGCCGGCCGACGCCAACGAGACGGCCGCCGCCTGGCATGTCGTGCTGGAGCACAAGGACCGCCCGGCCGCGCTGGCGCTGACCCGGCAGAACCTGCCCGTCTACGAGGGCACCGGCGACGCCGCCAAGGTCGCCAAGGGCGGCTACATCCTGGCGGAGGCCTCCACCGGGCAGCCCGAGGTGCTGCTCATCGGCACCGGCAGCGAGGTGGAGCTGGCCGTGGAGGCGCGCGAGCTGCTGGAGGCGGAGGGCATTCCCACCCGGGTGGTGTCGATGCCGTGCGTGGAGTGGTTCCACGCGCAGGATCTGGCCTACCGGACGACCGTGCTGCCGCCGGCGGTGAAGGCGCGGGTCGCGGTCGAGGCGGGGATCGCGCTGGGCTGGCGGGAGTTCGTGGGAGACCATGGGAACGTGGTGAGCCTGGAGCACTTCGGCGCGTCCGCGCCGTACAAGACCCTGTATCAGCAGTTCGGCCTGACGGCCGAGCGTGTGGTGGCCGCGGCCAAGGGCAGTATCGCGAAGCTGGGCGGCGACCCCGGCGAGACGACGGGAAACTAGACATGAGCGAGAACCTCAACAAGCTGACCGGTTTCGGGGTGTCGATCTGGCTGGACGACATCAGCCGGGAGCGGCTCAAGAGCGGGAACCTGGCCGCGCTGATGCGCGACAAGCGCGTCACCGGCGTCACCTCCAACCCGACGATCTTCGCGGGCGCGCTGAGCAAGGGCGACGCCTACCAGACGCAGCTGCACGACCTGGCCATCCGCAAGGTCTCGGTGGACGAGGCGGTGCGGGCGATCACGACGTTCGACATCCGGTGGGCGGCCGACGTGCTGCGCCCGGTCTACGACGCGACCGGCGGCGTGGACGGGCGGGTCTCGATCGAGGTGGACCCCCGGCTGGCCAGGGACACCGCGGCGACGATCGCCGAGGCGCGGGCGCTGTGGTGGCTGGTGGACCGGCCCAACCTGTTCATCAAGATCCCGGCCACCGTGGAGGGGCTGCCCGCGATCACGGAAGCGCTCGCGGAGGGCATCAGCGTCAACGTCACGCTGATCTTCTCGCTGGAGCGGTACCGCGCGGTCATGGACGCCTGGCTGACCGGCCTGGAGCAGGCGCAGGCCAAGGGCATCCCGCTGGCCGGGATCGAGTCGGTGGCCTCGTTCTTCGTGAGCCGGGTGGACACCGAGGTGGACGCGCGGCTGGACAAGATCGGGACGCCGGAGGCGCTGGAGCTGAAGGGCAAGGCCGCGGTGGCCAACGCCCGCCTGGCGTACGCGGCCTTCGAGGAGGTCACCAACACGCCGCGCTGGCAGGCGCTGCGCGCGGCCGGAGCGCGGCCGCAGCGGCCGCTGTGGGCCTCCACCGGCACGAAGAACCCGGAATATCCGGACACGCTGTACGTGGACGAGCTGGTCACCGCCGGGACCGTGAACACGATGCCGGAGAAGACCCTCAACGCCGCCGCCGACCACGGCAAGATCTCCGGCGACACCATCCGGCCCTTCTACGAGCAGGCCTGGAACGCCATGGCCGCGCTCAAGGAGACCGGCATCGACTACGACGACGTGGTTCGCGTCCTGGAGGACGAGGGTGTCGAGAAGTTCGCGGCGTCCTGGCAGGAGCTGCTCAACACCGTCCAGGCCGAGCTGGGGAAGGCCTGATCATGACCGTTGAGGTGTTTCTGGGCGACGCCGCCGGCGCCGTCCAGAACGTGAAGGCCCAGCTGGTCGCGGACGGTGTCCCCGCGGCGCTCGCGGCCGGGGACGCCACGCTGTGGGGTCCGGACGCGCGGGCCGAGGCGGAGATCCGGCTCGGCTGGCTGACGCTGCCGCGGACCAGCAGGGAGCTGCTGCCGGAGATCGCCAAGCTGGTGGAGCGGGTGCGGGCCGAAGGGCTCGACCACGTGGTGCTGGCCGGGATGGGCGGCTCCTCGCTCGCCCCCGAGGTCATCTGCGCCACCGAGGACGTGCCGCTGACCGTGCTGGACACCACCGACCCCGGGCAGGTGCGGCGCGCCCTGAGCGACCGGCTCGATCACACGATCGTGGTCGTCTCCAGCAAGAGCGGCGGCACGGTCGAGACCGACAGCCACCGCCGGATCTACGAGCAGGCGTTCCGGGACGCCGGGATCGACCCGGCCGAGCGGATCGTGGTCGTCACCGACCCGGGCTCGCCGCTGGAGAAGGCCGCCGCCGAGGCCGGATACCAGGTGTTCCTGGCCGACCCCAACGTGGGCGGCCGCTACAGCGCGCTGAGCGCGTTCGGCCTGGTGCCGAGCGCGCTGGCGGGCGCGGACGTGGAGCGGCTGCTCGACGACGCGGCCGCCATCCAGGGCTCGCTGGCCCAGGACGAGGGCAACCCCGGCCTGGAGCTCGGCGCGCTGCTCGGCGCGATGGCGCTGGCCGGGAAGGACAAGCTGATCCTGCGCGACAGCCTGTCCGACATCAACGGCCTGCCCGACTGGATCGAGCAGCTGATCGCCGAATCCACCGGCAAGTCCGGCACGGGCATCCTGCCGGTGGTCGGCGCGGAGGCGGCCGAGGCGCAGGACCAGTTCGTGGTCAACATCGGCGCCGAGGGCGACATCCGGGTCGACGGCCCGCTGGGCGGGCAGTTCCTGGTCTGGGAGTACGCGACGGCGATCGCCGGGCGAGTCCTCGGCATCGACCCGTTCAACCAGCCGAACGTGGCCGAATCCAAGGAGAACACCGCCAAGATCCTGCAGTCGGCTCCGGAGATCGGCGCGCCCCTGCTGGTCGACGGCCCGGTCGAGGTGTACGGCGAGCTGCACGGCCACCCCAGGAACCTGGCCGACGCGCTGACCGCGCTGCTGCACGCGATCCCGTCCGAGGGGTACCTCGCGATCATGGCGTATCTGGACCGGGAGGCGGCCTTCGACGCGGCGGCGCTCGGCTCCGGCGACTTCGAGCAGACGGCCGAGGCCTGGGCCGCCGCCGACGTGGCCACGCTGCGGTCGCTGCTGGACTACCGGACCACGCACGCGGTCACCTTCGGGTGGGGGCCCCGGTTCCTGCACTCGACCGGGCAGTATCACAAGGGCGGGCCGCAGGTCGGGGTGTTCCTGCAGATCACCGGCGCGGTTTCCGACGATGTGGCGGTGCCGGGCAAGCCGTACACGCTGGGGCAGTTGCAACTGGCGCAGGCCCTGGGGGACATCGGGGCGCTACGGTCCCGTAACCGGCCTGCTCTACGGTTGCATCTGACCGATCGGGAGGCTGGGGTCGCCCATCTGCTCGCCGTCGCCGAGGAGCTCTGAGCAATGGCACGAAACACTGGGGGCAAAGCGGAGGCCGCGATCGCGGAAGAGGCGCACACGGCCGCGGCCGCAGTGGCGGCCACCGCCACCACCGCGGAGGCGTTCGAGAACAATCCGCTGCGTGACCCCCGGGACAAGCGGCTGCCGCGCGTCGCCGGGCCGTGCGTGCTGGTGCTGTTCGGGGTGACGGGGGACCTGGCCAAGCGCAAGCTGCTGCCCGCCATCTACGACCTGGGCAACCGGGGGCTGCTGCCGCCCGGGTTCTCGCTGGTCGGGTTCGCCCGGCGGGACTGGGCGCATGAGGACTTCGCGCAGGTCACGTACGAGGCGGTCAAGCAGTACGCGCGCACCCCCTTCCGGGACGAGGTCTGGAAGCAGATCTGCGAGGGCATCCACTTCTGCCCGGGCGAGTTCCACGACGAGGGCGCGTTCGACGTGCTCGCGATGATGCTCAAGGAGATCGACGAGACCCGCGGCACCGGCGGCAACTACGCCTTCTACCTGTCGGTCCCGCCGAAGTTCTTCCCGACCGTGGTCGAGCAGCTCAAGCGCACCGGCCTGGCCCAGGCCCCCGAGGGCTCCTGGCGCCGGGTCGTGATCGAGAAGCCGTTCGGGCACGACCTGAAGAGCGCGCAGGAGCTGAACGCGATCACCAGCGCGGTCTTCCCGGAGAGCTCGGTCTTCCGGATCGACCACTACCTGGGCAAGGAGACCGTCCAGAACATCCTGGCGCTCCGCTTCGCCAACACGCTGTACGAGCCGATCTGGAACCGGGGTTACGTCGACCACGTACAGATCACCATGGCCGAGGACATCGGGATCGGCAGCCGGGCCGGCTACTACGACGGCATCGGCGCGGCCAGGGACGTCATCCAGAACCACCTGCTCCAGCTGCTGGCGCTGGTCGCGATGGAGGATCCGACCTCCTTCGACGCCCACTCGCTGCGGCGGGAGAAGGAGAAGGTGCTCAAGGCGGTCCGGCTGCCCGACGATCTGGGCCTGGGCACCACCCGCGGCCAGTACACGGCGGGCTGGCAGGGCGGCGAGTCGGTCATCGGCTACCTGGAGGAACAGGGCATCCCCGCCGACTCCATGACCGACACCTACGCGGCGATCCGGCTGGAGGTGGCCAACCGGCGCTGGGCGGGCGTGCCGTTCTACCTGCGCGCGGGCAAGCGCCTCGGCCGCCGGGTGACCGAGGTGGCCGTGGTGTTCGAGCGGGCGCCGCACCTGCCGTTCAGCAAGGACGACACCGAGATCCTCGGGCAGAACGCGCTCGTCATCCGGGTTCAGCCGGATGAGGGCATCACCGTGCGGTTCGGGTCGAAGGTGCCGGGCACGGCCATGGAGGTCCGGGACGTGTCGATGGACTTCGCCTACGGCGAGTCGTTCATGGAAAGCTCGCCTGAGGCGTACGAGCGGCTGCTGCTGGACGTGCTGATCGGCGACCCACCGCTGTTCCCGCACCAGCGGGAGGTGGAGCTGTCCTGGGAGATCCTCGACCCGATCGAGGACTACTGGGCGACGCACGGCCGTCCCGAGGGTTACCCGGCCGGAACCTGGGGCCCCCCGTCGGCCGACGCCATGCTGGCCCGCGACGGACGTGTCTGGAGGCGGCTGTGACCAGCTTCAACCTGACCGACACCCAGGCGTCGAAGATCTCCTCGACGCTCACCAAGCTGCGTCACCAGATGGGCGCGCCCGCCGTGGGCATGGTGCTCACGCTGGTCGTGGTCTGCGACGAGGCCGGGCAGTACGACTCGGTCCGCGCCGCCACCGACGCGGCCCGCGAGCACCCGTCCAGGATCCTGGTGGTGATCGGGCGCGACCCGAACGAGCCCAACCGGCTCGACGCGGAACTGCGGGTCGGCGAGTCCTCCCCCGGCGAGGTCGTGCTCCTGCGCCTGTACGGCCAGCTGACCAAGCACGCCGAGTCGGTGATCAGCCCGCTGCTGCTGACCGACACGCCCGTGGTGGTCTGGTGGCCGGGCGCCAGCCCCGACGTCCCCGCCGAGGACAAGGTCGGCAAGCTGGCCAGCCGCCGCATCACCGACGCGCACGCGGCCAGGGACTCGGTGAAGGCGATCACCGGGCGGTCCGGCGGTTACGTGCCCGGCGACACCGACCTGGCGTGGACCCGGCTGACGACCTGGCGCTCGCTGCTGGCGGCGGCGTTCGACCAGAACGTCGGCAAGGTCAAGAAGGGCATCGTGGAGGCGTCCCGCGGCCACGCCAGCGCCGTCCTGCTGGCGTCGTGGTTGTCGGAACGCCTCGGGGCGCCCATCCAGGTGGGCGAATCCTCCGGTCCCGGCCTTACGGCGGTACGGCTGACGCTGGCCTCCGGCGGCGACCTGACCCTGACCCGGTCGGACGCCCGCCTGGCCACGCTGTCCCGCCCGGGCCAGCCGGACCGCCGGGTGGCGCTGGCCCGCCGCCCGACCTCGGAGCTCATCGCCGAGGAGCTCCGGCGCCTGGACCCCGATGAGATCTACGCCTCGGCGCTCCGCCATCTGGCCAACGGCACGAAGTGAACGTGCGGCCGGGTCTCACGGGACCCGGCCCTCGCCGTATTCGGGTAGCTAAGGAAGAACTCGTGAGTGGTCCGAACGTCCTCGTGCACCAGAACGCCGACGTGCTGGCGGAGGCGGTGGCCGCCAGGCTCATCACCCGCCTGGTGGACGTGCAGGCCGCCCGCGGCTCCGCCCACCTCGTCCTCACCGGCGGCACGCTCGGCATCGCCACCCTCGCCGCCGTGGCGGCCACCCCCGCCCGGGACGCGATCGACTGGCGAAACCTCGACCTGTGGTGGGGGGACGAACGTTTCCTGCCCGCCGGCGATCCGGAACGCAACGAAACCCAAGCCCGGGAGGCGTTGCTCGACCAGGTCGACCTGACCCCGTCCCGGATCCACCCGATGGCCCCCGCCGACTCCGGCCAGACCGCCGAGGAGGCCGCCGACTCCTACGCCGCCGAGCTCGCCAAAGCGGCCTACCCGGAGGACCACGGCCCCGTGCCGTCCTTCGACATCCTCTTGCTCGGCCTCGGCCCCGACACCCACGTCGCCTCCCTCTTCCCCGGCCACCCGGCCCTCTACGAGGAGGAACGCTCCGTGGTGGCCGTCCACCACTCCCCCAAACCCCCGCCCACCAGAATCTCCCTCACCTTCCCCGCCATCCAGGCCGCCCGCGAAGTCTGGGTCGTCGCCGCGGGCGCGGAAAAGGCCCGCGCCGTCCACCTGGCCCTCACCGCGGGCCGCCTCCAAGCCCCCGGCGCCGGAGCCCGCGGCCGCCAGCGCACCCTCTTCCTCCTCGACCGCACCGCCGCGGCCGAAATCCCCCCAGGCCTCGGCCGCATCGCGTCACCCTGACGCCCTCCGACTCAAGTGCGGCTCGTCCTCGGCGCTCTACGCTTTCGAGCAGCCAAGCCTCCACTGCGGCCGACACCGGCGCTGTGCGATGCTGGTCGCGTGACGCTGGAGGACCTCGTCCGGCTGCGCCGGGCCCGAGACACGATGGACCGCGACTACGCGAAACCGCTCGACGTTCCGGCGCTGGCGCGCGTCGCCGTCATGTCGCCGGGCCATTTCTCCCGCAGCTTCCGCGCCGCCTTCGGGGAGACGCCGTACAGCTACCTGATGACACGCCGGATCGAGCGGGCCAAGGCGCTGCTGCGGCGGGGTGACCTGTCGGTGACGGAGGTCTGCTTCGCGGTCGGATGTACCTCGCTGGGGTCATTCAGCTCGCGCTTCACCGAGCTGGTCGGCGAGAGCCCGAGCTCCTATCGGGCCCGCCGCCATGACGAGGGCGCCGCCATCCCCGCCTGCGTCGCCAAGATCTTCACGCGACCGGTCAGGAACGGAGAAGCGAAGCCCGCTGACCGGCCCGTATCGTGAAACGCATGGACATCAAGCTTTCAACGTGCTTCATCGCAGTCGACGACCACGACAAGGCGATCGCCTTCTACCGGGACGTTCTCGGCTTCGAGGTGCGCAACGACGTCGCGTTCGAGGGGATGCGCTGGGTGACCGTCGGAGCGCCGTCGCAGCCCGACGTGGACATCGTCCTCGAACCGCCCCTCGCGAACCCGAACGCCTCGCCCGCCGACAAGGAGGCCATGGCGGAACTGCTGGCGAAGGGCCAGCTGCGCGGCGTCATCTTCAAGACCGACGACTGCGACGCCACCTTCGAGCGCATCAGCGCCGCGGGCGCCGAGGTGCTGCAGGAGCCGATCGACCAGCCGTACGGCGTCCGCGACTGCGCCTTCCGCGATCCCGCCGGCAACATGCTGCGCTTCAACCAGCCCCGCAAGCGGTGAGCTCCGCTCCCACGAACCGGGCGCTTCATGGGGCGATTGCCTGTCGTTGATCCCTCCCGGACATCCGGGCCTCCGGAGTAAACCCTTCGACGAGATCGCGCAAAAGCAGGATTTTTCGGGGGTTCTGGGGCGTCGGAGCCATATAGGGCCACGCGAAGGAGGGGTGGTATGGCAGTGATCACGAAGTATCGGCCGGGGATGCCGTGCTGGGTGGATCTGTCGACGGTGAATGTCGATGAGTCGGTCGGGTTCTATGGGCAGATCTTCGGCTGGACCATCGAGTTCGACGAGATCGGCGGCTACGGGCAGTTCTACCGCCGGGACAAGTCCGTCGCGGGGATCGGCTCGACCATGGGCCCCGAATCGCCCACCCTGTGGAACATCTACATCGCCACCGATGACGCGGCGAAGAGCGTGGAGCTGGCCAGGGAAGCCGGGGCGAACATCGTGGCCGAGCCCATGGAGATCACGGGTGAGGGGACCGTGGCCGTCTTCCAGGATCCGACCGGCGCGTACGTGGGGGTCTGGCAGGCCGACCAGCACGAGGGCGCCGAGCTGATCAACGAGCCGGGTTCGGTCAACCTGTTCGAGCTGGTGACCAACGACGTGGAAGAGGCGAAGAGCTTCTACGGGAAGGTTTTCGGGTGGACTCCCGGAATCCCGGCGAAGCAGTACACGCCCATGTTGTCCGAGGGCAGCCCGGTCGCCGGGATGCTCGGCATCGACGACCGGTTCCCGGCCGAGATCCCGCCGCGCTGGCTCGTCTATTTCGGCACCGCCAACCTCGACGCCACCATCGACCAGGCGCTCGGCCTCGGCGGCAGAGTGCTGCTCGGCCCGGTCGACGTCCCCGGCACCGGCCGTTTCGCGGTCTTCGGCGACCCGATGAACGCGCCCTTCGCCGCCTGGCAGGCCGCCTGACCCCGCCGTGGGCATAGGGTCAGGCGCGGCGGCGGCGAGAGATCGCCAACGCCGCTACCAGCGCGGCCGCGCCGAGGGCGAGCCACGCCGCCTTGGGTACGTCCTCGAGTCCGACCTCGATCTCCGAGGGCCAGGCGCCCATATGTCCGTGGACGGTGATTCGGGACCCGTGTAGTCGGATCTTGTCGAAGGTGAAGGGGAATGTGCCTACCGGCGAAGAGACCTTCATGGGTGTCCGATCCGTAGGGTCGTCGGGACGTGGTCACGGGGAGCGCGTTGCTGGAGGGCCAGGGTGGCCGCCTGGATTCCCGCCTCGATCGGGGACCAGCCGGGTTCGTCGTCGGCCAGGTCCTGGGCGAAGATCACTCCCGGGCGGTCGAGCACGGCTCCGTCGACGTTGCGGTACGGGACATGGCCGTCGGCGAGCACGAGCGAGTCGCACGCCCGCGTCCAGGTGCGTTCGCCGTCGGAGACCTCGATCGACTGGATCCTGGGCATCCCCAGCGTGCGTACGACCCGGACACCGGGCAGGACCTCGGCGGCGGCCGGGAAGTCGAGCCAGGGCGAGCCGAGAACCGTGCACGCTCCGGCTCTGAGGGCTCCGACGGCGACCTCCCTGGCCCATCGCCCGGCACCGAGTATCACCACGTTCCGCCCAAGGATGACCCGTTGCGCCAACAGGTGGGCCGCGACGGTGGCCGGGATCACTCCCCCGGTGCGCGCGCCGTCCACCCGGGATTCCGCCCGGGTACGGGGACGATGACCGGTGGCGACGACCAGCGCGCGGGCCGGGTGGAGCCCGCCGGACTGGCCGACGGCCAGCAGCCGGTCCCCCTCCCACCGCACCGCCTGCGTCCCGGCGGCGAACTCGACGCCTCGCGCCTCCGCCTTGGCCCGCAGGTCGCTGTGCGCGCGATCCTCCCAATGTTCACCCCCGATGACGGGCAGCCGCTCGAACACGGTGACGCGCGCTTCCCGTCCGAGCGCCGCGGCGCAGGCCAGCCCGGCCAGGCCGGACCCGGCGACGACGATGTGCGCCGGTTCAGGCACCGCCGACCCCCCATTCCGAACCCGGCTCGCCCTGCGGGACGTTCCACGGTTCATATCCGTGCTGGACGGACAGGATGAATCCCACCCCGACCGAGCAGTAGGCGCCCTGGCAGCGTCCGGCCATGGCGCGGGTGCGTTTGCGTACGCCGTCGAGTGACCGGGCCGGCACGACGCCCGTGCAGGCCGCCTGGATCTCGGCGGCGGTCACGTGCTCGCACGCGCACACCACCGTCGAATTCGCGAGCGAGGCCGCGTCCGCGCTGGACAGCTCGGCCAGGCGGGGGACGCGCGGGAGCCGTACCCGCGAATCCAGGCGCGGGGTCAGCGGGACGCCGATGGATTCGAGCAGCGAGCAGACCAGATCGGCGACCGCCGGGGAGGACTGCACGCCGGTCGAGCGGATCCCGGTCGCGTGCACGAGGTTCGGGACCTGGGCGGACACCTCAATGCGGTAGGTACGGTCGGCCGCGGGGCGCAGGCCCGCGAAAACCTTGATGACGTGGTCGCGGGACAGGGCGGGGATCAGGTTGCCGGCCCGCCGCCAGATCCAGTCGAGCGTCTCCTCGTCGGTGGTCTTGTCGGTCTTGTCGGTTTCGTCGGTGGCGGTGGGCCCGACCAGGACCGTCCGGTTCGTGGTCGGCACCGCGAGCACGCCGCGGGTGTGCTCGGTCGGGATGGTCGTGAGGATCTTGGTGACCCGCTCCCCGACCGCCCGGTCGAGCAGGAGGAACATGCCCTTGCGCGGCCACATCTCAAACGATTCCGCCTTGGCGGCGCGGGCGATCACGTCGCCGTTGACTCCGGCCGCGTTGACGACCGCGCCGACCGCGAAGGTCTCCTTAGGGGTCACGACATGGGTGACGCGCCCGTCCCGATCGTGCAGGAAGCCGGTGGCCGGGGTCGAGCAGCGCAGGTCGACCCCGTTGGTGACGGCGAGCCGGGCCCGGCCGATGGTCAGCCGGATCGGGTCGACGACGGCCTCGCCGGGCACGTGCAGGGCGGCCAGCGCGTCCGGGGCCATCCCGGCGGCGGTTTCGCGGAGCCGCGCGCCGTCGAGCACCTCGAACCGGGCGCCCGCGTTGGCGGCCTGTTCGGCGAGTTTCTCCACTTTCGCGAGGTCGTCCTCGTCGAAGGCGAACGAGAGGGAGCCGACCCGCTCGAACGGGACGTCGAGGGCTTCGCAGGTCGATTCCCAGGTGTCACGGGAGGCCAGGACCAGGTCGGATTCGAGCGTTCCCGTGGGCATGTCGTAGCCGGTGCCCGCGATGCCGGAGTTGGCCTTGGACGCGCCTTCGGCCACGTCGTGGGCGGCTTCGAGCCACAGGACGCGCAACCGGCAGCGCGACAGCCGCGCCGCGATGGCGGAGCCGATCACTCCGGCCCCGATGATGGCGACGTCATGAGTCAACGGGAGACCTCGAGTTCACTGGGATCGATGCCGCGCGTCGCGGCGACGAAACGGCGCCAGCGGGCCCGGTGCTCCTCCCGCCAGGCGGCGTCGCGGCGCGGCGCGACCGGCGGGTGGAACGCGGCCCGGGCGGCGAGTCCGGGCAGGTCGAGTTCACCGGCCCCCATGGCGGCGAACCCGGCGACTCCGGCGGCGGTGCTGTCCCGGTTGACGGCCGGGAGGACCGCGCGCCCGCACAGGTCGGCCTGGAGCTGCAGCAGGGTGGCGCTGGCGCTCAGACCGCCGTCGACGCGCAGCGCCTCGGGCGGGTCCTGCTCCCGTTCGACGGCGTCGATCACATCGGCGACCCGGTTGGCCACCCCCTCGAGCACGGCGCGGGCGATGTCGGCGGGGGTGGTCGAGGCGCGCAGACCGGACAGCACGCCCGCCGCGCCGGGACGCCACCAGGGCGCGCCGATGCCGCTGAAACTCGGCAGGAACATGGTCCCCGGGTCCCCGCCGGCGGCCAGCGCGCTCACGGCGGCGGCGTCCGGGGCGAGGCCGAGCGAGACCAGCCAGTCGACCGCCGTCGCGGCCGTGAACACGCCGCCTTCGATGGCCCACGCCCTGGTCTGGCCCATCGACCAGGCGAATGTCGGCATCAGGCCGTTTCCGGGCCGCCGGGGTTTGGGTCCGGCGTTGGCTTCGATGAAGCAGCCGGTGCCGTACGTGACCTTGACGTCGCCAGCGCTGATGCCGCCGACGGCGGCCAGCGCGGCCTGCTGGTCGCAGGAACTCGCGTAGAGCGGCGCGCCGAGGCGCGTCGATATTGGCTCGCTGACGATCGTGTCCACGATGCGAGGGAGCGTGCGGATGTCTATCCCGTACGCCCCTGCGCAACCTTCGTCGAATTCGAGCGTGTCGAGATCCATCAGCTGGGTTCTGCTGCCGGTGGATGGATCTGTGATGAACTCGCCCCCGGTGAGGTGGTAGATGAAGAAACTGTCGAGCGTGCCCACCGCGAGATGCCCGGCCGCCTCTTGAACGCCGGGAAGGTTCCGCAGCATCCACGCGATCTTCCCCGCCGAGAAGTACGGATCCAGCGGCAGCCCGGTGCGTTCCTCCAGCTCGTCCTGCTGCGGCGTGCCCGCCATCGGCTCGACCACCTCGGTCGCCCGGCGATCTGACCAGAGGATCGCCGGAGACAGCGGCTCCCCCGTCCTGCGGTCGAACGCGATCACGCTCTCGCCCTGGTTCGCCAGCCCGATCCCGGCCAGCTCGGCGCCGCCCTCGACCCGCGCGAGGGCTTCGGCGACGGTGTCCTCGATGGCCGCGAGCAGCGCCAGGCCGTCCTGCTCGTCCCAGCCGGGACGCGGATGCGAGGTGGCCGATCGCCGCCGGGCCGAGGCCACGCAGCGGCCTTCCTCGTCGTAGAGCCCGGTGAAGGTGCTCGTGGTCCCCTGGTCGACGCCCGCGTAGACACGGATGCTCATTTCGCGCGTTCTCCTTCGTGAAGCAATCGCCGCGGAGCCGTGAACCGGAGAACGGCCCACCAGATCAGGCCACTCGCGAACACCCCGGCCGCGACCAGCGCCGGTTTGTGATTCTCCTCGCGGCCGATCACCAGGACCAGTATCAGCACGGTCCACGCGCACGCGCCCAGCGCCGCGGCCAGATCGAAGCGCCCCAGCGAGAAGGCTCCCGGCAGGACGGGGAAGCGTGATCTGCGGAACAGGTAGGCCACGCTGATCACGCCGTACACGCCGACGGGGATGAGCACGGAGGCGACGATGAGGTCGCTGAACGTGGTGAACCCGACGATGACCACGATCTCGATGAGCGTGGCGAGCATGATCGCGTTCGCGGGCGTGCCGGACGACTTCTGGACCCGGTGGAAGATCGAGCTGCCGGGGAAACGGTTGTCGCGGCTGATCGCCCAGATCAGTCGGCTGGCCACCATGGTCTGCAGCATGCTGTTGGCGAAGATCGCGATCGCGACGAAGACGATGAAGGTGTTGCCCAGCACCGAACCGAGCCGATCCTGGGCGATGTGCCCGACCGGGGAGGCGGCCGCGCCGATGGCGGCCCAGTCGCCCTGCCCGGCCACGGTGATGCCGATGAGGAACAGCAGGCCCATGAGGGCCGCCGCGACCGACGCCCGGATGATGCCGAGCGGCACCGCGCGCTGCGGGTTCTGGGTCTCGTCCGCCAGCGCCGCGGCGGAGTCGAAGCCGGTGAAGGTGAAGGCGCCGAGCACGACCGTGCCGGCGAAGGGTCCGAACAGCGCCCAGTAGCCGGTCGCGTCCACCGGGGAGGTCGAGGTCAGGTTGTGCACGCCCTCGCCGCCTCCGGAGGCCAGCCCGACGGCGACGAGAACGATCCCGAAAGCGGCGACCGACACCAGTTCGGTCCACACCGCCAGGTTGTTCACGCGGACGGTCATCCTGGTCGAGGCGATCATGAGCGCGGCCTGCACGACCGTGATGCCGATGACGACCAGGGTCAGCGCCGCCGTGTCCAGGGTCACCAGGAACATCTGGGCGACCGCGTTGGCGAGCACGACGTTCACGGCCACGGCGGTGATGAGGCCGTACCCGAGGAAGGCCCAGCCGAGGATCCAGCCGAGCGAGGGGTTGGTGAGGCGGCTCATCCACTGGTAGGACAGGCCCGAGATGGGGATGCGCCCGGCGAGCGCCGCGATGACCAGCGCGATCAGCAGCTGGCCCGCGCAGACGATCGGCCAGGACCAGATGCCGCGCGGACCCGCGCCGTTGATGACGAGTCCGTAGGTTGCGAAAATGCCCGTTGACACGGAGATGAAGGAGAAGACGATCGCGAAACTGGAAAACGACTTCAGGACCCGCTTGAGCTCCGGCTGGTAGCCGAAGCCTGCGAGCACGCTGTCGTCCTGCTGCAGTGGCTGGCCCATCGCGTGACCTCCGCGAAGTAGGATCAATGCGACAGATTGAATCAGCTTCAATCACGAGAGACAACGCTTTGAGCGAAGATGAGCGATCGACTGGGGTTCGATCGACGGCGGAGCGCCGCGCCGAAGAGCGCTACGCGCACGTATTGGACCTGCTCGCGCGGCAGGAGACCGCGTCGCTGGACGAGATCCAGGCGGTCACCGCCGCCAGCCCGGCCACCGTGCGCCGCGACCTCGCGGCCCTGGAAGGCCAGGGCCTGATCCGGCGCACCCGGGGCGGCGCGTCCCTGGTCCCCGTCGCCAGCACCCTGGACGAGACGTTCACCCTCCGCCGCCGCCGCAACGCCCGCAACAAGGGCATGATCGCCGTCGCGACGGCCGGGCTGATCCCCACCGGCTCGGCCCTGTTCATCAACGACGGCAGCACGACATTCGCGCTCTGCGAGGAACTCGCCAGCCAGGGCGACCCCCTCTGGGTGGCCACCACCGCCCTGAACGTCGCCGAACGCCTGGCCGGCGTCGGCGTCTTCGAGGTGATCGTCATCGGCGGCACCCTGCGCGGCTCGTCCTTCGCCACCAGCGGCCCGATGGCCACCGCCGCCCTCGACCAGTTCACCGCCGACTTCGCCGTGATCGGCTGCGACGGCCTCGACCTCGAATCCGGAGTCCGCTGGAACAGCCTCGTCGACGCGGAGGTCGCCCAGGTCATGGTCCGCCGCGCCACCCGCACCATCGTCGTCGCCGACTCCAGCAAATTCGACCACCGCGCCCGAGTAGGCACCCTCAACTGGGACGCCGTAGACGATTTGGTGACCGACTCCATCACCGCCGAATGGTCCAAACACCTCGAATCAGCGAGCGTCCGCGTCACCCTCGCGTCCGAGTAGATCTCAGGCGGCTTCGTCGTCTGCGGTCTTCCTGGAATCAGCCGAGGGCGGCGTCACCGCGATATGCCCCGCCGGTCTCGCCCTCGCCTCCCTGCTCGGGCGGTGGAGTGCCAGCGTTCCAGGCCAATCTGGTGCTGAACCCTCACGTCGTCCGCGGATGTCGCTGATGATGGGGGCATGACAGAGAGTCCCTCTGTACCACCGGGGACCGGGCCGCTCTCGCCCGAGTTCGCCGGGATCGATCCGGTGTTGATGGACGGATTCATCACCGAGTTGGAGCGGGCCGGTCAGGTCATCGCCGAGCAGGTGGAGAGCATTCGCCGGGAGCTGGCCTCCGTTGACCTGCCGGCCGCGGGGCTGGCGCCGATCCGGGAGATCGGCGGCTGGGTCGAGCAGCAGGTCCCCCGGTTGCGGCAGCGGTTGGCGGCCATCACCGCTCCGGTGCCCGACATCCCCGCCCCCGCGCCCGCCGTCGCCACACCCGCGACGGCGCTTGCCGCTGCGGTGTCGGCGGTCACTGCGGCGGTCGGCCCAGGTCTGCGGCCCTACCGAGAGGACGCGCTGCTGCCCCCGGCCGAGGCGCAGCGGCTGGGCGAGGCGCTGGGCGAGCGGTTCGCCGCCATCGATCCCGAGGAATTCCGTTTCACCGGCCCGTACGCCTCCGCCCGGCTGGCCGCGGTGTTTCAGGAACTGGAGGCGTATCAGGGTGACCCGGTTTTTACCGCCGCGTTCTTCGCCGCCATCGGCCCGGGCGGGATGCGCCAGATCGTGCCGGCGTTGCGGCGTCTGCACGGGCAGGAGCCACAGGACGCGGAGCGGGTTGCCGCGCTGGCTTTCGCGACCGCGGTCAGCGGCGGCGCGCACGTGCCCGGGTTCGCTGCGGCGGTCAAAGCGGTGGAGGAGGTAGAGGCGGGGGACGACGAGGGCATGCGGATGCTCTCGGCTCTGTTCGGCCATGGCGACTACCCGGATGTGTGGCTGGCCGAGCGCGTCGCGCCCCTGCTGGTCGGCGGTGTGCCTTCGGCGGCGTTGCTGAACGCGCTGGCCAACAATCCGGCCGCGGCCCGTTTGGCGATCACCCCGGCGGTCCGCTTCAGCCCTCGCCCGGCCCTGCCGCCCTTAAAGGCGCCTCCCTTGGGGGGACTCCCCATGACCGGGGACGTCCGGCCCGGCCTGGCCGCCTTCCTGAAGGGGCTCAACGAGCGGACTAGAGGGTTTCCGGAGCAATCGAAGGCTTTCGGGCGGTTGCTGGCGGCCGCTACCGGCGTCTACGACGAGCAGGACGGCAAGCACAGCCGGGAAGCGGCCGTGTTCGCCTACGCGGTGATGACCGGGGCCGATGAGTGGCGGTTGAACGACGCGACCCGGGTTCACCTCGCGGAGATCGCGGCCTCGTACGCCACCGAGATCACCCTGGGCGCCAATCTCAATGACGCCGACTTGGCCAAGGACAGCGCCATGCAGGTCGCCCCCGGCTGGTTCGAATGGACTCCGCTCCCGCAAGTACGTGGCTCCTTCCGGCTGAGCCCCGAGGACACCTTCCGCTTCATGACCGCCTTCGCCGGTAACGCCGAAGCGCGGTTCCGGTTCGGCGTGGGCATGGATGAGTTTCTCCAGAGGACTCTTTCCCAGCCGCTGAACACCGTGAAGAACAGCGGAAACACTATTCCGCTCACCAGCTTGTTTCTGGCCCTGGGCAACGTCCGGGGCACCGAGCTTGCGGCTGCCGTCCGTGTGCTCCAGCCTGAGGACGAACGTGCCGAGAGTGCCGAGAATGCTGAGAGCTTCGTTGCGGGGGCTACCCTGGCGGTTCTCGGGCTGGTCAGTCCTTTCACCGCCATCCCCGTGACGTGGACCGCGTTGTCCACCGGGGTTTCCGCCTACTACACCTACGGCCGGGAGCCGGAGGAGAAGGTGAAGGAACTCCGGGAGTCGGCCGATACGGTCGCGTTGGGACGCCGCCATGAGATGGCTCTGCTCCTCATGAAGCAGGGGTTCGCTCCTCAGACGCCTCCAGCCGGGATCATCGCCGACTCAAACGGCAACCTTCGCCCGTTCGACGAAATCCTCCAAAAGGGCACCGAGGGGATGCGGGCTTTCGACCAATGGATGGTTGACAACGGCCTGGGGAAAGGCAATCCGCTTTCTCTGGGAGAGCTTGCCGCACAGACGGCCGACCGCTATATCGGTGGCCATGATAACGCCTATAGTCGTGGAAAGATTTATGGGAACACGGAGCTCATGACCGACTGAGGCACTGGGTCTCCCCCTGTGCGGAGTACTGGCCGTTCCTTGTGGAATTCAGCAGGATGACGGTCTTCGTGGGCTCGTTCACCATACGGACGGTCGCGCCTGAGCTATCAGCGATGTGGTAATCGGCGACTCGGCCCATAGCGCCTATCATGGTCATGTTCAGAATGTAGGGTGTTTGCTCCGGACTGATATCCAGACCGGTGGCGGCGAAGGTGCGCTTGGCTTTGCCGTCCCCGCAGGGAATGTCCTTACCTCCAGGGTCGATGACCTGGATGTTCCGGGCCCTTAACTCGTCGAAAAGCTTGAGGACGTGTGCCTTGAGCGTCTCGCCCGCCTCGGCCGCCGTCGGTTCCTTCTCATTGCCGATCGCGGCCACGGCGATCACCGCGACCAGAACGGCCGCCAGGATCGTCGCGCCGAGCCGCAGCGGAAGGGTTCGGCTGGAACGGGGCATTGGATATCCTCCAAAGAGCTGGCCGCCTGAGCGCACCATCTCATATCGTCCGGGAGACCGCGCAAGCCGTTCCGAGGAGAAAGGGGGAAAGGTATGGCCCCCGAACCACAGGATATGGCACTCAATCCTCGTAGAGGGGAATTGCAGCGAGTACTGGCTGAGGTGCGCGTGCAGGTGGCGCAGTTGGAGGTGGCCATGGACCGCGCGCACGCGGCGTTCACCGGTAAGGCGGTCTGGGCAGGTCCGGTGGCGCGGGACTTCACCGAGGAGCTGACCGGGCGCAGAACGCGGCTGCGGGTGCTCGCTCAGCGGATCGTCGAGGAACTGGAGAACGAGCTGCGGGGCACGCCGGAGAGGGTGGCGCGATCCTCAGCCGCGGGGTGAGGGCTGTCGGATACTGCGGCCGGACCTGTGACCGACGCTCCTCGCCGATCGTGGCGGATCAATGGCAGGAGGGCGAGGCGTTCGGCACGCCGTACCGCGCGTAGCGGGTGATCTCGACGACGACATCGCCCTTGTCCGCAGAGATCGGCCTACGGGCAGTCATTACGCGCCGCCAGGCGGAAACGTCGAACCCGACGAAGATCCCCAGGACGCCGTGCTGCACCCCATCACCGAACAAGTTGCAATCGGCGCCGCTTAGCACCTCGACGATTCACCACGGTCCCGGCACCGCAGCGTGTGGGCCCGAGAACGGTTTCGTGTATCGCGGGCCCGGTGGGTGTCCCACCTGAGTCGTGTCGGCTGACCTCGGGATATGGTTGTTTTGTGTTGGTTGGAACGTCAGGCTGGCAGTACGCGGACTGGCGGGGGGTTCTCTATCCGCCCGGCCTCGCGCAGAAGCGGTGGCTGGAGCGGTATGGCGAGTGCTTTCAGACGGTGGAGAACAACGGGACCTTCTACCGGCTGGCGGGACGGGAGACCTTCGAGAGCTGGCGGGAGCGTACGCCGGACGACTTCGTGATGGCGATCAAGGCGAGTCGTTATCTCACGCATGTCAGGCGGCTCGCGGATCCGAAGGAACCGGTCGAGCATCTTCTGGCCGCGGCCGACGGGCTGGGCGGCAAGCTCGGGCCGGTTCTGCTGCAGCTTCCGCCGACGCTGCACGCCGAGCCGATGGCCCTGGCCGACTGCCTGAGCTGCTTCCCCTCGGGGGTACGTGTCGCCGTGGAGCCACGTCATCCCTCCTGGTGGACCGACGAGACCCGGGACGTGCTCGAATCGAATGCCGCCTCCCTGTGCTGGAGTGATCGGCTCGGCCGCCCTCAGACCCCTCTGTGGCGTACCGCCGATTGGGGTTATCTCCGCTTCCACGAGGGAGGATCGGCCAACTACCCGTCGTACGGGGACGCCGCCTTCCGCTCGTGGCTGACCCGCTTCGACGGGCTCGACGACGCCTACGTCTACTTCAACAACGACCTGACCGGCGCGGCCGTCCGCGACGCCGTGCGCTTCGCGCGGCTGGCCCGGAATCGTGGACACATGGTGAGCAGAACCGAGCTGTGATCTCACATCTTCTCTACCCGGGCGGGGACGTGTTTGTGCCACGGGGTTCCGGCGTGCGGGTCGCGGGCGGCTGAGGCGGTGAGTTCGTTGGGGGCGGCTCCGGTGGTGGCGGGAGTGCCGGGGTAGGTGAGGCCGAGGCCGTTGGGAAGGGAGATGTGGCCGGGTAGCAGGGTTTCGGTGATTTCGATGGGGACCTGCACGGTGCCCTGGCGGGTGGTGACGCGGGCGGGGGAACCGTTGACGAGGCCCAGGGTGGCGGCGTCGGCGGGGTTGATGCGGAGGCTGCCGGAGGGGTCGCGTCTGCGCCAGGCGGGGTCGCGGAAGATGGTGTTGGCGGTGAAGGCGCGGCGTTCGCCGGCGGACAGGACGAAGGGGTAGTCGGGGTCGTACGGAGGGCCGTCGCCGAGGGATTCGATCTCGGCGAGGAGGTCGGGGAGGGCCAGGTGGATCCTGCCGTCGGGGGTGCCGACGCGGGTCAGGCCGTCACCGGGCTCGTCCAGGGTGAACACGATCCCGGAAGGGCTGGCGAGGATGGCGTCGAACAGGTTGTCGCCGAGGGCCAGGCCTTCGCCGTCGATTCCGGCTCGGCGGACGGCGGCGGGGTGGGCCAGGGCGACCTTGTGGGCGAGCGCCCAGAGGGAGGCGGCCGCGGCGGCGCCGCCGGGGAGGGCCGGGCCGAGGGTCCGGTAAAGGATGACGGGCGCGATTTTGGCCACGGCGGGGTCGGCGAGCGCGTTCAGGAAGGCGGCGGCGAAGGCGGGGCGGCCTTCGGCCAGGGCCTCGCGCAAGGGCGTGACGTCGGGGACGGCGTCGATGGCTTCGCAGAGGCGGGCGTGGATCTCCGGTTCGGGGAGCAGGTCGGAGCCGGGCGGCGGATCGAGGACGGGACGGCGCAGGTGGAAGTAGTTGGCGGGCGTCTCCAGGTTGAAGAACGTGGCCTCCCACTTCTCGAACTGGGAGGGCGCCGGGAGGACGTAGTCGGCCAGGCGGGCGGTCTCCGTCATGGCGACGTCGATGACGACCAGCAGGTCGAGGGCGTTGAGCGCCTCGCGCATACGACGGGAGTCGGCCAGCGAGTGCGCGGGGTTGGCGGTCTCGACGAGCATGGCGCGGTAACGTCTCGGATCCTCGGTGAGAATCTCGTCTGCGATGACATTACAGGGGACCAGGCCGGAGATGATCCGGGCGCCCGCCACGGGGCTGAATCGGTCCGGGCGTGACCCCCAGTGCGTGAACGTCACCAAAGGGGCGAACAGGATCGGCGGGTTGTTAGTACCGGGGCGGCCGAAGTTGCCGGTCAGCGCCCAGATCAGCGTGTCGAGGTAGCTGTTGACGGTGGAATGCAGGGTCATCTGCACGCCGAGGTCCTCGTGCACGGCCACCGAGCCGGCGGCGGCGACGCGGCGGGCGGTTCGCCGGATCAGGGCCTCGTCCACTCCGGCGACGTCGGCGTACCGGCCGATAGGGACGCGGCCGAGCACGTCGCGCACCTCGTCCAGGCCGGTGGTGTGGGCGGCGAGCCAGTCGTGCGGCAGCAGGTCCTCCTGGACCAGGGTGGCGGTGAGCGCGGCCAGCAGCCAGGCGTCGGTGCCGGGTTTGGGGCGCAGGTGGATGTCGGCCAGTTCGGCGGTCTCGGTGCGGCGGGGATCGATGACGATCAGGCAGCGGTCCGGATCGCGGGCGATCTCGCGCAGGGCCGGGCGGGCGCGCGGGATGCCGTGCGACTGCCAGGGGTTCTTGCCGATGAACAGCGCGACCTCGCAGTGGTCGAAGTCGCCGGTGGCGACGTTGCCGAGCATGCGGTCGCCGACCCAGAACTGGCCGGTCTTCTCCTGGGCGAGGGCGTTGGATCGGTAGCGGGCGCCGAGGGCGCGCATGAACGACCCGGCGTAGGAGCCGCCGAGGTGGTTGCCCTGCCCGCCGCCGCCGTAATAGAAGATCGTCTCGCCGCCGTGGGCGTCGCGGGTGGCGGCGAAGGCAGCGGCGACCTCGCGGATCGCGGTGTCCCAGTCGATCTTCTCGAAGCCGCCGTCGGGGCGGCGGCGGAGCGGGTGGGTCAGCCGGTCGGCGCCGTTCTGGTAGTGGTCGAGCCGGAGCGGCTTCTCGCAGGTGTAGCCCTGCGAGGACGGATGCGCCTTGTCACCGCGTATGCGGTCGAATCTCCGGCCGTCCAGCTTGATCTCGATGCCGCAGTTGCAGGCGCACAACACGCAGGCCGTCGAATGCCACTCCATGCTCGCCTCCTGAGTTCACAAGATGAACCCAGACTACCGAACAAACCTCTACTTGTCCCAGCCCGCCGATCCCTTTCCTGTACGGCTTGCGCCGGCCCGCGAGCCCAATTCCGATTCCGCGGCCGCGCCGGGCACCACGCGAAGTGCGCATCCCTCACACACAGCGCCCCCACAGCGCCCCCACAGCGCCCCCGCAGCGCTTTCGCATGAATCCCTCGCCCCCGGCAGGGGACAGCACTGACACGCCACGAAGGACAACGCCACATTGCTGACAATTCGTACATGAGTGAATACGAAGAGTTGAGAATCGAACGTGTGAGCGATATTATGAAGAAGGTCGACCGGCCGATCCAAGACAGGAGGTGGTCCGCGGTGATGACTGATCATCCTGGCTGTTC
>NZ_BLAE01000029.1 GCF_009687865.1 Acrocarpospora macrocephala
ACCCACCCTTCTTTCTCTGTGGCCTGACCGGCCACGCCCTCTGGTGCCATGGTCTGATCGGTCACGCCCTGCGGAGCCGTGGCCTGGCCGGTCACGCCCTGCGGAGCTGTGGTCTGATCGGTCACGCCTTGTGGAGCTGTGGTCTGATCGGTCACGCCTTGTGGAGCCGTGGCCTGGCCGGTCACGCTCTGCGGAGCTGTGGTCTGATCGGTCACGCCTCGTGGAGCCATGGTCTGATCGGTCACGCCCTGCGGAGCCGTGGCCTGGCCGGTCACGCCCTGCGGAGCTGTGGTCTGATCGGTCACGCCTTGTGGAGCCATGGTCTGGCCGGTTACGCCCTCCGGAGTTGTGGTCTGACCGGCCACGCTCCCCGGAGCCGTCGTCGACCCCACTACTCCCTCTTTCGCGACCAAGGTGGAGATGCCCTCGATGGCCTCTTCGGCGGCTTCGGTGAGGGGGCGGGTCAGGGCACCGAGGGCGATGGCCGCGCGGAGGCCCGCATGGATCGCGGCCAGTGTGGACACGTGGCGTTGGTCGACGTGTTCTTCCCACCAGTCGTAGCAGGGGTGATGCCAGAAGGTGGTCAGGTAGTGGGTGGCGATGCGGATGGCCTCATGGGTGCCGGGGATGTCGGTGGAGTGGCGGTTTAGGTGGAGGTGGAGGGACCAGAGCCAGGTGCCGTACCCGTCGAGTTGGTGGTCCCACCAGGCGTCGGTGCCGTTGGAGCCGTCGAGGGTGAAGCGGGTGGGGAGCATGTCGGCGGGGGTAACAGGGAGGCCGCGGGAGGCGCGGTTGGTGAGGTCGGTGACCTGGGCGGCGCGGGCGCCGACCACGCGGGCGCACCACGCGTGGAAGGCGCTCGGGCCCGCGGGGTCGGCGACGCGGCTCATGCCTTCGGCGATGAAGGCGCCGTCGCGCAGCCAGGCGTAGCCCTGGTAGGCGGAGAAGGTGGGACTGGCTGGGTAGGCCCCCGAGGGCGACTGATGCCGGTCGATCAGGTCGACGCTGCGGGTGACCAGGCGGGCCAGATCCGCATGCGTCAGGTCGCTTCCTACGTTCACGGTCGGATCCTCAGTCGGGCGGGCCGTCGATGGCGGCGGCGAACGGGTGGCTTCCTGCGTTCACGGTCGGATCCTCAGCCGAGCAGGCCGTCGATGGTGGCGGCGGCGTCGGTCAGCGCCTGCTGGACCGACTTGCGACCGGCGGCGGCGTTGCTCAGCTCCTCGGTCATCGCGTCCTGCATCTCCTGCTGCCGGGCGATGACCGGCGGCAACGCGATCGACTTGAGCGAGTCGAAGACCGCCTGGCGGTTGGCGGGTTTCGCCGTGTTGTCCAGGTAGCCCGCGAGGGTCGCCTGGTCGGAGATGGGCGGAAGCTCCCAGGAAGCCTTGATCCGCGTAGTCGCCGCGGTCTGGGAGGAGGTCAGGAAGCGCGACCACGCCCAGGCCTCAGCCGGATGCTTGGTGGTGGCGGACGCGGCGATGGCGTTGTGGAAGACCGCGCTGGCCTTGGTCTGGTCGCCGGGCTCGACCACGACGTCCCACTCGAACGGCGCGTCGGCCATCCCGGCGAACTGCCAGATGCCGTTGTGCCACATCGCGAGCTTGCCCGACTTGAACAGGTTGGTGTCGTAGTCAGCCGTCCCGCCGATCTCGGCCTCGGTAGGCATGGTGTTGCCCACCTTGTCCACCAGCCAGGTCGCCGCCTTCACCCCTTCGGGACTGTTGAACGCGGTCTTTTTCCCGTCGGCGGTCAGGAACTCGCCGCCCGCCTGCTTGAGTGTCTTGTAGAACTCGAAGAACTGCACCGGCTGGAAGTCGCCGTACACACCCTTCTTCTTGTCGGTCAGTTTGGCGGCGGCGGCCTTCTCCTCCGCCCAGGTCCAGTCGGCGGTGGGCGCGGGCAGCCCGGCCGCGTCGAACAGCGACTTGTTGTAGAAGAGCACGACGGTCGAGAACGAGGCGGGCAGGGCGAACTGCTTGCCACCATGGGTGAACGCCTTCAGCGACTCAGCCGCGTACACCGAGGGCTGGTAGTCGTCACCGGCGGCGGCGGTGCCCAGGTCGAGCAGGGAGCCCGCGCTGGCGTAGGTGACGAAGTTCTCGTAGTTGAGCTCGAAGGTGTCGGGGGCGGTGTTCCCGGCGATGCTGGTCTGGAGCTTGGTGAAGTAGTCCGCGTACGGCGCCGTCTCCACGACGACATCGATCTTCGGGTTCTCCTTCTCGAAGGCTGCCACGATCGTGTCGAGGTCGGCGACGTGGTCGGGGGCGGCGGAGAAGGTGAAGTAGCGCAACGTCACCTTGCCGTCCGGCGCGGTGCCGGTGTCCCGGGTGGCCGAGCCCTGGGCGCAGGCGGTGGCCAGCACCGCGGTGAGCAACGCCGCCGCGGCCTTCGTGGTTCTTTTCATGGGTGGTACCTCCGTGGGGGGATTACTTGAGGCCGGACTGCGCGACGCTGGCGATGACGTGTTTCTGGGCGAACAGATAGAGGATGAGGATCGGTACGACACTGACCACCGAACCCGCCATCACCACGTTCCACTCGGTGGTGAACTGGCCGTGCAGGGAGGCCAGCCCGAGCGGGATGGTCATGAACTCCGGCGACCTGATGATCACCAGCGGCCACAGGTAGGCGTTCCAGCTGGCGATGAAGCCGAAGATGGCGAAGGTGGCGAGCGCGGGCCGGATCAGCGGCAGGATCACGAAGGCGAACACCCGCGGATGCCCCGCGCCGTCCAGCACCGCCGCCTCGTCGAACTCGCGTGGCACCTGCGCGATCGCCTGCCGCAGCAGGAAGACGCCGAACGCGGAGGCGACCGTCGGGGCGAGCACCGCGAAGTAGGTGTCCACCAGGTTGAACGCCCGCATCTCCAGGAACAGCGGCACGACCAGGACCTGCATCGGCACCATCAGCGTGGCCAGGTACACGGCGAACAGCGCGTTCCGGCCGGGAAACGGCAACCGGGCGAAGGCGTACGCGGCCATGGAGCTGGTCACCAGCTGGAGCACGGTGGAGGCGACGGCGAGCCAGGCGCTGTTGAACACGATCCGCCAGAACGGCATCGCCTCCAGCAGCCGCCGGTAGGCGTCCAGGCCCGCGCCTTCCGGCGTGAAGTCGGGCGGCGAGACCAGCAGCGCGCCGTCCGGGGTGAGCGAGGTGACCACCGTCCACGCGAACGGGAACAGCATCACCAGCGCGCCGAGCAGCACCGGGATCGCGCGCAGGACCTTACCCATAGTTCACCCACCGGCGCTGGGCCCGGATCTGGATCAACGTCACGATCAGGATGACCGCGAACAGCAGCCAGGAGAGGGCGGAGGCGGCGCCCGCCCTGCCGTACCTGAAGGTGAGGTCGTAGATCTGCTCGACCACCACCGTGGTGGCGCCGGCCGGGCCGCCGCCGGTCATCACGTGCACCTGGTCGAAGACCTGGAAGCCGTTGATGAGCGAGATCACCACGACGAAGAACGTCGAGGGGGAGAGCAGCGGGAGCGTGATGTAACGGAAGCTCTTGAAGCCGGTCGCGCCGTCGACACGTGCGGCGTCCCGGTACTCCTGCGGGATCGCCTGCAGGCCCGCCAGCAGGATGATCATGACGAAGCCGAGGTCCTTCCAGGCCGAGGCCAGGATGATCGACGGCATCGCCCAGTTCGGATCCGTCCACCAGCCAGGCCCTTCCAGGCCGACCAGCCCGATCAGCCAGTTCACCACCCCGCTGGCCGGGTTGAGCAGCCACTTCCACATCAGCGCCACCACCACCCAGCTGGTCACCACCGGCAGGAAGTAGATGGCGCGCAGCACGTTCCGGCCGCGCATCGCCCGGTTGAGCAGCAACGCCAGGCCGAACCCTCCGGCGTACACCAGCGGCAGGTAACCGGCGATGAAATAGAGCGTGTGCCCGAACGCGGCCAGGGTCCGGTCCTCGCCGAGCAGTTCGACGTAGTTGTCCAGGCCCACCCAGCGCATCGGGGTGATCAGGTTCCACTCGTGCAGGCTGGTCCACAGCGACCCCGCCATCGGGATCAGCGTGAACAGCGTCAGCGGGATGGCGCTGGGCAGCAGGAAGAGGGCCACCGTGCCCGCGTACCTCAACCGGGAACGGCGCGGACCCACAGCACGCGGCCGGGCGTGCGCCGGGGCGCTGCTCGCGGCTTTCCCCGTGGGGTTCGCGCTGACTTCTGCTGTTTTCGCGCCGGTCACGGTGTCGAGCCGATCAGCCGGGCCCGGACCAGGCGCCCCTGCTCGCCCGCCGCCCCCGCCGCGTCGAACGGCGTCGCCAGCACCAGCGCCGCCGCCCCCTGCGCCCAGCTGGTGTCATCCCAGCTCTCGACCTCGACCGAGATGTCCCGCCGCCCCGGATACAGATGCGCGCGAATCGCCGGATCAAACCCCACCTGCCAGTACGCCCAGTCCGCGGTCCCCTCCCCGAGCACCACGACCACCTCAGGATCCACCACGTTGATCAGCCCGGCCGCGGCCCGCCCCAGCACGGCCCCCGCCTCGGCGAACACCGCCCGCGCCGCCGCGTCCCCGCCCGCCGCCGCCCGCCCGATGTCCGCGACGCCCGCGTCTTCGGGCAACTCCATCCGGGTACGGGCTGCGCCCACGAGCCCCGCCGCGCCCACCAGGGACTCCAGGCACCCTTGGTTCCCGCACCCGCAAACCGGCCCCGCCGCGAGCATCGGCACGTGCCCGAACTCCCCGGCGCCACCCCTGGCCCCCCGGTAGACCCGGCCGTCGGTGACGATCGCCGCGCCCACCCCGCGCCCGATGGTCAGCACCAGGAAGTCGCGGTGGGTACGGCCCCTGCCGTACAGGCGTTCGGCGGCGGCCAGCGCGTTGACGTCGTTCTCGACCAGCACCGGGAGGTCCAGCCGGCGGCGCAGCCGGTCTCCCACCGGGGTCGCCTGCCAGCCCAGCGTCGGCGCGTTCACCGTGCCGATCGCCTGGTCCTCGACGCTGCCGGGCACCCCGACCCCGATGCCGAGCAACGGGGGATCGGCCGCGATTTGCGACACCGCGTCGGCGACCGCGTCCACCAGGTCGTCCAGGGCGCGCGGCGACGTGGTGTCCACCGGGCGCTCCCAGGCGCCGAGCACCTCGCCGTCCAGCCGTACGTCGACGATCACCAGGTGGTCGGTGGTCACCTTGACCCCCAGCGCCCGCCCCGCGCTCCCGATCAGCCCCAGCTTCTGCGCCGGGCGACCGCCCCGGGACGGCTCCAGCTCCAGCTCCTCCAGCATCCCGTGCCCCATCAGCTCGCGGGTGAGCTGGGTGACGGTGGCGGGGCTGAGGTCGAGCTGGCGGGCGATCTCGGTCCGGCTCAGCGGTCCCACCGTGCCCAGCAGGGCCAGGATCGCCGTCCGGGTGAGATCGCCTCGGTCTGTGCTGTACCGCTGTACGGCCATGGGGAGGTAGACTTTCTTTGGTAGTAAATTCGGATGTGAAGATATTCCTGGCCGGGAAACCCCGTCAAGAGGGTGCACAACGACATTTCCGGAAATGTGACCATCTGGGCCGTGGCGGTCCAGGGGGAGTGACCTGGCCTTCCGCGGGTAACGGTGAAGAGCATGAACGTACTCGGCATCGACATCGGCGGGTCGGGCATCAAGGGCGCGCCGGTGGACACCAAGACGGGCGAACTGGTCGAAGACCGCTACCGCATCCCGACCCCCGACCCGTCCACGCCGGACGCGGTGGCCGACGTGGTCCAGAAGATCATCAAACACTTCTCCTGGAAGGGCCCGATCGGCATCACCTTCCCCGGAGTGATCATCAACGGAGAGATCCGCACCGCCGCCAACGTCGACCGCTCCTGGATCGGCGTCGACGGCCGCGCCCTCTTCGGCAAGAACACCCACGTCCTCAACGACGCCGACGCCGCCGGCATCGCCGAAATGACCTTCGGCGCCGGTCAGGGCCACCAGGGCGTGGTCCTGGTCCTCACCTTCGGCACCGGCATCGGCAGCGCCCTGTTCACCGGCGGCAAACTGGTCCCCAACACCGAGTTCGGCCACATCGAGATCCGCGGCAAGGACGCCGAAGCCCGCGCCTCCGACCAGGCCCGCTCAGAGAAGGAACTCAGCTGGGGCAACTGGGCCGGCCGCGTCGAGGAGTACCTCCTCCAGATGGAACGCCTGCTCTCCCCCAACCTGATCATCATCGGCGGGGGAGTCAGCAAGAAGGCCAAGAAGTTCCTCCCGGACGTCACCATCAACACCCCGATCCTCCCAGCCATGCTCCTCAACGAGGCCGGCATCGTCGGCGCCGCCCTGGCCACCACCGAGAAGTAACCCCGCTCACGTGGCCGATGCCGTCGACGTGCCCTCGTACCTATGCGGGAGGACAGCGGGTAGATCAGCGTCGCCAACGGTGGGCGATGAGGACACAGCACCATTCTGTCCCGGGATGCCATGGTGGCGTTGTTACCCCTCTCAGGGGGGATGAGGACTTCTGGGTTGCTGTGGAGCATGGGACACCACGGAGCTGCGACCCCTCTTAGGGGCGATGAGGACAAGCGACGAAGGGAAGACTCAGGCGTACAACACGAAGTTGGTTGCGACCCCTCTCAGGGGCGATGAGGCCCCCCCCACGGTAAAGACGCAGATCACTCGGCTTCCCGTTGGGCTCTGAGTATGGCATTTTGCAGTGAACCTCCGGTAGCGCAGAAGCCCCAGGCGGTTTGCTGCAAAACCATGATCGACACGGTTCGCGCGATGAGTCGGTCTTCGGGAGAGTAACGCTATTCGGCTCGGGAGCGGGAGCTTCTGGACTGGGGGTGGGGTCGCGTTTCGATCCTCAACATGGAGCGAGACAGATCGGAACGGGTTCGATCATGCGGTGGGCGGCGGGTTGTTCGTGATCGACCGGCCGCTACGGATGCCTGACCAGGGGTAGGCGGCAGTTCAGGCGGGTTGGACGTCGAAGACGACAGCTCCGGGGAGGGCGCGTGGTGCGTGGGCGACCCGCTGACTCGCGGACCGTCGCCACACAAAAGAGCTTCGTTCGCATGGCCGTGGTCGGCCATGAGCGCGACACCTCTTGACGCGGAGCGATCGCGCATGGTCTCTGAGTGGAGAAAGGTTCGCGAAAGTTCGAGAACGGAGTGACTGATGCGAGTCAGGTACTTGGGTTCAGGATCGGGCGAGGGCGGGTCTCCCACGGTGTTCGCGACCGATCGAGGAACCCTGATCATTCAGGGGTACAAGGTCACGGACCGGCAGGCGCTCGCGGACATCGGTGAGGTTCCGGGGCATGAGGACTTCGTCGAGATCCCGATCGAGCTCCTGGAGTTCGTGAACAACCCGCTGGACGCCGACCCCCGGAGGAACCGGCAGCGGGAGACGTCGACCGAGGGGCAGCCGCCGCTGGAGGAGAGTTGAGCCTTGTCAGCGGGCCGGCGTTCGTCGACCTCTTCCGTAGCTTCGCGCATACCGCACGGCGCTTGGAGACGCGGGACTGGTATGACTCGCCGAGCGAGTACGAGCCGATGCGGCGGTTCCTGGCGGGTGAGCCCGAGGACATGGCCTGGTTCCAGAACTGGACCGGGATCGTCAAGCAGGCCGTCACGGACGGGCGGACGATGCGGCGGGTTCGGGTTGTGTCGTTGCCGTTGAGTGACTACGCCCGGTACGGGCTGGACCTGGCTCGGCACAACAACGCGGCGGGAGAGGACATCCGTTATCTCGACCGACGGGACGCGGCCGGGCTACCCGAGTTCGACTTCTGGGTGTTCGACTCCAACCGGGTCGCGAAGCTGCACTTCACCGATGATGACAAGCTTCTGGGCGCGGAGATCATCACCGGTCCCGCTGTGGTCGTGGAGTGCTCGGCCGCCTTGGACGACGCCTTCCACCGGTCGGTGTCGCGGGATGAGTTCGCCGCCCGGATTCAGAGCCTCTGAAAGTGGTGGGGTAGAGGTAGCGGGTGAGCAACGTTCATCGCGAGCGGGAGGCCCTCGGCGGGCGGCTTCGTGAACTGCGCCGGGCGGCGGGTCTCACCGGTCGTGAGCTGGCGGAGGCGCTCGGCTGGCCGCCGTCGAAGGTCTCGAAGCTGGAGACCGGCAAACAGACGCCCACCGAGCAGGACTTCATGGGCTGGGTCGAGGCGACAGGGGCCAGCGGTGAGGATCGTGATTCGCTGCTGGCCGCGCTGCGCACCCTGGAGTCACGTCATGCCGAATGGCAGCGGGTTCTCCGTGGTGGTATGCGCCACCACCAGAGCGAGTGGGGCGAACACGAACAACGTGCTGGCCTTCTTCGCGTCTTCGAACCCTGCTACATCCCCGGCCTCGTACAGACCCCGGGCTACGCCCGGGCGCGCGTGGCGGAGGCCATCTCCATGCACGGCCTGGCCAACGACATCGACGAGGCCGTACGCGCCCGGATGCTCCGCCAGGAGGCGCTCTACGACAGCCGCAAGCGGTTCCACCTTGTCGTCAGCGAGGCCGCGCTGCGGTATCGGCTGTGTTCGCCGGAGGTCATGCTCGGGCAGCTCGATCGGCTGGTCACCGCCTCGACGCTGCCGAACGTCCGGCTGGGCGTCATCGGCTTCGACACCGCGTACGTGACGGCACCGAAGCACGGCTTCTGGCTGTTCGACTCCGAGCGGGTTCTGGTGGAGACGTTCACCGCAGAGCTCAACCTCGCGCAGCCGCACGAGATCGAGGCTTATTCGCGGATCTTCCGATCGCTGGCCGGAATGGCCTCCTACGGTTCGGACATGCGGGCGATCGTCACCCGCGTGATGGAGGACCTACGGGCCGGGTTGCCCGACGGCGAAACCTCCGACGAGGAGTAGCGGCGGATTTCTCGGCCGAACGGGTCGAGAGGATGTTTCGGAAATCCCGAGAACATTGCTGGATGCCGCTTTGCCGCACATGTCACCCTCACGGCGTCATCCCCGTAATGCTCGGAGGCACTCCGTGAGCAAGGTCGTCGTTCCGCTCCTTGAACCCGCTGCTGTGGCCGCGTTGCCGCCGCGTGCGCAGGAGGTCGTGGAGTACCGCAAGTCCGGGCTATCCCTCAACCACGTTCAAGGCTGCCCGCTGGACTGCGCGTACTGCATTCGCCACACCTACGGCCTGTGGGACTCCCGCAAGCCGACCGCGCTGATGTCGGACGCGGAGGCCGTCGAGCTGCTGGTGAGGCACCGCTACTTCCGGCCGCACACGACGCCGTTGCAGATCTTCAACCGGGCGACCGATCCGCTGCTGCCCGGGGTGAAGGACCATCTGTTCGTCTGCCTGGAGGACCTCGACGGCAGGGGCCTGACCAACCACATCCTGATCATCACCCGGTTCATCCTGAAGCCCGAGGACCGCGAACGGTTGAACGCGTTGGCGAACCTGAAGGTCACGCTGCTGTTCACCTACTCCGGTATCACCGACAAGCGCATCGAGCCGTTCGCCTCCAGCATCGCGGCCGTGTCGATGAAACTCGCCAGCGAGCTACGGCCGCGCCGTTATCGGACGGTCTTCTACTGGCGCCCCCTTGTCCCCGGCCTCAACGACAGTCCGGAGCACCTCGCCACGGCCGCCGAGCTGTCCAAGCACGCGGACGCGGCCGTCTTCACGGGGCTGTTCTACCGGGGCGAGATCGCCGACTACTACAAGGCCAACGGCCTGCCCGAGCCCTACGAGGGCACCGCCCGCCGCAAGATCGTGCCCGAGACACTGGAACAGCGGGTCCTCGAGGCGTTCGCCCATGCGGAGGGTTCGGCCGTGCTGTTCCGCAAGACCTCATGCGCCGTGGCCTACGCCCACGGGCTACCGGACTACAACGGGCACTACGGCATCCGGGAGCTCTGCGACATATGCCCGGTCCGACAGCTCCAACTCTGCGCGGGAGCACACAACATTCCCACGGCACGTCAGCTTCAAGAGGCCGTCGTGGACCTGCCCGAGGCGGCAGGGTTGATGGTGCTCGACGTCACCGAGCGGGCGGCGCAGGTCGAAGGACTCCCGGACGAGCAACCGCGGTACTTCCTCCAGCACCGGTTCGCCTTCCAGATCCACGACGCCGGGCATCCGCACCTGCTCAACCGCCATGGACGCGCCGAGATCGGATGGGAACAGCCCGCATGAACACCGACCAGCTCTGGACCAGTCACCGCTACGCCGTCGTGGACGTCGAAGGCAACGGTCAGCGTCCGCCGGACCTTGTGGAGATCGCGATCGTCCCGATCGAGAACGGAACGGTCGGCGAGCCCTTCTCGTGGCTGGTGAAGCCACCGCGACCGATCACCTCGATGGCCCGGCGCTTCCACCGGATCGGAGACGAGGAGGTGGCGGCGGCGCCGAGGGTGGCCGAGGTCGCTGACGAGATCCGCAAGGAGCTCGACGGCGCGGTCATCGTCGCCCACAACGCGCACGTCGATCTCGACGTGGTCACCCGCTCGCTCCCAGGCTTCAGCCCGATCGAGGTCGTCGACACATTGAAGGCCGCCCGCCGTCTGGCACCCGGTCAGGTCTCCTACAAGCTCGGGAACCTCGTTGATGCCTTCGGCCTAGCCGAAGGCATCACTCCCGACCTGCGCCCGCACCGAGCCGCCTACGATGCGATCGTCTGCGCACGGCTCCTCGTCCACTTGGCCACCTCCCACTCTGACCCGGGGCTGACGCTGCTCAGCCTGCTGGGAAGGGAAGAACCCGATGACCCGGCTCCGGCCCTTTTCTGACCATCAACGAGGCCTGTTCATCTCGATCGACGGGCCGTCCGGCGCGGGCAAGTCAACGATCCTCGCGCACCTGTCCCAGCTCCTCATCGCTGACGGGGAGCAGGTCCATACGACTGCCGAGCCGTCCACCGGGCCCATCGGAACACTCGCCCGCAACCTCACCGAAACCGTCAGCGGACCGGCCCTCGCCTGCCTGTACAGCGCCGACCGCTACCACCACCTCGAAAGCGAGATTCGGCCTCGGCTGGAGGCCGGCGAGATCGTCCTCTGCGACCGGTACGTGCCGTCAGGCCTGGTCATGCAGCGGTTCGACGGAGTCGACCCCGCCTTCCTGTGGAGCCTGAACGTCCACGCCGACCGCCCTGATCTGGCCGTCGTCCTGGAAGCCGACCCGCAGACAATCGCCGCCCGCCTGGAGTCCCGCGGAGCACACAACAGATTCCAGCGCGCACCCGGCTCCTCCCACGCAGAATCCCACTTCTACCGGCAGGCCTGTGACCGCCTCATCCAGGCTGGATACGACGTCCTGCGCGTCGACTGCACGAGCAGGACCCCCGACCAGCTCGCCCAGATCATCCGCGACCGGCTCCAAGCCTTCTTCGCCGTCCCTGAACAGGAGACCACCGATGCCCGCACCTGGTGACACCTTCCTCATCGGAGGCGACCTCCCGGTCAACCGGCTCGGCCTTGGAACCATGTCCCTCACTGGGCCGGGGACCTGGGGAGAACCAGCCGACAAGGGAGAAGCGCTTCGCGTGCTTCGCACCGCTGTCGAACTTGGCGTGAACTTCCTCGACACCGCCGACGCATATGGACCCCACGTCAGTGAGCGCTTGATCGCCGAGGCGCTCCACCCCTACCCCGCTGGACTCGTCATCGCCACCAAGGGTGGCCTGACCCGGCAGGGGCCGAACAGGTGGGCACCCTGCGGCCGTCCCGAGTACCTCCGGCAGTGCACTGAAATGAGCCTGCGACGCCTCCGGCTCGACACGATCGACCTCTACCACCTCCACCGGGTCGACCCCCTTGTGCCCCTGGACGACCAGCTCGGGACACTCGCCGATCTCCAACGCGAGGGGAAGATCCGTCACCTGGGGCTGTCCAAAGTCAGCATCGAAACCATTGAAGCCGCACGTGGACTCGCCGAGATCACCACCGTCCAGAACGCCTTCAACCAGCAAGACCGCACCAGCGAAGATGTTCTCGACTACTGCACCGCGCATCGCATCGGCTTCATCCCCTACCGCCCGCTCGGCAAGGGCCGACTCGCCGGTCCCGATCCGACCGCACCCTGCGATGGCACGAAGGCCACCGGAGGACAGCTCGCACTGTCGTGGCTGCTCCACCGATCTCCCGTCGTCATCCCGATCCCCGGAACTTCCAACGCCACTCATCTTCGGGAGAACGTCCAAGCGGGTCACCTAGACCTGCCCGGCGCCCTGCCCGCCACACCCGCCTCGGTGGTCTAGCCATGGGCGTACTCGGCTGGACCGGGACAGCCCTTCTGGCCACCTTCTTTATCGGACTTCTCGGCTGGATGGTCTATCAGCGAGGCAGATCTCGGATCAGCTCATACGCCTCGGCCAGACTCGCGCGCAGCTCCGCCACCTCGGCTCTCAGCTGCGCGATCTCGGACACGAACACCAAGAATCACGGCAACCAGCCCGGAGATCAACTCGGGCGATCAGTACCAAACCCGACTACGTGAGGAGTTACCACCAGGGCGTGGTCCTGGTCCTCACCTTCGGCACCGGCATCGGCAGCGCCCTGTTCACGGGCGGCAAGCTGGTCCCCAACACCGAGTTCGGCCACATCGAGATCCGCGGCAAGGACGCCGAAGCCCGCGCCTCCGACCAGGCCCGCGCAGAGAAGGAACTCAGCTGGGGCAATTGGGCCGGCCGCGTCGAGGAGTACCTCCTCCAGATGGAACGCCTGCTTTCCCCGAATCTGATCATCATCGGCGGGGGAGTCAGCAAGAAGGCCAAGAAGTTCCTCCCGGACGTCACCATCAACACCCCGATCCTCCCGGCCATGCTCCTCAACGAGGCCGGCATCGTCGGCGCCGCCCTGGCCGCCACCGAGAAGTGACCCGTATCCATCCAGATCGGCGTTGGTGACGAGCGCAATGAGGCGGGTCGCTCATGGCGTCTTATCCTCTGATCAGGGCTACGAGTTTGCCTTCGGGCAGACTTGGTGCCGGTAGCCGCCGCTGGGTGAGCACTCCCCAGTTTGTGGGCGTTCACTTGGCCGGGGCGTCCGAATTTCTGGGGCTTAATTCGGTGAGTGCCAGGGTGGGGTTGTCGGCGAAGAAGCGGATGGTGGTGACCTGGGCCTGGCGGCCGAGGGGGCGGGTGATGGTAATCGGGTCGGTCAGGTCGACGATCATGTTGGTTTGGGAGGAGACGGCCAGGCTGAGGCGGGTTCCGGTGACGGTGACCATGCTGGTCTCGTTGTAGTTGCGGGACAGGCGGATGGTGGCGATCTGCTCGCGGGGGATGCGCAGGTCGAAGAAGGCGCCGTAGCGGAGCCGTAGTTCGGTGGCGGTTACCACGTGGGGGCGGGTGACGCAGGCGGCCATGACCGCGAGGCCGATGAGGATGCCGTAAAGGTCGAGAAAGAGCACGGGGAGGCGCAGCGCCTCGGGGGCGTCGATGGCACGGAGGATCACGTCGATGACGACCGTTTCCACGGCCATCAGGATCAGCAGGATGACGAATGTGGTGGTCTGTTCTTTTGCGTACGCGATCTCGACCGAGCCGGGCGGAACGCCGTTGCGGCGGCGGAGCGCCCAGAGGACCAGGCTGACCATGCCCTTCGCGTCGAATCCAGCGATTCTGCGGATGATTGCGATCATTGAGTGCGCTCCGTCAGGGTGATCACGGCCAGGCGGAAGACCTCGGCTTGGGCGGGGGTGGCCTCGTCGAACATCCAGCCCTGCCAGCCGGCGTCGGAGTGGGCGATCATCGCGGTGGCCATGTCGGCGGGAATGAGGGCGACCAGGTCGGCGGCGAGTGCGGCGACACGGGGGTCGGCTGGGTCGGCGTCGGCCAGGTCGTCGAGGCGGGCGTAGAGCTCGTGGCTGCGGGCGAGGGCATCGGGCTCGATGAGGGGACGGACCAGGTCCAGGACCTGGTCGCGGTCGGCGGGCGTCGCGACCGTGTCCATGAGGGCCAAGAGTTTCCGGTCGAGGGCGGCGAAACTCGAGCCGCTAGCGGTCAGGTCGCGAAGCACCGCCGCCAATTCGGGGGAGACCGCCGATTCGGGGGTGAGATCGGGCTCGGTCAACAGCGCGGCCAGGCGGGCTCTGCGCGCGGCGATCATGTCCTGCTGGCGGGCCAGGTCGGCGTCGAGCCCCGCGAGAACTTCGCGGAGTTCCTTACCCTGGTCGTCGGCCAAGACGTCATGGATCTCGTCGAGGGAGAGCCCGAGCTCGGCCAGCCGCCGGATCCTGGCCAGGGTGACCGCGTCACGGAGACTGTAGTCACGGTAACCGTTGGCCAGCCGTACCGGCTCAGGGAGAAGCCCCAGGTGGTGATAGTGGCGCACAGCGCGGGTGGAGATCCCGACCAGTGCGGCGAGCTCGCCGATCCGCATGCCCCCATTAGAAACGTTGACGCTACGACAAGGTCAAACGCTTCTCGCACGCTTCAAACGGCGTCCCCGATCTCCTCGAAGGCTGGTCGACGTCTGTGCTACCAAGGCACACGAACGAAGCTTCCACCACGGCACGAGGCATAGCCGACATGAATTCCCGGGACTGATCACGGTACCCGGGGGAAATCCGGAGACCTCTAAGTACACAGAAAGTGGTCTTGACCTGCTATATAGAGGTTATTGATCTTCATTGGACACATCGGAGAAGCACCTAGATACGTGCGCGCGAGTCTCACGCGAAGTATCACGATCAGAATCATGCGACCTGTGCTTAGGCGCTGACGGCTAGCACCTCGCGGAACTCCTCTACTATCGGACGTTCTCGTTGCGGAAGGGGTACGGCGTCGAGGACTCGCCGCGCTGTCTCCATGATCATGACGTTGCGGTAGGCGTCCGGCAATGAGTCGATCACTGTCGCGGCCTGTCGGATTCCCTCATCGATGCCGCCGTTGACCACGGTGCACCAGGCGGTGTGCAGGCGCAGGTTGACCGGGGTGTGGTAGCCGTGAGGGTTGCTCGCGAGCGTGTGTTCCTGCGCCTGGCTGGCCTCGGCTTCGTTGCCCGCAGCCGAGAAGACCTGACTTGCCGTGAAATGGACGGGGTTAAACGAGGAGTCCCAGAATCCGAGGACGACAGGTAGCTGACTTGTCTCGACCAGATCGATAAGGGCTTGTAGAGTGCGGCGGGCTTCGTCGTGCCGGCCCAGCAGGGCCAATATTTTGGCCTGTGTGCGGAGCAGGGTTGCCCGGCCGACCGAGGGACGGGCGGTCATGCCGTTGATCTGCTGGGCGCTGTGGATCAGGCGTAGGGCGGTGGCCGGATCGTGCAAGCCGAACTCGCTATGTCCCGCTTCGTGGGCGCGGATTCTCAAGCGCAGGTCGAGGTCGTTGGTCGCGTCGGCGGCGGTGCGGGCGGTGCGGTACCAGCGCAGCGCGGAGCCTGGTTCCCCGAGGCGGACCAGGACGGTAGCGTGGAAGGCGGCGAGCACGGCGGTGACGCGGTTCAGCTCGATACGGTCGTTGTCGCCGGCGGTGTGCAGCTGTCGCTGTATCTCCGACAGGTCGGCGAGGAGATCGTTGTGAACTTGGTCGGCGGGCCGGGTGTTGATCGCGTGCAGGTGGTCGGCACAGGCGAGTTCCCAGTCTTCGACGCTGCGATGCTGATCGCCGAAAGACAAGTCGAGTAGCTGGCGTACCGGCTCACCTGCCGCGCCGAGTACTCCGATCCCAGCGCTTGCGGCGGCAAGCTGCAAAAGGCGTCGGCGTTCCATGTCCTCATCCTTGCTGTGAGCGGGGGAGGCTGTATTGAGGGTATTGCGCCGTAGGCGATCCAGCTCTTCTGCAGCGGTGTGCAGCGCCACTAGGTAACCATCCGCGCCGAGCCTGGCATCCAGGGTTTTGACCGCGTCGGCATGTGGTTGTTGTTCCCCGCGTTCCCATTTGGCCAGGAGGGAGTAGCTCCAGTGGATTTCCTCGGCGAGGGGACGCAGATGGATGTTGCGTACCTGCTCACGCCAGTGGCGGAGGGCGAAGCCGAACAGATGCCAGGGCGATTGATTCGGGTCGATCGGGTTGGACTTTGGGCTGGATGTGGGCATCCCTGTCATCCCTTGTGATCGTGTCACGGCGTGTCATTGGCCCATGACACGCTATTTGTCTTTCCCGTTCTTTGCGGCAGGCCAATTATGGCACTGCAATAGGCGAATACCCGGAGAACGTAAGCGGCTCGGCTGTCGCTGGCACGATCAGCCGAGCCCTGATCGCAAGCGAGGTGCGATCGTGAGGAAGTTTAGAGCTGCGGTCGATCGCAGACGCAAAGACCGTCGAGCGGTCCGCCAGGAGGAGCGGCGCCCGGTGACGGATCTCGTGTGGCTGCGGGAGGAACCACGGCGTGTGCGGTTCGCTCATCTGGCGCGGCCGGCGTTCGCGCTTAATGGGCAGGGGGTGTCCTGCACGCTGCGGCTGCCGGGACGGCGCGGGGAGCACGCGGTCCTGGAGATGCCGGGCGGTACCGGCGGGCTCGTACGGGTGGAGATGCGCAAGGAGACCGCTGGCTGGCGATACACCATGGGCGCCCACACCATGGGCGCCCACACCCTGGGTGGGCGCACCGTGGATGCCCACACCGTATGGGCAGCGGATGCCGACCTGGTGAGTCGCATTCTGCGGGCGGTGTCGCGGTGACGGTCATGCGGGTGATGGGGTCATTTGTCCTGCCGGGTAAGGCGTTCTCGGTCACGTTCGGGCGTGCGCTCGTGCGTGCGCTGCTGAAGCGGGAGGGCGTCGGCGAGTCGGCGGATGCGCTGCTGCTGGTATCGGAGTTGCTGGGAAACGCGCTCAAGCACTCCAGGTCCGGCATGCCGGGTGGCCGGGTGGAGGTCGCGGTGATCGACTGCGGTGACGGGGTCGTGCGGCTGGAGGTGACCGACGAGGGGTCGCAGGCGAGCACGCCGCAGGTCCGGGACGTGCCCTGCGTCCACGGAATAGGTGACGGGCTCGATGACGGAGTGCTGGCCGCCGATGGGCATGGTCTGCGGCTGGTGGAGCAGATCGCTCGCCGGTGGGGCTGGCAGGACGATGGGTCCGGCCGGATGGTGTGGTGTGAGGTGGCCCGGTGACCGCGTGGGCGTGGATTTTGGTCCAGCGGGTCACCGATGAGCTGGCCGGGCGGATCACCAGTGGTGAGCTTGCGCCGGGTGCGCCGGTGCCCACGGAGGCCGAATTACAGAACACGCACAGCATTCAGCCCGCGCAGGCGTACTGGATCTGGCGTCAGCTCCAGAAGCGGCGGCTGGCCCACATGACCCGCGGCCGGGTCCTGGTCGTCGGGCCGCCAGGTGAGCAGTGGCCGTCGATGTGGACACCGCCCATTGAGCGGCGGATCGCGGAGGTCGTCGGCGTGCTGGCCAGGCGGATCCGGGCCGGTGAGATCGCCGTGCATGAGCGGGTGGCCACCCAGGAACAGCTGCGGAGCGAGTTCGGGATCTCCCGCGAGGTGGCCACCGAGGTCAGGTACCGCCTGGAGGATCTGGGCTGGGCCTACAGCATTCCCCACTACGGCATCTTCGCGGCTCCGGCCGATGAGTGGCCCGTCCAGGGCGGCGGCGAATGACGGAGGTGCACAGCGCGGGGACGCCGCAGCTGGACAGAGCCGGTCCGGTTCCGCTGTATGTGCAGATCGCCGATCTGGTGGTGGACCAGATCGAGCGCGGGGAGCTGGGGTTGGGGGAGTTGGTTCCCACGGAGACCGAGTTGCTGCGGGCCTATCGGATTTGCCGGGGGACCGCGCGGCATGTGCATCGGGAGTTGCGCGAGCGCGGTCTGGTGTACACGGTGCCGGGGACGGGAACCTTCGTGGGGCAGCGGGGCGTCTCACCCTCGCCGTATTCGATGCCCGCGTACGTGCTGATCGCCCGTGCCCTGGCCACGCTGATCCAGGGCAGCGTGTACCCGCCCAATCGAGCGATCCCCACTCATGGCGCGCTGAGCAAGCACCATGAGGTCTGTATAGGTACGGCCCGGCGCGCGGTGAAGATGCTGCGGGAAGCGGGCTGGGCGTTTTCCTGTGGGCCGCGCGGGACCTTCGTGGCACCGTCTGATCAGTGGCCCGATCCTGGCTTGTGGCGCAAGATGATCGCGGTCGCGTGTGGCGCGGACTGGGCTGAAGACCTGCCCGGGGAAGAACCGCCGGATCTGCGCCGATGGGATGACACGTCCGCGCCGGTCGGCGGGGAGCCGGTCGTGGGCGGGCAGGGCTGCGATCGCGGTCTCGTCCACCTTAGTGATCTTCCAGCCGACGGTGAAACGAACGGTCCGCCGGGTAGCGTTTCGCCTCTCCAGCCGTTCCAGCAGCTCGTGAGTGGCACCCGCACCGCCGATCCGGGTCAGGAGCAGCGTCGATCGCCCCCGGCTCGTGCCAGGGATCCTTCCGTGTCGAGAGTCCAGCCCCGATAAGCTCCACGTGGCAGGAGCGGGTGGTGATGAAGGGGTGGCCAGGAGTGCAGGAGATCGAGGTCAAGTACCGGTTGCGCGACCTGCCCGCCCTGGAACAAAGCCTCGCTGAACGCGGACTGGTTCTCTCCGCTCCGATAACCCAGGACGATCAAGCGTACGCGCGCGTGGATTGGTCCTATGGCCAATCCAAGATCGGTGTGCCGTTCGCTCGTCTCCGTACCCAGGACGGCCGGCATCTGTTCACGGTGAAGACGCCGCTGGTCAACGAGTTGGCCTGCCTTGAGCATGAATCCGAGGTCGCTGATCGCGACCAAATGCACCAGGCGATCATTCAGATGGGTTTTCGTCCGACCGTACGGATCGTAAAGACCCGGCGGACCGCCCAGATGGCCGGGATGGAGTTGTGCGTGGACGAGGTCGAGCACGCCGGACTGTTCTTGGAGATCGAAAAAGTTCTCGACGCGGGCGAGTCTGGCGCCGTTGCTCAAGAGCGGTTGGACGCATTTGCCCGATCTCTTGGCGTGGAGCTGGAACGGACCGCCGATACCTACGATTCGCTGGTACGGGCGGCGCTGGTTTAGAACAACGGGATATCCCTGCGCTCGGCTATGTCACCTGTGTCCAGGATGGTGGCGTCGATGTTCAGTGTCAGGGTTTGGGCCGCGTGGTCGGTCAAGGCCTGGTCGCGCGTTTCGTGTAGGTAGGCGCAGGAACTGATGCGGTCGGCCAGGGCCTTGCCTACGTGGAGGTAGTCGTAGCGGTAGCCGTCTCCGGTCCGGCCGATCCAGCTGTAGGGCTGGGAGTCGGGCTGGCACTGGTCGTGGGCGTCGGCCAGTCCGTGCTCCTGGAGGGCGTCCAGGAACGCGAACTCGAACGGCAGGAAGCCCGAATGAAGGGGCCGGTGGGTGCGGGTGATCACGTTGTAGTCGCCGCCAAGCACCAGATGGTCGCGGTAGTGCGCGGGTAGTTCGGCGAGGGCGTCCACCACAGAGCCGATGAACCTCTGCTTGCGTTCGGTCTTGGCTTGGCTGCGATCCCGGGATGGCACATACAGCGCGACGACATAAGTGGCGGGACGGGTGTCCAGCAAGGCGGCGGCGACTCGGCCGGGGATGGCCACCTCGCGCAGTGGCGGCGCCTGGTCCACGACCGGTATCCGGCTGACCAGGGCGGCGCCTCGGTCGCCGACATCGGGAGTGTTGATCACTGCCCATCCGGCCTGCCGGAACTGGTCGAGCAGGTAGGTGGTGCCGGTGCCCGCGCTGGTTTCGGTCAGCAGGAAGACGTGTTCGGGCCGGGAAGCGAGCCAGCCGAGCATGCGCTCAGCGCGATCACGAGATGCCGCGCCGATGTTGACCGTGAGCACGGAGAACATGGTTCGCCCTTTCAGGTGGCCAGCAGGTCGAGCCGGTTGATCATCGCGGTGACGACGCCGTCAGGGTCCAGATCGCGGCAGTCGATGCGGAACTGCCGCCATCCGCGCCGTCCGAGGGATCGGAACGCCGCGTCGTACAGTTCCAGCTCCCGTTCCGGCGTCCCGACACGTTCAAGCCGGGAGTTGACGTGGCGTTCATTCAACCGGGTCCGAATGATCGCCGGGTCGTGTTGGAGGTAGAACGACATCTCCGGTGGCCGGGCGAAGGCGTTGTAGCGCCAGATCTCGGCCACTTCCATCCCGTCGAGTCGTTGCAGGACCAGGGAGGACTGGACGTAGCGATCGCTGATCACCATTCGGCCGCTCTGCAGGGCGGGCAGAATCTCGGCATCGAGGTGGGCGGCCCGGTCAGCCGCGATGGCCAGGGCCAGCGCCCGCCCGGTCAACCCCGATTCGCTGGAGCGCACGAGCCGCCCCAGTGGGCTGTCGGACGGTTCAGTGGTCAGATGGACGGCTGTCCCCAGCTCGGCGAGCCGTTTGGCCAGCAGCGCCGCCGAGGTTGATTTACCGACCCCGTTCGGGCCTTCCACGGCGATGAACAGCGGGGACCTCATGCCGATCGCCGGCCGATCTGGAGCAGCGGCCGGTCGCCGGTCATGGGGCACTGCTCGGCATCGACGTCCCCGATCGCCAGGCCCCGAGAGATCACCGCGGCGGGGCAGCCCTTGCCGCAGGAGCCGTTGAGGGAGCACGACCTACAGGTGGCAGTGGTGCCCATCTGGAGTATCCCGGCCAGGTCGTAGTCATCCAGCGGCCCGCAGACCTCGCCGTCCAGGATGTTGCCCACCAGGAAGTCGTCATCGGAGTAGCGCGATTGCGGGGTTCGAGCGGCGAAGACCAGATAGGGGCACACCGCTGTGGCACCATCGGCGAAGACGTACACGAGTGTGCCCGCATCGCAACCAGCGAGGGGAAGGTCGTCGTTGGGGAAACGGATGTGGACCAGGTCCACGCCGCGTTCCCGGAACTGCTCGGTGGTCTCACGGATGGCCCGCATCTTGTCATCGGCCGCGGCCATCCGGCCCTGACTTTTCACTCCCCGGCCCATCGACGACAGCGGGTTCATCAGCACGTAGGCGGCGCCCACTTCGACGGCGAACTCGCACAGCGTCGCGAACTCCTCGACGTCGGTGAGTACATTCGGAGTGGACAGCAAACCTTGCAGCAGTCCGGCCCCGGCGAACTTACGGACGGTCGCCACCGTGAGGTCGAAGGATGCGACGTCGCCCCGGAACTTGCCGTGGCTCTGCGGCCGGAATCCGTCCAGACTTACATTGACGTGAACGTTGCCCATGGTCGCCAGCTCGGCGATCTGCTCATCAGAGGTGCGGGTGGCGTTGGTGCAGATCCCTACCGGTATCCCGAGGGCGGCGAGGTGGCGGCAGATTTCCATGATGTCGGGATGCACGAACGGCTCGCCGCCGGTCAGGGTGATCCGCTCCACCCGGGCACGTCGCAGACGGGGAATGACCTTTTCGACCAGATCGGTGTAGGAGATGTCGCGGCCCTCTTTGATGGAGGACACGAAGCAGTGCGCGCAGTGAAGATTGCAGCGCTCGCTGATCTGTATGAGGGCCTTGCGACCCTGGCCGCCGACCGAGGTCCTGAAATAGCACGAGCTAGCTGAGGTTTCGACGATCAGGGACTTCCGCACGATCAACCTCCCCAGAGGGTTCACGAATCGGTGATTTCAGCGGCCTCGAAGGCCGCTTCGCCGCATTGGGTATTCACACCCACCTCCTTCCTAGGCCAGCACCTGGAAGATGCGATGAAAGTCCCCGAAAGGGGGGACAGTGAACACCCAGCCTTCCTGGCGCCTAGTCGGCCGCCTGTCCAACTTCATGACATGGATGGGGACCCAAGCACGGCTGGCTCGTTGATCCGCTGTATCCCCCGGGGGTGGTCGGGCCGCCTACCGGCCGGGCTCCGAACTCGGGCGGGTAGGTGACCTTTCCACGTCTTGGGGCGGCTCGGGCCACAGGTGCGGAGGTGCCACGAAAGTTCCCCGATAGGGCACGGTTATCACCCAGTTGTCCTGTCGCAGTGATGCGCTGATGGGGAACCGGCGGCGCAACGGGAGCCCGATGCCAGAGAAGGTCGGCATTGAGCGTCACCTGCGGTATGTCGTCGTTCGGGGGCATAGATCGACGGTAGGAACGGCTGAAGCCGATCGCCAGTGTGTTGCGGAATGTTGCGCTATTTCGTAGGGGCGAGGTCTTCGATGGCGGCTCTAACCAGACAGCGAGCTGACTCGTCGTAGACCGAGACGCGTCCCAAGAGATCGAACATTCGTGTGTACAGTTCGATCTCACTCGGCATGGTCACCTCGATTGAGGCGGTTGGAGTCTCCATCAGAACTAGTCGCTCGTCATAGATCCAGAAGCCCATGGATGCTACACACGGGCGTTCGATCATCATGGGAATGATCCCAAGCCTGACGTTGGGCAACGATTCGACCGTCAAAATTCGCTCTAGTTGGCCAATCTGAGTCGCCGAATCGCCGAACCACGTCCGCAATGCCTGCTCCTCAAGCAGCACCTCAAACCGCTTCTCGGTTCGATAGATGATCTTCTGGCGAGACATACGAGCTTCTACGGCCTCGTCAAGGTCGTTCGGAGTATCGAGAAAGTCGATCCAAAACCTCAGCATGGCCGCGGCGTAATCCGGTGTCTGAAAGAGTCCAGGAATGACGTTGTGTTCGTAGATCCGAAATCGGTTCGTACGCTCATACAACGGCACTGATGTCCGCATAAGCTGTTTCATCCCAGCGCGCGTCCGCCGTTTATGCTCCTGATACATCGATTCGAGGGCACGGACGCTAGCTAGTAGGTCAGGAACCTGATCTTCCGCATCGCAGATCTGGCACCAGAGGCGAATCTCCTGCTCGGTTGGTGTCTTGGCAGCGTTCTCCAGCCGACTGACTTTGGTGAAGTGCCAACCAGTTGCATCGGCGAGGGCGCGGCCCGTGATGCCAGCACCCTTACGTATTTCTCGAAGTCGATTGCCGAGATTCTCAGCGGCCTGTTTAGCCGGGCTAAGTGGGCGAGTACTCACGGTGTGGGATTGCAAGCTTCCAGACAGCCTCGAAGGCATCCATACAGAGGGCTACATCACCCTGATCAGTGGAGAGCGTCATATCCACGATCAGGCCGTTGCCAGAATAGTGCAAGAAAATGACCCGTTCACCATCGACTAGGTAGAAGTCGTTGCCCGGCAGTGGGATCGATGAGACGAGTCGTCGGGGTACCCAGCGGATGTCTTCTCCAGCGTTGACCATGGGATACGCAATGCTGTACGACCATCTCTGATAGTCGCTGAGCGGCTCCGATACGATTCGTGCCCTACGAACGGCCCTGCCAGCCTTGGTGTGTTGCCGAAGCGTTGAGCACCACCCCTCAAGCCACTCAAGGTCATCAGGCTCTCCCGCAGCCCACTTGGCCATGTAGGGGAGTTCGGTTTCTGTCCCATACGCGTCTCTCATCTCCAGGTGTACGGCGCTGCTCTCGATCGCGTCGAGCAACGCTGTGAACTCCTGGTCCGTGATGCTCACGAACCGTCCTGGAGGAAGAATGGAACAAGCCTGTCAGGGATTTCGACCGCGTCCTCCCCCTCGGGGATGTTCATCTTTCGTCGAACCTCCGGATCCATGATCGACCAGCCCTGTACGACCCAACTCCCACGGTCGGTCTTGTAGAGGGTGGGGCTCTGGTTCGGGTTGCTGCCAGGGTCCTTGGCCACGAACGTTATCTCCATCGTCCGACTCTCCCTCGCACCGTTGCGGAATGTTGCGCAATTACCGGTTGATCGTGGCTTTAGAGCTGGCCGCCGTCAAGGCTCCTCTGGAAACGATCAGCGTTCTGATCCGCCATAGGCGGGGCGTCACAGGACTTAGGTATCCGTCAGCTGAAATGTCGCGCCTTGCTGGACTATGTCTCCATAGGGGGTTCGAGGACGAGAAGTTCGCCCATGTCATCACAACGCTCGCGTCGGCGGTGAGGATCCCCTCGGCTTAGACGCACGTCTCGTACAGCATCCGCTACGGCGACCTCGTCAGCAGGGCGGCCAGGCGGGCTCTGCGCGCGGGGATCGTCATCGACGTGGCGTGGAGCGGGCATGACCCACAGTAACGACTACGCTTTGGTCGTCCCCGCACTCGTGGGGATGAGCCCCTTGCCATATCGCTTCGAGCCTGGGAACCCCGGCAGGATGATCGTGTGACTCGAGAAGAGGTGGGACTTGTGGACGATCGGTTGCTGGAATTGCGGGTGCGGAACTTCCGAAGCCTGCGAGATATCACGCTGCCGCTCGGGCCCGTGAACGTGATGGTCGGGCCGAACGGCGCCGGAAAAACGAATGTGCTCGAAGTCTTCCGATTCCTCGCTGACATCGTGAGAACGGACTTGGAGCCGGCACTCGAACGCCGGGGCGGTCTTGAGTCACTTCTGTTCCGCGGCGACCGAGCTGATGACTTTCTTCAGATCGACCTTAGCGGCACCTGGGACGCCCAGACTGTGGCCGGTCACTATACGCTCAGACTTACCGGCCCTGTCCTGGCCCGCGAAGAGCGATTCGTTTTCGATTTCGCGGACGGAACCCGGAGACTGACCCGGGTGGAAGGGGCTAGCGCGTCGATGGAGACGCTCGCATCGGATGGTTCAGTGCGTGAAATCCTCACACCTCCTCCTTTCCGGCTTGACGAGAGTCGGCTTGGTGAAGCCGCTCTAGGCATCCATCCTCTCAGCAGTGGCCTTTCCACGCTCTCTCGACTGGCCCCCGGGATGGTGGGCGGTGCGCAAGTGCGCTCACTCGCTGACTTCTTGGACTCCTTCAAAATAGTGCAGATTGACGTGGAAGCAGCGGCCAAGCCCTCGCGCGTGCGGGGGGCCAAGTTCTCCGCGATTGACTCGGACGCTTCCAACCTGGCCATTTCTCTCTTGTCGCTGTCGGCCACGGAGGCTTGGGAGTTCCTTGTGGCTGACGCCGTCGCGGTGCTGCCACAGTTGGAGGACATCGACTTCGAGCACCCGTCAGGCCCGGCTCGTGAAGTGGTGGTCGTCCTACGCGAAAGGGGCTTGCGTGACCCCACCCAACTCGCGGACGCCTCGTACGGAACGATCCGCCTGTTGAGCCTGCTGGCACTTCTCTACGACCCGAGGCCTCCCGCGCTGACGTGCATTGAGGAAATCGACCACGGGCTTCACCCGCAGGCCCTGGAACTACTGGTCGACCGCATACGCGAACAAAGCAAGCGCACCCAGTTCCTCATCGCGACGCATTCTCCAGCATTCGCCAGCCGCCTGACGCCGGATGAACTCATCGTGTGCGATCGATCAGCCGACGGATCTTCGGTCATACCCGCGATCTCAAATGAGAAAGTAAAAGAGATCGTCGCGGCCAGCGAAGGGCTGCCTGTCGGGTCGAACCGTTAGTGGACCCAATTGTGCGGTGACGCGACCCGATGTTGCTCGGAACACTTGCGCCGACCCGCACACCCCTGAACGCGACGCGCCTGGCCGGGCGCCGGTCATGATCTGCGATGATCGTGTGCCTGCCGGGAGTACCAGCTTGCCGTTGTGGCCATCGAGTGCGGTCCTGAAGATCTCGATCAGTGTGGCGAGTTCGCCGATGCGCCCTCATGAGACACGTTGTCGTTACGGCTAGGTCAAACGGCAGCGGGAACGTACGGTGTGGTCGCTAGCATCCCCGCATGTCCGGATTTGTCCGCTATGTGCTGGTTGGTCTGTTGGCTGGTTCGGGGGCGACGTACCTTGCGCCGGGGAGTGTGGTGGCGGCCGCACCTTGCACCACGCGGTACCAGGATGAGACGGCTGCGGAAGAAGCTCGGCGTGAGTTGGTCGTGGAGTTGGGTGAGCTGGTCGCTCATCGGCCCGGACAGATCGCGGTCATGGTCAAGGATCTGATCACTGGGGCGACCGTTGGCTATAGGTCCACCCGGAAGGATCAGATCACGGCTAGTGGGAGCAAGGTGGACATCCTGCTCACGCTGTTGCGCCAGGCTCGGGCGGAGCACCGGGAACTCACGGCCGCTGAGCAGGCCAGCGCCGAGGACATGATCCGCCACAGCGACAACCGCGCAGCCGATGACCTCTACCGCCGGATTGGCGGGGCCGCCGGGCTGGAGAGCACCTATCGGCAACTCGGCTTTACCGATACCGCGCCCGGCCCCAGCCACTTCTGGGGCGGCACCACCACCAGCCCAGCCGATCGGGTACGCCTGCTCACCGCCCTGGTCAAGGGCAGCCCGGGGCTCGCCCTGGAGGACCGGGCCTATGCGCTGGCCCTGATGGAGCAAGTCGAGCCCGCCCAGAAGTGGGGGATCAGCGCGGGAGCCCGTCCGGGGGACCGGGTCGCGCTCAAGAACGGCTGGACGCCGCGCCCGTTTGTCCACGACACCTGGGCGGTGACCAGCTACGGCCGAATCTTCGGTCCCGGCCGTGACTTCCTGATCTCTGTCCAGTCCGACATCCAGCCCAGCATGGAATCAGGCGTCTTCACAATCGAGCAAATCAGCAAACTCATCTCCAACCGCCTCCCTGCTCTCGACCCGGACCGCCCCTGCCCACCCCTTCTGACCCTCGACCGCGCAGCCCGGCTCGTCCGTGGCTAGCCACCAACTCCGATCACCTGTCCGCGACCGCGAACAGGACCGACGATCTGGCCCGATGCCACCACCATCGAAGATCGCGGATCTTACGATACGACCATGCGATTCACCCCCTTCGTGGCTGTTTGCACACTCTCCTGGCTTCTGCTCTCGGGTACGGCCGAGGCGGCCTCCTACCCCATCAGGGACCCCACCCTCACCAAGAACCGGCTGTACCGCACCGGCACGATCAAGCCCATCCGATGCCCGGAGAAGGACATCAGGCCGAACGACGTCAATTCCGCCAAGCGGTATCTGACATCAGTGTTGAACTGCCTGAATGCCTCCTGGGGAGCCCATTTCAAGAAAGCGGGATTACCCTTCGCCAAGGCCAAGATCGGATTCATTACCAAACCGCGGCGTTTCTGCGGTTCCTCCTGGGGAAAGGGCACCGCTGGGCGTTACTGTGATAAGGAACGCCGCTTTCTCGTCCATCTGGAGGGCACCCTTCTCACGGATCCTTCCGACCTGTTCCTCTTCAGCCTCGCGGCCCACGAGTACGGGCATCATATTCAGAACATCACCGGGCTGAGCCAGGCATTCATCGATCACCCGTACAAAGGGAAGAGCGAACTGAATGAACAGCTGCGCCGTAACGAACTCCAGGCCGAGTGCCTGGCCGGTGCCTTCATCGGCAGTGTCTGGGACTCATTGAACCGCACGACAGACGACTGGGATTTCCTCCTCGATCTCAATCGCAGAGGCGGCGACGAATACACCAAGGATCACGACCACGGAAAGGGTCGCAATATCGCGGCCTGGCTCGATCGAGGCTTCAAAGCGGCCGCACCTGCGGCTTGCAACACCTGGGTGGCCGCCTCTGCCAAAGTTTCGTGAGCGGATCCACGATCCCGCAGACGTGATCAGGCGAACAGATCGCCTCGCGCGATGTCGTCACGGGTCAGCTGGGTGTACTCAGCCAGTTCATCGGTCTCGAGCGCTCGTTTGGCATCCCGCAGTTGCCGGGCGATCTCTCGTCGTTGCTCGGCGTTCCTGAGCCGCCGGAGGTCTTCCACATCGGACTTGGGAACCAACGCCATGCCGAGGCTGTCAGCCGCGGCGGCCAGCGCCTTGTCATCGACCTGAATGCTGGTAGTCGCCATGTAGTTCCTCCCTAGAGTCTCCCTAGTATCACTGCGGCGACCAGGCTGCATGGGTCGCGTCTGCGGAGAGGGTTCTCGCCGTGGCTTCGGCCCGGCCCTCGATCGGGGTGCTGGATGTCGAGGTGGCCGGCGCGTGAGTGTGCCTCCCGAACGGAGGACGTCTTACGCCTTGACCATCGCGGGCGCGACCGCCGAAGGCTGCTTACAGAGAGCTTCCCCTTAATTCCTACCTGGACAATATGAATTATTCATGCCAGGATTCACCCATGGATGCCCTGACCGAGCGTCGCTACATCGATCTGCTCCGCGTCTGCAGCGCCGCCTGTTGATATGCCGCGCACCCCCGTCGGCCACATCACCCAGGCACCTAAAGGAGAATCCCGATGTCCCAGGCGAACGTCATCGACTTCGTCCCGCGTCCCGCTCACGAACCGATCGTGGATGACGGCACCGTGCTCGGTGTCATCCCGGTCCCCGGCACCGATTCGGCGCTTGTCATCGTCAGCCACCTGGTCACCGCACCGCGTACAGAATCGCGGGCGGAACCCGAGCTGGCGCCGCGCCGCCGGGACGACCTGGTGATCGACCGTGACACCCGCACCGTCCGCCTGGACGGCGCCGTGGTCGAACTGACCTACCGCGAGTTCGAGCTGCTCGACTATCTGGCCGCCGCGCCCGGCCGCGTCTACAACCGCAAACAGCTCATGGCCGCAGTCTGGGACCGGTACGGCGACGACAACGCCCGCACGATCGACGTGCACATTCTCCGTCTGCGCCGCAAACTCGGACGGCACGCGGAGCGGATCATCACCGTGCGCAACGTAGGTTACAAGTACCAAGTTTCGCCCCGCTGACGCGCCCGGAGAAAACGATTGGCGGTGCCCAGGGGCGGGTTGCCTATCCTTGAGGACGGAATGAATACGCTCTCCGACCTCCAGGGCCGCCTGCCCCACCTGATGTTGCGCGATCAGCGCAGGCTGGGCCGCCGCCTCGACGGCATGCGCAAAGTCCGCGACCCGAAGGCCCGGCAGGCCATCGCCGCGCAGATCTCCGGCGAACTCGACGTCGCGGAACAGCGGGTCGCGGTCCGGCGCGCCGCCGTTCCCCTGCTCACCTATCCCGACCAGCTGCCGGTCAGCCAGCGCAAGGACGACATCCTGGCGGCGATCAGGGACCACCAGGTCGTGATCGTCGCGGGCGAGACCGGTTCCGGCAAGACCACCCAGCTGCCGAAGATCTGCCTGGAGCTGGGCCGGGGTGTGCACGGCCTGATCGGGCACACCCAGCCACGCCGGATCGCGGCCAGGACCGTCGCCGAGCGCATCGCCGAGGAGTTGGACATCCCGCTCGGGGAGGCGGTCGGCTACAAGGTCAGGTTCACCGACCATTCGAGCGACGGCACCCTGGTCAAACTGATGACGGACGGCATCCTGCTGGCCGAGATGCAGACCGACCGGTTCCTCTCCCAGTACGACACACTGATCATCGACGAGGCCCACGAACGCAGCCTCAACATCGACTTCATTCTCGGGTACGTCAAGCAGTTGTTGCCCAAACGCCCCGACCTCAAGGTCGTCATCACCTCGGCCACGATCGACCCCGAACGGTTCTCGCAGCATTTCGGCGGCGCGCCGATCGTGGAGGTGAGCGGACGGACGTACCCGGTGGAGGTGCGCTATCGCTCGATCGACGAGGATCAGGACGACCAGACGCAGGCGATCGTGGACGCGGTCGACGAGCTGAACCGGGAAGGCCCGGGGGACATTCTCGTCTTTCTCAGCGGGGAGCGGGAGATCCGCGACACCGCCGACGCGTTGAAGGGCCGCCGCGAGGAGATCCTCCCGTTGTACGCGCGACTGTCGGCGGGCGAGCAGCATCGCGTGTTCCAACGGCACACGGGGCGGCGGATCGTGCTGGCCACCAACGTGGCCGAGACGTCGCTGACGGTGCCGGGCATCAAGTATGTGATCGACCCTGGGAATGCCCGTATTTCGCGGTATAGCCACCGGCTGAAGGTGCAGCGGCTGCCGATCGAGCCGATCTCGCAGGCGTCGGCCAACCAGCGGAAGGGGCGCTGCGGGCGTACGTCCGATGGGGTGTGTATCCGGCTTTATGCCGAAGAGGACTTCGTTGGGCGGCCGGAGTTCACGGATCCGGAGATTCTCCGTACCAACCTGGCGAGTGTCATTCTGCAGATGACCTCGCTCGGGCTGGGGGATATCGCGGCGTTTCCGTTCGTGGAGCCGCCGGACAGCCGGCAGGTGAAGGATGGTGTCAACCTGCTGCATGAGCTGGGCGCGCTGGACGCGAAGGGCGGGCTGACGCCGCTGGGGCGGAAGCTGGCGCAGCTGCCGGTGGACCCGCGGCTGGCTCGGATGGTGCTGGAGGCTGACCAGAACGGCTGCGTGCGCGAAGTGATGATCATCACGGCGGCGTTGTCGATCCAGGATCCGCGCGAACGTCCGGCCGACAAGCAGCAGGCCGCCGACGAGAAGCACCGCAGGTTCGCGGACAAGGAGTCCGATTTCCTCACTTATGTGAACCTGTGGCGGTATCTGCGGGAGAAACAGCAGGAGCTGTCCTCCAGCGCGTTCCGGCGGCTGTGCAAGGCCGAGTTCCTCAACTACCTGCGGGTTCGCGAGTGGCAGGACATCGACAGCCAGTTGCGGCAGGTCGCCAAGACCCTCGGCGTCACGCTCAACAGCGCCGACGCCGACCCGCAGCGGGTGCATCTGTCGCTGCTGGCCGGGCTGCTGTCGCATATCGGCGTCAAGGACGTGGCCAAGAAGGAGCAACCGGGGCAGCGGCGGCCGCTCACCGAGTATGTCGGCGCTCGCAACGCCCGCTTCGCGATCTTCCCTGGGTCGGCGCTGGCCCGGAAACAGCCGCAGTGGGTGATGTCGGCAGAACTGGTGGAGACGTCCCGGCTGTGGGCGCGGGTCAATGCCAAGATCGAGCCGGAGTGGGTCGAACCGCTCGCGCAGCATCTGGTCAAACGCGCCTACAGCGAGCCGCACTGGGAGAAGGACCAGGCCGCGGTGATGGCCCTGGAGAAGGTGACCCTTTACGGCGTTCCCATTGTCACCGAGCGCAAGGTGAACTACGGCCGGATCGATCCCGAACTGTCGCGTGAGCTGTTCATCCGGCGCGCGCTGGTGGACGGCGACTGGCGGACGCACCATCCGTTCTTCCACGAGAACCGGAAGCTCCTGCAGGAGGTCGAGGAGCTGGAGGAGAAGGCCCGCCGCCGCGACATCCTGGTCGACGACGAGACCCTCTTCGACTTCTACGATCAGCGCATTCCGGCCGAGGTGGTGTCCGGGCGGCATTTCGACAGCTGGTGGAAGAAAGCGCCCGACAAGACGATTCTCACGTTCTCGCCGGACATGCTGGTCAACGAGAACGCCGATGTCAGCGCCCGCGACTATCCGGACGTGATCCGGCAGAGCGGGCAGCGCATGAAGCTGAGCTACCAGTTCGAGCCCGGCACCGAAGCCGACGGCGTCACCGTGCACGTGCCGTTGCAGGTGCTCAACCAGGTCAACGGAGCGGGCTTCGACTGGCAGATTCCCGGCCTGCGGGAGGACCTGATCACCGCGCTGATCCGGTCATTGCCCAAGCATCTGCGGCGTAACTTCGTGCCCGCGCCCAACTTCGCCAAAGCCGTGCTGGACCAGGTGACACCGGGCAGCGAGCCGATCCTGGACGCGCTGGAGCGCGAGTTGCACCGAATGACCGGGGTGGTGATACCCCGGGAGGCGTGGAGCATGGAGCAGGTGCCCGACCACCTGCGCGTGACCTACCGGGTGGTGGACGAGCGCAAACGGCCGGTCGCCGAGGACAAGGATCTCGACGCGCTGAAACGCCGGCTCGCGCCCAAACTCCGAGCCACCCTCTCCGAGGCCGCCACCGGCCTAGAACGCGAGGGCCTGACCTCCTGGACGATCGGGACGCTGCCGAAGGTGTTCGAACAAGGCCGATTGCGGGCTTATCCGGCGCTGGTCGATCGCGGCGACACGGTCGCGGTGAGGATGTTCGAGACGCCGGCCGAGCAAGAGCGCGCCATGTGGGCGGGCACCCGGCGACTACTCCTGCTCAGCACCCTCAACCCCGCCAAATCCATCCTTCGCGGCCTCACCACCACCCAGAAACTCGCTCTAAGCCGCAGCCCGCACGGCGGCGCCACCGCCCTCTTCGACGACTGCGCCGCCTGCGCCGCCGACAAACTCATCAAGGACGCCGGCGGCCCCGCCTGGGACGAACAGTCGTTCACCCGCCTCCACGACCACCTCAGATCCGACCTGTACGCGACGACCCACGACGTCGTCACGAAAGTCGAACGCGTGCTCGCCCTCTGGCACACCGTTCAGAACGCCACCAAAGGCCCCGCCGACGCCGTGGCCGACATCAAGGACCAGCTAGGCAACCTCGTCTTCCCCGGCTTCGTCACCGCCACCGGCCACGCCCGCCTCCCCGACCTCCAGCGCTACCTCAAAGCCATCGAACGCCGCCTGGAAAAACTCTCCGACGACCCCCACCGCGACCGCGAATGGATGTTCAAAGTCCACGACATCGAAGACGACTACCGCGACCTGGTGGACAAACTTCCCCCCGCCCGCCGCGACACCCCCGCCGTCAAGGACATCCGCTGGATGATCGAAGAACTCCGCGTCAGCTTCTTCGCCCAGCAACTCGGCACACCCGTCCCCGTCTCGGAGAAACGCATCAGAAAGGCGATGGAGCAACTGTAGGAAGCCGTTCCAGGTTGCCCGCCGTTATCCGGCGCCGTTTACGTCCGCGCTGGTCCTCGCCGTCCCGGCGCCAAGAGGGGCTGGCGCCGTGCGGGTGCCAGCTCCTCTGTGAAATGGCGTCAGCTGCGGTTCGTGGTCCGTCCGCAGATCTGGGTGCCGGGCGGCAGTGCTTGGGGGTCGGTGTCTTGGCTGGGTCGGCGGCGTCGTGGGAGTTCTGATTAGGGTGGGTCCGGAATGTTCTGAGGGGGAGGGTGCTGTGATTCGGGCGGTTGTGTTTGATGTTGGGGAGACGTTGATTGATGAGACGCGGATCTGGTCGCGGTGGGCGGATCGGCTGGGGGTGACCCGGTTGACGTTCATGGGGGTGCTTGGGGGGATGGCGGCTCTTGATCGGTCCCATCGGGATGCTTTTGAGGTTGTTCGGCCGGGGTTGGATGTGCGGGCTGAGATGGAGGCGTGGCGGCGGGAGGAGCCGGAGGGGCTTCGGGAGAACTTTGATGTTGAGGATCTTTATCCGGATGTCAGGGGGAGTCTCGCCGAGCTCAGGACGTTGGGCTTTCAGGTGATCGTCGCGGGGAATCAGCCGGTGCAGGCGTATGACGCGCTGGTGGCGATGGAGTTGCCGGTGGATGCGATCTACACCTCGGCGGGGTGGGGGTTGTCGAAGCCGCAGCCGGGGTTCTTCGCGAAGGTGGCGGAGGTGGCGGGGCGGGCGCCGGACGAGATCCTCTATGTGGGGGATCGGTTGGACAACGATGTGCTTCCGGCCGCGCGGGCGGGAATGCGCACGGCGTTGTTGCGGAGAGGGCCGTGGGGTTACCTGCACGCCGATCGTCCGGAGTCCGCCGCCTGTGACTTTGTGATCGACGGGTTGGGCGAGCTAGCTGGCCTCTTGGACCCGCTTTCGTAAGGTCGTGAGGCCGAGGGCACCCGCGCAGGATCCTTCGACTCGCCCTCGCGGGCTGCGATCGGAGGAAGCGTTGGCGATCGAATGAGTCGCGCGGTCAGCTTTCCTTCGTGAGGTCGCCCTTGTAGGTGACGAGTCCGAGGTCGTCGTCCCACTGGTAGCCGAGTTGGTCGTCCTTGGGGGTGAGGATGACGGTGCCGGGGACGCAGCCGGCATTGTTGTCGAGGCGGAGGACCAAGGAGTCGGCCTCGATCTTGTTCACGGTCAGAGTGCCGGTGTCGCAGCCGTCTTCGTACCATTTGCCGGTGGCTTCGCCAGCGGGGAGTTCGATGCGGATGTCGTGTTCGCTCATGGCGCCCTGGGGTTCGGGCACGATGTGGCCTACCCAGCTTCCGGCATAAGCGTCTGGGATGACGGTGGCGTCGGTGGTGTCCTCAGTGGGGTCCTCTGAGGGTGTGGGTTCTTCAGTGGGATCCTCGGTGTTTTCGGTCTCATCGGTGGGGGTCTCCGTTGGGTCCACGGTCGTTTCGCTGGTGGTGGAGGACGAGCCCGTGTTGTCGTCGGGTCCGGAGACGAGGCGGGGAACCACGATGGCGGTGGTGCCGATGACCGCGACCAGAGCCACCAGCAGGGCGATCATCAGCCCTCGGTTGCCGCCCGTTCTGGCAGGCGCGGTGACATGCTGCTCCCAGCTCTGACCCGGTCCGGTACCTAACGGCTGGCCACCAGGCCAGGACTGAGGCGCGGGCGATTGGCCGGGCCAGGATTGGGGAGCCTGTCCGGGCCAGGATGAGTGCCCGGCGGGCGGATAGCCCGGCGGCGGGGGAGTCTGCGACGCGTGGGCCGCGGCGGCAGGGGGATAGCCCGGCGGTGGAGATTGTGGGTGGGCTGCGGCGGCGCCGGATGAGAGCGGGTCGGGGGTGGAGCCGACCAGGGTGAGGAGGAGGTCGCGGGAGGTGGGGCGGCGGGTGGGGTCCTTGTCGATGCAGCGTTGCACGGTGGCGCGGAGGGGTTCGGGGACGCCGCTGGTGTCGGGGGTGATCGTCATGATCCGGTGCAGCACCGAGGCCACGCTGTCGGCGCCGAACGCCGGGCGGCCGGTCGCCGCGTACACCATGGTCGCCCCCCACGCGAACACGTCCGACGCCGGGCTGGCCGGATGCCCGGCGATCTGCTCGGGGGACAGGTAGGCGGGGGTGCCGATCGGCCCGGCCGTCATGGTGGCGCTCTCGCTCTGCCGGGCGATGCCGAAGTCCACCACCCGGGGCCCGTCGGGGCCGAGCAGGACGTTGCCCGGCTTGAAATCCCGGTGCACGATGCCCGCGCCGTGGATGGCGGTGAGCGCGGTAGCCGTACCGACCGCGAGGCGTTCGAGTTCGCCGCCGCGTAACGGGCCGTCGGCGCTGACCCGGTCGTGGAGGGAGGGGCCGTCGATGAACTCGCTCACCACGTAGGGTTCGCGGCCGTCCACCTCGGCGGTGATGACCCGCGCCGTGCAGAACGAGGCCACGCCGCGCAGCGCGTCGAGTTCGCGGGCCAGCCGCTGCCGCACGCTCGGGTCGAAGCCGCTTTTCAGCACCTTGATGGCGACCGGTCCCCCGTCAGGGGATTCCCCGAGATAGACGACCCCCTGCCCGCCTTCGCCGAGCCGGCCGGACAGGGTGAACTCGCCCAGCGCGCGGGGGTCCTCAGGGGTCAGGGGTGCGACCATGTGTCATACCGTATTGGGATCCGTACAAATAAGTGAACCTGCCCGCAGTGACGGGCAGGTTCACGGACTTCCAGCGGAGGTTAGCGCAGCTCGTAGATGGCCGTCGTTCCGCTGATCTCATGACCGACCACCAGCAGCGGCCGGAAGGTCGGGCTCTGCGCGGCCGGGATGAACAGCACGCCCTCGGGGCCGACGTCCCCGGCGGTGCCCGCCGCCACGTTGCCGGTGAAGTCGCGGCTGTTGACGTAGCCGGCCAGGCTCGGCCTGCTCGGGATGCTCACGTCGTACGCGACGATCCCGCCGACCCGCTCAAGCCCGGCGAACGCGTACGTCCTACCCCTGATCTCGCCGATCGCGACACCCTCCGGCTCGGGGCCCTTGTTGTCGCTGCGGCTGTCGAAGGTGGCGTTCTCCTGGTCGGCGTTGAACTCGGCCGGCAGCTTCTCCGCGATCAGCTTCTCCAGCTGGTCGCCCGAGTCCCACACCAGCGCGCCCGAGGCGGATCTGATCGAGATCGACCGGGCGCCGAAGGAGTGCAGGTCGGTGGTGGCCCCGGCGGCGTTCTTGGGCGAGGTCGTGGTCACGTTGAGGCGGCCGAGCTCGGCGTCCTTCTTGAGCGCGTCCCCGTCGGGCCGGGCCAGCGTGAGGTCCTTGACCCTGACCTCCTCGGAGAAGCAGTCGTAGTCGCGGGCGTCACCCTCGTTGGCGGCCACCAGGTAGGTGCGGCCGCGGTTCTCGAAGGAGGCCAGCGCGTCCGGCTGGTACATGCCCAGCACCGGCCGCGGCCTGATGTCGATCTTGGTGTCCCGGTCCGAGGCGTCGATGCCCGCGCCCGGCTTGGAGTGGTCCTTCAAGCCCAGCGGGACGATCTCCTCAACCTGGGCATGCTTCAGGTCCACGATCGCGATCGCGTTGTTCTCCTGCAGTGACACCCAGGCGGTCCGGCCGTGCTTGTCGGTGGCGATGTACTCCGGCTCGAAGTCCTGCGCGGCGGTCGCGTTCGGGCCGTAGATCCGCACACCCTTGGCCCGCAGATAGTTCTCCTTGCCGTTGTACGCCCGGAAACTCGCGGTCTTCACGCTGCCGCGCTTCACGTCCACGATGCTGATCGAGCCTTCAGGATCGACCCCGTCGGCGCAGTACGAGGACGGCTCGCCCTCGTTGGCCACCACGACTTTGTCCCCGTCCGGGGTGAACGTCACCATGTCGGGCAGCGCGCCCACCCGCACCTCGCGCAGCTTGCGCCCGTTCTTCGCCGAGAAGAAGCTGACCGTGCCGGGGTCGGTCTTGATCGCCGCCTGCTGGGCCACAGCCACCAGGCCCTTCTTCACGGCCACGCTGTTGGCCCCCGGGGTGACCAGCGTGGCCACCTTCTTCGGGTTACGCGGGTCCTTGATGTCCAGCACGTCCACCGTGCCGTCCTGGGCGTTCACCACGAAGACGCGGCGCGTCGCGGGGTCGTACGCGGTGATCTCGGACGCGCCGACGCCGACCGCGCCGGTGGCGAAACGCCCGAGGAACGTGAGTTCGATACCGCCCGTGGCCTGTGCGGGCACGGACAATAACGTGGAGGTGAGAATCAGCCCAGTGGTGGCGGCGAAAATGCGCATGACCTGCATCGTCGCGAAATTTCGTGACTTTTCCCTGACGTGCGGATGACCATGAGATGAACCGTCAGAGGACCTGCTTGAGCGGCACGGTGTACGCCAGCTTACGTCGCCCGGAGTCGCTGAGGTGCAGGTGGTCGCCGTGATCGTAGGAGGCGCGCAGCTGGTCGGGCGTGCCGGGATCGCGCAGCGCCTTGTCGAAGTCGAGCACGCCGTCGAACGCCCGGCTCGTCCTGATCCAGCGGTTCACCTGCTGCCGGATCGCCTCCCGCTCCGGCGTCCAGCTCTGGTACCCGGCGAACGGTGTCAGCGTGCCGCCCAGGATCCGCAGCTTCCTGGCGTGCGCCAGCTTGATCATCTTCTTGTACGCCTCGATCAGCGGCTTGGCCGAGGTGAGCTCCCCCTTGGAGATGTCGTTGATCCCGCAGAACAGCACGATCGTCTTCACCCCCGGCTGGGACAGCACGTCCCGGCGGAACCGGCTGAGCACGCTCGGCCCGACCCCCGTCTGCAGCACCCGGTTCCCGGCGATCCCCGCGTTGAGCACCGCCACCCGCTTGGCGGCCGGCAACGCCCCGATCCGATGGTTGAGATAGTCGGTCCACCGCCGGTTGGTGTCGAGCTCCTGCCCCGCGCCGTCGGTCAGCGAATCCCCCACCGCCACCACCGAGCGCACCGACTTCGCGGTGGTCACCGACACCCGATCGAGGAAGTACCACTGCGTGCTGGTGTAGGTGAACTTGTCCGCCGACTCGGCCCGCGCGTGGTTTCCGGGATCGGACAGGAACGTCGTCGCGTACGCCCGATCGTGTCCTGTCACCTGCGGCAGGTATCCGGGGACGTACATGCTGACCACCACGCTCTGCCGCGGCGAGATCTTCTTGACCACCGGATCGCTCCAGACCGCCTGCCCCGGCTTGATCCTGATCGACTTCTTGCCGTTGAAGGTGACCGGCCGGTTGGTCTTGCCCATCAGCTCCGCGCCGTACGCCTGGAGTCCTAAATAGACGCTCTGGAACGTGACCGAGGTGCGCCCGAAGACGTTGGACAGGCGGATGCGCAGGCCGCTGCCGCCGATGCTGGTGCGTACCACCATCCGGACCGTCTGGTCGCCGATCGCGGTCGGCAGCCGGTCGCTGGCCGCGGTCCAGGTGCCGACCTGATGTCCTGACGCCGCCCGCGCGGGCGACATCGGCACCAGGGCCGCTGCCAGGATCAACGCCGTCATGACGAACCGGTGGACCGGTCGCACCATCGCCTCCGAGTGCCGGGTGAGATTGATTCGCGAGGGGATACATTACGGCCATTCGCCTCCTGGAACGCTGTCATTCGGTCAGACGTGCTTGAATCCACATTGCCCCGGCTTCCTGACACCCCCGAGGACACGGATGTCCGAACCGTCCCCGCCTGACGAGCAAGCAACCGGCCGGCGGGCGCTGGCCGCGCCCGCCGCGATCGGGGTGGTCGCCGCGGTGGGCAGCGCGCTGGCCGCCGCCACCAACATCTGGGACCTGCCGGTCGCGGTGAGCCTCGGCGTCACCGGCACCGCCGCGGCGCTGGCCGGAGTGCTGGCCTGGGCCACCGCCGTCCCGGTCAAACGCCGCCCGGCGGCCCTGCCGGGAGGCGGCCCGGTCGCGGCCGAGCTGCCCCCGGTCATCGCCCACTTCACCGGCCGCGGCGAGGCCCTCGCCGACCTGCGCGAACGCTTCCAGGCCAGGACCGGCGACTCGCCGTTCGTGGTCTCCATCTACGGCCAGGGCGGCGTCGGCAAGTCAGCCCTGGCCGGGCGGTTCGGGCACGACATCCTGGACAACTTCCCCGACGGCCAGCTCTACTTCGACCTGCGCGGTGGCGACGACGTGGTCCGCCCCGAGGAGGTGCTGGTCGGGTTCCTGCGCTCGCTCGGCGTGCGCCTCACCACCGACCCCGGCGGCCTGCGCGAGCTGCAGAAGCTCTGGTGGACCTGGACCAAGGACCGCCGTCTGCTGATATTTCTGGACAACGCCAGGGACGGGGATCAGGTCAAGGATCTCATTCCGAACGAACCGCGGTGCGCGGTGATCGTCACCTCCCGCAAGCCGCTGCTGCTCCGCAACACCTACGACACCCAGCTGCACGTCTTCACCGAAGCCCAGGGCGTGGAGCTGCTGGCCCGCCTGGCGGGCGGGGACAGGGTCGTCGCCGACCTGGAGTCCGCCCAAACCATCGTCCGCCTCTGCGACCGCCTGCCGCTGGCCATCAGCATCTGCGGCGGCCGCCTCGCCACCCGCGCCCACTGGTCCCTGGGCGACCTGGCCCTCCGCCTGGCCGACGAGCGGCGCCGCCTGGACCAGCTGGAGATCGGCCGCCAGCTCGACAGCAGCGTCCGCGCCAGCCTGCACCTCAGCTACGAGGAGTGCACCGACCTGCAGCGCCGCCTGCTCCGGCTGCTGGCCCAGCTGACCGCCCCCGACGTGCAGGAGTGGGTGGCCGGCGACCTGCTGGACACCTCCGAGACCGACGGCGCCGACCAGCTGGAGATGCTGGTCACCAGCCAGCTCGCCGACTGCACCGGCCGCGACTCCACCGGCAGCATGCGCTACCGCCTGCACGACCTGGTCCGCCTGTTCGCCCGCGAGCAGCGCCTCGACGCCGACCAGCGCCGCGCCGCCATCGAACGCGTCCTGTACGGCTTCCGCCGCCGCGCCGAAGCCGCCGCCACCGCCCGCTGGCCGCAGGACTGGACCTCCAGGATCCCGCGCCGCAGCACCCCCGACACGATCACCCCCATCGAGATCACCTGGCCCCGCCTGGACCACACCCGCCGCGAGATCACCTCCGCCGCCTGGTTCACCTCCGAGCGCCTGGCCCTGCTGGCCGCCATCCACCAGGCCAGGAACGAGGAGATGTGGGACCTCGCCTGGGGCATGGGCCGGGCCTTCTGCTCGCTGTGCCACTCGCTCCGGGCGTACTGGTCGGACTGGGAGGAGGTGGCCGACATCGTCTGCGAGGCGGCCGAGCGCATGGACGACCCGCGCGCGATCGGCATCGCCCTGCTGGAACGCGCCGCCGTGGCGGGTGGCCTGGGCCGCCCGGACGGCGCGCTCGATGACGCGCGCCGGGCCTTGAACCTGCTGACCCTGCAGGGCGAGGGCTGGTGGGCGGCGCGGGCCATGCGCACGATCGGCATGACCCTGTTCAGCAGCGGCAACCTGGACCGCGGCCAGGACCACCTGGTCGAGGCGATCACCGCATTCAAGGCCGAAGGCGATCGCTGGTGGACCGCCCGCACCCAGCGGAACCTGGCCGAACTCCGGCTCGCCCAGGGCGGCTACGGCGAAGCCGCCGTACTCCTGGAGGAATCCCTGGCCACCTTCGAGGCGGACGGCAACCGCTACTCCGAGGCCCAGACCCAGCGCGCCCTCGGCGAGGTCCTGGCCGCCAAGGCCCGCGCGCTCCTGGCCGAGGGCAAGGACCTGGCCGCCGAACGGCAGTACATCCTCGCCGGGAACGCCCTCCGCTTCGCGATCAAGGCGTTCAAGGACCGCCACGAGGAGTGGGAGGAGGCCCGCAGCCTGCGCGCGGCCGGGGAGATCGGCGACCCGAACAACCTGCTCACCGAGCACGCCAACGTCAGGGACGCCAAGGAGATGCTGGCCCGACTGGGCGATTCGTGGGGCGTGGCCCGGGCCGAGATCTCCGAAGGGTGGGCGCTGGAGCGTCTTGGCCGGGTGCCCGAGGCATTGGCGTCGCTCCGCCAGGCCTTACAGGACTTCGAGGAGCTGGGGGACCGGTGGTGGCAGGCGCGCAGCCTGCGCGGCATGGCGGAGATCCTGCTGCGCGCCGACCGCAGGGAGGAGGCGCGCGAACCGGCCAGGCAGGCGCTGGACATCTACCTGAGCCTGGGCAACGAGACCGGCGCGCGGCGCGCCCGAGAGGTCCTCGAACGCGCCGAAGCGCCTAGGCCGCCGACACGCTGAGCAGGTGGGTGCCCGCCTGCCTGGCCTCCGCGATGCTGGCGCGGAAGACCTGCTCGATGGCCACCGCCTGGGTGGACATCTGGGCGATCTCCGCCGTGGCCATCGCGTCCGGGGCCGTTTCCGCCAGGAGTCGCTGGAACTCGGGGGTGAGGTCGTGCAGTTCTGTCACCTTCCGGAACGCGTCGAAGAGGCGGTCGGCGTCCCTGGCCCGGGCCGCGTACGCCTCCAGGGCCACCACCCGGGACGTCAGAGACGCGGTGATCTCCTTGATCGTCGTGCTGTACGGCGCGTCCGCCTCGGCGATCAGCGGATCCGGGTTCCGGCCCACGATCTTGCGGTGTTTGTCCCGGAGCGCGGACAGGTCGGAAAGGCGCTTGGCGATCACCCATGCTTCCCCGGGCAGGGCGACGTTGTTGTGGTCCGTGTCGAGCAGGCCCTGGCGGTGCACCTTCGAGTGCAGCACGGCCTTGACCGCCTTCTGCGCCCGGGCGAGCAGGCTCCCGCACTGCTCGTCCAGGTCGCTCGGCAGCACGATCCGGTCGCGGTGGTCGTACACGATCTGGAGTTTTCGCCGGGCCTCGCGCTGGTCGGCCGTGAGCAACCGGTTGAGCAGCGTCACGAAGCCGGTCATGCCGGCCAGGATCAGGAAGGTGGAGAAACCGCCGAAGATGCCGGCGAACGCCAGGACCGCGGCACACGCGATCACTATCGGCCGTGGCGACTTGGGGGTCTCCGGGACGAGTCCCTGCCGCACCCGCCGGAGTAACTCCTCGTTGGTCTCCAGCAGCTGACGGATCGCGAACGGCAGGCTGGGATCTAGGACTATTACGGGTCTTGCGCGGTCGGCCACGTGACCTCCTGGGGGGATGATGCTGTCTGCTGCCACCGCCAGCGCGAAATATGAGTTGATCGCAATGATTGCGAAAGAACTAGGAGACATTCATTCTGCCGCCACTCCGCCGTCTTATCCCGACAGATAGGCTCATAAGCGATGAACGAACATGAGCGATGGATAGTTCTGGAAGGCGCGGTCAATGTCCGTGATCTCGGCGGCCTGCCGACCACCGACGGCGGCATCACCCGATTCGGCCGCATCCTGCGATCCGACAACCTGCAGGGTCTGACCCCGGCCGACATCGAGTTCCTGGTCGGCACCCTCAAGCTCCGGCACGTGGTGGACCTGAGGTCCAATACCGAGGTGCGCCTGGAAGGCCCCGGCCCGTTAGCTGAAATGCTGGAGATCGGGTTCCATCACCACACCCTTTTCGCCGAGGGCGGCCGCTTCACCGACGCCGCCGCCGACGCGATCGACGACCGGGCGCTTCCCTGGGGGAACTCGCCGCGGCTGGATGAGGAACTCCAGGTCACCGGCTACTACTACGGCTACCTGCGGGACCGGCCGGACTCGGTGGTCGCGGCGCTGCGCGCGCTGGCCCACGACGATGGCCTGGCCGTGGTGCACTGCGCCGCCGGGAAGGACCGCACCGGCGTGGTCTGCGCGCTGGCGCTGGCTGTCGGCGGCGTCACCCGGGAGGCCATCGTCGCCGACTACGCCGTCACCGGCGAGCGCATCGGGGCGATCCTGGCCCGGCTGCGCGCCAGCGACACCTACCGGGACGACCTGGACTCCAAGTCCGACGACCACCACGTGCCGCGGGCCGAATACATGGAGCGTTTCCTGACCACCCTGGAGGACCGTTTCGACGGGCCGCTGGGCTGGCTGGACCGCAACGGCTGGACCGCCGCCGACACCACCGCGCTACGCGCCCGGCTGCGGGACTGACACCGGGATTGACACGACGCGCCGCTCGGAGGCCGCCACCTTGGCGGCCTCCAGCACTGCCAGCGCCGCCACCACCCCTTCGGGATCCACCGGCGGAGCCGCTTTCTCCCGGATCATGGCCACCACACCCCGGTAGAAATCCAGGTACGCCCCCGGCTCCGAGGCCACCGCCCGCACGTCACCCTCCACACCGAGCCTGCCCCACGCCTCCTCGGGCTCGACCCCGAACCCGGGCGCGTCCGGCCGCTCCCCGGCGCGCAGCCGATCCTCCTGCCCGTCCAGGCCCCACTTCACATAGGTACGCTCCGAGCCCACCACCCGGAACCGCGGCCCCAGCTGACCGGCCACCGCGCTCATCCACAACTGCGACCGGGCCCCGCTCACGTGCTCGAGCGCGAGGAATACGTCGTCCTCCGCCTCCACTCCGGCCCGCCGGACGTCGCTCTCCGCGTAGACGGCCGCCACCGGGCCGAGCAGGTGCAGGGCCTGGTCGACCAGGTGGCTGCCCAGGTCGTACAGCAGGCCACCGAGCTCGCCCGGGCCGCCGCGCTCCCGCCAGCCGCCCTTCGGCACCGGCCGCCACCGCTCGAACCGCGACTCGAACCTGCGGATCTCGCCGAGCTCGGCGCGCAGGCGCTGGATGGTCAGGAAGTCGCCGTCCCAGCGCCGGTTCTGGAACACCGTCAGCGGCAGCTCCCGCTCCCGGGCCAGCCGGATCAGCCCCGCCGCCTCGGCGGCGGTGCCCGCCAGCGGCTTGTCCACCACCACCGGCAGGCCCGCGCGCAGGGCCGCCGTGGCCAGCGGCACGTGGGTGCGGTTCGGGGCGGCGATCACGATCAGGTCGGCGCGATCCCACAGCTCCTCGGCGGAGTCGACCACGTCCGCGCCGGTGGCCCGTACCGGCTCGGCTTTGGCGGGGTCGCGGGTGACCACGGCGGCCAGCCGCAGCCCGGGCGTGGCCGCGATCAGCGGCGCGTGGAAGAAACTCCCCGCCGGTCCGAAACCGACCAGACCAACCTTGATCTCATTCATGCCCCAAGGAAATCAGATCTCGCGGTCGTCGCGCTCCGCCAGGAAAGCCTCGAACTGGGCGGCCAGCTCGTCGCCGGTGGGCATCGGGGTGGACTCGGCCAGCAGGTTCTCCTTCGAGGTGCCCGACTGGAACGCGTCGTACTGCTGCTCCAGGCCCTCGATCGCGCCGGACAGCTCGGCCGAGGCCTGGATCTGCTCCTCGATCTCGGCCGTGGTCTTCCCGGCCGCCTCGCGGAGCGTCTCCATCGGGAACACCAGGCCGGTGCCCCGGGTGATCGCCTCCAGCGCGGCCACCGCCGCCTGCGGGTATTCGGCCTGGGCCAGGTAGTGCGGCACGTGCACCGCGTAACCTACCGCGTCGTGGCCCTTGCCGCCGAGCCGGAACTCCAGCAGCGCGGCCGCGCTCCCGGGCACCTGCACCCGGCCGAACGGGCTGGCCTGGCCGTTGATCAGCTCGGGGCGGCTGCCGTGCGCCGTCAGGCCGAGCGGGCGGGTGTGCGGCACCCCCATCGGGATGCCGTGCGCCGTGACCAGTTTGCCGATCTTCAATCGGGTCGCCAGCATGCCCACCGCCTCGGTGAACAGCTCCCACTCCCGGTCCGGCTCCGGGCCCGTCATGATGAGGAACGGGGTCCCTGTCACGTCGTGCACCAGGTAGACCGCCAGTTCCGGCATGTCCACCTCGGTCCAGCGGTCGGTGTCGAACACCATCACCGGCCGCCGGGACCGGTAGTCCAGCAGCCGATCGATGTCAAAGGTCGCGACGACCCGGTGCTCCAGTTCGGCGAGCAGATGCCCCAGGGCGAGCCGTCCCGCCGCCCCGGCGTCCACGAAGCCCTCGAAATGGTAGAGCAGCACCGGATCGGTCAGCTCGGGGACGTCTCCGTCGAGCCGGTAGAGATCCGTCGGGTCGAACACGATGTCAGCCTTTCTTCAGGTCCTTCCACAAAGAACCTACGACCCGCCCAATCGATTCCGGGCGGTTTCGGGGACCCTATCGTTGGACAACAGGGTTCATGCAGCCGGATCCGGAACTGGAGGCGTTCGCCACCCAGCTGTTCGATCTCGCCAGGGCCGGTGAGACAACCGCTCTGGCCGCACAGGTGGACGCCGAGTCTCGGTCGACAGGGGCGACACGTTGCTCATTCTCGCGTCCTACCACGGTCATGCTGTAACGGTCCAGGCTTTGCCGGAGCCGGGTACCGATCCTGACCGGATGAACGACCGGGGCAGCCGCCCCCGGCGGGCGCGGCCTTCACCTAGCCGGGTTCGGGTGAGTCCATCTCGCCCAGCGCGGTGGCGATGGTGTCCTCCAAGGTCAGCCGGGCGCCCTGGCGGAACAGCTCGTTGAAGCGCTCCAGGCCGAGGCTCTCCTCGCACTCCTTGCGGCTCTTCTCGTATTCCTGGGAGAGGAACGGCGAGCCCATCTGCGCCAGGCCGAACGTCTGCCAGTTCGTCACCGACGCGCCCAGCAGGTAGGTCGCGTGCACCACCCGGCCCTCCGCCACCGCGATCCGGGCGATCGTCTCCAGGACCAGCAGCACGCCCGGCACGTCGTGGAAGTGCCGCTTGATCCGCAGCGCCTCCCTGGCGCTCACCACCGCGTCGGCCAGCCGGTCGGTGTTCAGCTCCACGATCGACAGGATCCAGCGCGCGTAGGAGCGCAGCCACAGCTCGCCGCGCTCGTGGCAGACCTTCAGGCAGTCCTGCAGCAGCGTCTCCGCCTCGAACAGGTCGTTCTGCGCGGTCAGCACCAGCGCCAGCTCGCCGATCGCGGGCAGCAGGCCCGGGTTCAGCTCCCGGCCGCCCCGGTGGAACTCGATCGCCACCCCGAGCAGCGCCGTCGCCTTCTTCAGGTCGCCCTGCAGGAACGCCGCCGTGCCCTGCATCTTGGTGGCCAGGATCACCGAGGTGGAGTCGCCCACCTGGACGGCGTCGGTGCTGCACTGCTCGGCCGCCTCGATCGCCCCGCTGACGTCGCCCTGCGCGCTGCGGATGTAGGACAGCACCCACAGTGCCTTGCAGCGTTCCTTGCTCGGCTGGGTGGACTCCTTGACCGCGCGCTCCAGATAGTGGCGACCCTCCCGGACGAAACCGCAGGCCACCCACATGAACCAGAGCGAGGCCAGCAGTTCCAGGCCGATCCGGACCTGCCCGGGGTTCTTCAGGCAGTAGTCGACCGCGACCCGGATGTTGTCGTGCTCCTGGCGCATCCGGACGAACCAGTGCACCTGCCGCGGACCCGACCAGGCGTGCTCGCCGCGCTCGGCCAGCTGCAGGTAGTAGTCCCGGTGCCGCGCCTTGAGGGTGTCGGTCTCGCCGAGCTTGTCCAGCCAGTCCTCGCCATACTGGCGGAGCGTGTCGATCAGGCGGTAGCGCTGGCCGGAGACCGTGCTGTAGCTGAGCAGCACCGACTTGTCCACCAGACCGGTGATCACTTCCAGGATGCGGTCGGCCGCCAGGCTCTCGCCCGCGCAGACGAAACGGGCCGCGTCCAGCTCGAAGTCGCCGGAGAACACCGCCAGCCGGGCCCACAGCAGCCGCTCGGCCGGTTCGCACAGCTCGTGGCTCCAGCCGATGGCGGCCCGCAGCGTCTGGTGCCGGGGCAGCGCGGTCCTGCTCGCGCCCGCCAGCAGGCTGAACCGGTCGGTGAGCAGGCCCAGGATCTGGTCCACCGACAGCGCGCGTAACCGGACCGCCGCCAGCTCGATCGCCAGCGGGATGCCGTCCAGGCGCACGCACAGCTGGGCCACGCTGTTGACGTTGGTCTCGTCCACCACGAAGTCCGGCACCACGGCCGAGGCCCGCTGCCGGAACAGCTCCACGGCCTCGTTGTGGTACGGACTCTCCGCCGGGTCGTCGCCGGGCACGATCAGCGGCGGGATGGCCACCACGGACTCGCCCTGGGTGTTGAGCGAGCGCCTGCTGGTCGCGATGACGCGCAGCTTGGGCGCCCGGGCCAGCAGATCCTGGACCAGCTCGGCGCACGTCTCGACCAGGTGCTCGCAGGTGTCCAGCACCAGCAGCAGCTCGCGCTCCGACAGCCAGTCGCCGAGCGTGTCCGCGCCGGCCCGGGCCGATTGGTCGGCGATGCCGAAGGCGGTGCTGATCGTGTGGTGCACCATGCCGGGATCCTGCAGGCGGGCGAGATCGACATACCAGATCCCGTCCTTGAACTGCTGGCGGACCAGGTGGGCGATCCGCAGCGCGGTGCGCGACTTGCCGACGCCGCCGATACCGGTCACCGTGACCAGGCGGGAGTTCTGCAAACGTTGTCTGATGGTGGTGAGGAGTCGATTACGGCCCACGAAACTGGTGAGTTCCGCGGGGAGATTGCCCTCTCGCCGCCATCCTGCTGGCGTTGCCAATGCCGCCTCACGGGGGTTGTTGCGTCCGGCCTGCACCTGAACCAATGCAATTGCGCGCCACTACGGGCTCTTTGCTGTTCTGGCATCGTACCCTCGCATGCCGACAGATGTTTGGCCGAGAGGGGCCGACGTTTCTCCCCCGGGGGGAATTCACCCCCGGGGGGAGTCGATATTATTGGCCGCATGACAGAGCCGCAGCCGGATGACCTGCGTCCGGTGGACCTCTTCGATGACGGTCTGCCGGTGCTGCCCGACCAGACCGTGGATGACACCGACCACGGCTGGGGCGAGTGGCGGGGCGATGACGACGACGCCCGGCTGATCGAGGATCGGCCGCCGCACTGGGGTTAGGTCGTCTGCCAGCGGGGCGGGTGGGGATAGTTCGCCTCGCTCAGCTGGTCCCACCACCAGTTGATGGCGGTGACCGGGAGCGGGTCGGGGCTGTCGTCCATGGGCTCGTCCTTCCAGGTGCGGGGCATGGCGATGCGGTCCGCCGTCAGGTCGTCGTCGGGGTTGCGCGGGTCGCCGTACCGGTCGGTGATCATGCTCCACTCCAGGTAGCCGCGGACCCATTCGCCCAGGCCGTGGACGTAGCGGGTGAGTTCGGAGCCCGCGTCCGTCTTGACCTCGTCGCTGAGGCGCAGGAACAGCGACATCACCCGGTCCCGCATGGCCACGGCCGTGGCCAGCGCGTCCGGGATCGAGCAGTCGTTCTGGTGGGCCAGCACGCTGACCAGGTTCTGCAGCTCGGCGTAGCCGTACCGCTCCTTGCGGAAGGCCTCCTTGTTGAAGGAGATGATGTCGTTGTCCCAGCCGACCAGGGCGTTGGCCATCTCGGTGAGGGCGCGCACCCGTGAGGTGGACATCTCGGCCGCCGAGACCTCGTAGCCGGCGCTGATGTCGATGAACATCAGGCTGGGGGCGGTGGCGGTGACGTTGAGCCACATGGCCACGTAGTCGTTGACCCGGGGGATGCGCTTGGCGGAGCGGTTGACGGCCTCCCAGATCAGGCCGAACAGGTATTTGCGCAGCTCCTCCACCCAGCGGGCGGTCTGTACCGGGGTGGCGTAGAGGTCCAGGCGGCGGCGGATGTCGCGCAGGCCCTCCGCCCACGGGTTGCCCGGCAGCATCCGGGCCGTGGGGGCCTCCAGGATGCGGGCCAGCTTGCCCAGCAGCTGGACCAGCTCGTCCAGCGACGAGTCGTCCTCGCGCTCGTCGCAGTACATATCGTCGAACGTGAACAGCCAGAACAGCTGGTCGCTGGCGACCTGCAGGCCCTCGCCCGAGCCGTGCGGCATGGTGAGCGAGGCGAAGTAGCCGACCTTCTGGGTGGCCAGGTAGTCACGCTGGGTACGGTTTCTGTGCAGGCCGAAATCGTCCATCCACTGCACGGTGCGCCGGTCGATCTCGGCCGCCTCGGGGGAGATCGCGTACGGGAACGGGCAGTAGAACGAGGGCACATCCATCTGGGAGATTTCCACGACAGGATCCTTTGCGATGAGGGGGAAAGTGCAGCGCCGCGAGGCAATGCGAAAAACGCACCGCACACGGAGTATGTGTTAGTACGACTTATCCCGATTTATCGGTGTATTTCTGGGTGGCTATCGGGATTCCAGCGTCATGGGGATCTTGTCGGCGGACATCGTCCCCAGGGCCATCTCCCGGACGCGATGACCCGGCACCGGGCGCAGCCGGAACCTGGTCGGCAGGGTCGCCAGCACCAGCGCCATCGAGATCCGGGCCAGCGGCTCGCCCGCGCACTTCCTGGTGCCCGCTCCGAACGGCAGGAACAGGTCGCGGGGCAGGCTCTTGGCGCGGTCGGGCGCCCAGCGATCGGGGTCGAAGCGCATCGGATCCGCGTACACGGCTGGGTCCCTGAGCAGGGCGGACACGCTCACCAGCAGCTCGGTGCCCGCGGGGATGGGCACGCCGCCGAGCTCCAGCGCCCGGGTGGTGCGGCGCATGACCAGCCAGCCGGGGTTGCGCAGCCGTAGCGTCTCGTTGACGATCTGCTCGACGTAGCCGAGCTTGGGCAGGTCGTCGGCGGTGACCGTGCGGCCGGCCAGGACCTGGTCCAGTTCGTCGTGCAGCCTGCGCTCGGCTTCCGGATGTTGCCCCAGCTCGTGGAAGATCCAGCCGAGCACGTGGCCGGTGGTGTCCCCGCCGGCGACCACCAGCGAGAGTACCTCGTCGCGCAGCTCCTGGTCCGACATCGGCAGGCCCTCGGGGTCCCGGGCCTCGATCAGCATGGACAGGATGTCGTGGTGGTCGCGCTCGTCGGCGTGATAGTCGGCGATCACCTTGGTGATGGCGTGCTCCAGCCGGTCCCTGGCCGCGTTGAACCGCCGGTTGGCCGGGATCGGCAGGCGCTCCAGCAGGTCGCTGGGGACCACCGTGCGGATGCCGACGCCCACCATGAAGTCGGCGATGGACTCCTGGACGTCGCGGACCTCGCCCGCGGCCGTGTCGGAGGAGAACAGGGTCTTGGTGATCAGCGCCACCCCGAGCCGGTCCATCTCCCTGGCGATGTCCAGCGTCATCCCCGCCCGCCAGGAGCCGATCCGCGATTCGATCACGCCGCGCATGGTCTCGATGTCGTACCCGGGGCGGGAGTGGTGGAAGGCGGGCTGCACCATGCGCCGCTGGCGCATGTGGAACGGGCCGTCGGAGGTGCCGAGGCCGTCGCCCAGCAGCGGGCGCAGCTTGCGGAAGAACCGGCCCCGGGCGAACGTGGTCCCGCCGTCGCTGAGCACCTCGCGGGCGATCCGGGCGTCGCTGATCACGAACGCGGGCGTGCGCCCGAGCCGGATGCGGACGACCCCGCCGTGGTCGCGCATCTCCTCAAGGAAGCTGAGGCGGCGTCCCACCAGGGACGGTATGTGCCCGAGCAGCGGGAGGCCGCCGGGCGCGGCAGGCGTTAGCTGAGGCATTGGCGCGATCCCTCGTCTCGCTCGGCAGGGTCGTCCGTCTGGACGACCAATGGCCATGCCAAAGCGCGCCCCCGATTAGCGAGCGCATGCGATTGGCATGCCCGCTGGTGCCCCTACAGGAAATAAGTCCCATTCATTCCGACATGAAATGGTTGCTCTGTCAATGAGACATGACTGCCGAAGTTGGGGAGATGCTACACATCTGGAATCGCATGGGAGTTATCGTGCCCATTCAGTCTCTATTGTCATTGTCTATCACTGACGCGGTGTGACAATTTGATTGTGTAGTCATTTGTCATGGCCCTATTCGGCATGACCGGAAATATCAGGAGACGACGTCCTTTCGGCGGAATCGCCGAAATGCGAAGGCGATCAGGATCGCCGCATAGGTGAGGGCGACTGCGACGCCCTTGATCATGCCGCTGTAGTCGGGCACCGGGGCGAGCGCGTCCAGCCAGGCGGTGTTCCAGAACGTGGGCAGGAACTCGCGCAGGCCGCCCAGCGCCTCCACCGCCTGCAGGATGGAGCTCACGATCACCAGCCCGACCGCGCCGCCCACCGCGCCCAACGGGGAGTCGGTGCTCACCGACAGTAGGAACGCCACCGCGGCCACGACCAGGTTGCTGACCATCGCGTACCCGATGACGATGGCGAACTTGGGCAGCACGTCGCCGGCCGGGATGATCTCGCCGGTGCCGGGCACGGTGATGTCGTTCCAGCCGAACACGATCGTCCCGGCGAGCAGCGCCATCAGCGGGACCACGGTCACGGCCGCCGCCGAGTAGCCGAGCGCGACGATCAGCTTCTGCCGCAGCAGCCGGTCGCGGGGGATCGGCGCGGCCAGCAGGTAGCGCAGCGACGACCAGTTGGCCTCGCTCGCCACCGTGTCGCCGCAGAACAGCGCCACCGCGACCACCAGCAGGAAGCTCGCCGACACCGACAGCGCGAACGCGGCGAAGTTCAGCCCGCCCGCCGTCGCCAGGTCGGACAGGCGCAGGCTGTTCTGGTTGTTATTGTTGCCTGGCCCGAACTGGAAGGCGATCACCAGGATCCAGGGCAGCGCCATCAGCAGGCCGAACATGATCAGGGTGCGGCGCCGCTTGAACTGCCGGATGATCTCCACCCGGAGCGGCAGCGTGTGCCCCGGGGCGTAGCCGATCGCGCCGGTGCTCATACCTGCTCTCCGATCAGGTCGAGGAACACGTCCTCCAGGCGGGTGCTGCCGTTGAGGTGACCCCGGCTGAGCAGCTCCGCCACCGGGCCGTTCGAGATCAGCCTGCCCCGGTGCATGACGACGGCGTGGCTGCAGGTCTGCTCGACCTCGCCGAGCAGGTGGCTGGAGACGATCACGGTCCGGTCCTTCGCCGCGTACGACCGAAGGACCTTGCGCATCTCGGCGATCTGGGGCGGGTCGAGACCGTTCGTGGGCTCGTCCAGGACCAGCAGGTCCGGCAGGCCGAGCATGGCCTGCGCGATCGCGAGCCGCTGCCGCATGCCCTGCGAGTACGTGCGGACCGCGCGGTCCACCGCGTTGCCGAGACCGGCGATCTCCAGGGCCTCGTCGAGGTGCGCGTCGGCGGGCGGGCGGCCGGTGGCGCGCCAGTAGAGCTCCAGGTTGTCGCGGCCGGACAGGTGCGGCAGGAAGCCGGGGCCTTCGACGAAGGAGCCCAGCCGGGACAGCACGGGTGCGCCTGGCACGACCTTGCTGCCGAAGATCTTGATCTCGCCCGCGTCGGGGTGGATGAGTCCCATGAGCATGCGCATGGTGGTGGTCTTGCCCGCGCCGTTCGGGCCCAGCAGGCCGAGCACCTGGCCGCGCTCGACCCGGAACGACAGGTCGTCCACGGCCTTCTCGCCGTTGCGGTAGCGCTTGGTCAGGCCGGTGATCTGGAGGGGGACGTCGGCCAGTTCGGGGTCCTGGGTGGTGTCGGCTCGGCGTACCCGGCCGACGAGCACCAGGACGATGGCGACGACGAGCGCGGAGAGAGGCATCGCCCAGGTCCACCAGGCCGGTCCCGTCGCCGGAGCCGACAGCTCGCCGTCGGTGGGGACCACCAGGTCGGGCGAGGCCAGTTCGACCTGGTAGACGGCCGGCGTGGCGGGCGTCGAATACGCCATGTCCGTGGTGGCCAGGACGAGGCGCAGCGTGCGGCCGGTGTCGAACCGGCGGTCCACCGCGGGGAGGGCGATCGTGGCCGTGGTTCCTGACGGGGTCGCGTTCACCCGGAGGGGGGCGGTCAGGTTTCCGGGGAGTACGGCGAGCTGGCCCGTGGTGGCGTCGTAGAGCTTGGCGAAGAGGGTGACCTGGCCGGTGCCGTACACGCGGATCGTGGCGGTGGGGGAGCCGGTGAGGTGGAGCGGGGCCCTTAGGGGAGCGGACTCGAAGGTGGCGGACTGGCCGGGGAGGTCGAGTGCGGCGCTCACACCGGTGGAGGAGTTGCCGAGCAGGCTGCCGAAGCCGGGGATCGAGGAGATCGCCGCCGGAGAGCCGCCTGGCGGGTTCGCTACCTCTTGCGCAGGTCCGGTGAGTGTGACTGCGGTCTGAGCGGTGCCGGAAAGGCCGGAATAGCGGCTGCCTTCCGCGTGCACGATCGTGTTACGCCGGGTGCCGGGGTCACGCCCGCCGTCCCGGGAAACGGTGAACGCCGCGCCCCCTGGCACGGCCGTGGCCGCGCTCTTGCCAGCGGTTTGGTCGGCATTCTGGCCTGCGGTTGGGGCCGGGTTTTGACCTGCGGTCTGCTGGTACGCCGCTGCGGCGGGGTTGCCGGGAGTGGCCGAGTCTTTGAGCCACGTGTCGAACCAGGCGGCAGTGCGGTCGAAGACCCAGTCGCCTTCGCTGTCGCCGCCGTCGTGGCCGCCGTTGATCCAGGCGACTTCGACGGGGGCGCCGGTGGCCGCGATCGCGCGGGCGTTGGCGTCGGCGTGCGACAGCGGGAAGAGGGAGTCTCGCTGGCCTTGAATGATCAGGGAGGGAATCCGGATTTTTCCGGGCACGGAGACGGGGCTCGATCGTCGCAGCAAGTCGATGGCCTGGGGGGTGGCCTGACCCTTTTCGGCGATCTCTTGGTAGATGTCGCAGATCGTCGGCATGAATCGTCCGCACTGCACTTGTTGCGGCGTCAGTCCCATCGCCGCCGGACGTTCAGAGCCGGAGGTTTCCGGAGTTCCGGAAATGTCGGGCGCGTTGGTGGGCGCTGGGCTCGCACCCGTGCTGCCCGCGCCTGTGCCCGTTTCGCCCGCTCCACTTCCGGGCGTGCTCGCTCCGCTTGTGCCCGTTCCGCTCGTGCTTGTACCGGGCGTGCCTGTTCCGCTCGTGCTTGTTCCGGGTGTGCTCGTCCCGCTTGTGCCTGTTCCGGGGGTGCCTGTTCCGCTTGTGCTCGTTCCGCCAAGACCGCCGGCTCCGCCAGAGCCGCCGGTTCCCGTACCTCCGGTCAGGCCGGCGAGGCCGCCCGACGCGCCGCCGCTGAGGCCTGCCAGGCGGTTGCCGCCCGCGCTGAAGAAGATTCCGGCCCACATCTTCTTGAAGACGCCGGTCGCCGGGCCCTGGCCGGTGGCGTTGGGGAACAGGGCGTCGGCCAGGTCGTGCCAGGTGATCTGGGGGGCGATGGCGTCGATTCTGGTGTCGTAGGCGGCGGTCATCAGGGCGATCGCGCCGCCGTACGAGCCGCCGGCCATGCCGACGCGGGGGTCGCCGGCGGCGTCGAGCCGTACCTCGGGGCGGGTGGCGAGCCAGTCGACCAGCTGCTGGACGTCCTTGACCTCGTAGTCGGGGGAGTTGAGGGCGATCTCGCCGGTGGAGCGGCCGAAGCCGCGGGCGGACCAGGTCAGGACCGCGTAGCCGTGCTGGGCCAGGCGCTGGGCCTGGTCGCGGACGCTCGACTTGCTGCCGCCGAAGCCGTGGCCGAGCAGGACGGCGGGGGCCTTGCCGCCGGACGCGGGGGCGAAGAACGTGGCGTCGATCGTGACGCGCTGGTCGTTGGCGGGGCCGTCGAGCACGTCGATCGTCAGGTCCTGGCCGCGCGGCGGTGGCTCCGAGGGCCAGACCGTCCATGTGATCGCGGCCACCGCAAGGACCGCAAGCGCGATCACGGCGGTCATGGCCCGCCGCCCACCAGGGAACGTCATATCGAGAGCTTACTTAGCGTCGCTGAGAGTCGGCTGAGATCACCCGGCAGGTAGCCGTACCTGCCGGGCTGGTTGAACGTGATTGATGAGGTTTGTCCGGCTGGTGGCGTACCTGCTGGGCGGTTTGCGTTAGAAGGTCGATTGGGGTGGTGGGATGAGGTTGTCGGGCGGGCGGCGTACCTGCTGGGCGGTTGAATTTAGAAGGTGATTGGGGTGCTGAGGCGAGGTTCGGTCAAAGAGTGCGCGGCGGTGAGGACATAGTCGCCTTCGACTAGCCTCCAGCCCTTGTCTGTCCAGATTTCTGCGGTTCTCCGAGGGATCTCGATTGTCACGTCGACGCTCGCTCCGGGTTCGGCGTCGGCGACCGCGAATCCGGCCAGCCATCGCGCCGGACGGTTCTCGTCCGGTTCGACCGGCGAAAGGTACGCCTGAACGACTTCCCGTCCGGGACGTGTGCCCGTGTTGCGCAGTCGCACGGTGAGCGTATCGTTCGCGTACCCGATCGACTCGTAGTCCCAGGTCGTGTAGCCGAGGCCGTGGCCGAAGGGGTAGGCGGGTTCGGTGTCCGTCCGATCCCAGGCGCGGTAGCCGATGAACACGCCTTCGTCGTAGCGGATCTCGCCGTCCCGTGGGGTCACGTCGAGGACCGGGCAGTCGGCCATCGCCACCGGCCAGGTCGTCGGCAGCCGCCCGCCCGGTTCGGCCGCGCCGGTCAGCACGTCGGCCAGGGCGTGCCCGCCCTCCTGGCCGGGGAACCAGGTCAGCAACGTCGCCGCGACCTCCTCCCGCCACGGCATTTCCACCGGGGAGCCCGCGTTCACGACCACGATCGTGTTCGGATTGGCCGCCGCCACCCGCGCGACGAGCTCGTCCTGGCGTTCCGGGATGCGCAGCGAGCGCCGGTCGAAGCCCTCGCTCTCGATCTCCTTCGAGGTGCCCACCACGACCACGGCCACATCGGCCTCCCGGGCGGCGGCCTCGGCCTGCGCCAGCAGCGTGTCCGCGTCCGGCCGCGGCTCCCGGTGGGCCAGGCCGAACCCGACGAACGCCAGCGGCATCTCGCCGACCTGGCCCTTGTAGACGGTGTGGACGAGCAGCACGTCCACCGGCCGACCGGCGGTCAGCTCGACCGTGAAGACTTTCTGCGCCGGTACGAAGATCGCATCGGCCGCCTGATCCGGGGGCGGTTTGATCACTCCCTCGTGCAAGGTAGAGCCGTCGATCTCCAGCCGGAAGGCGCCGAGCCCGTCGATCGCGAACTCGTGCACGCCGTCCACGTCCGGGGTGAAGGTGCCGCCGATCTCGACCGTGTGCAGCTCGTCGTACGGCACGGGGGTCTGGCCTATCCATGTCAGCATGCCGTCGACCTGCGGGAACGTCCCCAGGACACGGCCGTCCGCGGCCCTGGCCGTGGAGGTGATGGTGAAGCCGTCGCGGGCTGGGTTGAGGTTGGGGCTGGGGTCGGCGCCTCTGGCGTACGTGACGTCGAGACCGGCGGCACGCAGGCCTTCCAGCGGCGAGACCACATGTTCTGGGTAGACCTGCGCGCTTCCTCCGCCCATCACCCGGGCGTCCTTCGCCAGGCCACCGATCAGCGCGATCCGGGTTCCCGCCGGGAGGGGAAGAATCCCCCGCGTGGCTTGGCCCTGCGGCCACGGCCCGCCGGATCGCGCTGCCGCCGGTTCGTTTCGCAGCAGCGTGACGGAGCGCGCGGCGACTTCCCGGGCGAGAGCCTCCCCGTCAACGTGCTCGAACTCGGAGCGTGGCCCGCTGGTTCGCAGCGCGCCCGTCCTGGCGGCCACCGTGAGGACCCGCAGGACATGCTCGTCCAGGACGGCCTCACTGACCTCGCCCGCCTTCACCGCATCGGCCAGCGCGGGCCCGTACACCGTTCTTGGGCCTGGCATGGCCACGTCAAGCCCGCCGTTCGCGGCCCGCACCGTGTCCCTGGCCGCCGTCCAGTCCGACACGATGAACCCGTCGAACCCCCATTCCTCCCGCAGCACCCGGTTCTGCAGCTCGTCGTGTTCGGTCATCGTTGGGCCGTTGACGCGGTTGTAGGCCGCCATCACCCCGTACGGGCCGGCTTTGAGGTTCACGATCTCGAAGGGCGCGAGATACAGCTCGCGTAACGCCCGCTCGCCGACGAGGACATTCGCCGTGAACCGCTCGGTTTCGAAGTCGTTGGCCACGAAGTGTTTGACCGTGACCGCGACGCCGCGTTCTTGAACGCCGATCACGTATCCGGCCGCGATCTCGCCGCTGAGCAGCGGATCCTCGGAGTAGCACTCGAAGTGGCGTCCGCCCAGCGGTGACCGGTGCAGGTTGACGGTTGGCGCGAGCAGCACGTGCACCCCTTTTCGCCGCGCCTCCTGCGCCAGCAGTCCGCCCACGCGCCGGGCCAGGGCGACATCCCAGGTGGCCGCCAGGGCGGTCGGGCTGGGGAGCGCGATCGACGGGTCCACCGCCGTCCACTCCATTCCCCGGACCCCGATCGGCCCGTCCGACATGACCAGCGAATCCAGGCCGATCTCGGGTATGGCGGGCAACGTCCACATGTCCTGCCCCGCGAGCAGCGCCGCTTTCGTGTCAAGATCGAGTTTCCCGAGCGCCTGAGTCACTTCGTCCATCGTCAGCCTCCGATCGCGATCTCCTCGGCTTCACCATCGCATCGGTGGCCACGTGTTGATAGATGGGCCGTACAGACCCAAAGTCCGTCCTTAGTACGCGATACGGCCACGAATCCGGAGGCATGATTGCGCCGCAGGTAATGACAGCGGCATCATTTCGCGCGTGAACTCTGGAATGTCGCTCAAGCAGGCCCCTGCCCGGATCATTGGGTGGGCTCTCCCATACTGGACACGAGGGACGGCAGGGCGGGAAACCCCCGCGGAGTTGTTCCGTGTCCTCTACCTCGGCTGGCTGGTGGCGTTCGTTTTCAAGGTGCTCGGCTCGTCCTGGGATGTTTCCTGGCACTTCCGGTGGATCCGCGATGACCTTGCCCCGCCGCACCTGCTCAACACGGTCGGCACCGTCATCGCCGTCGGGCTCACGATCGTGCACTGGTACACGGGCTACGGCGTCGACCGCACCGCCTCCCGGCTGATCCAGTGGGGCACCGGGATCTTCCTGATCGCCGTGCCGCTCGACCTGATCAACCACCGGATCAACGGCCTGGACATCACGGCCTGGAGCCCTTCCCACGCGCTCCTGTTCATCGGCACCGCCTTCATGATCGCGGGCGTCATCCGGGGCTGGTTCGTCGGCGCACCCGCCGGGCGCCTGCGCACCACGGTCCTGACGATCCTGTTCGGCTTCTTCCTGGAAAACGCGATCTTCCCCAGCCAGCACCAGGAGTACGGCGTGCTCGGCCTGGCCGCCTGGATCCGCGGCGAACCCGAGGCGGAACCCGCACTGCTCGACTTCGCCGCCGAGACGCTCAAGCGCCCCGTCGACCTGGTGGCCATCCAGAACTTCTCCCTGCCCGTCCCGGACGCCGTCTACTCGGTGTACGCGGGCGTGATCGGCATGATCATCCTCGTGATGGCCCGCATCATGGTCGGCCGCACCGGCACCGCCACCATGATCGCCTTGGGGTACATCGCGTACCGCATGCTGATCTGGCCCCTGCTGGTCGTCGGCGGCTTCCCCGCCTCCGCCATCCCGTTCTTCCTCATCCTCGCGGCCATCGCCGTCGACCTGGCCTTCCTCATCCCCCTCCCCACCTACATCCGCCCTCTCCTCGGCACAGGGCTCATCACCGCGGGCGTCTACGGCGGCCTCTACCTCCAGGACCTTCTCGTGGAAGCCCCCCCGTACGCCCCTGGCTCCTGGCCTCTGGCCGCCGGCCTCCTGCTCGCCACCTGGCTCCTCACCGAACTCGTCACCCGCCGCTACCATCTCCGCGCCGAGGACGCCGTGGCCGAACGCCACTGAACGGGCTTAAGCCACCTGGCTCCTCGCCCGCGAGCGCCGTGGCCGAACGCCACTGAACGGTTTTCGCCTCCGGATCACCCTGGAGTTGAGGCTTTGGCGGGCATCTCGTGATGGCGTTGAATCTTCAGCAGGGCCGCCGACTCCAGGCGGGGCGTTGACGACTGAGGGGTCAAGATCGACACAACCTGCGTCTTCTGCGACATCATCGCCGAACGCGCGTCCGCCACCATCGTCCGCGCCTGGCCGGAAACGATCGCGATCGCGCCCATCGACCCGGTCACACCCGGGCACGTCCTCGTCATCCCGCACACGCACGTCACCGACGTCGCCGAGAGCCCCGAAGTCTCAGCCCGCACCATGGCCAGGGCCGCCGAACTGGCCGCCGAACACCCGGCCGTCAACATCATCACCTCCCGCGGCAAGGCCGCCACCCAGTCGGTGTTCCATCTCCACCTCCACGTCGTCCCCCGCGTACCAGGCGACCGCCTCCTCCTCCCGTGGCCTTCCCTACCATGACCCACGGTGTCGCGTCTCCGGACGACCTCCCTCAGGAGCCTGCGATCGTGACCTATGGTGGCGCTGCGTATCCCGCGTCTCCGGACCACCACCCTTTGGAGCCTTCGATGACACTCACCGTTGTCTGGGCCCGCGAGCCAATCCCCGCCGATCCGTCGATCTTCCTGGCCGGGCCGATGCCGCGAGCGAGCATTCCCGTTCCCTCCTGGCACTCTGCGGCGATCTCGCTCCTCGGCGAACTGCGCACCCGCCCGCTGACCGTCCTCACCCCCGAATCACGCGACGGCATTCGTGCGGAGCACTACGACGACCAGTTCGCCTGGGAGAACGCCGCCCGGGAAGCGGCAACGGCGATTCTCTTCTGGATCCCCCGGGACTTGGCCACCCTTCCCGGTTTCACCACGAACGTCGAGTTCGGTCATGACGTACGTACCGGCAAGGTGGTGCTCGGCTGCCCGCCGGACTGCCCGAATCCGGAACGTAACCGGTACCTGATCCGGCTGGCGGAGCACTACGCGGTGCCGGTTCGCCAGACGCTCGCCGACACCGTCGTGGCGGCACTCGCGATCGTGGAGGCACGACGCCCAACCGCCTGAAGGCTTGTCTCTAGGTAGAGCCGGATCGCGCGCGTGTTGCTTGCCAGAGTTGCTCGAGGCACTGAGGCGTAACGGCCGAGCCAGAGCCATCCGCTTCACCACCCTGACCGCCCTCTGCCAGGCCCTGAACTGCCAGCCCGGCGACCTCCTCAGCTACCAGAACGAGTGATCGTTTGTAATGCCCGGCCGCCTGGGGCGGATTTGCAGGCATGGAACGTCCGCCGTTGAGCATGGATGACCTGGTCGAGCACTCGGCCGCGCTCGCAGTACCCGATGGAGACGGGCAGGCCGCGCCATGAGCTTCGCTACCTACGCCCGGCGCGTCCGCAATCGTGACCTGCCCTACAACCACCGGCACACGGCCCTGCGTTGCGCCGTCGGACGGCACATGCCCCTCGGGTTCACCGCCACTTGGCAGTACATCACCGACGCAGCCGGACCTGTCCGCCGCGATGAAGCCGCGCTACTCCGGGCCCTCGACATCCTGGAGACCAGCCGCGCCGCCCGACTGCGTGAGATAGCCGCGTTCGCCGCACGACGCCGGGCGGAGAAGCAGCGCGGATACGGCGTGCGCCACGACGAGCAACGGTACCGATTCGGGCCCCGCTGGTACGGGCCGGACGCCCACGAGGCGATGTATCAGACCGTCCAGACCTTGTGGGCCGAACACATCGCCCTCCCATTTCCCGAGATGCCCAACGACGCCCTGATAGTGGACACCCATTCGGCGGGCTGCATCTTGAGCTATCTCCGTTCGGGCGGCCAGGTGACCGGCGACGATCAGGCGGTCCTTCGCGGATACGTCGCCAGTCTGCACCGGCGCCTCTCCGGCGACCTCGAGGATATGGAGACCGTCCGGTACTTCCTACGGTTAGCGAAGATGGCCGACCTCGTCCTGCACGACGCCCTGCCGCTGATCCGGCGGGGATCGGTCGACGACGCCGCCGCGGTCCGCGAGGTCTTCCTATCCGCCACAGCCGACAAGCCGTATCTGCGGGACACCGAACCCGACGCCGGAAGCCCTGGAGGGATCAGCGGATTCCTGTCCTGCGGCTACAGCCACGAACTTTGGGTCGCCGAACTGCGCGGCCAGATCGTCGCCTTCGCCACGCTCAGCATCGACCAACTCGGCCATCTCTTCGTGACGCCCAGCCTTCAACGTCGTGGCATCGGCACTGATCTGATCGCCCATGCCAAGCGCGCCAGGCCCGAGGAGCTGCGCCTGCACACCTTCCAGCGCAACACGGACGCGTGTCGCTTCTATGAACGGCGCGGCTTCACCGTGTCCGGGTTCGACGACGAGCCAGGCGAACCAGACGTGACCTACTCTTGGCAGCGCCGACCTCCAGCACGATGAGCCGCAAACACGCGCGACGTGGCGGGACATCTCCCAGCCACTTCTCGGTCGGGCCCAGCTCTCGCAGCAACTGCAAACGGGTCTTGAACATGCTCAAGGAGCCGGCCTTGGCCACCTCCTTCAAAGCGGCACCTGTTCTGCCGCGAGGCCGACAGTTCCGTCCACCAGCTGACCTCTTAGCTGGTCGCCTGCATGGATACGCGGGGGACGACGCCGATGACCTTGACGTCCTTCTTGTAGGGCAGGGTCACGCCGCGCTCCTCGCCCGAGCTGGATCCGGCCTGCCAGGTGAGGTCCGCAGTCGCTGCAGTCGAGTCGGTCTCCGCCTTGGACACCTCGAACGTGATCGTGTGTTCGCCCATCCCGCCGGGCTGTCTGGAGCCGACGCTGAACACCAGTGCCATGCACCCGCCGATCACGGCTAGGGGAAGCACGATCACGAGAACGATGATCAGCGGCCATCTGCTGTGCGGCTTCGGCGGCTGGTGGTAGCTGGGTGGCGGGCCGTACGGCTGGGCGTACGGGGGCTGCGGTGGGCGCGGCGGGTGGGTCATAGGGGCCTCGTCAGGTAGGCGTCCGGTGCCAGGTGGGACGCCTGGGACACCAATCAGGTTGGCAGGGCGTGGCCGATGAGCGTGAGACCTCTTGCAGGGGCGATGAGGACCGCTCGGCACCAGCGGCGCGCGGCGGCCGAGCAGCTGACGGTTCACCTTCGGCGTGGGCAATGGAGTGTTGTCATCGGTCCGGTGGGTGGGTCAGGCGACGGGGGCGCGGGTGAGGGCTACGGCGACGCCGTACGCCAGGCCCATGATGGTGAGTTCGAGGGCGGCCCAGGTGGCGAAGGTGGTGGGGTGGGCTTGGGTGATTTTGGGGAGGAGGCGCCAGCGGATGTTGGCGGCTAGGAGGGCGATGGTGGCGGCGAAGGCGGTTTTGGCTAGGAGGAGTTGGCCGTAGCCGGTGGTGAGGAGGGAGGCGGGGAAGGGCTCCGTGGGGGTGAGGAGGAGTTCCACGATGCCGTTGAAGAGGCCGGAGAGGCCGACCAGGAACAGGCAGATGGTGGCGAGGCGGGAGAAGCGGGGGAGGGTGGTGGCCAGGAGGGAGCGGTTGGTGGCGAGGAAGAGGGTTATCGCCAGGAGGCCGCCGGTCCAGGCTGAGGCGCCGATGACGTGGAGCTCCATGGAGACCATGCTGAGGTCGTGCCAGTACCAGTTGGAGGCGTGGCCGGTGACGGGGAGGGGGAGGAGGCCGAACATCGCGATGAGGACGCGGAGTTCGGCGGGGACCTTCTCGCCGAAGCGGATGGCGAGGGTGCCGATGGCGGCGCTGACCAGGGCGGCGGAGGCGCTGACGATCAGGCCTTGGCCGCTGCCGATCGTCTCCACGTAGGCGCCGACGTCGGGGATCTGGCCGGGCATCACCTCGGCGGCGCTGAGCAGGGTGGCGAGCAGGGCCGCGGCGCACCAGGTGAGTGCGGACATGACGGCCCAGTGCCGGGCTCGGGCGGCGATCGGTTCGGTACGGTCCGCGTCGTCGAAACCCAGAAGCTTGGGCAGCAGGCTCAGGCCGACGGTCGCCAGGGCGGCGAGGTCCAGGAGCAGGCGGGTGATGGGCAGGCCGTAGTCCACGAGGATGCCGGGGACGGGGATGCCGGGGGCCTCTTCGGGGGCGGTCAGCCAGGTGGCGATGATGACGGCGAAGACGCCGGCGATGGCCAGGCCCGCCAGGGGGATCGATCGTCGAGGTTGGCTGTCGACGTCCGGCGGGACGGATCGGTCCGTGCTGGAAGGTGGCCGTGGCGATGGCGTCAGGTCAGTGGCCGCGCTTGCGGTGGTCGGCGCTTCTTCGCCGGATCCGGATCCGATGTGGGGGTCGGCATCGATGTCGGAGCCGGAGGCCGTGTCCGGGTTGGTGCTTAGCGTGTGGTCAGGGGTGGTGGTCATGCCGCACCTCGTGCCTGGCGGTCGTGGCGGGCCAGGGTGCGGACGGTGAGGGCGAGGAGGGCTGCCGTGGCGGCGAGGAGACCCCAGACCCAGCTGCCGCCGCCGGAAGGGGGGTTTGCTACGGAGGAGAGGGGGACTGCTGGGGGCGACTGCGCGGGGGCCGGGGTGGTGGCGGGCGTCGGGTCCGTAGTAGCCGAGGTGGAGGGCGTTGGGTCGGTGGTGGCCAGGGTTGGGTTGGGGGCGGTGTAGGTGAAGGTGATTTGGCCGGTTACGGGGTGGCCGTCGTTGGAGAGGATTTGGTAGCCGATGGTGTAGGTGCCGGAGGTGGTCGGGGGGGTCACGGGAGTGACTACGTCGTTCTTTTCGACGGTGATGGTGCCGGATTCGTAGTGGGTGCCGGTTGTGTCGGTGAGGGCGATTTTGGCGAACTCGGGGCGTACCGGCTGGTCGAAGGTTAGGCGGACTTCGGTGGGGGCGGTGGTGAGGTGGGAGCCTTTGGACGGGTTGCTGCCTAGCAGGACGTTGTGGGCCTGGGCGGCGGGGAGCGGGGCTGCCAGGGTGGCGGCGCTCGCTAGCAGCAGGACCGTGAGTAGACGCCTCACCTGTCGATGACCTTCCGTTGGCTTTGGTGGTACGGAGCCATGGTGCCATCTATCGGTTTGGTGCGTGACCTGCCCGATTCTGGGATGAAAGCCCGGGTCGCGTGAGCGTCACCTTTCTCACGCGACCCGGGGGCTTAGGGGGTTAGAGCTTCGTCCAGAGGGCGGGGACGTTGGCGGGTTCCCAGCCGGCAAGGGCGGTGTGGGACTGGCGGCATTCGTAGGTGGATCCGGCGTAAGTCACCTTCGCTCCGACCGTGTACGCCGTTCCGGCAGCCCAGGCCGGGAACTGGCCCGTTGGCGACGGCGACGGCGACGGCGACGGGGAAGGCGAAGGAGATGGCGACGGGGAAGGCGAAGGAGACGGCGACGGTGACGGTGACGGGGAAGGCGAGGGGGATGGCGATGGAGAAGGCGACGGGGAGGGGTTGCCTGTGCAGGGGCCTAGGTCTCGCCAGACTTCGTTGGTGCCGGGCTGGTTGTTCTGGGTCCACCAGCGGGCTTCCCAGGTCTTGCCGCCGAACGAGACCTGCATTCCGTTCGTGTAGATGGAGGTGGACACCCAGGCAGGTGCCGTGCAGGTTCCGCCTGACGGCGAGGGCGATGGCGACGGTGACCCAGACGGCGATCCGGACGGCGACGGAGAGGGACCCACGCCGCCCCGCGCATAATCCTGGAGGATTCCGTAGGTGTTCCCCCCGAACGTGACCGTCCAGTTGGAAGGCGTCGAAGTCGGCAGATAGTAGACAAAGGCGACGTCCACCGAAGCCCCCGGCGCCAGTGTCTGCCAGCTGGGAAGCTTCAACGACACCCGGTTGTAGACGCCCTTCAACCCGCCGATGTTGTTAGCCGCCGTATGGTCCTTACGAATCACCTGCGCCCCGAACCCCGACTGATCGGCCGCGTTACCAGGAGCGGAAGTCGAGTAATCGAACTGGAACTCCGTCCCACCCGGCAGCGTCGAAGCCGAATTATTGGTGATCCGGATCTTCGGATTGATCGGGTAGTTGTTGTCGCCCAGCGCGAACTCCCGGAACTCCACCCCGATATCCAGCTTCTGCGCGGGAATCGACGTCGTAGCCCGCACAGCCCCATACGGCGACGCGTTCTTGAACTTGTCATACATCAGCGTGGTCAACGTGGACCCGGGCTCATACTGCCCCTTCGCGGAATTGAACGAGTAGTCGCCCGCGAGCTCCCACATCATCGTCCCGCCGAGACCCTTCGCCACGACATAGTCGGCCTTCGCCGCCACCGACTGGTCGTCCTCGGTCGACAGGAACACCCGCTTCGTCGAATTCCACAACCACGGCGCGACCAGCCCGGCATCGTAGAACCGCGTATAGGTCCCCTGAAGCGTCGCCCCACCCAACCCGTACGACGCGAGATAGTCCCCGAGAATCCCCTGCTGCAGATTCTTGGCATGCCACATCGGATTGGACCCCGCGGGCATCTCCAGCCCGTTCTCCACGTCATGCCACAGGTTGTCGATCCCGACGGCCCCATCACCGCACTTGGTCAGCCCGGTAGGACACGTCGTCCCCACCGCACGCCCCCAGAGCCCATTGGTCCCACCGGTGACGTTCCTGAACCCCCGCGTGTAGTACGGCAACCCGATATTGATCCGCCCGGCCGGCATCGCCCCACGGAAGTAGTGATAAGCCCAGTCGGTATTGAGATACCCGATCCCCCCATACTGCTGGGTCGTGTACACACTCGCCGCCGCGAGCTCCCCGTCCTTCCCGTCGTCATACAACGCCGCATTCGGCCCGACAAACTCATTCCAGGCCCCATGCAGGTCATACGACATGATGTTCACGTAATCGAGATACTGCGTGACCTGGAAAGTCTCCTGCCCCCGCAGCAGATACCCACTGGAAGGCGCGGCCACGGTCAGCAGGTAGTACTTCCCATCCGCCACCGCCGCCGCGTCGAGCTTGGCCCGCAGCGTCTTCATCAGGGCCACATAGCCCTTCATCAGATGCGCGCGTTTCCCGTTGGCGATCGACCAGTCGAGCGGATTCCCCGCGTCCTTCATCGACGTCGGGTACTCGTAGTCGACATCCACCCCGTTGAACCCGTACTGCCGGATGAACGCCACCGCCGAATCCGCGAACGTGTTGATGCCCGCCTGATTCACCGACCCGTCGCCGTTCACCGTCATCGAGTAGAACCCGCCCGACGCCTGCCGGTCGCCGTTCGCGTCGAAGAACCCACCGGTCTCGGCCCACCCGCCGACGGAGATCAGCGTCTTCGTGTTCGGGAACTGCTTCTTGAACTTGCTCAGCAGATTGAAGTGCCCCTTGTAGGCGAAAGCCGGATCCAGCTCGGCCCCCGCCACCCCGGGCCACTCCCTCCCGATGGCCGCGTTCGCCGGAACCTGGCTCCCGACCGACAACCGGTTATCGGCACCGACGTGCCCGAACGCGTAGTTGATATGAGTGACCTTCCCCCACGGAATGTCACTGACCAGATACCGCGTCTGCCCGTTGGTCCCGTCCCGCCAGCCGGTGAAATACCCGATGATCCGCCGCGGATGGTCCGCGCCGTTCTTCTCCCTGCCGTTCTCGTCGTACGCCAGGCAGTACGGCACATCCAGCCCAGGCGTGCGATACAGCCCGTCGGGACGGCAGGTCTCGTTGTCGACGGCCGCGCTGGCGCCGTGAATGGACAGGAGTGCGGCCACGAGAGCGAGCGAGGCTCCCGCGGCGGCTGCGCGCAGGCGCACGTGCCACCTCCGATTGGCGACGGTCGGAGCTCGCGGATTCCGGCGACTCGCGACAGAACAGTTGGTCCCACCCCGCCCCAGGCGGGATTGATCGCGAACCTAAGTCGTCTGATCAGGCCCGTCAATGGTTTCTTTTAAGAAAGTTTCCTGATAGTTAGCCCCTTAAGCCAGACTTAACCAAATGTTGAGCATGTGATCAGGGCCCACTACGATCCGAGCACGACTCATCTCTTGGTGTGCACGCGGCAGCGGGATCCGTTCGGACTCGTGCGGGCGTGGCCACCCCACCTCGGTGATCAGCGGCCACCGCAGACCTGGTGGAAAGTCTCGCCCCGTAAGTACTGGGTCCATTCCTGTTCGTTGAGGGCGCGGCCCGCGATGGCGCAGATCGACGCGGGATCGGAGGGCTGGGCGATGTCCCACAACCGGACGGTGCCGTCGTTGCTCGCGGTTGCCAGCGTCGCGCCGTCGCCGCTGAAGGCCGCCGCCTGGATGTAGTCGGTGTGTCCGGTGAGGGGGGTGCCGATCTGCTTACGGGTGGCGACGTCCCAGAGCCGTACCGTGGCGTCGGAACCGGCTGTGGCCAGTTTCGTGCCGTCGGTGGTGAAGACCGCCGCGGCGACCGCGCCGGTGTGGCCGATCAGGGGCGTGCCGATCTGCTTGCGGGTGGCGACCTCCCAGAGCCGTACCGTGGCGTCGGAACCGGCCGTGGCCAGTTTCGTGCCGTCGGGACTGAAGACCATGGATACGACTGCGCCGGTGTGGCCGGGGGCCGCGCCGATCCGTGCGCGCGTGCTGACATCCCAGAGGACGGCGGTGCCGTCGATTCCAGAGGCGGCCAGTTTCGTCCCGTCTGGACTGAACGCCACGCTGTAGAGAACGCCGGGGTGACCGGTGACGATGGTGCCGATCCGGCCGCGGGTGGAGAGATCCCAGAGTCGGATGTTCGCGTCCTCTCCGGCCGTGGCCGCGAGCGTTCCGTCCGAACTGAACGCCACCGCTGAGACATCGCCGCCGGTATCGAGCACCGCCCCGATCGTGCGCTGGGTGGAGACATCCCACTGATGGATGGTGCCGTCGGATTCGGCCGTGGATAGGAGCGTGCCCTCGCGGTTGAACGCCATCGAATAGACAGAGCCGGTATGGCCCTTGAGTGGGGTGCCGATCTGCCGGTGGGTGGCGGGATTCCACAGCCGTACCGTGGTGTCGGAACCGGCCGTGGCCAGGATGCCGCCGAACGCCAGCGTGAAGACGGAGCCGCTGTGTCCGGTGAGCGGGGCGCCCGACTGCCGGTGGGCGCCGACGTCCCACAGGCGGACGGTTCCCCGGAGTCCGGTGGTGATCAGCATGGTTCCACCGGGATTGAAGGCCATCGCGGCCAGGGCGCCGGCTTGGGTGAGTAGGGGAGCACCGATTCGCTTGCGGGTCGAGATGTCCCACAGCTCGATGGCGCCGTCGCGATCCGCGATGGCCAGCGTCCGGCCGTCGGGGCTGAACACGATCGGGCCCAATGCCCCGTGTGAGGTGGCGATGGGGGCACCGAGCTGCTCCCGCGTGGCCATATCCCAGAGTCGAATGGTGCCGTCAGTACCGGCGGCGCAGAGCAGGCGGCCGTCAGCGGAGACCACCAGGGCCGAGGTGTTGCTCGTGTCACCGGGAAGTGGGCCGCCCGCGGGCTTTCGGGTGGCGACATCCCACAGCACGAGGGAGCTGTTCGCCCCGGCTATGGCCAGGATCCCGGCGTCCCGTCCGAAAGTCATCGCCGCGACGGAACCGCCACGCGCGAAAGGGCGGCCGATCGGCTGCCGGCCGGCGACGTCCCAGACTTGCCCGGTGCCGTCGGTTCCCGCAGTGATCACCTTCGTGCCATCGGGGCTGAACGCCACCGCGAGGAGGGAGCCGATCTGACCGATGAGGGGGGTTCCGAGCTGTCTGCGCGTTCCGACGTCCCAGAGCCGGGTGGCGCCGTCCGATCCGGCCGTGGCGAGCGTGGCACCGTCGGCGGAGAACGCCAGCGCGGAAACCGGACCGGTGTGCCCGGTGAGGGGCGCGCCGAGTTGCCGGTGGGTGACGGCGTCCCAGAGGCGGGCGGTGCCGTCCTCTCCCGCCGTCGCCACGGTCGCGCCGTCCGGGCTGAACACCGTCGCGCGGACCAAGCCAGAGTGGCCTGCGAAAACACCTCGAAGTGGCGAGGCCAGGACGTTGATCACCGCGTGCCGGGCTTCGTCGGTGTGGGCGTAGCTCCAGGACGTCACGGCCAGCCGGGCCGCGGTGACGATGTCGGTGCCGGCGAGGGCGACGCTCTCCGCCGCCAGTTGCCGCGACAGCGCCTCCACCCGTCCGGTCTCGGCCCGGCCGGCGGACCTGACGGCGTTGACCGCTCCAGCTACGGCGAGCAGCGCCAAGGTGATCACCGTGGCGAGGAAGATGCGGGTCAGATTCCTGCGGCGGATGACGGACCGCTCGGCTCGCGCGACGGCCTGCTCGGAGGCGGTGAGGAACTCCTGGACCGCGCCGGTCGGCGCTTGGTGGCGACCGCTACGAAGAGCAGCGTGTACGGCCTCCAGGCGGATGCCCTGATAGAGAAAGGACACATCCCTGCTGTGGTCGTCCCACATGGTGGCGTCGCCCGTCAGCTGGCCGAGCAGGGCGTGGTTGGCCTGGTCCTCCGTCAGCCAGTCGCGCAGCCGCGGCCAGGCGAGCAGCAGGCAGTCGTGACCGATCTCCGCGCCCGCCTCGTTGAGTACGATCAGCCGTTTCGCGGCGAAGGCGTCCAGGACGGCGTCGACGTCGCCAGCGTGATCGCCCGGGGCGTACAGCTCGGCCCGGCTCAGGCGGCGCCGGGCGAAGTGACCGTCGGGCGACACCAGCGTCATCCGATGGAACAGGCGGTGGGCCAGTGCCTGCCGCTCCGGAGTGAGATCGTCGAACACGGCTTCCGCGCTGGACTGTACGGCCCGTTCGACTCCGCCGCCACGGCCGTACCCGCGGATGGTGAGCCGGTCGCTGTCCCGGTTCTCCCACGCCATCAGCATCGCCTGGGAGAGGAGGGGCAGTGCGCCCGCGCCGTAGTCACCGGGCGGGCCTAGCTCGTCCAGGATGGTCTCGGCCAGTCCGGACTCCAACGTCAGGCCGGCGGCCGAGGCCGGGCCGGTGATGACGCGGCGCAGGTCGGCTCGGGTGATCCGGCCGACCACGAACTGGCCGTCGGCGAGCGACTCCGCCAGCACCCGATAGTCGGCGCACCGGTCGGCGAAGTCACCGCGCATGGCCAGGACGGCCAGACCTGTAGGCGCGGCGGTGATCGAGGCCAGCGCCGCGATGAACGCGTCCCGATGGGCGGCTTCGCCGGTGAGGGTGAAGATCTCCTCGAACTGGTCCACCAGGATCACCAGGCGCTCGGCGCCGCCACGGGCCAGCAGGCATTGCCGTACGAGCAGGTGGGCCTTGTCCGGGTGGTCGGCCAGCGCGTGACGGGTGGTGACGGGGTTCAGGTTTCCGGCGGCCGCCAGGTGGGTGGCGAGTTCGTCCAGCGGAGCCCCGGTCGGGGTGAGCAGCAGGCACGGCCACCGATCGGAGCCGGGCACCGCCAGCGAACCGCGGGTCAGCGCGGGCAGCAGGCCCGCCCGTACCAGCGAGGACTTGCCCGCACCCGACGCGCCGGTGACCATCACCAGCCCCGGCCCGGAGAGCCGCTCGCCCACCTTGCCCACCAGGCTGGCGGTCAGTCGCTCCCGCCCGTAGAAGATCGGGGCGTGGTCGGCCTCGAACGGCAGCAGCCCCCGGTAGGGGCTCTCGTGCCGCCAGCGCACCGCGCCGGAGTCGGCGGAGCGCGCCTGCCGCAGCTGGGCGAGTTCATCGCGGATGAGGACGAGCTGGTCGGACTGCTGCCGTGCTCGTTCGCGGTCGTGGCGGCGTTCCGCAGCCTGCTGCTGGAGTTCGCGCTGGATCCGGTCGGCTGTCTGCTCGATGCCGGTGAGCAGGAAGGCGAACTCGGCGAACTCGGCGCCTAGGTCGGTGAATGCCCGGGCCAGCTGGGATCGCAGGCCGCGGTTGCCGCTGTTGATCAACGTTTCCATGGTGATGCCGGCCGCGTCGATCTCGCGAAGCAGCCGGGCGATCTCGGCTCGCAGCCGCTCACTCTCGGTGTTGCCGGCGTCGAGCAGCTTGACGATCCGCTCGGACAGCTCGCGTTCGACGTCCTCGGGGCCGGGGCTGTTGGTTCGTCGGCGCAGCGCGGTGATCGAGTCGCCAATCACCTGGCTGAGAATGTTCACCCCCACCCCGGCGAGCACCTGGGCGGCTGCCACGTCCGGCTGGCCCATCGCCAGCGGAGTCAGCGCGCTGGCGCAGAGGGTGGCGAGCAGGACGGGAGGCGTCAGCCGCAACGCCCCGGACGCCGTCTGCCGCAGGACCGCCGCCACGACCCGTTCTCGCACCTCACGGGCCTGATCGTCGCTCTCTTGTGCGCTGTCGGCCGTCACCGGGGTCACCTGAACGCGTTTGGTCAAACGCTCTGAATCCGTCTATCGCAGAAATATCACCTGCTGTCCCTGGAGCGCTGGAGATCGATCAACTTTGGTCGGTGGAGGTAGCGACTTTCGGGAACCGTGGTCTGCGCGGTCGCGGCCCACAACATCGTGGCTGCTCTGGTCATGACGATGACCGCCACCCATTAGGCGGACGGATAAGCCTGCAGATTGCCGCACATGCCGGGCTTAGGGGTGGGGGAGAGCCGGGTCACCGCGCCCTGCCGCAGGTGGCTGAGATCGCCGTTCCTGAGCCGGGTCATCTGCTCGCCCGTGGCCAGCGCGGCCTTCAGGGGCCCTTCGCGCCAGCGCTGCTCGAAAGTGTCCAGCCGGGTCCGGACGATCCGGGCCGCGTGCTCGAGGAACCCCGCGAAGGAGGAGCCGTCCGCCCGCAACGCCAGAAATCCCTCGATGGCCAGGTCCCGGCGTGTCCGGACGTCGCCCGCGACGCTCTGGCCGTACCGGGCGGCGTCGGCGAGCACGTGCGGCGGGAAAGTGAAGACGGCGTCGCCGGCCTCGGGGAGGCCGCTGTTCTGCATGAGCACGATGATGCGCAGGCCGCCGCCGTTGATCAGCCGGTGCACCGTGCCGGGCGTGAACCAGACGACTGAGCCCGGCTCCAGCGGGGTCTCCTGGAAGCCGGACCAGGTCAGGGTCTGTACGCTCCCGACCCCCGCGATCACCACGTACGCCTCCGCGCACAAGGTGTGCAAATGCGGAGAACCCCCGCAGAGCCCGTCGGCGGTCGGCCAGTCATAGACGGTCAGGTCCGAGACGCCTACCCCGAACACGGATGTTCCTTCACGTACGCCTCCAGCCGGGCCCGATCCCACGCCCCGGTGGCGACGACCACCTGGTAGCGCAGGGACAGCGTCTCACCCGGCGGCAGCACCAGCACCCGATCGAACGCGATCGACGGATTGACGGCGGCGAACGGCGTCGTCCGGACGAACCAGTCGGTGCGCTGGGCGCTCAGGAACAGCAGCGTCGAGCAGCGGTCCACCTCGTCATGACGCCCGACATAAGCCAGCCAATCGGACGGCCGTCCCATCATCTCCGGCCCTTCGCCATGCGAGGCGATCACATCGCCGCCCTCGAACGACCGGGGACCTCTCCAGAAAAGACCGCAATATCCGGCCAGCGGCCGCCCGTTCGTGGTCGGGCTCCCGAAGACCAGCTCCGAGCCGCGCACATTGGTGATCGCCGTGCTGAACTCCAGCGCCCAGGAATCCTCGAGCACATCCCGGACCGCGATCGCGCGCTCCTCGTCCACCCAGTGCTCGCCCGCCTGCGTATGCCAGGTCAGCCGCTCAACCCCCGGCGCCAGGAACTCCTCATGCCGCATGGTCCCGTTGTTGGGCAGATCCACATACCCACCCTCGGACCGCACATAGCTCCCGCCACCCCAGAAATTCTCGCCGGATAAATCCGACACGGTAAGCTGCAACCCTTTATGCCAGCGATGATCATGCGGCCGATACACGCTGACCACATCCCCCGCCAACGTCCTTATAGGATGAAAAAACGGCTTCGGCGACTCGAAAACCGGCATATCCGGTTCGTAGACGTAGCGCAGGATCTCCACCCCACGCTCGGAGAAGATCAGCTCCACGTGCCTCCATCCAACCGGTGATAAAACGGATGATCAACCGTCAGATCACTACGAAATACCGGTTTCCCCATAAAAGCCGACGCGTACAGCCCAGTGATCAACTCCAGCGCCTGCCGCCCTTCGGGCCCGCTCATCGGCGGCGCCTCTCCCCGCTCGAACGCGTCCAGCAACTCCGCCAGCTGCGCCTCATGCGAGCTTGGCACATCCTCCGGCGGATTCCAGAGCGGCGACGCGGAGGTCCAGTCCGCATTGCGATAGCCGTACAAATGACGCAGTTCCACCGTCGCGGCGCTGAAATCGAACCGCAGGTAACTCTCCTCCCGAGGGGACAGCACGCTGTTCACCACCGACGCCATCGCTCCAGAGGAGAATCGCACGATGGCCATGGACACATCCTCGGTCTCCACCCGCCGATCGAGCGTCCCGGTCATCGCCCGCACCTCGGTCCACTCCCCGAGCACCGAAAGCAGCACATCCATCTGATGGATCCCGTGCCCCATCGTCGGCCCGCCGCCCTCGGTCTCCCACTTCCCCCGCCACGGCACGTCGAAATACGCATGATCCCGATACCAGGCGGTCACGCACAACGCGACCAGCGCCCGCCCCAGCTCCGGCGCGATCGCCCGTAAATGCCGCACCCCCGACCCGAACCGATGCTGCGAGACAACAGACGCGAACGCATCCAATTCAGCGGATGAAATCAGGTCGTACTCCGCCAGCGACCGGCACACCGGCTTCTCGATCCACACCCACGCTCCCGCCCGCAGGCACTCCACCGCCTGCGCCGCGTGCAGATGCGGGGGAGTGCAGATATGCACCAGATTCGGCCGCTCCCCCGCCAGCATCGCCTCCAGCGAGGTGTACGCCACCGGGATGCGGTGCTCCGCGCAGAACGCCTTCACCCGCGCCTCGTCCACGTCCACCGCCGCCACGACCTCGGCCCGGTGCGCCTGCGCGCGCAACGCGGGCAGATGGCACGCGCCCGCGATGCCGCCCGCGCCGACGATCGCTACCCGAATCATCCCGATCACCCCGATTTAATTAGAAAGCCGTGATCTGGACAGCCGCAGCGGTGAGTCGCCTGATCGGTGGCTATGCGGCTGTCTATGGGACGGGTTTCTGGTTAATAAGTGGAACCGGAAGGGCGCCCACGCTCCCAGGGGCGCCCTCCCGGAGTCAACGGTTATCTGACGACGATGGTCGTCAGAGAACGCGGCTGCAGGGTCACCGGGCGGTGGCCGTGCTTGCCGGGCAGGACGGTCGGAGCCAGCGAGTTTCCACCATCGGTCAGGTAGAGGGTGGCCTTGCCGGACTTCGTCTTGAGGGTGGTGCTCACGGCGGCCGTCCCCGTGTTCAGGATCTCCACCACCTCGGAGCCGTCCTTGTTGCGGAACGCCGACACCCGCAGCGCCGGGTCGCTCGCCGTGATCCCGAGCCGCACCGCGTCCGGCCGGATGAACCTGCTGTACGCGGCCAGCGCCCACAGCCGCTTGGACACGGCGTAGGTCTGGTTGGGCACGTCCACCTGCAGCAGCGCCCGGGTCGCCCCGCGCGAGGCCCCGAACCAGTAGACGTAGGCGGAGGCGTTGCCCAGCGTCATCGCGTCATGGATGGCGGAGGCGATGGTGAACCCGTCCCAGCCGCTGCCGTCGTCCCACGCCTCGTTCCAGGTGTCGCCGTTCGGGTTCCACTCCGACATCCACACCGGCCGGTTCGTCGGCAGCGGCGCGTCCACCGGGCTGGCGTAGGTGTGGCCCGCGTGCACGTCCACGTAGCGCCGCGCCACCGGGTCGGCCTCGATCGCCGCCGTGTACGCCTTGGACTCGTTCCACCCGAAGGAGTCGCAGCAGACCAGGTTGAGCCCGGCCTGGCGGGCGTACGGACCCATCACCCGGACCATCTCGGCCGCCTGGGCGGGGGTGAAGCGCATGGAGGCGTAGACGGCCGTCCAGTCGGGCTCGTTGGTGAACCCGATGTCGGTGATCTTGATGCCCTCCTGCTTGTAGAACTTCGCGTACTGCACCAGGTATTTGGCGTAGGCCGTGCGCCAGTCGCCGCTGGCGCAGGTCACCCCGGTCAGGCCGCACAGGCTGCCACCGTTGCTGTCGGAGCCGTTGTCCTTCATGTAGCCGGGCGCGCTCCAGGCGTCGGCGTAGAAGCGCTTCACGCCGTACCGCTTGGCTTCCTTGGCCAGCCAGACCTGGCCGCCGTCCTTGCCATCCCAGACATAGTTCGGTGTCGCGTCAGGACCGCCGGGGTCGACCGGCTGGATCGATTCCATCAGGTCATAGGGGCTGCCGGTCGGCGAGGAGCCGATGCCGAGCCGCAGGATGCTGACTCCCGCGCCCTTCTCCTTGCTCAGCCAGAGGTCGAGGATCTCGCGCTGCTGCTGCGGGGAGAGCTGCTCGATGAGCTCCATCCGGCGGAACGCCTGCGAGCTTCCGAATCCATCGATCTTCTGATGAACCGTTCGGTAGTCGACCTCGATCCTGGATCCATGGGAAGCGCTTTCCGCACCGGCGGGCGTGAACCCCGCCAAGGGTAAGGCCAGGATCGGAACGAGTAGTGCCTTGTGACGTCGCGACATGCGGAGACCCGCTTTCCGAAAGTTTCACAAGATTACCGAGACTTTTCGTGTCACGTAACGTAGATGTTGCCGGTCAAGCCCGTCAACCCGTGACTCGACGGACGGTAGGCCTTACGCGCTCAGTTGCGTCAGAGTGCCCAGCCGTAGAGCCACGTCACGAAAATCATTCCGATGCCGGCGGGCAGGATGGTGATCGCGGGGGCGCGAAGCCGGAAGGCGGCCACGATCGACAGGGCGGCGGAGGCGATGGCGAGCAGGCCGTACCAGACGATCGCGGGGGGCACGCCGATGCCGAGCGCGTTGGGGCCGCCCGCCATGCCGGTCAGGCTGAGGGCGGCGAGGCCGCCGAAGGCGAGGCCGGTGAGACCGGCCAGCGCGGTGTAGCCGCCGCCGCGGCGGACGGTCAGCGCGCCGCCCAGGAGTTGCACGGCGGCGGTCAGGAGGAACAGGCCCAGGGGGGCGAGCACCCAGGGCGCGCCCAGCGCCGTGTACCCGAGCATGGTCAGATGCAGCTCGCCGGGCTTCAGGTTCTCGTGCGGCCGCTGTCCCGCGTCGCAGGGCGTCTTGGCCCCCGGATCGTTCAGGAAGGCCGTCACGGTCTCCCGGCCGCAGCGGCTGGACAGGAACACGCCATGGCCGACGCCGGCGAACTCGGCGAACCGCGCGTTCGGCAGGTTCTGGATCGCGGCCCTGGCCGTCTCCGGCGGGGTGGTCGGGTCGTACTGCCCGCCGAGGACCAGCACCGGCGCCTCGGTGGTCGCGTTCTCCGGCCGCGAGCCGGTCAGCCGCCACTGCGCGCACACCGCCGCGTCCGCGGCCACGGTGATCAGGCGCTTGTCCGCGAAGGTGTTGGAGGGCGCCTCGTCCTGGCACTGGACCGCGTAGTACTCGCCCCACTCGTGGCTGGTGAGCGCGCCGCCGGCCTGGTCCACCAGCGGGCGCAGCAGCGTGTAGTCGCCGTCGGCGAGCCCGTCCACCAGCGCGGGCACGATCGGCACCACGTCGGTCTCCCGGAGCGCCTCGCCGATCAGCGTGGCCACGTCGTCGCCGGTCAGCCGGACCTCGACCGGGGTGTCGGTCACCGGGTCCCGGATCTCCACCTCGGCCGGGGTCCGGTTCAGCCGGGCGACCATCGCGTCGAACCGGTCGGTGACGCCGAGCTTGGCGATCGACCCGCGCAGCGACGGCACGGCCTGGTCATACCAGGGCGTGGACTCCGGCAGGTACGAGTCGAGCACCACGCTGCGGGTGCCCTCCGGATCCATGGCGGCGGCCAGCAGCATCGCCCGGGTCGAGTAGCTGATCCCGAGCAGGTTCCACTCGGGGTAGCCGAGCGAGTGCCGCAGGTCCACGATGTCGGCCGCGATCTCCTGCGTGCGGTAGCCCTTCAGGTCGGCCTTGAGCCGGGCCCGGCAGGTCGCCGCGGCCACCGTCACCTCGTCCGGGCGCGAAGCTTTCAGACCGGCCACGATTCCGGTGGCTATTTCCGGACACTCCAGCCGGGGCTCGGAGTAGCGCCCGCCGCGCTGTTCGATCACGATGACATCCCGGCCGGGGGCGAGCTCGGCCAGCGTGCCGATCAGTGGCAGGGCGGCGGAGCCGGGGCCGCCGCTGGCGAAGACCAGGGGCGGCTGGTCGCCGCCCGCGCGGCGCACGGCGAAGCCGACCTTGACGGTGGCGCTGCCGAAGACGTCCCTGCGCTCGGGCACGAGCATGAAGCCGCAGGTCGTGGCGGCCGGCACCGGGACCGGGCAGGGTCGGTCCTCAATGCCGCCGTCGGCGTGGGCCGGGCCGGGTAGGCCAAGCGAACCGATGACCGCGAGGGTCACGGTCAAGAGCGTCGTCCACTGGCGCACCGGTTCCGCCTCTACTGCCCAGATCCGTACTGATCGGATGTCTCGCGTCGACGTACGAGATTTCCGACGATCACGGCAGAACCCTAGCGTTCCCGGCCGAGTAACAGCTCCACAACGACCGTTGATCCCGTGGTAAAGCCGATGTAACCTCAGCGCCATCGATGGAAACTATCGGATAAATATCGAAAGTTTCAAAGACCGATCCCGTGGTGGCGTGCGGCCCCCGACCCCCTCGCCGCCGCGATAAGACGGAAGGGAACCACCAATATGTCGTTGACTCGACGCGGAGTGGTCACACTGGCAGCGAGCGCGTTACTCCTGGCGGGCTGCGGCTCATCGGGAAGCGAGGAACCCGCGGCCGGTGGCAGTGCTGCGGCCCAGGAGAAGGTCACCGTGGAGTGGTGGCACATCCAGAACATCGAACCCATGGCACCGGTGTGGGACGCCATGGCCAAGGAGTACATGGCCGCGCACCCCAACGTCACCATCAAGGTCACGCCCTTGGAGAATGAAGCTTTCAAGGCGAAGATGACCACCGTCGCCCAGTCGGGCGAATCCCCTGACATCTACCAGACCTGGGGCGGCGGCGTGCTCCAGCAGCAGGCCGACGCGGGCATCGCCAAGGACATCACCGCGGACATCGCCTCCTGGGCCGACACCATCACGCCGGCCGCGGCCGCCGCGTACAAGCTGGGCGGCAAGACCTATGGCGTGCCGTACGACATCGGAATGGTGGGCTTCTGGTACAACAAGGCGCTGTTCGAGAAGGCGGGGATCACAGCGCCACCGGCCACGTGGGGCGAGTTCATCGAGGACGTCAAGAAGCTGAAGGCGGCCGGGATCACGCCACTGTCACTCGCCGGTAAGGCGAAGTGGCCGGGCCACTACTACTGGGCCTACCTGGCGATGCGGGTCGCCGGCCTGGACGCGCTCAAGCAGGCGGCGGCCACCAAGTCCTTCGAGAACCCCGACTTCGTCACGGCCGGGCAGAAGCTGAAGGAACTCGCCGACCTCAAGCCGTTCCAGAACGGGTTCCTCGGCGCCAACTACGACACCCCCGACGGCCAGGCCGCGACCATGGGCAACGGCAAGGCCGCCATGGAGCTGATGGGCCAGTGGGCGCCCACCGTCCAGAAGGACACCTCCAAGGACCTCGGCGACGACCTCGGCTTCTTCCCGTTCCCGATGGTCGAGGGCGGCAAGGGCTCGGCCACCGACGCGTTCGGCGGCGGCGGCGGCTTCGCGGTCGGCGCGGACGCGCCCCCGGCGGCGGTGGACTTCCTGAAGTTCATCCTGTCCCCGGAGAACCACCGCAAGGAGATCGGCACCGGTGCGATCCTCCCGGTCATCAAGGGCACCGAGGACGCGGTGTCCAACCCGCGGGGCAAGATGGTGGCCGAGACGCTGGCCGCGGCGACCGACTTCCAGCTCTACCTCGACCAGGCCTACCCGCCGGCGGTCGGCCAGCAGGTCAACGACTCCGTGGCCGAGCTCATCGCGGGCACGAAGAGCCCCGAAGAGGTCGTCAAGGCCATCACCGAGACCGCTCAGTCGGAGTAACGGCGTAGTGGCTACGACGAAAGGGCCGGAGGGCACGACCTCGCCTCCGGCCCCTCCCCGAGAGCGACCGCGTCGCGCGGTCGCGTCGATTTCAGGGTCCCCACCCTCTCGACCGGCGGCGGGCGGATCGCCCGCCGCTCGTCGGCGTCGCGCGTGGGTGACGATCGTCCTGTTCATCCTCCCGGCCTTCGTGCTGTTCGCGCTGCTGGTGCTGGCGCCGATCGCGCTGGCCATGTACTCCAGCTTCTTCAAGTGGAACGGCTTCGGGCTGTTCCCGACGAACTTCATCGGGCTCGACAACTTCACCCGGCTGCTGGAAGACGAGATCTTCCTCGGCGACCTGTGGCGCGGCCTGATCCTGATCGTCTTCTCGGTGCTCATCCAGTTGCCGCTGTCGCTGGCCATCGCGCTGCTGCTCAACCAGAAGATGCGCGGGCGCGCGGTGTACCGGCTGATCTTCTTCATGCCGTACGTGCTGTCCGAGGTCATCACGGCCGTGCTGTTCACGATGATCCTCTCGCCGGAGCGCGGCCTGGCCAACGATCTGCTGGCCTTCATCGGCCTGGAGGAGCTGGAGTCCACCTTCCTGTCCGAGCCGTCCACCGTCATGTACTCGCTGTTCATCGTGATGACCTGGAAGTACTTCGGGTTCCACATGATCTTGTACTTGGCCGGCCGGCAGTCCATCCCGTCCGAGCTGATCGAGGCGGCGCAGATCGACGGCGCCACCCCGTGGAAGGCGTTCCGGCACGTCACGCTGCCGCTGCTCGGCCCCACCATCCGGATCACCATCTTCCTGTCGGTGATCGGCACCATCCAGCTGTTCGACCTGGTCTACGTGCTCACCGGCGGCGGCCCCGTGCACGCCTCCGAGACGATGGGCGTGACCATGTACGAGTTCGGCTTCAAGCGGTTCCAGGTCGGCTACGCCAGCGCCATCAGCGTCGTGATGTTCCTGCTCAGCCTCGTGTTCGCGATCGGGTACCAGCGATTCGTCATGCGCCGCGACACCGAAGGGGCCATCACCAACATGCGAGCCAAACGATGAGCACACACGCGCGGGACAAGCCCGCCATCCAGGTGGCCAAGCCGATCGCGCTGCACGCCGTCGTGATCGTGATCGGCATCTTCATCCTGCTCCCGATCCTGTACGGCGTGCTCGGCGGCTTCAAGAACAACCAGCAGCTGTCCACCAACCCGATCGGCCTGCCCGACCCCTGGGTGCCGTCCAACTACACCAACGTGCTGGCCTCCGGCGATTTCTGGGTCCAGGTCTGGAACAGCTCGTTCATCGCCCTGGCCACCACCTTCATCACGGTCGGGGTCTCGGCGCTGGCGGCGTTCGTGTTCGCCAGGTTCGCCTTCCGCGGGCGGGAGTTCCTGTTCACCGTCTTCGCGGCCGGGCTGATGTTCCCGTTCGCGGTGGCGATCCTGCCGCTGTTCCTCCTGCTGCGCTTCTTCGGCCTGCTGAACAACCCGCTGGGGGTGATCCTGCCGCAGGCCGCCTTCGGGCTGTCGCTGACGATCATCATCCTGCGGCAGTTCTTCCGGTCGATCCCGGGCGAGATCGAGGAGGCGGCCACCCTGGACGGCTGCACCCCGTTCGGGTTCTTCTGGCGGATCCTGCTGCCCATGGCGCGGCCGGCGCTGGCCACCGTCTCGGTGCTGGCGATCGTGGGGAGCTGGAACAACTTCTTCCTGCCCCTGGTGGTCTTCAACGATCCCGGCCTGTGGACGCTGCCGGTCGGCGTGCAGCAGTTCCAGGGGCAGTTCAGCCGGGACACGGCCCGCATCCTGGCCTACGTGGTGCTGGCGATGGTGCCGGCGCTCGCCTTCTACGCGGTCGCCGAGCGCCATCTCGTCGGCGGTCTCACCACGGGCGCGACGAAGGGATAGGCGATGGCTGCGCCGTGCTTTCGCGGACCACCAGGTCGGTCGCCAGCTCCACCCGCCGGGCCTCGGCGGACTCGCCACGGCCCATCGCCAGCACCATCCGGGTGGCCAGGTCGGCCATGTCCTGGAGGGGCTGGCGGACGGTGGTGAGCGGCGGCCAGGCCGACCTGGCCAGCGGCAGGTCGTCGAAGCCGACCACGCTGAGGTCCGCGGGCACCCGCAGCCCCCGCTGCCGGGCCGCCTCGAAGACCCCGAACGCCTGCATGTCGCTTCCGGCGAAGATGGCGGTCGGCGGGTCGGGCAGGGACAGCAGCGCGTGACCCTGATCGTGGCCGGAGTCCACCAGGAAGTCGCCGTGCCGGATCAGCTCCGGCTCGACCGGCACCCCGGCGGTCTCCAGGGCCGCCCGGTAGCCGTCGATCCTGGCCCGGCTGCACAGCATGTCGCCGGGCCCGCCGATCATCCCGATCCGGCGGTGCCCGAGCTCCAGCAGGTGGCGGGTGGCCGACAGGCCGCCGTGCCAGTTGGTGGCCCCCACCGAGGCGACGCCGTTGGCGGGCTCGCCCTCGGGGTCGACCACCACGAACGGCATCGAGCGGGCGCTCAGCTGGCCCTGCAGGCCGGTCGAGAGCCGCGAGGCGACGATGACGACGCCGTCGGTCCGGCGGGCGGCGATGCGCTCCAGCCAGTCCCGGCCAGGCCCGGCGTGGGTGTGCAGCACCGAGATGACCACGCTGGCCTCGGCCTCGCGGGCGGCGGTCTCGGCGCCGCGCACGATCTCCATCGCCCACGGGCTCTCGATCTCGGCGAACACCAGGTCGATCAGCCCGACCGGGCCGTCGCCGGGGCTGACCCGGCGCTGGTATCCGTGTTTGTGCAGCAGGCGTTCCACCCGCTGCCGCGTCTCTGGGGCGACTTCGGGGCGGCCGTTGATGACCTTGGAAACCGTGGGGACGGAAACGCCGGCCTCTTCGGCGATAACGGCGATAGTCACCCGCCTTTTCGATGGCATGGAACGGATCATAGCCGAAAACTTTCGGTCCCGCTTCCCCAGGTCGGATAGGCATATGGAAGCGCTCCCACGAGCTGTTGACGTGTTACCTGCCTGGTATCTATTCTGCGATTTGCGAAATATTCGGTTGATATCCGAAACTTTCAGAGAGCTCAGGAGCGTCGATGCCCGACTTGCGCGTGACCGGATCCCACCTCACCGACTCAACTGGACGGCCGGTACGACTTCGCGGCGTCGGCCTCGGTGGCTGGCTGAACATGGAGAACTTCATCACCGGCTACCCGGCCAACGAGACCGCGATGCGGCTGGCCGTCCGGGACGTGCTGGGCGAGGAGCGCTATGAGATGTTCTTCGACCGGCTGCTGACCTCGTTCTTCGACGCGGCCGACGCGGACCTGCTCCGCGACATGGGCACCAACTGCGTGCGCATCCCGGTGAACTACCACCACTTCGAGTCCGACGACCAGCCGTTCGAGATCATCGAACAGGGCTTCCGGCAGCTGGACCGGGTCGTCGGCCTGCTCGGCGCGCGTGAAATTTACAGCGTGATCGACCTGCACGCGCTGCCCGGATCGCAGAACCAGCACTGGCACAGCGACAACCCCACGCACGTGGCCTCCTTCTGGCAGCACCGGAACTTCCAGGACCGGGCCGTGCACCTGTGGGAGGCCATCGCCGACCGGTACAAGGACAACCCGTGGGTGGCCGGCTACAACCCGATCAACGAGCCCGGCGACGTGCGCGGCCAGGTGATCGGACCGCTCTACGACCGGCTGGTCAAGGCGATCCGCGCGATCGACCCCGGGCACGTGCTGTTCCTGGACGGCAACACCTACTCCACCGACTTCTCGATCTTCCGTGAGGTGTACGAGAACACGGTCTTCGTCTGCCACGACTACGCGCTGGCCGGCTTCGCGCACGGCGGGCCCTACCCCGGCTACACGCGCGGCGAGTGGGTAGACCGCGACCAGCTCGAACAGGCCTTCGAGAAGCGTACCGCGTTCCAGCGGGAGACCGGGACGCCGATCTGGGTGGGCGAGTTCGGGCCCGTCTACACCGGGAACGCGGAGACCGACGCCCAGCGGTACCAGATCCTCAGGGACCAGCTGGAGATCTACAACGCGCATGCGGCCGGGTGGTCGATCTGGACGTACAAGGACGTCGGGCTGCAGGGGCTGGCCGGGGCGGCGGGGCCGTACATGGAGAGGTTCGGGGACTTCATCGCCAAGAAGCAGCGGCTCGGGGCGGACCGCTGGGGGTCGACCATGGAGGAGTCGGCCAGCGATCTCGCGCCGCTGCACCGGCTGATGGACACCGAATTCCCGTCCTGGAACCCCTACCCGTGGGGCGCGCGCTACCAGATCGACGACCTGGTGCGGCACATCCTCATCGCGCAGGCGCTCGTGCCCGAATACGCCGAGCTGCTGCGCGGCTGCTCCGACGAGGAGCTGGTCGCTCTCGCCGACTCCTTCGCGCTGGCCAACTGCGTCCGCCGCCAGCCGCTCATCGACCTGCTCACCGACGACATCACGCGAAACCCGTAACACTCCCACCTGACCAGGAGCCCCCTCATGCGCACGGCCCGATACTGGGTGATCCCTGCCTTCCTAGGACTGTTAGCCGGGCTGCTCGCGCCCCCGGCGCTGGCCGATCCCGTCACCATCGCCAGCTACGACTACGAGACCAGTGCCGGGGGGTGGGCGCCACGGGGTGCGGGGGTCTCCGTCGCCACCACCACGGCCGCCGCGCACGGCGGGGCGCAGTCCCTGTCGGTCACCGGCAGGTCCGCGAACTGGCACGGCACGTCCATCACGCCGCCGTTCGAGAAGGGCATCACCTACAACGTCACCGCGTGGGCGCGGGCGCTACCGGGCCAGCCGTCCTCGACGGTCGCGCTCACCATGGAGCGCACGCCGTCCGGCGGCAGCACCACCTACGAGCGCATCGGGGCGGCCACCGTCACCGACGCGGCCTGGGTCGAGATCTCGGGGGCGTACTCGTTCTCGGTGGACTCGACGCTGAACCTGTATTTCGAGAGTTCGGGCGACACCGTCGCGTTCTACCTGGACGACGTGGTCTTCAGCTCCGACTCCGACCCCACCCAGTCCGGCCTGTCCACCGACTTCGAGACCGGCGCCGCGCAGGGCTGGGCGCCGCGCGGGTCGTCCACCCTGGCGGCGTCCACCTCGGCCGCCCACGCCGGTTCGTACGGCCTGGCCGTCACCAACCGCTCCGCCTCCTGGGACGGCCCGGCCCGCAACATCCTCGGCAAGATGGCCAAGGGCTCCAAATACGCCCTCGAGGTGTGGGTGCGCTCGGCCACCGCGCAGAACCTCGGGCTGTCCATCGAGCGGCGGCTGAGCGGCACGCCCAGCTACGAGCGCGTCGTGGCGCCCACCGCGCTCGCGGCCGGGGTGTGGACCAAGCTGGCGGGGACGTACACGCTGGCTTACGACCACGACTTCCTCAGCGTGTACGTCGAGTCCGACACCGGCACGCTGCCGTTCGACATCGACGACTTCTCGCTCACCTATATCGCGCCCAAGCCGATCCAGACCGACATCCCCTCCCTGAAGGACACCGTGCCGTTCACCCTCGGCGCGGCCTTCTACCGGGGCGCGACCCTGGGCGAGCACGCCAAGCTCATCAACAAGCACTACGAGAGCGTCACCCCGGGCAACGCGCTCAAGTGGGACGCCACCGAGCCGACCGAGGGCGTGTTCACCTTCGCCGAGGGCGACGCGCTGGTGGACTTCGCCACCGACAACGACCTGCAGTTCCGCGGGCACACGCTGGTCTGGCACAGCCAGACGCCCGACTGGGTGTTCGCCGGGGCCACCAAGGAGATCCTGCTCCAGCGGATCGAGAACCACATCCGCGCCGTGATGGGCCGCTACAAGGGCCGGATCGGCACCTGGGACGTGGTCAACGAGGTCATCGACGAGAACCAGCCCGACGGGCTGCGCCGCTCGCCGTGGTTCAATATCGCCGGGCTGGACTACATCAGGACCGCCTTCCGGGTGGCCCGCGAAGTGGACCCGGACGCGACGCTCGTCTTCAACGACTACAACACCGAGTTCCCGCGCAAGCGCGAGGCCATGTTCAAGGTGGTCAAGCAGCTGCGGCAGGAGGGTGTGCCGATCGACGCGGTCGGGCACCAGCTGCACGTCAACATCGAGCAGGCGCCGGCCTCGTGGATCGAGTCGAGCATCGAACGGTTCGCCCAGCTCGGGGTCGAGCAGCAGGTCACCGAGCTGGATGTGAGCGTGTACACCGACTTCGTCAGCAGCTACGCGACCGTTCCGGCGGCGGTGCTGGCGGAGCAGGGGCACCGGTACAAGGAGATCTTCGATGTGTTCCGGCGGCAGGCGTCGAAGCTGACCTCGGTGACCATCTGGGGTGTGGCCGACGACGCGACCTGGCTGTCGTCGTTCCCGATCACGCGGCTCAATCCGCCGCTGCCGTTCGACGACGAGTTGCAGGCCAAGCCCGCGTTCTGGGGGATCGCCGATCCTTCGCAGCTGCCGCCGCTGAGCCGGCAGTTGAACGCGCCGGCCGGGAGCGTGGAGGTGGACGGGAAGCGGGATGTCGTGTGGGATTACCTGCCTGACGCGCCGATCGCCCGGGTTGGGAACCTGTCGGCCGGGTTCCAGGTGCGGAGCGCTTCCGGTGGGCTTTACGTGCTCGGTGAGGTGGTCGACGCGACCAACAACAAGACCGACACGGTGACGTTCACGGTGGGGGGCACGGCGTACAGGATCCAGCGGGGTGGCACGCACGCGCAGGGGTTCAAGGCGCACGCCAAGAAGACCGACGACGGTTACCGGGTGGAGGCCAAACTTCCCTCTGGTACGGCGACCGAAGTCAAGGTGGTCGTCGACGACGCCACCGGTCCGGAAATTTCGTGGAATGGCACCATAAGTCTGCTGCCTGCGATCAAGACGACCTCGGCGCCCAAGGGCACGCCGGTGGTCGACGGGACCGTGGACTCGGTGTGGAGCAAGGCCAAGGAGGTCACCACCGGGACTTGGGTGCAGGGCACCTCCGGGGCGACCGCCAAGGTCAAGGCGCTGTGGCACAACGGCACGCTGTACGTGCTGGCGCGGGTCACCGATCCGGTGCTCAGCGAGGAGTCGCCCAACGCGTACGAGGAGGACTCGGTCGAGATCTTCGTGGACCCGGAGAACAACAAGACCAAGGGCTACGACGATGACGACGGGCAGTACCGGATCAGCTTCACGGGCCACCAGAGCATCGGCGGCACCTTCGACGCCTTCGGCATCCGCGACAACCTGACCAGCGCGGTCTCGCTCACCCCGACCGGCTACATCGTCGAGGCGGCCATCAAGCTCCCGACGGTCACCCTGGCCAAGGACGCCCTCCTCGGCTTCGACCTCCAGGTCAACGACGCCACCGGCCCGACCCGGACCGCCGCCGTGACCTGGAACGACCCGACCGGCCAGAGCTACCTCAACACATCCCGCTGGGGCGTCCTACAACTCGCAAAGTAAACATGTTCAAATAAGAGCAGTTGCCGGGCCCCACCCTTCCGCAGCGTGCGGGGCCCGGCAGCTGTGTTCGGGGAGACTCATGTTCACGAACCCTGTTATTCCGGGATTCCATCCGGACCCTTCGGTGTGCCGGGTCGGCGCGGACTACTACCTCGTCACCTCATCGTTCGAGTGGTTTCCCGGGGTGCCGATCTTCCACAGCCGGGATCTGGTGCACTGGCGTCAGCTCGGGCACGTGCTCGACCGCCCGTCGCAACTGGCTCTGGACGGGGTACGCCCTTCGGGCGGCATCTTCGCCCCGACCATCCGCCACCACGACGGCGTCTTCTACATGATCACCACGCTGATGGACGAACCGGGCAACTTCCTGGTCACCGCCACCGACCCGGCCGGGCCGTGGAGCGACCCGATCTGGTTCCCCGAGACGCGCGGCTTCGACCCGTCGCTGCTCTTCGACGACGACGGGCGCGCGTGGATGTGCGGAGCCCGCGAGAAGGCCGCCAAACAATACGACGGCGACACCGAGATCTGGCTCCGCGAGCTCGACCTGACCACCATGAAGCTCGTCGGCGAGGAACACGTCATCTGGGAGCCCGTACAACGCGGCGGCATCTGGGCCGAAGGCCCGCACATCTACCTGGTCAACGGCCGCTACTACCTGCTGACCTCCGAGGGCGGCACCGCCGAAGGCCACGCCATCATGGTCGCCCGCGCCGACCAGATCACCGGCCCTTACGAGCCCAACCCCCGCAACCCCATCCTCACCCACCGCCACCTCGGCCTCCGCCACCCGATCACCAGCACCGGCCACCCCGACCTGGTGCAAACCCAGGACGGCGACTGGTGGTCCGTCCTCCTGGCCACCCGCCCCTACGGCGGCCCCGCCTCCGGCCCGCTCACCATGGCCGCCGTACGCGCCGACAGCGGCTACAACCTGGGCCGAGAAACCTTCCTCACCAGCGTCCACTGGGAAGACGACTGGCCGGTCTACGACCTCGTCCAGCCCGAAATGCCCGCCCCCGCCCTCCCCGTCCACCACTGGCCCGCCGTCCCCGCCTGCGACCACTTCGACGGGCCACGGCTGTCTCCGGCTTGGAACCATCTGCGCACCCCACGAGAGCCGTACTGGAGCCTCGCGGACAGCCGTCTCACGTTGAGCCTGCGCCCCCAGACGCTGACAGAATGGGGCAATCCCAGCCTCATCGCCCGGCGCCAGCAGCACATGGACTTCGCCGCCCACACCGTCCTGGAGTTCCAGCCACAGGGCGCGGAGAGCGCCGGTCTCGCGCTGATCCAGAACGACGAATACCAGATCAGGTTCGCGCGCTCCGCACACGGCCTAACGCTGATCCGGCGCGCGTCCGGGGTCGACACCGTCGTCGCCACCACCGAGTCACACGCGGGCAGGACCTGGCTCGGCGTCGAGGCCCACGGCCAGGACTACCGTTTCAGGTACGCCGAGGCACCCGGCGAATGGCGGGACCTGGGCGGCCCGGTGGACGGCCGCCTCCTCAGCTCCACCACCTCCGGCGGCTTCACCGGCACCATGATCGCCCTGTACGCCACCTCCAACGGCACCCCCACCACCAACACCGCCTCCTTCGACTGGTTCGAATACCAACCCATCTGAGACCCACGTCCCGAGCGGCTGCCTTCCGCGCCGTTATCCGGCGCCGTTCACGACCGCACCCCATCCCGCCGCACCGGCGCCAAGAGAGGCCGGGCCGGGCATCCGAGGCTTGAAATCCCTGTGCTTTCTGCTGGGGATTCGAGGCCTGGGCTGTTTGTGGTGCTCGGAGATGCTTGCCTGATGTCCTCATGCTCCAGGCCTGGGCAGTCGGAGAGGATCTCCTCGAAGCTCCATCCGCCTGCCGGACGAGAGTGCTGGGCGCGTCGGCGCGGAGGTTTGGAACTCCCATTCCTGAGAGTTCCCGTCCCGGTGCGGCGGTCCCTTTTGGCGCCGGTGCGGTGAGAAGTGTCGCGGTGTTGAACGGCGCCGGATAACGGCGAGGAATCTGGAGCCTTGTACGTGCTCGGTGGCGATGGGGAGGGTCAATCCAGTAGGTGTGTCGGCGCGGAGGTTTGGAACTCCCATTCCTGAGAGTTCCCGCCCCGGTGCGGCGGTCCCTTTTGGCGCCGGTGCGGTGAGAAGTGTCGCGGTGGTGAACGGCGCCGGATAACGGCGAGGAGCCTGGAGCCTCGTACGTGCTTGGTGGCGTTGGGGAGGGTCAATCCAGTAGGTGTGTCTGGAACCAGGCGATCATTCGTTCGGTGCGGTCGATTCGGCGGTCCAGGCGGGCGGTGTGGGTGAGGGAGTGGTCGGAGTCGGGGTAGAGGATGTATTCGACTTTGCGGCCGAGGCGGCGGAGGGCGACGAACATCTGCTCGGCGTCTGAGGGTGGGCAGCGGTGGTCCTGTTCGCCTTGGAGGAGCAGGAGTGGGGTGGTGATGGTCGCGACGTGGCGGAGTGGGGAGATCTTCCAGAGGTGGTCGATGCCTTCTGGGGTCCAGACGTCGCCGAGGGCTGAGTCCACGTCGTAGATCGCTCCTAGGTCGCAGGCGGCGAAGCTGGAGATCTGGTTGGTGACGCCGTTCTGGCTGACCGCCGCCCGGAAGCGGTCGGACGTGCCGATTAGCCAGTTGGTGAGGAAGCCGCCGTAGGAGTTGCCGTAGCAGCCGATTCGGGTGGGGTCGGCGAGGCCGAGGGTGATGAGGGCGTCCAGGACGGTGTGGCAGTCTTCGGCGTCAGGGTCGCCCCAGTTGGGGCCTAGGGCGGCGCCGAAGGCGTACCCGCGGTGGAAGGAGCCGCGGATGTTGGGGCGGACGACCAGGAAACCGGCGGCGGCGAGGAGTAGGGCGTCGGTGTCGGGTTCGACCGGCCAGGCCCAGGCGGGGCCGCCGTGGAGTTGCAGGATCACGGGGAGGGGTTCGTCCGAGGGGGGTCCGACCAGGAAGACCTGGATGCCGTCGATTTCGAGTTCCCGTTGGATGGGGCGTTCGAAGCTGGACAGCCAGGCCACGCCCGAGCGGAACAGGAGTTCTGGGTCGCCTTCCGGGGTGAGCCGGTAGAGATCGGGGCGGGCCGCGCCGCCGAAGGTCGCGATCGCGCACACCACGCCGCCGGCGGCGGCCAGCGCGTGGACGACCGGGTCGAGTCGCACGGGGGTTAGATCGACGATCCCGGTGTCCGTCACCCGCTGGGCGATCTCCCGGCCGTTGTCGCAGGTGACCGTGAGGCGTTCGTCCGTGGTCGGAGCCTGGCCGGAGAACCGGTCGAGGTGGCCGGTCAGGGAGATGGGGGATCTATCCGGAACGGTGTGCCACAGCTGCTCGTTCTCGAAGTCGGTCGGGCGGCGTGACGGGGCCGCGACGCAGATGACGGTTCCGTCCGGGTCGTAGGAGAAGCGCGTCACCGGACCCGCGACCCAACTGGCCAGAGTGATCGGCCCTCCGGCCAGCGGAACTTCGTAGACCTGCGGATTCGGGTCGAGATCCGCGTCGGGCCGGGGATCGGCGATGAAGCCCACCTTCGTCCCGCAGGGCGCGACCCGCGGACTCGACGCCCACCACTCACCCGAGGTCAGGCGGACCGTCCTGCCGTCAGGCCCGATCAGATGCAGGTGGGTGGGATGCAGCCGTAATCCGTGGCCGTCCTCGCGCCAATCCAGCCGACGAATCACCCGCGCGGTCGATTTCCCCGACATGACCGGAGAGTCCTCGTCGGGAGCGACGACGACGAAGGACGCCCCAAACCAGGCGTAGTCCGTGACGCCCTTCGGAAATGACGTGACCTTGGTCGCCGGACCTCCAGACGAGGGCCGGGTGTGCAACTGGTCCTTGAACAGATACGCCAAGGTGCGTCCATCAGGAGAGAAACGCGGAGTCGACGCCTCCAGCGCGATCACGGTCGCAGCGACACCTGAAGCGATCGGTGCCTTCGAGGGGATGCTCGGCGGCCTCTCGCCCGAAGCGATGGATGTCGCGGCGACGACCGGCCGCCCTCCGCCGGAAGCGATCGGTGCCTTCGCGGCGATGCTCGGCGGCCCTTCGTCTGAAGCGATGGATGTCTTCGCAGCGACGGTTGGCCGCCTTTCGCCGGAAGCGATCGGTGCTTTCGCGGCGACGACCGGAGGCCCGCCATCCGAATCGATCGATTTCTCGGTGGCGACCGGCAATCCCTGAGCCGTCTCCGAAGCGGCGAGCTGGGATCCCGCGCTCGGGATTGGGACGGTCAGCAGGCGGTGGTGTTCCTTGCCGCGAACCACGCGGCGTTCGATGACGGCTGCGAGCGCCCCGTTCGGAGCGACGTCCAGCTCTGTCAGCAGCCGGTCGGCTGCCAGGTCCTGCGGGCGCATCCGCGTACCCCCTTGCTCAGGGATGGAGCGTAGTGAATGACTATTGCCAAGGTAAAGAGTGCTGTGTTTGAGTGGCGAATCAGGAAAGGGGGGTTCGATGGCGGACAAGGCGGTGCGGTGTGCGCGGCTGGTGGACGTGGTCGCGGGGCGGGTGCTCGACGATCAGGTGATCCTGATCGAGGGGGAGCGGGTGGTCGATGTCCGCCCTGTCGCCGAGGTCGCGTTCGAGGGTGAACTGATCGATCTGGGCGACGTGACGGTAACGCCTGGGCTGATCGATCTGCACACTCACCTGGTCGGTGTCGCGGCCTGTGGTGACTACGCGCAGGAGCTCAAGTACAGCGCCGCCCAGCAGACTCTGGCCGGGGTGCCCAATGCCCGCGACACGCTGATGGCTGGATTCACCACCGTCCGCGATGTAGGGACATTTCGGGCATTTCTGGATGTGGCACTACGGGATGCCATTGACGCCGGGCACATCCTGGGGCCCCGGATGGCGGTCGCAGGGGCGTACATCACCGTCAAGGGCGGCGGGGGCATGGTCACCGGCCTCGCGCCCGACATCGAGCTGCCGCGTGAGTTCCGGTTCGGCCAGACCTCCGGCGTGGACGACATCCGCGAGCGGGTCCGCGAGATCATCTTCAACGGCGCCGACCTGATCAAAGTGATCGCCACCGGCGCGGTCCTCGCCAACGGCACCGTCCCCGGCGCCCCCGAACTCACCGAGCCCCAGCTCCGCGCCGCCGTCGAGGAAGCCTCCTGGTACGGCCGCTATGTCGCCGCCCACGCCCACGGCACCGAAGGCATCAAACGCGCGATCCGCGCGGGCGTGCGCTCCATCGAACACGCCTGCTTCCTCGACGACGAGGGCGTGGACCTGATGATCGAACACGGCACCTACCTGTCCGCCGACATCTGGTGGGCCGACTGGATCACCGAGACCGGCCCGTCCCAGGGCTACGACGCCGAACAGCTCCGCAAGAACGACGAGACCGCCGAAGCCCAGCGCACCGCGTTCGCCAAGGCCGTCAAAGCCGGCGTGAAGATCGGTTTCGGCACCGACGCGGGCGGCTTCCCGCACGGCCTCCAGGCCCGCCAGCTCGCCACCATGGTCGAACACGGCATGACCCCCGTGGCCGCCCTCCGCGCCGCAACCCTGACCAGCGCTGAATGCATGGGCTGGGAAGACCGGGTGGGCTCGCTCACCCCCGGCAGGTACGCCGACCTGATCGCCATCCCCGGCACCCTAGATATCCAGAAATTTCAGCACGTGCCCTTCGTGATGAAGGGCGGCGCGGTCGTCAAGAACGAGCTCGGGTGAACCGCTCCTACCTCGCCGGAATCGCCGCCCTGGTCAGCGTCACCGCGATCTGGGGTTCCACATTCCCGCTGACCAAGGACATGCTGCTCCGCCTACCCGTAGCGGACCTGTACGCCGTGCGCTTCGCGATCGCGGTCGCCGTCCTGGTGGCCATCCGGCCAAGATCCCTCCTCGGACTCACCCGCCGCACCTGGCTGACCGGAATCGCCCTCGGCCTGGTGTACGGCGCCGCCCTCGTCGTCCAGACCCTCGCGCTGATCGAACTGCCGTCGTCGGTGTCGGGTTTCGTGACCGGGTCGTACCTCGTGCTGACGCCGTTACTGGCCTGGGTCTGGACCAGAACCGTGCCGGAACGCAGAACCTGGGTCGCGGTCGCCCTGGCCACCGCCGGAATGGCCGCGTTCACCCTGCTCAGCGGCGGCGACACCGGCGGCGAGATCGCGCCGGGCCCGGTCGCGCTGACCCTGCTCTCCGCCGCCCTCTACGCGGTGCACATCGTCGCCCTCGGCCGCTGGTCCAGCCCCGGGGACGCGTACCCCCTGTCGATCATCCAGATCCTCACCCTGACCGTGATCATGTGGGCGGCCGCCGCGCCCGGCGGCGTGGCCACGCCCGCGACCCCCGCCGACTGGGCCGGGGTCCTCTACCTGGCCACCATCGCCGGAGCCTTCACCTTCCTGGCCCAGACCTGGGCGCAGGCCCACGTCCCGCCCACGGCCGCCGCCGTCGTCATCTCGGCGGAACCGCTGTGGGCCACCGGCTTCGCCTTCGCCCTCTACGACGAGGCGCTCACCTGGCCCGTCCTCGCCGGCGGCGCCTGCGTGGTCGCCGCGATGATCCTGGTCGCCTGGCCTCGGCGCGAGGCGGCCGTCCCCCACTGGCTTCCTGAGGAGGCGACATGTCCCGCGTCCCCCGTACCGCCCGGGCGCTGACCGAGGAGCAGGCGGACGCCGTCCGGCTGGCCCGCGAATTCGCCGCCGCCGAGATCCGGCCGCGCGCCCGGGAGGTGGACGAGGCCGATCACGTGCTGCCCCGGGAGATCTGGGCCAAAGCCGCTGGGATCGGATTGACCTCGTTCATGATTCCCGAGACGTACGGCGGGGGCGGGGTGGCCGATCTGGTCACCCAGTGCCTGGTACAGGAGGAGTTGTGCCATGGCGACATCGCGATCGGCAACCTGGTCACCTCCAACGGCTTCTTCGCCGCGCCCGTGCTCGAACTCGGCACCGAAGAGCAGCGGAAACGCTTCCTGACGCCGCTCTGCTCCGCGGATCCGCCGCTGACCGCGCTGGCCACCACCGAGCCGGGCGTCGGCTCGGACGCCGCCGCGATCACCACCCGGGCGGTACGCGTCGGCGACCACTACGTCCTGACCGGCCAGAAATCCTGGATCTCCAACGCACCTTTCGCCGACTATTTCGTCATTTTCGCCACTGTCGCGCCGGGAACCCGGTCGAAAGGCATCACCGCTTTCGTGGTCGAACGCGACACCCCCGGCCTGACGATCGGCAACCCGATGCCCAAGATGGGCCAGCGTGGCATCGCCTGCGCCGAGCTGTTCCTGGACGGGGTCAGGGTGCCGGTGGAGAACCGGCTAGGCGAGGAGGGCCAGGGCTTCTACGGCCTGATGCGAACCTTCGACGCCTCTCGCATCCTGATCGCCGCCGCCTGCACCGGCCTGTCCCGGGCCGCCCTCGACACCGCACTCGCCTACGCGAAGGACCGCGAACAGTTCGGCGTCAGAATCATCGACCACCAGTCGGTGGCCTTCCGCCTCGCCGACATGGCCACCAAGACGGATATTTCACGACTGGTAACCATGCGTGCCGCAGAACTGTACGACACCGGCGCGACCGTCACCGAAGAGGCCGCGATCGCCAAGCTGACGGCCTCAGAACACGCGATGTGGTGCACCTGGGCCGCCGTGCAAACCCACGGCGGCTGGGGCTACTCCCGCGAATTCCTGGTCGAGAAGTGGATGCGCGACGCCAAGCTAGAGGAACTCGAGGAAGGCACCTCCGACATCCAGCGCCTGATCATCTCCCGCTCCCTGGCCCGCACATGACCCCCGTAGACGACGACGCTGGCGCTCCTCGCAGACCACTCGGCGACCCGGATCCGAGCGTTTCGGGTGGCGTTCCTCGTGTATCGCTCGATGGCCTGGATCCGAGCGTTTCGGGTGGCGTTCCTCGTGTATCGCTCGATGGCCTGGATCCGAGCGTTTCGGAAGGTGCTCCTCATATGTCGCTTGGTGGCCCGGATCCGAGCGTTTCGGGTGATGCTCCTCGTGTATCGTCCGGCGGTGCGGACGTGAACGTCGCGGGTGGGGTTGCTCGCGTATCGGCTGGCGGTCCGAGCACGACGACCGCCGCGCACGTGCTGGCCCTGACCCTGGTCGCGTATGGAGTGGACACGGTCTTCGGCATTCCCGGCACGCACAACCTTGCCATCTACCAGGCGTTGGCGGAGGCGGGCGTTCGCTGCGTCACCACCCGCCACGAGCAGGGCGCGGGCTACGCCGCCGATGGCTACGCACGGGCGACCGGCCGCCCCGGCGTCGTCCTCACCACGACAGGCCCGGCTGTCCTCAATGCCGCCGCCGCGCTCGCCCAGGCTTACTCAGATTCGTCCCCCGTTCTGCTCATCTCACCCGGCGTCCCGCTCACCCATCCCCGCCTCGGCTGCGGTTACCTGCACGAATCCAAAGACCAGTCCCGCGCCCTGGACTCTCTCTGCGCCTGGAGCCACCGCGTCACCTCCCCCGAGGAGATCCCCGCCGCCCTCTCCCGCGCCTTCGCCTCCTTCACCGAGGGCCGCCCCCGCCCGATCCACCTGGAAATCCCGGTAGACCTCCTCGACCTCCCCACGTCCGTTCCCCCGGCCACCCCGTTCCAGGTTCCGCCCCGCGCTCCCGACCCCGCCGCCATCGCATCCGCCGCCACCCTGCTCGGTACGGCCCTGCGCCCCGCGATCGTCCTCGGCGGCGGCGTCCACCACTCCCACGCCGACCACTCCCACGCCGACCACTCACACGTCCATCACTCCCGCGCCGGGACCCTCGCCCTGGCCGAACGCACCGGCGCACCTATCGTCACCACGGCGAACGGCAAAGCGGCCGTCCCCGAGTCACACGCCCACCATTCCCGCACCGGGACCCTCGCCCTCATCTTGGCCGAACGCACCGGCGCACCCATCGTCACCACGGCCAACGGCAAAGCGGCCGTCCCCGAGTCGCACCCGCTGGCCCTCGGCGCGACCCTGCACCTGCCGGCTGTCCAGACCTGGCTGGCCACGTGCGACGTCGTCCTCGCGATCGGCACCGAACTGGCCCCCTCGGATTTCTGGATAGACGATTTCCGCCTGACCGGCCAACTCATCAGAATCGACGTCGATCCCGCTCAGATGCAGGGCGACCTCCCCGCCATGATCCCGATCGTCGCCGACGCGTACCTCGCCTTGGACGCCCTGCTCACCCATCCGGCGATACCTCAGAAACCGGAACATGTTCCGCGGGAGCCACTGGACGCCGGGCCACTCGCGGAGCGGCGGGATTCCGTTGTCCGGGCAGGGTGGGATGCCCAGTCGCTCGTGGGGCGGTCGGATTCCGTTCTCTGGGCTCGGCGGGATGCCGAGTTGGAGGCGCTTGCGGCTCGGTGGGGTTCCCAGCTCAAGGCCGTCAGGGATGTGCTTCCCGCGGACACGATCGTGACCGCTGACAGCTCGATGTTCTGCTACTACGGTGCGCTCGGCGGTCTGCCGATTGATCCGCCGGGGCGGTTTCTCTATCCGACCGGTTTCGGCACGCTGGGCTTCGCGCTCCCCGCCGCCATCGGAGCCAAGATCGCCTACCCGGAAAGGCCGGTCGCTGTGCTGGCAGGGGACGGCGCGTTTCAGTTCAGCGTTCAGGAATTGGCCACAGCGGTGGAACTTGGCCTCCCGTTGCCGATTGTGATCTCCGTCAACGGTGGATACGGCGAGATCCGGGCGGAAATGGTGGCGCGCGGCATGCTGCCCGTGGCGGTCGATCTGCACAATCCCGACTTCGTTGGTCTCGCCGTGGCGTATGGCGCGGGTGGGGTTGCCGTGGACACGCCGGAGGAGCTTGGGGAGGCGGTTGGGAAGGCGTTGCACGCTTCGGGGCCCACTGTGATCGTTTTGAGGGAGGCGTGATGGCGCGGGAGCCGTACCTGAAGGTGACCTGGACCGATGAGGTGACCGGGAGGCCGGGATATCTGGTCATCGATCGGCTGGGCCGGGGGGTGAGCAGTGGCGGGTTGCGGATGCGGGCCGGGGTCACGCTGGCTGAGGTCGCGGACCTGGCTCTGGGGATGAGCCGTAAGGAGGCGCTGGCCTATGAGCCGGGGCTGCGGTATCAGCCGCTGGGTGGGGCCAAGGGCGGTATCGACTGCGATCCGCTCGATCCGGGGGCGGCTGGGATGTTGCGGCGGTACATCAGTGCCATGAAGCCGCTGCTGCAGACCTATTGGGCGACTGGTGAGGATCTGGGCCTGCGGCAGGAGTCGATCGACGCCGCCTGTCAGGAGGCGGGACTGCGCACGTCCATCGACGCCGTGCTGCCGCTGCTCGCCGACCCGGACGCGGCGCTGAAAGGCCTCGACGAGGCGTTCTCGGTGACCGTCGATGGGATCGGACTCGGTGATCTCGCTGGGGGCTGCGGAGTGGCGGAGGCGGCACTGACCGCCCTCGATCTGGTGATCCCCGATCGCAGGGCGACGGCGGTGATCCAGGGGTTCGGTTCGATGGGCGGCGCGACCGCGCGTTTCCTCGCCCGTGCTGGGGTCCTGGTGGTCGGCATCGCCGACAGCGAGGGCGTGGTCGCCAACCCGGACGGGCTGGACGTGGAGACGCTCCTGCTCACCCGGGACGAACACGGCCGCATCGACCGTTCCCGGCTGCGCGCCACCGACGAGAAACTGCCCAGGGACGCCTGGCTCGACCTGGAATGCGATGTGCTGGTTCCGGCGGCGGTGTCGTACTGCATCGGCGTTGAGGAAGCCCCGAGGGTGACCGCGCGCCTGATCGTCGAAGCCGCCAACTGCCCGGTGACGCCGGACGCCGAAGCACTGCTCCGGGACTTCGGCGTGATCGTCGTCCCAGACGTGGTCGCCAACTCGGCCACCAACTCCTGGTGGTGGTGGACGCTGTTCGGCGACATCCCCGCCGAAGCCGACGCGGCCTTCGCCAAGATCCGCACCTGGATGCGCCGAGTGGTCACCGACATCCTCACCGAGTCCACGACCACCGGCGGGCTGCCCCGCGAGATCGCCCACACCCTCAGCGAACGCATCCTGGAAACCCGATGAACCGCCGGTTCGTGCCGTGTTCTGTCGCGGTTGGTGGGGATGATCGGGAGGGCGCGTGAACGGTCTGTTTGACCCCTGTTCTGTCGCGGTGGTGGGTGCGTCGGATGATCCGGCCAAATGGGGTTACTGGCTGGCCAAGGGTGCGTTGCGTGGGGTCGGTCGTCGAGAGGTGTATCTGATCAATGGCCGGGTTGGGCGGGTTCAAGGCCAGCGTGCCTATCGGCAGCTTTCCGATCTTCCGAGATTTCCGGAACTGGTGGCGATTGTCACGCCGCCCGCTTCGTATGAAGCCGTAGTTGAGGACGCGCTTTCGGCAGGTGCGCGTTATCTCGTTGGCATCACTGCCGGGGTCGACCGTGCCTATCCCGGCGGTCACGCGGCCCTGGCCGCCCGCGTCCGCGCAGCTGGGGCACGTCTGCTTGGTCCCACCTGCATGGGTGTGTATGACGGCGCCACCGACCTCGCCCTCACCTGGGGTTCCCTGACTCCGGGCCCGATTGGCGTGGTTTCCCAGAGTGGCTCGGTCGGCCTCGAAATCGGCTACCTGGCCACTCGCGCGGGCCTCGGCCTCTCCCGTTTCGTGTCCGTCGGGGCCCAAGCCGACCTCACTACCGCGGACCTGCTCGACCCGGTCATCACCGCACCCAACACCCGGGTCGTCATTCTCTACCTGGAGGACCTGTCCCTCGGACGATCCCTCATCACCCTCGCCGACCAGGCCAGGGCGCTCGGCAAACGCGTCATCCTGCTGGCCGTCGGGGGCTCGGCGGCGGGCGAACGCGCGATCAACTCCCACACCGGCGCCCTCGCCACCCCCGACACGGCGGTGAACGCGCTCTGCGACGCGGCCGGTGTCATCCGCGTCCACACCCCGGCCCAGGCGGTCCACGCCGCCCAGATCTGCCTGGCCGGCCTCCCTTCGACGAAGCCGCGCCTGGCCGTGGTGGCCGACAGCGGCGGGCAGGGCGCGCTGGCGGCCGAGTTCGCCGAACGCGCGGGACTTGAGGTGCCCGCACTGTCCCAAGAGACCATCGAAGTGCTCGCGAAGATGCTCCCGGCGGATGCGGGACTGGCCAACCCCATCGACCTCGCAGGGGCCGGTGAAGCCGATCTCGGGATATATCCGCGTGTGGCCCACGCGGTCGCCGCCGACGTCGACGTGGTCCTTTTAACCGGATATTTCGGGGCTTACGCGGCCGACAGCCCGGCGCTCCGCAACATCGAAGAAGCCGCCGCACGTGACCTCCCCGGCGGCCGATGCCTGGTGCACACCATGCGAACCGACGGCCCCACGACCGACGTGCTTCGCCGCGGCGGCATCCCCGTCTTCGACACGATCGACGACCCCATCAACGCCCTCGCCGCGACTTTCCACGCGAACGAGGGAATCCGCCCAACATCGAACCCGACACCCGCGGAAGCCCACGACACTCGTCCGGCACCGGAGGCAGCCACTGGGATCGGTCCGGTACATGAGGAACACGCTGGCAGTGGTCTGGCGTCCGAGAGGGTCACTGGGATCGGTCCGGCACGTCAGGAACCCGCTGATGGTGGATTGGCACGCGTGGGAGCCGCGGGGATCGGTCCGGCACATCAAGAACACGCTGGCAGTGGTCTGGCGTCCGAGAGGGTCACTGGGATCGGTCCGGCACATCAGGAACCCGCTGACGGTGGATTGGCACGCGTGGGAGCCGCAGGGATCGGTCCGGCACATCAAGAACACGCTGGCAGTGGTCTGGCGCCCGAGAGAGTCGCTGGAATCGGTCCGGCACGTCAGGAGCCCGCTGGCGGTGGCTTGCCGTGCGTGGGAGCCACTGGCGTGGGTCCGGTACCCAGCGGGACCGGTGATATTGGTTCGGTCGGCGGAGTTGACCCCATTCGGGCGGAGTTGGTCGCCAGAGGTTTGGTGTTTCCCGAAGGGGGATTCGCTGCCACGGCCGATGAGGCCGCGCGGTTGGCGGCTTGGCTGGGTGGGGCGGTGGTGCTCAAGGCTGTTGGGCCTGTGCACAAGACCGAGGTGGGTGGGGTCGTGCTGGGGCTCACGTCGGCGGGAGCCGTACGCGAGCGGGCTGAGGAGCTGGGCAGGCGGCTGGAGCTGGCCGGGTTTTGGGTGGAGCGGCAGGTGGGGGGAGGGGTGGAGCTCATTGTCGGGGCGTACCGAGATCGGGAGGTGGGGGTGCTGGTCACGGTGGGGAGTGGGGGAGTGCTGGCTGAGCTGGTCGCTGATACGGCGACCGCGCTTGGGCCGCTCGATCATGAGGGGGCGTTGCGGCTGATCGGCCGGACGAAGGCGGCCCGGATGCTGGACGGCTGGCGGGGCGCGCCGCCATGCGACCGGGACGCGGTCGCACGGGCGGTGGTGGCGGTGGGGCAGGTGCTCGCGGCCCATCCCGAGCTTTCCGGAGTGGAACTCAACCCGCTACTGGCAAGGCCAGGGGACAGCTTTGCCCTTGATCTTCTTGCAACACTCCGCGACCCGTAAAGGGGCGGCTGGACGCGGCGATTCGCGCTAATCTCGACCCGGGCCGCGCCGCCCCCATAGTCTCTGCGCCTTGCTTATATGCCTGAGGCCAGGCTGCGCCTAGTCTGAATTCAACCCGGTAAAGCCTGGAGTCGCTTGTGCCAGAGATTTGCGACGTCGCCATCATCGGTGGCGGAGTGATCGGCAGTGCGATCGCCTACGACCTCAGCTCTGAGGGCCGCAGCGTGATCCTCGTGGACGCTGCGGAGGACCTCGGCCTCGGCGCCTCCGACGCGGCCATGGGTGGCATTCTCACCCAGACCGAGACCGCCTGCCTGGGACCGCTGAGCAGTGTCATCCGCCGTAGCCGCGACCTCTACGAGCCATGGCTGGGCCGGCTCAGGAAGGAGTCCGGCGTCGAGGTGAACGTGCTCGGCGGCGGCGACATCCAGGTCGCGCTGGACCGCCAGGAGATGGACCGGCTGCTCAGCGAGGTGCTGCCGCGCTGGCTTGAGGCGCCGTTCGAGGTCCGCCAGCTCACCGCCGCCGAGGCGCGGGACCTGGAGCCGCTGCTGAGCGACCGGGTGGTGGGCGCGTTCCTGCTGCACGAGGAGCTCGCACTGGACCCGCGCGAGCTGATGGTCGCGCTGCGCCGCGCGATCGGCCGCTCCTCGGTCACGCTCCGGCTGAACACCCGCGCGGTCCGGGTCGACTCGGGTCCGGCCGCCGCCGAGGTGGTGCTGGCCGACGGCTCGGTGATCCAGGCGGGCACGGTCGTGGTCGCCGCCGGATACCTGAGCGGCACGCTGCTGCCGAAGCTCGCCGACCTGATCTTCCCGATCAAGGGTGAGGCGTTCGACCTGCGCCCGCCGGGCGTCACCGGCTACCCGCTCGACCACCACGTCTTCGCCGAGATCGACTGCGGCGACGAGCGCGGCTACCCCTACCTGGTGCCCCGCCACGACGGCCGGGTCGCCGTCGGCGTGACGTACGAGGAGAACGTCTTCGACGACACGCCCACCGACAAGGGCCTGCGCGACATCCGCTCCTGGACCAGCACGGTGATGCCGGCCACCGCCGACTGGGCGCTGGAGCGGCACTGGGCGGGGCTGCGCCCGGCCAGCCCGGACCACGTCCCGATCATCGGCTACGTGGACGAGCACCAGCGCCTGCTCGCCGCGACCGGCCACTCCGGCCTCGGCGTGACGCTGGCCCCGGTGACGGCGGAGATGGTGACCGACCTGATCCACGGCCGGACCGCCGATCCGGAGTTCCAGGAGCGGATGAGGATCTGCAGCCCGGATCGGGACTTCACCGATCCAGCGCTGTCGCCAGCTCCCACAGCTCTCTGAACCGCTCGATCCGCTGCCGCACCCGGGGCCGCTCCAGGATCAGCAGGGTGCGTACGAACGTGTGGGTGACCAGCTCACCCACCGACAGCGTGTTGGACGCCATGATCTCGTAGCTGACCACGCCGTCGAAGACGATGAAGTCGTCCACGCCGAGCGCCGAGGTGAGCTGGCTCGCGGTGAGCACCCGCACGTCCACGCCCGCCGCGACATGCATCCTGCTGATCTGCTGAAATGTCTCCGATCGCACGCGCTCGGGGGTGTCGACGTAGAAGATGCGGCGGATCGTGACCCCGGCCTTGGCGCGCTCCCGCTGGATCTCCAGGTAGCGCTGCCCGGCGTCGGTGATCCAGAACCCGCCGTCGAACTCGCCCGGACCCTGGTCCACCACGGCCAGGCTGAGCGCGTCGATGCTGTGCTCCACGTTCCTGGCCAGGCCGAGCAGCCAGTCCCGGTCCTCGCCCTCGTAGGTGACGTCGCCCTCGCCCAGTTCGCGCAGCAGGGTGGAGATGCGCTCGATCTCGGACTGCGCGAACTTCTGGATCAGCGGCGGCATTTCCTTGTCCACCCCCGTGGCGTTGCGCACCAGCTGCGTCACCAGGTCGATCTGCACCGCCGACGCCTCCACCAGGCCGAACAGCTCGGTCGCCTCATCGATCCTGGACAGCCCGTCACGCAATTCCTGCCGGACGGCGTCGTTCTGTTTCTCCACCGCGATCAGATGCTGCGCGACGAACGCCGCCGACGCCGCGAACAACGAGATGAGGATGCTCCACATGTCGTTGACGCCGAGACCCCCGCCCTGGAACAGCTCGGAAATGCCCCAGACGATGCCGCCGAAGACGAAGCTGATGAGGATCTTCACGAACGAGGGGTTGAGCGAATCTACATCGAACTTCGACTTCCGGTCGGCCATATATCATCCGTTTGTCTCGCGCAGGAGGGCCAGAGTGTTGACCGCGAGCTGGTCGCGGATTCGTTCGACGAGGGACTGCCACTGCCGGGAGAAGCCGGGCGTGCGTTCCAGGCTCTCCCACAGCGCGGCCAGCGACGGATGGATCCTCGCCCCGGGCATCCACAGGTGCAGCAGCGTGTCGACGGCCGGGGCGAGCCGGGCCGACACCTCGGGACGGGAGGCGCCGCCGATGCGGGCCCTCTGGACGATGGTCAACAGGGTGGTCAGCAGCCAGTCGTGCAGCGCGAGATCCTCACACAGGTCCACGACGGCGGGAGAGAACTCTCCCTGGTGGGTGACTTTGAGCGTGCGCTCCTGGCCTTCGCCGAGCGTGAAGTGCACGCCGGGCTCGCCGGTCTCGGCCACCCAGCGCAGCCGGGTCCGGTTGCTGCGGAACGGCGCGCGCAGATCCAGCACCGGCGACTCCTGGACCACGTCCATGAACCGGTCGCTGACCGAGCCCAGGTCCAGGTGCTCGCCGGGCGCGCCGAAGGCCAGGAACCCGTCGGCCACGTCGGGCCCGGACACCTTGCCCAGCACCTCGACCACGCCGGGCCTGGCCAGGTAGTGCGACCAGGGCAGCCGGTAGTTGACCTCGCCGCGCGTTACCCGGACGTACGACGAGCCCTGCAGCACCCGGCCGCCGGTGATCGACGACCGGGAGACCACCGTGCCGACCCCGCGGATGCGGGCGCGGGAGGCTGACGGCAGGCGGCAGTCCACGCCGGTGAGCAGGTCGGGCGAGACCGCGTACACGATCGGCCGCCGGGACATCCGCACCCGCTCCCCGGCGAGCAGCCCGAGCACCGCCTGGTGATCCCGCTCCTCGATCTCCGCCGAGTTCTGCAGCAGACCGGTACGGACTTCTCCCATGATCAGCATGTCGCCCCCGACCGAGGATGGCCTAGAGAAATACGTAGGAGATGCGATCGACCAGCTCTTCTTCGAGCCGCAGGTCCTCGTCGGAGCTCCGGCTGAGCACCTGCTTGAGGACTTCCTCGTCCACCGAGACCTGGCTGAGAATCGTACGCACAGCCAGCTCCACCTGCAGGAACCGGGTCGACAGAACGGACAGGGTCGTGTACGCGCTGAACGGCGTAGCCGACGAGTTCAACTTCACCACCGGCGGAAGATTGTCCCAGCTCGTGGGAAATCCTCCGTCGACCGCCACCGGCTGCACCGGCAGCTGCCCCTCGTTGCGCAGCAGCCCGAGCCGTAGCAGCTGCCACACCGCGGCCAGGAACGGGCACGACCAGGTGCGCCCCCGGCTGTCGTCGTTCCACAGCTCGACGTCCACGAAGATGGAGTGCCCGCGCTTGGCGTTCTGGGTGGGCGCCTCCCACCGCACCGCCGTCTTCATCGCCTGGCCGGAACCGGCGACCGGCGAGCGGGTCCCGTTGGCCAGCCAGCCCGTCTCGTGGGTGGGCGGGCGCCAGCCCCGGGTGCCCGGCGGCGGATCGGGCACCAGCCGGTCCTCCACCAGCTTGGCCAGCTTCACCCCGTCCGCCTCCGCGCACGCCGACTCCCTGGCCAGATAATCGATGACCAGGTCGTTCTCGGCGGCCGCCGTCAGGATCATGGGCACCAGCTCGCTGGGCGTGCTGAACCGGCTGAAGTAGTCGTCGATCAGGAAGCAGGTGCTGATCCTGGCCCGCCCGCCGGGCGTGCGGCTCTGCCAGCTGCGGCGTACGGTCTCCAGCCAGGGCGCCACCGCGGCGAACTGCCGGCGCAGCCGGTCGGGGCCGGCCTGGAAGTCCTCCATGTAGAGGTGGCCGAGCTCGACCGAGACGTGGGACAGCGGCCCCGACTTGATCTGGCGTTCCGCCGTGACTTCGCTGAAGGACGTCACAGGCCCTCCCACGCGGTGTCGTCGACGATCTTCTTGGCCAGGTCGTCGAAGGCGAACACGGTCTCCGGATTGGCGATCTCGGTGCCGGCCACGTCATCGTCGGAGATCAGCTGCTCCCGCCACTGCAGCACCGGGTCGAGCGGGACCTTGCCGAGCATGGTGGTGAGGCCGACGCCGTGCCTGGTGGCCAGCTCGCGCAGCTCCCGGTCGATCTCGTTCAGCCAGGAGCGCTGGGCCGGGCGCAGGTGGGCGAAGTCGCCGGAGCCCAGTTCCAGCACGGCGGTGCGGACGAACCTGATCCGGTCGATCAGCGCGTCCCGGTCGTGGCCGTGCTCCACGCCCACGTCCAGCAGCCCGTGGTCGCCCCGGACCAGGCCGTTGGCGGCGATGATGTGCTGCCGGGTCCAGCGGTGGAAGACCAGCCAGCGGGCGGGGATGCGGGGCAGCTGGGCGGTGGCGGCCAGGGCCAGATGGGCGGCGAAGGAACGGCCCGCGCTCAGGTCCACCATGATCAGGTCGAACTGCTCGTGCAGGCCGGCGAACAGCCGGACGCAGCGTTTGAGCATCTCCCCGTCGAAGGTGGCGAACTCGCCGCCGCCCTCGTCGCCGGGGAGGAGCACCATCTGCCCGGCTCCGGCGGGCTTGGCGCGGATCGCGTCGCGGTCCGACTCGGTCCACACGTCGATCCGGGTGGGTTCGGGGATCTCGCCTTCCAGGTAGCGATGCATGCCGCCCTTGGTGGTGCCCCGGGAGGCCGTGCTGACCCGGAAGATCGCGCCGACCGTGGGGGAGCCGAAGTCGAAGTCCAGATAGCAGACGTCCTGGCCCTGCAGCGCCCGCCGATAGACGATGTTGCTGCTGGTCACCGACCGTCCGGTGCCACCCTTGTCGGAGATGGCGAACACGAGCATCGTTACATCGCCTCCGAGGCGTTCTCTCGGGCGGCGGCGAGCTGGTCGAGTTCGAGCAGGGACTGGTTGATCAGGGCTGCCGCGCTGGCCGGGCGCTCACCCATGATCTTCCTGGCCCGGTTCAGCCGGGTGGCGATGGTGGTGATGGTGGAGCTCGCGCCCAGCCGGGCCCGGACCGGCCTGATGACCTGCTCCCGGTTGAGCAGGTGCTCGGCCTCGGCCAGCATCTCGCCCGCCAGCTCGACCAGCTGCTGGCTGCGCAGCGGTGACTCGCGCGAGGTCAGGGCCAGGGTCACCAGGAACTCGACGATGCGCTCGGTGAAGTACCACGACACCTGGGTCTGCTCGTCGCCGACGTCGTCGAAGGCGCCGGCCGGGTTGTCCCACAGGCCCTTGACCTGCTGGTGGGTGAACTGGCGTTGCTGGATGTGGGCCCAGATCTGGTCGGCCAGGCTGTGCAGGCGCTCTCTGGTCCGGTTGCTCTGGGTGATGGTGGCCACCCAGATGGTGCGCTTGAGCAGCGTGATGGCGAAGTCGGCGACCTGCCAGATCAGCTGCGGGCCCAGCTCCTCGCTGCCGAGCAGGGTGACCTTGACGCCGGGGTGGTGCAGCGCGACGGCGCTGAGGTCGTTCTCCACCGGGCGGCGGGTGATGCGGGCGCTTCTGGCCAGCTCTTCCAGGACTCCGGCGACCCGGCTGAGGTCGACGTCGCCGGCCCGGGTGCGGACCAGATACTGCACCACCATGGCGGTGACGCCGAGGCTGTAGTAGTCGGACTCCTTGCCGTCGGTGGTCCGCCAGGGGATGTCCTCCAGCGGCCAGCGGTCCTTGCCGAAGGTGGCCACGGTGCGCCAGTAGTTCTGGGTGATGTCCCAGCGGCGCTGCAGGGCGTTGGCCAGCTGCTGCTGGTCGTCGTCGAGCAGGCCGAGCACGCGGGTCCGCTCCGACCACAGGTCCACGACGCCCACCAGGGCGTTGGCGGTGAAGTAGAGGTACGGCACCTCGGGGGCCACGCCCTTGGGCTGCTCCCCGACCTTCAGGTCGGTGACCACCTCGGGCGCGTTCTTCACCACGCCCCAGGCCCAGCCGCATTCGAAGAGCAGGTTGGGGTTGTCCAGGTCCACCTGGGAGCCGGAGCCGATGGTCAGGTCGCGCAGCCCGGCCCTGACCTCCTCCAGGGACTTCTGCAGATCGTCGTGGACCCGCCGGTCGTGCACCTTGGCCTGGTTGGCGGTGCGCAGCAGCGCCTGGCCCTGCGGCGAGCCCGGCTCGAAGACGTTGATGGTGAAGCTGCGCAGCAGGCCCACCATGGCGGCCGACAGCCGGACGTTCGCCCGGGACTCCAGATCGCTGATCTTCGCGCGGATGTCCTGGCGGGTGACGCTGCGCCGGAACACCTTGAGGAAGCCCAGGGTGCCGAGCATCAGCGTGACGCTCATCGAGTAGGAGTCGACCACGTCCAGCGCGCGCTGCTCGCTGGTGATCTCCTCGCCGGGCTCGTTCGGCAGGAAGTAGCTGTCCCCGCCGAAGAGCGGCCGGCCGTCCTTGTCGGAGTAGGTGGTCAGGTACGCGTCGAGCAGGGTGAGCAGCCGCTTCGGGATCTCGACGCTGTCCCCGATGGCGGCCAGGGCTTCGAGCACGTCGTCGGAGGTCGCGTCGGGCGTGTCCAGGCGGAACTCGGGCAGTTCCGAGGCCGGATACATGAAGCACAACAATTGCTCGGCGTCGGAGATGGAATTGGAGCCTTGCCGCCCGCCCCAGCGCCACTCCTTGCCTTGGGAGGAGGCCCGGGCGGCGGCTTCCCAGATCTCCAGGAGTTGCTGGCGTGGCTGGAGTTTCACGCGATCCCCCTGTGCGACGATGCCGCGGCCCCCGGCGACGGCTTTTGCGTTGACATGGAGCGAGTGCCATTGTCGCCCAGCGAATGGGCCACTAACAACGACACTACCCAGGAATTCCGCGGGAGTGGAAAGAGTTCTGGAGGTTCTACACTGGGCTGCCGACCGGCGTATCCTTAGACCAGAGGAGGCCGTTCGTCAAATCCGACAAATGCGCTCGAAAGACACATCATGGCCCATACAGGTAAGATTCTTGTCACTGGTTCGGGAATCGACCTGACTCTGTTGCGCCCATTGGAAGAGGCCGGAAATAGTATTGTCGCCCGGCCGAAACTCCTCTCTCCCGCCGAGCTCAAGGCCGAGCTCCGGGACGCGGTCGCCTACCTGCACGGCGGCGAGGAATACGCCTCCGGCGACGCCCTGAGCACCGCGGAATCGCTGAAGATCGTGGCCTTCATGGGCATCGGCTACGAGAGCTTCGTGGACGTGGACGCCGCCAAGGAGCGCGGCCTGCGGGTCACCTGGACCCCCGCGCGGCGGCCCGACGCGGTCGCGGTCTTCACCCTGGGCCAGATCATCTACGCCAACCTCGGCATCCGGAACCGGCTGGACGAGCGCTATCCGCCGCAGTGGTCCGCGGCCGTGCCCATGCCCAGCGAGCTGTCCGCGCAGCGCGTCGGCATCGTCGGCCTCGGCTCGATCGGCAGCCGGCTGGCCGGGCTGCTGCTCACGATCGGCTGCGAGGTCTCCTACTACAGCCGGACCAGGAAACTGGCCGAGACCAGCCTCGACCTGACCTACCGCACCCTGCCCGACCTGGCCGCCTGGTCGGACATTCTCGTGGTCCTGCTGCCGGAGACCCCGAGCACGGTGAATATCATTGATACTTCGGTATTCGCCCGGATGAAAGAAGGGTCAATTCTCATCAATACCGCTCGGGCCGCGCTGGTCGAACCGGTGGCGCTGGGAAATGCGCTCCGGGACGGCACGATCGCGGTCGCCGCGATTGACGGGCATTACCGCGATGAATCCGTAAATGCCGCCCTGATGCGGGAGTTCGGGCCCCGGCTGCTGTGGACCGCGCACGTCGCGGCGCACACCCGGCAGTCGATGGCGGCGATGGTGGACCAGGCGGTCCGGTCCGTGCTCCGGGCGCTGGACAACGCGCCGGACGAGAACATGGCGGTCGGCCAGTAAGCCCGGATTTCGGCTTTCCAAAACGGAGATGACCTTGTCGGGTCACGGTCGGGTAAATATACGATGGAGATGAACCAGCCATATTCCTGAGAGGCCCGCTTCGGGTGAGCTATCTGGATTGGGGTGGATGTGACGGCGACGGGGGCGGGCGTACTCGTCGAGGCTCTGTCTCTCCATGGGGTGGAACTCGTCTTCGGCATTCCCGGCACGCACAACGTTCCGATCTACGCGGCGCTGGCCGCGCGGGGCGTGCGGCTGGTCACTCCCCGGCATGAGCAGGGCGCCGGATACGCCGCCGACGGATACGCGCGCAGCACCGGCCGACCCGGCGTGGTGCTGACCACGACCGGTCCCGGGGCGCTCAACGCGGCGACCGCGCTGGCGCAGGCGTACTCGGACTCGATCCCGCTGCTGCTGATCTCGCCGGGGGTGCCGACCGACCATCCCCGGCTGGGGCGCGGCTACCTGCACGAGAGCAAGGACCAGTCGGGGGCGTTCCAGGCGTTGTGCGCGTGGAGTCACCGGGTGAGCTCGATCCGGGAGATCCCGGCGGCCGTGGCCAGGGCGTTCGGCTCGTTCGCCGAGGGGCGGCCGCGGCCGGTGCACATCGAGATCCCGCATGATCTGCTCGACGCGGAAGGGCCGGCGAAGCTCGCGGAGCCGTACCGGATCGGGTCGCGGGAGCCTGATCCGGCCGCGCTGGACGCGGCGGCGCGGCTGCTGCGGGGGGCCGCGCGGCCGGGGATCGTGCTGGGCGGGGGCGTGCAGCGCCCGCCGGGGCAGGACGCGGGGGCGCTGGCGCTGCGGCTGGCGGAGCGGGCCGGGGCGCGGATCGTCACCACGGCCAACGGCAAGGGCGTGGTGCCGGAGAGCCATCCGCTCGTGCTCGGCGCGATGTTGCACCTGGCCGGGGCCCGGCGGTGGCTGGCCGACTGCGACGTGGTGCTGGCGGTGGGCACCGAGCTGGGCCCTTCCGACCTGTGGGTCGAGGACTTCGCCCTGGCGGGCCGGCTGATCCGGGTGGACGTGGACCCCGGGCAGATGTACGGCGACCACGTGGCCGACGTGCCCGTGGTGGCCGACGCGGCGCTCGCGCTCCAGGGATTGCTCGATCGGGTGGGCCCGCGCGACGGAGCCCGCGCCCCGGCGCCCGACCTGGCGCGGGAGCTGGCCGGGCTGGCCGGACGCTGGGAGCCCGCCCTGGAGGCGCTCGGCCGGGCGCTGCCGCCGGACGCCATCGTGGTCGGCGACAACTCGATGATCGTCTACCACGGCGCGCTGCTCAGCCTGGCCCTCGATCCCCCCGCGCGGCTGCTGTTCCCCTCGGGGTACGGCACGCTCGGCTACGCGCTGCCCGCCGCCATCGGCGCCAAGCTGGGCTGCCCCGACCGCCCGGCCGTCGTGCTGACCGGCGACGGCGCCCTCCAGTTCTGCGTGCAGGACCTGGCCACCGCCGTGGACGAGAAGCTGAGCCTGCCCATCGTGGTGTCCGACAACGGGGGCTTCGGCGAGATCCGCGAGGAGATGCTCCGGCGGGACATGACCCCCGTGGCCGTGGACCTGCCCGGCCCCGACCTGCTCCAGCTGGCCGCCGCGTACGGAATCGCCGCCTGCCGCGCCGACACCCCGGAAGAACTCTTCAAAGCCCTGGTGGCCGCCCTGGAACACCCGCTCCCCACGCTGATCGTGGTCCGCGAGTCATGACAGCTGGTCGGGCTCCAGGGCGAGTTCGGTGGCGGCCGCGATCCGCACCAGCTCGAAGAGCCGGGCCCGGGTGAGCATTCGCTTGTGCACGGTGACCTGCACGGTCAGCCCGTCGATGAGCGACATCAGCCGCCAGGCCGCGCCCTCAGGATCGGGGCACTTGAAGACGCCCTCGTCCGCCCCCGCCCGCAGGATGGAGGCGAGCGCGTCCTTCCAGCGCAGGTCCAGCGCCCGGGACACGTCCTCCAGGGCCTGGTTGCGCATCGACTCCGACCACGCGTCGATCCACAGCGCCCAGGACTTGGACTTCCCGGCGGGGGAGTAGAGCTTGAGCATCGCCCGGAGCTTGTCCATCGGGCCGCCCGCCGACTCCAGCAGGGCGGCCAGGTTGTCGAGGTCGCGTTCCGCGGCGTAGCCGAACGCCTGGGCGAAGAGCTTGTCCTTGGTCTCGAAGTGGTAGAAGAGCAGCGCCTGGCTCACCCCGGCCGCCTGGGCGATGTCGACCGTGCGCGTGTGCCCGAAACCCTGTGCCGCGATCACCTCGCACGCCACGCGGAGCAGGTCTTCCCGGCGCATGCGGCTCATTCCCCGTCCCACAACGAAACCCTAGCGCGCGATCGGGATACGCAACACGAATCGGGCGCCGCTGTCGCTGTCCTCGATGGTGAGGGAGCCGCCGTGGGTCTCGGCGATCTGCCGGGCGATGGCCAGGCCGAGGCCGGTGCCCCCGACGTCGCGGCTGCGGGCCGCGTCCAGGCGGGTGAACCGCTGGAACACCATCTCCCGCTTGTCCGGCGCGATCCCGGCGCCGTCGTCGATCACCTCGAGCACGGCGGTCCCGTCGCGGCCGTACACGCGGACGGTGACCTCGGTGTTGGCGTGCCGCTCGGCGTTGTCCACCAGGTTGGTGATCAGCCGGCCCAGCCGGAGCCGGTCGCCGCGCACCATCACGTGCTCGTCCAGATCCTTGATCATCTTTACCCGGCGCCGCCGCCGGTCCAGCTCGCTCCTGGCCAGCCGGCCCAGATTGATCGGGTCGCTGCGGCCCAGCGCCCGCGCGTCCAGCCTGGCCATCTGGAGCAGATCGGTGACCAGCGCCTGCAGCCGGTCCAGGCTGACCAGCAGCGCCTCCCCGATCCCGGGCCAGTCGGCGTCCTCGGGGTGCAACATCGCGCCCTCGATCTCGGCCCGCATCGCGGTCAGCGGGCTGCGCAGGTCGTGCGAGGCGTCGGAGGCGAACCGGCGCTGCTGCTCGACGGCCTCCTCAAGCCGGTCCAGCGTCTGGTTGGCCGTCTCGGCCATGCGCCGGACCTCGTCCTTGAACTTGGGCACCGGCACCCGGTGGCCGAGGTCGGAGGCGGTGATGTTGGAGAGTTCCGCGCTGATCGCGTCGACCGGGGCGAGGGCGCGGGCGATCGTCCAGGCGGCGCCGTACCCGGTGATGGCCACCACGAGCAGGCTGCCGCCGATGAGGGCGGCGAGCAGCCAGGGATCCACGTACCAGGGCACGGTGGGGTCGGCCGCGTAGATGATCCAGTCGCCGTCGGGCTGGTAGACGCGGAAGGCGATCATGATCATGCAGGTGTCGGGGAAGTCGGGGCTGTCGCAGACCAGTTGGTCGCCCCTGACGATGGACTCGTCGGGCAGGAAGACCGCCATCGGCGGCCGGTTGAGGAGGTTGGGGGTGGCCGCGCCGATCTTTCCGTCGGGCTTGACGACCTGGATGGCGGTGACGCCCTGATCGGGGATGACGCCGTCGAGCACGTCCCGCTTGATCAGGTGCACGGTCTTCAGCGCGGCCCTGACGACCCGGTTGGTCTGGTAGTTGTACGCGAGATCCCGCACCCCGATGAGGGCGCTGATGGTGACGGCACAGCAGATCAGCGCCATCACGGCGCACGCGATCAGCGTCAGCCGGGCCCGCACCGACCAGCTGTGCCATCTGCTCAACCGATCCCCCCTGTGTGTCAGGTGATCACAGGTCGCGGTCCGATGCACACTCACGGGAGTCAAAAAAGGGCAAACGTGCCGTCTAGAGCAACGCTCCAGCGCTGGTTAGGGTAAGTAACTACTGATTAGAGCGGAAATGGATCTTGCCGAACCCTGCGGACTCCTGGAGCTCTGATGTTTGATTTCAGCGAGACGCCCAGCTTCTACGCGATCGCCGGCGCGCATCCGGAACGCCGGGCGGTGGTGGACGCGGACGGTTCGGTGACGTCCTTCGGTGAGCTGCTGGCCCGGGTCAACGCGGTTTCTCATGGTCTGCGCGCCCGGGGGCTGGCGGTCGGCGACGTGGTGGCGGGCGTGCTGCCGAACGGCGTCGACGCGGTGATCATGCTGCTGGCGACCGGGCAGATCGGGCTGTACTACGTCCCGATCAACTGGCACCTCACGCCCCCCGAGATCGACTACATCCTGTCCGACTGCGACGCCAGAATCGTCGTGTACGGCCCTGCCGACGTCACCGCCCTCGCCAACGGCCAGATCACGAAAAATCCGGACGATCGCACCAATGGGACGGTCATGTGGTACACGTCCGGGACCACGGGCTTCCCGAAGGGCGTGCAGCGGCCCCTCACCGGCAAGGCCCCCGAGGAGACCATGCCGCTCTACGCCTGGTTCCTCGGCGAGGTCTGCGATCTCCAGCCGGGGGACGCGGTGCACCTGGTGACCTCGCCCATGTACCACTCCGCACCCTGCGCCCACGTGGTCTTCGCCCTCAACATGGGCCACACCATCGTCATCGCGCCCCGCTTCGAGCCCGACACCATCCTGGACCTGATCGACCGCTATCGGGTGGACAACGCCATGATGGTCCCGACCATGTTCCACCGCATGCTCCACCTCCCTCCCGAAGTCCGGAAAAATCATGATCTGTCCAGCTTGCGGCAGGTGATACACACCGGCGCGGCCTGCCCGATCGCGGTCAAGAAAGCGATCATGGACTGGTGGGGCCCGGTCCTGTACGAGTACTACGGCTCCACCGAGTCGGCCATCGCGTTCTCCGTCAAACCCCAGGATTGGCTGGCCAGACCCGGCACGGTCGGCCGCGCGGCCCCCACCTTCGAGGCGAGGATCCTGGACGACAACGGCGACGAGGTCCCCCGCGGCGAGCCAGGACTCCTCTACGTCAAGTCCATCCTGGGCACCTTCCAGTACCGCAAGGACCCCGCCAGAACCGCCGCCAGCATGCGCGACGACTGGTACGCCCCCGGCGACATCGCCTCCATGGACGAGGACGGTTACCTGTTCATCCGCGACCGCAGAACCGACCTGATCATCTCCGGCGGCGTCAACATCTACCCGGCCGAGATCGAAGCCGCCCTGCTGGAGCACCCGGCGGTCGCCGACGTCGCGGTCATCGGCGTCCCCGACGAGGAGTGGGGCCACCGCGTGGTCGCCCTCGTCCTGCCCTCCCGCGACGTGACCCCCGGCGAACTGCTCGACCACCTGCGCCCCCGGCTGGCCCGCTTCAAGCACCCCCGCGTCATCGAGTTCCGCGACGAGCTGCCCAGAACCCCGACCGGCAAGCTCTCCCGCTCGAAGGTCAGGGCCGACTACCTAGCTGGGCAGCCACTCGACTGACGTGGTGATCGCGTCCAGCACGTGCCCGAGCGGCTCCACCCCGATGCCGGGCCCGGTCGGCACGTCCAGATGCCCGTCCCGCAGCTCGAACGGCGGCGTGATATCGGTGGCGTAGTACCGCCGCGAGGCCGAGGTGTCGCCCGGCAGCGTGAAGCCGGGCAGCGCGGCCAGCGCCACGTTGGCCGCCCGGCCGATGCCGGTCTCCAGCATGCCGCCGCACCAGACCGCGATCCCGTGCGCCCGGCACAGGTCGTGGATGCGGCGCGCCTCCAGGTAGCCGCCCACCCGGCCCGGCTTGATGTTCACGATCGAGCACGCGCCCAGCGAGATCGCGGCGGCGGCGTGCGCGGCCGACTCGATCGACTCGTCCAGGCAGATCGGCGTCGCCAGCCGCTTGGCCAGCGCGGCGTGCTGCACCAGGTCGTCGTCGGCCAGCGGCTGCTCGATCAGCAGCAGCTCGAACGGGTCCAGCCGGGCCAGTTGCGGCGCGTCCAGCAGCGAGTAGGCAGCGTTCGCGTCCACCTGCAGCGGGATGTCGCCGAACCGCTCCCGGACCGCGCGGACCGGCTCCACGTCCCAGCCCGGCTCGATCTTCAGCTTGATCCGCACGTAGCCCTCGGCCAGGTAGCCGTCCACCACGCCGAGCAGCTCCGGGATGGAGTCCATGATCCCGACCGAGACGCCGCACGGCACCCGGACGGCCGACGCGCCCAGGAACGTCGCGAACGACTCCCCGGCCGCGCGGAGCTGCGCGTCCAGGACGGCGGTCTCCAGCGCGGCCTTGGCCATCCGGTGGCCCTTGATCGGTTCCAGCACCCGGCCCACCGCGTACGCGTCCACGTGCGGCCTTGCGGTCAGGGCGGGCACCATGAAGCGGCGCATCACGTCGGCCGCGCCGTCCGCGTACTCCGGCGAGTAGAGCGGCTCGGCCATCGCCACGCACTCCGCCCAGCCCTCCGCCTCCGGCGTGACCACCCGCACCAGCAGGACCTCGCGCGCGTGCTCGGTCCCGAACGACGTGCGGAACGGCGCCACCAGCGGCATCGCGATCCGCCGCAGCTCCACCCCGGTGATCTTCATGCTCGCTCCACCACGTAGCCCCCGCGCGCGAACCCGGTCACCGTCGCGCCCTCGTCCATCATCCCGCCCAGCACATCCCGGACGGCCAGCCGCCACGCCTTGGCCGCGCCCGGATCGGCCCGCCGGATCGCCTCGATATCCTCCGGCAATTCCACCAGTACCACCCGCTCCGCCGCGACCCGGGCCACCGGTCTCCCCTCCACCGCGATCAGCCCTCGGCACGCGCTCTCCGGCACCTCCGGCTGGTACGGCCGGCCCGACGCCGCCGTCAGCGCCTGCGGCGAGGTCAGCCGCCACACCGCCAGCACCCGGTCGGACTCGTCCCCGGCGTTCACCTCGTCGGCCATCTGGCCGTAGAACTCGCGCAGGTACTCCTCCGGCCTGGCCCCGAGTTTGGCCAGGTTGAAGTAGGCGTTGCGGCGGACGAGGGGGTCGAAGGTCCAGGTCACCGTGGTGAGGCCGCGGGCCAGGGCCCAGGCGCGCTGGTGCAGTTTGAGGGCGTGGCCGGCGCCCTTCTTGACCGCGCCGGTGACGTGCGAGTGCAGGGACTCGCCGATGGGGGCCGACAGGAACGCGACGGACGCGCCGACCAGGTCGTCGCCGTCGAATGCCCCGGCGACGTAGTTCCCGGCGTGGGAGAGGGCACGCATCATCTCCACGCTGACGGGGGCGTTCAGCGGATCAGGGTGCCAGATGTCGTCGTACAGGCGGAAAACGCGTTCGAAGTCGGAAATTTCCTGAAGTTCGCGGAGTTCGACGCCTGCCTTTCGCGCCGCCGCGGCAGCTGCGGTTTCCGGAGTCATCGGGGTCATCGCGCCAGCACCGATTCGATCAGGGCCGTCAGCAGGCGGGCGCGTTCCGGCAGGCGGTTCACCAGGACGTGCTCATCGTCCGCGTGCGCGCCGCCGCCGACCGCGCCGAGGCCGTCCAGGGTCGGGCAGCCGACTCCGGCGGTGAAGTTGCCGTCCGAGCCGCCGCCCACCGAGACGCCCGTCAGCGGCGGCAGGCCGAGCTCGGCCGCGAGGTGGACCGCCTTGGCGAACAGGTCCACGGAGGAGTTGGCGTCGAACGGGGGACGGTTCGGGCCGCCCTGCAGTTCCAGGCTCGCGCCGGGGGTTCGCGGGGTGAGCGCGCGCATGAGCTCGTCCACCCGGAGCTGGGAGGCCAGGTCGGGCACCCGGACGTCCACCGCCACCCGGGCCAGGGCCGGGATCGTGTTGGTGCTGGTCCCGGCCGAGGCCAGGGTCGGGGTCACCGACAGCAGGCCCGCCTGGGAGGACGACTCGACCGCGCTGGCGATCTCGGTGATGGCCAGGATCTGGTGGGCCAGCTCGACTCCGGCGTTGACGCCCTTCTCCGGTTCGAGACCGGCGTGGGCGGCGCGGCCGTGGATGAGCAGCTCGTACCGCGAAATGCCCTTACGGGCGATTTTGAGGGCGCCGTTCTCGCCGCCCGCCTCGGTCACGAACGTGGCCGCCAGGCCGCGGGCGGTGTCCTCGATCAGCGGCTGCGAGGTGGGCGAGCCGAGCTCCTCGTCGCCCACGATCAGCACGGCGACACCCTCCAGGGAGGGCAGCGCGGCCAGCGCGTGGAAGATCAGCACCAGCCCGGCCTTCATGTCGAACACGCCGGGGCCCCGGGCGACGCCGTCGGTCACGCTCCACGGGATCCGGTGGATCGTGCCCGTCGGCCAGACGGTGTCGTGGTGGCCGAGCAGCAGGACCTTCGGCTCGCCGAACACCCAGCGCAGGTGCGGGACGCCGTCGATCACCAGGGTCTCCGGCGCCACGCCGAGCGAGCGGCGGCCGACCTCCGCGACCGTCTTGGCGCTGCGCGCCAGCGCCTCGTGGTCGCTGGAGAACGACTCGCAGCAGACCAGCTCGGCCAGATCGGCGAGGATCCCGGCCAGCTCGGGCGACTCCGTTCTCACCGGCCCACCCCGAGTTCGGCCAGGAAGAGGCGGTGCAGGTTGCCACCGACGATCTTGCGGATCTCCTCGTCGGCGAAGCCGTGCTTGGCCAGCGCCTCGGTCACCAGGGGCAGGCCGCGCGGGCCGTCCAGGTCGGGGATGCACGCCTCCACGTCCAGGCCGCTGAAGGAGCCGGGCTCGCAGCAGGGCGGGGTGAGGTCGGTGAAGACCTCGCGGATGAAATCGGGGCCCAGGCCGACGTGGTCGATGCCGGCGATGGACACGACGTGCTCGATGTGGTCCACCAGGTGGTCGATGGTGACGGATCTCGCCTCCACCGCCAGGAAGGCCGCCAGGAAGTTCACGCAGACGACGCCCCCGGTCGCGGCGATGCCGCGCAGCTGGTCGTCGGTGAGGTTGCGGTGGTGGTCGCGCAGGGCGCGGGCGGAGGAGTGGGTGGCCAGCACGGGCCGGGTGGCCAGTTCGAGCACGTGCCCGACGCCGGAGGCGCTGAGGTGGGAGACGTCGAAAAGGACCCCGAGCCGCTCCATGGTCTGGAGGGTTTCGACGCCCTGGCTGGTCAGGCGGGATCCGGTGGCGTCCTGGCCGCTGCCGTCGGCGAGGGGAGTGCGGCCCCAGTGGGCGATCGAGGCGACCCGGACGCCCAGCCGGTGCAGCGTCGGCACCAGTTCCACGCTGGCGTCGATGCCCGGCATGCTCTCCATGGCCAGGACCAGGGCGATCCGGCCGTCGGCCAGGGCCTGGTCGATCTGGGGGCCGTCGACGCAGAGCCGTACGGCGTCGGGGTTGCCCTCGGCGAGGGTGTGCGCGCATTCGATCATGCGCAGGGTCTGCCGGAGCGCGCCCTCTGGCCGATACTGGCCGTCGATGAACACCGGCAGGACCTGCAGGTTCACGCCGCCCTCGGTCAGCTGGGGGAGCCAGCGTTCGCGGAAGAACGAGGCCCACAGCTCCGGCGGCCGGGCCGACACGGCCATCAGCAGGTCGTTGTGCGCGTCCGCGACGACGGCGTCGCGATGCAGGTCAGCAGGCACCTGAACTCCTCACGGGATCGTGTACCCGGACGTTACCCCGCCGGGAGGCGTCCGGCGAAGGTGGTCTGCCGGACGTCGCGCGTCCGCATTCCCGGTACCCTCCCATCCGTGACGGAGACCACACTCGCGACAGTGATCGAGACACTGGAGCACGCCTACGACCCGGCCCACGCCGAGCCCTGGGACGCGGTGGGCCTGGTCTGCGGGGATCCCGGCCAGGTCGTGCGCAGGATCGTGTTCGCGGTGGACCCGGTGGCGGCCGTCGTCGACGAGGCCCTGGAGTGGCACGCCGACCTCATCGTCACCCACCACCCCCTCTACCTGCGAGGCACCACTTCGGTCGCGGCCGACACCGCCAAAGGCCGCCTCATCCACCGCCTGATCAAGAACGACTGCGCCCTCTACACCGCCCACACCAACGCCGACGTGGCCGACCCCGGCGTCTCCGACGCCCTCGCCCGCGCCGTCGGCCTCTACCCGCCGTACCGGCCGCTCAGCCCGATCGCCGTCCCCGGCCTCGGCCTCGGCCGCGTCGGCGTCCTCCCCGTCTCCATGACCCTGGCCAAGTTCGCCGCCCTCGCCGCCCAGGGCCTGCCCCGCACCGCCGGCGGCCTGCGCGTCGCCGGCGACCTGGACCGCCTGGTCAAGGTCGTCGCCGTCAGCGGCGGCTCCGGCGACTCCCTGCTCGGTACGGCTCGCGCCGCCGGCGTCGACGTCTTCCTCACCGCCGACCTCCGGCACCACCCGGCCAGCGAATACGTGGAGTCCGGCGGCCCCGCCCTCATCGACGCCGCGCACTGGGCCACCGAGTGGCCCTGGCTGGCCGAAGCGGGAGAGCGGCTGACGTCCGCCCTGGCGGCGAAGGGTATTAGTGTTGAGGCGCGCGTCTCCGACACGGTCACGGACGCCTGGACCACAACAGCACAGCGAGGATAGGGATGAAGGCTGCACCGGAAGCACAGAAGCGTCTCCTCGACCTGGCTGAGCGCGATGCGGCTCTCGACCGGCTCCGGCATCGCCGCCGCACGCTCCCCGAGCTGGCCGGGATCGAGGAGCAGTCCAAGAAGCTCGCCCAGGTCTCCACCCAGATCATCGCCGCCGAGACCGAGGCGGCCGACCTCGCCAGGGACCAGACCAAGGCCGAATCCGACGTGGACGCGGTCCGGCTGCGCGCCGAACGCGATCGCAAGCGCCTGGACTCCGGGCAGGTCTCCTCGCCCAAGGATCTGGCCAGCCTGCAGTCCGAGATCACCTCGCTGCACCGCCGCCAGGGCGACCTGGAGGAGGTCGTGCTGGAGATCATGGAACGCCGCGAGGCCGCCGACACCAAGGTCGCCGACCTGCGCGCTGAACGCGACGAGCTCACCGCCACCCTCTCGGTGGCCGAGGCCCGCCGCGACGAGGCCTTCGCCGAGATCGACAAGGAGGCCGGCGAGGTCCGCGACCGCCGCGGCGTCCTGGCCGCCGAGATCCCCGCCGACCTGTTCAAGCTGTACGAGAAGCTGCGCGAATCCTCCGGCGTCGGGGCGGCCATGCTTCAGGGCGGGCGCTGCCAGGGTTGCCGGACCACGCTCTCCATCGCCGACCTCAACCAGATCAGGACCGCCGCGCCCGACGAGGTCGTCCGCTGCGAGGAATGCCGACGCATCCTCGTCCGCACACCCGAGTCTGGACTGTGAGCGTCGACTACGTCTGCGAGGCCGACGGGGGTTCCCGGGGGAACCCTGGGCCCGCCGGGTATGGGGCGGTCGTGCGCGATCCGTCGGGTGACGTGCTGGCCGAGGCCGCCGCGTCGATCGGCGTCGCGACCAACAATGTCGCCGAGTATCGGGGGCTGATCGCTGCTCTGCAGGCCGTTCTCGATCTTGGTGGCGAGGGGCGTACGGTCGAGGCGCGGATGGACTCCAAACTCGTCATCGAGCAGATGGCGGGCCGCTGGAAGATCAAGAACGAGGGTCTGCGTCCTCTCGCTCTCGAAGCTCAGGCTCTGGCCCACCGCCTTCGGGTCACCTGGAAGTGGATTCCGCGCGAGCGCAACAGCCACGCCGACCGCCTCGCCAACGAGGCCATGGACGCGGCCGCTCGGGGCGAAACCTGGCAATCCACGACGATTTCCTCGGGCGGGCATTCGGCCAGCACGACCGTGTCCCACGCCACGACAATCCGCTCGGAAGGACCGAACAACTCAGGCCGATCGACCTCGACCTCGACCTCGACCTCGACTTCGACTTCGACCTCGCCTTCCGCTTCGACCTCTTCCGCTTCGACCTCGGCTTCGGCTTTGACCTCGGTTTCGACCTCGGCTTCGGTTTCGGGGGAACCCGGCAACCGCACCGCTGGCCACGCGGTTTCGGGGGAACCCGGCAGCCGCTCCGATGGGCACTCGGTGCGAGGGAATGGCCATGCTTCGGCTGAGGCCGCGTCCGGTGACGGGTGGGTCGGAGACGCCAGCCGACCGGCCGGGCGGAGCGGTCTGGGCTGGGGGCGTGCGTCGCGCGTGGCGACGTCATTGTTGTTGCTGCGGCATGGGCAGACGCCGCTGTCGATCGAGAAGCGATTCTCCGGGACCGGTGATCCTTCGCTAACCCCTACCGGAATGGCGCAGGCGGAGGCGGTGGCGGCGCGGCTGGCGCGGGAGCCGTACCGGATCGAGGCGATCGTGAGCTCGCCACTGACCCGCGCGCGGCAGACCGCCGAAGCGGTCGGAACCCGGATCGGACTACCCGTGCGCGTTGACAAAGGCCTCAGAGAGGCCGATTTCGGCGCCTGGGAAGGGCACACGTTCGCCGAGATCCAGGAACGATGGCCACACGAACTGGCCGCCTGGCTCGCCGACCCGGCCATCGCCCCACCCGGCGGCGAAAGCTTCACCGAAGCGGCACACCGGGTAGAACGTGCCCGCGACCGCGTCCTCACGGACCACCAGGGCAAAACCGTCCTGATGGTGTCCCACGTGACCCCGATCAAACTACTCGTCCGCTTCGCACTGAACGCCCCACCCGAAGCGCTCTACCGCATGCACCTCGACCTGGCCTGCCTGTCGATCATCGACTACTACGACGACGGCCCAGCCGTACTCCGCACCTTCAACGACACCGCCCACCTGGACTGAACATACGCGTGCCGCCGAACGTCGGACGTTCTACGCGTGCTGGCGCGCGTTCAACGACTTGGGCCACCCGTTCGGAGCATGTCCGCGTGGGTCCAACCACAGGGCTCACGCGTTCTGGGCATACTCAGGTTGTTAAACGAAGGGTTCGCCTGTTTCTGAGGTGCTTATCACCGACACGGCTCATATGCGCCGAGCTGATCACCATCGAGCGGTACCCGCAGATCCAGAACCGCCCCCGCCGCCCTCGGCACCACGGCGCCCGCCGCTTTGAACAGGGCGAGCATGCGGTAGTTCGTCGCGTACACAGTGGCGGTCAGATCGCGGATCCGGCGGCTGGGCGCGACGCTCAGGAGATGCCGTAACAGCATCCGGCCGAGCCCCCGCCCCTGCCACTCGTCCTCCACCAGAAAGGCCAACTCGGCCTCCCCGGCGGCGAGATCCATCAGATTGCTCATCGCCACAACCCGCTCACCCCCGGCGATATGGGTCACGAACGTCACCCCTTTCGCCGGATTCGTGAACAGCCCGATCACCCGATCGCTCAACCGCGGCACCGGCCCGAAATACCGGAACCGCAGGCTCTCCGGCGAACACCGCTCGTGCATCTCCCGGACCGCCCCCGCGTCGCCCACCGTCATCGGCCGCGTGATCAGCTCAACCCCGCCGACCTCGGTCCGCAGAACCCGCGGCGACGGCTGCGTCCCCCGTACCGGCTGAGCCCCCCGTACCGACCGCGGCCCCCGCGGCGGACGCCCATCCCCCGGATGCTTGTTCGTCATTTTCCCCCCAGTACCCCTCGTTCGTGGCGCCCGCGCGGGCCGCCCGTTCGTGACATTCGACCGCGACCTACTTGCTGGATGGTTGGTGCTCACTTGAGACGCCACTAGGCTGGTCGTACGGCGGACGAGCCGGCCGGACGGCCGCGTCGAGGTCTTCGCACCTCGCCGAGGAAGGTCCGGGCTCCACAGGGCAGGGTGGTCGGTAACACCGACCCGGGGCGACCCGCGGGACAGTGCCACAGAAAACAAACCGCCCCCTCACCGAGGGGGTAAGGGTGAAACGGTGGTGTAAGAGACCACCAGCGCCCACGGCGACGTGGGCGGCTAGGTAAACCCCACCCGGAGCAAGGTCAAGAAGGAATGCCCACGGGCATTCCGCGCGCGACACTCGAGGGCTGCCCGCCCAACGCCGCGCGGGTAGACCGCTTGAGACCACGAGCAATCGTGGCCCTAGATGGATGGCCGTCAGGTTACCCAACCTACAAAACCCGGCCTACAGGCCGACTCGTCCGCCTTTAAGCCCCGGAGACGGGCCTTTCGGCTCCTCATGATCCAGAAGTCATCACCCACGTCAGCCTGGCTCGCGCCTAGCGGGACGCTCCAGGGATGCGAAGCCGCACTCCACCGACTAACCAGCAACGAAGAGGAGTGACCATGCCTAAGAGGACGCCGGGGGACTGGGCCGACCTTGAGCGGGAACTACACGAGGCCGGTGTCTCTCCTTCCGTGATCGAGGAGGGCGCCAGGAGGCTCCTCGCCGAGGCGCGCGGCCATCAGCTTGCCGAGGCGCGCAAGCACCTTGGGCTCGGACAAAAGGACGTCGCGACCATCATGGGTGTGAGCGTTTCCCGCGTCTCACAGATCGAGCACGGCGAGGTCGCGTCCCTTGAGGTTATCGCCCGCTACGTGGAGGCACTCGGAGCCCGCCTGGAGTTGGTCGTCTTTTTCGGCGACCGAACGGTGCGTCTGCCGGTCAGCGAGAAGTCGATGGATGCCGCCGCATAGGCAGCGGAAAACACGTTGCGGTAGAAGGTCGGGGCGCGGAAAGCTCCCGGCGTGAAGATGAACGATGACCAGTTGGTGGTGGCACCGGAGACTGTGCGTGCATTGGTTGATGAGCAGTTTCCCGAGTGGCGGCGTCTGCCCATCACGAGTATCGCCGCGCATGGGACAGTGAACGCCATCTTTCGTGTAGGCGAGCACTTCACGGCTCGGTTCCCGCTACAGCCTGGGCACGTTGACTCGACGCGGCGGTGGCTGGAGTCCGAAGCGGAAGCAGCTCGCGAGTTGTTAGGTCGTACGCGGTTTCCCACGCCCGAGCCGGTTGCGCTCGGTGAGCCTGGGGCGGGATATCCGCTGCCGTGGTCGGTACAGACTTGGTTGCCGGGTGTCGTGGCCACCGACGATGACCCGGGCGAATCGGTCGCGTTTGCGCACGACCTGGCGGATCTCATCGAGAGCCTGCGCGCAATCGACACGCGTGGCCGTACTTTTGCCGGCCAGGGCCGAGGGGGTGACCTTCAATCCCACGACGGGTGGGTGGAAACCTGTTTCGAGCAGAGCGAACAACTTCTGGACGTTCGCGGGCTTCGCCTCATGTGGGAGAGTTTTCGAAATCTGCCGCGCGAAGCCACCGACGTGATGGCCCATGGTGATCTCATTCCCGGCAATGTGCTCGTGTCCGCTGGGCGGCTGACCGGGATTCTCGACGTTGGCGGCTTCGGGCCGGCCGACCCTGCTCTAGATCTTGTGGGTGCTTGGCATCTGCTCGAGGCCGGGCCGCGGCAGGTGTTCCGCCTGGATCTGGGGTGCGACGACCTCGAATGGGAGCGAGGCAAAGCGTGGGCCTTCGTACAGGCGATGGGGGTCGTCTGGTACTACCTCGAAAGTAATCCGGTCATGTGCCGGATGGGCCGACGCACCCTGGAACGCATCCTGGCCGACCCCGTTTCCGTGTAGGCATTTTTCGGTGTGATCCGGATATTTCCGGGCAGTGGAGGCCGGTGGCCGAACCCACCGAGAGTCGCCGGGGCGAGCTGATCGAGTCCGCTCAGGCCCGCTGGATCGCCGCCCTGACCGACCTGGGCGGGCGAAACACGCTGCTCTACTACAAGGATCGCAGGGCGGGCACGCTCGACCTCGCGGACGCCGATCCCATCGCCCTCGAACGGTTCCTGCGCACCGGATCGGCCCGTCTCAGCCGGCTGTTCACGGACGCCGACGTCAGGGCCGACGCGATCCGCCGCGTGCAGGCCATCCACCGCAAGGCACGCGAACTGCTCGAAGAACGCGGCATCCGTGCCGGATACCTCGCCACCAGCATGGCCCGCTGGGACGAATTGTTCCTCGAACCGGCGGCCCCCGTACTGCTGCGCGGCCTGACCATCACGCCGACCCGCGCCAGACACGACGATTTCGAGCTTGCCCTGGACGACGAAGAGGAGCTCAACCCCGTCCTGGTGCACAAGCTCGCCACCATGTACGGCGCCGCGGTGACCAGCACCGCCGACCTCGCACGCGCCGCCGAACTCGCCGAGATCCCCGGATTCGAGATCCTCCCCAGGCAGGTCATCGGCACCTTCACCTACGCCAAACTGCCCATGGTCAGGGACATGCAGGCAGCCGGCGAACTGCTCGCCGACAGCGACATCGTGGCCGCGATCGCCGGCGACCCGGAGGCCCAGGAACTCCTGCTGGCCACCGATACCTTCCCCGCCATCGACGACACCCCCGAATCCGACTACTCCGTACTCGACGCGGACTCCTCCCAGCGCAGCGCCATCGACGCCGTGCTCGCCGGGCGCAGCCTCGTCATCCACGGCCCACCCGGCACCGGCAAGAGCCAGACGATCGCCAACCTCATCGCCGCTCTGGTGGCCCGGGGCCGGAAGATCCTTTTCGTGGCCGAGAAACGGGCCGCCATCGACGCCGTACTGTCCCGGCTGAAGGGTGCCGGGCTCGGCGACATGGCGATCGACATCCACGAGGGCACCAGGGACAGGCAGCGCATCGCCAAGGACCTCGGCACCACCCTCGACCTGGCCGCCCAGGTCGCCGGAACCGCCGACGAGGGCCCGCACCGCCGCCTGGCCGAACGCCAGAAGCGCCTCAACCAGCACGTCACCGCATTGCACGAGGTGCACGAGCCGTGGGGGGTGACCGCCTTCGAGGTCCAGTCCGCGCTGCTCGGCATCCCGGCCGAAGCCCGCACTCCTGTACGGCTCGCGCTGTCGGAACGCATGAGCCGCGAAGCCGCCGACCGTATCCGCGACGACCTGCGGGAGTTCGCTCACCTCGGCGGATTCACCCTGCGCCCACGCGCCACCTCCTGGTACGGCGCGGCCCTGCGCACCCCGCTCGACGCCCGGCTCGCCATGGACATGGTCACCCAGCTCACGACGGTCACCCTGCCGATGCTGGCCGACCGCCTCGGCCGGGCCTGCGACGAACTGGGCCTGACCCCGCCGAGTTCCTATCCCGCCCAGCTGGCCGTGCTCGAACTGCTGTCCGGCATCGCCCGCACCCACGAGCTGTTCGACCCGGCCGTGTACGGCTCCAGCCCCGCCGACCTGGCCGCCGCGACCGGCGAAGGGGCCGAGCTCGGCCTGCGGGACCGGTTCCGGCTGCGCCGCCAGGCTCAGGCGTTGTGGATCGGCCCGCCGAAGGCTCCCCGCGAGGACCTGCACACCGCGCTCGTCTCCGCCGCCGCTCAACTGGCCGGGTGGGAGTATCTCCGTACCAAAGCGGGACTGCCCCGCCTTCCGTCCGGTTTCGCGGAGCTGCTGTCCCTCGGAGAGCAGAGCGAGCAGGAGCTGGCCGCGCTCCGCCGGTACGTCCGGATTCCGCCCGACGTTGAGCCGGTCCTGGCCGGGCTCGCCGCCGACCGGGACACCCCGTGGAAGCTACCGCGCCTCTACGAGCTCGGCGTGCGATTCGACGCCCTCGGCCTCGGCCCGCTCCTGGACGGTCTGGCCCGCAGGGAAGCCGGGCCCAGCCTGGCCGCACAGGTCTTCGACCACGCCTGGTACGCCACCGTCCTGGACCACATCCGGGTCCGCGACCCCCGCTACGCTGCCTACGACGGCGCGGCCCTCGACGAGATCGCCGGCGAGTTCCAGGTCGACGACGTACGGCACCTGGCCGCCAACCGGACCCGGGTCCGCCGCGCTTGGGCCGGACGGGTCCGCGAGGCCGAGGACCGCCACCCCCTGCAGGCCCGGGTGATCCGCAAGCAGGCCGCGGTCCGCCGCGGCCACCTGCCGCTGCGCCGCCTCCTGGACCAGGCCGGGGACGTCCTGTTCGCGCTCAAGCCATGCTGGGCGATGTCGCCGCTGATGGTCAGCCAGGTGCTGCCCCTGGCCCGGCTCTTCGACGTCGTCATCTTCGACGAGGCCAGCCAGGTCGTGCCTGCCGACGCCATCCCGTCGATCATGCGCGGCCACCAGATCGTGGTCGCAGGGGACGACCGCCAGCTGCCGCCCACCAACTTCTTCCGCCAGGTCGGCGACGAGGAGGCCGAGGACGACATGGACGACCTCGTCTCGTTCGGCGCTGGCTTCGAATCGGTCCTCGACGCCCTCCGCCCGCTGCTCCCCACCTGCCCGCTGACCTGGCACTACCGCAGCCGCGACGAACGGCTTGTGGCGTTCTCCAACACCCGCATCTACGGCGGCGCGCTGACCACCTTCCCCGGCGTGTCCCGCGACGACTGCCTGACGCACGTCGTGGTCAGCCAGACCCCGGACAAGGGCCAGGAGACCTCGGTGACCGCCGAGGTCGACAAGGTCGTGGATCTGATCCTGGACCATGCCTCGACCCGGCCCGAGGAGTCCCTCGGCGTGATCGCCCTCGGCCTGCGGCACGCCGAACGCATCGACGCCGAGCTGCGCGCCCGCCTCACCCACCGCCCCGACGTGGAAGGCTTCTTCAGCGAGGACCAGGCCGAGCCGTTCTTCGTGAAGAACCTCGAACGCGTCCAAGGCGACGAACGTGACGCGATCATCTTGTCCATCGGGTACGGCAAGCACCCCGACGGCCGGATGCGCTACCAGTGGGGCCCGCTGCTGCGCGACGGCGGCGAACGGCGGCTCAACGTGGCCGCCACCCGAGCCAAACGCCGGCTCACCCTGGTCAGCTCGTTCTCCAGCCATGACGTCGACCCGGACCGGCTGACCAAGGCCGGGGCCCGGCTGCTGGCCGACTACCTCACCTACGCCGGATCCGGCGGCACCGCCGCGGACGCCTCAGGACGCGACGACCTCGACCCGTTCCAGGCCGACGTACGAGACCAGCTGGCCGCGCTCGGGATCAGCGTCGTCCCGCAGTACGGCGTCGGGGGCTACCGCGTCGACTTCGCGGCCACCCACCCCGACGACCCCAGCCAGATGATCCTCGCCATCGAAACCGACGGCACCTCCTACCGCGCCTCCCGCAGCGTCCGCGACCGCGACCGGCTCCGCAAGGAGCATCTCGAACGCCTCGGCTGGAGCTTCCACCGCGTCTGGTCCACCAACTGGTTCCACAACCCCCAAGCCGAACTGGCCAAACTCCGCACCGCCTACGCCCAAGCCCTCGCCCGTACCCCCACCAAACCCCCCGACCCGACACCACACCCGCCCGCGACAACCGACCTGGTTCCCCGCCCGCCCACACCGCTCGACCGCGATCCGTGACGCGCAGTTCCGGCGGGTTCGCGTGGCCCTGCGGAACCTGGTGCGCCTGACACCACGCGCAGTGTGGTAGGCCTCCTGCGGGCGCATCGCATATTCGCTCGTGATCCTCTGGCGCGGTCAATAACGTATGCCCCATGCGAGGGCGGATCAGAAGAGATCGGAAGACGGACATCGTGAGGCTGCGCCATCATGCGGAGCTGATCCCACCGTACGACGGTGCGGTTATGGTGACGGCGGCGCCAGGTCCGGAGGGAGAAATGGTGGTCCTGTGGGCGTCGAAGGAGAACGCCGACGCCATCTCCGCACGGACTGTCCAGCCGGGCGGTGCGTCCTTTCCCGAGGCTCGTACGGCTGCGCCCGTCTCGGTGCATTTCGCCACGTACCGTCCCCATCTGGTGATGACGGTGCCCATCGCCGAGCAGTCACTCGCTCATACGTATGTCCAGCCGCTTCCCAGGGGAGATGTGCTCCTGGTGGGCGCCCGATGCCGTTTGCGTGATGGAGCAGCCGAGCCGAACGCCGCGATATACACCGTGGACGGCGAACTCGTGCGAGAGGGCGTTCTGGGAGACGGAATCGAAGACGTGCAGACCACCCCGTCCGGCGAGATATGGGTGAGCTATTTCGATGAAGGGGTGGTCGGCAACTTCGGGTGGGGCGTTCCAGGCGGTCTCGACCCCATCGGCCAGCCCGGGCTGATTCGCTTCACGCCTGACCTCGGTATCGCATGGAGATACCCGTACAACAACAAGTTCGGTGTGATTACTGATTGCTACGCCCTGAACGTGACGGGAGAAGAGGCGTGGGCTTGCTACTACACCGATTTCCCCATCGTGCGGGTCCGGGCCGGCACGATCACCGGCTGGGCCAATGAGGTGAAGGGTGCTCACGCGCTTGTGGTCGCGGATGGCAGTGCCGTACTCATCGGAGGATACGGCGAAGACCGGCACCGGGTCGTTGCCGGGACCATTGAGGGAGAGGCCTTTTCGCCGCATCGTCACGCCCGGCTGGTGATGCCCGACGGGCGGTCGATTCCCCAAGATGCGGCCGTAATGGGCCGAGGGAGTGAGCTCCACGTCGTCGCCGGGCACAGTTGGCTCAAGCTGGATCTCAAGGCCCTCACGACCGGATGAGCCGACCTCTTCACGAACCCCGGAGCGGCCTGGTGGCCGGAGCGTCCTGGGAGGCGCTCAGGGCATCCGCGATCTTCTGATCTGCTTCTTTCGTCGCGTGCTGGTAGATCAGTGCCGCCCTGTCGCTGTCGTGCCCCGCGCTGAGCTGCGGCCTGGGGGCCGGTCACGGCGCAGGCGTCACGCGGGGCATCGCCGCACGGCCGCCACGCCGTACCAACCCAACGCGCCGACCACCGGCACGCCGCCGCCAGGGCGCTCCGACCACCGGCCCCGCCCGCTACGCAGCGCCTACGGCATCCTTCGGATCGGCGTCGGACGCTCCGCTCCCACCGTCCTGCACCTTGAAAACGATCCTGCCCGCGCACAAACTCCGATCATGCGCATCGACAGGAAGTTGCGCGCTGAACTCCTTCGGCGAGCAGCCCGCGACCAGGAGATCCGCTTCGCCGTCATCGCCGAGCGAACCAACGCCAATCTTGCTCGCATGTCCGAAGCCGATGGTGAAAACACCGCCTGGCTCGCCACCATCGTGCGGACCCAAGGCTGGCCAGGCATAGCGCTGGTCGGCACCAAGGCCGCGCATGCCGCCTGGCTGCTCGCCCAGCACGCCGACGCATCCCCCGCGATCCAACAAGAATTCCATGCCGCGCTCACCGCCGCGGTTGCCCAAGGTGATGCGCCTGTCCGCAACCTTGCCTACCTTGAAGATCGAGTTCGCGTCCATGCTGGTCGCCCGCAGCTCTATGGCACCCAATTCGTTCAGGACCACACGGGGTTCCATCCGTTTCCCATCGAGGACGCCGAACACCTCGCCGAACGGCGTGCACAGATCGGCCTGGAGCCCTTTCACCTCAATGAACAGGCGGTACGGGCGACCTATTCACCGCAGCAGTCATCCCGCAATGCCCGGTGGCGGCCAAGGAGCAGCCTCCGGCGGGGGCACTTCGGCTCCGGGATGATCGCCAGGAGCAAGAGCCGGGTGCGCCAATGGCTGGGCTGATCGTCCCGCCTGCCACGTCCCAGACGGAGCCCAGCAGATCGGATCCTCCGAAGCAAGCCCGTCCCTGACCGTTGGCACCTCATGATCGTGGAAGGTCAACGGCTTGCTGCCCTACGCATGGGACGAGGCAGACGGGAAGATCAGAGCGGGTGGTAGCGTGCCGTCGGGCGTTGAGATCCTAGGAGGCGGCCAATGGCGAATTCCCGAATGCCGAGGTGTCCTTTCTCGGGTCGTACGAGTCCGGTCCAACTCCGTGTTCAAGCCCAGGATCATCCACTGCTCCTTGTCTTCGAGCCGTGGGCTACCGAGTACCACCTTGATCAAGACAAGTGCATCGTTGTGAAGCTGGAAGAGGACGAATCCGCTCCCGTTGAGATCGTCCACTCGCGCGACGGCATCACGTTCTGGAGCGTGGGAGACCACCCGACCCTTTGGACGTTTGAAGGCGACGAGATCGACGCCTACTGAGCCAGCCACCTTTGATCGTCGTGCCATTAGCTCACAGAGCCGCTGCTTGTCCCAGTCGAGACAAATCGTGGGACCTGGGTGACATGCTCCAGTCTGTGACTTGTCCCGTCTCGGCATCGACGATGATCGTTATGGAGTTGCCCACGATTGGCTTCAGTCCATGCCGAGTGTGCCTTAGGAAGTTTCCCTCCATCTGGATCACGTAGACGCTCGCGTCCCCGCTTACGCGTGAGGCCGTAGTTTCCGCAAGTGCTTCCTGACGTGTCGATGCGATGTAGCGGATATTTGCCGGGTTTTCTTCTTTGTGTCTGCTGGCTAAACGTCGAGCGATCGCCGCCAGATCGGCGCGCTGCTGAGCGTTCGGCGCCCCAGGAATAGCGGCTTTTCGCGTGTCCTGCGGGGGTGGCATCGTGATTCCGGCCCGGGTGGGCGGATCAATGTTTGGGGGCTGTGGAGGGGGATCCATGCATTAAACGCTACCCTTCCTGCCTCGGGATAGAAGGTGGGAAACCTTGGTCCCTGAGTGGTTGAGGTGGGAGTTTGATCAGGGGAGTCCCGCGCGCAGCGCGGAATATGGGAACATCAGGTATCCGAGATGTATAGCGCTCATCCGCAGGCGCACGGGGGCGCTCTACGCCGGCTGGAGGGGTTCGAGGCCTCCAAAGGCCGTGATCCGGAGCGCACGCTCATCCGGCAGGGCGAGCACATGGCCCAGATGTCGATCCATATCGATGGCTTCTTCGGCTACCGGCAGTGGTTCTTCTTCGACGACGTCTGGGCTGCCGCTCACCCCGATTTGGCCACCTCACTGATGCGCTACGGCGTGCACTGGGATCCCCGTTGCCCGGGCGGCCACGGCTATTTCGAGGATTGCCGCTGACGGCACGCGCTGAAGTGAAGGGCTATTCAGCGTTGATTGGATGTGTGCTGCGCTCCCGGCGAAGGGACGTCGGTGTCGCCAGCATTCGCCAGAAGAGTGCCGCTGCCAGGAAGAACAGCAGTGCTTGGCCGTTGAGTAGGGCAAGGGTGGGGAGGAGGCTCGCCAGTGCGCCCGCCAGCATCAGGCCCGCCGCCTGTAGCCCGTCGGAGAGGGCGAACAGGGCGCTCATGACGCGTCCTTGGAACTCGTGGGGGGTCGCCTGTTGGGCCGCCGACAGCCAGGCGGCCATGATCCAGACACTGGGTGCTCCGCTCAGCGTGAAGAACCCTGCGTAGAACCACATCGCGGTGGTTATTGAGGCGGAGTTCCAGATGACCAGGCTGAGTAGACCGAAGGTGAGCAAGCTGTAGGTCATCAGGCGGCGCATGTCGAGTTTGCGGGCGAGGTGCGCGGTCAGTGCGCCGCCGAGTAGCCCGCCTACGGCTTGGACCCCGCGCAGGAGGCCGGCCTCGGGCTCGCCGCCGCCGAGTAGGTCGGTGACGAACAGCAGGAAGAGGATCACGAACATGCCCTGCGCGAGGGCTAAGAGGCCCAGGACCACGGCGACGGCCCGGAGGGCGGGGGTGTGCCGGATCAGTTGTAGCCCGGCCGAGGCTCCTCGCCAGAAGGCCGGTTGCGTGACCGCGTTGGCTCTGGCGCGGGGGAGTGCGAGCACCAGCAGGACGGTGATGATCAGCGGGGTGACAGCGGCGGCGACGATGCCCGGAATGCCTGTCCAGGCCAGTACGAATCCACCGAGCGGACTACCGGCCAGCCGTCCCAGGTTGCTGCTGAGGCTGATCGAGGCGTTGGCGGTGATGAGCTGGTCGGCTTCGACCACCGAGGGAACCATGGCGTTCTTCACCGACTCGAACATCGCCGTGAGCCCGGCTTCGGTCGCTACGACCAGGTAGACGATCCATAACTGGCGACTGTCGTGGACGAGTAGCAGCGGGAGCAGCAGGAGCGCTCGGGAGATCGTCAGGCAGGCCATGAAACGTGAGCGGTTCCACTTGTCGGCCAGGATCCCGGCCAGCGGCGTGAGCAGCAGGCTCGGCAGGAGGCCGAGCATGGCGACCGTGGACGTGATGAGGGCGGATCTCGTGATCGACAGCGCGTACAACGGCAGGGCGATGAGCAGCGCCCACCGGGTGACCTCGGTGCAGAAGCTGGCTATCCAGAGCAGGAAGAGGGCTCGTCGCCGTAAGGGATGCGGTGCCTCACGCCGGGTCATCGGTTGTCCGGCGGACGGGGAATCCGTGCAGGACGTACATCACTCTTTCCACCCCGGGGAGCGCGGGCTGGCGTTTGGACAGTGCCGTGTAGCGTTCGACGACCGCCATCAGCTCCGCGTGCATTTCGGTGAGCTCGGCGTGCGTGAGATCGATCGTGCCGTCCGCCATGAAGGCCGCGTCCAGCCATCCGGTGTCCCATTCCGCGCTCTCGTTGAATTCTCCGATGAGGCGGTACTGCTCGCTGACGGCACTGTTCCTGATCATTGTCGCCATGGCGGCGGCTTCGGGTTCGTCCAGCACGCTTGAGGCGTGCCAGCGCAGCCGCTGGTTGCTCAGCTGCCACCAGCGTTCTCTGGCGTCCCTCGCGTGCTGCGGGGCGGGTTCGATGAACCCGTGCTGGTGGAGTTGGCGCAGGTGGTAGCTCACCTGAGCGACAGGCGCCTCCACCGCATCTGCCAGATAGGACACCGTGGCCACTTTCGTGTTACGCAGGGCGTAGTAAAGGCGAATGCGCAATGGATGAGCGAAGGCCTTCAAGGCGGTGATGCTCTCGACTCCCTTGGTCGTTTCCTTGTCACTCATCGAGATCACCTACGCCCGGTTTGTCCGTTTACCCTCACCCTAGGCAGTCACTATGAGTTACACAACATATCTTGTGCAATAGTTATTGCTCTGTTGTAAAGCCGGTCAGACCCTCGCCCCTGCCGGCGAACGACATGATCAGCAGATGCTGGGACTCGTCGGAGGCGCGGTCCGTCGCAGTGCCATGGCAACGCCTTGGCACGTGGTCCCTTGGCGCAGGCGCAGGTTTGATTCCGGTCGAACCCACGAACCCGATACGGGCGCCCGCCGTAAACGGGCAGGGCCCCTTCGCGTCAGTTAAGCCCTCGAAGATTTATGGGTCAACAGGCAAAACCGTGCTTATATTGAAATCAACCGTCTGGACGCGCCGATAATCGAACTACATGATGGTAGAACGCGTTGCCCAAGGCGGCAATGTCGGGGGGGATATTGCCAACGGGCGGCGACGGAAATTAGGGTCCACAGCCAAGAGGCCCTTATTCGAGAGGGTGTGGAAGCAGAACGTCCCAAGGGTTCGTCTTCATGAGGATCGGCTCTACCAGGCCATCCAGGGTGCCCTCTCGACGCCAGTCAAGGAACGGGTGTCTTCATGAGGAAGGAGATGAGGATGCACGGAAAACGTCTGCTCTTCGCCGGTCCGCTGATCGCCGCCCTCGTGTTCGGGCCGATCGGAACCTCGCAAGCCTCAGTCGTTCCGACGTCCGTAAGCGCCGGCGACAATCATGTCACGGCGACCTCGAAGGTCGCGCCGCCCATTTGCAAGAGTCTCAAGAAGAAGCAAAAGAAGGTCTGTGCGAACGGCTACTCCGAGGGATTCGAGGCCGGCGCGAAGTGCGGCCAGTCCCTCCGGCACGGGAGAATTTCCGACGACGAGGCATACGACATAGGCTTTACCGCGGGGTTCAACGCGGGCAAGAGAACGTGCTCCCAGTAAGACGCCAGAACGGGCCTGTCCGGATGGTTACCCCGGACAGGCCCGGCCAGGTGGGGCCGACCTCGCTCCGCTGCGCCGGTGATCAGGTCAGATCATTGTCGACGACCTGCGCCTGTCCACCGCCACGATCAGCGCGGCATCGGCGGATCGTCCTGGCAGGGTGTGCACACGATCTCACTGCCGAGGTTGTGACTTGCCTGGAGTGAGCTCCAGCTCCATACGATCGTTCTGCGGCCTGGCCGCACCGGCCTCGGGGACGCGACCGCGGCAACGATCGGGAGGTTGGGCGTGAAACTCGGATTTCACTACTGGAACTACTCGACTCCGGACGATCCTGCACAGATAGCCTCAACGCTGGCGGAGACCGCCCGGATCGCCGAGCAGTCGGGAGTCTCGTCGTTCAGCGTGATGGATCACTACTTCCAGATGGAGCGTGCCGAGGAGCCGATGCTCGAGGGCTACACGACGCTCGGGTACGTGGCGGCGCTGACCGAGCGGATGACGCTCCGGATACTGGTCACCGGCGTGATGTACCGGCATCCGGGCCTGCTGGCGAAGATCGTCACCACGCTCGATGTGCTGTCAGGCGGGCGGGCGGAGCTCGGCATCGGCGCCTCATGGTACGAGCGCGAGCAGCGCGGCCTCGGCGTGCCGGTGGTGCCGGTCGCCGAGCGGTTCGAGCGACTGGAGGAGACGCTCCAGATCTGCCGGCGGATGTGGAGCGACGACAACGGCCCTTACCGGGGACGGCACTACCAGCTGGAGGAGACGCTGTGCGTCCCGGCCCCGCTGGGCCGCAGCCAGCTGCCGATCATGGTCGGCGGTGGCGGTGAGAAGAAGACACTGCTGCTGGTCGCCCGGTACGGCGATGCCTGCAACCTGTTCGCGACCGGCGTGGACGACGTGGCCCGCAAGCTGGAGGTGCTGCGCACGCACTGCGCCGCCGAGAACCGCGACTACGACGCCATCGAGAAGACCGTGGCGGCGATGGGCCCGACACTGGACGACCCCGACGCGTTCTTGGCCGACGCCCAGCAGTACGCCAAGCTGGGCGTGAGCGAGATCCAGGTGATGCCGGACAGGCACCCGGTCGCCTTCGCCGAACAGCTTGCCGAACGCATCACGCCCCGGCTCGCCGACATCGGTTAGGAACGTGTTCGCGCGGCGGCTCAGGCTCTGAGCACCGGCACGGTTATTCGGCGGCCAGGGCGCGGCCGGTGTGGTGAGCGGTGTCGCGGGCCTCGGCGTGTCGTTGGGCGGCGAGGTCCTTGAGGTGGTCCAGGACGGGGTTGACGCCTACGAGGGTGAGTTCGCGTTCGACGACGGTGAGGTCGGCCTGCCACATGTCGGCGAGGATGCGCCGCAGGTAGGGCGTGGAGTGGTCCCAGCCCTCGCGGGGGGTGCCGGGTCCGTAGCCGCCGCCGCGGACGGTGACCAGCACGGTGGGCTTGTCCTTGAGCACGCCCGCGTCGGCAGGTCCGGCCGCGGCGATGACAAGGTCGACCCAGGCCTTGAAGTGCTGGGAAACGCCATAGTTGTAGAGCGGGACGGCCAGCAGGACGGCGTCGGCGTCGGTCAACTCCGCCTTCAGCGCGGCGGCCAGGGCCAGGGCGTCGCGCTGAGCCGGGCTGCGCTGGTCTTCGGGGACGAAGCCGGCGGTGGTCGCGAGCGTCCAGGCACCGGCCGGCAGCGGATCGGTGCCCAAGTGACGGCGCACGACCGGCTCGCCGGGACGGGCGGCGGACCATTCGGCTTCCACCAGGTCGGCGAGCTCGGCGCTGGCCGAGGAGGCGGGCATGATGCTGGCGTCCAGACGGAACAGGCTCATCGGCGTTTCTCCAACTCTGTACATTCCGGGATGCCCCCGGCGGTTGTCGGCGGTGTCGCCGCACGTAAGCATAAGCGGACTTTACCCCGCTTGTTATTCCGGCGGTAGGGTGAGTCCTGTGGATCGACCCGTCCTACCCCTGGTGGGAGCGCCGCGCGCCGAGCGTGCCGATGCCGTACGCAACCGGCGGCAACTGCTGGCCACGGCCCGCGAGATGCTCGCTGAGCAGGGTGTGGACAAACTGACCATGGACGCGCTGGCCGAACGGGCGTGCCTGGGCAAGGGGACGGTGTACCGCCGATTCGGCACCCGGGCAGGGATCTTCGTGGCGCTGATCGAGGACGACGAGCAGATTTTCCAGGAGCGGCTCCTGTCCGGGCCGCCGCCGCTGGGCCCGGGCGCTCCGCCGCTGGATCGTCTGATCGCCTACGGCCAGGCCCGAGTCGCATTCATGATCGAGCACCGCGAGATCGTCCGTGCCGCAATCGACGGCCGCCAAGCCGTACCCGCCGGCACGGAGATGAGCCTCTCCCGGATGCATATCCGCATGCTGCTCAGGCAGATCCCCCTCGGCGCCGCCGACCTCGACATCCTGGCCATTCAGCTCTCCGCAGCCCTGGAAGGCCCTTTCCTGCTCTACCTGTCAGCGACCGACATCGCCGACGACGCCCTTCACACCCAGGAACGGGCCGCACGCGGCTGGCACGATCTCATCCAACGCACCTGCCGACCCTGACGGCGTCAGCGCAGGGGTAGCCGGAGGACTCGTTCGCCGTCGAAGAACTCGCCGGTGTCCTGGAAGCCCAGGTGCTGGTAGAAGCCCAGTGGGGAGCTGTCCTCGCCCGGTGCGACGCTGGTCAGGAGTTCGTGGGCGGCTGGGCGGGTGCTCAGGTAGGCGATGACCAGGTCTAGCGCCGCGCGGCCGTAACCACGGCCTTGGTAGCGGGCGTCGACCAGCAGTCGCCAGAGGAAGTAGGGACCCAGCAAGGTGGGATCCCCAGGCGGGATGTTGTCGCTGATCATGACGAAGCCGATCGGTGCGCCGTCGGCGTAGATGGCGCGGTACCAGGGCATCGCCTGGGGGGAGCCGAGGGCGTCGGCCAGGGAGTCGGTCACCCCGGCCACATAGTTCTGCTGGGCCGGGGTGACGTCCAGCGCCACCACAGCGGCCCGGTTGGCGTCAGTGATCGGCTGCAGGCTCACCTGGGTCACCGCGACCACTGTAGTCAGGGCTCGTACGTCTGCTGGAAGGTTGGCGGAACATCGCCCTCGGAGGTGACGGCTTTCAGGGTGATTTTGGTCCGAGGAGTGGTGCCCCCGATCGGGCCGGGAGCGAAAGCGAAGGTGGAATTGGCGATGACATCCGTGACGCCCAGGCCGGTTATGGACAGCTGGGTTATCTGGCGGCTGGCTCCAGCGAGGTAGTGCCAGCGGCCGGAGGGGGCTTTCCACCAGGTCCCGGAGACGATGTCGTGTTCGAGACGGCTACAGTCCCACGTGTTCGTACGCTCCCCGGTCGGGATCGCGGTGGTATGCCCTTGGGCGTAGGCGAGCAGGGTGGCCCGGGTGGTGTTGGTGCCGTCGGTGTTGGTGAAACGGGTGCAGAGCCAGCGGCCGGTGGCCTGCTCGGGCAGGGAACCCGACCAGAATTCCCAGGCGGTGGCGGCTTGGACTTCGGTGGGCGGGAACGGGAGATTGCAGCCGAGGTAGGCCCAGACGTTGAAAGCGGCGAGGTTCTCGATCTCCGGAGGGCCGGAGCGGTCGATTTCGGCGGGCGGCGGAGGCTGGTGATAGATGTTGGCCAGAGCCAACCGGCCGAAGTCGATCATTGTGTACGGGAGACCGCCGGCGACCGCCGGGGCCCGGAGGCGCAGGACCGGCCCGCGCCAGCAGGCGCCGGTTTGTACCGGTGGGATGGGAGCGGTCACGCCCCCCGACACCGGGATCGTTCGCCAGCGTGCCCCGAGCCGGCTGAGGGTGGCGGCCGAGACCTCCTCGACCCACGGCGGCAGCAGGTACCGCGATCCGGATAGTTTGAGCGGGCTTGAGCCGTCCGGTTTGGGGCGAGGTTCAGGGAAGATCTCCAGTGACGCGACGCCGCGGCTTTCCGCGTAGCGGGCGATCCTGCCCGGGTCGCGCATCAGGACGATCGTGCCGCCGTCGACCCGGTCGGCGTAGAGGAGTTGCGGGTCGGTGGTGGGCGGGGCGGGGGAGACGCCGTAGAGGGCCTCGGGCCGTACCGAACCCTGCCAGGCGCGGAGGGCGCGGGTGGTGAGGTGGCGGTCGTCGATCAGGGCGCCTCGGGGATGCCAGGCGCGGATGTCCAGGGTTGTGGTGGTGCGCCAGGTTTCGGCTGGTACGCGTTGGAGGGTGAGAATGGCCGTCGCGCCCGTGGCGGGGGTGCCGTTGTCGAGCCAGTACGGAATGCTCGCCCCGCCCAGCAGGAGCAGCACGGTCCCCAGGGCGGTCAGCCAGCGTGGGGCGGCACGGCCGTAGACGCGGGCCAGGGTGGGGTCGGCGGCGGGGCGGTGCGGGATGGCGGAGCCGTGCTCGTCTTCGAGGGCGTCGACGAGGGCGAGCGCGATGGAGGGTTCGGGGACGGAGGCCTGGCCGAGGATGCGGCGGGTTTCCTCAGGGGGGAGGCCTTCCAGGCGGGTCATCGCGTACGCGGCTCTGGCTGGGGCGGGGAGGGATTCGAGGGAGGTGGTGAACGCGTGTTCGCCGCTGCGGACGATGGCGGGGACGACCTCCAGGCGGCGGGTCGGGCCCAGCCATGGGCGGAGGCGGTGGCGCAGGGCGCGGGTCAGCACCCGGAGGCGGGCGGCGGGGAGGTCGCCGGGGTGGCGGAGCAGGGCGCGGGCGGCCAGCCGGTGGGCGAGCACGAGCCGCCGCTCGCCGCCGTCCGGGGGCAGCGTCAGGTACGCAAGCCACACGAGGTCGCGATAGGGCCGGGCCAGGGCGGAGTTCCCCTTGATCGACCTGCCCACGAGTGTCCCTCCCAGGTTGGATCACGTGGCGTAGTCACGTGAACGCGGCTCGTGCATACTAGAGCCCGCGCTCAGCCTGGGGCAGGGATGCTCGGAAAGCGTCCGGTTCACCCGGAAATGTCGGTCGGTCGCCGTCTGACTTGGTCGTGCAGTGGTTGCCGTGGAACTCCCACCCACCCACCCTCGGTATCCCCCCGGGGCTCCGCCCCGACCCCCGAGAACACCCTCGGGCTTCGCCCGCCCGACCCTCGAGTTGCGTGCCCTTGGCTTCGCCCCGACCCTCGAGACGTGCCCTTGGGCTTCGCCCCGACCCTCGAGAGCGTGCCCTTGGGCTCGCCCGCCCGACCCGCACGAATTGTGCTCCTCGGGCTTCGGCCCGACCTGGAACACCGCACCCTTGGGCTTCGCCCGCCCTGGAACGGAGAGATGGCGGACAGGGTGAGTGTCCCAAGGGCGGCTATCCGGCTATGCGGAAGTTCGGTGTCAGCGTGGGCGGTTATCCCATTCGGCCAGGATGCTGGCCTCCTTGTCGGGGTCGATGCCGTGGCTCAGGATGCGGGCGCCGAAGCTGCGGTCCGGGATGGGGATGTCGCGGAGCCAAGCCCAGGTGTCCTGGACGGTTTCGCGGACGGGGCGGCAGGTGAGGCCTGCGGCGGCGGCTTTTGCGGAGGATGGGGTCCAGACGCCGGTGGCGTCGGGGCTGGCGGCGTACCAGAGGGGGAGTTCGCTCCATTGCTGGACGTCGTGGTCGAGGAGGAACTGGTCGTCTACCCAGACGAGTTCGGCGTCGGAGGCGGTGGCTTCGACGCAGAGGTTCAGCCAGTCGCCGAAGGTGGTGTTGCCGGGGACACCGCTGGTGAAGTAGCGGCCGGTGGTGGCGAGTTCGGCCTGGTCGAGGGTGAAGGCGGCGATGTCCCTGGCGTCGATGACCTGCATGGGGAGGGCGGGGTCGCCGGGGGCCAGGACGCGTCCGCCGCGCTGGATGCGGGTGAGCCACCAGGGGAGGCGGCCGACATTCTCGTGCGGGCCGAGGATCAGGCCGGGGTTGATGATGAGCGCGCCGCCGTCGAAATACTCTTCGACCGCGCGTTCGCAGCCCGCCTTCAGCACGCCGTATTCGCCGGTGGTGGCGTCGGGCAGGCAGTCGTGGCGGGGGGAGCTCTCGTCCACGCCGGAGACGCCGGGCCATTCCGGGTATGCGGAGATGCTGGAGATGAACGTGTAATGGGGGGCGCGGCCGTTCAGCCGCCGTACTCCGTCGAGGACGACGCTCGGGGTGAAGCCGCACACGTCGATGACGCGGTCCCAGGTGCCGGATTCGGCGAGGCGGTCCAGGTCGGCGGGGACCTCGCGGTCACCGTGCACAGCGGTCACGCCCGGCAGGTCGGGACGGCTCACGCCGCGGTTGAAAGTCGTCACGTCGTGTCCACGCCGCAACGCCTCCTCGACGATCGCCCTGCCAAGAAACACCGACCCACCGATCACCAAAATTCTCATGCAACCATCTTTCGCGTTATTTCCGGACATGTCGTTGGGGTTCACGATCAGCGGACATGATCAGCGGCAACGCCATCGATGCACCAAATGCGGCCAGAGCCGATTCGTCGCCTCGGCACTCACATCCTTCCCGAGTATGAGCGGCCATCGCCTCACAGGCCGGTTACCTCGCCCCGTGGCAGGAGGCGGGCGATTCGCGACGCGGCGAGGCTTGTCACGACAGGGCCCGCGAGGACACGGCATAGAGGTCGCCGCCGTGCAGCAGCGGGGAGGTCGTGGTGAAATCCACCGCTGCGAGTTTCTCCGGGCCGTACACCTTCGAGGAAGGACGGAACGAGTGATCGCCGAAGACAAGGAGCCGACGCCCGGTCGGCCAGACGAGGGGCAGAGCCTCGACCCGGAGGCGCCGAAGCAGGACCCCCCGCGGCGGCCGGGGCGCCGGGTGGTGCTCGGGCTTGCCGCCGCCGCGGCCGGAGCCGCCGGTCTCGCGGGGGCCGTGGTCGTCCCGCCGTGGTTCGCCTCCCCGCCCACGAGCCCCGCACCGGCGGCAGCCCCGCGCGGCCGCTTCACCGGCAAGGTCGTGCTGATCACCGGAGCCACCTCCGGCATCGGCGAGGCCGCCGCCAAGGCGTTCGCGGCCGAGGGCGCGAAAGTGAGCTTCTGCGGCCGCCGCGTCGAGTACGGCGAGCGGGTGGCGCGCGAGATCCGCGCCGCCGGCGGCACAGTCCGCTATGTACGCGCCGACGTCCGCGAACCCGACCAACTCCAGCGATTCGTCGACGGCACCGTCACCGCCTTCGGCGGCCTGGACGTCGCGTTCAACAACGCCGGCATCACCAGGACAGGCCCACTGCACGAGCTGTCCCTCGACACCTGGAACGACGTGCAGAACACCAACGCGCGCGGCGTGTTCCTCGCCATCAAATACGAGGCGCCACACATGCTCAGAGCAGGACACGGCGTCATCATCTGCACCGCGTCCGAATCACGGCGCCCCGGCGGCACCGCCTACACCGCCAGCAAGCAGGCGATCAAAGGCATCGTCGACGCCGCCGCCATGGACTACGGCCCGAAGGGCATCCGCGTCAACGCGATCGCACCAGGAACGACCGACACCGCCCTGGCACGCCCGCCGGGCATTCCGGACACCGTCTGGGAGGGATTCAAACGCGCGTGGGGACCCCTCAACGTCTCGGCACTCCAGCGCATGGCCACCCCCGAGGAGATCGCCAGAGCCGTCGTCTCCCTGGCCACCGACGAGTTCGGCTACATGGCCGGCTCAACCGTCCTGGTCGGCGGCGGCCCACTCGGCGGCGGCGCCATGCGAATGCCCACGGGAATCCCCACACCCGGCTGACATCTCAGCGTTGCTCGAACAACCTCAAGAACTCCAGTAGCTCGTCGTTGCCGAAGGAGTTCCCGCCTTTTCTGGACGTCGTCTCCCGGTAAGTGCTCTCGGCGAACTGGTATGCCTGGTCGAGCGGCACACCCTGGGCACGCTGCAACGCCACCAGCGCCGTGATGAAAGCAGAGCTATCGCCGCCGTAATACCGTTCATTCGCCATTGCAGGATGCTACCGATCATCCGGTGCGTAGCTCCGGGACGGGGCTCAACGGCTCCTCCTCGGAGAGCGCGTGCACCCGCGCCGTCCCGATGTCGAAGTACATCGCGGTCAGCTCCAGCTCCCCCGCCCGCTCCAACCCCTCCACCATCGGATAAGTCCGCAGGTTATCCAGCTGCTGCAGCACATTCGTCCGGCACAACCGATCCAGCGGCCCGATCTCCTCCCCGGGCGACTCCGCCACGAACCGCGCCAGCGACTGCCGCCCATGCCGCAGCCACCGCTGCACCGACGGCAACTCCGGCGCCTCCCCGAGCAGGGCCACCATCGCCCCGCACCCCGAATGCCCGCACACCGTGATCGTCCGCACCCCGAGCACCTTCACCGCGTACTCCACCGCCGCCGCCACCGAATCGTCCAGCGGCGCCGAGCCGTACCGGGGGACGAGATTGCCGATGTTCCGCACGGTGAACAGATCCCCCGGCCCGCTCGCGGTGATCAGCGAGGGCACGATGCGCGAGTCGGCGCAGGTGATGAACAGGTGGGACGGCGTCTGCTTGCGCGCCAGCCGGGTCAGCAGCGGCTGCACCAGCGGCGCGGTCCGCCGATGGTATTCGCGCGTCCCGGTGAGCAGATCCTCGCTGACCGGATCCGCGGCCCCTCGCCGGTACGCCCATGGCAGGTACCACCGATCCAGCTGCGGCGGCGACTTGGCCGGATACACCCGGGTGCCGTTGGCCGCCGCCGAATACCAGTCGTCGTGCAGCTCGTCGATGTCGACCGTGCCGCCCGTACGCTCGTGTTCGAGCCGCCACGCGTGCAGGGTCTCGAACGCGGCGTGATCCATGAAGTCCACGTGCAGATCCAGATCCACCGGCGCGCCCGTCGGGATGGTCCGCAGCGCCTCGGAGAGCCGGGGCACGCCGAGAAAGGTGAGCGACCCGGTCACCGCGATCCGCCACCGCCCGGCGTGCTGCTGCACCTCCACCGACACCCAGGTCAGCCGCCGCAGCGCGATGATCGCGGCCAGCCCGAGGCCGATCACGATGCCCTCGGCCAGCCCGATCACCACCACCGCGCCCATGGTCACGAAGTAGATCGGCATCTCGCCGTGCCCGCTCAGGTCCTTGGCGTTGCCCAGGTTCACCATCTTGACGCCGATGAACAGCAGCAGCGCGGCCAGCGCCTCCAGCGGGATCAGCCCGATGATCGAGGCGAACGCGAGCGTCGCCAGCAGCACCCACATCCCGTGCAGCACCGCCGACCAGCGGCTGCGCGCCCCGGCCCGGACGTTGGTGGTGGTCCGCACCACCACGCCGGAGATGGGCAGCCCGCCCAGCGTGCCCGAGATCAGGTTGGCCGCGCCCTGGGCGGTCAGCTCCCGGTCCAGGTCGGCGCGCGGCCCGTCGTGCATGCGGTCGGCGGCCACGCAGGTGAGCAGCGACTCCACCCCCGCGAGCACGGCCACCAGCACCACCGCCCCCACGATCGCGTGCCAGTCGCCCTTCGGCCACAGCGGCCCGGCGGCGGACCCGAACCCGCCGGTCAGGTCCACCTTGGTGATGTCCCACCCGAGCGCCACCGCCGTCAGCGAGGCGATGACCAGCGCGGCCAGCGGCGCGGGCACCACCTTGAGCTTCGGCAGCCGCGTCCAGACCAGCAGCACGACGATGGTGAGCACCCCGGCTGCCACGCCGTGCGCGTGGTTGTTGATGATCTGCTCCGGCAGTTCGAGCAGGTTCTCCAGCGCCGAGCGCTGCGGCTGCCCGCCGAGCACGATGTGCAGCTGGGCCAGAGCGATCACGATGCCGACCCCGGCCAGCATGCCGTGCACTACGGCGGGGGACACCGCGAGGGCCGCCCTGGCCACCCGGAACATCCCGAGCAGCAGCTGCAGCACCCCCGCCATCAGCGTGATCATGCAGGTGGCGCGCCAGCCGTACACCTGCACGAGCTCCGCCACCACCAGCGAGAGACCGGCGGCCGGGCCGCTCACCTGCACGACCGAACCGCCCAGCGCGCCCGCCACGATGCCGCCCACCACCGCGGCCACCAGACCGGCGGCCAGCGGCGCTCCGGACGCCACCGAGATGCCCAGCGAAAGCGGCACCGCGACCAGGAAGACGACCAGCGACGCCGGCAGGTCATGCCGCAGCACCGACGTGAGCTTGTCTCGCCTGTAACTACCCTGTGTGACTGTTGTGTTGCCCCCGGTCATGCCGCGACTGTACGGCACACTCGGCCGAGGACCGAGAAAGAGCGAGGAAAATCAGCGGTAATAGTCGGGATAGTCGGGCTCAGGGCCACGGTGGTTGCCGCGCCGGGATCCGCTCTGCGTGGTCGATTCGGGGCTGCCGTAAAGCTCGTCGTACGACGGCCAGCCACCGGCCGGGTTCTGCGCCGGGTAACCGGCTTCGTAGTCGTAGCTCCGGTCCTGGCCGGACGGGGTGTCGTAGCTCACCGTGTCGTATGGCGAGCCGGCCGGCGGCGCCTGGTTGGCCCCGGTCACCGCGTCGGAGTCGTCGATGGTCGCCCAGCCCGCGCTCACCTCGTACGAGGAGTAGGACGGGGGCGGCGGTTCCGGCTGGTAACCGTAGCCGTTGTCGTACGGCGTGGACGGCAGCTGGTAGTTGCCCGACGTGGACCACGAATCGTCGCGGCGCGGCGGCTCCGGGTCGTCCAGCACGTCCCGCACACCGGTCCAGGAACCCGGAGGGGTGGGCGGCGGAGTGGCAGGGACCGGAGTGGGCGGGTAGGTGGGCTGGGACCAGGCCGACGGCGGCTCCTGGTAGGTGGGCTCGACCGTCGGGAACGAGCCACTGGGCGCGCGGGGCGCCTCGAAGGCGCCACGGGGAACCTCGAAGGAGCCAGTCGCGGGGAACGATCCCGTGGCGGGCGAGACGGCGTCGAACGATCCACTGGTCCGGGGCGGCTCGTACGCGGCGACCCTGGAGGACTCGAAGGAACCCGTGGAAGGCCCGGACAGGAAGGGCCCGGTCGCGGGCGTGGCCTCGAACGGGCCGGTCGCGGAGAAGGGGCCGGTGGAGCGCATCGGCTCCGGCGTGGCCAGCGGGCCGGTGGGCGAGCCGGTGTAGGAGCTCAGCGGCTCGGGGGTGGGAGCGGAGAAGGTCATGGTCTTCTCCTCGGCGATGGCCGAGGAGGGGGTGGCGCGCAGCGGTTCCACCAGGTCGGCGAGGCCGGGGGACGGCACGGCCGCGGCGATGCCGGGCACCGCGCCGGCGGCGGGCCGCTGCGGGAGCGGAGCCTGCACGGTGGACGCGTTGGGGTCGACGCCGATGCCGGCCTCGGCCTCCAGCGGGCGCGGGGTCGCCATCCGCTGTTTGATCGTTCCGCCGAAGGCGCCGTCGTCGGCGCGCACCCGGCTCCAGTAGTCGTCGTCGTAGTCGTCGTCCGCGCCCCACTCGTCCACCCCGCGTTTACCGCGCGGAGCGGTGGCGGCGGTGGCGGGCTGCTTGCCCGCGGGCTTGCCGCCAGGCTTGCCACCCCGCTGCGCCGGGCGCGCGGCCTGGCGGCCGCCGGGGCGGGCAGCAGGACGGGGAGGCGCACCGGTCGTTTTGGTGGCGGTCCGTTTGGCCGGTTCCTCGAAGGCGTCGAAACCCTCAGGGAAGCTCTCGAAGAACGTCTCCTCGGCAGGCCGACGGCTCTTCGGTCCCGTCCCTTCGGCCATCGCCTTGATCCGCTCGGAAGAGAGCGCGCTCTCCCTGCGGTTCATCGACCGCATGCCCAGTGCCACCACTACCAGCACCAATAGCACGACGGCGACGAGGCCCAAAATGACCGCAGTCATAGCACCACCCTCAAGGCCATGGCCTTCCAGCGGCGCCGGTGAGATCGCGCGGCCATCGACGCGACCTGCCCCCTTCGTTCACCTGCGCTCAGCAATTGGAACCGATTCTGCTTGACCACAATGACCGTTGTCACACCCTAGGCGAAGATTGGTTGGGCACTATTACCTCCGGTGTTCAGCATGTCACTGGATGTTGGTCGCTGTGAGCCGTCCACGTGCGATGGTGTGCGCCGCGATGCGTTCCAGACTCTCCGAGAGGGGGGCACCCACCGGAAGATCCAGTTTCGCGTCGAGGGCATAGACAGTGAAACGGTAGCTGTCCTCGGCCCGGCAAGGGGGCACATATCCGACTTTGCCGCTAGTTGTCGCACCTTGCCGTGATCCTCGGGGCACGGTGTTCTCCCCGAGCTCGGTGGTTTCCGGATCGATGTTGTACACGATCCAGTGCACCTCCGCCCCATCGCCCGAATCGTTGGTGTCGTCGACCACCAGGGCCACCGACTTGGCGCCCGACGTCCCCGACCAGCGGAGCGGCGGATTGCCGATCCCGCCCCGGCAGGAGTAGCCGTGCGGCAGCGGGTCGCCGTCCCGGAACTGCGGGCTCGACACGCTGATGACGTCGAGGTCCGCGGGCGAACCACCGCCCACGATCCCGCAGCCCGAGGTTCCCGCCCACACGGCGACGGCCACCATCGGTAAGACGGCGGCACGGGCGCGTGCTGGTTTGGAAGGCGACCCCATGCCGGATGATGCTACGCGGAACCGGATGGTGCGCTGACCCGATCGCGATGATCCGTCGCGCGAAGAACGCACCGAATCGGGCTGATCGAGTGCTGGACCTGGGCGGAGACCGCGCCATACCCGATCCGACAGCGGATCCACAGGTACGCGACAGGCACCCGACGGATGCCCGACGGATGCCCGAACGGACGCCCCAAAGGGGTGCTTCCCGGATGATCGCGGCTGCGACGCCACCGCCCGCTGTGGGGCTACGACACGAAGAACGTCACCTTTTCCCGATTTATTGAGGAAGAGGTACGACTAGGCGACATGTCACCACATGGCGGCGGGCTCGGCGGGTTGAGGCTCGTCCGGTGCTGGATAGCTGACTATTGTTTCCACTTTTCGTCAGACTTCCGTCGATTCCCGATCCGATCGAACCCTTTCGATTCTGGTACGGCTTGCGCCCGGCCGGAACACTCAACGCTCGGCGCACGCTGGGAGAAGGCTCCTTTTCAAGCACGCGCTCGGCAACCCCTACACGGACGGCGTTCCGAGGCCCTGCGAGCGCGCAACAACAAAGGCCGAAATTTCCGTCAAAGCGGACGGAGTTTTCTTTAGTGTGCCATTTATTTGCCAAAGCTGATACGTCGAACGTGACTTTGTCCAAGGGCCGTGGGTATTTCCGTTTCGCAGCGCTCTGCTCTCAGCGGAGAAGGATTCTCACAGTAAGGGATTTAGTTGAGATATTGTGGGACCGGGTCTGTTAAGGACCTGTTTATCGGCGCTCGTCTCCTGAGATGTGCCGCCGTCATGACCGTTGCGGGCGTGGCGTTGGCCGGCCAGATCCAGACCAGCGCGATGGCATCCGCGGACCCCGCGGCCAACGCGACCTCACTCACCTCCAGCAACTGGGACCGAGATCACTATCGCGACCGGTACTGGTACCGCGAACGGGACCGCCATCGGCCCCGTCACGCTGACAGCGGCGGATGCCCCTGCCAGCACCATGGCGACTGCACCCGCTCCAACGCCCCACAGAGAACCCGGGGCGACCACGACACCGGCCTACAACGCCCACCCCGCCCACATAACCCACGTGGACCTCAAGAACCGCAGAGCCTCCCCGAACCACAAGACCAGCGCAACTTCCAGAACCTGCCCGGAGCACAAGGCCAGCGCAACTTCCACAACCTCCCCCACAGGCCTGCGCTCGGCCACCCTGGCCAGACCAGCAGACCCGGTCAGACCAGCAGGCCCGGCCAGAGCAGGCCCGGCCAGATCAGCAGACCTGGTCAGACCAGCAGACCTGGTCAGATCAGTAGGCCCGGCCAGTTCGGCAGACCTGGCCAGATCGGCCAATCTGTCCATAACACCAAGCCCAGCAAGCCTGGCCCGCCCGGGCCTCCCGGCAAGCCCGGCCACGATGGCAAGCCCGGCCACCCCGGCCCGCCCGGCAAACCTGTCAAGGACAGCAAGCCCGGCCCATCTGGCCCCCGTAGCTTCCCCGGCAAGCCCAGCGATGACGGCAGGGGCAGCGTTGACGCCAAGCCCAGCGATGACGTCAGGGGCAGATATGACGGTAGGCGCAGATATGACGACAAGGCCAGCCTGGGTAGCGACGACGATAGGCGCCACATGGCCAGCCATAACGACAGGCGCGGCAAGGTCGGGCATGACGGCGGGGGTGGCAAGGGCGGCAATGTCGGGGATGACGGCGGGGGTGGCAAGGTCGGGCATGACGGCGGGGGTGGCAAGGGCGGCAATGTCGGGCATGACGACAGAGGCGGCCTGGGCAGCCACGATGATTGGGGCAACATGGCCGGCTTTGACGGTGAGCACCGCAAGGGCGGGCATGACGGCAAAGGTGGCAAGGGCGGCAAGGGTGGGCATGACGGCAGAGGCGGCAAGGGCAAGGAGAGCGGCAAGGGCAACGAGAACTGACAGTCAGGTCCTGCCGGGCCTCCCGGTCAGCTCGGCCAACTCCCCGGCCAACTCGGCCAGACTGGTGAGCCTGGGCTGCCGGGTTCCTAGCGGCCGGGTTCCTAGCCGGGCTCCTAGTGGTTCCGTCATCTGCGGTTCGCTTCCGGCATCTGGAGCCAGTGAGCCGATCGGGCTGACCAAGACCTGAACGAGAAGAACGAACCTGGTGGGCTGGTTTGATCACGCTTCGGGAGAGGCGTTCAAGGTCGATCAGTCCCATCAGGCTGTCCGGCCGTCGGCCCCTTGCAGGGGGAACCGCTGGGCGGTCAAGAGAGCGCTGACACGACTTAGGGTGGAGTCGTGAGTGATCCCGCAGGCCCGCTTCCCCCGTCGCCGCCGACAGCGCGCCCGGTGTCGCGTGACGCGCTCCGGGCACCCGCCCATCAGGTGTCGCGACGCGCCATCACGCTGTGGTTCATCGAAGGGATCACCGGCTTCATCATCATGGTCGGCGGCGCGGCTCTGCTGTCGCTCTGGGTCGGCAGCTGGACCTGGCTACCCGACTGGCTCACCGCCCGCCCCTGGCTGGTCCCCCTGGCCACCGCCCTGGTCCTGCTCCCCCCAGTAATCATCGAGCCACCCCTACGCTTCGCCGTGCACCGCTGGGAACTCTCCGACGATGTCGTCTACGCGCGTTCCGGCTGGTTGAGCAGGGAATGGGTGTTCGTCCCCGTAGGCCGCATCCAAACCGTCGACAAAGCCCAAGGCTGGTTCGAACGCCTCCTCGGCCTGGCCACCGTAGAGATCAGAACGGCGTCCTACGCTGGCTCCTCCACCATCAAGGGCCTCGACTACGAGGTCGCCGCCCGCCTGGCCGAAGACCTCTCCCACCAAGCCCAGCAACTCAGAGACGACGCCACATGACGTCCCCAGAACCAGACAACCCCACCCATTCACCCCCACCCAACGCGCCCGCAACCAACGGGCCAAAAGGCGACGCGGTCCGAGGCGACCATCCCCTGATCGAGGCGGGTCAAAGCGACGCGGACCAGGGAGACGCGGACCAGGGCGACGGGGCCGGAGTTCATGTGGCTGAGAGTGACGTGGCACCCGACAATGCGGTCCGAGGTGACGATTCTCCGGTTAAAACTCCCCGAGGTGACGTGGCCCGAGGCGATCATCCCTCGATCGAGGCGGGCCGAAGCGACGCGGACCAGGGAGACGCGGACCAGGGCGACGGGGCCGGAGTTCATGTGGCTGAGAGTGACGTGGCACCCGACAATGCGGTCCGAGGTGACGATTCGCCGTTCAGGGCGGCGCCGGATGCTGGGGTTCCTGGGCAGCAGGCTGGGGTTGCGCCGGTGGCGGTGCGGCTTAGTCCGAAGGTGTTGCTGATCGATCCGGTGCGGATGTTGCCGTCGCTGCTGTTGCCGCTGGGTGGGGTGCTGGTCGCGGGTGGGTTTTCGCCGCGTTCGTTCGTGTTCGCGGCCATGGGTGTGGCGGGGTCGATCGTGTTCGCGGTCATCAGGTGGGCCACGTTCACGTACACGATCGTGGGGGATCGGCTGGAGCTGACCAGGGCGTTCGTCAGTCGTTCTGTTCGTACCATTCCGTTGGAGCGGATTCGCGGAGTGGATGTCAGCACGCCGCCGCTGCATCGGCTGCTTGGCCTGGCCGTGCTCAAGCTCGATACCGGAGCCGGAGGCGACAAGCAGGAAGGCGAGCTCAACGGGGTAACCGTCGAAGAGGCCGAACGGCTGCGCGCTGTCCTGCTGGCGCGCCGAGTCATCCCAGCCGTCGCCTCGTCCGAAAGCTCCGCCAATGCCACCGATACGTCCACCGGGACGACGTCCGCGGCTCCCGGCCATGGCAAGGAGCACTACTACATCCGGGTTCCCCGGTCCTGGCTCAGGTACGGCCCGCTGTCCGGCGCCTACCTGCTGACACCGTTCGCCCTGGTCGCAGGTGCGATCGGCCTGCTCTTCCAGTGGGGCGACGAGTTCGGTATCAGCGGTAAGGACGCCTGGGCAGTCGGCGAATGGCTGTGGGACCGCCCGCAATACCTGATCGTCGCCGTGGCCGTCCTCGTGCTGGCCATGCCCTTCGTCGGCGGCGTCATGTATGCGATCTTCAACTGGGACTTCACCCTCAAATCACGCGACGGCTACCTGGTCGCCGAACGCGGCCTGATCAACCGTCGTGCGGTCTCCCTGGAACGCCGCAGAATCCGCGGCTACGAACTGGCAGAAAGCCCACCGGAACGCGCCGCCAAGCTGGTCAGAGTCTGGGCAGTGGTAACCGGCCTAGGCGACTCCCAAACCCGAGGCCAACTCCTCCCCGTCACCCCCAAATCCGCCGCCCTAGCCATCGCCGCCGAAGCAATCGGCCCATTCGGCCCCTCCAGCGCCACCACCCCACCCAGCCAGGCCAGCACGCCTGGCCAGATCGGCCACGTCCACCCTTCCGACCAGTTTGGTCAGGTCCATCCGTCCGAGCACGAAGCTCCCTCCGGCCAGGTTCCCTCCGGCCAGGTTCCCTCCGGCCAGGTTCCCTCCGGCCAGGTCGATTCGGCTGGCCAGGCCAGCTCGGCTGGTATGCCACTGCGCCCGCATCCACCGCAGGCCCGCAGGCGTCGCCTGTTCCGCGCCATCTTCCCGTGGCTGGTGGTCGTCGCAGTCGCGGGAGTGCTCGGCTGGGGTGTCGTCGTGGTGATCGCCTTGGTGCTCGCGCTCCTGGGGATTCCGCTCGGCCTCGACCGGTACCGATCGCTCGGTCACGCATACGACGGCGCTCGCCTTTCGGTCCGGTCAGGCTCGCTCCGCCGGACACAGGCAATCGTCGAACGCCGGGCCATAGTCGGATGGACATTCAAACAGACGTGGTTCCAGCGTTCATCCAGGCTGCTGACCGTGATCGCGGGCGTCGGCGCAGGCAAAGGCGGCTACTCCGCCCTCGACACCGGCGAACGCCAAGGCGTGGAGTTCGCCGCCGAGGTCACCCCCGAATGGCTGAACCAGTTCATCGCCCGACCCTAACGATCCCGGCGACCACGCCCCACCGATCAGGCCTCAGCGATCTGGCCAACACGATCGGGCCAACACGATCGGGCCTACGAGGACCCAATCCGACGAACGGGTCGCTTGGGTTGCTCGCCCTTATCCGGCGCCGTTTGCGCTGGTGGTGGTTCTCGCCGCACCGGCGCCAAGAGTGGCGGCGGCAGCCCGGCAGGGGCTTGCGCCAGGCGGGCGGGCTGGTCGGTCTGGGGGATTAGTCGGGTTTGCGGGCGCCGAACATGATTTCGTCCCAGCTGGGGACTGAGGCGCGGCGGCCGCGGGACTTGCGGCGTGGGGGGGCCGGTTTGGGGGGGACTGGGG
>NZ_BLAE01000030.1 GCF_009687865.1 Acrocarpospora macrocephala
TTTGGGGATGGCGGCGAAGATACCGCCGACCGGACGCCGTCTTCCGCGTTCGAGAATGCGATCCAGCAGTCCGCGCATCGCCATCAGCTCGAGACTGCGAATATGCAGACCGACTATGCGGACGAACGAGGCGGGCTCGGTTTCCTTCTCCAGAACGAGTACCCGCACATCGTGCAGCCGCAGTTCGGCGGCCAGCATCGCACCGGTCGGCCCGCACCCGGCAATGATCACATCGAACACGGGGACGTCGCGCTCGACCCTGTCGTTCGACGACGGCTCGGCGGTGACCTGCGGAAAGTTCATAGGTGTTGCCTTTCGGGAGTGCCTTGTTGGCGAGGCGCTCCCGGCGACACCTACGTCAATCGCCCGACCGTGACGGGAAGGGGGAGCACCCACATCGATACAGCGTTCATGGGTCTCACCTCCTCGGGCGATGTCTCGGTCAACTGCAAGTTACAAGCCCGGGCATCACCCCGTCCAACCCTTTCCCAGCCCCGTGATCACGACTTCCGCGGCGTTGGCGTAGCGGCGGGCCAGGTGTGCGAAGGCGTCCTTGAGCTCGGCCGGGCCGACGACCTCGATGTCGGCGTCGAACCTGCCGATGGTGGCGGCCAGGCCGGGCCAGGACCACGAGCCCAGGACGAGCCGGCAGCGGTCTGGGCCGAGTTCCTCGACGATTCCGTCGCGGATGTAGCGGGACACGGCGGCGGCGGGCAGGTCGAGGATCACCTCGCCGCGGCAGGGCCAGGTGCCGGCGCCGTCGGAGCCCCGGAACCTGCTGGCCACGAAGGTGGCCACCGTACCTCCGGGCAGCTCGCGCGGGGTGAAGCGGGGGCCGGTGGGGGTGCGCGGGGTGATCCGGTCGGCGCGGAAGGTGCGCCAGTCCTCGCGGTCGAGGTCCCAGGCGACGAGGTACCAGCGCCCGCCCCAGGTGACGAGGTGATGGGGCTGCACCCGGCGCGGCGGCGTCGGCTCGCCGTTGTCGTAGTCGAAGCGCAGCACCTCGCGGGCGTGGACGGCGGCGCTGAGCGCTATGAGCACGCCGCTGTCGACCGGTGGGTCCGTCACGGGCCGCTCGACGGCGGTGACCTGGAGGGTGTCGATCCGGTGGCGCAGCCGTGCGGGCATGACCTGCCGGACGGTGTTCAGGGCGCGCGCCGCGGCTTCCTCGATGCCGGCGCCGGCGGTGGTGGCGATCTGGAGCGCGATGGCCAGCGCGACGGCCTGCTCGTCGTCGAACAGCAACGGGGGCAGCTCCGTGCCGGCGTCGAGCCGGTACCCACCGTCGGGCCCCTTGAAGGCCACGATGGGATAGCCGAGCTCGCGCAGGCGGTCGACATCACGGCGTACGGTGCGCGGGCTGACCTCCAGCCGCTCGGCCAGCAGCGCCCCCGGCCAGTCCCGGCGCGCCTGAAGCAGCGAGAGCAACGCCAGCAGTCGCGCTGAAGTCTTCGGCATGATCCCCATATTGCCCTGAGAAGCGGCCACTCCCTGTCCGCTACTCCTGCGAGTGTTGTCGCGTGCCAGTCAACGACACCAACCCGAAAGGCCCGAACGCCGTGACCGCCACGTCATCGCCGAGACTGCCCAGCACGCCGGGCACGCCGACATCCTGCGCGAGACGCTCGACGGGCAGAAATCAACCTGACCGATGACCGTTCTCGACGCCCGGGCGCTCAACCGCGCCACGCTCGCCCGGCAGTTGCTGCTCGATCACGCCGACGTGCCGGTCTTCGACGCCGTCGCGCATCTGTGCGGCCTGCAAGCGCAGGAACCGCAGGAACCGTTCGTCGGGCTCTGGTCACGGCTGCGCGCGTTCGACCCGGCGGTGCTCTCGGACCTGCTGATCCGGCGGAGCGTGGTGCGGACCCACCTCATGCGCCGCACCGTCCACCTGCTCACCGCCGACGACGCCCTGGCCTGGCGGGCCCGCCACGATCTCATGCTGCGCCAACGGGTGCTCGGGACCTACCGCCGCGAGCTCGCCGGGGTGGATCTCGACGAGCTCGCGACGGCAGGCCGGGCGGTGATGGCCGACAACGAGCCCCGTTCGATGACCGAGCTCGCGCGGGCGCTTGCCGAGCGCTGGCCGGCGCCGGGCCCGCGGCCACTGGGCGAAATGCTGATCGCCGCCCTCGTCCCGATGGTGCAGCTGCCGCCGCGCGGGCTGTGGCGCACGAGGGCGGGAGTGCGCAACGTCCCGCTCTCCTCCTGGCTGGGCCGCGAGATCGACCCGCCGGCCCCGGAGGGCTCCGATCCGGTCGGCGAAACGCTGGTACGCCGCTATCTGGCCGCGTACGGCCCCGCCGCCACGGCCGACCTGCGCGCCTGGTGCGGCCTCGCCGGACTGCCGGCCGCGGTGGCCGCGATACGCGAGGAGCTGGTCACCTTCCGCGACGAAAGAGGCCGGGAACTGCTGGACCTCCCCCACGCGCCACGCCCCGACCCCGACACACCCGCCCCGGTACGGTTCCTACCGGCGTTCGACAACGCCCTCCTCGGCTACCACGACCGCAGCCGCATCATCGACACCGCCCACCGCGGCCTCTCGGTCGCCGGCGCTCGCGTCGTCCTGGTCGACGGCCGGGTCGCCGCGACCTGGACCGTCAAGGCCGACACCGTGATCGTCACCCCGCTACGCCGCTTCTCTCGAACCGACCGCACCACCGTAGCCGAGCAGGGCCAGGCGCTGGCGTCCTTCCTCTCCGACAACGACAGCCAACGCGTACAGATCACCGCGTCTCCCCCCTGAGCGACCCACCCGCGAGCTGCACGGGATCGGCCAGGCGAACCGGCAGGGTGACTGGCAGTCGGCACCAGGTCGACCAGGGCGACGAAGAGCTCCAGCAATCGCACGTCATCAACGCTCTGTGCGGGCCCCTACCATACGCGCATGACCACGCACGGATTTACGATCATCGCCAAGGGTCCGTTCGATTTCGGGGCCTCGTTGCGCTTTGTGGAGGACTGGCCGGCTACCAGTGCGCTGCCCTCTGATGGGCGGGTGTTGCGGTTCGCGTACTGTGCGGAGTCTGACTGGCTGCCGATCGGTGTGAGCGTGACGCCCGCGCCAGGTGGAGTGGCGGTTGCCACGACGCGGGCCGCGGGGGCGGGGATCCGGGGCGAGGTGGCGCGAATTCTGTCCCTTGATGTGGACGGTACGGGGTTCGGTGAGCTTGGTGAGGCCGATCCTGTGATCGGTGATCTGCAGCGTGCGAGGCCGGGCCTGCGGCCGGTGTGTTTCTGGAGTCCGTGGGAGGCGGCGTGCTGGGCGGTGATCGTGCAGCGCTCGTCGATGCTCATCGCCTCGCGGCTCAAGCAGCGCATCGCGGAGCGGCACGGGGCGAGGGTCACCGTGGACGGGCGGGAGTGCGCGGCCTTCCCGCCGCCGGTGACGCTGCTGGAGGCCGGTGGTCTCGGCCTGCCCGCGCAGAAGGAGGAGTGGCTGCGCGGGCTGGCGCGGGCGGCGCTGGACGGGGTGCTCACCACCGAGCACCTGCGCTCGGCCGGTCCGGAGGAGGCCCTGGCCGAGCTGCGGACGCTGGCCGGCGTGGGGCCGTTCTCCGCGGGGCTGATCCTGATCCGCGGCGCGGGCGCGCCGGATGCGTTTCCCGGCGACGAGCCGCGCCTGTTCGCGATCCTGCGCGAGGCGTACGGCCTGCCGGAGGACGCGCCACCGGCCGCCTACCGGAAGCTGGCCGAAGCGTGGCGGCCCTACCGGTCCTGGGCCTCCTTCCTGTTCCGGGCGTCCGCCTATGGCGTCATGGATTAGGCGCGGATGCAGGGCACGACGTGCTGCTCGCCGATCGGGACCAGCGGCGGGTCGGTGATCGCGCACTCCGTTGTCGCGATCGGGCAGCGGGTGCGGAAGCGGCAGCCGGATGGCAGGTCGATCGGGCTCGGCGGATCACCGGTCAGCACGATGCGGGTGCCGCGGCGCGGGGTCATCGGGTCCGGCTCCGGCACCGCGGACAGCAGCGCCTGGGTGTAGGGGTGCCGGGGCTCGCTGATCAGGTCGCCGACGGTTCCCTCTTCGACCACGCGGCCGAGATACATCACGGCCACGCGGTGCGACAGGTGCTTGATCGTCGTGACGTCGTGCGAGATGAGGATCATCGCCTGGCCGGCGTCCTCCTGGAGCCGCAGCAGCAGGTTGAGGATCTCCGAGCGGGTCGACAGGTCGAGCGCCGAGGTCGGCTCGTCCGCGACCAGGAGCTTGGGCTCCAGCGGCCGGGCCTCTCTCCCCCCGAGCGGCCCGGCGGCTCCCTCGTTCAAGGGCCGATGAGGGCGGCCGCGTGCAAGGACGCGGCCAGCGCGCCCGGGTGGCCGGTGCGGGTGTAGACCTCGGCCGCGGTGTCGGTGAACTTGATGACGTGCTCGTCGCCGTGCGCGACGGCCCGGTCCAGCACGTCGGCGACCGGGTCGGAGCCGGACGGCGCGGCGGGCAGCGTCTCCGCCGGGGCGGGCTCCGGCGGCGCGTACCCGGAGAAGATCGCGGCCGTGGTGGTCCAGATCGCCGTCAGGCTGGGCGCCCACAGCTCCTGCGGGAGCGCGGGCAGGGCGTGCAGCACCGCGTTGGGCGCCGTCGCGGTGTGCACCAGCAGGACGGGCGAACCGTGCCCATGGCTGAGGTATCGCAGCGTGGCCGCGGCCACCAGATCCGCCAGCCGGGTCCGGATCTCCTCCGGCGTGGCGGCGGGCCGCAACCCGGTCACCGTCGCCTCCCAGCCGGGCAGCCCGGACAGCTGGCCGAGCCGGCTGGCCACATTGCCGACCTGCTCGGGCACGCGGGGCAGCGCGTCCATCGCCAGGTGCGGGTCGAGCGCGCCGCCGGGGTCACCCGCCATCGGCACGGCCCGCGACCTGGCCGCCCAGAAGGCCAGCCCGTGCGCCAGCTCGGTCAGCGTGGCCGGGCTCTCCGCCCCGGCCAGGAGCGCCCGCACCACATGCCCCACCCTGATCACCCCGTGGGTGGTGCCGGCCAGCACGCCGGGCAGCAGGCGCGCCCACCAGACGGCCAGCACCCGCCGCCACGGCTCCTCGGCCAGCCGCCGGGCGAAGAAGGCGGCCCAGTCGCCGACCCGCCGCCCGTCGCCGAGCGCCTCCGCCCAGTTCGCCTCGCCGATCTCGCCCGTACGGCCCGGCAGCTCGTCGAGCCGCCGGAGATAGCCCGCCACCCAGCCGTCCACCCGATCGGCGTGACCGCGGCGAACCAGCACCTCCACCGCCATCGGGCCGTGGTTGGTCAGCTGGTCCTCCCCCCACTCCGGTCCCGTGCGGTGGAAGCGCTCGTACGCCTCGTTCAGGATTCCACCGGCCACCGGTGATCACCTCATCCCTGTCCGTCCTGGCGATCAGCATGCTCTGGACCCTCCGCAGGGGGCATCCGTGCTGACCACTCATTTGTGGTCAGATATGTCGGGTGAGCCTGGAGTCGGTGTCGCCGCGCGAAGCAGAGGTCCTGGCCCTGCTGGACGCGCACCTGTCGAACCTCCAGATCGCCGGCCGCCTGCACATCTCGGTACGCACGGTCGAGAACCACGTCTCCGCCCTGCTCCGCAAATACGGCGTGGCCGACCGCCGGGCGCTGGCCGCCATCGCCAGGCAGGCGAACCAGCCCCCGGTGACCCAGGCCCCGGCGGCCGCGGGCCGGCTCACCGGCGCGCCCGCCTGGCGCACCGGCTTCGTCGGGCGAGCCCACGAACGCGACGCCGTCCTGGCCATGCTGCGGGCCGGGCGGCTGGTGACCCTGGCCGGTCCCGGCGGGGTCGGGAAGACCAGGTTGGCCGCGACCGTCGCCGCGGCCGCCGCGCCGGGCCTGCCGCTGGGGGCGGCCTTCGCCGACCTCGTCCCGGTCCGCGACGGCCAGGTGGCCGGGGCCGTGGCGAGGGTTCTCGGCGTGAGCGAGTCGCCGGGGCAGCCGCTGGAGGACGCCGTGCTGGGCGCGCTCGGCCGGGCGCGCCTGCTCCTGGTCCTGGACAACTGCGAGCACGTGTCTCGACGGCGCGGCCGCCTTCGCCGACCGGGTGCTGTCCCGGTGCCCGGAGGTCACCGTCCTGGCCACCAGCCGCGAGCGGCTCGGCCTGCCCGGCGAGCGGGTCGTGCCGATCGCGCCGTTGCCGCTGGCCTCCGACGCGGAGGCGCTGTTCCGGGCTCGGGCCGCCGCCGTCGATCCCGCCTTCACGGCCGAACCGGCGATCGTCGCCGAGATCTGCGCCCGCCTGGACGGCATGCCGCTCGCCATCGAGCTGGCCGCCGCCCGCGGGCCCTCGCTGGGAGCCGGCGGCCTGCTGGCCGCGCTGGACGACATGCTCCGGCTGCTGGTGGGCAGCCGCCACCCCGACGAGCGCCACCGTTCCCTGCGCGCGGTGCTCGGCTGGAGCCACGACCTGCTCGGGGACGACGAGCGGGCGCTCTTTCCCCGGCTGGCCGTGTTCGCCGGCGCGTTCGACCTGGACGCCGCCCGCCAGGTCGCCGCATGCTCGCCCGACGTCTTCCAGGAGGCGGCCCGCCGTGCCCCGACCGCCTCGGCCGCCGCCGCGGACCTGCGCACCGCGGCCCAGGCCGTCTTCGCGGTGGGACCGGCCGGCGGCGCGTTCGACCTGCTCCTGGACTCCGCCACGCACGCGCGGGCCGCGGGCGACCCCGACGCCCACACGCTGGCCCTCGCCCAAGCCGTCCTCACGGCTGGCAGGTTCACCTCGGGCTTTCCCGAGCCCGTTCCCAGCGCTCGCTTGCGGGAGTTGCTGGACCAGGCCGCCGCGAACGGCTCCCGCGACCCCGTGGTGGCCGCTCACCTGGCCGCCGCCACCGCCTGGTGCCCCACCCCCGACCCCGCCCTGGCCGAAACGGCTGTCGCGGCGGCCCGCGCCACCGGCGACCCCGTGCTGCTCAGCGCCGCCCTGGACGCCTCCGGCACGCTGGCGATGCGCGCGGGCCGCTTCCGCCAGGCGCACCTGGTGGCCGGGGAACGGCTGGCGCAGATCGACCTGATGGACCGCCGCCACCCCGCCTCGGCGGCGGAGATCCTGGACTCCTTCCACAACGCCTGGCTCTGCGCCCTCGCCACCGGCGACCTGTCCGCGGCCCTGGCCACAGCCGAGCGGATCGCCCGCGACGACCTGCTCGGCGCCCATCCGTACCGCGCCGCGAGCAAGCTGATCCCGCCGCTGGTCCTGGTCGGGCGCTTCGAGGAGGCGGTGGAACACGCCGAGCCCATGTGGCACGCCTGGCAGCGCTCCGCCGCTCCGATCGCCGCCTGGCTGTCCCCCGCCGCCTCGGCCGTCGCGCTCGCCCACGGCCTGCGGGGGGACCGGAGCGCGTACCGCCTCTGGCGTTCCCGTGCCGGACAGACCGTGGGCGCGCTCGACCCCATGGTCTTCGCCACCTTCGTGGACGCCCGCGTCGCCGTACACACGGGCGCGGTCGAGAACGCGCCGGCGCTGGTCTCCCGGGCCTTCACCGCGACCGGCTGGGCCGCCGCCTACGCGCGCGCCGCCACGGCTGAACTGGCCGTACTGGCCGATCTGCCCGACGCGGGCCACTGGCTGGCCGTCGCGGCCGAGACAACCGGGGAGAACGACTGGGCCGTCGCCTGCCTGGCCCGCGCTCATGGCCGCTCAACCGGCACCGCCGCCTTGCGGGACTCGCTCCTGGGGTGGAGCCGCATTCACGCGCGGTTCGAGCACGAGCGAACCGCACTCCTCATGTGATGCTCCCGATCCGGGTCTGCACGGCGGCGCGGTCCACGCCCAGGTGGTCGATCAGCTCGGCCACCGGGTCGGGCCGCCGTTCGGCCAGCAGCGCGAGCAGGAGCTGCACGGGCGCCTGAGTGGCCCTGTTCTTGCGCGTGGTGGTTTTGATCGCCTGATTGACGGCGGCTCTGGCGCCGCTGGTGAGCGCGGTGGCCGCGATCGGCGGATGCCGGCGCGGCCTGGACCGCGGCGCCTGGCCGACCGCCAGCCCGATCGCGCGCAGTGCCCGCGCGTCCAGTTCGGCCAGCGCGGCGCGCACGGTGGACAGGTCCACGCCGAGCGCGCGGGCGCTGGCGGCGCCGGGGTCGCGCAGCAGGCCGAGCAGGAGGTGCTCGGTGCCGATGCGCCGGTCGCCGAGCTGCCTGGCCTCCTCGGCCGCCGCCTTGACGGCCACGGCGAACGGGCTTTTCTCCGAGCCGAACATCGCGATCCTCACTTCCCGTATTTGGCGTGCACGGACTGCCGTGACATGCCGAGCGCGTCGCCGATCTGCTCCCAGGTCCACCCCTGCTCCCTGGCCAGCGCCACCGAGACGGCCTCGACCTGTTCGGCCAGCCGCTGCAGGGCACCCACCGCGCGCAGCCCCACCGCGGGGTCGTTCGACCTGATTCGTTCGGACAGTTCTTCCAGTTCCACGCTGTCAGGCTAGATTGACAGCGCTTTCTTTGTCAATCTAGCCTGACAGGCATGGACGATGTGGTGATCATAGGTGCGGGCCCGGTGGGGCTCCTGCTGGCATGCGAGCTGAGCCTGACCGGCGTCCTGCCGGTCGTACTCGACAAGCGGACGGAGCCGGGCGACGCGCCCAAGGCCAACGGGCTGGGCGGGCAGATCGTCGAGCTGCTGGACCACCGCGGGCTGCTGGAGCGCCTGAGCGCCGGCAGTCCCTTCTTCGGCACCCCGCCGGGGTTCCCCTTCGGCTCGGTTCCGCTGCGCTTCGCCGGGGTGCAGGACATCCCGCTGCGCATGCTGATGATCCAGCAGCCGCGGCTGGAGCGGCTGCTGGCCGAGCGCGCGGCCGAGCTGGGCGTGCGGATCCGGTGGGGCCACGAGCTGACCGGGCTCGCCCAGGACGAGACCGGGGTGCGGCTCGAAGGCGAGGGATTCCGGCTGCACGCCCGCTACGCGGTGGGCTGCGACGGCGGGCACAGCCGGGTCCGGGAGCTGGCCGGGATCGGCTTCCCCGGCACGACCGACGACGAGGTGCTGCGGCTGGGGCACTTCACCACCGGCACCGAGACCGGCGTCTTCGACCACGCGCAGGTCGCCGGGCTGCAGCCGGGCTGGAACCGCACCCGGGGCGGGCGCCTGCTGCTCACCTCGCTCCAGCCCGGCGTCCACATCGTGGGCGTACGGGAGAAGGGGACCCGCACGGCGGGCCCGGTCACGCTGCCGGAGTTCCAGGCGGCCGTCGCCAGGGTGCTCGGCGGGGACCTGCCGCTGGGCGAGCCGATCTGGCTGTCGAGCACGGTCTCCCAGGCACGCCTCGCCGAACGCTACCGGGCCGACCGGGTGTTCGTGGCCGGCGACGCCGCCCACCTGTTCCCCGCGGGCGGCTCGGCGCTCAACGTCGGCATGATGGACGCGGCCAACCTCGGCTGGAAACTCTCCGCCCGGCTGCGCGCCCGAGGGCCGGACGGCCTGCTGGACACCTACGACTCCGAACGCCGCCCCGTCGCCGAACGCGCCCTCATGCAGACCCGCGCCCAAGCGGCCCTCGACCGCCTGGACGGCGAGGAGGGCGCCGCCCTGCGAACACTGCTCACCGAGGTCTTCGCCTACGACCAGCCGCTGCGCCACCTCGCCGACCTGCTCCAGGGCTCCGACCCGCCGTACGGCACGGCGGACCACCCCCTGGTCGGCCGCCCGGTCCCCGACCTCCGCCTGACCACCGGCACCGGTGACCAGCGCGTGGCCGAACTCCTGCGCCATGGCCGCCCCGTCCTGCTCGACCTGGGCGGCGATCCCGTCCCCCGGATCGACAGCACCTGGATCGACGTGGTCCGGGCCCGCTGCCACGCCCTTCCGACCGACGCCCTGCTGATCCGCCCGGACGGCTACGTGGCCTGGGCGGGCGCCGACGGGCTCACCGAGGCGATCGAGACGTGGTTCACCCCGGTTAAGGCCGGATGAGGACCTTGAGCGCTTCGCGCCGGTCCATGGCGCGGTATCCGCCGGGGACTTCGTCGAGGTCGATGGTGAGGTCGAAGACCTTGCCCGGCTGGACGGCGCCCTCCAGCACGCCCGGCAGCAGTTCCTCGATGTAGGCGCGGACGGGGGCAGGGCCACCGGTCAAGGTGATGTTCGGCCCGAACAGGCTGGGAAACCCGACCGGCGCGTCGTCATACTGCGGCACCCCGACCCGGGAGATCACACCGCCGGGACGCACGATGCCGACGGCCTGCTCGTAGGCGGGCATGTGCCCCACCGCCTCCAGCACCTTGGCGGCGCCGTGGCCGCCGGTGAGCTCGCGCACCTTGGCGATACCCTCCTGGCCGCGTTCGGCGACCACGTCGGTCGCGCCGAACTCCCGGCCCAGGTCGGTACGGTCCTTGTGGCGGCCCATCAAGACGATCCGCTCGGCGCCCAGTTGCCTGGCCGACAGCACGGCCAGCAGGCCGACCGCCCCGTCGCCGATCACGACGACGGTGTCACCCGGGCCGACGTTGGCGCGTCTGGCGGCGTGGTACCCCGTCCCGTACACATCCGAGAGGGTCAGCAGCCCCGGCAGCAGCGCCGAGTCCTCGGCCACCGGGACCTTGACGAGCGTCCCGTCGGCCAGCGGAACGCGCACGCCCTCGGCCTGGCCCCCGCCGATCCCGCCCGTGGCCCAGAAACCGCCGTGCGTGCAGGAGGTCTGCAAACCCTCCCGGCAGAACTCGCAGGTGCCGTCCGACCAGGCGAACGGGGCGATCACGAAGTCGCCCCGGCGCAGCGTGGCGACCTGGGAGCCGACACCCTCGACCACCCCGACGAACTCGTGGCCCATCGGGCGGCCTTCGGCCGTGGCGGGCATGGAGTGGTACGGGTGCAGATCCGAACCGCAGACACAGGCGCGCACGACCCGCACCAGCGCATCGGTCGGCTCCTGGAGCACCGGATCGGGGACCTCCTCGACCCGCACGTCACCGGCCCCGTACATGAACGTCGCTCGCATATCTCTCCAGCTGAATAATGTCGAAATGCTCCGGCCCGGACGCTGGGCGTCCGGGAACTCCAGCAAACGTTCTTTCGCCAACCGGCGGGAGTCACTGCCATTCCAGGTAACGGCAGTACCTGTCTGGCCGTCGGCGCGCATCTCCTCGCCCATTCAGCTCGATCAGGGGCCGCACGCCGAAGCACCGGCGGGGACGGGTGCCCGCAGGCAACCGTCCCCGCCGGGCCACCTACTACAGGGCGGCCTGGTTGCCGCCCGCGTTCAGCCACGCCTCCGTGGCTCCCGAGCGCGGGTCGACGATCAGGTAGTCGTCAAGGCCGTCACCGGAGAGGTCGGCCAGCTGGATCTCGGCCTCGTAACCGACGGCCACCCCCCAGGCGACCTTCTTCGGCGCGGCCCAGCGGTTCGCGAACCCGTCCAGGTTCGTCCAGCCGGTCAACATGTTGCTCCGGGTGGGATCCCGGAGCACGTAGTCCGCCCAGCGGTCGCAGGTGAGGTTCGCGAACATCGTCTTCTCGTTGACGCTCGCCGCCGGCTTGGCGATTTGGCCCTTGGACGCCCATCCGCCCCCTCCCGGGGCGTTCGTGCCGTCGTTGCGCCACGCGGTGACCGAGTGGTCCGACGCCACGACGAGGTAGTCGTCGTCTCCGTCACCGTCGAGGTCGGCGAACTGGATCTCGCCCTGGTTCGGCGTGCCGCGCGCGATCGTGCCCACCTCCTTCCAGGCGCTGCCGCCGTTGGCGAAGACGTCGTCGTTGCGCCAGGCCCGCACCACACCGGCACCGGTCACGACGAGGTAGTCGTCGTCTCCGTCACCGTCGAAGTCGGCGAAGGCCACCCGTTCCGATGAGGACATCGAGACGCCCTTGGCGATCCTGCCGAGCTGGGACCACCCTTTGCCGCCCACCTTGTCGACGTTGTCGTTGCGCCACGCGTCGACGACGCCCCCCGGGCCGACGACGAGGTAGTCGGCGTCCTTGTCGCCGTCGAGGTCCGCGAAGCGCACCGTCCCGGAGACGTTGAGGTCCCGGACGTGCAGGCCCTTCTCGGCCCAGCCGCTGCCGCCCACCTCGGCGACGTCGTTGTTCTGCCAGAGGCTGACCTCGCCGCGTTCGCCGATCACGAGGTAGTCGGCGTCCCGGTCGGTGTCGACGTCGGCGAACTGCACCTTGGACCCGCCGCCCAACGCGGTGCCCTTGGCGATCTGGCCCCGTGACTTCCAGCCCTCGCCGCCCACCTCGGCGACGTCGTCGTTGCGCCAGAAGTCGACCGCGCCGTTGTCGTGCACGACCAGATAGTCGGCGTCCTTGTCGCCGTCGATGTCCGCGAAGCGCACCTTCGACCCAGGATTACCGGTGCCCTCGGCGATCTGACCCAGTGACTTCCAGCCCTCGCCGCCGTCCATGTCGACGTCGTCGTTGCGCCACGCGTCGACCGCGCCGTTGTCGTGCATCACCAGGTAGTCGTCGTCCAGGTCGCCGTCGATGTCCGCGAAGCGCACCTTCGACCCGGGATTACCGGTACCCTCGGCGATCTGGCCCCACGGGTGCCATCCGCTAGGGCCGAGGACGTAGACGCCGTCGTTGCGCCAGGCGTCGACCGATCCGTTGTCGTGCACGACCAGGTAGTCGTCGTCGTGGTCGCCGTCGAGGTCGGCGAAGCGCACCTTCGACCCGGGATTGCCCGTACCCGGGGCGATCTGGCCGCGGCGGTCCCAGCCACCGGTGATCTTGGTCCACGCGTCGACCGCGCCGTTGTCCTTGAGGAGCAGGTAGTCGGTCAGGCCGTTGCCGTCGATGTCCGCGAACCGTACCGCACCGCTGACACGGGACACCCCACCCGTGGCGATCTTGCCGCGGTCGACCCAGCCGCCGCCCACGGTCGGGCAGAAGCTGTCGTCGGGGCCGCCGACGTTCGGATCGGTGACCCCGCCCTGCGGCTCCTCTACCCAGCCGCGGGACATCATGGCTTCCGTCGTCTCCGCGAACTCCCGGGCTATGAAGGCGTACCCGATGTCGTTGGGGTGCAGCCGGTCGAACATCATGTCGTCGGTCATGGGCCCCATCTCCGCGAGCATGACCTTCTGCCCCCGGTCCTGGTACCTCTCGACCAACGCGCGGACCTCCGTGTTGTACGCGTTGCGCCGGGCCTGCGCCGGCGCGTCGCCCACCACCGGCACCAGCGTCGCCACGGCGATCGCCACCTCCGGCGAGCCCTCGCGCACCTGATCGATCAGGCGGCCCAGGCGCGCGGGGGCGTTCGACACGTCCACGCCGCGCTGGATGTCGTTCGTCCCCGCCATGAGCGTCACGACGTTCGGGCGCATGTTGGCAGCGTCGCGGCCCGCGGGTCCGGCGATCTGGTCGATCTCCCGGCCCGGATATCCGTTGTGGTCGTCGTCCATCATGCTGCCCGAGCTGTTCGAGCCCACGAAGTCCAGGCCGGAACTGACCTCGCGCAGCCTGTCCCACAGCCCGTCCCGGTATCCGTTGCCGTCGGAGCTGCCGACGCCATAGGTGATCGAGTCACCCGCCGGCATCACCCGCAGCGCGCTCCGAGCCCTGACCCGTGAGACCGCGTCGGCGAGGTTCCTGCCGACCTCCCGGAGGAACTCGCCCGCGGTCGCGCAGCCCTCCTTGAAGGTTGTCCACCCGGCGGACAGCCGGTCACCCAGCCGGACGAGCGCCTGCCCCAGTCGGTCGATGTGACCGGGCAGCACCTCCTTGGACCAGCGGCTGACGCCGCCCTCCCAGGCGGCCCCCCCTGCGGCCAGGAGGAGCGACTGGGCGAGCGTCTCGGCCCACGCCTTGCCGTCCTTGAGGGTGCCGTCGATGGCCTGGATGATGATCCCCCGCGTCATGCCGCCGAAGAAGTTGCCGATGACGACACACATCACGGCCGCCTCGGGGGCGAAGCCGATACAGATGGACCGCAGCACCAGCCCGGTCAGCACGCCCGCGGCCGCGGCCAGAATGTTGGCCCAAAACGAGGCGTTCGTGAGCGGCTGATCGGAGTCGACGCGTATCGCGATGCCGGTATCCGTGATCGACAGTTGCCCGTCGAAGTCGGGCCAGTCGTCGGGGTCCTCGCCGCCCCCCGGCATGCCGTTCGTATGCTCCTCGAAGTCCTCGCGAATGGTGTCGCTGAGGCGCGGGTTACGGCTCTGCGTCTCCTGGAGAAACTCGCGCATCTGGTCCCGGTCGAAGCCGGACGCGTCCAGCTCCAGGGTGACGGACTCCTCCGCCACAACCACGGAGAAATTCCCGACGGAGCCACTCGGCACGGCGAACCGCGGCCCCGCCGCCGCTGTCGCCGGCGGCGTCAGGCCCAGTAACAGAGCCACCACGATGGACATGGTCAAAGCCACACGGCCAGTCGTTCTTCGCGTATTCACGCACACCTCCGCATTCGCGGGAAGATCATCTCCAACCCACACAAGATCGAGGTGAATCGCCTATTAACACTCGCGGGTGGTTATGACGAATTGCAGTGGCCCCACCCGGGCGGCTTGGGGGCGTGCGCTCAGATCGAGCGTGCCGCCATGCAGCCGGGCCCCTCAGCCCTTCACTCCGGTCAAGGTGACGCCCTCGATGAAAACCCGCTGGGCGAGGAAGAACACGATGATGACCGGCGCCATGACCAGCAGGGTGGCCGCCATGGTGAGATTCCACTGGACGCTGTGCAGCGCCTTGAACGACGCCAGCCCGAGAGACAAGGTCCAATTGTCGAGATTCGTCGAGGCGTACAGGAGGGGTCCGTAGTAGTCGTTCCAGCAGTAGAAGAACTGGAACAGGGCCACTGCGGCGACCGCGGGGCGGGCCATCGGCAGGATCACCCGGAGCAGCGTGCGCAGGTCCGAGCAGCCGTCCACGCGGGCCGCCTCGACGTACTCCTTGGGGATGGTCAGCAGGAACTGCCGGAGCAGGAAGATCGAGAAGGCGTCGCCGAGCAGCATCGGCAGGATCAGCGGCCACAGCGTGCCGGTCAGCCCGGCCCTGGCCCAGATCAGGTAGACGGGCACGGCGACCACCTGCGGCGGCAACATCATCATCGTGATGACCAGCAGGAAGGCCACCCGCCGCCCGGGAAAGCGGAACCGGGCCAGCGCGTACGCCACCGGGATCGACGACAGCAGCATGGCGGCGGTGCCGAGCACCGCGTACAGCAGGGTGTTGCCCAGCCAGCGCAGCAGCGGCGAGCGTTCGAACACCTCGGCGAAGTTGTCCCAGTTCCAGCTGTGCGGCCAGAGCTGGCTGGTCAGCGCCTGCTGGTCGGTCATCAGCGCGGTCAGCCCGACGAACACCAGCGGGCCCAGGAACATCGCCGCCAGCGCCAGGGCCAGCGCGTGGGTGGCGATCCAGTACAGCGCCCTGCGGCGGCGCGTGCCCCTCACCGCAGGCCCCCTTCCTCGTCCAGGCCGCGGAAACGGCGCAGCAGGACCAGCGTGAACGCCATGGACGCGGCGAACAGCAGCAGCGCGAGCACGCAGGCGTAGCCCATGGAGTAGTCCCGGAAGCCCGCGTAGAAGAGCCACTGCGGCAGGGTGAGCGTGGACATCTCCGGGTAGCCGGGGACGAAGGTGGTCCCAGGGGAGTCCGTGCTGCCGGAGGCCACCCGGGCGGCGATCATCGCCTGGGTGAAGTACTGCAGGGCGTAGATCACCCCCGTGACCGCGGAGAACATCAGCACCGGCGAGATCAGCGGCAGCGTGATGCTGCGGAAGCACCGCCACGCGCCCGCGCCGTCGATCTCGGCCGCCTCGTACAGGTGCCGGGGCACGTCCAGCAGAGCGGCCAGGAAGATCACCATGACGTTGCCGATCCCCCACATGCCCAGCAGGGTCAGGCTCGGCTTGGACCAGGCCGGGTCGCCGAACCAGTCAGGACCGGAGACGCCGATCAGCCGCAGCGCCTGGTTGAGCGGCCCGGTGGCCGGGTTGAGCAGGAAGACGAAGGAGACCGTCCCGGCCACCAGCGGCACCAGCGAGGGGAGATAGAAGACGGTTCGGAAGAACCCGGCGCCCGCCTTCAGCCGGGTGACCAGCTGGGCCAGCCCCAGCGCGAAGACCAGCTGGACCGGGACCATGAAGACCACCAGCCAGAGCGTGTTCTGGATCGCGACCAGGGCGCGCGGATCGCGCAGCAGGTACCGGTAGTTGTCCAGGCCGATGAACTCCAGCGTGAACAGGTCGTACCGGTGGAAGGAGAAGTAGACCGTGGCCAGCAGCGGATAGAGGAAGAACACCGCGAAACCGGTCAGCCACGGCGACAGCCAGAGGAGGGCGCGCAGGCCCTCACGGCGCCGCCACCGCGGCGCCGTGCGGGTGAGGCTCATCCCCTCAGCCCCCGGACAGCTTGAGCTTGTCGTTGATCTCCTTGTCGACCTTGGCCAGGCCCGCGTCCAGGTCCTTGACCCGGCCCGCCTCCCATTCGAGCACGAAGGTGGAGAACGCCTCCTGGTTGAAGACGCTGTTGACGTTGGACGGCAGGGTGGTCGTCTTCGGGTGCTCGAAGATCTGCAGGAAGGTGGCGAAGTTGGCGTCCTTGGCCAGCGCCGGGGACTCCATCGCCGCCTTGGTGGTCGGCACGTTGCGCAGCGCGTTGGAGAGGGTGACCAGGCCGTCGGTGTCGGTGGTCAGGTATTTCACCAGTTCCCAGGCGGCCTGCGGGTTCTTGGCGCCTCTGGGCACGCCGATCACGGTGCCCGCGGTGAAGCCGGAGCCGTACAGGTCGGGCTTGGCGTCGGCGACCGGGAGCGGGGCGGTGCCGTAGTCCATGGACTTGGCGTCCTCGTCGGCGGCGATCATGGCGTTCCGCCACTCGCCGTCCAGGACCATGGCGACCTTGCCCTGGAAGAACGGGTGCTCGGCGCCCCACTCGTCGCCCAGGGACTTGCGGAAGGTCTCCAGGTTGGCGTAGCCGTACCAGTCGAGGAGCTCCTTCTGCCAGGTCAGCAGCTGCTTCCAGGCGGGGTCGGAGCCGATCGCCGAGGTGCCGTCGGGGTTGTACCAGGTGGCGCCGACCATCGGGCCGAGGTGGGAGAGGGAGTTCTCGTAGTACTGGGTGCTCGGGATGAACCCGGCCACCTTGATCGTGCCGTCCGGGTCCCGGACGGTGAGCTCCTTGGCCAGCCTGGTCAGCTCCGACAGCGTCCTGGGCGGCTCGTTGCCCTTCATCAGAGCCTTGTTGTAGTAGAGGCCGTACGCGTCGGCCAGCAGCGGCATGGTGCAGCGTTTGCCCTCGAACTCGGTGTAGGCGCGGGCCGCCGCCGGCAGCACCGACAGGTCGATGCCGTCCTGCTTGATCACCTGGGTGAGGTCCTGGAAGACCCCGCTGCGGCACCACTGCGCCACGTTGTCGGTGGTGAAGGAGGACGCCACGTCCGGCGCGTTGCCGCCGCGGACCGCCTGGGTGATGTGCTCGTCCTGTACGCCCTTGACCATCTTCACGCTGATCTGCGGGAACTTCTTGTTGAACCCGGCGATGGCGTCGGTGAACGCCTTGACCTCCGAGTCGGCCGCGAAGCCGTGCCACAGTTCGATGGTGGCCGCCGGGAGGGACGCCGATCCGGACGGTTTGGGCTGGGAGCCGAGGGTGGGGGCGTCGGTGCCGGCCGTACAGGCGGTGGAGACGGCCAGCGCGGCCAGCGCGGCCACGGCGAGAACGGTTCGATGCACGGGGGCCTCCTGCGCGCGGTGGTGCTGGGTGAAGAACATTCAACATTAGGAAAGAAAGTTTCCTAACGAATCTTGAAAGTAAGGAAACTTTCCGAACTCGTCAAGCGCGGGGAAGCTCTTGCAACCGACTCGTGACCGCGGCGTTGCAATCAGGCCATGGCCGATCGGCGCGACCCGTTTCGCCTGCACCCGGCTCTCCTGTGCCGCGGTGGCACATGCCGAACAGACAACCACTTGCCAATTCGGCAACCATGTTCCATTCTGGAGACATGGCAGAAGAGATGTCACCTGAGCAGGCACGTGACGCCCTCGAACACACCGACCGGCTGTCTCGTCGTGTGCGCGCACGCGCGTACACCATGCGGCTGTATCTGGTGGTGTGCGCGGCGGGCAACAGCGTGGCGCTGCTCGTGATCGGCTTGGTCGAGCCCATCGTGCTGAAGAACGTGCTGGCCCTGGCCACCACGATCCTGCCGTTCGCCGCGATCACCCTGTGGTACCGCCGGCTGCCCGTGCTCGCCCGCACGCCGCCACCACCCCGCTGGGGCGCCTACCCCTACGCCTGGGGGACCTGGCTGCTGTGGTGCGCCGCGGCCGGGTTCGGCACCCTCACCGGCCTGGACGGCCGGCCGGAGTACTGGATCCCCGCGGCGCTGGTGGTCGCCGCGCCGCTGACGTTCGCCGCGCTGAAGGAACCGCGCCCGTGACCGAGCCGGGAAACCGTCGCACCCACCCCCGCCACGACCTGGACGACCTGCTGACCCACGCGGTCCGCCTGTCCATCGTCGCGGCACTCGCCGACGTCGACCGCGCCGAGTTCGCCCTGGTACGCGATAGCGTGGAGATCACCGACCCGATGCTGTCCAAACAGGTCGCCCTACTCGAACAGGCCGGCTACGTCGGCGTCCACAAGGGCAGGGTAGCCCGCCGCACCCGCACCTGGCTCACCCTCACCCCCAACGGCCAGGCCGCCTACCGCCGCCACATCCACGCCCTCCAGGCGATCGCCGGCCTGACATCAAACGACGCAGACTGACCTGTTGCTCCCAGCAACCCCGACGCCTCGGATCAAGACACGCAGCGGTCCGAGGCGGACGGTGATGTCCTGCAGCGTGCGATGATCTCGGCCATCGTGCTGCGGAAGCGCTCGCGGTCGCTGTCCGTGAGCGGTGCGATGAGACGGCTGAGCTCCGCGCTCACCTCGGCGTAAAAGGCGGTCGCCGCCTGGTGGCCGGCGTCGGTCAGGGTTGCCTGCAGGGCGCGCCGATCACCCGGCACGGATGATCGCTGGGCGAGCCCGCGCCGCTCCGCCCGGTCCATCAGCCCGGTGAGCGCCGCCTTCTCCACACCGAAGCACTGCGCGAGGTCGGCCATGCCTCGGGGGCCGCCAAGCAGGACGCACAGGAGCTTGGCCTGGACGGGGGTCAGGTCATGGCGTTCGGAGACGCGGGCGTAGACGCCCTGCACCAGAGCGGTGAGCTGGACCAGTCCGGTGGCGACGTCCAGGTCCGGGTCGCCCGCGCCCTGCGTGTCGGTAGCGCAGCCGAGCCCTGCTGCGGGGTCGGTGGACGTGCTCGGTTGCCCCGTTTTGGCCATGACACTATGGTACATGCCACATATAGTTAATATCACGTACAGTACGCGTCATTAACGGTATGCGCCCTGACGACCAAGGAGGTCCGGACGTGTCTTTCAGCAACGAAGAGATCGCCTACATGCGCACGCTGTCGTGGAGCTTCAACCTGGAAGGCCTGCCGTTCACCCACGACCGCGAGGTCAAGGTCAGGCGCACCGTCCATGATTCGGCGCCCGGCGCGTAGCCGTTCGTTTCATCAGACCCTGTGAATCGCGGAAGGACTCACATGAGCTTCGACACACCTGCTGGAACCCGCGGCACCCACCAGCCCTCCGGGCGGGCGTTCCGCTGGGTGAACAAGCTGATGGCCAGGCGCATCCGCCGCAAGGGCGGCGGCACTTTCATGGGCTTCAACGCCCTGGTCATGACGACCGTCGGCCGCAAAAGCGGCGCCGAACGCACCACACCGGTCGGCTGGTTCCCCGGCCCGGACGGCAGCTACCTGATCGTGGCCTCAGCGGCCGGAGCGTCGGGAAACCCGGCCTGGTACTACAACATCGCCGCCCACCCCGACCAGGTCCGGATCGAGGTCGAGGGCCGCACGATCGCCGTGACCGCCGAGCAGCTCCACGGGACCGAACGCGAACAGGCCTGGCAGCAGATCACCACCGCCGCCCCCCGCTTCGCCTCCTACCAGGACAAGACCGACCGGGAACTGCCGATCATCCGCCTGACGCCCCGACCCGGCCAGGAACTCCCCCTGTGAGTGATGTTGTCCGAGACCGGACTGCGGCCCCTGGGTCAGCTAGGCAACCGCGATCACGCGTGCGTCCGGGCCCACCAGGGCCGGACGCCGTGGTGCGGCCACCCGGTTCCGGCACACCGGACCGGCGGCTCGCCGCGTTTCTTTAAGCTCGGAGCGATCTCCGTACTCGCCTGCCAGATCGACTGGCCGTAACCCCACTTTGAAGGTACGCCCTCGTCAACAGCCGGAAATACAGCCAAAGTTTATACAAAAGGTTCAACGATACAGTCAAAGGCATGACAGCCCCGATCCGGGATGCCGCCCGTCCCTTCAGCGGCGGCGCTCTCACCGCGCTCCTGTCCCCCGCCACCCGCCTGCTCGGCCTCGGCGAGCCCACCCACGGCGTCGACGCCTTCCTCGAACTGCGCAACGAGCTCTTCCGCCACCTCGTCGAACACGAGGGCTACCGCTCGATCACGATTGAGAGCGACTGCCTGCTGGCCCTGGCCGCCGACGCGTACGTCACCGACGGCACCGGGACCCTCGACAACGCGATGAACCGCGGCTTCAGCCACGGCTTCGGCGCCTCACCCGCCAACCGCGAGCTCCTACGCTGGATGCGCGCCTACAACGAGGAGCGTCCCCCGCACGAGCGGCTCCGCTTCTACGGCTTCGACGGTCCCCTGGAGATATCCGGCCCCGCCAGCCCCCGCCCAGCCCTGACCGCCCCGCACGACTACCTAGCCGCCCACCTCGACCTGGCCTGGAGTCGCGAGACCCTCGAGGAACTACTCGGCCCCGACGAGCGCTGGACCAACCCGGCCGCCCTCATGGATCCCACCCAGTCCGTCGGCCGCACCCCCGAGGCCAAGGAACTGCGCCTGATCGCCGACGACCTGCGCGCACTGCTCACCTCGCACGCCCCCCACCTGACGGCCGCCACCTCCCCCGACGACTGGTGGCGCGCCGACCTGCACGCCCGCACCGCCGCCGGGCTCCTGCGCTACCACGCCGGCATGGCCGACACCGCGCCCACCCGCATGGGCACGCTCATGTGCCTGCGCGATGCGATGATGGCCGACAACCTCGACGCCATCGTCCGCCGCGAGGCCCGTCGTGGCCCCACCCTCGCCTTCGCCCACAACCGCCACCTGCAGCGCGACAAGAGTCACCTGCAGTTCGCCGGCCTGCCGCTCCAGTGGTGGAGCGCGGGCGCCATCATCGGCACCCACCTCGGCGACCAGTACGCCTACGCCGCCACCACCTTCGGCACCCGCGGCTCCGACACCCCCCATCCCGACACCCTCGAAGGACTCCTCTCGACCCTCCCCCACGCCCGTACCGTCATCGATCCCGCCCACCTCGCCGCGACCCTCGACCGGAAGCTGACGCCCCGCGTCCCAGGCGACCACACATACTTCTCCCTCGACCCGGCCACTATCGACCAGATCGACGCCATCGCCTTCCTCACCGAAATCTGAGCCACCCATGGGGTCAACGGCCAGCCGCGTGCCGATACTCTCCTGCACGCGGAGCCGCTCACGCTGCTGAGGGTTTTGTGTTTGTAGGTAAATTGGCGCCCTTAAGCCGCCGCCTTTACAAAGTAGAGTACGGAGTCGCTTTATCCACCAGGGCATCGCCGCGTCAACACCGTGATCGACAACGGCTGCCCGATCCCCGTCCCGAACATCAGTAACCCCTGCGCGTCACCCACCTGCCGCCGCCCCGCGCTCAGCACCAACTCCCCCACCCGCGGCCCGCTCCCCCTAGTACGGGTGCCACACTGGCGACCTCGCGTAATCAACTGTCGCCTGTTCGGCGCAGCTGTGTCCTTCGCGGTCACGGTGAGTTGTCGTCGCCTGGGCGTACCAACTCCAGGCGCTGGCGACGAAACGGGCCGCCGGGCACGCCAGCGCCTGCTGCCGGACACCGCTGGCGGCACGACGAATTGTCGTACCCGTGGAGCAGGATGGGCGGCATGACGGAGGACTGGAGCACTGACTTCGCGGCCAGGACCGCCAACATAAAACGGCCCTCCTTGGTGCCCAGGTCAAAGTTCTCGTTCGGCCTTCGGGGAAGCTAGGTACGGAAATTAGCGGTAGTTGGTGGATCTTCGTTGCGGTTCGGCGACGCGTCAGGTTTGCCCTGGTCGGGGGTCTTATGTTCCCCGTCATGCCGTTTGAGTTTCTGTCTGATGAGCAGGTGGCCCGCTATGGCCGGTTCCTTGGGGAGCCGTCGGTGGCGGAGCTGGAGGAGTTCTTCCGTCTGGATCGCCAGGCGCTGGTCCGGGTCGCGGCCCGGCGTCGTGCGGAGACCCGGTTGGGGTGGGCGGTGCAGTGGGGCACGGTCCGAATGCTCGGGGTGTTTTTGACCGAGGATCCGACGGCGGTGCCGGTGGGGGTGGTGGAGTTCGTGGCCGGGCCCACTATGGACGGATCTTCAAGACCCTGCACCTGCTGCAGTACATCTCCGACACCGGCTACCGGCGCATGATCGGCACCCAGCTCAACGTTCAAGAAGGCCGCGATCGCCTCGCCCGCAAAATCGCCTTCGGCAACCGCGGCCAGCTGCGCCAGCGCTACCGCGATGGCCTGGAGGACCAGCTCGGCGCACTCGGTCTCGCTCTCAACGCGGTGGTGTGGTGGAACACCCTCTACCTGGACGCTGCCGTCAGCCGGCTGCGCGCCGACGGGTTCCCCGCGACGCAGGAGATGTGCGCGCGGCTGTCGCCGATCGCCTACGACCACATCAACTTCCTCGGCCGCTACGCCTTCTCCCGAGCCGACCTCGCCGCGGGGCTACGCCCCTTCCATGACGGCACGATCGACGCCGCGCCCGCACCGGCGCTCTGACGTGCCGAAGCGGGCGGCGCGGCCGGCCGGGGTTCTACTGGTCGATGGCGGCCATGTTGGTCTCGTCATGGCGTTCACCGGCGGCGGGGGTGAGGTTGTCGAGCCGCTTCAGTTGGTCGGGGGTGAGGTCGATGGTGTCGGCGGCGGTGTTCTCCTCGACACGGGCGACGCGGCGGGTGCCGGGGATCGGGGCGATGTCGTCGCCTCGGGTGAGCAGCCAGGCCAGCGCGATCTGTGCCGGAGTCACGCCGGCTTCGGTGGCGATGGTCTTGACCTCGTCGACGACGCGGAGGTTGCGCTGGAAGTTCTCGCCGGTGAAGCGGGGGTTGGTCTTGCGCCAGTCGTCGTTGGGGATGTCGTCGGGAGTGCGGATCTGGCCGGTGAGGAACCCGTGGCCCAGCGGCGAGTAGGGCACGAACCCCACGCCCAGTTCCCGCAGCAGCGGCAGGAGCTCGTCTTCGGGGTCGCGGGTCCACAGCGAGTACTCGGTCTGCAGCGCGGCGAGGGGGTGGACGGCGTGGGCTCGGCGGATCGTGGCCGGGCTGGCCTCGGACAGGCCAATATGCAAAACCTTGCCCTCGACGACCAGGTCGGCCAGCGCGCCGATGGTCTCTTCGATGGAGGTGTTCGGGTCGACGCGGTGCTGGTAGTACAGGTCGATGTGGTCGGTGCCCAGTCGCTTCAACGAGCCCTCGACGGCGGCGCGGACGTTGGCAGCGCTGCTGTCGGTCACCCCTGGCCCGCCCCCGGAGTGGGAGACGAGGCCGAACTTGGTGGCCACCACGACCTGGTCACGGCGGCCCTTGATCGCTTGGCCGACGACCTCCTCACTGTGGAAGGGCCCGTAGATCTCGGCGGTGTCGATGTGGGTGACGCCCAACTCGAGCGCACGGTGGATGGTGCGGATCGACTCGGCATCGTCCAACCCCCCGCCGCTGGTGTAGGTGCCGGCCATGGTCATGGCACCCAGCCCGATCCGAGATACATCCAGCCCACCCAGGGACACATGCTTCATCAGCTGACTCCTTCGTCGCAGTTTCACCCTTGCGGCCGAACACGGCTCCCGTTCGGACCGTGCCCGCTCGATGCCAGGCGCTCGCCACAGCTTGACCAAGCGCGAGGAAAACGACGCCTCGGCCAGGTGACCAGCGGCATCTGCAGACCATGCAACCCGCTGCCCGAGCTGGGGAGAAGTCACTGCTGGAAGGTGTACCACCAGCCCACTCCTCGGCCTGCGACACTCGCCTAACCTGGGAAAAGTGGACAACCGCGAAGAGGTCAAGACCTTCCTCACCTCCCGCCGCGCCAAGATCAGTCCCGGGGAGGCCGGGCTGATCGACTCCGGGCGCCGCAGGGTGCCCGGCCTGCGCCGCAGCGAGGTCGCCGACCTGGCCGGGGTCAGCGTGGAGTACTACGCCCAACTGGAACGCGGACACCTAGCCGGGGTCTCCGACAGCGTCCTGGACGCCGTAGCCCGCGCACTACGCCTAGACGAGGCCGAACGCGCCCACCTGGCCGACCTCGCCCGTACCGCCGGCCCCGCGGCCCGCCCGCACCGCCGTCGGCCCGCCCAGCAGATCCGCCCCAGCCTCACCCGCATCCTGGACGGCATGACCACGATCCCGGCCATGGTCAACAACGGCCGCCTGGACGCCCTGACCGCCAACCCCCTCGGCATGGCCCTGTTCGCCCCCGTGTTCGCCGACCCCGCCCGGCCCGCCGGTCAGATCGCCAACCACGCCCGCTTCACCTTCCTCCACCCGCGCGCCCACGTCTTCTGGCCCGACTGGGACCGCGCCGCCGACGACGCCGTCGCCGCCCTGCGCACCGAAGCCGGCCGCGACCCCTACGACAAGCACCTCACCGACCTGGTCGGCGAACTGTCCACCCGCAGCGACGCCTTCCGCACCCGCTGGGCCGCCCACGACGTCCGCCTGCACCGCACCGGCACCAAACACCTCCACCACCCCGTCGTCGGCGACCTCCACCTGACCTACGAGGTCCTCGACCTGGCCGCCGACCCCGGCCTGTCCCTCATCGCCTTCACCGCACCCCCCGGCACCCCCGACGACGACGCCCTCAAACTCCTCGCCAGCTGGGCCGCCACCCACACCCCCGCCGACGCCCTCACACCACCCGACCGGACCGCAACGTAGGCAGTAACCCGCGTTCTACCTGGGGGTTTCTGGGAGTCCGTGGATGATGCGGTGGATGGTGGAGCGCCCGACGCTGTACTCGCCTGCCAAATCGGCGAGGGAGGCCTCGCCTTCGGCGTAGCGGCGGCGGATGGAGCGGCGCGCCGGTTCGGGCAGCTTGGGCTGCTTGCCCTTGAGCTTGCCGTTCTTCTTCGCCAGGGCCATGCCCTCGCGGGTGCGCTGGTGCCCGATGTTGGCCTCGAACTCCGCAACCATGGCGAGGGTCTGCAGAAACAGCCGGCCGAACGGATCGTTCCAGTCGTAGACCGAGCCGCCTGGCCCGAACAGCACGCCTCGGTCGGACAGGCCGGTGAGGATCTCGTTGGCCTCGGCCATGTTGCGGGCGAACCGGTCGAACTTGGTGACGGCGAACACCGACCCGTCCCACACGGCGGCCAGCGCCTGGTCGAGGCCGGCGCGGTTGTGGCGGGTGGTGCCGGAAAAGCCGCGGTCGATGTAGATGCGTTCTTCGGGAACGCCAAGGGCCAGAAGCTGCTCGGTCTGGATCACGACATCTTGCTCGTCGGTGGAACAGCGCGCGTAGCCGACTCGGGTCCCGTTCACGCGACCAAGTGTTCCGTATAGGGGGCCTTCACCGGAACAGCGTGACCTGGGGATCTGATCCGGCTGGACGGTGTTCCGTTGGGGGACCCCCTACGGAACACCCGGACTGATCACCCTCCGTCGGCTACCGCTAATTTCCGCACCCAACTTCCCCGAAGGCCGTTCCGTGACCAATTCGTCGTAACCGCTGGCCGCCAGGGCGTCGAGCGGGAGCTGTGGATTCTGATCCCGCGTCCATCCATCACCGAAGGCGCGGCGTATAGGGTGCGAGAGCAGCGGTGTCCACGTCCGTATCGGGCCAGCGGCGGCGTAGCACCTCGGCCAGGCGCTGACACAGGCCCGTCAGCTGCGGCAGAGCATGATGTTCCCGGGCGGTAGAAGCGGCAGCTTCAACAGTCGAGACGAGCTGGGCACGGCTGTCGTCACCCGCTGTACGCCTATCCAGTATCTGCAAACGCCAGAGGCGGACCAACGCGAACGCCACACACGCCGCCGCCAAGGCCATTCCATAGAGCCGCTCATCCTCGGCCTGCGGCACCCCGACCGCCAGAGCACGCCGGTAGACCTCGCCAACCTGTGGCAGAGGCTCGGAACCTGCAGCCCCCGCATTCGTACTCACCTGCATCCAGGCCGGACCGGGAACATGCAGGCAGACAGCATCGTGCAGGGCGTGGGTGAAGCCGGCGAACTCGAAGTCGATCAGACGCGCATCGGGCGGCCCGTCCGCACAGACCAGGGCATTGTTGGTCTCCGGATCGCCGTTGCTCAGCGTCAAGAACGGCCCTGGTTCGGCTAGCTCCGCCAAAGCGAGGGCGAACTCGCGCTCCACCGCCCCGGTGATCGGCACTCCCAGCACCTTGGCCTGCGACAGCCCTTCTCGGCGCAGCCGGGCGACGCGGCCAAGTCGATCGGCCTCCGGATCGACCTGCCCGAGGCGCTCTCGCCGCCGGTAGTACAGCTCCGCCTGTCCCGCAGTGACCGCGCCGAGCTCGCCACGGGCACGAGCGAAAGCCTCCAGGCGTACGGCATGCGCGAAGACACCATCGCGGCGTAACAGTCCGTCCAGCGCAACCCGCGGCGCTAGATCCTCGAGAATGATGCGCCCCGCGAGAAGATCCTCCCCAAAAACGCGTGGCGCTAGATCGACTCTGAGATCCTCTGTCAGAAACCGCAACGCGCCTAACTCTGTGCGTAACCGCCATTCCTCGGTGTGCCTGCCGTCCGCATGAGGGCCCGTCCACTTGACGATCACGGACTCACCGCGGTCGGTACGCGCACGGGCGACCCGCCACGGCTCCAGCCGGGTCCACTCCACCACGTTGATCATCGGTACAACCTAGAACGACGCAGGCGAACACGGTCCGAGCTGCATTTATGGGAGGTGAATTAGTGTCTTCAAGCCGACGCCTTTACATACAGAGTCGCTTTTGGGAAGCCATCCCTTGATCGGTTGATCGTGTGGTTGAGCGGTCGGTCAGTTCAGGAGACCGGGTTCCGGGGCCCATTAGGCCAAGGCGAGAAGGCTGACGGCGACGGCGGCTGCGCCCAGGCCGGCGAGCTGGCCGCGGCCGATGCGTTCGGCGAGCACGCCGCGCGCGAGCAGGACCGTGCCGGCCGGGTAGAGGGCGGTGATCACCGCGACGACGGCGAGATCCCCGCTACGGGCGGCGAGCAGGAACAGCAGGTTCGCGATCGAGTCCAGTACCCCGGCGGTGGCCGAGATCGCGTAGGCGGGGCGCTCGGGACCCAGCCTGCGGCGCATCAGGGCGGCCGCGGTCAGGGTGATGGCCGAGGCCACCGCCCGGCCCACGATCAGGGGAGCGACTCCGCTGTCGTACGGCGCCTGGTGCAGGAAGACCAGCTGCAGAGCGATGGCGGCTCCGGCGCCGAAGGCAAGCAGCAGCGCGGCGGGCGAGGGACGAGCCGAGCCCACGCTGTGCCCGGCGCTGACCAGCACCACCGCCACCAGCGCGAGCGGCAGCCCCACCAGGGCGGCGACGCCCAGGTGCTCGCCCTGTAGCAGGCCCACACCGACCGGCAACGCGGCCGACACCAGCGCGGTCACCGGCGAGAGCACATTCATTGGGCCGATCGCCAGAGTGCGGTACAGCAACGCGAACGCCGCGGCCGACGCGACCCCCGAGGCCGCGCCCCAGCCGAGCGCCCCAGGGCTGAACGAGGCGCCCAGCAGCGGCCACAGCAGCAGCTCGACCACGAGACTGGCCGGCGCCGCGACCATAACGGTCCGCAGCACATGCGCCTTGCGAGCGCCGAGCCCACCCAGGAAATCGGCGCACCCATAGGCGAGCGAGCTGCCCAGAGCCAGCAGCAAAGCGATCACGGCACCCCCGTCATTGCTCAATGAAATGACCACAGAGTACATCAAAATGACCGAGCCACCAATAAAACGACCGGGCGATACATTGGAATGGTTCATCGCGAGGGAGTGTGATCAGATGGCCGAGAACGACGCAACCCTGCGGACGGTCGCGCACAACGTCCGGGTGGCCCGCCTCCACGCGGGCCTGTCTCTGGAAGAACTCAGCCGGCGCGCCCAGGTCTCCAAGGGCGCCCTGGCCGCGCTGGAGAAGGCCCAGGGCAACCCCAACCTGGGCACCCTGGTGCGGGTGGCCGACACCCTCGGCATCTCCGTGCCTACCCTGATGCAAGGGCCACCGGAAGAACGCGTCGTCCGCATCGTCACCGCTGACACCATCGCGCCGCTATGGACCGGCGACCAGGGCGGCGAGGCCCGGCTCATGCTGGTGACCTCGGGTCCCGCCCCGGTCGAGGTGTGGCGGTGGCGGCTGGAGCCTGGCGAAGAGTACCCCAGCCAGCCCCACCAGGCCGGAGTCGTGGAAACCGTCAGCGTCACCTCCGGCCAGATGACCCTGATCATCGACGGCACCGAACACACCGTCGACGCCGGACAAAGCGCCACCTTCGACGGCGACGTCCCCCACGCCTACCGCGGCTCGGGCACCGAAACCTGCCACCTGATCATGACCGTCCATCTGCCCCCCACCTCGGCCTGAACACTGTCCGGCGGCACCACGGGCGTCCCCAAGGTCATCCCGAGGTTGCACGCCGAGTACTGGTACAACGCAAGGTCCTACGCCGAAGCAGGCGGCTGGTCTCACCGTACGACGAGTTCCGGGTGCTCGAGCCGGGCACGGAAACCGAGGTGCCGGATGGCACTGTCGGAGAGCTCGCCTGTCGCGGGCCCTACACCATCCGGGGCTACTTCGACGCCCCCGACATCAACTCCTCGGCGTTCACCTCCGACGGTTTCTACCGCACCGGCGACCTCGTCGCGGTCCGGACCGTGGGCGGCGAGCGCAGCATCAGCGTTGAGGGCAGACTGAAGGACCTCATCAACCGCGGTGGGGAGAAGGTGAGCGCCGAGGAAGTCGAGACGCTGCTGATGCGCCACCCACGCATCGTCGCTGCGGCGGTCGTGGCGATGCCCGACGAGAGGCTGGGTGAGCGCGCCTGTGCCTATCTCGTCACCGCGGGCGAGCCTTTGACCATGTCTGAGGTGCAGGACCACCTCAGCTCGCTGTCGCTTGCGAAGAAGAACTGCCCCCACTGGGACACTCCCCTCACACCGCCGTCCGCAAGGGAGCATCGCGGTGACCGGCCTGGGACGGCTGAACGGCAAGGTCGCCATTGTCACGGGAGCGGCGCGCGGGATGGGAGCGGCCGAAGCCGCCTTGTTCGTCGACGAGGGTGCGTTCGTGGTGCTGACCGACGTCAGGGACGAGGAGGGCAACGCGCTAGCGGAGGCGCTCGGTGACCACGCCGAGTACGTGCATCACGACGTCGGCGACGAGGCTCGCTGACCGCCCGTAGGCCGCGGAGGTGGAGCGATCACTGCAGGGTTGGGGAACGACCGCCGTTCCCCCCAATGACGGAAGTGCCCGAGCCGTCCGTCACGCTCGGCCTGGTCGACGCACTTGAGGACCGCGCGGGTGCACGGCCTGGATGAGGCCCGGTTCAGCCCTGCGGTGATCCGCTGATCGCAAATTGTCGGCGGAATTTCACCACTTGGCGCGAAAAAATGGCGTTATGAGAATTCTGGTAATCGGTGGGTCGGTGTTCCTGGGGCGGGCGATCGTGGCGGACGCTCTGCGCCGGGGGCACCAGGTGACGACGTTCAACCGGGGGGTGAGCAGCCCGGACCTGTCCGGGGTGACGGCCGTGCACGGGAACCGCGAGGTTCCGGCCGACCTCGACCGGCTGGTCGAGGGGCGGGAGTGGGACGCGGTCATCGACGTCTGCGGCTTCACCCCAGCCGTCGTCCTGGACGGGGTGCGGCGGCTGAACGGCCACGTCCCGCACTACACGTTCATCTCCAGCATCTCCGCCTTTCCGGGGTACCCGAGCGTGATCGGGCTGGACGAGAGCGCCCCCCGGCACGAGTGCCCGCCGGACGCCGACGCGAGCTTCGGCGAATACGGGGTGCTCAAGGCCGGCTGCGAGCGCGCGGTCGAGGAGTTCTTCGAGGGCAAGGCGCTCGTCATCGAGCCGGGGCCGATCCTCGGCCCGCACGAGAACCTCGACCGCCTGTCCTGGTGGCTGACCCGGATCGAGCGCGGCGGCCGGGTGCTGGCGCCCGGCGTCCCTGACCTGCCGATGCAGGTCATCGACGCGCGCGACATCGCCGCCTTCACCCTGGACCAGGCCGAACGCGGCGCGACCGGGCGGTACTTCACCACCGGCGAGCCGGGCAAGATCACGTTCGGGGAGTGGCTGGGGCTGTGCGTGGCGGAGACCGGCTCCGACGCCGAACTGGTCTGGGTGGAGGACGAGTTCCTGGTTGCCCACAGTGTGAAGCCGTGGACCGAACTGCCGCTCTGGCTGCCGCGGGGGCCGATGACCTCCGGGATCTGGACGCCCTCCTCCGCCAAGGCCGTCGCCGAAGGGCTGGCCTGCCGGCCGGTGGCGGAGACCGTACGGGACACCTGGGCCTGGCTGCGGGAGATCCCGGTGGCCGAGCGGTCGTTCGGCGGACGGCTCCTGCGGCACGGCATCGACCCAGAGAAGGAAGCCAGGATTCTGGAGCAGTGGGACCATCACATTAGCGGATGAATTGATCCCCACCTGACGACGGCAAGCCGTTCGTGCTGCTGAGGCTTGTGGCTGTGGGTGAATTAGTGCCTTCAAGCCGACGCCTTTACAAAGTAGAGTAAGGGATCGATTCGTCCACCAGGGCACCGTTGCGTCAACACCGTGATCGACAACGCCCGTCCGCGAACATCAGCCGCTGTAACCCACCTGCCGCCCCGCGCTCAGCACCGGCTCCCCCACCCGCAACGCGCTCCCCCAAGTACAGACGGTCGTACTTTTCGCGTATCTCCGTACCATTGAGGTATGACCGCTGGGCTTCCGGAACCTGTGCGCCGTGGTGAGATGCGCGTCTCGCATGAGGAGCGCGAGGCGGTGGTGGAGCGGCTGAGTACGGCGGCGGCCGAGGGCCGGATCGACCTCAGTGAGCTGGATGTGCGGCTGGACCTGGCGTTGAACGCCAAGACTTATGCCGATCTGGAGTCCCTTACTGCCGATCTGCCGCCGGATGTTCCGGTGGATCAGGGGCCGCTGGTCCTCAGAGGAGGCATGAACGGCGCGTCACGTTCCGGACGCTGGCTGGTGCCTGCGCGGATTGCCGTGTACGGCGGCATGGGTGCCGTCAAGCTCGATTTCACCCAGACCGAATGCCGGCTGCCCGAGATCGAGATAGAAGCGCACGGGCAGATGGGCGGCGTCACGATCATCATCCCTGACGGGTGGGTGGCGGGGACCGCCGGGATGGAGCCCGGCCTCGGTGGTTTCACGGACAAGACCACGTCGCAGCGGCTCCCCAGGACACCGCTGATCCGCCTCACCGGCACCGGCGGCGCGGGAGGCGTGGTCATCCGCCACCCCAACAGCTGGGAACGCCGAACGCAGCGGCGCGCTCAGAGCGCTTGAGCGACTACAGCTGTAGCACGCGCTCCGTGATCCCAGGCCAGTTACGTGGACCGGCTAGCCTGATTCGCTTCGCGGACCAAACCGTCTAGGCGTGCCAGATGGCGGCGAGTTGCCGGGTGGCGAGCCGGGGCGGTATCGCGCGCAGCAGGGCGTCGCGTAGCCATGCCGCGGCGCCGGTCTGCGACGTCAGCCGCGACTGCCGGGACGACGCCAGCATCAGGCGGTTGGCGCGGGGCCGGCGCTCCGCGTCGTAGTGGAGGAGCCGCTGGATGGCATCGGCCGGGTCGGCGTCGGTCAGGTGCTGGGTCACGGCGGCCGCGTCCTCGAAGGCCTGGCTGGCGCCCTGGCCGAGATCGGGGGTCATGGCGTGCGCGGCGTCGCCGAGGAGCGCGACCCTGCCGGCCGCGAACGAAGGGAGCGGTTCGGCCAGGCAGGCGATCGGATCGACGTAGATGTCGGCGGGCGGGGTGGCCTCGATCAGTGCCGGGACGGCCGGGTGCCAGTCGGCCATCAGGGACAGCATCTGCCGGCGCGCCTCATCCGGCCCGGGTGGTGTCGCGGGCAGCGCGGAGTCGGTGAACCAGTACAGGCCCTTCTCGCCGACGGGGAACAGGCCGAACATCGCCCCGCTGCGGCGGTCGATCATGATGCTGGCCATCAGGCCGGTCACGTCCAGGCCCGGTGGATTGGGCAGCAGGCCGCGCAGGTCCATCCGGCCGATCCGCCGCAACCCGGGGTGGCCGGGGAAGAGCTGACCGCGCAGCCCGCTGCCGATCCCGTCGGCCACGATCACCGCGTCCGCCCTCGTGAGGGGATGGCCGTCGCTGATCACCGTCACCCCGGTGGGGTCGGGCTCCAGGCGCTCGACCGGCGTCGCGGTTCGCACCAGTTCGGCGGGCAGCGGGGCGCGCAGCGCCCGGTGCAGCTCCGCCCGGTCGACGACGACCGTCGCCCCGACCTCCCGCTGCGCCTGGACGGCGTCGGTGACCAGCAACGCCCGCCCCCGCCAGTCCCGCAGTCCCCCGCTGACGGCAGGCGTGGCCTGCTCGCGAACGTAGTCGGCCAGCCCCAGCGCGGCCAGCGCCCGGACTCCATTCGGCATGATCACAACCCCGGTGCCCGACTCCCGAAGCTCGGCGCCCCGTTCGCAGAGCATCACCTCATGACCCGAACGATGCAGCCCCACCGCGGCCGCCACTCCACCCAGACCGGCACCGACCACCACAACTCTCACGAGGCTCCAATCACTACGATCGTACTAGTACGGATATTGGCATAGCATAGCCGCGTGCCGCCGACCAACCAAGCCCGTCGCCGGGCCTTGACCGATGCCGCCATCGAGCTCCTGGCGACGGCGGGAGTGCATGGATTGACCCACCTCGCGGTGGAGAAGGAAGCCGGGCTTCCGCGGGGCACGGCCTCGAACTACTTCCGCAGCCGGGAAGCGCTGCTGGTGGCCGCCGCGGAGCGCATCGTCGAGTTGCAGCATGCCGACATGGACCGGGCCGCTGAGCAGCACAAGTCGGCCGAGAGCGTGCTATTGGTCGAGCTGCTCACGGAATCGTTGCTCGCGGCGGCCACCACGTGGCGTAACCGGTATCTGGCGATCTTCGAACTTCAACTGGAGGCGGTGCGGCGACCGGTGCTGGCCTCGGCTCTCGCGGGCCTGCAGGACACGTCGACGCAATTCACCGCCGGGCACCACGACCAGCTTGGCCTCGCCATCCCGCGCGAGAAGATTCCCGCCCTGATCGCCCTCTACGGTGGCGCACTGTTCACCCTGGTCACCGCGCCGCCCGAGAGCGTCAGCAGGAACGTCGTCCAGGGTGTCGTGCACGCCATCGTGTATGGCTCCGCAGTACCGGATCGGGGACGGCCGCCACGGTCGTGAAGAGGCCCGCTAGCGGGGGGTCAGCACGCAGAACTCATTGCCATCGGGATCGGCCATCATCACCCGGCCGGCCCCGTGCAGGCCGATGTCGATTCGAGTCGCTCCGAGGGAGACGAGACGGTCGACCTCCGCTTGCTGATCACCGTGCGCAGGTGGAGCGAGGTCGAAGTGCAGCCGGTTCTTCCCGATCTTCGGCATCAGGGGCGGACCGCCCCAGGTGATCTTCGGACCGCCGTGCGGCGAGCGGATCGCGGTCTCCTGGTCCTGGTCCCAGACCAGCGGCCAGCCCAGCGCTTCGCTCCAGAAGTACCCGACCTCCTGCGAACCGTCGCACGAGAGCGCTCCGATGAATCCGCAGTCGGCAAGGAATTTGTTGTCCGGCCCGATGACGCAGAACTCATTGCCTTCGGGGTCGGCGAGCACCACATGATCCTCTTCCGGGCGTTGCCCGATGTCGATGTGCCGCGCACCGAGTTCGAGCGACCTCGCCACCGTCCGCCGCTGGTCCTCGAGGGACGTGCTCGTCAGATCGAAGTGGATCTGGTTCTGGCCGGTCTTCTGCTCCTGGGTCGGAAGACATCGGATCTGGAACCCGGTGTCATCGCTCGGCAGGAGCGTGATGCCATCGTGGGGGTCGTCGGCCATCTCCCAGCTCAAGACTCCGGCCCAGAAGCGCGCGAGACCGAGCGGGTCGTTCGCATCGAAGCAGAGCGCGACGAGCTGAGCAGCCATCCCGCGTCTCCAATCTGCCGGGCACGTCCTCCAGGCGCATGACCGAAGCGACGCTAGCCCACTCGATGACTGCGACGCCAACGCATTTATGCGACGCTTCCGGGGCACGATCCGCGTACGATCGCGCGCCGGATGGGTTCATAGCCGGTGCAGCGGCAGATGTTGGATTCGACCAGGGCGCGGACCCGATCCGGATCCTCGCCGATCGTGGGGTCGGCCGCCAGGGCGCCCGCCGCGACCATCAGGAAGCCCGGTGTGCAGAAACCGCACTGCAGGGCGTGTTCAGCGGAGAAGGCCCGCTGCAGCGGATGGGGCTCGCCGCCGGGTCCGCGCAGGCCTTCCACGGTGCGTACCGACCTGCCGTCGCACTGCACCGCGAGCATGAGGCACGACCGGACGGCCCTGCCGTCCACCAGCACCGTGCAGGCCCCGCAGACGCCGTGCTCGCAGCCCAGGTGCGTGCCCGTCAGCCGGCAGTCCTCGCGCAGCACGTCGGCCAGGACGCGCCGCGGCTCCACCTCCAGCGGATGGACCTCGTCGTTGACCGTGAGCGTGATCTTCATTGCCGGGCTCCTTCCGCCGCTTGACGCAGCGTCCTGCCGACCAGCACCGCGATGGCGTGCCGCCGGTACTCCACGTCGGCGTACGGCTCAGCCAGCGGAGCGGCGTCCTGATCCGCCGCGACGCGCCCCGCGCGGGCGAACAGGGTCGAGCCGATCTCGGCGCCGACCAGCGCCTGCTCGGCGGCACGCGCCCGCACCGGCCGATCGGCGCAGTTGGCCAGCCCGATCCGCGCCTCGACGACCACCCCGTCGCGTACGGTCAGCGCGGCGGCCACGCCCACCTGCGCGAAGCTGAAGTGCGTACGCCGGTGCTCGATGAAACCCACGCCGGTGCCCTCACCGAGCAGCGGAAGCCGTACGGAAGTGAGAAGCTCGCCAGGCCGGCGCGCAGTCTCGAACGGACCACGAAACCAGTCACGGGCGGGGACCTCACGGGCGCCCTCGGGACCCCGCAGCCGGATGACGGCGTCCAGGGCTGCGGCGATGGCGCACCACTCCGACGCGGGGTGGGCCCAGGCCAGACTGCCCACCATGGTGCCAAGGGCGCGGATCGGCGGATGCGCGATGTTCGGGGCGGCGAGCGAGAGCAGCGTGCCGAGCGGTCCAGGCACGGCCCACGGTGAGTCGAAGACCTCATGGCGGACCAGCGCGCCGACCTCGACCATGCCGTCGTCCACGCCCAGCCGGTCCAGCCCGGCGATCCGGTTGATGTCGACCAGCAGGTCGGGGCGCAGGCGTTGCAGGCGCATCTCCAGCAGCAGGCTCTGTCCCCCGGCCAGCACCCGCACGTCGCGTCCGGTGTCGGCGAGGGCCGCCAGCGCCTCCGGCACCGTCCGCGGCGCCGTGTACTCGAACCGGGCGGGCTTCACCGGGCCGCCCGCCAGACCACGTCGGGAGTGAGCGGCATCCGCAGCACGCCGGGGTCGGCGAGGCGCAGCGCGTCGGCCACGGCGTTGACGATCGCCGCCGGGGTGCCGATGCATCCCGACTCCCCCGCTCCCTTGGCGCCCAGCGGCGTGCCCGGGCTCGGCGTGCAGGTGTCCTTGACCGTGATCGGCGGGATCTCGGCGGCGGTGGGCACCAGATAGTCCAGCAGCCCGTTGGCCAGCCGCGGCACACCGTCGTCGTCGAACGGGATGCCCTCGTACAGAGCCTGCCCGAGGCCCTGGACGGCCGACCCGAACGCCTGACCCTTGACGATCATCGGGTTGAGCACGACCCCGCAGTCGTCCACGGCGACCAGGCGCAGCACGCGCACCGTGCCCAGCTCCGGGTCGACCTCGGCCACCGCGGCATGGGCGCCGAACGGGAATCCCATGTCCGACTCGAACCTGTCCTCCACCCGCAGCGGCCCGGTCGCCTTCACCAGTTCACCCAGGTCCATCGCCGCACCGCCCCGCGCGGGCGACACCGCTCCCCCGGACCAGGCCACCTCCGCCACCGGTAGCCCCCACAGCCCGGCCGCGCGGGCCCGGGCCTCCTGGACGAGCAGCTCGCACGCCTGCCGCAGCGCCGCACCGGCCACCTGCGCCGACCGGCTGGCGAAGGAGCCGACCCCATCGGGCAGCTCGTCCGTGTCCCCCTCCACCAGTTCCACCCGTACCTGATCCACCCCGAGCTCCTCGGCGACCAGCGCCGAGAAGGTCGTCTCGTGGCCCTGGCCGCTGGAGGCCGACCCGCACCGGGCGATGACCGTGCCGTCCTCCCGCGCCTCGACACCGGCGAACTCGTGCAGCCCGCCCGGCTCGCCGCCGGACCGTTCCACGTAACAGGACAGCCCGATGCCCAGCGGCAGCGCCGATGGGTCGCCACGGCGCCGGGCCTGCTCGGCCCGCCAGCCCGCGTAGTCGAGGGTCTCCAGCGCCAGGTCGAGCGCCGCGCCGTAGTCGCCGCTGTCGTACACCCGCCCGGTGGGGGTACGGTACGGAAAGCTCTCAGGCGGGAGGAGATTACGCCGCCGCAGCTCCGCCGGGTCGATGCGCAACCGGCGCGCCAGGGCGTCCATCGACCGCTCCAGCGCGATCGTCGCCTCCGGCCGGCCCGCCCCCCGATACGGGTAGGTCGCCATCGTGTTGGTGAGCACCGAGCGGACGGTGGCGTACACCCGGGGCGTGCGGTACGGCCCCGTCGCCATCCGGGCGGTCTGCATGGGCAGGCCCGCCCCCAGGTGCGGGTAGGCGCCCACATCGGCGTCGATGGTCAGCTCGTACGCGAGCAGCTGCCCGTCGGCGTCGGCGGCGAGACGGACCCGCTGGTCCTGGCCGCGCCCCCGGGTGGCGGTCAGCATCGACTCCATGCGGTCCTCGATCCACCGCACCGGCCGCCCGAGAAGCACCGCCAGGAAGACCACCACCACGTACTCGGGGAAGATCGCGCTCTTGGACCCGAACGCGCCCCCCGTGTCCGGCGCCACGACCCGGATCCGGTCGACCGGCCACCCCAGCAGGGCGGCCAGCTGCCCGCGCAGCCGGTGGGGCGCCTGATGCCCCGACCACACCGTCAGCCGGTCCCCGCCGGGCACGGCGAGGATGGTCCTGCATTCCATCGGCGTGGGCATCAGCAGCTGCTGGCGGTACTCGGCCTCCACCACCACCGCCGCGCGCCGCCACACCGACTCCTCGATCGGCTCCCCCGCCGCGCCCTGGAACGCCACATTGCTCAGACCGTCGAACAGGCGCACCGAGTCGTCCGCGGCGGCTCGCGGCGTCACCACGGCGGGCAGCGGGCCGACCTGGAACGCGACCTCGGCCGCCCCGTCCTCCGCCCGGTAGCGATCCTCCCCGACGACCACCGCGACGGCCTCACCCGGATACCGCACCCGCTCCTTGACCAGCGCCGGCCACTCCCGCCCCGCCACCGCCTCCTCCGCCGACAACCCGGCGGACGGCGTGTACGGAACGTGCAGGCCAGAGGGGAAATCCGCGGCGGACCAGGCCCCCACCACACCCGCCACCCGGCGGGCTTCGGAACAGTCCACCGCGCTCAGCACGCCGTGGGCGACCCCGCTTCGCACGAACACAGCGTCCAGGCACCCCGGCACCACCAAGTCGGCGACATACCGCCCGCCACCGGTCAGCAGCCGCTCATCCTCACGTCTGCTCCACATGTAATCCCCTAGACCACACTATTTGGCCGAGTCCATAGAGAGTCCCTTGGTTTTACGCGGGGACGTCATCTTGACGGCCCGCCAAGGCATGAGGACCTCAGGCTGCGGCAAGGGGAACTTCAGCTCGTCAGACAAACTATGCGGGCCGCTCCGGATGGCGTTGCCGTACGGGCGTGGCGAGGGCGATGACGGCGAGCAGGAGGCAGCTGACGCCGGCGAAGACGAACACCGGGGTGCTGCCGAAGCGGGCGGCGCCCCAGGTGAGCGCGGCCGCGCCGACCGGGCCCAGCGCGAAGTGGATGGTCCAGAACGCGGAGGTGACGCGGCCGAGCAGGTGGTCGGGGGTGACCTGCTGGCGCAGGGACATCGAGCAGATGCCCGCCACGCTCACGCACGCCAGGTAGCAGGCCATGATGGCGGCCACGCCCCAGACCGAACCGGCGAACCCGACGCCGACGATGGCCAGCCCGGCGAGGGCGTGCGCGCCGATCCACGCGGGGCCGAAGCCCAGCCTCCGGCGTACGCGCGCGACCACGAGGGCGCCGAGCATGGTGCCGACCGCCCCCACGCCGAGGACCACGCCGACGACACTGTCCGGTTGCTCCAGATCGTGCTTGAGGCGATAGATCACGATGTCGGTGAGGCCGAGCGTCATGAAGATGAAGACCGACAGCAGGATGGTCAGGACGCGCAGCACGGGCTGCCGCCATAAGAACACGGCACCGGCCACGAGTTCGCGCCAGGGCCGGTCGCGCTCCGCCGCCGGGGCGGGCGCGTGCTTGGACAGCCGGATCAGCGAGATCCCGATCGCCGACACGGCGAAGCTGACCGCGTTGATAGCGATCGCCGCGGTCAGCCCGACCCAGCCCGCCACCACTCCGGCCAGCATCGGGCCGAGGATGCCCGCCGCCGCGGCGGTCGCGTAAAGCTTGCCGTTGGCCTCGGTGACCCGCTCCTCACCGACCAGGCCGCGTACGGCGGTTACATACGTCACCTGGAAGACCATGCCGACCGCCTCGGCCAGCGGGAGCACCACGTACAGCAGCCAGATCCGGGGACCGGCCAGCCAGGCCAGCGGGATCACCGCGTACAGCGCGAACCGCGCGAGGTCGCAGGCGATGAGCAGGGTACGCCGGTCGAACCGGTCCACCAGGACGCCCGCGAACACTCCGGCCGTGACCGAGGCCGCGCCGGACACGCCGGTCAGCAGGCCCATCTGGGCGACGGATCCGGTCGCGTGCAGGATGAGCAGGGGAACCGCGATGAGGGCGAACGAGTCGCCCGCCACGGAGAGCGTCTGCGCGCCCCAGAAGATGCCAAAGGCACGATCGCGCCGCAGCGGGCGGGGGTTGACCGACTCCGAGGCCGCTATCGTTCTCCCCCTCCACCGTGACCGGCGACGAAGTCTATGCCAAGGCAGCCAAAAGATCACCCCCGCCAATTCAGTTCCGTGGCAGTGCGGGCCGCATGGTGTGCTTGTTTCGTAGTTCCTTCTTGAGGACCTTTCCGGTCGCGCTGATCGGCAGGGCGGCCACGAACTCCACCGATCGCGGCTTCTTGTAGGAGCTCAGGCGTTCGGCCGCGAAGGCGATGAGCTCCCGCTCGGTGAGGGTGCTCCCGGCCGCGCGGGACACGACCGCGTGGATCGCCTCGCCCCAGCGCGGATGCGGGACTCCGATCACGGCCACCTGCTGGACGTCGGGGTGCTGTTCCAGGGCGCGCTCCACCTCGACGCTGAAGACGTTGATGCCGCCGGTGATGATCATGTCCTTCAGCCGGTCGACGATCGTGATGAAGCCGTCGGAGTCGATGACCGCGAGATCGCCGGTCTTGAACCAGTCGCCTTCGCGGCTGCGCTCGGTCTCCTCCGGCATCTGGAAGTAGCCCGGGGAGATCGACGGGCCGGACAGCCAGATCTCGCCGGCGGTGCTGCCGTCGTGGGGCACGTCGCCGCCCTCCGGGTCGACGACGCGGACGTTCACCAGCGTCTCGGGCTTGCCGATCGAGGACAGTCGCTGCCGGCTTCCCTCGGTGTGCAGGTTCTGTGGCCGGAGGATGGTGCCGCAGGAGTAGCTTTCCGCCATGCCGTAGATGGGGTGGAACACGTCGCCCATCAGCGCGCGTGCCCGTTCGAGGACGGGGGCCGGAAACGGCGATCCGCCGGACATGATGCCGCGCAGCGAGGACAGGTCGTACTCGCTGGCCGCCGGGTTGGACACGACCATCTGCACCATGGTCGGCACGATGATGGTGTGGGTGACCTGGTATTCCTGCACCAGCTTGGGGAACTCCGCCGGGTCGAACGCGGGCGGGATGATCGTCCGCCCGCCCTTCATCAGGACCGGGTGCAGGCCCGCCGGGCCTCCCGGGTTGAAGAAGAAAGGGATGCTCTGCAGCGCCGTGCCGAGTTCCGGGACGTCCAGTTCGGCCAGCCAGGTGAGGATCGCGGCGATGGCGTTCCTGTGGGTGAGGATGGCGGCCTTGGGTATGCCCGTGGTGCCGCTCGTCGCGCCCAGCTGGTAGATGTCGTCCTCGTGGATCGCCGCGCCCACCTCGCCGGCGCCGCCGGACGCGATCAGATCCTCGAGATCGAGGTCCAGCCCGTGTCCGGCCCCGAATCCGATGACGTGCCTGATCGACCGGACGTCCGCCAGCCAGGGCGCGCTCGCGAGCAGGTCCGCGTGCACCAGGACCGCGGCCGGCTCCACATAGGACAGGTACGAGCTCGTCTCATAGGGCGCGAGCCTGGTGTTCACCGGCACGCCGATCACACCGGACTTGGCACAGGCGAAGAAGAAATCCAGGTACTCGCCGCAGTTCGGCGCGAACACCGCCAGGCGGTCCCCCTTCGCCAGGCCCATGCCGAGCAGGGCGTTGGCGAAGCGGTTGGTCCGCGCGTCCAGCTCCTGCCAGGTCCGGTGCGCGCCCTGGGGAACGATGACGGCGTCCCGGTCGGGGAAGAACCGCGCGTTGCGCCGGATGATGTCGCTGACCAGCATCGTTTGTCATACCTCTGGCAGTAGTGGTCAGGAACGGCCCAGGTGCTTGGCGATCACGTTGCGCATGATCTGGTTCGTCCCGCCGGCGATCTCGTACAGCTTGGTCTCGCGCCAGTAGCGTTCCATGCCGTACTCGACCATGTAGCTGTAGCCGCCCAGGATCTGCATGCCGCGCGCCGCGCATCTGGTGCCGGCCTCGGAGCCGTGGACCTTGGCCATGGACGCCTCCAAGGTGCAGTCAAGGCCCTGGTCCAGCCGCCAGGCCGCCTGCCAGGTGATCAGCCGGGCGGTCTGCACGTCCATCGCCATGTCGGCGAGCATGTGCCCGACCGCCTGGTGCTCGATGATCGGCTTGCCGAACTGCACGCGCTCCTTGGCGTACTTCAGCGCGAGGTCCAGCGCGCCCTGGCCGAGGCCGGTGCCCTGGGCGCCGACGTAGATCCGCTCGGCGTCCAGCAGCTCGAAGATGATCGAGAGGCCGCCGCCGAGCTCGCCGACGAGGTTCTCCTTGGGCACCCGGACGTCGTTGAGGAAGACCTCGCAGGTGTGGGTCGACTGCCCGGCCAGCTTGCGCAGCGGCCGGATGGTCAGGCCCTCGGCCCCGGTGGGCACGAGCAGGACGGACATGCCCCTGGACGCCGGGGCGTCGGGGTCGGTCCGGACGAAGGCGAAGATGTAGCCGGCGGTGTCGGCGCCGGTGGTGAAGACCTTCTGGCCCCGGATGACGAAGTCGTCGCCGTCGCGTACGGCCCGGGTGGACAGGTGGGTGAGGTCAGACCCGGCCTCCGGCTCGGTCAGGCCCATGGCCAGGCGCAGGGTGCCGGCCGCGACCTGGGGCAGGATCTCCTTCTTCTGCTCCTCCGTGCCGAACCGGTAGACGCCCTTGGCGCAGAACGTGGCCGTGGGCAGCCAGGCGTACGCGAGGGCGGCGCTGGCCCTGGCGATCTCCTCGACGGCGATGCAGATGGAGATCTGGTCCGCGTCGCTTCCCCCGTACTGCTCGCCGAAGGCCAGGCCGGAGAGCCCGAGCCGGGCCGCCTTGAGGTAGAGCTCGGAGTTGAACTCCTCGTCCCGGTCGAAGCGGGCGATCACGTCGACCGGCGCCTCGGCCTCGAAGAACTCCCGCAGCGTCCGCCGCAGCTGCTGGTGTTCCGCGCTGAGCGTGAAGTCCATGTCGCGCGCTCCCTTCTGGCACTCCCGGCCCGCCCACTGTAACGTGACTTAACGCTGTACGTAATATGCCGATCTGATTTGCGAGGTCAGATGCGTCACCTCGATCTGGTGCGGGGCCCCGCGACCCGGTTCGGCGCCAAGACCGCCGTGGTCGAGGGCGACCGGAGGGTCACCTTCGCCGAGCTGGACGACCGGGTGGGACGGCTGGGCGCGGCCTTGCGCGCCAGGGGCCTGGCGCCGGGCGACCGGGTCGCCCTGCTGGCCGCCAACGAGCTGGAATACCTGGAGATCCAGGCCGCGTGCCTGCGCTCGGGGTTCGCGCTGGTTCCGCTGAACACCCGGCTCGCCCAGCGGGAGTTGGGCTTCATCCTCTCCGACAGCGCCCCGGCCCTGCTGATCGCGGGGCGCGGCGAGGAGGAGCGGGCGGCCGGGACCGGAATACCCCACCTGCTGAGCCTGGGCGCGCCACGGGGCATCCCGTCCTATGACGCCGCGCTCGCGGACGCGATCCCGGACTCGGGCGCCGATCCCGGCGACGCGGAACTCCCCGCCACCATCCTCTACACCTCCGGCACCACCGGCTCGCCCAAGGGCGCGGTCGTGGACCGGCTCGGCTTCACCGCGCGCGTGATGATCAACGCCGTCGAGATGGAGGTCCGGGCGGGCGACGTGCACCAGGCGAGCCTGCCGATGTTCCACATCGCCGCGTTCCTGTCCTACGCGCACACCGCCGTCGGCGCCACCTTGGTGATGCTGCCGGAGTTCGCCCCGGAGCGGGCGCTGGACACCCTGGCACGGGAGCGGGTCACCACCACCGTCCTGGTCCCCACGATCATCGCCCTGCTGCTGGAGAGCCCGCTCATCGACCAGGTCGACCTGTCCGCCCTGCGCCTGATCGTCTACGGCGGCTCGTCCATCGAGCCGGGGCCGCTGCGGCGCGCCCTGGCCCGCTTCGGCTGCGGGTTCCACCAGCAGTACGGCATGACCGAGACCGGCGGCCAGACCATCCTGCGCCCCGGCGACCACGATCCGGCCGACACCGTACGGCTGGCCTCGGCGGGAACCGAGGCGATCGGCCTGGAGGTGAGGGTCGTCGGCGACGGGGACAAGCCGGTGGCCCAGGGCGAGGTCGGCGAGATCGTCTGCCGGGGGCCTTCGGTGATGCGCCGCTACTGGAACCGGCCGGAGGCCACCGCGGCCGCGCTGCGCGGCGGCTGGATGCACACCGGCGACCTGGGATACCGGGACGAGGGCGGCTACCTGCACATCACCGACCGGCGCAACGACATGATCATCACAGGCGGGGAGAACGTCTACCCGCGCGAGGTGGAGGCGGTGCTGTCCGAGCATCCCGGCATCGCCGAGGTGGCCGTGGTGGGCGCCCCGGACCCCGTGTGGGGGCAGGTGGTCACCGCAGTCGTGGTGGGGGACGCGCACTTCGACGGGGAGTTGACCGCCTGGGCCAGGGAGCGGCTGGCCGGTTACAAGGTTCCCCGCCGCTGGATCAGGGCCGAGAGCCTTCCCCGCAATGTCACGGGGAAGGTGCTCAAGCACCGCCTGCGAGCCATGCTTTCCGGCTGATCCGGCTCACTCGCCGCGGAAATCCGGGGCGCGCCGCTCGAGGAAGGCCCGGATGCCTTCAGTGAAGTCATGGGTCTTCCAGAGTTCCGCGACCCGCTCCTGCTCCAGATCCAGCTGCTCCGCCAGGCCTTGCGCGCTCGCCCGGTCCACCAGTTCCCGCACCCGCAGCAGGGCCAGCGGCGGACCGGCCGCGAGCGTGGCCGCCAGCTCCTGGGCGGCGGCCAGCGCCGACCCGTCCGGCACCGGCGGCTCGGCCAGGCCGAGCGCCGCCGCCTCCGCCGCGCGGACCGGCCGGTTGCGCAGCAGCAGGGACAGGGCGCGGGCCGAGCCCAGCATCCGGGTCAGGAAGTAGGACACGCCGCCGTCCGGGGAGGAGCCGATGCCCAGGTAGCCGGGGACGAGCCGGGCGCCCTCGGCCAGGATCCGCAGGTCGGCGCAGAGCGCGAGCCCCATCCCCGCCCCCACGGCGGGCCCTTCGACGGCGGCGATCAGCGGCACCGGCAGGAGGCGCAGCCGCTTGAGCGTGCCGTGCAGCCCTTCGACCAGCGGGGTGAGCACCTCGGCGGGTTCCCCGGCCAGGGCCTGGCCGACCAGGGTGAGGTCGGCTCCGGCGCAGAACGCGGGGCCGCGCCCAGTCAGGACCAGGGCGCGGGCGCCCCGCTCGACCAGGGACGCCGCCGCCGGGGCCAGATTGCCGACCAGGTCGACGGTGAGCGCGTTCATCTTGTCCGGCCGGTTCAGCTCGATGGTGCCCACCCGGCCGGTGAGCGATGTCTCCAGGGACACGGGACCTCCTCGCGGGATCAGTAGCCGATGGTGCGCAGACCGTGGTCCATGCACATGTAAGGGACGCCCATACCGAGACGGACGAAGGTCGCGTCGCGCACGCCGTCCCGGCCGAACCCGCTCACCAGCGGGAAGGAGGTGCAGATGTACTCGGCGTCGATGAAGACGGAGTAGTACCTGATCCGCTCCTCGTCGATCCTCGGCCCGCCCGCCTTCTCGTACGCCTCGAACATCTCCTCGCGGGGCAGCAGCGCGTCCGCGCCGCGCCACAGGGCCGAGGCCCAGTCCTTCATGGGGTCGCCCAGGTGCGCCTGCTCCCAGTCGGTGAGCGCCACCACCTGGTCGCCCTCGTAGATGAAGTTGCCGACGCCCACGTCTCCCCACACCAGGGAGGTACGCGAGACCTCGGTGGGCACGTTGCGCTTCAGCCAGGAGAACAGGGCCTCCACCACGGGCATGGGCTCGGGTTCCGCGGCCCGGTAGGCCCGCTCGTAGTGGGCCAGCTCCAGCAGGGCGCAGTCCTCCGGACGTGCCGGCACGGCCATGAAGTCGCCGAGTCCGGCGCGCTCCCAGTCGAGGGTGTGCACGGCCGCGAGGCGCTCGGCCAGGTGCCTGCCGATCCTGCGCCGCGTCTCCTCCCGGCCCGGGGCGAACAGCTTTCCCGCCGAGGCCGAGCCGGGCACCGTACGGCGCACGTAGAACGGCGCGCGTCCGATCAGCGATTCGTCGGTCTCGAACCACAGCGCCCGCGCGACCGGCACCTCGGTCGGGCCGAGCGCCGCGAAGGTGCGGTACTCGCGCTCCAGGCCGACCGGGACCACCGAACCCTCCGGGTGATCGACCCTGATGGTCAGCGCGTCGGTGAACTCCGCGCCGTCCCTGACGCCGGAGACCTCGGCGAACCAGGTCTGCCTGGACATCCCGCCGACATTGCGTTTCAGGGACACGACCGTGAGATCGTCGGCCTCCAGGCGATCGCGCAGGTACGCGCCCAGCCGCCCGTCGTCCAGCCCGGTCACGACGCCACCGGGCGGAATGACATGAACAGCGGCTCCACCATGGGCTTGGTCCGGTCCACCTGGCGCCGCACCAGTCGGTAAACCTCGTCCCTCAGATCCTGTACGGCGGGATCCGCCCCCTCGGCCTCGTCCAGCCATCGCATCACCGCCACGATCACGCCCCGCAACTGCTCGTTGCGCGCGGTCGCGTCCCCCGGCGGGTCGCCCGCCGCCCCCGCGACCAACTCCGCCAAGCTGTCCCATTCCCCGCCCAGGGCAGCGGCGCTGCCGCCGATCGCCGCGAGGACCGCCAGCATGTCGGCGCTGTCCTCGGCCAGCGCGTCCCCCTCTCCCGCCAGGCGCAGTTTCAGGTGCTGGAGCAGGAGATCCATCGCGGCGCCGGCATAGCGGGCCCAGCGGTCCTCGACATGGGGCAGCAAGGTCTCGTTGAGGGACAGCCGGAGGCTGTCCAGCAGGTCATCCGGTGACGGCCGCACAGACGCCTTCTCCCTCGTCCTCAAGATGTGACGTGCAACGTAAAATTATGTCCGTTACAGTACCGCATAGCTATCTAACGTGAAAGGTCAGCACGATGGGTATCGCACCGATCCTCGACCAAGACGAGTACATGCACGAACCCACCGACCACCCGCAGTTCAACGAGTCGGCCTACTACAACTTCGTGGACAACGACTCGGGCTTCGGGGTGCTCATCAGGATGGGCAACCGGGTCAACGAGGGGCACGCCGAGGTCACCGTGCTGCTCTACCTTCCCGGCGGCGGAGCGGCCATCCGATTCGACCGCGCGCCGATAAACGACAACGACAGGTTCAAGGCGGCCGGGCTGGCGTTCGAGGTCGTGGAGCCGCTGCGGAAGATCAAGGTCGTCTTCGACGGCACCGCGTACCTGCTGGACAAGGGCACCGCCCTGGAGAACCCCAAGCGGGCCTTCACGACCAGCCCCGTCGTCCCGATCGCGCTCGAGCTGCTCTACGACAACGTCGTCCCGGTGTACGGGCTCGGCGGGGGCTCCGGCATCCAGGGCGCGGAGGACAGCATCGCGGTCGGCCACTACCAGGGGCCCTGCGCCGTGCGGGGCTGGGTGGAGATCGACGGCCGGCATCGCCACATCAACGGCCTGGGCTTCCGCGACCACTCCTGGGGGCCGCGCATCTGGCAGGGTCCCCGGTTCTGGCGCTGGCTCTCCTGCATGGCCGACGAGCGCAACGGTTTCGTCGCCTGGGCGCAGCAGATCGGCGACACCCCCTCGCCCGGCAACGGCATGGTCCTGCGCGACGGCGTGGTCGAGCTGGTCAACCGGGTCTCGGTGCAGAGCGAGTACGGCCCGGCCCCCTACTACGCGACCTCCACGCGAGTCTCTATGTGGACCGAGTCGGGCGAGCACGTGGCGGCCTCCGGCACGATGTTCCACAACGTCCCCCTGCGCAACCGCCGCGACGGGGAGGTCGCCAGACTGGCCGAGTACCTGGTCGAGTTCGACTACCTGGGCACGACCGGCTACGGCGTCTGCGAGTTCCACGACCGCATGATCGAGGGCGTCCCCGCGGGGATGCACGTGGCATGAAGGGGCTGCGCTTCGCCCGGCACGGCGGGCCCGAGGTGCTGGGCTGGGACGAGGTCCCGGTGCCGGAGCCCGGTACCGGCGAGCTGCTGATCGAGGTGCGCGCCTTCGCCGTGAACTGGGCCGACCTGCTGGAACGCGCGGGAAGATATCCGGGCGCGCCCGAACCGCCCTACGTCATGGGCCACGACCTCACCGGCGTCGTGGTGGCCAGGGGGCCAGGCGCCGAGGGCCCTCCGATCGGCACACGGGTCTTCGGGGTGATCTCCAAGGGCGGCGCGGCGGCCGAGTTCGTCACCGCGCCCGTGACCCAGGTCTACCCGGCGCCGGCGACGCTCAGCGACGCCCAGGCCGCCGGGGCCGCGGGCCCTTACCTCACCGCCGACGCCGCCATCCTCACCATGGGCCGCCTGCGCAAGGGCGAGGACGTGCTGATCCACGCCGCGGCCGGCGCGTACGGCTCGGCCTGCCTGCAGCTGTGCCGGGCGTACGGCGCCGGAAGGATCATCGCCACCGCCGGTTCCGACGCCAAGGCGGAGCGGATCCGGCAGTGGGGCGCCGACGTGGCGGTCAACTACACCACGCGGGACTTCGCCGAGGTCGTCCGCGAGGTCACCGGCGGGCGCGGCGTGCCGCTGCTCCTGGAGTCCGTCGGCGGCGAGGTCCTCGACCGCAGCCTCGACTGCCTCTCCCCCGGCGGCCGCCTGGTCAGCGTGGGGGCCAGCAGCGGCCGGGGCAGCCAGCGGCTCCGGCTGCACACCCTGTTCGAGCTGGGCGTCTCGGTGTCCGGCTTCACCCTCGGCACCTGGCTGGCCCACAACCCGGAACTGGTACGCCCCTCCGTCGAGCGCGTCCTCCAGCAGTTCGAGAACGGCGGAGCCGCCCCCGTCGTCGCCCGGGTGTTCCCCGCGGCCGAGGTCGCCGCCGCCCACGAGTTCCTCGCCGCCCGCCGTTCGGTGGGCCGCACGGTCGTCACCGTTGCCGAAGCCCTCTGACGCGTATAGTTTACGTTGAACGTCAAAAAGTAGAGATTGAGGAGCGGCCGCAGATGGCGGACATGGAACGCGTGGACAGGGAGACCCTGTACGTCGAGAAGTACCCGTCGGACCGGTACGCGGTGGTCACCCTGCACCGGCCCGACGTGCTCAACGCCGGCAGCCCGGCCCTCTTCGGGGAGCTGGCCGACACCATCGCCTCGTTCGAGACCGACGACCAGGTCCGCGCCATCGTGCTGACCGGCAACGGCCGGGCCTTCTCGGCCGGCGCCGACCTGGGCGGCATGACCTTCGACAGCATGGGCGACTGCCGCAGGTTCATCCGGCTGGCCCACGCGCCGTTCGAGGCGATCGAGCGCCTGGGCAAGATCGTGATCGCCGCGGTCAACGGCTACGCCTTCGGCTTCGGCACCGAGATCGCCCTGGCCTGCGACCTGGTCCTGGCCTCGGAGAAGGCCCGCTTCGGCCTGCGCGAGATGAACCACGGCCTGGTCCCCGCGGTCACCATCACCCGCGGCGTCGACATGATCGGCCGCCGCCGGGTGGCCTGGATGGCCTACACCTCCGACGACATCTCCGCCGAGGAGGCCAGGGAGCTCGGCTTCGTCAACAGGGTCGTCGCGCCCGAGTCGCTGGCGCAGGCCTACACCGAGCTGGCCGTGCGGATGGCCAAGCGGGCCCCGCTGGCCGTCGCCGCCACCAAGTGGGCCCTGAACAAGCAGGCCGGCGGCCACTACCGCGAGGGCGAGAACCTGATGCCCGCGATCTTCGCGTCGGCCGACGTGGCCGAGGGCCGCCGGGCGTTCGAGGAGCGCCGCGAGCCCGTCTTCCGCGGCGAATGACCCAAGCGAGAGAGGAGAGAACCGCGATGAGCGTGCTGGACCAGTTCAGACTCGACGGCAAGGTGGCCATCGTCACCGGCGCCTCCTCCGGGCTCGGCGTCGGTTTCGCCGAGGCGCTCGCCGACGCGGGGGCCGACGTGGTCCTGGGGGCGCGGCGGGTGGACCGCCTGCACGAGGTCAAGGGCAAGATCACCGCGGCCGGGCGCCGGTGCGTGGCCGTCCGGACCGACGTCTCCCAGGTGGCGGACTGCGAGGCCCTGGTGGCGGCCGCGGTCGAGCAGCTCGGCGACGTGCACATCCTGGTCAACAACGCCGGGGTCGGCCACGCCGCTCCGGCCCACAAGGAGAAACCGGAGGACTTCGCCCGGGTCGTGGGCGTCAACCTGGTCGGCGCGTACTACATGGCCCAGGCCTTCGGCCGCGCCTGCATCAAGGCGAAGCACGGCGGCTCGGTGGTCAACATCTCCTCGGCGCTGGGCATCAGCGGCGGCGACATCCCCCAGGTGGCCTACTCCTCCTCCAAGGCGGGCATGAACGGCATGACCCGCGACCTGGCCATGCAGTGGTCGGCCAGGTACGGCATCCGCGTCAACTCCCTGGCCCCGAGCTTCTTCTCCTCCGAACTGACCGATCCGCTGCTGGCGTCCGAGGTGGGCGTGGGCAAGGTACTGGCGCGCACTCCCCTGGGCCGCATCGGGGAGACGCACGAGCTCTACGGGGCGCTGCTGCTGCTGGCCTCCGACGCCGGGTCGTACATCACGGGCGTCACGCTGCCGGTCGACGGCGGCTGGAGCCTCCACTAGAGCGGCGCACCTGCGCGGGAGGGGCGTTCGATGGCCCTCCCGCGTACAGCCATGACCTCGTTCTTTGCCGTGTATCAGTCGTGTTACGGCCTTGTTTCCTTCCGTTCAACGTGAAAAACTCACCCGGCAATGGAGGCCCGCGCGGAGGCCTTGCTCATGGAGGTTCGCAGTGCGCAATACAACCCAGATTCGCATCGCTCTCGCCTCGACCGCCCTGCTGGTCGCCGTCGCCACCGCCTGCGGTGGTGACTCGGGCGAATCGCCCACGGCTCAGGGCGGCGGGGGCGCTGAAACCGTCCGCGTCATGATGTACCCGGCGCAGTCCTACCGCCTGCCGGTGATGATCGCGCAGCAGCAGGGCCTGTTCGAGAAGCGGGGGATCACGCTCGACGTCGCCGAGCAGCCGGCCAACCTGCAGGGCATGCAGGGCCTGAGCGCCACCAAGTCCGACATCGGCATCGTCACCGTCGGCACGCTCGGCCAGGGCTGGCAGGCCGGATCCAAGGGCGCCTTCTTCTGCGGCGGCATCAAGGTCCTGCAGACGACGCTGATGGCCCCGGTGGGCAGCACGCTGCCCTCCACCCAGGACGGCGCCACCTGGCAGGAGGTGCTCAAGTCCCTGGCGGGCAAGAAGATCGGCATCCAGACCCCGATCGGGTCCGGGCTCCAGCTGATCTTCGCGGCCGCGCTCAAGGAGGCGGGCGTCACCGACGTCACCTACGTCAACCTCGGCGGCGGCAGCAGCGCCGCCATCGCGGCGCTCGGCAACGGCAGCGTCGACGTCGCCCAGTTCAACCCGACGGGCACCCAGTTCATCCTCAACGCCAAGACCGGCAAGCCGTTGCTGTACATGCCCGAGGGCCCCGCCGCCTACAAGGACTACTACGGCAGCGCCTGGGTGGGCACCGGCGACTTCCTCCAGCAGCGGCCCGCCGCCGCCAAGGCGTTCTGCGAGGCCGTGACGGAGGCGCTGCGGTTCGTCGCCGAGCCCGCCAACCGCCAGACCGCGCTGGACACGCTGGTGAAGGACACCGGCGTCGAAGCCCCGGTCGCCGAGCTGGTCCTGGACCAGACCTACGGCGACTTCTCCACCGAACTCGACAAGGCCAGGCTCACAGCCACCTTCGACGCCTACGTCGGCCTGGGCATCCTCAAGGCCGATCCGAAGCCGACGTACGAGTCGCTGGTGGTCATCCCGCAAGGCTGACGGAACGGCGCGGCGGCGGGCCGTGTCCGCCGCCGTGCCAGAGCGAGGGAGAGGACGCGGGAGATGAGCGCCGAACGGCTGTCCGTCCAAGACCGATTCGACATCGCCGACCTGCTGGCCAGGCGCCCGACGGCTGGCGTATCGCCGAGCGCGACCTGACCCACACCTGGACGCGGGGCAACCTGGCTGTGCTCGCCTCGAACCATAGGTTCGTAGACCAGGGTGACCTTTAACTGCCAATATCCCCGATATGGGACGAGCAGCACCATCGCATGTTAACGGGCGATTACGCGTTCCATGCTTGCCATCTTGCGTTCAACGTGAGATTTTTCTGTATAGCTACCGCGAGAGACGCCGGGACCTCTGACTGACTTGTGCAGGTACCGAGGGAGATGGAACGTTGGCAACCAGAACCGAGAACGGACCGGCCGCAACGGCCGAGCCCTCCGCCCCATCTCCGCTGATCTCGTTCAAAGACGTCCACCAGGTGTTCCGGCTCCAGAGCGCCAAGGACGAGAACGGCGCCGGCGGGACCCGTGACCTCGTGGCCCTCCAGGGCATCGACGTGGAGATCCATTCCGGGCAGTTCGTCGCCCTGGTCGGCGCGAGCGGCTGCGGCAAGACCACGATGCTCAACATGCTGGCTGGACTCGTGCACCCCACCAGCGGCGAGGTCGTCCTCGACGGCACGGCACCCGAGCTGCCCAACATGGACATCGGCTACATGTTCGCCAGAGACGCCCTGCTCCCGTGGCGTACGGCGCGCAAGAACGTGGAGCTGCCGCTGGAGACGCGCGGCTGGAACCGCCGGGAGCGCCAGGACCGGGCCCGCGAGATGCTGGAGCTGGTCGGCCTGAAGGGCCGCGAGTCGCAGTACCGGCTGCAGCTGTCCCAGGGCATGCGCCAGCGGGTGGCGCTGGCGCGCACGCTGGCCGCCGACCCCTCGCTCCTGCTGATGGACGAGCCCTTCGCCGCCCTGGACGCCCGCACCAAGCTCACCCTGCAGGCCGAGTTCCTGCGCATCTGGGAGCAGCACCAGGGCGGCGACCGCCGCAAGACGGTCGTCTTCGTCACCCACGACCTCCAGGAGGCCGTGCTGCTGGCCGACCGCGTCATCGTGATGCTGCCGCACCCGGGCAGGATCGCCGAGGACCGGGTCATCGACCTGCCGCGCCCCCGCGCCGAGGACCTGGGCGAGATCCAGTTCACCGACGAGTTCCAGCGCATCACCCACGACCTCTTCGAGCGCCTCGAAGGCGCCATCGGATCGCGCGCTGAGGGGCGGGCACCTCGATGACCATCAGCACCATGCGACCGGCCCCGGCCGCCACGCCTGCGGGGAATATCGCGCGGCCCCGCGCCTGGCAGTCCAGGACGTTCATCAACGCCGCGCGCGTCCTGATCTGCGTGGCCTTCCTGGCCCTGTGGGAGATCGCCTCCCGGCAGGGCTGGGTGGAGGAGACCCTGTTCGGGCGGCCCAGCGGCGTCTGGACCTCGATGCTGGAGTACCTGCCCTCGGAGCGCAGCCTGGAGTCGCTGCGGGCCACCGGCGCGGCCGTCGGGGTGTCTTTCGTCATCGGCTCGATCTCCGGCACCCTCGCCGGGCTGATCCTGGGCCTGAGCCCCACCCTGAACTCGATCTTCGGGCCGTTCCTTGCCCCGATCAACAGCGTGCCCCGCATCGCGCTGGCCCCGCTGTTCATCGCCTGGTTCGGGCTGACCATGACGGCCAAGGTGGTCCTGGCCGTCAGCATCGTCTTCTTCATCCTGACCGAGAACGCCCGCTCGGCCGTGCGGTCGGTGGACGCGGACCTGATGACCATGGCCCGCGTGGTCGGCCTGAAGCGCGCCTCGCTCCTGCTGAAGGTGGTGCTCCCCTCGGCGGTGCCCACGATGTTCGCCGGCCTGCGGCTGACCTTCGTCTACGCCCTGCTCGGCGTGGTGGCCTCGGAGATGGTCGCCGCCACCGGCGGTCTCGGCCAGGACATCGTGCTGTACTCCTCCTCCTACCAGATCAACACGGTCTTCGCGATCCTGGTGGAGCTGATGGCCGTCGCCATCGTCATGAACTGGCTCTTCAACGCCGCCGAGCGCCGCCTGCTGGTGTGGCAGGTCAGCTGACCCGGCCGGGCAGCTCGTCGAGGAACTCGTACAGGCCCTTGGACAGATGGTGGCCGCCGTCGATGGTGAGCACCTCGCCGACCACGTAGGAGGCGTCGTCGGACAGGAGGTAGGCGGTCGCCCGTGCCGTCTCCTCGGCTCTCAGCAGGCGACCGGCCGGGATGGCCTCGATCAGGCGGCGGCGCACCCGCGGGTCGCCCGCCAGGAAGTCGGTGCCGCCCACCGGCATCCATCCTGGAGCCACCGCGTTCACGCGCACCCCCCGCCCGGCCCACTCCGCGCCCAGGGTGCGGGTCATGGCCAGGACGCCGCCCTTGGCCGAGGCGTTGTGCACGATGCCGGGCGCGCCCATCCAGGCGTAGGGGGTCAGCACGTTGACCACCGCTCCCCCTCGACCGGCTCGCAGCCAGCGGCCGGCCACCTCGGCGGTACAGTGCCAGGTGCCGTTGAGGACGATCTTGATGACCGAGTCGAAGCCGTTGGGGGTCAGCTCCTCCGCCTTGACGGGGAACAGGCCGGAGGCGTTGTTGACCAGCCCGTCCACCGCGCCGAGAAGCTCGGTGGCCCGGTCGGCCATGGCCGCCACCGAGGCGGGGTCGCGGACGTCCACGGTGACCGCGAACGCCCGGCCGTCGCCCAGCTCGGCACCGATCGCCTCGGCCACCTGGCCGAGAGTCTCCTCGGTGCGCCCGCAGACCACCACCCGGGCGCCGAGACGGCACAGCTCCGCCGCCATGGCCGAGCCGAGCCCGCCGCCGCCCCCGGTGACGATGATCCCCTTGCCGTCCACTCCGGACAGAGTTGCCACAATGCCCCTTTCCTAGACCAGGCTGGCCTTGCCGACGTTCTCCCTGATGTACTCGGCGACCACGCCGCCGGGCAGCCCCGGCGGGAAGGAGCGGTGCACGCCCAGCGCCCGGAGCGGCTCGAAGTCCACCTCGGGGATGATGCCACCCATGATCACCAGGACCTGGGTCATGCCGCGTTCCTTGAGCGCGGGGATCAGGTCGCGGGCGATCTGCAGCTGCCCGCTGGTCATCACGCTGACGGCGACCACGTCGGCGTTCTCCTGCAGGGCCGCCTCAGCGATCTCCGCCACGACGCCGAACCGGAAGTAGACGACCTCCATGCCGGCGTCGCGCAGCTCCCTGGCGATCAGCTTGCTGCCGCGCCCGTGGACGTCGATCTTCTTCTTGGCCAGCAAGACCTTGATGTGCTCTCCGGACACGGGGTCCACTCCTTATTCGATGCGCGATATGCGACGGTTCACTCGCTGACGTACCAGCCGAACGCTTCGCGCATCGGCACCATCATCTCGCCGTTGGTCACGCCCTTGCGCGCCGCGTCCACGAGCGCGGGCATCAGCGGTCCGGTGCCGTCCTTGAGGTTCTGGCAGGCTCGCCTGACGTCCTCGATCGCCGCGTCCACCGCGGCCTGGTCCCGCTTGGCGCGGTAGGCCTCCAGCCGGGCCCTGGCCTTGACCTCGATCGTCTCGTCGATGCGGAACGGCTCGTAGTTCTCCTGCTCCTGCGAGACGTAGCGGTTGACGCCGACGATCGGCAGGTCGCCGCTGTTGATCATCTTCTTCATCTCGTACGAGGAGTTGTCGATGTTCCGCTTGACCTCGCCGGTCTCGATGCCGCGCAGGTAGCCGCCGGAGGCCTCGATCTCGTCGAAGATCTCCCAGGCGGCGGCCTCCATCTCGTCGGTGAGCTTCTCGATGAAGTAGGAGCCGCCCAGCGGGTCGGCCACGTCCCGCAGCCCGCTCTCCCACATCAGGATCTGCTGGGTGCGCAGGGCGGTGCGGTGCGACTGCTCGGTCGGCACGCCCACGGCCTCGTCGTAGGAGCAGGTGTGGATCGACTGCACGCCGCCGAGCACCGCGGCCAGCGTCTGCAGGGTGATCCTGGCGTTGTTGTTCATCAGCTGCTGCTGGGTGAGCACGTAGCCGCTGGTGTGCACGTGCACGCGGGCGAACATGCCGGACGGCTTGGTGACCCCGGCGTCCTTGCAGAGCCTGGCCCACATCCTGCGGTGCGCCCGGAACTTGGCGACCTCCTCGAAGACGTTCACCGTGCAGCCGATCTGGAAGGACAGCCGGCCGATGAAGTCGTCGGGCTCGAGACCCGCGGCCAGGCCCGCGTCGATGATCGACTTACCCCAGGCCAGGCCGTAGGCGAGCTCCTGTACGGGGGTGGCGCCGGCCTCCGACAGGCCGTACATGAAGATGTTGGCCGGGTTCCAGTCCGGCGCGTTCGCCCTGGCCCACCTGATCAGGTCGATCATCAGGGCGTAGCCCCAGCGCGGCTCCCAGGAGGGGACGTCCTGGACAGCGATGCGCGGATACCAGTTCATCGAGTTGCCGTGCATCTTGCCGACCGGCTCGCCGCGCCGTTCGACGGCGGCGGCCAGCAGGGCCAGCGCGGGCAGGCAGTTGTCCCCGGTGATCATGGAGAAGTTGGTGGTCTCCAGGTCCCAGTCGCGGATCAGCTCGTCGTAGTCGTCGCCGGTGCTCATGTGCACGCCGCACTGGCCGATGTTGCCGACGGCCTCGGGGTGGTCGGCGTCGATGCCGTACATGCAGGGGACGTCGTAGACGGTGTTGAAGACCTTGTGGCCGAAGTAGCCCTCCATGCCTTCGGCGACCATCTTCTCCATCTTCCGCCGGGTCTCCTCGATGGTCCCGTACCCGAAGACCATCTGCTGCATCCACGGCGTGAGGGCGTAGCCGTCGGGGTGCAGGCCCCGGGTGAACGGGTAGACGCCGGGCATCTCCGCCAGGTCGGAGGCGGTGGTGTCGTCGGGGGTGTAGACGGTCTTCAAGGGCAGGCCGGAGAGGGTCCTGGCCGGGCGCAGCTTCGCGGCGTAGCGGGCCCGGCGCTCGGCCCACGCCCGCTTGGCGGCTTCGAACTTGGCGCTGGTGAGGGATGTCACTTCTGCTCCGTTCCTGGGATGTCCGCGCTGAGCGTGCGGTGGGCGTTCAGCAGCGCGCCGACGTAGGCTTCGGCGGCGCCGTACGGGTCGGCCGGCCGCGTGTCGCCGAGGGTCTCCTCGGCGGCCTTCAGCAGCTCCCCGCGGAGCCGGTCGGCGACGAACGCGGTGAATCTGGACCGCCCGCGGGCGCGTTCCGCGGCGGCCCGCCAGGCGGTGGCGCCGGTGAAGGCGTGGTGCTCGTCCACGGCGGCGGCCAGTTCGGCGACGCCCTCCCCGCGCAGGGCCGACACCGTGAGCACCGGGACCTTCCAGCGCTCGGCCCCGTCGGGGCCGGTCCGCTCGAAACCCTGCGCGGCCAGGTCCTTGGCGGTCTGGTCCGCGCCGGGGGCGTCGCCCTTGTTGACGGCCACCACGTCGGCGATCTCGGTGATGCCGGCCTTCATCGCCTGCAGGGCGTCGCCGTAGCCGGGGACCAGCACCAGGACGACGGTGTGGGCGATCCTGGCGATGTCGAACTCGCCCTGCCCGACCCCGACGGTCTCGATGAGGACCACGTCCTTGCCCATGGCGTCCATGACGTCGACGGTGTCGTTGACGGCGGCGGCCAGGCCGCCGGAGGCCCCCCGGGAGGCGACCGAGCGGATGAACACGCCCGGGTCCCCGCCGGCGGCCTCCGCCATCCTGTCCCGGTCGCCGAGCAGGGCTCCCCCGGTGAACGGGCTGGAGGGGTCGACGGCGATCACCCCCACCGTCCGCCCCTGGCCCCGCAGGTGCCTGATGAGCGCGGCGGCCAGGGTGCTCTTGCCCGCGCCCGGCGGGCCGGTGACGCCCACCAGCTGCGCCCTCCCGCAGTACGGCGCGAGCGCGCGCAGGACCGGCCTGGCCTGGGGGCGGCCGTTCTCGATCTGGGTGATCAACCGCCCGGCGTGGAGCACGCTTCCGGCGACGACCTCGCCGGCCGGCACTGTCACAGCTTCCACGATCACCCTCGCGATAAGTTTACGTTCAACGTTAGTCTTTCATACGCTTGAACGGTAGCACCACACCGAGATTAACGTTGTACGTTACATAAGACCTGAGGAGCCGAGTAGATTGACCAGCGAAGACCTGGAGACCCTGGCGGTGGCGGACTCCGGGACCCGCCTCGCCATCACGCTCAACCGCCCGGCGGAGCGCAACGCCCTCACCTTCGGGGCCTGGGACGACCTCGACCGGGTGATGTCCGAGGTGGAGCTGCGCGACGACCTGCGCGTCGTCACCCTCACCGGCAGCGGCCCCGCCTTCTGCGCCGGGGTGGACTTCGGGGCGATCGGGGCCGCCCTGGAGGTGGAGCGGGGCAGCTTCCCCTCCTTCATCCGGCGCTGGGCGAACATCGTCGACCGCTTCGAGCGGGTGCCGCAGCCCAGCGTCGCCGCGATCAACGGCCCCGCCATCGGCGCGGGCCTCGAGCTGGCCCTGGCCTGCGACATCAGGATCGCCAGCGACCGGGCGATCTTCGCCATGCCCCAGCTCAGGATGGGCATCGTCCCCGACGTCGGGGGCACCAGCCGCCTGGCGCGGGCGACCGGGGAGGCGTTCGCCAAGGACGTGATCCTCACCTCCAGGATCGTCGACGCCGAGGAGGCGCTGCGCGCCGGGATCGTCAGCCGGGTGGTGCCGCACGAGCGGCTCGCGGCGGAGTTGGAGGGCGTCGCCGCCGCGATCGAGGACCTGCCCTGGCCTTCGGCGTACTTCGCGGGCCTCGCCATCGACGTCGGCCCGCGCCTCGACTCCCGCCGGGCCGCCGACATCGAGGCCATGGCCGACCAGGTGATGCTCCGCCAGGAGGAGGTCTGGACGCGGATCTCCCGGTTCATGGAGGGCAAGGGCCTGCGCGGAATCTGACCTTTACGTATTTAACGTTCAACGGTAAGTTGCTGCTGCGACGAGGAGGAACCGTGAGAGCTGTGGGAGCACCATGAGCCCGGACAAGGTCAGACCGCTGGAAGCCCTGGGAGAGCTGGTCCGCGACGGCGACTCGGTGGCCTTCGGAGGCGGCTGGTTCGCCAACCACCCCATGGCGGCGGTCCGCGAGCTGATCCGCGCCGGGCGCAGGGACATCCGCGCCCTCACCGTCGTCGGCTCGGTGGACATGGACCTGATGGCCGCGGCGGGCACGCTGGGCCACCTGTCGTTCTCCATGGTCACGCTGGAGGCGTTCGGCCTGGCCCCCAGCGTGCGCGGCGCGATCGAGTCCGGCGCGCTGCCGTTCACCGAGTACACCGGTCTTGGGCTGCTGATCGGCCTGGAGGCGCAGGGACGCGGCGTGCCGTACCTGCCCTACCGGGGGCCGTTCGGCTCGGACATCCCGGCCCGTTACCCGGAGATCTACGCCACCACCGCCTGCCCGTTCACGGGCGAGGAGCTCACGGCCGTCCGCGCGATCAGGCCCGACGTCGCGATCGTGCACGCACTGCGCGCCGACGCGGAGGGCAACGCGCAGTGGGACGGCACCTCGGGGCCCGACGTGGAGATGGCCAAGGCGGCCGGGCGGGTGATCGTGACCTGTGAGGAGATCGTCGACCGTGACGTGATCGTGGCGAACGCGCACATGACCAAGCTGCCCGGTTACTACGTGGAGGCGGTCATCGAGGCGCCGTTCGGCGCGCACCCCACCTCGCACATTCCGCGTTACGCCATGGACGCCTGGGAGCTCATGGACTACGCCGCCGCCGTGAGCGGCCCGGCGTTCTCCGACTACCTCGGCCAGATCCGCGGCGAGAGCGAGGCGGAGTACCGGGAGCGCGTGCTCAAGGGGCGCGACGGCGTGCTGCGGCGGCTGGTGGACGCCGCGGAGATTATCGAGGAGGCGCACGCATGACCGACTATGAGATCCACGAGCTGATGACCTGCCGGGTCGCCGCCGAGGTGGACGAGCGGGGCGTCACCGTGATGGGATCCTTCACTCCCCTCGCGTACGCCTCCTACATGCTGGCCAAGCTGACCCACGCCAGGGACGCCTACCTGGTCGGCTTCGACGCGGTGGGGATGGCCCCGATCCAGCTCTCCTTCACCGGCGCCGAGGCTTCGGCGTACAAGGGGGCGGCCTGCCGTTGGGGCATGCTGACGGAGATCAACTCCATCCACCTGGCCGGGCACGGCGGGGTGGAGGCGGTCTCCTCCGCCCAGTTCGACGGGAACGGGGCGATCAACCTGTCGGCCATCGGGCCGTTCGAGACCCCCAAGGTCCGCCTGCCCGGCGGCGCGGGAGCGGCCGAGGTGATCAAGATGTACCGGAAGATGATCGCCTACTTCGGCAACCACAACCCCCGCACGCTGGTGGAGAAGGTCGGATTCGTCACCGGCACCCGGTGGAAGGTCGGCGACCGGGCCCGCCAGGAGGCCGGGCTCCAGCCCGGGCCGATCATCGTCGTCACCAACCTGGCCGTCCTGATCAAGGACGAGGACGACCGGCCGTTCCGCGTCGAGAGCCTGCACCCCGGCGTGGATGTCGCCACGGTGGTGGCGAACACCGGTTTCGAGCTGGACGTGCCGGAGCACCTGCCGGCCACGGCCGAGCCGACCGCCGAGCAGCTGGAACTGCTCCGCACGAAGATCGACCCGTTCGGCACCGTGAAGTTCGACTTCGTCTCGGGCAAGGACCGGCTGTCCTACCTCAGGGACGTCCTGGACGCCGAGTGGAACCGGGCCACGGCGTCATGAGCGTCCTCGACCGGTTCAGACTGGACGGGAAGGTGGCGATCATCACCGGGGCCTCGTCCGGTCTCGGCGTCACCTTCGCCCTCGCCCTGGCCGAGGCCGGAGCCGACCTGGCCCTGGGCGCGCGCAGGGTCGAGCTGCTGCGGGACACTCAAGGCAAGGTGGCGGCGCTGGGCCGCCGCTGCGTCGCCGTGCCCACCGACGTGGCCGACCCCGACGACTGCGAGCGCCTGGTCGCCGCCGCGCGGGACGAGCTCGGCGACGCGCACGTGCTGGTGAACAACGCGGGCGTGGCCCGGGTCGCGCCCGCCCACAAGGACGACCCCGCCGAGTTCGCCCGCGTGCTCCAGGTCAACCTCACCGGCGCCTACCAGATGGCGCAGGCCTTCGGCCGGGCCTGCATCGCCGCCGGTCACGGCGGGTCGATCGTCAACGTCTCCTCGGTGCTCGGCCTGGTGTCGGCCGACGCCCCGCAGGCCGCCTACAGCGCCTCCAAGGCGGGCCTGCTCGGGATGACCAGGGACCTGGCCCTGCAGTGGACGCTGCGGCGCGGCATCCGCGTCAACGCCCTGGTGCCCGGCCTGATCGTCACCGGCATGACCGCCGCGATCCGGGCCAATGAGCAGGCCTCGGCGAGCGCGCTGGCGAGCATCCCGATGCGGCGGCTCGGCGACGCCGACGAGCTCGTGGGGGCCCTGCTCCTGCTGGCCTCCGACGCGGGCAGCTACATGACCGGCTCCGCCCTGATCGTGGACGGCGGCTGGACGGCGCAGTGACAGCCAGCCTTCGGCTGCCGCGACATGGGAAAGGCGCGAAGCCTATGTGGGCTAAGAGGATGACCGGCCCCTGTTCCTTCGAGACCGTGGAGATCCCGGCGCCGGTGCCGGATGACCTCGCCGACGGCGAGGTGCTCCTCCAGGTGCTGGCAGGCGGGCTGTGCGGGACCGACAGGCCCTACTACCAAGGCTCCGTCAGCACCTGGGCCGAGTCGGACGACCTGATCCCAGGGTTCCCCATGCATGAGATCGTCGGCGAGGTCGTCGCCGCCAGGACGACGGACCACCAGGTCGGCGACCGGGTTGTCGGCTGGGCGACGCGCTTGAACGGCCTGCAGGAGCTGATCATCACCGAGGGTTCCTCCGTGCACGCCTACGACTCGTCGCTGCGCCCCGCCGAAGCCATCGCGCTGCAACCCCTCGCGTGCGTGATCTACGCCGTGGAACGACTCGGCGACGTGTCCGGGCAGCACTGCGCGGTCATCGGCCAGGGCCCGATCGGCGTGCTGTTCAGCCACGTCCTCAAGAACGCGAGGGCGCGCAAGGTGACCGGCGTCGACCGGATCGACCGGCGTGACATCCTCGGCGACTTCGGCGTCGACGACCCGGTCTTCCTCTCCAGCGGCCGCTGGGCCGCCGCCCTGACGGATGACGAGGACCGTCCCGACGTCATCGTCGAGGCCGTGGGGCATCAGGTGTCCACCCTCACGCACGCCGTCGCCGCCGCGCGGCCGCTGGGCCGCATCCTGTACTTCGGCGTCCCCGACGACAGCGTCTACCCGATCGACATGGAGAAGATGGTGCGCAAGCACCTGACCCTCATCTCCGGCTCGACGCTGGAGCGCCGCCGGGTGCTGGCCGCGGCCGGCGAGTACGTCAAGGCCCACCCCGACTTGATCAGGACCCTCGTCACCCACGAGTTCAAGGTCGACGCGACCGCCGAGGCCTACCGCACCGCCTTCACGCCCATGAGCGGCCAGCTCAAGGTCGTCATCACCATGGGCGACTGACCAGCGCGACCGCGTCCTCTGACATGGGCATGCCCTCCTCATTTCTTGTCGGATATTGACGTTCAACGTTAAAGAGAATAATTTCGCACCCACTCGACCGACAACGCCGGAGGCGGGACTCCCGATGGCCGTGCTGCAATTCGCCCTGCTGGGACTGGGTCTTGGCGGCGCCTACGCGCTGCTGGCCCTGGGCCTGGTGACGATCTACCGGGGGACGGGGGTCCTCAACTTCTCCCAGGGCGCGGTCGCCATGATCTGCGCGTACGTGTTCTTCGCGCTCCGCGACGGCCTGCGCCTGTCCACCGCCGGCGCGGCGCTGCTCGCGGCGGCGTTCGCGGTGGTGCTGGGGCTGGCGTTCTACCTGCTGGTCATGCGGCAGTTGCGCAACTCGCCGGTGCTCGCCAGGATCATCGCCACGCTGGCGCTGCTCCTGCTGCTCCAGGGCCTGGCGATGCTGCTGTTCGACGTGCAGACCAGGACCCCGGTCTCGGTGGTTCCCGCCACGCCGGTCGACCTCCTCGGCATCGCGATACCAATGGATCGCCTCATCCTCGCCGGGGTGGCCGTGGTCCTGGCGGTGGCCCTCTCGCTGGTCTCCCGCCGGACCAGGATCGGCCTGGCGGTCCGGGCGATCTCCGACAGCGAGAAGGGCGCCTCGCTCAGCGGCCTTTCGCCGGTGCTCATCGGCGCGCTCACCTGGGCGGTGGGCTTCGTGCTCGCGGCGGTGGCCGGGGTGATGCTGAGCCCCATCGCCGGTCTGGACGCCAAGGCGCTGACGTTGCTGGTGGTGCCCGTCTTCGCCGCCGCCCTGATCGCCAGGTTCACCTCCTTCGGGGTGGCGGTCGCGGCCGGTCTCGGTCTCGGCATGGTGGAGTCGGCGCTGCAGCTGGTCACCGATGCCGAGGGCGCCTGGTACACCTGGCTCTGGACCGGTCCCGGGCGCTCCCAGGCGCTCCCCGCGCTGGTGGTCATCATCGCGATGATCTTCTCTGGCCGCCTGCTGCCCGCCAGGGGCGAGGTGGTCCGGGGCCGCCTCCCGATCAGCCCTCCCCCGCGTTACCGGGTGGCCGGGCCGATCATCGCCCTGGCGGCGGGCCTGGCGTTCATCTTCTCCGTCCGCCCCTCCTGGCTGTCGGCCGGGGTGGTGACCCTCGCCGGAGTCATGATCGCCCTGTCGGCGGTGCTGGTGACCGGGTTCATCGGCCAGATCTCCCTGGCCCAGGTCGCCTTCGCCGGGACCGGCGGCATGCTGACGGCCCTGCTCTCCAGCGCCGGCCTGCCGTTCTTGCTGGTGCTCCCGCTCAGCGGCTTGGTCGCCGCCCTGCTGGGGCTGCTGGCAGGCCTGCCCTCGCTCCGGGTTCGCGGGCCGAGCCTGGCGCTGGTGACACTGAGCGCCGCGTACATCTGCCAGGTCGCGGTCTTCTCCGACGGCCGCCTGCTCGGCGGCCAGGGCTACAACCGGGTGGCCTCTCCCGCCCTCTTCGGCCTGGAACTCGGCGGCACCGGGTTCGCCGTGGTCACCCTGGTGATCGTCATCGTGACGGGCAGCCTGGTCGCGGCGCTGCGGGTCTCCACGTTCGGCAGGCGCGCCCTGGCCGTACGGGAGAACGAGGCCGCGGCCGCCGCGGCGGGCATCGACATCAAGCGGTTCAAGCTGGCCGCCTTCACCCTGTCGGCGTTCGTGGCCGGCGTCGGCGGCTCCCTGCTGGGCTACCAGGCGAACGTCTTCGCCTTCGAACGGTTCACGATCTTCGAGTCGCTGCACGTGATCGCCATGGCCTACATCGGCGGCATCGGCATGGTCAGCGGCGCCCTGTTCGCCGGTCTCGGCGCCAGCGGAGGCCTGTTCTCCCAGCTGCTCGCGACCTGGGGGGCCGACTCCTACCAGCTGGTCATCGCCGGTGGCGCCCTGCTGCTGGCCGTCCAGCTGCACCCCGACGGCATGGCCGCCACCCTGCACACCATCCGGGAACGCCGGGGCCGGCGCTCCTCGCCCGCCCCCGCCGCCGCACCCCCCGACGACGGCAAGGACCGGTCCGCACCGGCCGAGCCGTCGGTACCAGTGAAATGACAAGGAGCGAAGCCCCATGAGCACGAGAATCCGCCCCAAGGTCCTCATGGCCGGCACCGCCGTGCTGGCACTCGTCCTGGCCGGGTGTGGCGGTGGGGACTCCGCCGGCACCAGCGCCGGCACCGGCGGTCTCAAAGGCGACCCGATCAAGCTCGGGTCCATCCTGACCATCACCAACCCCGCCTGGAGCAACGGTTCGGTGAAGACCGTCAACGAGGCCTGGGCGGCCCACATCAACGGCGATCTCGGCGGCATCGGGGGCCGCCCGGTCGTGGTGGAGAGCTGCGACGACCACGGCGACCCGGCCAAGACCTCCCAGTGCCTGAACAACCTGATCGACTCGGGCGTGGTCGCCCTGGTCAACAACTCCTCGCTGGCCTTCGGCGCCAACGCGCTGCCCGCCATGGAGAAGGCCGGGATCGTCAACATCGGCGGGTGGCCGGTGACCGCCGACGAGTACCGCAGCCCGTACAACTTCCCGGCCACCCCGGGAGCGGCGGGCTCCTACCCGGGCCTGGCGGTGTACTTCGCCGCCACCGGCGCCAAGAAGCTCGCGGTCGCCTACAGCAACACCCCCTCCGGGCAGCTGGTCGGCCAGGCCCTGAAGAAGCAGTGGGAGACCCTGGGCGGCACCGGCTACTTCATGACCGAGTTCGACGCCGCGGCGGCCGACTTCACCCCGACCATCTCCAAGATCGCGAGCGAGCGGCCGGACGCGGTCATCCTGGCCGTCGGCGAGGGGGCCGCGCCCCGCATGTTCCAGGCGGTCAAGAACACCGGCCTCGCCGCCAAGGTGGGCGTCTCCTCCACCGCGGGCACCCAGAAGGTCTTCCAGGCCGCGGGCGACGCCGCGGAGGGCATCCTGTACGCCTTCGCCTCGGTCCCGGCCGACTACGACAGCGAGGACGCCAGGACCTACCGCGACGTGCTCAAGAAGTACGCGCCCGGCCTCGACCTGACCGGCCAGACCGCGGTCGCGGCCTCCTCCATGCAGTACGCCTACGACACCCTCTCCGCCGTCAAGGGAGAGCTCACCAAGGAGTCGGTGCTGGCCACGCTCCAGGAGGGCAAGCCGTGGAAGGGCCTGCTCACGCACGGCACCGACCCGAAGAACGCCCCGGCCGAGATGCCCCAGGTCACCAACCCGTACATGCTCATCCTGGAGTACCGGAACGGGTCGTTCGTCCCGGCCACCATCCAGGATCCGGGGAACCTGTCGCAGTACATCGACATCCAGGGCGATCTCGCCTGGATCGCCGGCAACCCGCCGAAGAGCTGAGGGACCGGGGATGAGCCTGCTCGAACTCGACCGGGTGACCGTCCGCTACGGCGGGGTCACCGCGGTGGACTCGGTCGGTTTCGCGGTCGAGTCCGGCACCCTGATGGGCCTCATCGGCCCCAACGGCGCCGGGAAGACCACCATGATCGACGCCATCACCGGGATGGCGCGCTGCTCCGGGGACATCCGGCTGGCGGGCGAGAGCATCGCCTCCTGGCCGGCGTACCGGCGGAGCCGGGCGGGCATCGTCCGCACCTTCCAGTCGCTGGAGCTGTTCATGGAGCTCACCGTCCGGGAGAACCTGCAGACCTACGCCCGGGGCCGGCAGGCCGACCCGGTCGCGTCCGCGCTGGAGCGGATGGACGTCGCCTGGACGGCGGACCGGTACCCGGCGGAGCTGTCCACCGGCACGGCCCGGCTGGTCTCGGTCGCGCGCGCCCTGGCGGCCGCCCCCCGGCTGCTCCTGCTGGACGAACCGGCCGCCGGGCTCGACGCCGGGGAGTCGCGGCGGTTCGGCGCCAAGCTGAGGCGGCTGGTCGACAGCGGGGTGACGACCATCCTGCTGGTGGACCACGACGTCGATCTCATCATGAACGTCTGCGACGACATCCAGGTGCTCGACTTCGGCAAGAAGATCGCCTCGGGGCCGCCCTCGGCCGTCCGGGCGGACCCCGAGGTCGCCCGCGCCTACCTGGGAGGCACGGCATGACCGCCGTTCTGGAGATCTCCGGGCTGCACGCGGGCTACGGCAGGATCGGGGTGCTGCAGGATGTCGGCGTCACCGTCGCGGCCGGGGAGATCGTCAGCCTGCTCGGCCCCAACGGAGCGGGCAAGACCACCACCCTGCTGGCCTGCTCAGGCATGGCGCGGGTGTCCGGCGGCGACATCCGGCTGGATGGGCGGTCGCTGCTGCGGCTCAGCCCGCACGCCATCGCCAGGAAACGCCTGGCGCACATCCCCGAGGACCGCTCGCTGTTCCCCTCGCTGACGATCGACGAGCATCTGCGGCTGTGCGCCAAGCCGGGCGGCCTCGACGTGCTGGAGCTGTTCCCCGAGCTGAAGAAGCGGCGTAACCGGAAGGCCGGGGTGCTCTCCGGGGGCGAGCAGCAGATGCTGGCCCTGGGGCGGGCGCTGTGCGCCGGCCCGCGGGTGCTGCTGGTGGACGAGATGTCCATGGGCCTCGCCCCGGTGATCGTGGAGCGGCTGTTCTCCACCCTGCGCGAGATCGCGGCCTCCAGCGGGCTCGCGGTGCTGATGGTGGAGCAGCATGTGCACCTGGCGTTGAAGTACGCCCAGCGTGGCTACGTGCTGGGGGGCGGCCGCGTGCGTACGGAGGGCACGGCAGGGGAACTGGCGGAACGCTGGCCGGAGATCGAGTCCTCCTATCTCGGCCGGTGAGGGGAGACGCCGTCCGGCGTCTCCCCTTCCGTTCTCAGGTGAGGTGGCGGCCCGCCAGGTAGGCGAAGACCATGGCCGGGCCGAGGGTGCCGCCCGCGCCGCCGTACGTCATGCCGAACGGGGAGGCCATCACGTTGCCCGCCGCGTACAGCCCTTCGATGACCTGGCCGTCCAGGTCGAGCACCCGGGCGTCCGGGTCCACCCGGGGGCCGCCCTTGGTGCCCAGCGCCCCGCTGGCCACCGGGATGGCGTAATAGGGAGGCTCGTCGATGGGCCCGAGCGTGCCGCGCACCTCCCGCTTGTACGCCGGGTCGCCCCACCAGCGGTCGTGGGCGCTCTCCCCCCGGCGGTAGTCGGGGTCGGCGCCCTTCGCCACGTTCTCGTTCCAGCGCCGCACGGTCGCCTCGAACTCCCCGGCGGGCACCCCGACCTCCTCGGCGAGCTCCTTCAGGGTGGCGAAACCCTTGAGCCAGGCCGGCGGCTCCTCGCCCGGCGGGTGGTTGCCCACCGTGCCGTAGGCCCGCAGGTAGCCCTGGTCGAAGATCAGCCAGGAGGGCAGGTTGGCGTAGTCGAAAGAGGTCACGTCCTCCACGTGGAAGGCGCCGCCGAAGGCGTTGTAGTTGGCGGCCTCGTTGGTGAAGCGGCGGCCCCGCCTGTTGATCATGATCGAGCGGGGGCGGGTGCGGTCGGCCGTGATCATCGCGCGGTTCATCGGGTTGATGCCCTCGGGCAGGTCGGCGGCCGGGATCCACCAGGCCTCCCGCATGTTGCCGAGCATCGCCCCGGCCTTCATGGCCATGTAGAGGCCGTCGCCGGTGTTGGTCTTCATGGAGACCGGATGGGTGAGCGGGCCGCGCAGGAACGCCCGCTTGTACTCCTCGTTCCACTCGAACCCGCCGGTGGCCAGGACGACGCCGCGCTCGGCGCGGACGACACGGGCGCCCGCGGGGGTGTCGAAGCGCACCCCCGCGACCCTGCCGTCCTCGACGACCAGCTCGCGGGCGCGGTGCTCCAGGCGCGGCTCCACCCCGGCGTCCAGGAGCGCCTTCAGCAGGCGGCCGATCAGGGCCTGCCCTCGGCCGCGCTCGTCCCGGATCGCGCGCCGGGCGAGCTCCGCCGCCGACGGCGGCCGGGGCACGGCCGCTCCCAGCGGGGTCTCGCTCATGGTCAGGTGCTCGTTCGGATAGTACGGGGTGCGGGTGACCCGGCCCTGCCACTCCCCCAGCTCATCGAACGGGAACAGGGGGCACTCGATGGTGCGCCCGCCCTCCGGCTTGCCCCCCGGATGCTCGGGATGGTAGTCGGGGAAGTCCGGGACGGCGTAGAACGCGGTGCCCGCCTCCGAGTCGAGGAAGCGCACCATCTCGGGGCCCGCCTTGAGGTAGGCGCGGATCAAGCGCTCCTCCAGCAGGTCCCTGGACAGGGACATGATGTACTCGAACGCCTCTTCCTCGCTGTCCTGGACGGATATCGCCGCCTGGTGGGGGTTGCCGGGAATCCACACATGCCCGCCGGACCAGGCGGCGGTCCCTCCGATCTCGTGGGCCTTCTCGAACAGGCCGACCCGGGCGCCGCGCCTGGCCGCGGTGACGGCAGCGGTCAGGCCCGCTGCTCCCGTGCCAAGCACGACCACATCGAACCGATCGGTCATCTCGGCTCCTCTCCTCAGGATCTCGCTCCTGAAAGTACTAAACCTATCTGTTGACGTACAAGGGAAGATTTGGCAGGGTGCGAGGAGATCTCACTAGGTAGGGAGCTCCGATGTTGTTCCATGAGGCGATCGCTCGCGCCCTCGCTGACCAGGGCGTGACCACGGTCTTCGGCGTCCTGGGCGACGCCAACCTGTACATGATGGACAGCTTCGAGCGGGCGGCCGGGGGCCGCTACCTTTCCTGCTCCAACGAGGCCGGGGCCGTGCTCGCCGCCAACGGGTACGCCCGCACCTCGGGCGGGCTCGGCGTCGCCACGGTGACCCACGGCCCCGCGCTGACCAACACCGTCACCGCGCTGGTGGAGAGCGTGAAGGACCACACGCCCATCCTGCTCATCGCCGGGGACACCGCCGTGGTGGACAGGGAGAACTTCCAGAACATCTCCCAGCGGGACGTGGTGCTGCCGACCGGCGCGGGGTTCGAGCAGGTCCGCTCCCCCGAGACCGTGGTGGAGGATCTGGCCGTGGCGATCCGTCGCGCCCTCCTGGAACGGCGGCCGATCGTGCTCAACGTCCCGGTGGAGTTCCAGTGGCGGGAGGCCGCCTACCGCACGGTCGCGCCCAAGTACGTCGAGCCGCAGGCCGTCGCCCCCGCCGAGGCCGCCCTGGACGCCGCGGTCGGCATCATCGCCAACGCCGACCGGCCCGTGGTGCTGGCCGGCCAGGGCGCGGCCACCCCGCAGGCCAGGGCGGCCCTGCTCCGGCTGGCCCAGCGCGTCGGCGCCCCGGTCGCCACCACGCTGCGCGGCAAGGACCTGTTCCGCGGCGAGCGCTTCGACCTCGGCATCTGCGGCACGCTCGCGCACGAGGTCGCCCTGGACGCCATCGCCCGGAGCGACTGCCTGATCGCCTTCGGGGCCTCGCTCAACAAGTGGACCACCGCGGAGGGTTCGCTGCTGGCGGGCAAGCAGGTCGTCCACGTGGACCTGGACCGGGACGCCATCAACCGGTTCTCGCCCGTCGCCGAGGGGGTCGTCGGGGACGCCGCCACGGTGGCGGACACCATCGTCGGCTGGCTGGACGAGGCAGGGGTCAAGGCCACCGGCTTCGCCTCGGCGGAGCTGGCCAAGCGCCTGGCGGACCGCCGCGACGACGCCTTCGCCGACCGCTCCACCGGGGAGACCGTCGACATCAGGACCGCCATGCTCAGGATCGAGCGGGCCTTCCCCGCCGACCGCAACCTGGTCTTCGACGGCGGCCGGTTCATCTTCAGCGCCTTCACCCTGCTGCACTGCCCCGAACCCGCCGCGTACGTGCACACGGTGAACTTCGGCTCGATCGGCCTGGGCATGGGCAACGCCATCGGCGCCTGCTTCGGCGCGCCCGGCCGGCCCACCCTGCTGGTCACCGGCGACGGCGGCTTCATGCTCGGCGGCCTGGCCGAGTTCGCCACCGCCGTACGGCACGGCGCCGACCTGGTGGTCGCGCTGTTCAACGACTCCGCGTACGGCGCGGAGCACGTCCAGTTCCGCGGCAGGAACCTGGACCCGGCCATCTCCACCTTCCAATGGCCCGAGTTCGGCGCGGTCGCCACGGCACTGGGCGGCCGCGGCTTCACCGTGCGGAACCTGCCCCAGCTCGACGAGGCCCTGGCCGCGATCGAGACCAGGGACCGCCCCATCCTGATCGACATCAAGATCGACCCGGACCAGGTCCCCGCCCCAGGCCACTGATTTATATAACGTTCAACGTCAAGTGTTAATTAACTCGACCATCTCAGGGGACAGCATGTTCGACCTGTACTACGACGAACTCGCGGTCGGGGACAGGCACGTGTACACCGGAATCACCATCACCGAGACACACGTGGTGAACTTCGCCGGGGTGACCGGCGACCACTTCGGCCTGCACATGGACGCCGAGTACGCCAGAACCACGCCGTTCAAGCAGCGCATCGCCCACGGCCTGCTGGTGCTGTCCTGCGGCGCCGGGCTGATCCCGCTCCTGCCGGGCAGGGTCATCGCCTTCCTCGGCATGGAGGAGGTCAGGTTCCTGGCCCCCTGCTTCTTCGGGGACACCGTCCACCCCGTGATGGAAGTGCTCGGCAAGAAGGACAAGGCGCCGGGCGGGGTGGTGACGATCAAGGAAGACATCCTCAACCAGCGCGACGAGACGGTCATCTCCGCCCGGATCAACATCTGGGCCGGGGCCGCCCCTCAGCCAGGCCGGAGCTGACGATGGAACGCCTCCTCTTCGACGCCGATCACCACGCCTTCCGGGAGTCGGTGGGCCAGTTCATCAGCCGCCACGTCGTATCCGAGTACGACCGCTGGGAAGCCGAGGGCCTGGTCGACCGGGAGCTGTGGCGGCTCGCCGGAGAGTCCGGCTATCTCGGCATGTCCGTGGACGCCGGGTACGGCGGCGGCGGAGAGCCGGACTTCCGGTACAACGCCGTGCTGGTGGAGGAGTTCGCGCGCGCCGGGTTCGCCTCGCTCAGCTCGGGTTTCGGCCTGCACAACGACGTCGTCACGCCGTACCTGACCGAGCTCAGCGCCGAGGAGCAGCGGCGGCGCTGGCTGCCCGGCTTCTGCTCCGGAGAGATCGTCACCGCGATCGCGATGACCGAGCCCGGCGCGGGCAGCGACCTGAAGGCCGTGCGCACCACCGCGGTCCGCGACGGCGACTGCTACGTCGTCAACGGCACCAAGACGTTCATCACCAACGGCATCCACGCCGACCTCGTGATCGTCGTGGCCAGAACCGACCCGTCGGCCGGGGCGCGCGGCCTCAGCCTCCTGGTCGTCGAGCGGGGCACGCCCGGCTTCCGCCGCGGCCGGAAGCTCGCCAAGGCGGGCATGCACGCCCAGGACACCGCCGAGCTGATCTTCGAGAACGTCCGGGTACCCGCGGCGAACCTGCTCGGCGCGGAGAACGCGGGCTTCGGCTATCTGATGCGCAACCTGCCGCAGGAGCGGCTGTCGATCGCGGTCGTCGCCGTCGCCGCCGCGCGGGGCGCCTTCGACTCGACGGTGCGCTACTGCCATGAGCGCGAGGCGTTCGGCCAGAAGATCGGCAGCTTCCAGCACAGCCGGTTCAAGCTCGCGGAGATGGCGACCGAGATCGAGCTGGCCCAGGTGTACGTGGACCGCGCGATCCTCGACCTCAACGCGGGAACCCTCAGCGCGGTGGACGCAGCCAAGGCCAAGTGGTGGACCACCGAACTGATGACCCGCACCGCCGACATGTGCCTGCAACTGCACGGCGGCTACGGCTACATGGACGAGTATCCGATCTCCCGCGTCTGGCGCGACGCCCGGGTTCACACCATTTTCGGCGGGACCACGGAGATCATGAAAGAGATCATCGGCCGGGATCTCGGCTTCTGACATCGCTTCTGACATCGTGGGATCCAGCCACCGGCCCAGCTTGGCGTTCCCGGGCCGACGAGCATGTTCCCGATGCTAAACTTAACGATACCCGTTAAGTATGAGATCGCACCAGAAAGGGGCCCGATGGCCAGCAGCACCTCCTCCCGCGGGAAGGCGTCCTCGCCCTCCAGCCCGAAGCCGGAGGCCGGAGCGCCTGCGGACGAACACGGCGAGGAAGAGCTGCTCAGCATCGGCGAACTGGCCAAACGCGCGCGGGTCTCCCCTCGCACCATCCGCTACTACGAGGAACTCGGCATCCTGCCCGTGCCCGTGCGCACGGCGGGCGGAACGCGCCGCTACCCCCGGGCGTACATCTTCTACGTCGAGGGCGCGCTGCTGCTCAAGGACATGGGCTTCACCCTGGAGGAGATCGGCGACCTCGGCCGCTGGGCGCTGGATCGCACCAGCGTGGCGTCCAGGCGCACCCAGGCCCTCCTGCAGGGCAAGGTGGCGCTGCTGGAGCACCGCATCCGCGTCCTCAACCGCCTGCACGATCTGATCGTGGAGGCGACCCGCGGCGGCCGCTCCAGGAAACCCCGCCCCGCGCCGGAACTCCTCCGCCTCCTCGGCGAGGAAGCCCAGTCCCCGAACACCGAGCACTGACCGTTTTACGGCTCCGCCTCCCCACCCCGACCCCCGCCCAGCTCCCCCTCTCCCCCGGCGCTCCTCGCCGCCACCCGCGTGCCGCCGTCACGCCTTACGTCATTGACGTCATCAGGGCCCGCCTCCGAACTCTTCGCGGCCCCTAGCCCACTCCGGCCGCGACCCGGTGGGTTTTAACGCGCCTGCAACGCGAGTTAATGCAGTGACAAAACAGGAACGTTCTACTTGGTGCAGTTTCGTGAGCTTTATGTGGCTTGCGTTACTTTTGCGCGAAAGGAACGTTATGAGGCTTTCTAGGGCTGCGCTGTGGCGTGGTCTGGCCGCCGTGCTCGTCGCGGTGGTGGCGGGGGCCGTGTCGCTCCCGCTCCCCGCGGCCGCCGACACCTGGTCGGTCGTACCGGTCGACGGCGGATATCAGGTGACGTTACGCCTGGATGAACCATTACCGGTGCGGGACGCCGCGCCGGAACTGGCGGTCAACGGGCAGTCGCTCGGTTACGCCACCGAGAGCGACGAGGGCCGGACGCTCACCCTGCTGACCTCCGACCCGCGGGCGGGCGAGGCCAGGAGCGTCCAGGTCGCATGGAACGGCGTCGTCGAATCCAGGGTCACCGCCAAGGCGATCTACATCCCGCCGGCGGACCCGCAACCGTCGACGATCGCCACCGACCCGGGCGTGCCCGGGCCGTACCAGGTCGAGGAGAGCAGCTACGACCTGGGTGAGACCGCGATCAGCTTGGAAGGGCTCGGCGGCCGGCTGGGCGAGCTGCGCGCCGAGGTCTACCTGCCGAAGGGCGCGATCGGACGCCGCCCGCTGGTGCTCTTCCTGCACGGCAGGCACTCGGCCTGCTACGACCCGATCACCCGGCGGACCAGCAACAACGCCTGGCCGTGCCCGGCCGGGCAGCAGCCGATCGAGAGCTTCAAGGGCTATAAGGGCCCGGCCGACGCGCTGGCCAGCCACGGCTACGCGGTCGTGTCGGTGAGCGCCAACGCGGTCAACGCCTTCGACGCCAACTTCTCCGAGGACCGGGGCGCGCTGGCCCGCAGCGAGGTCGTCATGCGCCACCTCGACCTGCTCGACGCCGCCGAGAGCGGCACGGGCGACCCCCAGCTGGTGTCGTTGTTCAAGGGCCGGATCGACCTGGACAACGTCGGCCTGATGGGGCACTCGCGCGGCGGCGAGGGCGTCGCCAAGGCCGTGCTCGTGAACGCCGGCCGGGCCAAGCCGTACGGCATCCGCGCGGTGCTGCCGCTCGCGCCGACCGACTTCGCCCGCGCCTCCCTGCCGGGCATCCCGACCGCGACGATCCTGCCGTACTGCGACGGCGACGTCTCCAACCAGCAGGGCCAGCACTTCTACGACGACTCGCTGTACGCCGTCCCCCACGACACCGCGTTCCGGTCGGCGCTGATGGTGATGGGCACCGACCACAACTTCTTCAACACCGAGTGGACGCCCGGCGTGGCGACCGCCCCGGCCTCCGACGACTGGTCCAACAACAACGACCCGGTCTGCGGCAACCGGGCGGAGTCCCGGCTGAGCGCGACCGAGCAGTACGCGGTCGGCACCGCCCTCATCGCCGGGTTCTTCCGGCTCGTCCAGGGCCAGGAGACCGCGCTGCTGCCGCTGTTCGACGGCAGCGGCAAGACCGTCGCCTCGACCGGCCGCGCCGTCGTGCACACCGTCGCCCAGACTCCGGCCGCCAGCCGGATCGACGTGGCCACCTTCGCCGGGTCCTCCCCCGCCGTCGTGTCGGGCGCGGCCACGGGCACGCTGTGCGCGAGCATGCTCGACCGGTCGCCGCAGAGCGGGCTGCCGTCCTGCGCGACCAGGCTGACCACCTCGCAGGCGCCGTCCTGGACGCCCGCGACCTACCTGCCCAACGCCGTCGCCACCTCGGTGCTGCGGTTCGCCTGGCAGGACACCTCAGGGAAGCTGACCGTGCCCCTTTCCGCGCGGAACATCTCCAAGGCGGAACTGCTCACCTTCCGGGTGGCCCGGGACGAGAACGTCGCGGCGTCCGCCCCGCTCGACATGAACATCACCCTCGTCGACGGGCGCGACCGGAGCGTCACCGTGCCGGTGTCCTCGCTCAGCCCCGCGCTGACCGCGCTGCCCGGCGCCGCCTCCCCGCTGCCGAAGACCTGGCTGCGGACCGTACGGATGCCGCTGTCCGGTCTCAGCGGCATCGACAAGAAGGACATCAAGGAGGTGACGCTCACCGGGGCGTCCGACACCGGCGGCGTCTACCTGGCGGATCTGTCCTTCACCCGGTTCCGGGTCGGCGAGGAGAGCATCGCGGACCTGCCGCAGGTGTCGGTCGGCGACCTGACCGTCCTCGAAGGGAACGGTCCCGGCGAGGCACGGATCCCGGTGACCCTGTCCCGGCCGTCGGACGCGCCGGTGACGGTGACCGTCCAGGCGCTCGCCACCGGGACCGGCCCGGTCATCACGCAGGTCGCGGCCACCGTGACGATCCCGGCCGGGCAGACCGGCGGCGTCTTCACCGTGCCGCTGGCCGGCAACACGGTCAAGGCGACCGCCGCCCAGTCCTACCAGGTGATCGCGGGCGTCTCGGCGAACGCGACCATCGGCGACGGCTTCGCCCGCCTGGTCGTCACCGACGACGACTGAGTCCTCGCAGGTCTCTCAGGGTGGGGATCCCGCGGACCCGGGCACCCCACCCTGGGAGCTGCTCCCATCCAACCGCCGCTACGGTAAGTCCCGCCCCCAGACTGTCAACATGGATGTAGATTCGTACGAGCGGGCCCGCGCCCTGGCCCGGTACGCCCGCTGACCAGCACGTCTCAATCGGCTACGGTGAAGGGTTACGATCTCGGACATGGCGAAGAGTGGGATCGGCAAGCGCCGGATGGCGGCGCTGCGGGACGGCGGCGAGGGCTACGCGCAGCGTCGTAACGAGATCATCGCTGCCGGCGCGGAGGTGTTCAGGGAGCGTGGGTACGAGGCGTCCAGCCTGCGTGACGTCGCCGCGCGGCTCGGCACCGACCGGGCCTCCCTCTACTACTACGTGGCCAGCAAGAACGAGCTGTTCCAGCTGGTCACGCAGCAGGCCGTCGAGCAGGTTGTGTCGGCCGCCGAGTCGGTGGCGGCCGAGCCCGCGGACGCGGTGACCCGGCTGCGGAAGCTGATCGTGACCACGGTGCAGAAGTACGACGAGCATTATCCGTACATGTTCGTCTACATCCAGGAGGACATGAACCGCATCCACTCCGAGTCCCTGGACGAGGTCTGGGCGCGCACCATGCTGCAGCTGGGCCGCCGGTTCGAGAACGCCCTGCTCACGATCCTGAATCAGGGCGTGGCGGACGGGGTCTTCGACATCACCCACAAGCACATCGCGATGAACTCCATCATCGGCTCGATCAACTGGACGCATCGCTGGTTCAAGCCCAGCGGGCAGCTCAGCGGCGAGCAGCTCGGCGCGCACCTGTCCAGCATGATCATCTCAGGGCTCGCGAAGTAGCCGCTCCAGGCGTGCCCGCCCGGCGGACCCCGGGCGGGGCGCACGCTATGGCCTGACAACCAAGGGTGTCAACTAGTGCGTTGATTGACGGGTACGAAGTGGAAATCGGTGATGCGGCCCTGCGGGTCACCGGCGAAGACGACCCGGACGCGGGTCTGTTCGAACAGGCGGCGGCCCGCCGCCTCGACGTCGGACAGGTCGACGCCCCGGACGAAGTTCAAGATCGCGGAGTCGGCGCCGTCCAGGGTGACGAACCCGATGACGAGCGGCGGTTCCGGCAGCCCGGGGAACTGGGTGGCGATGATGGCGAACGCCTCCACGGTCCCCTCCAGGCCGGCCTCCTCCCAGTCCCCCGTCTCGACGTAACAGGCGTCGCAGTAGGACCGCGCGGGAATGAGCAGCCGCCGGCAGGACGGGCAGCGCCGCCCCATGATCCGGCGGTTGTCCCGCAGTTCCGCGAAGAACCGGCTGGCCGTCGCACCGGCGAAATACCGGTAGTCGAAGTTCCAGTTGCCCGGCAGCACGAGCAGATCATCTGGGTTCATGGCAGCTCACTCCCGAGCAGGACGACCGTGGAGAACTGGGTGGCGCCCCCCTGCCCGGTGGCGAGCGCGAGCCGCGCGTCCGGCACCTGGCGCGCGCCCGCCCGCCCCCGGACCTGCAGCGCCGCCTCGGCGACGCGGATCAGGGCGGTGGCCGAGACGGGGTTGGCGGCCTGGGCGCCGCCGGAGGGATTGATGGCGATGGGCACGCGCCCGGCGATGACGTCCTCGACGAACCGGCGGTTACCGTCGATGTCGCTCAGGCCGAGGGCGGGATAGGCCATGGCCTCGATGATCGCGAAAGGCGCCTGGAGTTCGAGCACGTCGACCTGGGCGAGCGGATCGGTGATCCCGGCCTCCCGGTAGGCGCGATCGGCGGCGCGGCGCAACGGCACCATCTCGATGAGGCTGCCCTCCGGCCGCCGCATGCGGTCCCCCATCGCGTAGGTGTCGCTGTACGCGCCGGTCCCCCTGATCCACGCCGTCGACCGCGAGCGCGCCAGCTCGCCGCGCGCCACGATCACGGCGCACGCGCCTTCCGAGATCGGGCACGCCTCGTAGCGGCGGATCGGCCAGGCCAGCACCGGCGAGTCCAGCACGTCCTGGACGCTGCGCGCCTTCGCGCCGACCACCAGCGGGTTCAGCGTGGCCTGGGTGAAGTTCCGCGCGGCGATACCCGCCCAGTGCTCCCCGGCGAAGCCGTCCCGCCGCATCAGCATGGTGGCGCGCAGGGCCGCCATGGTGATGGTGGTGAGCACGAAGTCCTTCTCGTAGACGGGGTCGAAGATGGTGTTGAAGATGCTCTGCGCGGTGGTGGCCTGTCCCATCCGCTCCAGCGCCACCACCAGGACCACGTCACCGCGCCCGGCCTCGATCCACGTCTTGGCCGCCAGCAGCGCCGAAGAGCCCGTGGCGCCACCCGTGTTGATCCGGAAGTACGGTTTCCCCGGCAAAGCGATGGCCGCCTTGTCGATGTCGGCGATCCCGCTCAGCGCGTCGGGGGCGACCCCGCCGATCACGCAGTCGATCGCGTCCGGCCCGACGCCGGCGTCCGCCAGCGCCTCGGTGACCGCGATCCTGACCAGCTCCCCGGCCGACAGCCCGGGATTTCGTTTCCGGTACGGCGTCTGGCCGACGCCGATGATGCCCAGCGGATCGCTCATGGCTCCTCGATGATCACTGCCGTGGTGGTCTGCGACGCGACGGCCGAGCCCGCCACGACCAGGGCTTTCCCTGGCCGCCGCCGGACCGCCTCGACGAACCGCAGGAGGCCGCCGCACGGATGGCAGTCGCCCGCCGCCGCGCCGCCGGAGGGGTTCACCCAGGTCCCGGCGGCGTACCCGGCCAGGCCGGTGCCCGGCTCGGCGAGCCCGGCCGCCTCCAGTTGCAGCACCTCGTCGAAGAGGGTGGGCCCGCCGAGTTCGACGAGGTCCAGCTGGTGCGCGCGCAGTCCCGACCGGGCGAGCGCGGCGGCGACGGCGGCCCGCGCCCCCGGCAGGGCCGCCAGCGTGCGCTCCCCCAGCCGCGCGGGTTCGGTGCCGTGCCCGACACCGGTGATGCGCGGGCCCGCGCCGGTGCCGAGCACGACGGCGGCGGCCACGTCGGCCGGCACGCCCATCTCCTCGGGCCGGAGCGGGTAGACGGGCGGCCGGGCTCCGGCCGCCGGAGCCCGGCGCGGGTTCGCGGCGGCCCGCTCCTGGCGCGCCGCGGCCGCGGCCTCCCGGCCGCGGGCGGAGTGTTCGCGCAGGTAGGCGGCGGCGCGAAGGGCCGAGACCACCGTTTCCGAGAGCGCCAGCGGCTGTTCGGTGAAGGGGTCGAAGGCGGCCCGGGACGACCGCTCGACGTCGCCTTCCCCGGGCCGGCCCCACGCGGCGACCACGACCCTGGCGGCCTCTCCCGCCTGGATCCGCGCCGCCGCCAGCGAGATCGCCACCAGGCCGTCCTCGGACACGCGGATCTCGTCCCGCAGGTACGCCCCGGCCGCCGGCCCGGTGATCATGCTCGACAGCGAGCGCCCATCGATCAGGTCGTGCGCGGCGATCACGATCCCGTCGATGTCGTCCATCGTGCATCGGGCGTCCGCCAGCGCCTCCGACACCACCGCGAAGATGACCTCCGGCAGGGACAGCCGCGCGTCGGAGCGGGTCATGCGGGCAGCCACTCCGTCGACGCTCACCCACTGTTTCAACACCATAGTTGATTCTCAACCCAGCCGATATTTCGGGACTTGTTCCTCGTCGGCGAGCAACGTTCCCTCGGCCACGAGGTAGGCCAGATGGGCGCTGGTCTCGAACACGGCGAGCGTCGAATTGAAGTCGTCGAGTTCGGCGAACTCGCGCCGGTGCCGGGTCCAGGGCAGCTCGGCCGCCACCTCCGCGACCGTCGCCGCGCCCAGCCGCGCCACGGCGTCCGCGCTCTGCTCGAGCCGCCGCCGGTGGTGCTCGGCCAGCTCGTCGATGCGGGCGTGCGCGCCCATGCCGGCGGGCCCGTGCGCGGGCAGCAGGCGCAGGTCGGGCAGTTTCCTGAGCCGGGCGAGGGAGCGCAGGAACGCCACCAGCGGCTGCGGCCGGGGCACCGCCTCGAACCCGATCGAGGGGGTGATGTGCGGAAGTATCTGGTCCCCGCTGAACAGCAGCCCGTCGCTCTCCGACAGCACCATGATGTGCCCCTCGGTGTGCCCGGGGGTCTCCAGCACGCGGAACTCCCGCCCGCCGATCTCGATGCCGCCCTCGGCGAGCCATTCGTCGGGCGCCTCCCAGCCCTCCGCGACCGGATCCACGTCCGCGTCTCCCCTGGCCATGTACGCGGCCAGGTGCGGGGCCCCCGCGCGGCGCAGCAGCTCGCACTGGTGGCGATGCCGGGGACCCGCGCCGGCCAGCCACTCCAGGGAGTCCCGCTCGCCGCGCCCCACCAGCACGGGTGTGCCGTGCTCGGCGCGCAGCCAGACCGCCAGCGTGTAGTGGTCGATGTGCGCGTGGGTGACGATCACCCGGGTGACGTCCGCGCAGGTGTGGCCGATGGAGTTCAGCGACTTCTCCAGCACCTGATGGGCTTCCGGGATGGCCCATCCGCCGTCCACCAGCGCGACCCCGGCGCCGTCCTGGATGGCGTAGACGTTCACCGCGCGCAGGCTGTCGCCGGGCATCGGCAACGGCAGCCGGTGGATGCCCGGGGCTATCTCGTACGCGCCCTCCCGGGTCCACTCCCCGACACCGGCCCGGGTCACGACCGAACCCCGCCGGCGTCGTAGGAGGTCGACGGCAGATCGGCCTCGGCGCGGGAGATGCCCGCCAGATCCGCCTTGATCTGCAAGGCCAGGAACCGCGAGTACATCCGGCAGTCGAGCAGCGAACCTCCCGTGATCCAAAAGTTCTCCTGCGCGGTGCGCTGCCACATGTTGCGCATGATGTAGTTCTGGTCGAACCCCCAGACGGGTCCCACCTTGTCCGCGACCTCGTCGCCCAGCATGCGGCGGATGCCGTCCTGCTGGTTCTCGTAGCCCGTCGCCAGGACGACCAGGTCGAAGGGGCGCGGCTCGCCGTCCTTCATGAGCAGCCCGGACTCCGCGAACCGGTCGTAGTCGTCGGCGTGCACGAACCCGATCTCGCCGGCGGCGATCAGCTCCGAGCAGCCCACGTTGATGTAGTAGCCGCCGCCCCGGCGCAGGAAGAGCATGTGGAAGCCGGTGTCGTCGGGCCCGAAGTCGAGCCGGAAGCCGACCCGGCGCAGGCCGTCGAGCAGCTCCCGGTCCAGCTCGCAGGTCTTCTTGGTCAGCCACTGGTAGGTGTTCCGCAGCACCGGGAAGGGGATCGCCGCGGTCACCAGGTCGACGTCGTCGGCGGGCGGGCCCTCGGAGTAGACCGCGTAGACCAGGGTCCCGCTCGGCACCAGGCTCACCACGCAGGTGGGGCTGCGCTGCATGATCGTCACTTGGGCGCCGTTGGCGTGCAGGTCCTGGGCCACGTCGTGGCCGCTGTTGCCGGTCCCGATCACCAGCGCCTTCCGGCCCGCGTACGCGACGCCGCTGCGGAACTCGCTGGAGTGCAGCACCGTCCCGGCGAAGTCCGCCAGGCCCGGCAGCGCGGGCCGCCTCGGCACGCTGCTGGTCCCGCCGGTGGCGAGCACCAGGTGGATGGCGCGCACCTCGCGGACGGCGCCGTCCCCGCGCCTGAGCCGGGCCGTCCAGGTGCGGGCGGCCGGATCGTAGCGAGCGTCCAGGAACTCGGTGGAGGTCCAGACGTCCAGCTCCATGAACTCGGCGTAGCCCTCCAGCCAGCCGGCCAGCTTGTCCTTGGGCACGAAAGCCGGCCAGGTCTCGGGAAACGGCAGGTACGGCAGGCTGTTGGCCCACACCTCGTTGTGCAGCGTGAGCGAGTGATACCGGTTGCGCCAGTTGTCCCCGACCCGCTCGTTCTTCTCCACGAGCAGGGTGCGCACGCCCAGCTGGACCAGGCGCGCGCCCAGGGTCAGCCCGGCCTGACCGGCACCGACCACGAGCACGTCCGCCGACCCGTCTGCCAGCTCCCGCGACTTGCGGCGTTCGTCGAGCCAGTTCTCGCCGGAGAAGTTGCGCGAGTACCGCAGGCCCGTGGGCCGCCGTGCGCCGATCCGCTCCTCGAAGCCGGTCAGCTCCTGGAGCGTGGTCAGCAGGATCCAGGCGCGCGGCTCGCGGGGGTCGCCCGGGTCGTACAGCAGCCGGACGAAGCCGGTGCCGCCGCCGATCGCCGTGTCGAAGTCGAAGTACGCCTCGATGACCGACCTGGTGGAACGCCGTACCAGCCGCGGCGGCGTACGGCCTTCGGCGGCCCGCACCCGGCTCGGCCTGGCCTCCGCGACGGTGGCCTTGACCGCCTCCGCGATGGCCTCCTTGCCGCCGAATGTCCGGTAGCTCCAGGTGAAGGCGAGGATGTCCTTCCAGTACCCCTCGGCGTCAAAGAGGTCAACGACCTCGTTTACCGCGTGGCACTCAAGTGCGTCACCGAACCGCGCCAACCAGGCCAGGAAGATCCCTTCGACGTCCTCGGCACCCTCGGTCCGGCTCATCTACAGGCCCCTTCTCGCATCCAGCAGGTCAGGGCGCCATTCAACTCGACCTCGCCCGCATCGTCAACACTCATGTTTACGACACCCTAGACCACTGTCTTATCGTGTCAACGACAATGTTGACGAAAGCCGTGGCAACCCGGTTCTATGGGCTCGTGAGTACTCGTGAGCCCGTGACGTCCTGGGGCCGGTGGGGCGCCGACGACGAGCTGGGCGCCATGAACCAGGTGGCGGCCGAGCAGGTGCTGGCCGGCCTGGCCGAGGCGGTGACCGGCCGGGTCGTCTCCTTGGCCACGCCGATCAGGAACAACCAGGGCTTCGGGCTCGTCGGGCGCCGGCCCGCCGCCCACTACATGGTGCGCAGCGGCGCCGACTACGCCGCCGGGCTGCCCGAGCGGGCGGGGTTCGGCTACGCCGACGACGTCATCGCCATGCCCACCCAGGGCGCCACCCATGTCGACGCGCTCGCCCACGTGTGGCGGGACCACACGATGTACAACGGCTTCTCCGCACGCGAGGTCACCGGCCGCGGCGCGCGCCGCCTGGGCATCGACAAGATGCCCCCGCTCGTGACGCGCGGCGTCGTCGTCGACGCGAGCGCGCACCGCGAACCCGTGCGCGCCGAGCGACTCCAGCAGCTCCTCCACGCCCAGGACGTGCGGCTGCGACCGGGCGACGCCCTGCTCGTCCGGACCGGCTGGCTCGCCGCCGCCCTGCGCGGCGACGCCGACGGCACCCGCTGGCCCGGCCTGCACCCCGACTGCGGCGACCTGCTGGCCGGCGCCGGAATCACGCTGATCGGCGCCGACAATCCGGGAGTCGAGGCGTTCCCCTCCCCCGACCCGGCCTGCCAGGTGCCGCTGCACGTCCAGCTCCTGCGTGACCACGGGATCTACTTCAGCGAGCTGATGGCGCTGGACGAGCTCTGCGCCGCCCGGCGGCCCACCTTCCTGTTCGTCCTCGCGCCGCTGCCGCTGGTGGGCGCGGTCGGCAGCCCGGTGAGCCCGGTCGCCGTCCTATGAGAAAGCCACGCAAGGAGAGATCACGATGATCGACGTCAGGACCGCCGTGCGCCGCGCGGCGGCCGAGGAGCTGCGCGCCCGGGTCCGGGCGTTCGCCGAGCGGGAGATGGCGAGCTCGGGTGCGGACGCGCACTGTGACGCGTGGATGACCTCGTACTCGGCCGAGTTCAGCCGGGCGCTGGGAGCGCGCGGCTGGGCCGGCATGACCATCCCCGCCGAGTACGGCGGCCCGGGCCGTACCAGCATGGAGCGGTATGTCGTGATCGAGGAGTTGCTCGCGGCGGGAGCGCCGGTCGCCCTGCACTGGTTCGCCGACCGGCAGGTCGGGCCCGCGCTGCTCCGGCACGGATCGCCCGCGCAACGGCGGCGCTACCTGCCCGGCATCGCGCGCGGGGAGTGTTACTTCGCCATCGGCATGTCGGAGCCGGACAGCGGCTCTGACCTGGCCGCCGTACGGACCCGGGCGCGCCGGGACGGCGGGGGCTGGCGGCTCGAGGGCGCCAAGACCTGGAGCAGCCACGCCCACCTGGCGCACCACATGCTCGTGCTCGCGCGTACCGACCCCGCCGAGGACCGGCGCGCGGGCCTGTCCCAGTTCCTGGTCGACCTGCGGCTGGACGGCGTCCAGATCCGGCCGATCACCACGCAGGACGGGCGGCGCCACTTCAACGAGGTCGTCTTCGACGGCGTCCGGCTCGACGACGGCTGCCTGCTCGGCACGCGCGGCCAGGGCTGGAGCCAGGTCATGGCGGAACTCGCCCTTGAGCGAAGCGGGCCGGAACGGTTCCTGTCCACCATGCCGCTCCTGCGCTGCCTGCTGCGCCGGACCGAGGCGAGACCGAAGGAGCTCGGCGTGCTGCTGGCCGAACTGCGCAGCATCCGCGCGATGTCCCAGAGCGTCGCCGAAGCGCTCGGCCGCGGGGAGACGCCCACGGTCGCGGCGGCCGTGGTCAAGGACCTCGGCACCCGGTTCGAGGGCAAGGTGGTGGAGCTGGCGCGTGACCTGCTGCCGGTCGTGCCGGACCTGGCCTCCGGCGACGAGTACGCCCGGCTGCTCGCCGAGGCCGTCGTGCACTCCCCTGACCGTACCCTCCGCGGCGGCACGAACGAGATCCTGCGCGGGATCGTGGCCAGGACGGCGGCGGGCGCGTGAGCGGCGAGATCGCGGACGCCATCGCGGCGATCCTGCGGAATTTCCCGCAGGGGAGCGCGGACGGATCCTGGGACGAGACGCTCGGGCGGGCCGCCACCGACGCGCTCCGGGACGGCGACTGGCTGGACGTGAGCCTCCCGGACCTGGGCGATCTGGCCGACGCGGTCGCGGTGGCCGCCGCCGTCACGGCCCACGGCTGGCCGTCGCCGGTCCCGGACCTGCTCCTGATCACCAACAGCGCGCTCGCGGCCGTGGGCGTCCCGCGCTCGCATCGGTGCCCGATAGTCGTACCGGGTCCCGGCAGGCTCGACGGGACAGGCCGCGTGACGGCGGCGGCCGAGCACGTCGCCTGGGCGCCGTGGGCCGACCAGCTCCTGGTGGTCGCGCAGGATCCCAGAGGCCGCCCGACATTGGTCGCCGTCGACCCCGGACAGGCGGAACTCCGGCCCGGGCATACCCTCCACGGCTCGCCGTGGGCGCACGTCCGGCTCGAGAACGCCGCCGCCGAATACCTCGGGACCGCCACCGACGACCTGGCCGAGTTCGTCACCACCGCGGGGGCCCTCGCGCGCAGCGCGCAGTCGCTGGCGGCGCTGGAGCGCGTGCGCGCCCTGTCGGTGGAGCACGTGCGGACGCGCGTGCAGTTCGGCCGCCCGCTCGCCGCCTTCCAGGCCGTGCAGCAGCATCTGGCCGCCCTGATCGGGGAGGTCGCCGCCGCCGAGGCGGCGGTCGCGCAGGCGCTGGGGGACGTCCGCGACATCAGGGAGCTGGTCGGCGATCCACGCCTGTCCACCGCGAAGATCCGCACCTCGGCGGCGGCCACCGAGGCGGCCCGCCTGGCCCACCAGTTGCACGGAGCCATCGGCATCGCCCGGGAACACGAGCTGCACCGGCACACGCTGGCCCTGCTGACCTGGCGCGAGGAGTTCGGCAACGAACGATTCTGGGGAGGCAGGCTGGCAGCGAGCGCCGGCCCGGACCTGTGGGCCTGGCTGACCGGATGAACAAGGATGCACCCATGTGGGATTTTGTGACAATCGACCGCCATCACCCCGTCGCGGTCCTGACCCTCAACGACCCGGGCCGCCGCAACATCCTCTCCTCGGCGATGGTGCGCGAGCTGGGCGAGGCGCTGGACGAGATCGAGGCCGACCCGGCCGTGCGCGCCCTGGTCGTCACCGGGGCGGGCCCCGCGTTCTGCGCCGGTGCGGAGCTGGCGACGCTCGAACGCGCGGCCGAGGGCGACTTCGGTCTCATCCGCGAGGTCTACGGCGGATTCCTGCGTGTCCTGCACTCGCCGCTGCCGACCATCGCGGCCGTGAACGGACCCGCCGTCGGCGCGGGCTTCAATCTCGCGCTCGCCTGCGACATCCGCCTGGCCGCCCACTCTGCGCGGTTCGTCTGCCGTTTCGCCGAGCTCGGCATCTTCCCCGGCGGCGGCCACACCTGGCTGCTGACCCGGGCCATCGGCCACCAGCACGCGGTCAAATCCCTCCTTTTCGGCGAGACCTGGGACGGGGCCGGAGCCCACCGCATCGGGCTGGTCACCGATGTCCTCCCCGACGGGGAGGTCGTCGGCGCGGCCGTCGCGATGGGTGACACGCTGAAGGGGCTTGAGCCGGAGTACGTCCGCCGGCTCATCGAAACGCTCCGGACGGCCCCGGGGATCACCGGCCACGCGGAGGCGCTGGAGCTGGAGGCCGGGCATCAGGAGTGGTCGACCGGGCGCCCCGCCTTCCTCGCCGGGCTCGCACGGATCAAGGACTCCATGACGGCGCGCTGATCAACTGGCGTGGTGGGAGGTCGCGGCGGCGAGGACATTGCCGACCTGGTCGGCCAGGCTCACCGCGGCGAGGCGGGCCTGGCGGGACGGCCTGGTGCCGGGGGCGGGACGGAGCAGGTAACGGCCGTAGCAGTAGTCGTCGCCGACGACGGGCAGTTCGATCTCGCGGTCGGGCAGGCCGTGCCGCTCCACGTCCAGGCGCCGGTGACCCAGCACGATGGTGCCGTCCTCTTCCATGCGCGGGAGGCCCCCCTGCGGGGGCCCGTACTCGAAGTGGCAGCGGCGGAGATACAGGATCTGCGTGAGATGACGCGCGACCCGGTCGATCACCTCGCTCGGCGCGGCGGCGGTCTGGGCCAGCATGGCGACCTCGTGGACGCGGGCGAGGTAGTCGGCGTCGGTGATGGCGAGCACCTTGACGCGGCGGGCTTTGACCGCCAGCTGGGAGGTCATCAGCCCGACGATGACCAGCAGGGCGGCGGTCTGCAGGTCGACTGATCGGAGAATGGCGAACTGCTCGTACGGCTGAGTGAAGAGAAACGCGAACCAGACAGCGGATGAGAGCGCCGCGATCGCTCCGGCGAAACGGTTCCCCAGGGCGGCGACGGCGACCACGACCACGACCAGGAGGAGGGCTACATTCGCGGTCGAGACCGTTGCCCGCGACGGAATTATCACCGCCGCCACGGTAAGGGGACCCAGCACCGCAGCGCCAATCGCGACAACGTCCCTGATGGTCACGATACGCATCATCATCACCCCTTTGGTGCCGTCGGGCACGGCAAGAAGCGCAACGCCCCGGCACGCCAAGCGGTAGAAAGATATCCTTTTTATGAATTTATCACATTTATCGCCTTGAATCCTTTTTAAGGGTCATGCAAAGGAGTTAGAGGAGGTCAAAATATTCGCGTTGCTCCCAATCCGAGACCTCATCAAGGTAGCGATTGTATTCAGCGCGTTTTAAGTGCACGTACCAGTCGACGACTTCGTCGCCGAGAACGCGGCGGAAGAGCGGGCTGGTGTCCAGAGCGTGGAGCGCGTCACCGAGGGTGCGGGGGAGCCTGGTGGCATCGTCGCGGTACGGGGACTCGGTGGGGGCGCCGGGAGACAGGCCGTGGTCCATCCCGTCCAGGCCGGTGATGAGCTGGGACAGGATGTACAAGTACGGGTTCGCGCCGGGTTCGCCGGAGCGGTTCTCCAGGTGCGCGTTCGGGTCGCCGGGTGCGCCGACGGCTCTGACCATGGCGCCTTTGTTGTCCAGGCCCCACAGCACGCGGTCGGGGGCCAGCGAGTACGGCTGGTACCGCTTGTAGCCGTTCACAGTCGGTGTCGTGAACGCGGCGGCGGCCTCGGCGTGGGCGAGGAGCCCGCCCAGATAGGAGAGACCCTGGGGAGAGAGCACGCTGCCGGGATCGGCGGACGCGAACAGGGGCGCGCCGGTGACGGCGTCGCGGAGGGACTGGTGCAGGTGCCAGCCGGTGGAGGCGGTGTCGGCGCCGCGCGGGCGGGACATGAAGGTCGCGTGCAGGCCGAGGCGGTGGCAGATCTGCTTGAGCGCCATCCGGCAGAGGATCACCTGGTCGGCGACGGCGGACGCGTCCCCGGCGTCCAGGGTCACCTCGAACTGGCTGGGGCCGAATTCCAGCTCGATCGACCGGAGCGGCAGGTCCAGCCGGGTGAGCCCGCGGTGGATCTCGGCGACCAGGTCGTCGGCCTCGTCCAGGGTGTCGACGCGGAGCAGCTGGGAACCGGGGGTGATCGGCCGGACGGCGGGCGCGGCCCCCGGACTGCCGGGACGGCCGACCCGGGCCGGGTGCATCGCGTCGTCGACCCGGGCGAACACGTGGAACTCCAGCTCGGGTCCGACGGTCATCGACAAGCCCCGCTCGGCCAGCCCGGCCAGCTGCCGCCGGAGCAGGCCGCGAGTGCAGTACGGTACGGCTCCGCCGTCCGGAAACCGCAGGTCGGCCAGGATCATCCCGCTCCGCGCCGACCACGGGAGCACCCGGAAGGTGGTCGGGTCGGGCACCAAGACGACGTCCCCGGCCCCCGAGAACCCCCGGTACCCGCCGAGGCTGAGTGCGTCGAAGACGGCGTACGAGGACTTGCCCGAGGTGTCCTTCAGCAGCAGCGAGGAGGGCACGGTCAGCCCGGATCCGAGCACGCCGGGCAGCGCCGCCCTGGTGATCGACTTGCCGCGGAGCACGCCGTGCTGGTCCACGAAGCAGACCCGGACGAGTTCGATCCCGAGCTCGTCGACGACCCGGCGCAGCTGGGCGGCGCTCGCGTACTGCTCCTCCGTCCACAGCCCGTGCCGTTCCACGAAACCGCCCCGTTCTGCGGCCGGCATGGGCCGGGCGCCGTACCCGCCGCCGCCTTCGGCGACCGGCCGCTCGTCGGCGTTACGCATCGGCCACGCCCTCGTGCGCCCACGGGGAGGCCGCGCGCCGCTTGGCGTCGTGCTCCGGCCAGCGTTCCGCCCAGCCGCCGGTGGGGCTGATCATGTCCACCGCGATCGGTCCGGTCAGCCGCCGGGCGCTCGGCGCGTCGAGCGGCTGGGCGGGGAGCGGGTTCCCCGCCTCGAACGCCTCCAGCGCCCGGAGCAGCAGGCGGCGGTTGGCGGTCACCGCGCGGTCCGACACGCCGAGCCGCTCCACCGTGCGGTCCTGGATGCGGCCCATGCTCTCCACCGCCCACTGGTCGTGCACGTTGATGTCCAGGCCCATCCCGGTGTAGGTGAGGTCGCGCTGCTCGGCGGGGTCGAAGCCCCAGTCGTTGGCGCGGTTCCTGATCGGCCGGTAGTCGGGCAGGGTGACCTCGGCGAGCCGCTGGGCGAGCAGGGTCTCCTTGTCGGTCCGCTCGGCGAAGTCGTAGAAGATCATGTACCAGTAGTGGTTCTCGTCGTCGATCGGGACGTGCCACTGGGTGAAGACCTTGCTGTTGCCGAACGGGACCACGAAGGCGTTCGGGAAGAGCAGGTTGGTGATCCGGACGTGCTTGATCTCCTCGGTGAGCTGCCGGAGGGCGAAGACCCGCAGCCCGTGTTCCGCCTGCTCGACCTCGATGTCGGGCCGGTAGTGGTCGCCGACCAGCTTGGAGAGCTTCTGCCCGGTGCCGGCCACCACCTCGCTGAACTGCTGCCCGTACACGTCGCGGGGGTCCTCCCCCACGAAGCGGTGCAGGAACGAGACGTGGCTCGGGTCGATGCCGCCTTCGACGCCCTGCAGCCAGTTGCACTCCCAGAGGCCCTTGAACGCGAAGGTGTACTCCTCCGGCGCGGTGAAGCAGTCGTAGGCGGGCAACGGGGGCGGGTCGCCGGCGCCGAGGTAGGCGAAGACGATGCCGTTCCGCTCCTCGCACGGGTAGCTCCGGATCCGGATCTTGTCGGCGAACGTGCTGTGCGGCGGCTCGGCGGGCTGTTCCAGGCAGCGGCCGTCGGGGCCGTAGAGCCAGCCGTGGTAGAGGCAGCGCAGGCCGCCGTTCTCCAGCCGCCCGTACGACAGGTCCACGCCGCGGTGCGCGCAGTATCTGCTGACCAGGGCCCAGCCGTGGTCGTCGCGGCGGAAGAGGACGAGGTCCTCCCCCATCAGCTTGACGGCCTTGACCGGCCGCTCCGCCGTCAGTTCCGACACGAGCGCGGCGGGTTGCCAGTAGGAGCGCATCAGCTGTCCCAGCGGCGTGCCCGGCCCGGTGCGGGTGAGCTTCTCGTTGTCCTCGCGCTTCAGCACGGCCGATCCTTTCAGCTCGGGGAGCAGCAGCTCGGGGCCTGGTCGCCCGGCGTCGCGTGGCCGGTCTTCCTGGCCGGGGCCGGGATGTCCATCGCCGGGTTGCGGTCGAAGAACCCGTCGGGCTCCAGGATCATCCGCAGCGTGTCGACCGGCATGACCGGCCACTGCTCGGGGCGGGGGTAGTGGTGGCTGCCGAGGACCGGCCAGAGCACCAGCTCGACCCCGTCCAGCGAGCGGTCCTGCCGCTGCCACACGTGCACGCCGTCCTCGCCTGGCTCGGCGTGGTTCGGGTACTGGCCGCCGACGAAACGCTCCGCCGGGTCGTACGGCGTCGCCCACAGGTGCCGGTGCACGAACGGGGCCCGGCGGGCCATCACCGAGTCCGGGCGGCCGAACGGGCGGGCCGTGCCCTGCAGGGTCAGCCGGTAGGCGGTCGGCTCGCCGTACCGGTTGGTGGCGGTGGCGCTCTCGACGCGCCAGTGCCGGGCGGTGGCCGGGTCGGTGCTGCGGGCCGCCTCGGACTCGCGGCGGATGGGGGTCCGGACGTGGCGGACGGCGTTGCCGTACGGGTCCAGCGCGGGGTCGGGCTCGCCCTCCGCGTGCGCCTCCACCAGGCGGTTGAGCGGGCCGTCGATCGCGGTGTCCAGGCGGAGGCCGAAGTAGTGCTGGTGGGTGGGCACCTGGACGTGGTCGGCGACGCGCCTGCCGTACCTGACCTCCTCGTCGGCCTCGACGCCTGAGGCGGACAGCATGCCGGTCAGCTTGACCTCCAGCTCGATCCTGCCGTCCTGGTAGAGCGACCAGTAGAAGCCGTAGTCGTAGTTGGCGACCGTCTGGAAGTTGGACACGATCAGCCGGCGGCTGCGGCGGACCTGGCCCACCCCGCGCCGCAGGTCGTTGTGCTTCCAGAGGATGCTGTCGTCCTCCTCGTGCATGCAGATGGCGTTGCGGATCGTCACCGCCTCGCCGGCGCCGCCCAGGTAGGCCGCGTCGAAGTAGCGGATCAGGCCGAGGCAGTCGCAGCCGAGTTCGAGCGAGTTGGTGAGCGGCCCGGCGCCGTACTCGCCCCAGTCGAAGAAGTTCTTCCGGTACTGGGTGGAGTTGGGGTCGAGGTACGGCACGTACATCTCGTTGCAGGAGGCCCGGCGGAGCACCGAGCGGCCGAGGAACTCCAGGTCGTGCAGGACCAGGCCCTCGCGGTGGGTGAAGCCGATCCGGAACCGCCAGCCCTGCCACTCGACGAGGTGGCCGGTGACGGTGAAGCTGGGCCCCTCCGGCTGGACCACGTCGAGGGGGCGCAGGCCGGGGCGGTCCGGCCCGAAACCGCCGGGCTCCAGCGGGCCCGCCTCGGGGGACATCGGGACGACCCCGTGGTCCTCGACCTCGATGACCTCCATGGTGTGCATGTCGATGATCGGCACCACGCCCTGGACCGGGCGGACGTAGCCGTTGTCGCCCTCGTCGACGCGGTGCCAGACGGTGCCCCAGGTCAGCCGGCGGCCGGCGTACCGCTCGGGCTCGAAGCCGCCCATCGACTCGGCGTCGATCATGACGAGGGACACGTCGTGGATGCCGCGCCTGGCCAGCGCCGCCTGGAACAGCGGGCTCTCCCGGCAGGCCCGCGCGGCCGAGCGGGCCTCGTCGGAGGTGATGCCGGGGCGGCGGTGGTCGACCGGGCGCCACTCGGCGCACCGGGGGGCGTCGTCCAGGACGACGTCGACCTCCCAGGCGGCGGGGGCGTCGTGATCGATGACGACGACGGTCAGCCGCCGCACGGTCGCGGGCACCGCACCGGCCACGGCGGCGCGGGCCGCGGCCTCGTCCAGGTAGGCGCCCCAGAATCCGGCCCGCGCGCCGAGCCGGCCGTCCGCCCGGATCAGCGCCACCGCCCGCTCGATCTCCGCTGGGGTGAGCGGGTCGAAGGGGTGCCGCTCGCCGTGCGACGGCTCAGCAACGGACAAATGCAGCATTTCAGTCATGTTGGGATCCTATCGCCCTTATTATGGATCCAGATAGTCATCGTGGGACCGAACAAGGTCGCTCAAGTTGCCACCGCGTTCGCGATCGCGGAATGATTCGCTTGCCAGCGTCGACCCAACCTCGCGAAATTGGATCCATCGTTGGGACGCGAATCGATCGCTGTCGTGCCCCGTCCCACCCGCAGGTGAAAGGTCTCCTTCCGTGGACTCCGACGCGACTTCCCTGGACCGAAGCGCCCTGGTCGACGAGACGGCCAGCGCGATCCGGGCCCGCATCATGTCGGGAGAGATCCCGATCGGCGCCCAGCTCAGGCAGGCGGAGCTGGCCGCGCAGCTGGGCATCAGCCGCACCCCGATCCGGGAGGCGCTCCGCCAGCTCCAGGCCGGCGGGCTCATCGAGGTGCTGCCCCGCCGGGGGGCCGTGGTCCGCGTGCCCTCCCCCTGGGAGGTGCGGGAGGCGTACGAGGTGCGCGCGGAGCTGGAGGGCCTGGCCTGCGAGCGGGCGGTCCGCCGGGTGACCAGGACGCTGCTCGCCGAGCTCCGCGGGACCAACGACGTGCTCCGCGCCAACGAGCGCCCGCCGGCCCCGCCCGGGCCGGGGGCGCCGGTGTCGCCCACCACGATCGCCAACGACCGCTTCCACACCCTGATCCACGAGATGGCCGGGAACGAGCGGCTGGCCAGGACCATCCGGGACATCAACGAAGCCTTCCCGCGGAACGTCTCGGCCCTCGTGCTCCAGGACGACCCGCGCCACCGGGCGGACAACCTGGCCGAACACGAGCGGATCGTCGCCGCGCTCGAAGCCGAGGACGCCAAGCTGGCCCGCCGCGAGATGCGCGACCACGTGCTGGCCGCCGGGGAGCAGCTCGCCCGCTGGTACGAGCGCAGGACGGCGACGGTGTTCCGCGGCTGACCAGGCCGTGCGGCCGCGGCGCACCGGCATCGGTCACCGCTCCCGGCGCAGCATCCGCGCGGGATCGAGGAAGTCCAGGTCAGGCCGGGGCACCCGGTACGCGAGGTCGGCCAGCGCCGCCCCGATGGCCGGGCCGAACTTGAACCCGTGCCCGGAGCAGGCCGCCGCGACCAGCACCTGCGGGGTCTCCGGCAGCGGGCCGACCGCGAACCGGTTGCCCGGCGCCATCGTGTACCGGCAGGCCAGGTCCGCCTCGACGGCGCCGTCGGCGGTGGGCAGGAAACGGGCGGCCAGCGCCCGCAGCGTGGCCCGCTCCGTCTCGGTCACCGGGCCGGGAACGGTAGCCGGGTCGTCGTCGGGGCCCAGGTCCAGGCCGATCTTGACCGCGCGGCCGCCGATGGCCGGGATGCCGTACAGCAGGCCGACGTCCGGGACGTCCACGGAGAAGCTGCCCAGGGCGGGCGGCGCGAGCGTGGAGGTGACCGACGACCCCACGTGGATGTTGACGATCCGGATCACGCGCAGCACGTCCGCGAACGCCGGGATCAGCGACCCGGTCCACGGTCCGGCGCAGACCACCAGGCGGGCGGCCCGCACGGGGCCGTGCGGGGTGCGCACCACCACGCCGTCGCCGTCCGGGGCCCAGTCCAGCACGGGGGTCCCGTCGTGCCGCCGCACGCCGTGCCCGCGGCCGAGTTCGGCCAGGGCCGCCAGCGCGCCCGAGGCGTCGATCACCCCCGCGTCGGGGTCGTGCACCGCGACGTACTCCTCCCCCAGCGCGAGACCGGGGAAGATCTCGGCCGCTCGCGCGCCGTCGACCAGGGTGCAGCCCGGCCCGCGCAGCCCGCCCGCTCCCCCGCCCGCCGGCCGGGCGTAGAGCCCGCCGGTACGCGTGACCAGGGCGCGCCCGGCCTCCGCCTCCAGCGCCGCCCAGCCCAGGTAGGCCCGGTCGACCAGGTCGTCCCAGACCGGCGACGGGTAGGCCCGGCGGATCATCCTGGTCGGCCCGTGTGAGGAGCCGCGCCCGTGCCCGGCCGCGAACTGCTCCAGGTGGAGGACACGATCGCCGCGCGCCGCGAGCTGCCAGGCGGCGGACGAACCGTGCACCCCCGCGCCGATCACGATCGTGTCCACGTGCTCGGACAGCAGGGCGGGCGCGGATACCGGCCGCTCACCCGGCAGCGGCGCTCCGGCTCTCCTGGGGGACACCCGGGGAGACAGCGCGTCGACCAGGGCGGCGATGTCGTCGGAGTCGTTGTAGACGTGCACCGACGCCCGGACCACCCCCGGCAGGCCACGGCGGCCCAGGTCCCACTGGCCGTGCGCGGCCGGGACCGAGACCACGTGCAGCCCGGCGACGCGGAGCGCGCGGGCCGTCCTGGCCGGCGTCTCGCCGTCGCGTACGAAGGTCACGATGCCGCCGCCGGCCGCGGGCGGGTCGACGACCCGGACGCCGGGGACGGCGGCGAGCGCGGCGCGCAGCTCCGCGCCGAGGGCGGCGATGTGCCGGTGGGTCGCGTCGGCCCCGGTCGCGTGGAGTTCTTCGAGCGCCGCCGTGAGGCCGAGGCGGAGGGCGTGCGAGTACTCCCAGGTCTCGAACCGGCGCGCGCCGGGGACCAGCCCGTACTCGTCGTCGGCCGTCCAGCTGGCGCCCCGCACGTCGGGCGCGGGCGGCCGGAGCTCCGCGCCGAGCACCGGGTCGAGCCAGAGCAGCCCGGTGCCGCGCGGCCCGCGGAGGAACTTGCGGCCGGTGCCGACGAGCAGCGCGCACCCGATCTCGGTGACGTCCACCGGAAGCTGGCCGAGCGACTGGGTGGCGTCGAGCAGGTAGGGCACGCCGGCGGCGCGGGCGAGCTCGCCGATCGCCGCCGCGGGCTCGATCAGCCCGGACGACGTCGGCACGTGGGCGGCGGTGACCAGGGCGGCGGGCGTGCGCAGGGCGGCCCGCAGCGCGCCGAGATCCACCGCGCCGGTCTCGTCGGCGCCGATCACCTCGACCACGACCCCGTACCTGCGGCGCAGCTCGAACAGGTGCAGGGCCGAGCTGACGTAGGTCGACGAGGTCGCCACCACGCGGTCGCCAGGACCGAGGCGCAGCCCGTCGACGGCGCGGTGCCAGGCCACCGTGGCGCTCTCGGTGAAGGCCACGTCCTCGGCGCGGCCGCCGATGAGCCGCGCGGCCAGCCCGTACGCCTGCTCGGCCCGCGGGCGGACCGCCTCGGCGGCCTCGTAGCCGCCGATCCGCGCCTCCAGCCGGAGATGGTCGACGACGGTCTCCAGGACGGCCGCGCTGGGCAGCGCCGCCCCGGCGGCGTTGAGATGGCGGGCGTGCCCGGTCCCGGGGGTCGCGGCCCGGGCGGCGGCGACCAGCGAGCCGGTGGCCGCCGCGACCGGAGCCGCCCCGTCGAGTTGCGTCGTCACAGCGCCACCACGACGCTCTTGCGCTCGCAGAAGCCGTGCAGCGCCTCGTCGCCCAGGTCCCGGCCGAGCCCGGAGTCCCGCACCCCGCCGAACGGCAGGGCGGGGTCGAAGATGTTGTAGGTGTTGATCCACACCGTCCCGACGTGCAGTTCCCTGGCCATCCGGTGCGCCCGCGCGACGTCGCGGGTCCAGACCCCGGCGGCGAGGCCGTAGTCGGAGTCGTTGGCGATGGCGACCGCGTCGGCCTCGTCGGCGAACGGGATGACCCCGACCACCGGGCCGAAGATCTCCTCCCGGGCGATCCGCATGTCGTTGCGCACCCCGGTGAAGAGGGTGGGTTCCACGAAGAATCCGGGCCGGTCGGGCACGCCGCCCCCGTAGGCCAGAGTGGCGCCCTCAGCCACCCCCGCCTCGATGTAGGACAGCACCCGGCCGCGCTGCTCCTCCGACACCAGCGGGCCGACCGTGATCCCGCCGGCCAGCCCGTCGCCCACCGGCACCTTGGCGACGGCGGCGGCCAGCCGCTCGTGCATCTCGCCGAGGATCGACTCCTGCACCAGCAACCGGCTCCCGGCCGTGCACATCTGCCCCGAGTGCCCGAAGGACGCCCGCATCGCGGTGACCACCGCCGCGTCCAGGTCGGCGTCGGCGAACACGATGTTCGGGCTCTTGCCGCCGAGTTCCAGGGTCAGCCGGGTGATGGACGGCGCCGCCGCGGCCATCACCAGCCGCCCGACCTCGGTCGACCCGGTGAAGGACACCTTGGCCACGCCGGGGTGGGCGGCGAGCGCGGCACCCGCCTCGCCGTCGCCGGTGAGCACGTTGAGCACCCCGTCGGGCAGCCCCGCCTCGGCGCAGACAGCGGCGAGCCTGAGCATGGTGAGCGGCGTCTGCTCGGCGGGCTTCACCACGACCGGGCAGCCCGCGGCCAGGGCCGGGGCCAGCTTGAAGCAGGCGGTCATGATCGGGAAGTTCCACGGCAGGATCAGCGCGGCCACCCCGACCGGTTCCAGCACCGTGTACGCGTGGTGCGGGGCGCCGTTGCCGTCGATCGGGATCACCGCCCCGGTCAGCCGCCCGGGGGCGCCCGCGAAGTGCCGGAAGGTCCGCGCGCCCGCCGCGACGTCGGCCCGGGACCGCTCGATCGGCTTGCCGTTGTCCCGGGTCTCCAGCACCGCGAGTTCCTCGGCGGCGGCCTCGATCAGCTCGGCCACCCGGTGCAGCACGCGGGTGCGCTCCAGCGGCGGCAGACCGCGCCAGCGCGCGTCGGCGTGCGCCTGGGCCGCCGCGGCGACCGCCGCGTCGACGTCGGCGGCGGTCGCCTGGGCGACCCGGCTGAGCAGGGCGCCGGACGCGGGATCGACGACGTCGATCCGGTCCCGGTCGCCCGGGGGAATCCACACCCCGCCGACGAGGAACGGCTCCTCGTCGCGGAGCGGGACCAACCTGCCGTCGGCTGCGGTCGTGCTCATGTACGTCGTGCCCCCAATGCCGAAAGGGATCCTAGTTTTCATCGCTTGGATCCAATAATACGATTTGATCGTGTTTTTGTGCCAAGGGGGTCCTTTGATGACCCACCACGGTTACGGCCGGTTCAACAGGCGGCGCGGGTTCTCGATGAGGATGCGTTCGACGACCTTCGGGTCCCCGCCCGCCAGCCGGGTGATCCCCGGGCCGATCCGCCGGAACAGGTGGTCGTAGCCGAACCCGCCGTTGTGCTTGAGGTTGGCCTGCGCCCACACGTCGGCCCCGATGACCAGCCGGTCCGCGAAACCCTCGGAGAGCAGCCAGGCCACCATCTCGAACCGTTCCGCGTCGGTGGGGTTGCGCTGGGCGGGGTCGCCGTACAGGAAGTCCGAGCCGAAGGTGTCGTAGGCGAGCGTCGCCCCGGCCTGCGCGACCTCCCGGTGGTAGCCGGGGTCGAAGTACTCGTCGAGGTGGCCGATGACCACCCGCGACGGGTCCATCCCCTCCTCGACCAGCGCCTCCAGCACCGGGATGGCGGGTCTGCCGCGGAACGAGAGGTGGACGTAGACGGCGGCGCCGGTCTCCGCGCCGGCCCGGCCGGCCGCGCGGAGCACCTTCCACTCGCCGTCGGTCACCGGCCAGCTCGTGCCGATCTCACCGAGCAGCGCCGGGCGGATGCCGGTGCCGCCGATGCCGTGCCGCAGCTCGTCCAGGAGCATCTCGGTGACGCCGTCCACACCGGCGGCGCGCACCCGGGCGGGGTGGGTCTGCTCCACGTAGAACCCGCCGCCCACGCAGACGTGCACGCCGCTGCGGCGGGAGATGTCCGGCAGTTCGGCGAGCCGCCGCCCCATGCCCTCCAAAGTCAGCTCGACGACGGCGCTCGCGCCCGCCGCCCGCGCGTCCGCCAGCTCCCGCACCGCCACGTCCGGATCGTGCAGCACCAGGTTCTCCGGGATGGACAAGGCGTTCCACCGCAGGTAGCCGAGGAGTTCCGGGCCGATCGGCACCCCGGGCGGGGGTTCCTCGGCGCTCGGCCTGCTCCACACCCGCAGGTCGCTGAGCAGGTGCTCGTGCATCGAGGTCGGCCCGAGCTCGGCGGGCTCGATCGGCCCGAGAACGGTGTGAATGGGCATGTCTCTCCCGTCATCCGGCGTATACGGTCTGGCCGCCGACAACGGTCCTGAGCACCTGGATGTCGCCGGCCCGCTCGTCCTCGGTCTCCACCGGATCGGCGTCGAGCTCCACCCAGTCGGCGAGCGCGCCCGGCGCGAGCCACCCGCGTTCCCCGTCGGCGAAGCAGTACCTGGCGGCGTCCACGGTGTACATGCGGAGCGCCTCCTCGGCGGTGATCGCCTGCTCGGGCCCGAGCGGGGCGTCGAGGCCGCGGACCCGCCTGGTCCTGGCCTGCCACATGCCGAACAGCGGCGACATCGGGAAGTCCGGGCCGTCGGAGCCGCCCGCCACCGTCACCCCGGCGTCGAGCCAGTCCCGCAGCGGCGCCGTGCCGGCGGCCGGTTCCCCGAACCGGGCGGCGATCCCGGACGCCACCCGCCACTGCATGGACGGCTGGGTGGAGAGCAGCACGCCGAGCCGCCCGGCCAGCGCCATGCTCTCCGCCGACGGCCAGAGGTAGCAGTGCATGATCGAGAACCGCAGGTCGCGGATGGGCCACTCCGCGTCCGCCCGCTCGAACGCCGCCAGGGCGACCCGGACCGCCTCGTCCCCGACGGCGTGCACCGCCATCGACCACCCCTCTCGGGCGCAGAACCGGACGAGTTCCTCGAAGGTCTCCGACCCGCAGGTCTGGTTGCCGTGGTATCCGTCGGTGCCCGGCCAGGGCCGGGAGAGCAGCGCCGTGCCGAAGCCGCCGGTGCCGTCCAGGTAGACCTTGAGCGGCCCCAGCTTGAACAGCTCGTCGCCGAACCCCGTCCGCACCCCGAGCCCGCCGAGCCCGCGCAGGAACCGCCCGGGCGGCACGTCGGTGTCGGCCAGCGGCATGCCCATGGTCCGCAGGGTGAGCCGTCCGGTCCGCCAGGCGTCCTGGTAGACGGCCATCTCGTGGGGGAACAGGCCGGGCTCGCTCGCCCCGGTGACGCCCAGCGAGTGCAGGTGCCGCTGCGCCTCGTCCAGGGCGGCCGCCAGTTCCGCCGCCGAGGGCGGCGGGATCAGCGAGAAGACCAGGTCCGCGGCCGGGCGCTCGACCAGGACGCCGGTCGGCTCGCCGTCCGGCGTCCGCTCGATCCGCCCGCCGGGCGGATCGGGGGTGGCGCGGCCGATCCCGGCGCGGCGCATCGCCTCGCTGTTCACGATCGCGTCGTGGGTGCGCCGGTCCAGGTAGAGGGCGACCCCCGGGGAGACCGGGTCCAGGTCGGCCGCGGTGGGCAGCCGGCCCTCGGCGAGATCCTCCTCGTGGAAGTGGGCCCCCACCACGACCCAGTCGTGGCCGGGGTTGGCCGCGAGCCAGTCCCGGATCCGGTCGACCACCTCGGCCACCGACCCCGCCTCCGAGATGGTCAGCCGCCGGCGTTCGAGTCCGGCGGTGAGCACATGGACGTGGGAGTCGATGAAGCCGGGGAGCACGGGCCCGGCCGCCCGGTGGACGGGGACGTGCGCGCCCGCCAGGGCGCGCACGTCGGCCAGGTCGCCCGTGGCGGCGATCCGGTCGCCGACCACGAGCATGGCCTCGGCCAGCGGCCGCGCGGGATCCATGGTCCGGATGCGCCCGGCGACCACGGTCGCCGGGCCGGCCGGATCCGGGCTACTGGGCAAGCCAGCCCGTGTACCAGGCGAGGAGTGCGTCACGCTGCTCCGCCCGCGCCCGGGAGTTCTGCCAGACGATCTTGTCGTGGGAGGGGGAGCTGACGATGTTGGCAAGGGTCTCCTCGGTCATGTGCTGGAACGCGTCGGGGTTGCCGGGGCCGTAGCCGGTCAGCTTCGCGAACTCGGCCTGCCGCTTCGGGTCGCTCATCCACTCCGCGAGCGCGAAGATGTTGTCCGGGTTCGGCGCCTTGGCGGGGGTGACCATCACGTTCGGCGCGACGACCGCCTGGTTCCAGGAGACGGTGACGTCCTGGCCGCCGTTGCGGAGCGCGGCGTACTGGCCGCTCGGGCCGAGGGCGACCGCGGCGGTCCCGGAGGCGATCAGCTGCTGGATCTCCGGGTAGGCGTTGTAGAAGACCATGTTCGGGCGCAGCTCGTTCAGCTTCTTGGTGCACCGGTCGAGGTCGAGCGGGTAGAGCTGGTCGGCGGCGACGCCGTCGGCGAGCAGCGCGACCTCGCAGGTGCTGTCGTAGCTGCCGGGGGTGCCGGGCCAGGCCCGCTTGCCGGGGAACTTTTTGACGTCCCAGAAGTCGGCCCAGGTCTGCGGGCCGCCGTTGGGGAAGGTGCTGGTCAGGTAGCCCTGAGCGTGGCCGACCAGGAAGGTGCCCCACGCCTTGTCCCTGATGTCCTCCGGCAGCTGCTGGTCCAGGGTGGCGCCGGCGGGCCGGGAGAGGATGTTGTCCTTGTACCGGTAGGCGTAGTCGAGGCCGACGTGCATGGCGTCGTAGTCGCCCGCGCCGCCGTTGAGCATGGTGTCGGCGAGCGCGTCCTCCTCGACGGTGGAGACCACCTCCACCCCGGTGTCGCCGGTGAACCCGTCGAAGTAGGTCGTCTGGCGGGCCTTGTTGGTGGGGCCGCCGAAGTCGGCCCAGACGATCCTGCCGGACAGCTTCTGTCCGCCGGACGGGGCGGCCGTGCCGGACGGGGCGCTCGTGGTGGACTCGGTGCCGCCACCGCAGGCGCTCAGCGCGAGCGCGGCGGTGAGGGACAGCGCCACCGCGGAGAACAGGCGGCGGGTGGACCGTGAGGGAAGGGGACGCGGGGGAAGGGGACGGAGCGGCGCTGGAGCGGACATAGGCTTCGAGCCTCCAAGTCGGGACGCTGCGGTGTCGCAGATACCTCGAGGATCGTGGATTCACTTTGAGGTGTCTTGGATCCAATGTAAGTGCCTAGGATGCATCCGTAGGTTAAGGACAGGTATCGGATTTCGGTCACCCGGGCTCGTCGAGTACCGGGGCCCCCGAGGCGAACCTGCGGACGACGTTGCCGAGCAGCCGGCTGACATCGCCGTCGAGCTCGCGGAGCGCCCCCGCGAACGCGATGGACCCGGCCGAGAAGACCGCTCCCCCACCGGCCCGGGGAACGAGCACCAGGTCCGCGTGGACCCGCGGATTCCGTCCACCGCCCAGCACCCGGCTGGTCATGTTGAAGTTCTCCCTGGCCTCCAGCATGTCGTCGTCGTGCCCGACCGAGGTCGCGAGCACGATCGCCTCGGCCGCGGTGCCCAGCGGCGGGGCGGCCGAGTCGATCTCCAGCCCGGCCGCGCCGCCCGACACGCCGTCGGCGCCGAAATCCCGGGCGCGGACGCCGTCGAACACCCAGTCGGTGGCGGGGTCGTGGGCGACCCGGCGGTACGGCGCCCCCGAGCCCGGATTGCCCGCCGCGACGAACCCGACCCCGAAGGTCTTCTGCGGCGCCCGGCCGCGGAACCGCCAGATGCCGCCCTGCTGGCCGGTGAACCCCAGGTGGTACTCGCCGGGCTCGGCCAGCCAGGCCTGGGTGCCGCCCCACCGCCGGACCTCGATCACCTGCTCGTCCTGCGGATCGACCCCGGTCACCCAGTACATGCCGTTGCCGCCGAGGTAGCAGAGCCGCCCGCCGGTGGCGGCGTACTCCTCGTAGGCGGCCAGCATCTCCAGGGTCGGGTATTCCGGATGCGTCCCGGTGAGGACGACCGGGTACCCGGCGAGCAGGCCGGCGCCCTCGCGGTGCAGGTCCCGGTCGGTGGCGACGTCGAACGGGATGCCCGAGCGGTCGAGCCAGTCGACCAGCTGCATGTCCCCGGTGAACTGCCAGACCGGCGCGTTGTGGTCGTAGGCGCGTTCGCGCAGCGTGAGCAGCGGGCGCCGCCAGCTGGAGTAGCAGACGCCGGTGCCGTCGGCGTGCGCCTCGTACAGGGAGTAGCCGAGCTCGCGGTGGGCGTCCCGGAAGAGCTCGAAGTCGTCGAGGGCCGGGACCTGCTGGGTCCACACCTGGGTGCGCGGGCTGTCCACCCCGACGTGGTCGTTGCCGTAGGCGAGGTAGCTGTTGGTGGGCAGGACGAGCAGCACCCGGGCCGGCCGCGCGTCCCCGGCCGGGCGGACGAACACCGGCACCGTGTCGGCGGCGCCGTCGGTGTCGGTCAGCTCCAGCGCGTACACGCCGCTGGGCAGGCCGGACGGCAGGCGGAGCACGGCCGGATCCCGCCAGCCGCAGTCGGTCATGTCGTCCCGGTGGAAGTGGATCGCGGCGTACTGTGCGGGAGCGAACCGGAAGTCGGTGACGTCTCCCGTCCACCCGGACGCGGTCACCGCGCGCTGCGGGTGGTGCACGGCCGTCCCGTGCCGCCCGTACGGCCCGGCGTCCACGACCTGACCGGTACGGCTGACGCCCCCGGGCCCGATGCCCGCCGCCAGATCCCAGGCGGCGACGACGTCCGGATGCCCGGCGAGCGTGGCACGGTCACCGCGCGCTCCCGCCCGCCCGACGACCACCGGGTTCTCGACCCGCCCGTCGTAACGCTCGTCCCCCTCGCCGCTCTCCGCCCGCCGCCCCCAGCGCAGCGGGACGCCCCGCGGGGGAAGCGGATCCCCGGGCAGCCGGGTCTCCGCCCGGGCCGGAGCGCTGCGGGGCAGCACCACCCGGTCGGCCTCGAACGTGCCGCACGCGGCGACCTCCAGCTCGACGGCCGCTCCCGCGGCGCCGCCGATCGAGGCGCGCAGCTCGTACCAGCACCCGGACACCAGCGGCGCCCCGGCGACCAGCTCGGCCACGCCCGCCGCCGTGCCCACCACGAGCCGGGCCCGCCCGTCGGCGGCCAGGCCGAGCGTCCACCCCGCCGTGCCGTCCCAATGCGCGAGCACCGCCTGGGCGTCCGCGCCCGGCCGGGTCGGCATCACCGCGACGGCCACGGTCAGCCCGTCGGGCCCGGCCGAGGGGAACCCGTCGACCCGTACGGACGAGCCTGCGATCGTCTCCTGGACGACCCCCGGACGGGTGATCGGAGCGACCCCGGGCACCGGAGCGACCCGGCGGCGCACTCCCGCGCTCGGGATCGACAGCGCGAGCAGGCGGACCAGCCGGGCGCTCCACTCGGCCGCGGGCGTGCTCACGTAGCAGGTCACGTCGTCGCCCGGCCGGTAGGAGATCCGGTCGGTGTACCCCATCACCCCGGGACGCCCGCTCACGGCAGCAGCCCGTAGTCCCGCAGCCTGCGCAGCAGCACCGCGTGCTCGGCCTCCCGGCGGGTGGCGTGCCGGTCCGCGCCGTCCGGGGCCGGGGGCGCGCCGCGGACCGTGGCGCGGCGGACGACCGCGAAGCCGTCCGGCGTGCGCAGCACCGCGTACCGCGGCAGCTCGGGGTCGGGGTTGCGGCGCAGGAAGTCCAGCACCTCGACCAGCGCGGCGGACTGCCCGCCGCGCGGTGGATGGGCGCGTGCCTCGGCCAGCAGCGCGGGGGTGACGAGGGCGCGGATCCGGTTGCCGCGGATGAACTCGTCCTGGATGCTCAGGCCCATGCCGGCTCCCCTCAAGAAATGAACATTCTGGATCCTAGCAAGATGATTTAGGATCCAGATCTGACGTCTGACCCCCAAGGAGCCGGAGCATGGAGATCATCGGAAACGCCGTCCTCATCGTGGTCGACATCCAGGGCGGCGGGGTGCCCGAGGCGGAGTCCCGCACCGAGATCCCGCACATGGGCGGCCGGTCCGAACGTGTCGCGCGGGTCGAGAACCTGATCGGCGACTGCCGCGCCAAGGGTGTCCCCGTCGTCTTCATCCAGGAGGTCCACAAGCCGTCACTGGTCGACATCGGGCGCGAGCTGGACGGCGTGGAGGGGCCACACTGCGTCGAGGGCTGGCCGGAGACCGAGCTGGCGCCGCACATCCGGCCGCGGCCCGAGGAGTTCCTGATCCGCAAGCGCCGCTACTCGGCGTTCTTCGGCACCGAGCTGGAGATCGTGCTCAAAGCGTACCGCGCCCAGACCGTGCTGCTGATCGGCGGGTTGACCGACGTCTGCATCCACTACACGGCGGTGGACGCGCACCAGCACGACTACCACGTCAAGGTGCTGACCGACTGCGTGGGCGGCTCCTCGCAGCGCGCCCACGACGCCGCCCTGGAGGCCGTCCGGTACCTCCAGCGCGACGCGCTGGTGACCAGCGAGGAGGTGACGGCGTGGCTCGACGCCCGTGAACCGGTTGCGGAACTCTAAGGGGCAGGAGGCCGGGCACGCAGGCCGTGCCCCGGCTCGGCCGCCAGCACGCCCAGCCCGGCCACCGCCAGGGCGGCGGCGGCCACGAACGCCGACCACTCCCCCCACCAGCCGGACAGCACGCCCCCGAGGAACGATCCCCCGGCCAGGCCGACGGCGATGTACGCGTTGAAGAAGCCGAGCCCGGTGGCACGCAGGCTCGACGGCAGCCGCTCTGTGGCGATCATGGTGAGGGACGGGAACAGCGGGGCGAACCCGGCGCCGAGCACCACCGCACCCACGGCCGCCATCGCGAACGACCCCGCCGCCGCGACCACCAGCAGACCCGCGGCCACGCAGCTCAGCGCCAGCGCCGCCGACCGCCGGGCGCCGATCCGGTCCGGCAGCCCGCCGACCGCCAGCCGGGCCAGCACCACCGAGGCCGCGAAGACGGTGAACACGCTCGCCCCGCCGAACACGCCGTCCGGCCGGATCCCCCGGGACTCCAGGTGCAGCACCAGGTAGGTGAGCAGCACGCCCTCGGTCGCCCAGACCAGGCCCGCGACCACCCCGGCCCGCGTCACCGACCGCACCGCGACCCGCCAGCCGGGCGCGCCCGGTACGCCGTCGGTGGGACCCGCCGCGCCACCGGCCAGGTTCTCCCCCGTCACCACCGCGGTCTCCTCCGGCGGGAACCCGTCCGCCCGGTGGCGGACGACCAGGGCGGCGGCCACGGAACCCAGCTGCAGCGCCCCGCAGACCAGCCACACCGCGCCGAACCCGGCGAGATGGAAGGTGTTCTCGCCGACCACGGGGCCGAGGGCGAGCCCGATCCACACGCCGAGGCCGAACACCCCCAGCGCCTGCCCGCGCCGCTCGGGGGCGACGATCGCGAGCACCCAGGCCATCAGCGCCGTCGCGATCACCGAACCGCCGGCGCCGAAGAGCACCCGGCCCGCGGCCACGCCGGGGACGGTGGCCGACACGAGCAGGAACAGCACGCCGGCGGAGCCGAGCAGGCCGCTGGCCACCGAGACCACGCGGTAGCCGTACCGGTCGGCCAGCACGCCGGCGAACGGCTGGACCACGAGCGACGCGATCGGGGAGAGCCCCACCAGCGATCCGACCAGGGCGGGTCCGCCGCCGAGCACCTCCACCACGTAGCGTGGCAGCACGGGCGCCGTGGTGCTGTACGCGACGTTGCTGAGCGCGGACGAAACGAAGATCAGCCAGAACGCGGGCGTGGCGAAGCGCGGTGCGCCACCCCGCCTCATCCGCGGCGGTCCGGGACCCGATCGGGCTCGTACGCGTTCTCGGAGCCGCGAAGCGCGACGATTGTATCCATGTGTCGATTATCAACACATTTTTGAGATGTTCATCCAATTCTGGCGTGATTCTCCGCATACTGAATCCATGAGTACGACGATCGGATCCAAAGTCGCCCTCGCAGCCCCACATCGCGCGGCCGTCGCCGCCGGGCGGCACGCGGTGGCCGCAGGCGGCAACGCGCTCGACGCCGCCCTCGCCGCCGCCACCGCCCTGACCGTCGTCTACCCGCACCAGTGCGCGCTCGGTGGCGACCTGGTGGCGCTGGTCCGCCGGCCAGGACCGGACGGCCCGGGGACGGCGGCCGGGTCGGCCGCCGGCTCGGGCCCCGGGTCGGCCATCGTCTCGGCCGTCGTGTCGGCCGGAGCCGCGCCCGCCGCCCTCACCCCGGCCGTCCTCCCCGGCCCCGCCATGCCGCGCCAGGGCCCGCACACCGTCACCGTCCCCGGTGTCGTCGCCGGCTGGCAGGCGCTGGCGGGCCTCGGCGCCCGGCTCCCCCTGAGCCATCCGCTCCGGTACGCCCAAGGGCTGGCCGAGCGGGGATCCACCGTCACGGCCGGGCTGCGGCGCGCGCTCGGCAGCCGGGCCGAGGCCGTGCTCGCCGATCCCGGCCTGCGCGCCCTCTTCGCCCCGGACGGCGACCTGCCGGCAACCGGCACACGGTTCACCCAGCCCGCCCTCGCCCGCACGCTCGCGCACCTCGCCGACGACCCGGCGAGCTTCTACCACGGCGAGATCGCCGAACGCCTGGTCGCCGGGCTCCGCGCCGCCGGCGGCCTGCACACCGCGGCCGACTTCGCCGCCCACCACGCGGAGGTCGTCCCCGCACTCGCCACCCGGCTCGGCCAGGACACCTGGTGGGCCGCCCCGCCCCCGACTGCGGGCCCCCTCCTGCTCGGCGTGGCGGCCGCGGCCTCCGGCGACGCCGCCCGACCCGACGCCGCCCGACCCGACGCCGCCCGACCCGACGCCGCCCTGTCCGACGCCGCCCTGTCCGACGCCGCCCTGCTCGACGCCTGCCTGCGGGCCGTCCAGGTACGCGTCCGCCACCTCGGCGACCCGCGCACGGCACCGGTGGACATCCCGGCGATCCTGGCCCTCGACCTCCAGTCCCCGAACGGTCAGTCCCCGGACGCTCCCGGCCCGGCGGCCCCCTGGTCCGAGCCACCCGCCCGAGGGGACACCGTGGCGGTTTCCGCGAGCGACGACTCGGGGCTCTCGGTGGTGCTGATCCAGAGCGTCTTCCAGACCTTCGGCGCGGGCCTGCTCGAACCCGGGACCGGCATCGTCCTGCACAACCGCGGCGCGGCCTTCAGCCTCGACCCGGCCAGCCCGGCCCGGCTGACCCCCGGCTCCCGGCCGCCGCACACGCTCTGCCCGCTGATCGTCGACTCCCCTGCCGGGGTGCTCGCGATCGGCTGCCAGGGCGGGCGCGCCCAGCCGTGGATCCTGGCCCAGATCGCCCCCGTCCTGCTCGCCGACCCGGAACAGGATCCCGCCGATGTGCTCGCCCGGCCGCGCTGGGTCGTCGGCGACGTCGACCTCGGGCACGACCGCACCACCCTGGTCGCCGAACCCGGCCTCGCCGCCGTACTCGCCGCGGCGCGATCCAGGGACCTGCCGGTCGACGAACGCGCCGGCCCGGAAGACATCGCCGGGCACGTCCAGCTCACCCGCCGCCGGGTGGCGCCCGACGGCACGACCCGGCTCGACGCCGCGAGCGACCCCCGTGCCGACGGCGCGGGCGAGCTGCTCGGGGAGGACCGCCGATGACGGCCCAGCCGCCGGTGATCGTGGCCGGGCACCTAGTCACGACGGATCCCGCCCGGCCGGTCGCGCAGGCCATGGCCGTGGCGATCACCGGGCACGTCCAGCTCACCCGCCGCCTGGTGGCGCCCGACGGGACGACCCGGCTCGACGCCGCGAGCGGCCCCCGTGCCGACGGCGCGGGCGAGCTGCTCGGGGAGGACCGCCGATGACGGCCCAGCCGCCGGTGATCGTGGCCGGGCACCTAGTCACGACGGATCCCCTGTCCCCCGCGGCGTCCTGCGTGCGGGCCTGCTGGATCGCCGTCGGCCGCGGCCCCACCACCCTCCCCGCCGACGAGTTGCGTTCGGTACGCGTGCTCCGCACCTACGTCGGCGGCTGGACCGTCTACCGGGAGTCATGACATGACCACTTCCTCCGACGCGCTCCACCGCTGGCCGGCCCGCGCCCTCGCGGCGGCCATCAGGGAGCGGCGCGTCTCCGCCGTGGAGGTGATGCGCGCCCACCTCGACCGCATCGACCAGCTCAACGATTCACTCAACGCGATCGTCTCGCCGCTGCCACGGGGGACGGCGCTGGCGATGGCCGAAGAGGCGGACCGCGCGGTCGCCCGTGGGGACGAGCTGGGCCCGCTGCACGGGCTGCCCACCGCGGTGAAGGACCTCGTCGACGTGGCCGGCCTGCCGACCGTCCATGGCTCCGCCGTCCACGCGGACGCCCCGCCCGCGGAACACGACAGCGTCCTCGCCGAACGCCTCCGCGGCGCCGGGGCGCTCATCATCGGCAAGACCAACACCCCTGAGATGGGCCTCGGCACCCTGACCTTCAACCCGGTGTTCGGCATCACCCGCAACCCGTGGGACCTCACCCGGCACGCCGGGGGCAGCAGCGGCGGGGCCGCGGCGGCCGTGGCCAGCGGGATGCTGCCGATCGCGGACGGCTCCGACAGCGGCGGCAGCATCCGCTACCCGGCGGCGTTCTGCAACGTGGTCGGCCTGCGCCCGACCCCGGGGGCGGTGCCGAGCGGCCGTCCCGGCAACGCCTGGAGCCCGCACGGGGTGCTCGGCCCGATGGCCCGCGACTCGGCCGACGCGGCCCTGCTGCTGAGCGGGATCGCGGGGCACGACCCCCGGTGGCCGCTGTCGTGGATCCAGGATCCGTACGGCCTGGCCCGGCTGGACGAGCTCGACCTGCGCGGGCTCCGGCTGGCCTGGAGCGCCGACGTCGGCGGTCTGCCGATCGACCCGGAGATCCGCGCCGCGCACGCGCGGGCCCGAGCCGCCCTCGAGTCCGCCGGCGCGGCCGTCGTGGACCGCGAACCGGACTTCTCCCACGCCGACCGGGCCTGGGAGACGATCGAGATGTTCGAGTTCTTCTCCTACGGCCACGAGCGGGTCGACGCGCTGTCCGAGGCCGGGAACTACCGCGAGGACTTCCTGCGCAACGTGGAGCAGGGCCGCGCGACCAGCGCGCGCGCTCTCGCCGAGGCGTTCGCCCGCCGTACCGACCTGTTCCGGGACACCGCCCGCCTGCTGGCGGACGTGGACGCGCTGGTGCTGCCCGCGACCCCGGTGCCCCCTCCCCCCGCGGAGCTGGAGTGGGTGCCCGAGATCGACGGGGTGCGCTTCGACCGCTACTTCCGCTGGCAGCTGGTCGCGAACCGGATCACGGCGACCGGCCATCCCGCCCTCGTCACCCCGGGCGGCTTCACCGAGGGAGGGCTGCCCGTGGGCCTCCAGGTGGTCGGCCCGTCGCGCGGCGACGCCCGGCTCCTGGCGATGGGCGCGGCTATCGAGACGGCGCTCGGCCTCGTCGGCAGGGCGCCGGCCGCTATTCCCGGCTGAACCCGCGAAGTCAGCCGCCGAACAGCGCCCGCCGGGGATTGTCCACGGTGAACTTGCGGATCAGGCCGGGGTCGAGGCCGCGTGCCACGGCCAGCGGGAAGAAGTCGGTGAACAGGAAGGCGTAGCCGGGGCCGCCCTTGATGTGCAGGTGCGAGCGGGCGCAGACGTCCTGGGAGAGGAGGATCCGGTCCTCGTGTCCGGCGTCGACCAGCTGGAGCAGGTAGGAGATGCGCCGCTCCAGCTCCGGCATGACCAGGTGCCCGCCGATCCGGCAGGTCATCAGGCAGTCGTACTGGACGAAGACGCCCCGGCGGGCGAGTTCGAGCGAATAGCGGATGTGCTTGACCGTGTCGGCGTGCCCGATGACGATCCGCTCCGGCGGCACGCCCTCCTCGGTCAGGATGTCGAGCTGGGCCAGGCCGACGGGGTGGGTCGGCGCGTGCGTGCTGATCATGACGCCGGTCTCCCGCGCGGCCCGGCCCGCGGCGCGGAAGGAGCGCTCCTCGGCCGTGGTGACGTAGGCGTGGTCGGCGGCGATCTCGCCCAGGAAGCCCGCGCGCACCCCGGTGCCCGGGATCTCGTCGACGAGGTCGCGGATCAGGAAGTCCGCGAGCCGGTTGGTCGGGGTGCTCTCGAACCACTGTCTGTGCAGGTAGCTGTCGTGGTAGTGGCCGGTGCCGAGCACCACGGTGAGCCCGACGGTCTCGGCCATCGCCTTGGTGGCCAGCACGTTGGCGGGCGACCGCGAGCCGGTGACCGGGTCCTGGTGCGGGCTGATCGCCGGGCCGTCCTCCTCGCCCCAGAAGAGCGGCGCGGCGAGTTCGCTCAGCTCGCCGTTGGTGACGTCGAGGATGGTGGTCCCGCCGGCGTCGGCGTATCGGCGCAGTTCGGCTTCCTGCTCCTCCCAGACGTTGAGCAGGCCGTCCCTGGGGGCGGTCCGCAGCATGTTGATGAAGACGTGCTCGTGCGGCAGGGTCACGCCGAGTTCGGCGGGGGCGATCGGCCCCGTCACGCTGTTGACGCTGGTGAGCGCAGCCATGCGATACCTCCGGTCGGGCTGAGAATGGGGTGGCGCGGGGGCTTGGCTGCCAAAGAGTCCGAATTATGGATTCCCAATCGCCAACTTGGGATCCAATAATAGAGGTTCCGTCCACTTTCGGAGGAGTGCTGTGACCGATTCGACCCCAGAGCAGCGGGCGGCCGAGCTCGGGCTCGCCATCCCCGACTACGCCGACCCGCCGTACGGCCGGCGCTACGGCAACGTGAAGGCGTTCCACCGGTCCGGGCGCCTGGTCCTGCTCGGCGGGATCACCGCGGAGTCACGGGACGGCGAACGCCTCCATCCGGGCGTGCTCGGCGCCGACCTGACCGTCGAGCAGGGCTACGCCGCCGCCCGGCAGGCGGCCGTCAACTGCCTCGGCATGGTCAGGTACGCCATCGGCTCCCTGGACGAGGTGACCGCCATCCCCCGGGTCCAGGTGTTCGTCGCCGCCGTGCCGGAGTTCGAGGAGCACCACCTGGTCGCGGCCGGCATGTCCGATCTGTTCCTGGAGGTGTTCGGCCCCGAGATCGGCACGACCGCCCGTGCCACCATGGGCGTGACCGGCCTCTCCCGGCGCAACTCCGTCGAACTGTGGCCGACCTTCGAGAGCCGGGACGCGGTGTGACGAGGCCGAGCTGTAACACGGCCGATACGCACGCCCAGTAGCTTCGGATCCGACATCCATGTTTTTGGATCCCCAATCATCGTGACTCGCGAAGGAGAACGCGTAGTGACCCCACCCCGCAAGCGATCACACGCGACGCCCGGCGGGTCGCGGTGAGCACCACGACCGGCGAACTCGCTCCCCCGGAGCGTGCCGCCCCGGCAGACCGGCACGAACCGGGGCGTAACCGCGCGGAGGCCCGCTGGCTGCTCTGGCCGCCGCTGGCCTTCTTCGTGGTCGCCCTCGGGGTGCCGCTGGCCGCCCTGGTCATCCGGGCCCTCGACAACGAGACCGGGGACAACAGCTTCGCCGCCGCCCTGACGATGCCCGTCTTCCTGGACTCGCTGGCCCGGACCGTGGTGATGGCGCTCGTCGTCACCGCGCTGACCGTCCTGCTCGGCACCGTCTACGCGACCGCCGTCGCCGTCTCACCGGGCTGGCTGAAGTTTCTGCTCGTCGCGGCGCTGCTGCTCTCGCTGTGGACCTCGATCATGGTCAGGACCTTCGGCTGGATGCTGCTCGAACTGCCGCGCGGCGCGATCTTCTGGCTCGGCGACCTGCTCGGGCTGATGGACGAGCCGCTCGGGGTCTACCAGACGGCCCTCGCCATGTATCCCGCGATGGTCGCGGTGATGCTGCCGTTCGCCGTGCTCCCCATCGCCTCCGCCCTCGCCGCCATCGACCGCGAGCAGCTCAACGCCGCCGCGGTCTTCGGCTCAGGACCGCTGCTCACCTTCCGCGCCGTGATCCGCCCCGCCATCACCCCCGCGATGATCAGCGGCGGCGTCCTCGTCTTCGTCATGGCGCTCGGCTTCTACGTCACCCCGCTGCTGCTCGGCGGCCCTACCAACATGACCGTCTCGGGCATCATCTCCGGCCAGCTGCGCACCGCCGGCCGCCCCGACCTCGGCGCCGCGATGAGCATCCTGCTGGTCGGCGGCACCATCGCGATCTACCTGGTCGCCGACCGCCTGTTCAAGGTCAGCGAGAAGTGGGGCTGACCCGATGACCGACCGTTCGCTGCTCCGCGCCATCGGCTGGTACCGGGCGCCTGTCATCGCCGTCGGGCTGCTGGCGAGCCTGCTGTTCTTCGTCCCGTTCCTGGTGGTCGTCGCCACCTCGTGGACGTCCGGCTCGTTCATCCTCTTCCCGCCGACCGGGTTCTCCCTCCAGTGGTACGAGACGGTGCTCACCGACCGCCAGTGGCTGAACTCGTTCTGGCTGTCGATCGTGGTGGCGGTGATCGCCACGGCGGCCGCCGTGGTGCTCGGCACCCTCGGCGCGCTCGGCCTCACCCGGGTCCGCTCCCGCGCGCTCCAGCGGTGGGTGCGCACCCTGTTCATCGCGCCGATCGCGCTGCCCCCCATCGCGTACGCGGTCGGGCTCTGGTCGGTCGACCGGCAGCTGCCGTTCCTCGACGACACCCTGGTCAGCCTGGTGCTCGGGGAGACCCTGCTCGCGGTGCCGTACGTGTTCGCGCTGGTGTCGAGCGCGCTCGCGGGCGGCGATCCGTCGCTGCGGCCGGCGGCGAGCACCCTCGGCGCGTCCTGGCCCATGATCCTCTGGCGGATCGAGCTGCCGCCGCTGCTGCCCAGCATCCTCGGCGGCACCCTGTTCGCCTTCACCGTCGTGTTCGACGAGGTCGTCCTCTCCGTGCTGCTCCTGCCCCCGGGCACCCAGACCCTGCCCCTGAAGATGTTCACGGCCTCCCAGGAGGCGTTCTCCCCCGAGCTCACCGCGGCCTCGACGATGGTCTCGCTGCTGGCCATCGTCGTCCTCGGCGGCGCCCAGCTCGTCTCCAACCGGCGCAACCGAGCCGCACGGCTCCGGCGAAAGGCATCGGCATGACCGTCGCGCTCTCCGTCCAGGACGTTCACGTCACCCTCGGCCAGAACCACGTGCTCAAAGGCGTCAGCCTCGACGCCCGGCCCGGCGAGTTCGTCACCCTGCTCGGCGCGAGCGGCAGCGGCAAGTCGACGCTGCTCAACGTCATCGCCGGCCTGCAGGGCATCGACCGGGGCCACGTCGCGTTCGACGGGACCAACGTGGAGAAACGCCCGCCGCGCAAACGCGGCGTCGGAGTCGTCTTCCAGTCCTACGCGCTCTTCCCGCACATGACGGTCGGCGAGAACGTCGCCTTCCCGCTGCGCGCCGCCCGCCGCCCCGCCGCGGAACGGGCCAGGGTCGCCCGCGAGATGCTCGAACTGGTCCAGCTCGGCGAGCTGATCGACCGGCGGCCCGCCCAGCTCTCGGGCGGCCAGCGGCAGCGCGTCGCGCTGGCCCGCGCCCTCGCCGCCAGCCCCGGCATCCTCCTGCTCGACGAGCCGATGGCCGCGCTCGACAAGCAGCTCCGCGAGCAGATGCAGGTGGAGGTGACCCGCATCCAGCGGCAGGTGGGCATCACCACGGTCTCGGTCACCCACGACCAGGCCGAGGCGATGACCATGTCGGACCGGGTGGCCGTGATGCGGGACGGCCGTTTCGTCCAGATCGACACGCCGGAGAACATCTACCGCAAACCGGCCACCGAGTACGTCGCCCGCTTCGTCGGCGAGGCCAACCTGTTCCCCGCGCGCGGCGGCGAGCTACTCCCGGACGGCGTCACCGACGGCCGCACCGGCACCGCCGTCATCCGCCCCGAAGACCTGCGGGTCCTGACCGGCACGGAACCGGCCGGCGCGTGGTCGGTCTCCGGGGTGGTACGGCTGCTCAGCTTCCAGGGCTCGCGGTTCCGGCTCGAGGTCGAAAGCGACACCGGCCGGCGCGTCGTGTGCTCGCTGCCCCCGCAGACGGACGCCGCCACCCTCCTGGACGGCACCCGGGTCCGGCTCGGCTGCGCCCACCCCGACCGGGTGCACGTCATCGCCGCGACGGCGGACGACGCGCAGGAACTGGTCGTCGCGTGATCGAGACAGTGCTCGGGCCCGTTCCCGCCGAAGCGCTCGGCCCGGTCGACATGCACGAGCATCTGCTCCTGGACGCGAGCGGCCTGCGCCGGGACGGGGTGGCCGAGCCGGCGCCGGTGCACGCGGACGTACGCCCGGAGGTGCTCGGCTACCTGCGCTGGAACGCGCTCGCCCTGGCCGACAACCTGCGGCTGGACTGCGCGGACACCGCGGTCGAGGAGCTCGTCCTGGCCCGCGCCGCCGGTGTCGGCACCGTCGTCGAGGCCACCAGCGTCGGCCTGGGACCCGGGCACGACCGCCTGCCGGAGCTCGCCCGCCGCTCGGGGGTCCACGTCGTGGCCGCGTACGGGATCTACCTGTCCTCGGTGCTGCCCGGATGGGCCGCGGCGCTCGACGAGACCGCGCTCGAGGAACACCTGACCGGCGCCCTGGAGGACCACGTCCCGGGCACCGGCTACCGCGCGGGCCTCCTCGGCATCATGGGCACCACCGGCACCGTCACCGGCGTCGAACGCGCCCGGCTCCGCGCCGCGGCCCGGGCGGCGGCCAGGACCGGCGCCGCCGTCACCGTCCGGCTCGACCCGGTCAGCCGATCCGGAGTCGACGTCGTCGAACTCCTCACCGGGCAGGGGACGGCGGCGGACAAGGTGCTCTTCACCAACTGCGACGAGTTCCTGGACGCGCCGTACCTCGCCGAGCTGTCCGCCGCCGGAGCGACACTCGAAATGTGCTTCGGCACCGAATTCCAGCACCTCGGCCGGCTGGAGAATCCATCGGACCGGGAACGGCTGGACTTCCTCGTGCGCTTCCTCGACGCGTACCCGGCGTCCCGGTGGGTGATCGGCGGATCCACCTGGACCAAGATCCAGCTCACCCGCTACGGCGGCGGCGGGCTGGCCCATCCGCTCGGCCGGATGGTGCCCGAACTCGCCCGCCGCGGCGTCCCGGCGGAGACGATCGCCGCCATGACGGTACGGGAGCCCGCCCGGCTGCTCGACCGATCCTGACTAGGACAGCGGGAGGCGGAGCACGAAGCGGGCGCCGTGTGCGGGCGCCGCTTCGACGTGGAGGGTGCCGTGGTGGGCGTGGGCGATGTCCCGGGAGATGGCCAGGCCGAGGCCGGAACCGCCTTGGTTGCGGCTGCGGGCCGTGTCCAGGCGGGCGAAGCGCTCGAAGATATGGTCGCGTTCGGCCTCCGGCACCCCTGGGCCGTCGTCGGTGACGGTGAGTTCGGCCCGGTCGCCGGCGCGCTGGACGGCCACGGTGACGCCGCTGGCGGCGTGGCGGTGGGCGTTGTCGAGCAGGTTGTGCAGCAGGCGGACGATCTGGATGGGTACGGCGTCGACCATCACCCCATCCCGCAGGTCCAGCCGGGTGGGATGGCCGTCGCCGGTGCGGCGGGCGGTCTCGGTCTCGGCCAGCCGGGCCAGGTCGATGCGCTCCAGCGCGCTGGCCGGCATGACCCCGATCTTGGCCAGCAGGAGCAGGTCGGTGACGAGGGCCTGCAACCGGTCCACATCCCCCAGCGCGTGCACGAGCAGCTCGCCCAGGTCAGTCTCGCCGGGATGGAGCTGGGCTTCCTCCAGCTGGGCGCGTAGCCCGGCCAGGGGGGTGCGCAGTTCGTGGGAGGCGTCGGTGGTGAAGCGCCGCTGGCTCTCCAGCGACTGCTTCAACGACTCGGCGGCGCGTTCCAGCTCCAGCGACATCGTGTGCTCGCGGGTGTAGCGGCGGGCGTTGTCCATGCACACCGCCGCGCGGCTGACCAGTTCGGCGGCCAAGGTCACGTCGTCGTCCTCGAACGCGCCGGTGTGCTGGGCGCGGTAGAAGCTGACCACCCCGAGGGTGACGCCGCGGGCCTGCATCGGCACCGCGAGGAGCGAGTGCACGCCCTGCCCGCACACCTTCTGGCCGCGCTCGGGATCCTGTGCCATCCAGCCGAACACGGTTTCCAGCGCCGGTTCGAGCACCGGCTGCCCGGTGGCCAGGCAGCGCGCGTGCGGGGTGGACGGCAGCGGGTGGATGAGCGCGCCGATCCCGTACAGGTAGGACCCCGGCCGGACGGCGGCCAGGGCGATGCGGAACAGCCCGGCGCCCTGGGCGGACGGCTCGCGGCCGCGCAGCACCCAGGCGGGCACGTCGACGGCGGCGTAGTCGGCGAACCGCGGGACCGCGATCTCGGTGAGTTCCTCGGCGGTCCTGGTCACCTCCAGGGTGGTGCCGATCCGCGCCCCGGCCTCGCACAGCAGGCCGAGCCGTTCCCGTGCCTGCAAGGCCAGCCGCCCGATGCCCGGCTCGCTCACGGCCAGCAGCCACCCCTCGGTAGCGGCCAGGGGGGCGCAGACGGTGGGAGTGGCTGCTTTCAGCACGGCAGCGGGTGCCGACCGGCCGATCAGCGCCGACGACCCGGCTCTGGGCTCGCCGGACGCCACGTGCCCGGCCGGGCTGCCGTCGATGACGGCCTCCACGGCGATGCCGCTCGCCCCGGCGAGATCGTCGACGGAACGGCTGCGCAGCGTGGCGGCCCGGCCCCCCGACAGCTGCACCATCGCCACGCCCACATGGCCGATGGAGATCAACTCCGTGGCCTTCTCCAGCAGGCGCAGCCGATCGTGCGTGGGCAGCAGGTCGACGGGTACGACACCCGCCCGATGCGTGGCGTCGAGGAACGCCCGCAGCAGCGCACGCTCCCGTTCGGACGTCTGTTCGAACAGGCGTCGTTCGATGCGGACCGCCGCCTCCGTGACCAGGCCGAGCATCGCCGGGTCGGCGTCCCGGTCCAGGCACGTCAGATCCAGTACGCCCATGATGCGGCCGCTGATCGGGTCGCGAATGGGGGCACCGGCGCACGCCAGCAGCCGCAGGGATTCCGCGAAATGCTCCCGCCCCCGGATGAGGGCCGGACGACGCTCGACCAGCGCGGTGCCGGTGCCGTTGGTGCCGATGATCTGCTCGGAGCACCCGAAGCCGGGCAGGGCCGGGAGGTCGTCGAGCAATCTGAGGATTTCCGGTTCCCCGGCGCGGCGCTGCAGGATCCTCGCCTTCTCGTCGAAGAGGAGCGCGCTGACCTTGACGCCGGAGAGCTGGGATTCGAGCTGATCGAGCACGGGCCGGGCGGCGCGGACGAGCCTGCCGTCCATGTCGACGTCCCGGTGGTACACGTAGGGCGCGCGCTCAGGGGAAAGGCCCAGGCTCCGGCACCGCTGCCATGACGTCAGCACCCGTTTGCGCACGCCACTCTCAACGGTTTCGTCGGCGAAGAAGCGCTCACGAGCAACGGCGATGTCTGCTTCGTCGACAGCCGCCATTGACGGTTTCCCCCTGAGAGTTGCCACCTATACCACTGTGCGCACCCAATTCCAATGCTTCTGCCCAAAACTGTTAAATATTCTGTTGATTTCGACAGCTTGGTCCGGTTGGCCGTCGTATTAAAGTCGCGGGCATGCAGAACTGGAGCCGCGATCAAGACGTTCATGATGTTGTGGGCGCTCACCTGCCCGGCTATCGGATCGGATCGGTGGCGCTCCTCGGCGAGGGGGAGGACAACGTCGCGTACGAGGTCAACGGTGAGTTGATCGTGCGCTTCGCCAAGGAGTCCGATCCGGTGGAGCGGGCCACGCGAGTGACGGATGAGGCGCGCCTCCTCTCGGCCGTGGCTGGGATTTCCCCGCTGCCCGTGCCCGAGCCGAGTTTCACGGTCGCGGAACTAGGCTGCCTGGCCTACTTCAAACTGCCCGGCCTGCCCCTGATCGACGTGCCCGCGGCGCAACGATCGGCCGACGGCATCGCGGGCGCGCTAGGCGAGTTACTCGGCGCGCTGCATCATCTTCCAGCCGAGCGCATGTCTGACCTGGTATCCACTGATGACCAGCCGAAACAGTTATGGCTGAGCGAGGCCGTGGACACTTACTCCGTGGTCGTAGAGAGAATACCGACAGCGCATCGCCCCGTTGTCGAGGCCTTCCTTGACTCGCCGCCACCTGCCGACGAATACGCACAGGTGTTCTCCCACAACGACCTGGGAATCGAACACGTTCTCGTCGACCCCGCCACCTGGACGGTGACCGGCGTCATCGACTGGAGCGACGCCGCGATCGTCGATCCGGCCTATGACTTCGGCCTCCTCTACCGCGACCTCGGCCCAGCGGCCTTACACCAGGCACTGAAGTCCTACCGAAGCGACATCCACGACGTGGACGCGATCAACGCGCGCGCGGTCTTCTACGCCAGGTGCAGCGTCCTGGAGGACATGGCCTACGGGATCGAGACCGGACAGGAGAAGTATCTCGAAAAGAGCCTCACCGCACTGAAGTGGCTGTACCCGGCGTAGTCGGCTCCCGGCCGGGTGCGGCCGGGAGCCATCGTTCTATCGGGCTGTCGAAGGTACGGCCGGGGCAGGGGCGTACCCGGCGGGCCGGGTGGTGAAGGCGCCCCGGCCCTGGGTTCGGCTGCGGAGCCGGGTCGCGTACCCGAACAGGCCGGCCAGGGGCACCGTCGCGGTGATCACCACGGTGTCGGCCCTGACGGCCGAGTCGGAGACGCGGCCGCGCCGGGCGGACAGGTCACCCAGCACGCCGCCGACGGCGTCCGCGGGGACGGTGACCAGCACCTCGGCCATCGGCTCCAGGAGCACCATCAGGCTGGCCCGCAGCGCCTCCCGCAGCGCGAGGCGGCCGGCGACGCGGAACGCCAGTTCCGAGGAGTCCTTCGGATGGGTGGCCCCGTCGGTGAGCGTGACCCGCACGCCCGTCACCGGGTGACCGCCCAAGGGCCCCTCGGCCAGGGCGTCCCGGCAACCGGCCTCCACCGCTCCCACGTACTCCCGTGGCACCCGACCGCCCACGACGGCCGAGTGGAACACGAAATCCGCCCCGGGGGCCGGCTCCACGTCGAGGACGACGTGGGCGAACTGACCTGCCCCTCCGTCCTGCTTGACGTGCCGGTACAGCAACCCGGACACCCCACGGGCGACCGTCTCCCGGTAGGCCACCCTCGGCCGGCCGACGCTGACGTCCAGCCCGTGATCGCGACGGACCTTCTCCACCGCCACCTCCAGATGCAGTTCCCCCATCCCGGACAGCACCGTCTGACCGGTCTCCCGATCGGCCCGGACCGCCAGCGAGGGATCTTCCTCGACCAGCCGGGCCAGCGCGGACCCGAACCTGTCGGCGTCGATCCTGCGGCGGGCTTCGACCGCCACGGAGACCACCCGATCGGCCACCGCGGCCGATTCGAACAGGAGCGGCGCGGCGGGGTCGCACAGGCTGGCCCCGGCGGCGGCCGACTTCAGCCCGGCCACCGCGACGATGTCCCCGGCCACCGCGACCGCCACCTCCGTGTGCCGGTCGGCCCGCACCCGCAGGATCCGGCCGATCCGCTCGGTACGGCGAGCACCCACGTCAAGCACCGTGTCCCCCCGCCGGACCGTCCCCGAATACACCCGCAGGTAGGTCAGCCGCCCCGAGGCAGTCGAGTTCACCTTGAAGACGAGCCCGGCGAACGGCGCCTCCGGGTCGGCGGCCCGCTCCCCCGTCTCGCCGTCCAGCGTGCCCCGCACCGGCGGCACGTCCAGCGGCGACGGCAGGTAGGCCCCGATGGCGTCCAGCAGCGGTTCGATCCCGCGGTTGCGGTAGGCGGAACCGCACAGCACCACCACGCCCTCACCGGAACAGGTCAGGTCGCGCAGCGCGGCCGTCAGCGTCGGGGCGGAGATGGCCGACTCCGCGCAGAACTCCTCCAGCGCGAGCGGATGCCGTTCGGCCACCGCCTCCTGGAGCAGCCGGGCGCGCCGGCGCGCCTCGTCCAGGAGCGCCTCGGGCACGGGGCCTTCGACGACCGTGTCGTCGCCGTCCGACCAGATCAGGGATCGCATCCGCACCAGGTCCACCACTCCGGTGAACCCGGCCTCCCGGCCGATGGGCAGCTGGATCACCAGCGGGGTCGCGTGCAGTCGAACGCGGATCGACTCGGCCACCGCGTCGACGTCGGCGCCGGGCCGGTCCAGCTTGTTGACGAAGGCGATCCGCGGCACGCCGTACCGGTCGGCCTGGCGCCACACCGACTCGGTCTGCGGTTCGACTCCGGCGACCCCGTCGAACACGACGACCGCGCCGTCGAGCACCCGCAGGGAGCGCTCCACCTCATGGGAGAAGTCGACGTGGCCCGGGGTGTCGATCAGGTTGATCTGGCGACCGTCCCAGGCGCAGCTCACCGCCGCGGCGAAGATGGTGATCCCGCGGTCGCGCTCCTGCGGATCGAAGTCGGTGACGGTCGTGCCGTCGTGGACCTCGCCGCGTTTGTAGGTGACGCCGGTGGCGTACAGGATCCGTTCGGTGACGGTCGTCTTGCCGGCGTCGACGTGGGCGAGGATGCCGAGATTGCGAACGCCGGCCAGCGTCTCGTTCAGGTTGGTACGCATGCCCATGGGCCCTTCGATGATCCAGAAAAGGACAGCGCGAATCCCGGACGAAACAGGGACAGGGTCAGCTGTTCGCCGCGGACGTCCAGCGCGGGCCGCGCAGCCGGCGCCGGGACGGCGAAGACACCAGGATCACCTCGTACCGTGACGAGGGAACGACGACGGCGACGCGCTGACGCATGGCCGCCTCCCCTCCATCACCAAGGCCCGCGCCGCGGGCGCGGCGCTCAATTCGCGGCGAGCCTACCGAAACGGCCGCCTGCGGCAAACAGATTTAACGAGCCATCACAGGCCGCACTCGTGCCCGAGGATTGGCCAGGATGCGCATCACGAGGTGGCCGCACCGCACTAGACGCGAGAGCGCTCTCAGCAAAAGCGCGCGAGGTTCCGTCCAGTTGAGTAGGAGTCGACTCACGCCACACCGGGCGGGCTCCCCGGATCCTGGAAAAAATCCCACCAGCTCTTGGGAGCTCAAGATGGATCGTTCCACCGTACTCAAACTCTCCGTGGCCGCGCTGGCGCTGGGCCTGACCGCGATCGCGGCTCCGGCGCAGGCCGCCGCCGACACCAGGCAGGTGATGCTCGTCAACGTCGAGACCGGCAAGTGCCTCACCATCGCGGGCGGGGTCAGCACCGAGAACAACGTCCACGCCGTCCAGTACACCTGCGACACCCACCCCTCCCGCCGCTGGACGCTGAGGTCGGGCGTCGGCGGCGGCCTGCGCGTCAAGAACGTCCAGACCGGCAAGTGCCTGACCATCGCGGGTGGCGTCAGCAAGGCGAACAACGTCACGGCCCTGCAGTACAACTGTGACACCCACCGGTCGCGGTCGTGGACCCTCACCGAGGACGGCACGACCGGCAACTACTGGATCAAGAATGTCGGGACCGGCAAGTGCGTGACCATCGCCGGTGGCGTCAGCAAGGCGAACAACGTCGAAGCGCTGCAGTACACCTGCGACAGCCACCCCTCCCGCCGCTGGCACCTCGTCTACGTGACGTGAGCTAACGCTCTCCCGGCGGATCGTCACCAGCCGGTGGCGATCCGCTCGCGGATCCGGTCAGGGTGCGATCCGGACGACCGCCACCGGGCAGGGGGCGTGGTGCAGCATGGCCTGGCTGACGGAGCCGAGGAGCATGCCCGCCAGGACCCCGTGCCCGTGCGAGCCGACGACGAGCAGGTCCGCGCCGTCGGCCGCGTGCCGCAGGGCGTCGACCGGGTGCCCGTGCACGACGTCCATCGACACCCGCACGTCCGGGCTGGTCTCCCGCCATCCGGCCAGGACCTCGGCCAGCGCCCGCCGGCTGCCCTCGGGCTCGCCGTCGACGTCGGGCCGCAGGAGGTCGTGCCAGTCCCAGGCCAGCACGGCGCGCAGGCCGGCGCCGCGCAGGGCCGCCTCCTTGAAGGCGAACTCCAGGACGGCGGACTGGGCGTCCGAGCCGTCCACGCCGACGACGATCTCCGGCCGGGGCGGCGACTGCCGCTTGCGGACCACGACCACGTCGCACGCCGCGTGACCGGCCACGCCGTACGCCACGGAGCCGATCAGCTTGCCGCGCAGGGCACCCAGCCCGGAGTCCCCGACGACCAGCAGATCGGCGTGGCGCGACTCCTCGATGAGGGCCAGCCGGGCGTCGCCGCCCGCCAGCTTCGTGTCGACGTTCACCTTCGCCTCGGCGCGCCGCGCCGCCGCGGCGGCCTCGGCGAGCGCGGCGTTCCCGCCGTCCCGCATCCAGGCCCCGACTCCGCTGTACGGCCCCGCGGCCCCCCGATCGAGGCACCAGGCGGGCACCGCGCTCACCACCCGGAGCGGCACGTCACGCAGCACGGCTTCGTGCGCCGCCCACTCCACCGCCTCCACACCGGCCCGCATGCCGTCCACTCCGGCGACGATCACGATGTCCTCCCGCTGGGTCTACGCCTGCCTTCATGATCGCCGATCGGCGCTCGGAAGGGCAGGGCCGATGGACCCGAGATGGGCAGGACCTCCTACCCGGGGCTGCCGCCCTCGTCGAGAACGTCCGCCAGCGGGCGCCGGACCCCCCGGGTCCTCGTGGTGGGATAGCCCAGCCGCATCACCATCTGCGGGAACTCCCCCGAGCAGAGCCGCGCCCGGATGAAGTCCCGCAGCTGCGGGTGTTCCAGCGCCTGGGTGTGGAAGGCGGCGGCCACCCCCGCGGCCGCGGCGTGCAGGAGCACCGCCTGGAGCGCCTGCCCGGCCCGCAGCCAATCCGCGCGCGTGTCGCTCCTGGTGGTCAGCAGCGCCACCACCCCGGTGTCCGTGGCCATGGGCTGATCATCCGGGTTGCCCCAGCCCTGCCCGCGCGCGTAGTCGCGCTGGGCGAAATGCGGATGTGTCCGGCGGGCCTGCTGCGGATAGGCGTCGGCGGGCACGCCGTCGCGATACTTGCTTCCCGGTGGCCGCCCCCAGCGGATCATCTCCAGGCTGAAGTCCCGATCCTGGGCCTGAACCTCCTGAGCCGCCGTGGTGAGCGCCGCGACAATCCGGATCGCCGCCTCCGCCCCGACGGGAGTCAGCCGGGCGCCTTCCCGTTCCGCCTCCCCCACCAGCGCGTCCAGCAGGTGCTCCGGCACTCGCCGGCCGGAGAAGCCCGCCCGATGGGTACGCCGCCGGGGGATCTCCGACCGGATCACCTCGGTGTGCTCGTCCACCGCCTCGGCCGGCCCTATCCGTACGGTGGCCAGCAACGCCGGACGGTCAGGATCGGGGAGCGTCCGCACCAGCGGCTCGAAGCCGAGGGCGCGTATCGCCGTCCTGACGTTGAACAGCGCGGCCCCGCAGCTCAGCAGGAGTTCCCTGCCCTCCGGATCGGCCGCGCGCAACCGCCGGTCGACATCGGCGCGGAGACTGATCTCGTCCCCGGCGATGGCGAACGACCACGGCTGGCTGTTGTGCACCGACGGCGCCCACCCCGCCGCCTCCACCACGGCTTCCAGATCCTCTCGCGTACGCATTCCACGCCACCTCCCTCTCCAGTCCAATGACCCGTGCGGCACCGGGTAAGGGCCGAAGGTCCCCCATTGGCGGGACGGTGGGCTCCAATAGCCTGCTTGCCGATATATTCTGGAGTGCATGGGAAGACGGACGATGACGGAGGCGGCGTTCCTCGTTCTCACCGCGCTGGTCGACGAGCCGCGGCATGGCTACGGGATCGTGCGTGAGGTCGAGAAGCTGTCCACCGGGCGGGTGCGGCTCAAGGTCGGCACGCTGTACGGCGTGCTCGACCGGCTGGCGGCCGACGAGCTGGTGACGCTGGATCGCGAAGAGGTGCAGCAGGGCCGGCTGCGCCGCTATTACCGGCTGACCGACTCCGGTGCGACGGCGCTGGAGGCGGAAGCCGTACGGCTCGCGGAAAATGTCAGGAGTGCCACGGATCGGCTCAGCGCCCGCCACCGGCGTGCGATCACGGCGGGAGGAGCGGCATGAGCCTTCTGGAGGAGAGCTATCGGCGCGTGCTCCGCCTGCTGCCCGCCTCTTACCGCGCCAAGCGGGAGATCGTGATCGCGGGCCTGGCCTGCGTGGGCGTGCACTGGCACTCCCCCGCACTGCGAACGCCGTCGTGGCCGCTGGCCTTGGCGATCCTGGCGGCGCTGGTATTGTGCGCCCGGCTCCCCGGTCTCAATTTCGGCGCTGTCGACTCGATCACCCAGACCATGACAGCCGTAGCCCTCGGCCAGAGCGTCGCCGTCGCCCTGATCGGCCTGGTTCTGGTCGTCCTGGGCACCAGAGCGCTTCTAGCCATTCCGAGGGCCGCCGAGCCCTGATCTACCGCTGTGCGAGCTCTTTCTCAAGGAGATTGGTGATCGGCCACGCGCCGGGAGTGGAGTTGGAGATCACAGTGTGCGTCAGCCGCGTCCGCGGCCGATGAACGCTGCGGAAGGAGACGCCGGCGTCGTATCCCTCCAGCAGCGCCGTGTCCTGGGATCCTGGCGATTCGGGGAGCCAGAAGCCGAGGCCGTACCGCCTCGACTCTGACGGCACGTCGCTGCGCGGCCGCAGCATCTCCGAGACCCAGCTCGACGACACGATTTTTCCGCCGTACAGGGCATGCCAGAAGGAGGTGAAGTCCCGCACGGTGGAGTAGATCCCGCCGTCGCCGCTGCCCAGCACCGGCAGGTGGAACACGTTGGTCCTGGACACGCCCTCGATGGTCAGGTAGCCGAGAGCGGTGCGCTCCGGCAGTTCGTCGGAGCGCAGGAAATCGGTGTCGCGCATGCCCGCCGGCTCGCAGACGCGGTGGCGTACCAGGTCGTGGAAGGGCTGGCCGCCGACGCGTTCAGCGATCAGCGCGAGCACGACGTAGCCGCCGTTGTTGTACGAGAAGCTCTCGCCGGGGGCGAACTTGCTGGGATGCCCGCCAAGCACCGCCAGGTACTGCTCGGTGGTGGCGAGCTCGTGCACGGGCACCGGCAGCACGTAGTCGGTGATCTCGTGCCCGGCATCTTCGTCGAAGTAGTCGCCGATGCCCGACCGGTGGGCCAGGAGGTGCTCGACGGTGACGCCGTCGTCGATGAGCGGGAGATCCTCACCGAGCACCGAACGCGCGGTCGTGGACAGATCGAGCACACCCTCCTCGATCAGGCTCACCACCACAAGCGCGGTCAACCCTTTCGTGCCACTGGCGATCGCGAACCGCGTGTCCACCGTGTTGGCGATCTTGTGACCCCGGTGGGCCAGTCCGTACGCCTTGGCGAACTCGCTCTCACCACCCCGATCCACGGACACCACACCGGCGAACCCGGTCGCGTCGGCTATCGAGTCGACCATGTCTTCCAGCGGGGGCATGTAAGTCCTTTCAGTACGGCGTCTCGCTGTCCGGGCAGAACCGGCCGTTGCCGGTGGGCCTGGCCGGGACAGTTCGGTACGGATTACCCCATCCTGATGGCGGGGGCGCTGGTGTGCTCGGGCATCGCGAACAGCGGACTCAAGGGATGATATGGAAGTAAACGTCACACCGATCCATCTGCGCGCGGGCGGCACCAGCCTCGTCGTGGCCAGCGCCGTGCTCCCGCCGTGGCAGCGCGCCGGCGTCACTTTGCCCGGACGGGTGCTCAGGCTCGTCGGCGTCGAAGCGCCGTCCCTGGACGTCGACCGTTCGGTGCTGCTCCGGGTGGTGGGCGCATAAACAGCCCGCTCAGCCCTTCGAGCGGCTGCTGTCCCAATTCCACGTTTGACTTATATAAGCGCACCCTGAAACGATCGGTTCGAGGCGCCGCGGGACAGACGAGTCGAAGGACACCTGATGGATATCGTTGACGAGATCGAGCAGGCGCATCGCGAGTTGCTCAACGGTGAGCGCAAGGTCATGACGCTGCGGCGGCGCTACGACGCCGAAGTCGAGGACGTGTGGGACGCCTGCACGAACGCCGAGCGGCTGCGCCGCTGGTTCCTGCCCGTCACCGGGGACCTGCGGCTGGGCGGCACGTACCAGCTCGAGGGCAACGCGGGCGGCGAGATCCTGCGCTGCGAGCCACCCCGCCTGCTGACGGTCAGCTGGCTGTACGGCGAGGATCCCGGCTTCTCCGAGGTCGAGGTGCGCCTGTCGAGCGAGGGCGACGGCACCCTGTTCGAGCTGCGCCACACCGCCGACGTGCCGCCGGACATGTGGTCCGGCTACGGCCCCGGCGCCGTCGGCGTGGGCTGGGACCTCGCCCTCCTGGGCCTCAGCCTGCACCTGTCGGGCGCACCCCAGATCGACGAGAACACCTTCCACCAGACCCCCGAGGGCCGGCGCTTCATCACGGCCAGCAGCCAGGCGTGGGGCCAGGCCTATGCGGCCGCCGGCGGCCCGCCTGACCAGGTCGCCGCCGCCGTCGCCGGCACCACCGCGTTCTACGCCCCCGAAGAGGAGCAGTCATGACCCAGAAGATCACCACTTTCCTGATGTTCCAGAACGGCGACGCCGAGGAGGCCATGACGTTCTACGTCTCCCTCTTCGAGGACGCCAAGGTGGTGAACGTCGCCCACTACGCCCCCGGCGAGCCCGGGCCGGAAGGCAAGATCAAGCATGCCACCTTCACCCTGGCGGGCCAGGAGTACATGTGCATCGACAGCAGCGGGCACGCCTTCACGTTCACGCCGTCGGTCTCGCTCTACGTCGGGTGCGACACCGAGGAGGAGATCGACCGCCTGTACGCGGCACTCGCCGAGGGCGGCCAGGCACTCATGCCGCTGAGCTCGTACGGCTTCAGCACCAAGTTCGGCTGGGTGAACGACCGCTTCGGCGTCTCCTGGCAGCTCAACCTGCCGTAACGGACGTGTTGCCGACGGCTCCAGCCTCCGGCCGGGCGCCTTCGCGGTCGGCGAACAGCGCGAGCGGGTCGATGTCCTTAAAGTGGGCACGTGACCACTATGCCGCCGGAGCGAGCGCGCCCTTCCGAGCCAGAGCCCCATCGGCACCGGCAGGTGGCGGAGTCGTTCGGGGTGGACGCCGAACGCTACGACCGCACCCGGCCCCGCTATCCCGACGCCTTGGTGAACCAGATCGTCGCCGCCAGCCCCGGACCTGACGTTCTCGACGTCGGCTGCGGCACCGGCATAGCGGCCCGGCAGTTCCAGGCGGCCGGCTGCAAGGTGCTCGGCGTCGAGCCCGACGCGCGAATGGCCGAATTCGCGCGCCGCGGCGGGATCGAGGTCGAGGTGGCGACTTTCGAAGCCTGGGATCCCGCCGGCCGGGACTTCGACGCGGTCATCGCCGGTACGGCTTGGCACTGGGTCGACCCGGTCGCCGGACCGGCCAAGGCGGCACAGGTGCTGCGGCCCGGCGGCCGGCTGGCGGCATTCTGGCACGCGTTCCAGCCTCCGCCCGCCGTGGCGGACGCCTTCGCCGCCGTCTACCAGCGGGTGCTGCCCGACTCGCCGTTCAACCTCCAGTCCACGCGGCAAGCCCTGGACATGTATCAGGCGATGTTCACCAAGACCGCCGACACGATCCGGGACGCGGGCGGGTTCAGCGAACCGGAGCAGTGGCGGTTCGACTGGGAGCAGCCCTACACCCGGGACGCGTGGCTGGACCAGCTGCCCACTAGCGGCGCTCTCACCCAGATCGCACCGGACAAGCTGGCGGCGGTGCTGGAGGGCGTCGGCGCCGCCATCGACGCGGTGGGCGGCAGCTTCACGATGAGCTACGCCACGGTGGCGGTCACCGCGGCCCGAACCGGCACCGCCTGACCCGGCCTGACCGCTCTCGCGACGCCGTCCACTCGCTTCTTGGCGTGCTCGCTGAAGCGGCCGGCCACCGCTTTCAGGTCCATTTCGAGGCCGTCGGCGAGCAGGGCGGACAGCTCGCCCGGCCTGGTGGTCCCTCTCGCCAGGACGATCGGGCGGTGCCGGGCGAGTAGCTGGCTCGCGAGCATCATGTAGGCCAGCACCAGATCGCTGATCAGGTCGGCTTCCAGGGTGTCCCGGTGGTACGCGGCATTGCGGTACTCGTGCATGCGGTCGAGCACCTCGCGCTCCTGGGAGGTCAGCACATCGTGCTTCACGAGGTACTTGGTCTTCTCGTGCAGGTGCATGTCGAGCTGGTGACGCCTGTCCGGCCCTACGTGCTCGTCGATGAGTCTGTCCACGGTCGCGTCCGGCTCGGCGCCGCTGTCACGGATCTCCCGTAGCTCCTCGACCACGCTGTCGGCGGGCTGCCAGGCGAGCCTGGCGTTGACCTCACGCCCCACGATCACCTCGACCAAGTGATCGATGAGAAGCAGGGCGAGCCGATCATGCGCCTGGTCGCCTGCCGCCGCGCATCGCCGGATCTCCGCGATCTCGACCGCGAGCCATCGCCATTGCTCGCTGCCGGAGAACTGAACACGATCCCAATCGTGCGCGAAGGGCTGAAACGGCATGACTCAACGATCGCACCGTGCGGAGCTGTCGCGAAGACGGCGACCGCGCTCTCACTCCTCGCCGGGCCGGGTCAGCCGGTGCGCGGCCAGGAGCGACGTCCACACCAGGACGAGCGCGATCGCGACGGCGAAGGCGACGTTGGCCGCTCTGTTGCCCGCCAGCGCGAAAATCGACATCCAGGACGCCAGGAAGAGCGCGCCGGTCACCGTACTGGAGGCCGACCAGCCGCGGCGGCCGGCCGCGGCGAAGCGGCGGGCGAACACGAAGCAGGCGGCGATCAGTGCGAGGAAGCCGACCCCGGCGACGAGGAAGTGCACGAGTCCGGGCACGCTGACGGTCGTGGGCGGGCCGGTCGGCGTCCCCGGGGGGAAGCCGTCGACGGGGTCGGCGGAGAAGAAGGCCGCGGCGACGATCCCGGCGCCGAAGACGCCGATCAGCCGCGGTCCCCAGGTGCCGCCCCGGCCCGCCGAAGGCCCCAGCACCCGGCGCAGCCCGACCGCGCCCGCCACGAACAGCAGGCCGGTGACCAGGAAGTTGGCGATCTGGATCCAGCCCAGGTCACCGTTGCTCAGCAAGCTGGCCGGATGGCGGCCGAGGTCGAACCCGTCCCTGGTGAGCATCTGCAGGACGACCACGACGATGTAGAGCGGGCCTGCGATGATCCCGCAGGTCAGCAGCGTTCTCGTCGACCCGGCGGCGGCGCCGGGCGCGGTGGTGACGTTCCCGGTCATCAGCCGTTGTCGTCCCCACCGGTCTCGGGGGCGAAGTGCTGCACCCCGAACGCGATGGCCGCGGCGATGTCCTCGTCGCTGGTTCCCCAGGCGGCCTGGATCACCGCTCCCCAGGCGTGGCAGCTGCGGGTCGCGAACTCCTTGACCTCGGGCGTGTCTTCCCAGGTCGCGGGGTCGAGCGTCGCGCCGCTGAGGAACAGGTGGAGGCCGAGCAGCGCGAGATCCCAGCCGCCGCCGAGGCCGATCGTGCCGCCGGGCCCGTAGGTGCGCACCATCTCGTCGACGATCTCGGCGGGAGCCGAGTGCACCAGCTCCATGACAGTGCCGTCCCCGTCACGCGCGAGACGGACTTCGACCTCGGTGAGCATGCCTTCCCCGAGGGCCCAGGTCACCTTGATCAGATGGGGCTCCTCGCAACGCAGGATCTCCCCGCCGGCGTTGTCCTTGAGCTGGAACGTGCCGCCGAGCCGGAGGTCGCCCTCGATCGGGGCCAGCCATCGGCTGATCCGGTCGGGATCGGTACAGGCGCTCCACACGTCCTCGATCGGGGCGTCGTAGCTGCGGCGCAGCAGCAGCGACCGCCCTTCGCCGGTGGTGAGCGCGTGGTTGCCGATCTCCCGGTGGGTGGCGTTGACCTGGTTGATGTCAATCATTCGTCTTCCTCGGTGTTCGTAGGTGGTTGTGTGCTCGCGGACGGCGGTTCGGCGGGGTTTTCGCGGCGCTCACGCTTGCCGCGCGCGAGTTCGGTGCCCAGCGCGTCCAGGCGCTGGGTCCAGAACCGGCGGAAGCGCTCCAGCCAGATGTCGACCTCCCGAAGTGGTGCCGAGTCCACGGCGTACAGGCGCCGGGTGCCGTCGGCGCGGGCGGTCGCGAAGCCGGACTCCCGCAGCACCCGCAGGTGCTGTGAGACCGCCGGTTGCGAGATCCCGAACTCCGCCCGGATGATCCCGCTGACCGCGCCCGCGGTCTGTTCGCCATCGGCGAGCAGTTCCAATATCCGGCGTCTCACCGGGTCGCCCAGCACGTCGAAGGCATGCACAGCAGGGAGAATGCCACCTTCGGCTTATATAAGTCAAGCGTGAATAATGCTGGGGAAGGCCCTGGCCGCCAGGGCGGCGTTCATGACCGGGTGCCGCCAGCGAGCCGGAGCGTCGGGTTTCCTGGCCAAGGACGGCCCCACGGACGGACTCATCGACGCCATCCGCAGACTCGGACGCGGCGAGCAACTCTTCCCGCGCCCCCAGCCCGAGCCGCCGTAAACAATTGCCGTTCTTTTCGGCGAGAGAATTATAAAGGTACCCTGACCGGGTGGGTAAGCATGATGATGGCCAGATGGGGCTTGTGCCCGCGCTGGTGCGGTCTACGTTCTTGGTTAATGCGGTATACGCCGAGTCAGGCCGGGAGCACGGCCTCACCCCGCAGCAGGGCCAATTGCTGTGCGTCCTGATGGCGCAGCCGTACGGGATGGGCGAGTTGGGCGCCACGCTCGGGCTGGCCAAGTCCAGCCTCACCGGTCTGGTGGACCGTACCGAACGCAACGGCCTGGTCCGGCGCGAGCCAGACCCGCAGGACACGCGCGCGGTCCGGGTCACGCTCACGCCGGAAGGCAGCAAGCTGGCGGAGGAGTTCTACGCCGAGACCTGCCGCCGGGTCGGGAAGCTGCCGGCGGGGCTCAGCGCCGCCGAGCTCGACACGCTCGCCCGCCTGCTTGGCCGCATCGTGCTGGACAACAAGGTTCCGGTGGTTTTCCTCGAAGAAGGATCCCTCGCCGATCACGAGCGATAAGACCACCCCCCAGACTTGCAGTTCGTAGTACGAACTAATACGGTTCGTACTACGAACTAAGCTTTTTCGTCCGTGGGAGTGGAAACCATGAGTCATACCGCCGGCCGGGAAGTCGTCTTCGGCTTCGGCGCGCATAACGGATTCGGCGAGATGCCGGAGCTGCTGCGCATGACCGAACAGGCCGACCGTGACGGGCTTGACGTCTTCTCGGTGGCCGACCATCCCTACCTCGGCGGGCACCTGGACGCGTACGCCTCCGTCGGCTTCATCCTCGGGCGTACACGGCACATCTCGGGCCTCGTCAACGTCACCAACCTGCCGACCCGGCCCGCACCCATGCTGGCGCGGATGGTGACGTCCCTGTCGGCGATCTCCGGTGGCCGCGTCGTGCTCGGCATGGGCGCGGGCGGGCGGTGGGACCGCATCGCCGACATGGGCGTGCCGCGGCTCTCACCGGGCGACGCCGTGAACGCCTTCGAGGAGGCGATCGTCCTGGTCAAGCTGCTGTCTGGCGGCGGTCCTGCGGTCACCTACCGGGGCCGCCACTACCAGGTGGACCAGATCGAGCCGGCTCCCGTGGCCGCGCCCCCCGTGTGGACCGGATCTGTCGGCCCGAAATCCCTGGCCGCCACCGGCCGGGTGGCCGACGGCTGGATCCCCGGCCACGCGGCGGACTGGCTCAGCGAGCGATACCGGGCGTCGCGGCCGATCATCGACGAGGCGGCGGCGGCCGCGGGACGCGATCCACGCGAGATCCGCACGATCTTCAACCTCCCCGGACGCATCACCGACCGGCCGCTGCCCGCCACGCGTGACCGCGACGGGCGCTGGATCGGCGGTTCCGCCGGCCAGTGGATCGAGGAACTGACCGGGGCCGTGCTGGAGCACGACGCGTCGGGCTTCACCCTCTTCTCCCCCGGTCACACCGACCTCGCCGTCCTCGGCCGCTGGGCCAGGGAGATCGTCCCCGCCGTACGCGAAGCGATCGCGAAGGAGAACGGCTAGCCGCATTCCCCAGCCGGCCTGTCATGTCTGCCGGGTGGCGTGCTCGCTCTCCTTGTCTCGGGCGGCCGTCCTGGCGCGTCCGTATTCGGCCAGGGCGTGGAAGGCGGCCTTGGGTTCCCATGGCAGCCCCGGATAGGTCGTCCCCGTGTGGCCGTACTCCAGGATCTTGACGATGCCGAAGCTGGCGGTGTCGAAGTCCCGTTCGGGCTCGGCGGACGTCGGCAGGTCCCGGCGGGCGAAGGTGTTGACGAACGCCGTGTCGGTGCCCTCCTCGTGGTAGATGTCGAGAAGCTCGCGTACGTACGCGGCTTGTTCTTCTTCGTCCCGTATGACGGCTGCGGTCAGGCGGGCGGGGCGGGCGTGCTCGTCCCATTCGACGATGGAGTCGCCGCGCCCGCCCAGATCGGCGGCGCCACGGTAGGTGACGCAGCCGAATTCGGTGACGGCGAACGGTTTGCCCTGCGAGGTCTGCGCGCGCAGACCCGCACGGAAACCGGACGTGGTGGCCGCGTCGCGGTATCCGGCGTCGGTGGCGATCATGTCGAACGGAGCCCAGTCCACGCCTTCGACGGGCAGGGAGGCGTAGCTGACCGGGCCGCCGAACCGTTCGCGCACCACGGTGACGGCTCGGGCGAGGAAGGCGTTGACGCGGGCGCGCAGGCCGGGGAGCGCGGCGCGCACCCGCGCGGGGTCGGCCAGCCCGCCAAGCCGCTCGTGGAGGCTGTCACCAGGCAGAAAGCCGCTGGTGAGCAAGCTGATCTCGGAGCCGGTGAGGAACACGACGCGAGTCCCTTCCCGGCGCAGGCGTTCGGCTCGTTCGGCGCCGTCGACGATGAACGCCATCAGCTCGTCCTGGGTGAGGTCGTTGGTGAACGGCGAGTACCAGACCTCCAGGCCCGCGCGGGCGGCGTGGCGGGCGGCGGTCTCCAGACGGTCCTGGTCTCCTCCGGTGACGCGGACCGCGTCACAGTGCAGGTCGTCGTGGATGATCTGCATTTCGCGGCGTACCACGTCGGGGGTGAAGGGTTCGTGGGTGGTGGTTCCGGCAGAGGGGAAGCCGGTGTCGTAGGTGACACCGTAGGCACGCATCAGGGGTCTCCGTGTCTGGCTAGAAGTCCATGTCGCCGCCGGCCGGAGCAGGGTTCTTCTCCGGCTTCTCGGCGATGACGGCCTCGGTGGTCAGGAAGAGCGCCGCGATGGAGGCGGCGTTCTGCAGGGCGGAGCGGGTGACCTTGGCGGGGTCGATGATGCCGGTGTCGAACATGTTCACGTACTCACCGGTGGCGGCGTTGAGGCCCTCGCCCGGGGGAAGGTTGCGGACCTTCTCCACCACGACGCCGCCTTCGAGGCCGGCGTTGACGGCGATCTGCTTGAGGGGCTCCTCAAGCGCCTTCTTGACGATCGCGGCGCCGGTGGCCTCGTCGCCGAGGAGCTCGAGCTTGTCGAACGCCTTTGCGCCGGCCTGGAGCAGCGCGACGCCGCCGCCGGGGACGATGCCCTCCTCGACGGCCGCCTTGGCGTTGCGGACGGCGTCCTCGATGCGGTGCTTGCGCTCCTTGAGCTCGACCTCGGTGGCCGCGCCCGCCTTGATGACGGCCACGCCGCCGGCGAGCTTGGCCAGGCGCTCCTGGAGCTTCTCGCGGTCGTAGTCGGAGTCGGTACGCTCGATCTCGGCGCGGATCTCGTTGACCCGGCCGGAGATGGCCTCGGCGAGGCCCGCACCGTCCACGATCGTGGTCTCGTCCTTGGTCACCACGACCTTGCGAGCCCGGCCGAGCAGGTCGAGGGTGGTGTTCTCCAGCTTGAGGCCGACCTCCTCGGCGATGACCTGGCCGCCGGTCAGGATCGCGATGTCGCCCAGCATGGCCTTGCGGCGGTCGCCGAAACCGGGAGCCTTGACCGCGACCGACCGGAGGACGGCCTTCATCTTGTTGACGATCAGAGTGGACAGAGCCTCCCCCTCGACGTCCTCGGCGATGACCAGCAGCGGCTTGCCGGTTTGTACGACCTTGTCGAGCAAGGGCACCACGTCCCTGTTGGCGGAGACCTTGCCGCTCACGATCAGGACGTACGGATCGTCCAGGACTGCCTCCATACGCTCGGTGTCGGTCACGAAGTAACCCGAGTTGTAACCCTTGTCGAAGCGCATACCCTCGGTGAGCTCGAGCTCCAGCCCGAAGGCGTTGCTCTCCTCGACCGTGATGACGCCTTCCTTGCCGACCTTGTCCATCGCCTCGGCGATCAGCTCGCCGATCTCGGTGTCACCGGCGGAGATGGAGGCGGTGGAGGCGATCTGCTCCTTGGTCTCCACATCCTTGGCCAGCTTGGAGAGCTCCTCGCTGACCCGCTCGACGGCCGCCTCGATGCCCTTCTTCAGGGCCATCGGGTTGGCGCCCGCCGCGACGTTGCGCAGACCCTCACGAACCAGGGCCTGGGCCAGCACGGTGGCGGTGGTGGTGCCGTCACCCGCGACGTCATCGGTCTTCTTGGCGACTTCCTTGACCAGCTCGGCCCCGATCTTCTCCCACGGGTCCTCAAGCTCGATCTCCTTGGCGATGGAGACACCATCGTTGGTGATCGTGGGGGCGCCCCACTTCTTCTCCAGCACGACGTTGCGGCCCTTGGGGCCCAAGGTCACCTTGACGGCGTCGGCGAGCTGGTTCATACCGCGCTCAAGACCGCGCCGGGCTTCCTCGTCAAACGCGATCAT
>NZ_BLAE01000031.1:0-44331 GCF_009687865.1 Acrocarpospora macrocephala
GTTACATTCCGAACCCGGAAGTTAAGCCCTCCAGCGCCGATGGTACTGCACCGGGGACGGTGTGGGAGAGTAGGACGCCGCCGGACAATCTTTATCGAAAGGCCCCAGCCGTTTGGCTGGGGCCTTTCGTATTCCCGGGGTACGGTCAGGCGCCGACGTAAGCCGCGAGGTGTTCGCCGGTGAGGGTGGAGCGGGTGGAGACGAGGTCGGTGGGGGTGCCCTCGAAGACGATACGGCCGCCGTCGTGGCCGGCGCCGGGGCCGAGGTCGATGATCCAGTCGGCGTGGGCCATGACCGCCTGGTGGTGCTCGATGACGATGACCGACTTGCCGGAGTCGACGAGCCGGTCGAGCAGGCCGAGGAGCTGTTCGACGTCGGCGAGGTGCAGGCCGGTGGTCGGCTCGTCGAGGATGTAGACGCCGCCCTTCTCGGCCATGTGGGTGGCCAGCTTGAGCCGCTGCCGCTCGCCGCCGGACAGCGTGGTGAGCGGCTGGCCGAGGCTGAGGTAGCCGAGCCCGACGTCGGCGAGCCGGTGCAGGATGGCGTGCGCGGCCGGCGTGCGCGCCTCGCCGGTGCCGAAGAACTCCTCGGCCTCGGTCACCGACATCGCGAGCACCTCGCTGATGTCGCGCCCGCCGAGGTGGTATTCGAGCACCGACGCCTCGAACCGCTTCCCCTCGCACTCCTCGCAGGTGGTGGCGACGCTGGCCATGATCCCCAGGTCGGTGTAGATGACGCCGGCCCCGTTGCAGTTGGGGCAGGCACCCTCGGAGTTGGCGCTGAACAGCGCCGGCTTCACGCCGTTGACCTTGGCGAACGCCTTGCGGATCGGATCAAGCAGTCCGGTGTAGGTCGCCGGGTTGCTCCGTCGCGAGCCGCGGATCGCGGCCTGGTCGATCGACACCACACCCGCGCTGGCGGGGATCGACCCGTGCACGAGCGAGCTCTTGCCGGAGCCCGCCACGCCGGTGATCACGCAGAGCACCCCGAGCGGGATGTCGACGTCGACGTCTTGCAGGTTGTTGGCGGTGGCCCCGCGGATCTCCAGCGTGCCGGTGGACGTCCGCACCGTCTTCTTGAGGGTGGCTCTGTCGTCGAGGTGGCGGCCGGTGATGGTGCCGCTGGCACGCAGCCCCTCGACGGTGCCCTCGTAGCAGACGGTGCCGCCCGCGGTGCCGGCACCGGGGCCGAGGTCGACGACGTGGTCGGCGATCGCGATCGCCTCCGGCTTGTGCTCGACGACGAGCACCGTGTTGCCCTTGTCCCGCAGCCGCAGCAGCAGGTCGTTCATCCGCTGGATGTCGTGCGGGTGCAGGCCGATGGTGGGCTCGTCGAAGACGTAGGTCGTGTCGGTGAGCGAGGAGCCGAGGTGGCGGATCATCTTGACGCGCTGCGCCTCGCCGCCCGACAGCGTGCCCGCCGGCCGCTCGAGCGAGAGGTAGCCCAGCCCGATCTCCACGAACGAGTCGAGGGTCTGCAGCAACGCGGCCAGCAACGGCGCGACCGACGGCTCGTCGAGGCCACGGACCCAGTCGGCGAGGTCGCTGATCTGCATCGCGCAGGCGTCGGCGATGTTGATCCCGCCGATCAGGGAGGAGCGGGCCGCCTCGCTGAGCCGGGTGCCGCCGCACTCGGGACAGGAGGCGAAGGTGACCGCCCGGTCCACGAACGCCCGGATGTGCGGCTGCAGCGCGTCGGGGTCCTTGGAGAGGAACGACTTCTGCACCTTGGGGATCAGCCCCTCGTAGGTGAGGTTGATGCCGTCGACCTTCACCTTGGTCGGTTCCTTGTAGAGGAAGTCGTGGAGCTCCTGCTTGGTGAACTTGTGGATCGGCTTGTCCGGGTCGATGAAGCCCGACTCGGCGAAGATCTTTACGGTCCAGAAGCTGTCCACCTTGTAGCCGGGCACGGTGATCGCGCCCTCGGCGATCGACTTGGAGTCGTCGTAGAGCTGGGTGAGGTCGATATCGGTGACCCTGCCCCGGCCTTCGCAGCGCGTACACATGCCGCCGGTACGGGTGAAGGTCTGTTTCACGGCCTTGCCGGCACTGGCGCCGCGCTCGACCGTGATCGCACCGCTCGCCCGGACCGTGGGGACGTTGAAGGAGAACGCGTTGGGCGAGCCGATGTGCGGCTGCCCGAGCCGGCTGAAGAGGATGCGCAGCATCGCGTTGGTGTCGGTGGCGGTGCCGACCGTGGAGCGGGGGTCGGCACCCATGCGCTGCTGGTCGACGATGATCGCGGTCGTCAGCCCGTCGAGCACGTCGACCTCGGGCCGCGCCAGCGTCGGCATGAAGCCCTGCACGAAGGCGCTGTAGGTCTCGTTGATCAGCCGCTGCGACTCCGCGGCGATCGTGCCGAAGACCAGCGAGCTCTTGCCCGAGCCGGAGACGCCGGTGAACACCGTCAGCCGGCGCTTCGGGAGCTCGACGCTGACGTCCTTGAGGTTGTTCACGCGCGCGCCGTGCACGCGGATCAGGTCGTGGCTGTCGGCAACGTGCGGCGCAGGCGACAGCGTCTCCGGTCTCGTGGCAATGCTCATCGTGTCTCCATATCTGTTAGGCGAGGCCGCCGATGCTCGGTGTCGCGGCGACGCTGAGCGGGGGAGCGGGGATCGGCACTCATCAGTCCTGAAGCAGCCCGAGGACGTTACCATCGGGGTCGGTGAAGGTGGCCACCAGTCTGCCGCCACCGACGTCGTGCGCGGGCTCCTTCACGGTGGCGCCCGCGGCGGTCACCTCGGCCAGTTTCGCCTCGATGTCCGGCACGTGCCAGTAGGCCACCGGGGTGGTCATGCCCTGCGGTCCACCGCCCGGCACCAGCCCGATGTGCTGGCCCTCGGCCTCGAAGCCGACGTAGTAGGGCGCGTCGGCGATCGGCGGCACGCCGAGCAGGGCGGCGTACACCTCCTTGGCCTTCGCCAGGTCGGAAACGGGGTGCAGCACGGTCTTGATTCCCTGGGTGGATGAGCCGGTCATGGTCACTCCTGAAGTCGTGGGGAGCGGACGAACGGGCAGTCCGGTGACGTCCGTGCAGGTCACGCTAGCTGCGGCTCGGGGGTCCGCGCTTCTCGAATCCTGACCGATGTGGTCGCCCGTCTCGCGACGCAGCCTTAGTACGGACCTGGTCAGATTGTCCAGTCGTGACCGGCAGACTTCGGGCACGTTAGGCGGATTGTCTAGGTTTGGCTGAGCACACTTGCCAGTGGCAGGCCCAAGTTGATGTCATTTATAGATGTTCGAGGAAGCTCAGTATTTCGCTCCGGTCGCAGCGAATGAGGACGGTTCCGTCACCGTACAGCTCGCGGCCAGCCACCCCGGCTTCGCCGACCCGGTGTACCGCGCCCGCAGAAACGCGATCGCCGCCCTGGCAGTGGGCCACACCAAGGGCGATCCCATCCCCCACGCGGAGTACACCGACGAGGAACACGAGGTCTGGGCCCTGGTCACCAGAGAACTGGCCGCCAAGCACCACAAGTACGCGGTGACCGAGTTCGTGAACGCCGCTGAGGAGCTAGGTCTCCCCACCGACCACATCCCCCAGCTGGAAGAGGTCAGCGACCTGCTCACCCCGCTGACGGGATTCCGCTACCTCCCGGCCGCCGGCCTGGTCCCCCTCCGCGAGTTCTACGGCGTTCTGGCTGACGGCTACTTCCACTCAACCCAGTACATTCGCCACCACTCGGTGCCGTTCTACACCCCAGAGCCCGACATCATCCACGAGGTGATCGGCCACGGCAACACCCTGGCCTCCCGCCGCTTCGCCGACCTCTACCGGGTGGCCGGCCGCGCCGCCCAGCACGTGGAAACCGAAGAAGCCCTGGAGTTCGTCTCCAAGATCTTCTGGTTCACCCTGGAGTTCGGCGTCATGAACGAGAACAACGAACTCAAGGCGTACGGCGCGGGCATCCTGAGCTCGTACGGCGAGATCGAGGAGTTCCGCGGCATGGACATCCGCCCCCTCGACCTGGCCGCCATGGGCGCCACCGAATACGACATCACGAAATATCAGGATGTCCTGTTCGCCGCGGCCTCCCTGAACCACCTGGAGGACGTCGTCGGCTCCTTCTGGGCCACCTGCGACGACGACATGATCGACAAACTCAGGGCTTGACCAGCAACGCGTCCCCGACCGCACGCTCCGAGCCGTCGGACGGCTTGTTGACGACCTTTCCGCGGACGACCATGGCGCTGGACCCGCCGCCATCGAGGTTGATCGCGTCCCGCGCCCCGAGCCACCGCATCACCTGGGCCGCCTCCAGGAAGGACGCCCCCACGGTGGCGCCGGGCGCCCGCCCGTCGATGACCGCGAGGATCAGCTTCCCGGTCTTGCTCACGCCCACCAGTGTCCGCGGATGCCGCCGCAAGATCATGTTGAGATTGGCCATGCCATCCGTCGACGCCGTGATCCAGGTCTTGCCATTGCGGATGAGCCCCACCCCGCCACCGACGACATAGGTGTCAGGCGTCAACGGGATGGTCCGCTTCTTCCGCAGATCACTGACGATCGTCTTGACGGTGACGGTCTGCCCTTCCGTAGCGTGCGCCGTCAGCCATTCGGCCGCGGTGCCAACCCCGTGCAGCACCCGCCGGCCCTTGGTGACCTTCCCCCCAGCCGTCCGCACTCCCAGCACCTGACCGGTCTCGTCGAGCACGACTTCCGTCCCCCCGGTGGACGGCGTCTTCGTGCCGAACTCCTCGGTGTACAGCACGAGCTCGTTGGGCTTGGGCACCCGGTTCACCCCGGAGACAGCCAAGTTCGCCTTATCCGCGGCCGTCGCCGTCACCCTTGAGGCGAGCTCGGTGATGCGCACGGTCCGCCCCTTCATCACCACCGCCGTACGCCCGGAAACAGCTTCACTGAGCAACTTGCCCCCCACTATCGAGATCCCCGTCGGATCCCCCCGGTAGGCGGCGGAGGTGTGGATGTCGAAGAACCCCCCGTTGACGGCGATCGACGCGCCCCCGGCTTTCGCCATCGCGGACACCTTCTCCCGCTTGGCGGTGCTGCTCCCCAGCGAGGAGGCGAACGTGCCGCGGAAGGTCCGCGGATCGACGGTGACCACCCGCATCGACCAGGGCCCTGAGGTCAGGAAGCCGTCGTCGCCGAGATAGTCCACCTTGGAGCTGATCCCCGCGTCCTTGAGCTCATTGGCGACCTCGGCCGCCTGCTTCTTCTGCTTCAGGGTCCAGTTGCCGATCCGTACCATCCAGTAGTCCTGGGCGGGGAAGTCGGCGACGGCGGGACGCGTGAACTGCACGATGGTCGGCTCGAAGCCGGCCGACTGGGCGGAGACGGCGAGGTTCTGGGCGGTGGTCTCGGTGAAGGCGTCCTTGCCGGCGCTCAGGAGGCTGACGGTGTAGCCGTCCTCGGCGGTGCCGTGCTTGAGGGTGAAGTATTCGATTCCGGCGCCGAGCGCCTTTCCGGCCGAGGTGGGAATGCCTGGGACCCCGAGGGGGAACTTGGTGGAGGGCAGTCCGGCCGGTATGGATTCCGTTGATGCGGCTGTCGCGGACAGTGCTGGTGCCGACACAGCGGTGACTGTGGCGATCAACGCGGCGGTTCCGACGGTCAGGCGGCGTCGCATGTTGGTTCTCTCCCAATTAATGGCCTAAGGGACCATCGTGGCGACATTGATCGTGCAGGGAGAGCGAAACACGCCAAAGAGTATGAGAATTCGGCGTTGTCAGCCTTTTACAGGTTGTTTTGTGGTGAGCGGTATTCGATGTCTCGCGCCTTTTGTACGAATTCGGCCGCGGATTGCGCTTCGACGGAGACGAACGCGCCTCCCGCTCGGCGGGACATCCCCCAGTAGTGGTTGGTGGACTCCCCCCACCAGATCGTCCAGCCGGGGAAGCGGCGGGAGAGAGCGCGGACCGTGGTCGCGGGATCGGGCGGCGGGACCGTCCCATTCGTGATCGCTGGCTCGGTTAGGGTCACCGCAGCAGCCAAGCACGATCGGTCCGTGATGGCGAGCATACGGAGGGTAATCAAGTGGAGTAGCTCTTACACCCGGTGGGGTGTGATTTCTCCCCCGCGCCCCTGACCTGCGGCGCTGTCAGGTGGTATCAAGCCTTGTCAGGTGAGGAGGTTCGCCAGGACGGCGCCGTCCAGGCCCGGGATGGTCAGCCCGTCCGCGCCGGTCATCGTCTCGGCGGTGACCAGCACGTTGACGATCGCCTCCTCGGTGGCCTCGATCACCGCGTAGAAGAGCGGATCGATGTGCTCGTCGGCGAGCACGGTCACCTGGTAGGTCCTGGGCGGATCGGCGTCCAGCGCGTTGGCGGGCAGGTTGCGGTTGCCGGTGGCGAAGCAGAGGAAACCGTCGCCACTGGAGTTCTCCCCGGCCCCGCCGGTCCTGGCCACGCCGAGCCCGGCCCGCTGGGCGAGCCGCCGGCACTGGTGCGGCAGCAGCGGCGCGTCGGTGGCCACGATCCCGATGATGGATCCGGCCCCCTCGTACGGCGCGGGCGACGCCGGCAGCCACCGCCCCACGTTGACCCCGTTCACGGTGAGCCGATCCCGCCTCCCGTGGTTGGCCTGGACGAGCACGCCGACGGTGTAGCCGTCCACGACCCGCGAGGCGGTGCCGACGCCGCCCTTGAAGCCGTGGCAGATCATCCCGGTGCCCCCGCCGACCGAGCCCTCCTCGACGGGCCCGCCGGAGGCGCGCGCGTACGCCTCCCGCACATGCGCCGCGGTCACATGCTGGCCGTCGATGTCGTTGAGCGACCCGTCCCACGTCTCCCCGACAACCGGCAGCGACCAGGACACCGCCCCCTTGCGCAGCGCGCCGACCTCGATCTCGACGAGCGCGTCCCGGACCACGCCGACCGAACCGGTGTTGGTCAGCCCGATGGGCGAGCCGAGAATGCCGTACTCCCGCAGGAACGCCATGCCGGTGATCTCGCCGTTGCCGTTGAGCCAGTGCAGCCCGGCGTACACGGGTTCGTCGAAGGCCGAGCCCTCGTGCGGGAGGACCACGGTGACGCCGGTGCGCACCGGCCCCGAGCCGACCACGCGCGGGCCTTCGCCGCTGATCAGCGTGGTGTGCCCGACCCGCACGCCCGGCACGTCCGTGATCGCGTTGTGCGGTCCGGGCGTGCCGGAGCCGACGATGACGCCGTGGTCGCGTGCCCTCACCGGGTTTCCCTCCGGAACGACTCCAGCGCGAGCAGTGCCACGTGCAGGGAGAGGCAGGATTCGACGTCGTCGAGGTCGGTGTCCAGGATGCGCTCCAGGCGGCGCAGCCGGTCGTAGAAGGCGGGCCTGGACAGGTGCGCCCGCTGGGCGGCGACGGCCTTGTTGCGGCCGGAGTCGAGGTAGATGCCGAGGATGCGGGTGAGGTCGCCGTTGCGCTGCGCGTCGTGCGCGAGCAGCGGGCTCAGCTCCCGCTCGGCGAAGGTCTGCAGCCGGGCGTCGTCCCTGAGCAGGTGCAGCAGCCCGCGCAGCCGCAGGTCGGGCAGCCGGTAGTAGGGCCGTCCGTCGGGCTGCCTGACGGCCACGTCGGCGACCTGCTCGGCTTCCAGGAAGCTGCGCCGTACGTCCCGGACGGACTCCACGATCGACCCGGCGGCCAGCACGAAAGGGTTGGGGAAGGAAGCACGCAGACGGTCGGCGAGGGCGGCCAGCGCGGCTTCGGCGGCGGTGCGGGGCGGGAGCGGCAGCAGCACCCCGACGCGGGCTTGGTCGAGGGCGCCGACCAGGGCGGGGAGGCGGGCGTCGCGGCAGGCGGAGGCGGTGGCCTCGGCCAGGTCGCCGAGGCGGACCTGCTCGTCGAGCGCGGTGTCGCCTTCGGCGATGGGCCGCAGCACGACGCTGATCAGCTTGCGGCCGGTGAGCGGCACGCCGACCGCGCGGGCCCGGGCGGCGGCCTCGTCGGGGTCGGCGTACGCGTGGGTGAGGATGCCGGTGATGATCGTCCCGTGGGCCTGGCGTTCCAGTGACTCCTGGTGGCGTTCGAGCAGGCGGCCGAGGGCGAGCGTGGTGGCCGCGCGCTCGGCCAGCACGATGTCGCGCGGGCTGGGCGGCCCGTCGCAGAGCAGGATCAGCCGTCCCCAGTCCTGCCCGCGCGCCCCGACGGTGGTGACCAGCCACCCGGAAGTCCCGTCGTACGCCGTGCGGCCCTCGGTGGCGACGGCCCGGGAGCGGGATTCCCAGCTGGCCAGGAGCGCGCCGGTGTCCTGCCCGGCGGACTCGCAGGCGAGCACCTGGTGGGCCAGGTTCTCCAGCAGGGCCGGCCGCCCGGAGAAGCGGGACACCTGACCGAGCACGTCGGCGGGGGAGGCGCCTTCGACGGAGAGTTCGGTGAAGACCTCGTGCAGCTGCTCGGAGGCGCGCAGTTCCTGGAGCTGGATGTCGATGATGCGGGCGTGCACGGATTCGGTGATCTGGACGAACGGGGTTTCCCTGGCGAGTGTTACCAGCGGGAGCCCGTGGTCTTCCGCGGCCCGGACCACGGCTCTGGGCAGTTCCTTGACGAACCTGCGGCCGAGTTCGACGACCAGGCCCGACGCGCCGACCGCGGCGAGGTCGGCGACGTATTCTGCGAGTTTGTCGGGCTCCGACGGCAAGGCCACGCCGGTGGTCAGCACCAGTTCGCCACCCCTGAGCAGGTGGGCGATGTCGCTGATTTCCCCTACATGCACCCAGCGAACCCGGGTGTCGAGCCGATCGGCGCCCGCAACGACGCGCGGGTTTCCGCGCCGGACGGCATCAAGCGAGAGCACGTCCGCGACCGTGGGGAGCATGCAGCGAGGCTACCGGATCAGGGTGTAAGTATGAGACATCAATCCCTGACACTATGCAGGGTTTGCCGGAATCGTTCCTGGTCTAGGGCGAGCACGAGTGCGGCTGTGCCGGGCCCGAGGTCCATCGTGCCGGTGCTGCCGACGGTCACGGCGACGCTCGCGCGGCCGGTGGCGAGGGCCGGATCGAGCACGATCGCGGCGGCGATGGCGTCCCAGGCGGTTAGCTCTGGACTGCGGGCGAAGAAGTGCCTCAGCGCGGGGCTCACGTCCGTCTTGGGCACGGGAAAGCCGACATCCATGGGAACGACCGTCTTGTGAGGGAATGGGGTGTTGACGGCGATCTGAGCGGCTTCCGGGTCGAACCACCAGTTGAACTCCTGCTCGTTGCCCGTGCTGCCGCCCAGGTAGACGACGTGTTCAACCAGCGGGACCATGTCGGGGTGGGTTTGTACCGCTTTCGCCAGATTTGTTGCCGGGCCGATGGTGAGAATTGTCACCTCGCCCGGATATTTGGTGACCTGTTCGGCGATGAAGTCCGCCGCCGGGCCGCGGCGGGGGTTCGTGCGCCGATATTCGACCGCGCCCGAATAGCCGCTCCGCCGTTCCGGTGTCGCAGTATCGCCCAAAATAACCGGAATGTCCGGATGGGTGATGAGCAGGCGGCGGGCGAAATCCAGGCCGTCCTCTGGCCAGGTGTTGCCGCCGACGATGGTCACCCCCAGGATCTCCACGCCGGAAGCGGCCAGCAGGACGGTGGCGAGCGCGTCGTCATTCAGATTCCCCATGTCCGTATCGATGATGATTTTTCGTGCTTTAGGTGGCTGCTCGGCCGAGGTACAGCCCGTGCTGATCAGCGTGACGGCCAGCAGGGCGAGGAGACGCTTCATGCCCTCCCTGTCGGGCGCACCCCGTGAACCGGTTCCGGCCAGGACCCCGACAGAGGGGTATGAACGAGCACGAGGCGTGGCCGGACGCCCGCCTGCTGGGCGCGGTCGCCGAGGGGGACCGGCGCGCTCTGGAGATCATCTACGCCAGGCACGCCCCCTGGCTGGTCCTCCGCCTGACCCGGCGCTGCGCCGACGCGACCCTGGTCGACGAGGCCGTCCAAGACACCTTCGTGGCGGTCTGGCGCACGGCCGCCGCCTGGAACGGCAAGGGTGAGGTGGCCGCTTGGATCTGGGGCATCGGCATCCGCCGGTTACTCGACCACCTGCGCAAACGGCCGCTGGTGGTGCTCCCCGCGTACGAGCAGGTGGTGGTGTCGGCCGAGGAGCAGGTGCTGCTCGGCATCGAGTACGGCGACCTGGGCGGCGCGCTCGGCAAGCTGTCACCGGAGCTGCGCGCGGTCGTGCAGGCCACCGTGCTGGACGGCCTGACGACCAGGGAGGCCGGGAAACTGCTCGGCATCCCCACCGGAACCGTGAAGACCCGGATGATGCGGGCCAAGGCCATGCTGCGGGAGGGACTGGCATGACGGAGTGGCATGTCGACGACGAGCTGGCCACCCGGTACTCCGGGGGCGCCCTGGGCGGGACCGCCGCGGCCTCGGTGGAGGCGCATCTGCTCGCCTGCGAGCGCTGCCGGGGTTCGGTGGCGACAGCCGTACCCGAGGAGCGGCTGCGGAAGATGTGGGGGGAGATCGCCGAGGCGGTGGACGCGCCGGTGCCCGGGCCGTTCGAGCGGCTGCTGCGCCTGGTCGGGATCAACGAGCCGACGGCGCGGCTGCTCGCGGCGGCCTACTCGCTGCGGTTGCCGTGGCTGGCCGCCAACGCGGTCGCGCTGCTGTTCGCGGTGCTCGCGGCCGGGATCGACGACCGGTGGGGGCTGCTGTGGTTCCTCGCGGTGGCGCCGGTGCTGCCGGTGGCCGGGGTGGCGCTGGCGTTCGGGCGGGGGGCGGATCCGGCGTACGAGATCGGGCTGGCCGCGCCGTATTCGGCGTTCCGGCTGATGCTGGCGCGGGCGGCGGCGGTGCTGGTCACCTCGGCCGGGCCGGCGTTCGCGGCCGGGTTCGCGCTGCTCGGCCGCGACTGGGCGGTAGTGGCGTGGTTGCTGCCCGCGCTGGCGCTCACCGCGCTCACGCTGGTGCTGTCCAGCCGGTTCGAGCCCGCGCCCAGCGGGGCGGTGCTGTCGCTGCTCTGGCTGGCCGGGGTCGCCGCGTTCGCGGTCAGGGACGAGCCGCTGGCCATGTTCGGCACGGCCGGTCAGGTCACGGCGCTGACCGTCGTGCTGGTCTCGGCCGCCCTGCTGTTCCTGCGCCGCGACCGCTACCAGAGCGAGGACTCCCGATGAACACCGTCGTCGTCACGAATGTCGTGAAATCGTATGGTCGGCATCGGGCGCTGGACGGGCTCTCGTTCACCGCGGGGCCGGGGGTGACCGGGCTGCTCGGGCCGAACGGGGCCGGGAAGACCACGTTGATCCGGATGCTGGCCACCGTGCTCGCCGCCGACTCCGGCACGCTGCGGCTGCTGGGGCGCGATCCGTCGGCCGAGCGCCTGCAGATCCGGCGGCGGCTCGGCTACCTGCCGCAGGAGCCCGGCTTCCATCGGGCCTTCACCGTCTTCGAGTTCGTGGACTATGTGGCGATCCTGAAGGAGATCGTGGATCGCCGGGCACGGCATGACGAGGTGCGCCGGGTGATCGCCGAGGTCGGGCTCGCGGAGGTGAGCGGCAAGCGTATTCGCGCGCTCTCTGGCGGCATGCGGCGGCGGGTGGGCATCGCGCAGGCGCTGCTGGGGGAGCCGGAGCTGGTCCTGCTGGACGAGCCCACGGCCGGGCTCGATCCGGAGCAGCGGCTGCGGTTCCGCGAGCTGATCTCCCGGATCGGGGAGAACCGCACGGTGGTGCTGTCCACTCACCAGACCGAGGACGTGGCCGCCCTGTGCGGGCGGGTGGTGGTGTTCGACGGGGGCCGGTGCATGTTCGAGGGCACGCCGGAGGAGTTGCGGCGGGTGGCCGAGGGGCAGGTCTGGTTGTCGGCGGAACGGTCGGGGGTGTTGTCGTGGCGTACGGGGGAGGGGTTGTTCCGCAACATCGGGCAGGCGCCGGACGCCGCGCGGCTGGCCGAGCCGACCATCGAGGACGGTTATCTGCTGCTGCTCGGGGACGCCGCCGTGGGGGTGCGGTCGTGACGGTCGAGGTGAGGGTCTCCTCGGTGCCCGCGCTGGCGGTGGCCAAGGCGCGGCGGCTGCTGCGGCATCCGCTGGTGCTGGCGGGGTTCGCGCTGTTCGTGCTGGCGTCGGTGGTGGAGTTGCGCGACTACTGGGGGCCCAGGCCCGCGTTCAGCCTGCTCACCAACGGGATGGCCCTGTGGCCGGGGGTGCCGGTGTTCTTCGCGGCCGAGCTGGTCGCGAGCGCGTCGCGGCGGGCGGGCGGCGACGAGCTGCTCGGGGCGCTGCCGGCTTCGCGGACGCAGCGGACGGCCGCCTCCTGCCTGGCCGCGCTGGGTCCTTTCCTGGTGGCTTGTGCGGTGCAGATGGCGCTCTGCGTCGGATACGCGGTTCAGGGTGTTTCGCTGGAGCGGTTCCCCACGGTTTTCGAGCTGGCGTTGGGGCCGCTGTGTGTGCTGGGGGCGGGGCTGCTCGGGGTCGCGTCGGCGCGCTGGCTGCCGTGGGCGGGGGCGTCCGTGCTGGTGATGGTGGCGTTGGTCTTCTTCAATGTGGTGGTCAACGGGAACGAGGCGACCGGGGGGCATCTGTTCGGTTTCTATGCCGAGCTCGCGGTGTGGGGGCCGTGGCCGTACCGGGCGGCGATGGGGTTCAATCCGGGGCACACCGGCTGGCATGCGGTCTACCTGCTGGCGCTGTGCCTGGGGGCGGGCGCGCTCGCGATGTTGCGAGATTCGCCGCGCAGAAGGTTCTGGCTCGGCGCGGGGGCGCTGACGGTGATCGCGGTCGCGGTGGCGGGGCTGGGGCAACTGCCGTGAGGTGGCGTCAGATCGGGTCGATGGCGGCGATGGCTCCGCGACTGCTGCGCTGGCAGCCGCTGGCGGGGGCCGTCATGATCGTGGCGGTCGTGCTGGTGTGGCCGGACGCGGGCTGGAAGGGCGGGGTCTGGTCGCTGCGCGCGGTCGCGCTGGTGCTCACGATGGGGGCGCTGTTCTTCCTGGACGACGCCTCGGCGGAGGTGACCGCGCCGGTTCCGGCTCCGCTGTGGCTCAGGACCGTGGTCCGGGCTGGGCTGGCGCTGCTGGTCGCGCTGCCGGTGTGGATCGTCGCGCTCCTGGTGGAGCGGTCGCGTCTGCCTGAGGTGTGGCTCTTGTGGCTCAGCGTGGAGTTCGCGGCGCTGTTCGTCGGCGGGCTGGCGTTCGCGGCGCTGCTCGGCCGGGGCGCTCCCGAGCCTGGAGTGCTGGCGGTGCCGGGCCTGGTGGTGTTCACGCTGGCCGCCCTCGCGGCGCCGGGAGAGTGGACCTTGCTGGGCCTCCAGACCACCGACTGGACGATCGCTCACGTGCGCTGGTCGGTGGTGCTCTCCGTGGCGCTCGCCGGGCTGGCCTGGGCCTCGCGCGATCCCGCCTGGCGCAGGCGTTCGGCGAGACCGTCGAGCATGGCCACCAGGCCGTAGTCGAAGCCGATCTTCCTGGCCAGCTTCGGGTCGTAGTCGCGGGCGTGGTAACTCTGGTAACGCTCGTGCAGCGCCGGATGTTCGGCCGCGACCCTGTCGATCACCGGCCCGAGTGCCTCCACCTGCTCCTGCTCGGTGCAGTCCGTTCTGATGGCCGCGCTACGCCAGGAGGCTTCCGGCAGGGTCGCCCCCAGCGTGTACGACAAGACGGCCGCCACCGCGAAGTCGACGTCCATGCCCCGGAACCCGCCCCGATCGAACGCGTCCACCAGCATGGCCGAACAGCGCAGCGCCTGCGGCCCCAGGCTGGGCACCACGCCGATCAGCGAGGCCAGCCAGAGATGGTGCAAGATCGCCCCACGCAGGCCATAGGAGAAATCGCTGGCCGTCTCCCGCCAGGATCGGCCGGGGTGCAGCACCACATCTGCATACGCGCCGTCCATGGCGAGTTCGAGGAGCTCGTCCTTATTCGCCACGTGCCAGTAGACGCTCGTGGCCCCCGAGCCCAGCTTCGCGCCCAGCTTGCGCATGCTCAGCGCGTCGAGTCCTTCGGCGTCGAGCAGCTCCATGGCGGCCTTGACGATCTGGTCCCGGGTGAGCCCGCGCTCCCGCTGACCACGCGGTTCCCGCATCCAGACCGAGGTGAACTTCTTGGGTGTCACCACCCCACGATATTCTCTCGCACGCTGTACGAGAACTGTCGTACAGTGTGCGAGTGACCTCGAACACTGTACGAGATCCCCGTCGCTGGTGGATTCTCCTCGTTCTCTGCCTCACCGTGCTCGTGCTCGTCGTGGACAGCACGGTGCTCAACCTGGCGATCCCGGCGCTCATGCGCGACCTGGGCGCCACCCCCGCCGACATCCAGTGGATCCTGGACTCCTACGTCCTGGTCTTCGCCGGTCTGGTGCTCACCGTCGGCTCCCTCTCCGACCGGTACGGCAGGCGCCGCGCCCTCATCATCGGCCTGATCGTCTTCGGCCTGGCCTCCGGTCTTGCCACGCTGGCGACCGAGCCCTGGCAGCTGATCGCCGCCCGCGCGCTGATGGGCGTCGGCGGCTCGGTGCTGATGCCGTCCACACTGTCGATCCTGATCACCGTCTTCGACGAGGACGAACGCCGCAAGGCCATCGCCGCGTGGAGCTCGGTGGCCATGATCGGCGTGATCGCCGGGCCCACGCTGGGCGGGGTGCTGCTCCAGCACTACTACTGGGGTTCGGTCTTCCTGATGAACGTGCCGATCGCGATCGTGGCCGTCATCGCCGCCGTGACACTGATGCCGGAGACGTACGGGTCGAGCCGGGGCCTGGACCCGGTCGGCGTGGTGCTCTCGATCATCGGGATGAGCTCCCTGGTCTGGGCGGTCATCACGTTCCCCGCGGACGGCTGGAACCTCGGCCTGGTCGCGGCGGCCGTGCTCGGTCTTGGCGGCTTCGTGCTGTGGGAGCGCAGGACCGAGCACCCGATGTTGCCGCTGGGGCTGTTCAAGGACCGGGCGTTCAGCGGCGCCTGCGCGGCGATCGTGCTGCTGGCCTTCGGCTCGGGGGCGCTGATGCTGGCGCTCACGCAGTATCTGCAGTTCGTGCTCGGGTACGAGCCGTTGCAGGCCGGGATCGCGCTGCTGCCGTACGTGGTGGCGGCGATGGTCTTCAACGGGGTCGGCGCGGGGCTGGGCAAGAAGGTCAGCAACCGGACGCTGATCGCCCTGGGCCTGGCCGTCATCGCGGGCGCGTTCGGGCTGCTGTCCACGCTGGACAGCTCCGATGGGTACCTGCTGCTGGTGGTCAGCCTGATCGTGATGGGTGTGGGCGGTGGCCTGGCCGGTCCGGCGGCGTACACGGCGCTGATGGGCGCGGTGCCGCCGGAGCACGCGGGCGTCGGGTCCGCGCTCAACGACACCGTGCAGCAGGTCGGCATCGCATTGTCGATCGCCATTCTCGGCAGCGTGCTGTCCGGCGCGTACACCGCCTCGATGCCGGAGTCGGCTCCGGCCGCCGCCCGCGCGTCGGTGAACGTGGCCCTGGACAGCGGCGACCCGGTGCTGGTCGACGCGGGCAAGGAGGCGTTCCTGTCGGCGATGTCGGTGGGATCGCTGGTCGGCTTCGGCTTCGCGATCGCCGCCGCGATCGTCGCGCTGGCTGTCCTTCCCCAGCAACGTGTAACGGAAGTTTCGCCTATCCCGACACATTGATTGGTGGGAGGGGCCACGGCCAGCCGGGATACTCGGAGGTATGTCGGACCTTCTTGCCCGCCATCGCGCGGTAATGCCCAACTGGCTCGCCTTGTACTACCAAGACCCCATCGAGATCGTCAGCGGCAAGGGAAACCGAGTCGTCGACGCTTCCGGGAAGAGCTACCTCGACTTCTTCGCGGGCATCCTGACGAACATGATCGGGTACGACGTGGCCGAGGTCAGGGAGGCGGTGGAGCGGCAGCTGGCCACCGGCGTCGTGCACACGTCCACGGTCTACCTTCTCCGCGGGCAGATCGAGCTCGCGGAGAAGATCGCCCGGCTGTCCGGCATCCCGGACGCCAAGGTGTTCTTCACCAACTCCGGCACCGAGGCCAACGAGACCGCCCTGCTGCTGGCCACCTACGCGCGCAAGTCCGACCAGGTCCTGGCGATGCGGCAGAGCTACCACGGCCGCTCGTTCGGCGCCATCTCCGTGACGTCCAACCGGAGCTGGAAGAACAACTCGCTCTCCCCGCTCAACGTGCACTTCCTGCACGGCGCGGACCGGCACCTGACCCAGTTCAAGGGGCTGTCGGACGCCGACTACATCGCCGCCTGCGTGGACGACCTGCGGCACGTGCTCGCCACCGCGGTCGCGGGCGACGTGGCCGCGCTGATCGCCGAGCCGATCCAGGGCGTGGGCGGGTTCACGATGGCCCCCGACGGGTTGTTCGCCGCCTACCAGGAGGTGCTCGCCGCCGAGGGCATCCTGTTCATCTCCGATGAGGTGCAGACCGGCTGGGGCCGCACTGGATCGGCATTTTTCGGGATCCAGAATCACGGGGTCACGCCGGACATGATGACCTTCGCCAAGGGTCTCGGCAACGGCTTCGCGGTCGGCGGCGTCGTGGCGCGCGGCGATCTGATGGACGCGCCGCACGCGGTCGGCCTGGCCACCTTCGGCGGTAACCCGGTCGCGATGGCCGCCGCCAACGCCACCCTCGACTTCGTGCTCAGCCACGACCTGCAGGCCAACGCGGCCAGGACCGGCGCGATCATCCTGGACGGCCTGCGCGCGGCGGCCCCCCGCTTCCCGATCGTCGGCGACGTCCGCGGCAAGGGCCTGATGTTCGCCATCGAACTCGTCGACCCCGAGACCGGCGCTCCCGCGCCCGCCCTGGCCGCCCGCTACATGGAGGAGACCAGAAACCTCGGCCTGCTGGCCGGCAAGGGCGGCCTGTACGGCCACGCCATGCGGATGGCCCCGCCGCTCACCCTCACCGAGGACGAGGCCCGCGAAGGTCTCGCCATCCTGGTGACCGCCCTGGAGAACATCTCGTGAAGCACGTGACCCACTGGATCGACGGCGCGCCCGCCGGCACCCCCGAGCGCACCGCGCCGATCTTCAACCCGGCCACCGGCGCGGAGAGCGGCCGGGTGTTCCTGGCCGATGTCGCCCAGGTGGACGAGGCCGTCGCCGCCGCCGCCCGGGCCTTCCCCGCCTGGCGGGACGCCTCCCTGGTCAAGCGCGCCCAGGTCCTGTTCCGGTTCCGCGAGCTCCTGGCGGCGCACAAGGACGAGATCGCCGCGCTGATCAGCGCCGAGCACGGCAAGGTGCACTCCGACGCGCTCGGCGAGGTCTCCCGCGGCCAGGAGGTGGTGGAGTTCGCCTGCGGCATCCCGCACCTGCTCAAGGGCGGCTTCTCGGAGAACGTCTCCACCAACGTGGACTCCTTCAGCATCCGCCAGCCGCTCGGCGTGGTGGCCGGGATCACCCCGTTCAACTTCCCCGCCATGGTGCCGATGTGGATGTTCCCGGTCGCGCTGGCCTGCGGCAACACCTTCGTGCTCAAACCGTCGGAGAAGGACCCTTCGGCGTCCCTGCTGATCGCCGACCTGTGGCAGCGGGCGGGCCTGCCCGACGGCGTCTTCAACGTCGTCCAGGGCGACAAGGTCGCCGTCGACCGGCTGCTCTCCCACCCGGACGTCAAGGCGGTCAGCTTCGTCGGCTCCACCCCCATCGCCCGGTACGTCTACGAGACCGGCACCGCCCACGGCAAGCGAGTCCAAGCCCTCGGGGGCGCCAAGAACCACATGCTCGTCCTGCCCGACGCCGACCTGGACCTGGTCGCCGACTCGGCCGTCTCCGCCGGATTCGGCTCCGCGGGCGAACGCTGCATGGCCATCTCGGTCGTGCTGGCCGTGGACCCCATCGGGGACCAGCTGGTCGAGAAGATCGCCGAACGCACCCGGGCCATCAAGATCGGACCTGGCGACGACCCCGCCTCCGAGATGGGCGCCCTGGTCACCCGCGAGCACCGCGACAAGGTCGCCTCCTACCTGGACCTCGGCGAGGGCAAACTCGTCGTGGACGGGCGCGAGAACCTGCCGGACGGGGACGGGTTCTGGCTCGGCCCGACCGTGCTCGACCACGTCCCGGCGAACTCCCGGGTGCACCGCGAGGAGATCTTCGGGCCGGTGCTGTCGATCGTCCGGGTCTCCTCCTACGAGGAGGGCCTGAACCTCATCAACACCGGCGAGTACGGCAACGGCACCGCCATCTTCACCAACGACGGCGGCGCCGCCCGGCGCTTCCAGAACGAGGTCGAGGTCGGCATGGTCGGCGTCAACGTGCCGATCCCGGTCCCGATGGCCTTCTACAGCTTCGGCGGCTGGAAGTCATCCCTGTTCGGCGACACCCACGTCCACGGCGTCGAAGGCGTGCACTTCTACACCCGCGGCAAGGTCATCACCTCCCGCTGGCTGGATCCCTCCCACGGCGGAGTCAACCTGGGCTTCCCGACAAACCGCTGACCAACTCGGCACCGTAGGCCGAGACATTCGTGGCTGGCGTGGGCACGCCTGGCGTGATCGAGGGCGCGCTCACGCTCACCGATGGCCTCGGCCAGCACTTGATCGGTGGGGCCTCAGCAGGTCATGCCGGTGCCCCGGTCAACAGGCTCACGACCTGTTCGCGCATCACTTGGACCCACGGCCAGAACGCGGGCGCGCCGCACTCTGCTGCCGTGTGATGGTCACCGCCCTGGTTCGGGAGCCGGGGAGTGGCCGGCTCCGCGGGGGAGGACGAGGAGGACCACGGCGACGGTGATCGCCATCAGGCCTGCGCCCACCAGGAATGCGGCGCTTGAACCCTGGGCGGGGGTGGCCTGGGTGGCGGCTACTGTGGCGAGGGCTGCGAGGCCGAGGGAGCCGCCGACCGTGCGGGAGGCGGTGAGGAGGCCGGAGACCAGGCCGGAGTTGGAGCGGTCGATTCCGGCTGTGCCGATGAGGGCGATCGGGGTGTACGAGACGCTTGCGCCCGCGCACATCAGGAAGCCTGGGATCAGGATGCCGGTGATGTAGCCGTCGGCCATCTGGGCCTGCCAGACCATGCCTGCCAGGCCGACCAGCGCCCCGGCGACGATCAGAGTGCGGTTTCCCATGCGGCGTAAGAACCAGGGGGCGGCGCGGGATGCGACGATCATCGTCAGGGCGTGGGGGAGGAAGCCGATGCCGGCCTGCAGGGGGGTGTAGTCCAAGTCGTCCTGCATGTGCAGGGACAGGAAGTACCACATGGACAGGAAGATCGTGCCCATCAGGAACATGGCCAGGCTGCTTCCGGCTACCAGGCGGTTCCGCAGCAGGCCGAGCGGCACCAAGGGCTGGGTCGTGCGCGACTGCACCAGCAGGAAGGCCGCCAAACTCAGCACGCCCGCCCCGAGCGGCACCAGAACCTCGGCCGACACCCAGCCGTGCTCGTGTGTCTGCACCGTCCCGTATGCCAGCGCGGTGAGTCCGGCGGTGACCAGGATCGTGCCGAGCACGTCCAGGCGCCGCCCCTGGCCGTAATGCGAGCGGGTGATCACGATCAGCGCGGTGATCACCAGCGCGATGCCGATCGGGACGTTGATCAGCAGGGTCCAGCGCCAGGACAGGTACTCGGTGAGCACGCCCCCGAGCGTGCCTCCGGCCGCGCCGCCCGCCGCGCCGACGGCGGTCCAGCTGGCGATCGCCTTCGTCTGGCGCGGGCCTTTGGGGAACGTGGTCGTCAGGATGGTCAGCGTGGTCGGGGCGAGCACGGCCGCGCCCAGACCCTGGACGGCTCTGGCGACGATCAGCTGGGTGGGTGTGGTGGCGATCCCGCCCAGCAGGCTGGCCAGCGTGAACAGGGACGCGCCCACGACGAAGACGCGCCGCTCCCCATAGATGTCGGAGGCCCGGCCGCCGAGCAGCAGCAGACCGGCGAACGCCAGCACGTAGGCGTTGATGACCCACTGCAGGCCGGTCGGGGTGAGGTTCAGCTCGGTGCCCATGGCGGGAAGCGCAACATTCACAATCGACGCGTCCAGAACCCCCACGAACTGGCCCATACAGGCCAGCACGAGGACGGCCATCGCCTTGCGGTCGGAGGAGCCGGGCTCCGGGTCGAGGGCGTGCGAGGGCGGAGGGAGCTGGGCGGTCATGCCCATGACTGTACGCAGGGCCTCCGACAATCCGCCGCTCGGTTTTTGGGCCCCAGGTGTGCCGAGTAGGCTCGGGGCGTCTAGCTCAGGGGAGGGGAGTCGTGCGGATCGCACGCCCGATGGTCGTCGCGCTGGCCGTCGCATCGGTGCTGCTCACCATGGGCTGCGGCCATGCGGTAGCAGGCTCGGCGCTGCCGGGCTCCGCGGCGCCAGGCTCCGGGGCGGTGAAGTCAGCATCGCCGGGCTTAGCGTTGCCAGGTTCCGTAGCGGCGGGTTCCGTAGCGGCGAAGTCAGCGTTGCCGGGCTCAGCGTTGGCGGGCGTTGAGGGAGGCGTGCGGGAGAGCGCATCGCCCATGTTGAGCAAATCGCCCAAAGCCGCCAGTCCCTCGTCCGCGTCCTCCTCCCCATCGCCCACCCCAAGCCCCAGTCCCAGTCCGAGTCCCGCCGGCACTGGTGAAGGTGCGCTCGTCGTGCTCGCGCCACGTGGGCACGTGGAGTGGGGTGGCACCGATCCGCAGGTCAACTGGGTTGGTGCGTTCGAGGCAGCCAGCGGGTGCAAGGTCAACTACCTGCCGTTCGCCTACGACCCGGCCGTCGATCAGAGCGAGACCCTGGATCCTGACGCGTTCGACGTGATCGCGGCCCCGCCAGACCTGGCCGGGCGTTTGGTCGCCGAGAAGCGGGTGGTGGAGATCGATACCGATCGGGTGGAGGGCTACCAGGACATCCCCAAACGGCTGCGCGAAGCGGCGGGCGGGCACGGTGTGCCGTATCTGTGGGATAAGAATGTCCTGCTTTACGACAGTGACAAGGTGAAGCCGCGGGACGCCGAGGCGATGTACGCGGACGCGGGTCCGGTGTTCGTCAGGGATACGCCGTTGAGTATCGCGGACGCGGCGCTCCGGCAGGGGGTCGAGGATCCGTTCGCGTTGACCGCCGAGCAGCTCGACGATGCGGTGGGCCTGCTGGAGAAGAAGGCCGAGCGTGTCTACTGGCGGGATCCGCTGAAGGTGGTCACCGGGTTCGCGGTGGGGTCGGCGCGGTTCGGGCAGGGCACGCCGTACCTGCTGGACGCGCTGGATCGGGCCGGGAAGCCGGTCAGGGCGGTCGCGGAGGCACGGGTCACCGGGCAGGTGGATTCTTGGCAGGTATCGGCGGAGGCGGCGCATCCGGAATGCGCCTACCTGTGGCTGAGCTGGGTGACCTCGGTGGAGGTCCAGCGTAAGGCGGTCGCCTGGACCGGCATGGCGCCGGCCAACGCCGAGGTGTGCGAGGCGGCGCCCAAGGACGTGGATCCCGCGGTGCGGGAGCGGGCCGAGCGCATCTGCGGCCTTTATGGGGTTGGCACGTCGCGGGCGTTCAAGGGGGTTTCCTTTGCCGATTACCCGGCAAAGGATTGCCAGGGCCGGGACGGGGAATGCACTGACTATGCGCAGTGGGTCGACCGCTGGAAGCAGCTGGTGGATTAGCCGCGCGATCCTCAACGCGGCTTGGCTCCTCAGCGACTAAGCCCGCCGTGCCGGAAGCATGGCCATAGATACGGCTGTCCGAAGAGCGAGGCTCTCTCAGGACCGCGAGCGCGCCCGTCCCCCGCGGGGAGGCGCTTGCCAACAGGGGCGTTTCGAGTGCTCCCCCCGACCTCGGAACGCCCCGCGGCATGTCTGGCCACACCCCCGGCTACGGATTTCGTTGATTGAACGACCAGTCGAAACTGGTTCCTTTATTGAATGGTCAGTCAGTCAACTGATACCGTCTCCCGCATGCGTATCCTGCTTGTCGGCGCAGGTGGTGTGGGCTCCGCCGTGGTGCCCATCGCCGCTCGCCGTGACTTCTTCGAGCACATCGTCGTCGCCGACTACGAGAAAGACCGGGCGGCCGCCGTGGTCGACAGGGCGGGAGACCCGCGGTTCAGCGCGATCGCGCTCGACGCCTCGGACGCCGACGCGGTGGCGGCCGCGCTGCGCGATCACCGGTGCGATGTGCTCTTCAACGCCGTCGACCCGCGCTTCGACATGCCGCTCTTCCGGGCCGCCCTGAACGCGGGGGCGCACTACCTGGACATGGCCATGTCCCTTTCGGTGAAACACCCCGCCAGGCCGTACGAGCTGCCGGGGGTGAAGCTCGGGGACGAGCAGTTCGCGCTGGCCGACCAGTGGCGGGCCAAGGACCGGCTGGCGCTGGTCGGGATGGGCGTGGAGCCCGGCCTGGCCGATGTGTTCGCCCGGTACGCGGCCGATCACCTGTTCCAGAGCATCGACGAGATCGGCATCCGCGACGGCGGGAACCTCACCGTTGACGGGTACGACTTCGCCCCCACGTTCTCGATCTGGACCACCATCGAGGAGTGCCTCAACCCGCCCATCGTCTGGGAGGACGGCGACTGGCACACCACCGAGCCGTTCAGCGAGCCCGAGGTCTTCGACTTCCCTGACGGCATCGGCCCGGTGGAGTGCGTGAACGTCGAGCACGAGGAGGTGCTGCTGGTCCCGCGCTGGGTGGACGCCAAGCGCGTCACCTTCAAGTACGGCCTCGGCAACGAGTTCATCGAGGTGCTCAAGACGCTGCGCAAGCTCGGCCTGGACTCGGCCGACACGCTCACCGTGAAGGGCGTCCAGGTCTCGCCGCGCGACGTGGTGGCGGCCAGCCTGCCCGATCCGTCCACGCTGGGCTCCCGGATGACGGGCAAGACCTGCGCGGGCACCTGGGTGAAGGGCGTCGGCAAGGACGGCGCGCCGCGCGAGGTGTACCTGTACCACGTGGTCGACAACGCCTGGTCGATGCGGGAGTACGGCTGCCAGGCCGTCGTCTGGCAGACGGCCGTGCATCCGGTGGTGGCGCTGGAGCTGGTCGCGACCGGCGTCTGGCGCGGCACCGGGGTGCTGGGGCCTGAGGCGTTCGACTCGGTGCCGTTCCTGGAGCTGCTCACCGCGTACGGGTCGCCGTGGAGCATGCGCGACCAGTAGGGCCTCAGGAGAACGCGCGCAGGTGGCGCGGGTTGGGGACCGTGCCCTCGTGCGGCGGCAGCAGCGCTTCGGCGCAGTCGTCGCAGGCGTGCACGGGCGCGGAGTCGGGCAGCCGGCCCACCAGCACGCGCGGCCGGGGCCACTTCTTGTGGCAGACCACGCAGGCGTCGCCGTCACGTTGAACCGCGGTCAGGCCGACGGGGTCGAAGGTCAACATGATGATCCGCCCGCTTTCCGGTCCATTCGGCCATCCCTTCGGTCGCATACCGGAACCGTTATAACGCGGTTACCGCGCGTGATCGACTAGCGCGATGTCAAGGGGCGGTTAAATGAAGGGAACGCGGAATAACAAAAGGGGCACCCGACCGCAAGCCGGGTGCCCTAGTGCGGATTCTCAGAGTTCGGAGACCGCCTTTTCGAGGATGGTGAGCCCTTCCTCAAGCAGGTGCTCGGGCATCACCAGCGGCGGGAGAAAGCGCAATACATTCCCATAAGTCCCCGCGGTCAGCACGACCAGGCCTTCCGCGTGGCACCGCTTGGCGATCTCGCCCGCGGCGGTCGGGTGCGGGTCCTTGGTGCCGGGCACGACCAGCTCGATCGCGGTCATCGCCCCCCGTCCCCGGACGTCGCCGATGATCGCGAACCGCTCCTGGAGCCCGCGCAGCCGGGGCAGCATGATCTCGCCGATCCTGGCGGCCTTCGCGACCAGCCCGTCCGCCTCGATCGTCTCCAGCACGCCGAGGGCCGCCTCGCAGGCCAGCGGATTGCCGCCGTAGGTGCCGCCGAGCCCGCCCACGTGCACCGCGTCCAGCAGCTCGGCGCGCCCGGTCACCGCCGCCAGCGGCAGGCCTCCGGCGATGCCCTTCGCCGTCGTGATGATGTCCGGAACGATCCCCTCGTCCTCACAGGCGAACAACGCACCCGTACGGGCGAAGCCGGTCTGCACCTCATCCGCGATGAACACGATCCCGTTGGCCTTGCAGAACTCCAGGATCCTGGGCAGGAACCCGCGTGCCGGCACGATGAACCCGCCCTCGCCCGCGATCGGCTCGATCACCACGGCGGCCACGTTCTCCGCGCCCACCTGCTTGCTGATCATGTCGATGGCCTGCGCGGCCGCCTCCTCCGCGCAGTTCTCCGGACCGGTCGGCCACCGGAACGGGTACGCCAGCGGCACCCGGTACACCTCCGGCGCGAACGGCCCGAACCCCTGCTTGTACGGCATGTTCTTGGCGGTCAGCGTCATCGTCAGCAGCGTGCGCCCGTGATACCCGTGATCGAACACGACCACCGCCTGCCGCCCGGTGGCGCTCCTGGCCACCTTGACCGCGTTCTCCACGGCCTCCGCGCCGCTGTTCACCAGGAACGTGCGCTTCTCGTGGTCCCCCGGCGTGAGCGCGTTGAGCTTCTCGCAGACGTCCACGTACGACTCGTACGGCGTGACCATGAAGCACGTATGGGTGAATTCGCCCACCTGCCTCCGGACCCGATCCACCACCCGCGGCGCCGCGTTGCCGACGCTGGTCACCGCGATGCCGGAACCGAAGTCGATCAGCGAGTTGCCGTCCGCGTCCACCACGACACCGCCGCCCGCCTGGGTCACGAAGACCGGCAGGGTGGTGCCGATGCCCGGCGGCACGGCCGCCTGCTTGCGGGCGAACAGCTCGCGCGAGCGCGGCCCGGGGATCTCGGTGATGAGGCGGCGCTCCTGCGCGAGTCCAGGCCCGCCCTCAGCTGTGGTGCTCATGCTTTCGACGGTACGGCTCCCGCTCCCGCCTGCCGATGCTCCGCCATGGAACAATTGGCACACCCGGCTTGGCCGGAATGCACAACCCCGGAGGTAACACGGCATGGCGCCGAGTTTGCGCAGGGTGGCGGCGCTGGAGGCGCTGCGCTTGCGGCTGCTCGCGGGTGGGGGCGCGCTGGATCGGCCGGTGCGCTGGGTCGCGGTCAGCGAGCTGGAGGATCCGACGCCGTTCCTCGAAGGCGACGAACTCGTGCTCACCACGGGCATGCGGCTGACCTCGGACGACGCGAAGCTCTACGTGTCGCGGCTGGTCACGCGGGGGGCGGCCGGGCTCGGGTTCGGGGTCGGGCTGACGCACGAGGAGGTGCCCGCGGGGTTCGTGCGGGCGGCCGAGGAGGCCGGGCTGCCGCTGGTGGAGGTGCCCCGCGCCACGCCGTTCATCGCTGTCGGCAAGGCGGTCAGCGACCTGCTCGCGGCCGAGCGGTATGAGGAGATCCGAGGCGCTTTCGCCGCGCAGGGCCGGCTGACCCGGGCGGCGCTCCAGCCGGAGGGCATGGACGCGGTCGTCGACCGCCTGGCCCGCGAGATCGGCGGCTGGGTGCTCCTCCTCGACGAAGCCGGAAATATCCGGCATGCGGCGGGGGAGCCCGGCGGGAAGAAGGACGGGGCCGCGGAACTGGCCGCGAAAAGGGCTGCCGCGCTGGCGCCCGAGGTCGCCCGGCTGCGCGCCGCCGGAGCGCCGTCGAGCCTCGCCCTCGCCGCCCCCGACGAGCACGTGGTCGTCCAGCCCCTGGGCCGGCGCGGCTCCTTCGCCGTCGGCTCGGCCCGGCCGTTCTCCGCCATCGGGCACACCATCATCAACGCCGCCGCCTCCCTGCTGACACTCGGCCTTGAACAGGGGAGCGGTCCAAAGGAGGGCGGCCGTCGCGTCCGCGCCGCCGTCCTGCGCCTCCTGCTGGCCGGCGAAGTCCAGGGCGCGACCGAGACAGTCGCCGAACTCGGCGCGGAACTCCCGTCAGGACCGCTGATCGTGCTCGCCTGCGACACCCCCGACCCCGACGCGCTGGTCGCCTGCCTGCCCTGCTTCACCGCGCCCTACGGAGAGATCACGATCGCCCTGGCCCCGGCCGCCGAAGCCGAGGACCTGATCGCCCTCGCCGCCGCCCGCGGCCGGGTCGGCGCGAGTAACCCCGCCAGCGACCCCAAGGACCTGAGCACGGCCATCGACCAGGCAGAACAAGCGCTCGTCACGGCCAACCCCGTGGCCCGGTTCGCGGAACTGGCCGGGCAGGGACTGCTGTCCCTGGTCGACCCGGAGGCCGCCCGCGCCTTCGCCGCCGCCCTGCTCGCCCCCCTGCACGCGTACGGCTCCCGCGCCGACCTGGTCAGCTCGCTCCACGCGTACCTGGCCAGCAACGGCCACTGGGACGCGGCGGCGCAACGCCTCGGCGTGCACCGCCACACGCTGCGCTACCGGATGCGCCGGGTCGGCGAGCTGCTGGGCCGGGACCTGGACGACCCGGCCACCCGCGCCGAACTCTGGATCGCCCTGACGTTCAACCCCGGCGGATGAGGAAGTGGCTGATCGTCGCGGCCGTGACAGCGTCATAGGTGCTGCTGTCGGACAGATGCCCGGCACGTTCCAGACTGATGGCGCCCTGCGCCGCCGCCCACAGCGCGTCCGCCACTTTGCGGGGTTGCGTCGGCGTCATATACCCGGCCGAGATGCAGTCCGCGATCACCCGGTCGATGATGTTCAGCGCCGCCCTGGCCAGCGTCCTGGCCCGCTCGCTGGGGACGAAGCCCGGGATCGCCCGCTCGAACATGAGGCTGTAGTAGCCGGGCTCCGCCAGCGCCGCCTCCCGGTAGATCGGCTGCAGCGCGACCAGATACTCGTACGGATCCGGCCGGGGCGTGACCGCCGCCAGCCGCCGCCGGAACCGCTCGAAGCCCTCCAGGTAGAGCGCCTCGGCGAGGCCTTCCTTGCTGCCGAACATGGTGTAGATCACGGTCGTCGCGCAGCCCGCCTCGGCGGCGATCCGCCGTACGGTGAGGCTCTCCGGTCCTGACGCCATCAGCAGCTCGCTGGCCACGTCGAGGAGCCGGGTGCGAAGCTCGTCGTATCCGCTGCGCTGGCCGAGGGCGTAGGCACCTTGAAGACCGAGCGGCGCCGGGGTACCCATGAGCCACGAGCCCTTCTCGTCGAGTGGGCCCTCGCGTGGGCCCGCGTCTTGACTTAACCACGCCACGAACCCTTCAAACCGCCTCGCAACGGAAAACATCCTGAAATTGCTGCGCATCCGTGACATCAATCTGAAACATGGGAAGTTGTCCAGCGTGGCGGGGTTTGGACAGGAGATTGTGCGGCCCGGAGTAAGGAGCGTCCGGGCGGATGGGCATAGCGTGAATGTATGACTATCTCGTCGGGAACACCGGGAATTCCCCTTCGCCCCTTCTGGCTGGCCGGCCGTCCCGCGACCGGCGAGACCGAGCTGACCGTCACCAACTCGCATGACGGGCGGGTGGTGGGAGTGCATGCCGTACCCACGCCGGATCAGGTGGAGGAGGCGGTGGCCGCGGCGCACGCGGTGCGCAAGCAGGCGGCGGCGCTGCCGCTGCACGTGCGGGCCGAGGCGCTGGCGCACGTATCGCGGCGGATCGCGGAGCGGGCCGACGAGATCGCCCGCGTGATCAGCGGCGAGAACGGCAAGCCGATCTTCTGGGCGCGCGGCGAGGTGGGCCGGGCCGTGGCCACGTTCCGGTTCGCCGCCGAGGAGACCCGCAGGTTCAGCGGGGACGTGCAGCGGCTCGACACTGAACCGGCCGCGCAGGGGCGCCTGGCCTATGTCACGCGCGTGCCATACGGCCCAGTGCTGGCGATCACGCCGTTCAACTTCCCGCTCAACCTGGTCGCGCACAAGGTCGCCCCGGCCATCGCGGTCGGCGCGCCGGTCATCGTGAAGCCCGCGCCCGCGACCCCGCTCTCGGCCCTGCTGCTGGGCGAGATCCTGGCCGAGACCGACCTGCCGGAGGGCATGTTCTCGATCCTGCCGGTGCCCAACGACCGGGCCGGGTCGCTGGTGGAGGACCCGCGCCTGCCCGTCGTCTCGTTCACCGGCTCCGGGCCGGTCGGATACGCGATCATCGACCGGGTGCCGCGCAAGCACGTCACGCTCGAACTCGGCGGCAACGCGGCCGCGGTCGTGCTGGCCGACGCCGACCTGGACTGGGCGGCCGGGCGGGTCGCGCTGTTCTCCAACTACCAGGCCGGGCAGAGCTGCATCGCCGTGCAGCGCGTGATCGTCGAGGACGCGGTCGCCGACGCGTTCACCGACAAGCTGGTCGCCGCCGTCGGCGGGCTGGTCACCGGCGATCCCGAGGACGAGAAGACCCAGGTGGGGCCGCTGGTCTCGGTGCAGGCCGCCGAGCGGGTGGAAGCCTGGGTGGCCGAGGCCGTGGACGCCGGGGCCAAGGTGCTCGCGGGCGGCACCAGGGACGGCGCCACCGTCGCCCCCACCGTGCTGGCCGACGTGCCCGCCGGCGCCAAGGTCATCGCCGAGGAGGTCTTCGGCCCGGTCCTGGTGATCCAGCGGGTGTCCGGCGTGGACGAGGCCTTCGCCACCGTCAACGACTCCCGCTACGGCCTGCAGGCCGGAGTGTTCACCCGCAGCCTCGACACCGCCTTCCGGGCCAACCGGGAGCTGGAGGTGGGCGGGGTGATCATCGGCGACGTGCCGTCGTACCGGGCCGACCAGATGCCGTACGGCGGGGTAAAGGAATCCGGCATCGGGCGCGAGGGTCTGCGCTCGGCCATGGCTGATTTGACTTATGAAAAGGTCATGGTCATCACAGGACTATCCCTCTGATCCGAGATGTTTACCAGGATGTGCAATCCTGGTCACATGACCCCGAAACAGGACGATGTGGTAGATCTGCTCGTCCACACGCCTGGGCTCTGGGTCGACGACGACGATGACGACGACCCGGTTCTGGTCCGGGCGGACGGGCGACCGGTCGACACCTGGCGCGAGCACTACCCGTACGACGAGCGCATGGACCGCCCCCGGTACGAGCGCGACAAACGCCTGCTCCAGATCGAGCTGCTGAAGCTCCAGTACTGGATCAAGCGTTCCGGGGCGCGGGTCGTGATCCTCTTCGAGGGGCGGGACGCGGCCGGCAAAGGCGGCACCATCAAACGGTTCATGGAGCACCTCAACCCGCGTGGCGCCACCGTGGTCGCGCTGGAGAAGCCCAGCGAGCGCGAGAGCACCCAGTGGTACTTCCAGCGCTACACCGCCCACCTCCCGGCCGCCGGGGAGATCGTGCTCTTCGACCGCTCCTGGTACAACCGGGCCGGGGTCGAGCGGGTGATGGGCTTCTGCACCCAGGCCGAGTACGAGGAGTTCATGTTCCAGGCGCCGCTGTTCGAGCGCATGCTGGTCAGGGACGGCGTCTCACTGATCAAGTTCTGGTTCTCGGTGTCCCGCTCCGAGCAGCGCACCCGCTTCATCATCCGGCAGGTCGATCCGGTCCGCCGCTGGAAGCTCTCCCCGATGGACATCGCCTCCCTGGACCGCTGGGACGACTACACCGCGGCCAAGGAGGACGTCTTCCTCAACACCAGCACGGACATCGCGCCGTGGACGGTGATCAAGAGCAACGACAAGAAGCGCGCCAGGCTCGAGGCGATGCGCCATGTGCTGTCGCTGTTCGACTATGACGACAAGGACAAGCAGGTCGTCGGCACGCCGGACCCGCAGATCGTGCGCACCGCCGCCGAGAGCATGGAAGAGGACCACAGCGGCCACGCGTACGAGCTTTAGGCGCGTTCCGCCGTCTGGTGCAGGGTCTTGATGGCGCTGCCGAAATACGGGCCGTACATGGTGCTCCGGTCGTTGCTGTACTTGAAGCTGCTCACCGAGGTCACCGTGCCCTTCCCGGTGGCCTGGTCGAAACCGGACAGCCACGGGCCGCCGCTGGCCCCCGCCGTGAGGTCGCAGCGCAGCCCTTGGTCGTAGGTCTGCTCGTTCGGGTCGGGTTTGGTGCCGCCCGCGCAGTACATCAGGCTCTCCCCGTTGTACGGCGGATCGGCCGGGAACCCGAAGCCGTAGGCGTGCCTGCCGCGCGGCGCGTTGAACCCGATCTCCTGGGCGCCCACCACGTCCGCCAGGTGCTTTCCGCCCCGGGTCGCCACCGCCACCATGCCGACGTCGTAGCTGTCGTCGGCGCTGCGCGACCAGGGCCCGGCCACGAACATCCGCCGCGCCGGAAACGACCCGTAGGGCTCCCGCCCGGCGTCGTACCCCGGGACGAACATCCAGTTCGCCGCCCACGACCCGGTGCCGTCCTTGACGCAGTGCCCGGCGGTGACCACCAGATCCTTGTTCGCCCCCCGCACCGACCCGGCCGAGCAGACGAAGTCCACGCCGTCCATGGTCAGGAACACCCGCCCGGTGGTCCTGGCCACCGCGCCCCCCGCGCTCCACCGCGCCCCGCTGGTGGCCGCCCCGCCCCGCTGGTGCCGCGCGGCGGGGGCCACCTGGCTGAGCACCGGCAGCAGGTCGATCGGCAGCGCGGCGGCCATGCGCTCCGCGGTCCAGTAGCGGACGGGAGCCACGGCCGCCGTGTGCTCGATCACGTCGGGCAGCTTGGCCGGTCCGGACGGCCCGAACAGGGCGAGCGAAACGGCAAGCAGGGGGATGCTCGGGGTCATGGCATCCGAGTTTGGACCACGAAACGTGTTCCAGTGGCTACTTTAGGTAAATCATGTGAGAGAGGTGCGCTGCGCGGCGTTGTAGAGGGCCTGCGCCTCGCCGCCGAAGTAGGGCCCGAACATCCAGTAGTTGGCGAAGTTGTACTTGAAGCTGTTCACCGAGTTGAGCAGCCCGAGCCCGGTGCTCTCATTGAAGTTGATGAGCCAGGGCCCGCCGCTGGACCCGCCGGTCATGTCACAGTTGAGCCCGACATCTTCCGACATCAGGAAGTCGTCGAAGGCCCGCCCGCTGCAGTAGATCAGCCTCGACCCGTTGTACGGCGAAGCCGCCGGATACCCGAAGGCGTACATCTGCCGGCCCCGGCTCTGGTTGAACGCGATGCCCTGCCCGCCGACCGCCTCGGTGAGCAGCCGCCCGTCGAGGGGGGCGACCACGGCGGCGCCCAGGTCGAAGTTCATGTCCTCGCGGGAGTTCCACTGCGGGGTGGTGAGCAGGCTGGTGGCCACCCAGGTGCCGTGCGGGCGGTTGCCCTGGTCGTAGCCGGGCACGAAGACCCAGTTGCTGTGGAACGAGCCGCCGATCTTCACGCAGTGCCCGGCGGTGATCACCACGCTCCGGTTGGCGCTGGTCACGGCGTTGCCGGAGCAGGAGGCGTTGCGGCCGGCGCTGGAGCCCGAGGTGACGGTGAAGAAGATCCGGCCGACCGTGTCGGTGATCGCGCCCTCCGAGGTCCACGGCTCGCCGGTGCTGCGCGGCGAGGCCGCGGCGGCCTCCGCCGTGAGGGTCATCGTGGGCTTGACGCTGAGGGGCTTGCCGTCGGGCACGTCTAACTGGGCGGAGCTGACGAACCGGCGGGCGGACTCGGCGGGCGCGTCCAGCGGTTTGGCCGCCGCCATCCGCGCCGCGGTCCAGTAGGAGGCCACCGAGCGCTGCTCCGTCTTGGTGTCGGCGGCGTCGTAGGTGATCGGCTTGGGCGCGGCCGTGGCGCTGTGGGCGGGGGCGGCGGGCAGCAGTGCAACGGCGAGCGCGGGCGAAAAGAGGGCGGGCAGGGTGAGAAGAGGAGCCAGGCGGGCGAAGTGGCGACGCGCCGAGCGGTGCATTGCGTACCTCCGTGATGGATGTCCTGACGCGCGAAATTAGCGAGCGTTGTAGCGCTATTTCTCTTCGTATGCAGATACGGATATGGCAGGACTCGGACACAGATGAACTGATTTCTCCTGGACCTCAGTTGTTGGGGCTCCGGGTCCGTACACGAGAATGGGCGGATGGATTCCGAAACGCCGCGGTCGGTCGTCCTGCTCGGCTCGACCGGCTCGATCGGCACTCAGGCGCTCGATGTCATCGCCCGCAACCGGTTCGAGGTGGCCGCGCTGGCCGCCGGGGGCGGGCGGGTGGATCTGCTGGCCCGGCAGGCGGCCGAGTTCGGGGTCGCGGCGGTGGCGGTGGCCGATCCGCGTGCCGTACCGGAACTGAAACGGGCGCTGGCCGCGCGCGGAGCAGATCCGGTCGTGCTGGCCGGGCCGGAAGGGGTCGCCGAGGTGGCCGCGTGGCCGTGCGACATCGTGCTCAACGGGATCACCGGGGCGCTCGGGCTGACCTCCACGCTGGCCGCGCTGGAGGCCGGGCGGGTGCTGGCGCTGGCCAACAAGGAGTCGCTGATCATCGGCGGCCCGCTGGTCAAGCGGCTGGCCAAGCCCGGCCAGCTGCTCCCGGTGGACTCCGAGCACTCCGCGCTGGCCCAGTGCCTGTGGGCGTCCGGTCCGTCCGGAACCGATCTCCGGGTGGTACGGCGGCTGGTGGTGACCGCCAGCGGCGGCCCGTTCCGCGGGCGGACCCGGGCGGAGCTGGAGGGGGTCACCCCGGAGATGGCGCTGAACCACCCCACCTGGTCGATGGGGCCGGTGATCACCATCAACTCGGCCACCCTGGTCAACAAGGGCCTGGAGGTGATCGAGGCGCACCTGCTGTTCGACATCCCGTTCGACCGCATCGAGGTGGTCGTGCACCCGCAGTCGATGATCCACTCCATGGTCGAGTTCGTGGACGGCTCGACCGTCGCCCAGGCCAGCCCGCCCGACATGCGCCTGCCGATCGCCCTGGCCCTGGGCCATCCCGACCGGCTCCCTGAGGTGTCCGCGCCGGTCGACTGGACCCGGGCGCACACCTGGACCTTCGAACCCCTCGACGACCGCGCCTTCCCCTCCGTGGCGCTGGCCCGCTACGTCGGCGAGCAGGGCGGCACGGCCCCCGCCGTCTACAACGCCGCCAACGAGGTCTGCGTGGACGCCTTCCAGAAGGGCGCCCTGCCGTTCCTCGGCATCGTGGACACGGTCGCCCGGGTGGTCGGCGAGCACATCCCCGGCCAGGCCGAATCGCTGGAGGAGGTGCTCGGCGCGGACGAGTGGGCGCGCGCCCGGGCCAGGGAACTCACCGCGTAACGTCACATGAAGCTGGAGTGACTGGTGGGCGCATGGGTTGGCGTGTTCATGGCACTGCCTAGACTTGGGCTGTCGGGGAACGTGGCCATGAGCGCAAGGTGCAGAAATGTCTGTTGATCTCGGGATTCCGTCAATACCGATGAAGCCGATCGCCACGCGGCGGGTGTCGCGGAAGATCCACGTCGGTTCGGTGCCGGTGGGCGGGGACGCCCCGGTCTCCGTGCAGTCCATGACCACCACGCTGACCTCGGACGTGAACGCGACCCTGCAGCAGATCGCGGAGCTCACGGCGTCCGGTTGCCAGATCGTCCGGGTCGCGGTGCCGTCCCAGGACGACGCGGACGCGCTGCCCATGATCGCCAGGAAGTCGCAGATCCCGGTGATCGCGGACATTCACTTCCAGCCCAAGTACGTCTTCGCCGCCATCGAGGCGGGGTGTGCGGCCGTCCGGGTCAATCCCGGAAATATCAAGAAATTCGATGACAAGGTGGGCGAGATCGCGCGGGCGGCCAAGGATCACGGCGTGCCGATCCGGATCGGCGTCAACGCGGGTTCGCTCGACCCCCGGCTGCTGCAGAAGTACGGCAAGGCCACCCCGGAGGCGCTGGTCGAGTCGGCGCTGTGGGAGTGCTCGCTGTTCGAGGAGCACGACTTCCGGGATATCAAGATCTCGGTCAAGCACAACGACCCGGTGGTCATGATCAAGGCGTACCGGCTGCTGGCCGAGCAGTGCGACTACCCGCTGCACCTGGGCGTGACCGAGGCGGGTCCGGCCTTCCAGGGGACGATCAAGTCCGCGGTGGCCTTCGGCTCGCTGCTCGCCGACGGCATCGGGGACACCATCCGGGTCTCGCTGTCCGCGCCGCCGGTCGAGGAGATCAAGGTCGGCATCCAGATCCTGGAGTCGCTCAACCTGCGCAAACGCGGCCTGGAGATCGTCTCCTGCCCGTCCTGCGGGCGCGCCCAGGTGGACGTCTACACGCTGGCCGAGCAGGTGCACGCCGGTCTCGACGGCCTCAAGGTCCCCCTCCGGGTGGCCGTCATGGGCTGCGTGGTGAACGGCCCCGGCGAAGCCCGCGAGGCCGACCTGGGCGTCGCCTCCGGCAACGGCAAGGGCCAGATCTTCGTCAAGGGCCAGGTCATCAAGACCGTCCCGGAATCCCAGATCGTCGAGACCCTGATCGAAGAGGCCCTCCGCCTGGCCGAGGAGATGGGCGTCGACGTCGATCTGGACGATGACGACGCTCCCGGTCCTCAGGTCGTGGTCAGCTGATCGCGACCGGCGGCGGTTTCTGCCCGTTCTCGAAGCGGTCGCGGGCCTTTTCCAGGGTGTCCGGGTCGAAGTAGTTGCTGAAGGCGGATTCCAGGAAGTAGGGCGGGATCAGCTCGCGGACGTGCTCGGGATAGCCCTCGCCGGAGAGGGGGACCTCGATGACGGGCTCCTTCTTGTCGAGGGTGACCGCGAGCGGTCCGGCGACGCGGATCGACTTGGCCCAGGGGTCGCCGAATTCGTCGACGGCGCACATGTGCTGGGCGTAGACGGTTTTCACTTCCTCGCGCGTGGTGGCGGTGACCGGTTCGACGCCGAAGGGATCGACCGCGCAGACGACGCGGAGCTCCTGCTTCTCGTATTCGTCGCCGAAGTCGTGGCCGTGGGCGTGGTGCTGGGCGGGGGAGGACTTCTCCAGGATCGTGGTCACCTCGATGGCGAGCTGCGCGCGCAACGCGTCGGAGAGGGCGTACACGGGGGAGGGCCGCTGCTGCGGCAGGCCGTCGACCGAGCGGCCGCCCGGGCCGGAGGAGGAGCTCACGCCGCGCAGGAACAGGGCGACCATCACCAGGACCAGGAGCGTGGCTCCGACCGTCCACAGCACGCGCTCGCGAGAAGCGCTCGGCGCGCTGTCCTGTGCTGAGCGGTCCTCGCTGACCTGCTCGGATGCCGGGGTGTCGAGCATCGGGTCCTCCTGACCTGGGCGGCGGATGTCAGCCGGAAGGGGCCCGGCGCGGCGCGCCGGGCCCCAGGACGTATCCGGTTACGGGCTGGTGCAGGTCAGCGTCGGAACCGGGCTGGGCGCGTTACCCGCGCCGTTGAAGCCGAACGAGGTCGTCGAGCTGGGCCCCACATTGCCGTTGTAGTTGGCGTTGCGGACCCCGACATTGGGCGGGTTCGAGATCACCGTGCCGTTCCATGGCGCGCCTTCGAACGTCTGGCCGCCGCTGAAGGTCCAGCGCACGGTCCACCCGTTGAGCGGGGTCGTCGCGCTGTTGTTGCGGACGGTCACCGTGCCCTGGAAGTGGCCCGGCCAGTTGATCGCGTTGTTGGTGTAGGTCGCGGTGCACGCGCCGTTGCCCGGGGACGGGCTGCCCGGCGAGGGGCTACCGGGAGACGGGCTGCCTGGCGAGGGGCTGCCCGGGTTGGGGCTGCCCGGGTTGGACGGCGAGCTCTGGTTCGGGCCGACGCCGGTGACCTGGCCGGTGCCGCCGTCGAAGACGACGTCAGAGCAGCTGAAGAAGTTCTCCGCGCTGTCCGAGCGCACCCACTGGATGTAGATGATGTGCCGGCCGCTCTTGCCCGAGGGCAGCTGCTGGTTCCAGAAGTAGTAGTTCAGGGCGCCGGGACCGCCGCTCTGCGGCGGGTTGGTGACGCTGCCGAACGACTCCAGGTCGGACCAGGCCAGCGGCCCGTTCGCGTTCCAGCCGTTCCGGGTGATGTACAGGTGGAAGGTGCCCGGGTGGGCCGCCCAGTTGCTGTACCGGAACTGGTAGCTGGCGCCCGAGGTCAGGTGCGTCGTCGGCCAGTCGGTCCTGGCGGCGTTGTAGCCGGAGAAGTTGTAGGGGCCACCGGTGCCGCCGCTGCAGATCTGACCGTCCGGGATGAAGCCGGTGGTCCGGCCGGCCGCGTCGGAGCGGAGCACGGCGAACCAGTTGTACAGCGGCGTGGTGCCGTTGGCGGCGATGGCGGAGGCGCATGCCGGGTTGTACGCCTGGATCTGCCCGTTCTCACGGAGCCCGTCCTGCCAGCACAGGAACGTACGAGCGCCGGGGAACATGTTGACGCCGTGCGCCGTCGCCTGGGTGGGGGTGACCACGAGGCCAGTCCCGAGCGCCAGGAGCAGTGCGGCGGCCCAAACGGTCAGACGTCTCCTGATTCTCTTTCCTTGATCCAGCGTGGCTCGCAGAGCCACGTTGCCTGTCGAGTTCACCATGAGTTCCCTTCCGGCCAGCCCGGGAATAGCGGGGATGGCCGTAGTCCAGCCTCAGAAAGCGGGCGTCTGGCTTCGCTGCGGGCCCCGGCCGCGACGCCGACTCCCCTGCAGTGCCTTGATGGTGCGGGTGATTTTCTGGGGCGTACAGGACGGCGCTCTGCGGGCCGCCTGAACCGGACACGCGAGGACCGGCGAGGGCGTGGCGCGGGCCCCGGATCACGTGCGCAGACACTCCCGCGAAGATCGCCCCCAACGGGAATATTGGCTGGTGAACCCGTTGAAACATTCATCACTTAGGGAATCTCGGACATGGTGAATGTGATTACAGAGAGCAACATTGTGACTACACAGTGATAGCGATCAGGGGGTGCGTGTGGTAGCCGAGCCGTTACGGAGGGGAAGCTGGTCTGTACCCGTCTGAATAGAGGAGTAGTGGGCGTGAGGCGAGTCGTCGGGGCGGTATCGGGGGTTGCGGTGCTCTGCACCGGACTGGTCGTGGGCCTTGGGCCCGGGGGCGCGTCGGCCCGCCCGCAGTCGATCGCCTGGGTGGCCTGCGGGGGCGCCAGCCGGGCTGAATGCGGTTCGGTCCGCGTGCCGCTCGACCCCGCGGAGCCGTACGGGCAGCAGATCACGATCGCGGTGAACCGGATCAAGGGGTCGGCGCCCAGGGATGGCAACCATCTGGGGGTCCTGCTGGTGAACCCGGGCGGGCCCGGCGCGTCCGGAACCGCCCTGGCGGCGTATGTCGCCACCAAGCTGCCGAAGGATCTGGCCGCCCGCTACGACGTGATCGGCTTCGACCCGCGCGGGGTCGGGGCCAGCAAGCCCGCGCTCAGCTGCGTGGACATCAAGCGTTACTACGCGGCGCCGCGCGCCGACAGCGTGCCGCAGAGCCACGCGGAGGAGAGCGTGCTGCTCGGCCGCGCCGAGGAGTTCGCCACGGGCTGCGCCAACCGGTGGTCCTGGTTCCTGCCGTATCTCAACACCGAGAACACCGCCCGCGACCTGGACGTGATCCGCCAGGCCCTGGGCGAGGAGAAGATCAGCTACCTGGGCTACTCGTATGGCACCTATCTCGGCGCGGTCTACGCCACCCTGTTCCCGCAGCGCGTGCGGCGCATGGTGCTGGACAGCGTGGTGGACCCGGAGGAGGTCTGGTATCAGGCGAACGTCGCCCAGAACTACGCCTTCGACCGGCGGCACCGCGACTTCCTGTCCTGGGTGGCCGCCAACGATTCCGTCTACCGGATCGGCAACACCCTCAGGGCCGCCGAGTTCGCCTGGTATGCGATGCGCCAGCGGCTGCGGAGCCGCCCGGCCGGGGGGGTCGTCGGCCCGAGCGAGCTCGACGACATCTTCATGGTGGGCGGCTACACCAACCTCGTCTGGCCGCAGCTGGGCCGGCTCTTCTCCGAATACGTCCGCTCCGGTGACACGACCGGCCTGGTCGAGGCCTACCACAAGCACGCGGAGAACGACGCCGCCGACGAGAACGGCTACGCGGTGTATCTGGGCGTGCAGTGCCGGGACGCGGCCTGGCCAAAAGCCTGGGCCCAATGGCATGCCGACGCCGCCCGGGTGCACGCCAAGGCGCCCTTCATGGCCTGGCCCAACACCGTCTACAACGCGCCCTGCGTGTTCTGGCCCGAGCGGGGCGTGAAACCGGTCAAGGTCGGGACGAAGGATCTGCCGCCGGTGCTGCTCGTCCAGGCGGAGCGGGACGCGGCCACGCCGTACGAGGGGGCGCTGAGCATGCGGGCGGCGTTCCCGACCGCGCGGCTGGTGACCGAACCCGGGGGCAACCACGGGGTCGCGCTCAGCGGCAACGCCTGTGTCGACCGGCAGGTCCTCACCTATCTCCGGGACGGGGTGCTGGCGCCGCAGCGGAAGGCGGGCCGGGCGGCCGATCTGACCTGCCCGACGCTGCCGGCGCCCCGGCCGCTGACCCCGATGATGGCGGGGGCGTCGAGCGGCAGGGGGTCACTGGCGGGCATTCTCTTGGGGGATATCTCCCAGATTCCGGGGTGACTACCAAAATCGAGGTCGTCGCGTAGGCTTGGGCCCGTGATGCTGCGCACTTCGGCGTCGCGCGTGCTGGACGACAACGATCGAGATGAGGTGCTGGGGCTCCTCGATTCCGATCCGGTCGCCAACGTCTTCGTCGCCTCACGGGTCAGAGCCGTCGGTCTCAACCCCGCCCGGCTCGGCGGTCAGATGTGGGGATTCGGCCCGCGCGGCGGGCTGACCTCCCTGTGTTACGCCGGGGCCAACCTGGTCCCGGTCAACGCCGGCCGCGAGGCCGTGCACGCCTTCGCCGACCGCGCCCGCAAGCAGGGCCGCCGCTGCTCCTCCATCGTCGGCCCGTCGGCCGCGGTGGAACTGCTCTGGGAGCGCCTGGAACCCCACTGGGGCCGGGCCAGAGCCATCCGCTGGGCCCAGCCCGTGATGGCCACCTCCTCGGCCCCCCTGGTCACCGCCGACCCCGAGGTCCGCCGCGTCCGCCCCGAGGAGTTCGGCACCCTGCTCCCCGCCTGCGTCGCCATGTTCACCGAGGAGGTCGGCGTCTCCCCCGACAACGGGGACGGCGGCGCCCTCTACCGCTCCCGCGTCGCCGAACTCATCAGAATCGGCCGCTCCTACGCCCACATCGAGGACGGCCAGGTCATCTTCAAAGCCGAGATCGGCGCCGTGACCCCGCAGGCCTGCCAGATCCAGGGCGTCTGGGTCGACCCCCTCTACCGTGGCCGCGGCCACGCCGCCACCGGCATGGCCACCGTCGTCGAACAGGCCCTCAAATACTTCGCCCCGATCGTCACCCTCTACGTCAACGACTACAACCTCCCGGCCCGCGCCGCCTACAAGAAGGTCGGCTTCCGCGAGGTCGACACCTTCACCTCGGTCCTGTTCTGAGCCTTTCTAGGGCTCCACGGCGATGACACCCGGCAGATCTCCGAATCGGGCCTTCGAATCGCGACTCATCACCATGCGCCCGGATTGCAGCGCATGCGCCGCGATGATCAGGTCATGGGCGCCTCGCGGCGTGCCCGATCGGCGCACGTGCGCGAGCAAGCTCGCGTGCATGGCCGCGGTCGTCTCGGTGTAGTCGAGGACGTCCACCACCGAGGTGATCGCCGCCAGTGCCCGGGACCGGTCGGCGGCCCGCTGAGGCGTGTCGGCGAGTTCGATCCCGACCCGGTATTCGGCGATCGACACGGCGGCCACCGCGAGCTCGTCGGAATCCAGCGCGGCTCGGTCGATCGTGCCGCGTTCGTACGCGATCAGGACGTTGGTGTCCAGGATCAGGCGCCGGCCCACGGGTCCGCCTCCTCGGTGACGACCAGTTCCAGCGCCGCCGCGATGTCCTCGGTGAAACGCTCGTCAGGCGGCGGAATGTCGGCCAGGGCCGCGCGCAGATCCGCGCCGGTGCGCCGGCTGGCCGGGCGGATCTCCGCGACCGGGTGATGGCCCCGGGTGATCGTGACGGTCTCCCCGCGCTCGATCGCGTCCAGCAGGTCGGAGAAGTTGCGGGATGCCTCGGTGGCGGTCATCGTACGCATGACTCAAGTCTATCTGATAATCAGATTCCCATAGTGAGATCAGTTTCGGTCGGCGGTGCCGGCGGGGATCCACCACATGCGGCCGTCGGTCACCTCGTGGTAGACGTCGAGGAGGTCGCTGCCGGTGACCTTGCTGCGGGATTCGGCGGCGGCCCAGGCGTAGACGCCGCGGGCCATCGCGCCGGGCTCCTCCTGGACGCGGAGGGCGTAGACGCGGGCCCGGATTTCGTGGATCTTGTCGTCGTCCGGCTCGGCCTGGACCGCCAGTTCGGCGAGCTGGCAGGCGAGCCGGAGATCACCCTCCGCCGCCGCGACCACCGCCCGCCCGGCCACCGTGCCCGCGCCCGCCGACAGCTCGGCGATGGCGCGGGCGAAAACCGCGTCTGGCGCGGGTTTCAGGTTGGCCGGGTTGCCATCGTGCCAGCCCCCGTGAAGCCGCCAGATGTTACGCACGATGAACTCGGGCTCGTCGTAGTACGGCTGCAGGTACGGCCGCTGCGACAGCTCCAGGGGTGGTTTGACGGTGTGCAGGATCTCGTCGAGGCGAGCGCCCGCGTTCATCAGGTCGAGGGTCTGCTCGACCAGGCTGTCCAGGTAGTCGGCCGTGTCGACCAGGGCGCGGCGGACCCGGATGGAGCCGGAGATGGGCAGCCCGTGGCCGGGCAGCAGCAGCTCCGCGTCCAGGGTCGCCATCGTGCGCAGCGCCACCGCCCACTCGTCGGGGTAGCGCTGCACCCGCTGCGGATTACCGGCGCTGGGCGTCACCCAGACGAACAGGTCGCCGGTCAGCAGGATGCCGTGCTCAGGAACGAACGCCCAGGTGGCGTCATCGGTCTCGCCGCGCGCGTGGCGCAGCTCGAAGGTGACGTCGCCGAGCGAGAGGGTCAGCCGCTCCTGGTAGGTCAGGTCCGGTACGCGATGAGTGGCCGGCCAGTGCATCTGGGCGAACCCGAACTGCCGCTGATTGATCACCGAGTTGTACCCGGCGGTCCTGGCATATCGGGCGAACCTATTCGCCACCCCCTCGTGTGCGACGACGACTGGCCGGGAGCCCTCCTCCTCGTCGAAACACTCCATTCCCCCCACGTGGTCGAAGTGTCCGTGCGAGAAAATCGCGTACCGGACCGGCTCGGTCGACCAGGAACGCACGGCCCGGTGCATGGCCGGGGCGTCCATCGCGTTACCTGTGTCGAAAAGTGCTAGACCGGCTTCCCCCCGGATGGCGTACACGTTGCCGAACGCGGGCCACATGGCCACGCCTTCGGCGACCTCCTGGGCGCCACTGGCGCGTAACTCGGCGAGCGGCACTTCGTAGGCCTGCACCGAGCCCCGCCACACCTTGTCCGCATATTCCAGGATCCCCATGCGAGAATCCTGTCGCCCGGCTGCCCGCCAGGCCCAGTAGGGAGATCCCTAAAGCTCGCCTCGCTCGACCGCTAGGGCGAGTTCTACCCGGGATTTGAAGCCGGTCTTCGCATACACCCGGGTCAGGTAGACCTCGACGGTCTTGCGGCTGTAGTGCAGCTCGTCGGCGATCTGAGGGTTGCTCAGGCCGCCCGCCACCAGCTCGATCACCCGGCGCTCGGTCGGAGTCAGCGCTCCGGCGGGAGCCAGGCCGGCGCCGCGCATCAGGCGGGCGGCGCGGTCCCGCCACGGGATCGCGCCGAGCGCGTTGAAGGCGGTGTGCGCGCGGGTCAGCTGGGCGTGGTCGCCGATCGTGCCCAGCACGAGCCGGGCTCTGGCCTCCTCGAACGGCAGCCCGTCGGCTCTGGCCCGCTCCAGCGCGGCCCCGGCCCTGTCGGTGTCCTCGAACGCCCAGCCCATGGCCAGGTCGGCGGACATCCTGGCCCGGGGCGTGCCGTTGGCGCTCTCCTCGTCCAGCCGGGCCGCGGCCAGCCGCCCGCCGTCACGATCCCCGGCGGCGGCGTGGATCAGCACCCGCACGGCCAGCGCCCGGTGGACCACGTCGGCGATCCCCTCCGCCAGCGCCCGGTCCGCCCAGTCGCGGGCCGCGACCAGGTCCCCCAGGCCGAGCGCCAGCCGGGCGCGCATGGTGTACCGCAGCCCGGCATGGGTCGCGCACACGGGTGGCGGATCGTCCAGGACGATCGCGGCCTCCTCGTATCGCCCCTGGTCGAGCAGGATGTCCAGCTCGATGTTGCGCAGCAGGCCGTGGTTCTCCAGCAGCCCGGCCTCCGCCAGCGGGCCCGCGCCGGCCTGGATTTCGGTGAGCGCGCGGTCCCACTCCCCGGCCAGCCGCCGGATCAACGCCTGCACCCGGACGTTCTGCCCGGCGATGTCATGCCAGCCCAGGCCGCGGTGGATCTGCTCGGCCTGCTCCAGCATGGCGGTCGAGCGGGCCCGCAGCCCGGCGGTGCTCGTCACGTGGGCGGCCGATTCCAGCGCCGCCAGCCGGGCCCCCGGCGGGAGCGCGGCGGCGAAACCGAGCAACTCGTCGACGGCGCGCTGCGCTTCGGGCCAGTCGCCGTCCAGCAGGGCGCGCAGGGCCAGGCAGCCCGCGGTGATGATCCGGTCCTCCGGCGGGCAGCTCGCCAGGCCGTCCCAGGCCTGCTTGACGTGGTCGCCGAGCGGGCGGCCGAGCTCGGCCAGCAGCAGGGCGCGCTGGGCGAACAGCGCGGTCGGGTCGTCGGCGCGCGGGACCTGCTGGGCGGCGACGGTCAGGGCCACGTCGTACCAGCCCATCGCGTGCGCCGCGCCCACCACCGTGTAGGAGGTCCTGGTGCGCCGCCGTCCCGCGGGCAGCAGCGCCAGCGCACGCTGCCCGGAGTTGAGCGCCAGCGCCGGGCGGGAGCCCTTCCAGTAGGACATCGACTGGCGGGCCAGCAGGTCGCCGCGCTGGCCCGCGTCGTCGGCGACGTCGGCGGCCCGGCCGTACCAGTGCGCGGCAGACAGCGGCGCGGTCCAGCGGGTCAGGTCGGCGGCGCGCAGCATCGCGGCCAGCGCGGCGGCGGGCGGGCCGCCCTCGGCCAGGTGGGTGGCCCACTCCAGCACCCGGCGGGCGCCGGTCAGGCCTTGGCGGTGCAGCAGTTCGGCGATGCGCGCGTGCAGGCGGCGGCGCTCGCCCGCGTTCAGGTCGTCGTAGAGCGCCTCGGCGACCAGCGGGTGGGCGAAGGCGTACCCGTCGCCGGTGTAGACGAGCACGCCGTCGCGGACCAGGCCGACCAGGGCGCGTTCCCCCGCCCGGGCGTCCAGACCGGCCAGCTCGGCCACGGCTTCGAGGGTGCCGGGCGTGTCGATCGCGGTGGTGTCGCGGGTACGGCCCAGCGTGGCCAGCACCCGGGCCAGGTCGCGGCCAGGCCGGTCGCGCTGGAAGACCCGGGACAGGATCGCGCCGCGCCGGGCGTCCGGGTCGGGGGAGCGGACCGCGCCGCCCTGCACCAGGGCCAGCACCGACTCCCGCACGAACCAGGGGTTGCCGCCGCTCTCGTTGTGCACCCGGTCGATCATGTTGTCGCTGGGGGTGCGGTCCAGGAGGCTGGTGATCAGCGCGCTGACCTCCTGGCGGGTGAGCGGCTCCAGCCGTACGGTCTGGTCCACGTCGAGGGCCGGGACGTGCCGGGCCGTACACAGGATGGCCAGGCTGGGGGCGCTGCGGGGGAGGGCCGCGAGCAGGCGCAGGGTGTCGGCGTCGGCGTGGTGGATGTCGTCGATGGCCAGCAGGGTGCGGCCCGGCAGCGACTCCAGGAGCTGGGCGGCCAGGACGGCGGGGGCGGCCACCGGGTGGCCGGGGGTCTGGTTGGCGGGGTGGCCGAGCGCGGCGCGGTCGATCGCGTCGTAGAGCTCCCACAGGCCGGGCTGGGAACGTTTGTCGCGGCCCAGTGACTCGATCGCGTCCACCAGCGGCGCGTACGCGAGACCTTCGTCCAGCTCGCGGGCGCGGCCGCGCAGCACGCGGAAACCCGTCGCCCTGGCGGTCAGCTCGCCGAGCAGATGGGTCTTGCCGAGGCCGGCCGCACCGACGATGAGGACGGTCTTCGGCGTGTCGCGGAGGGCGGACTCCAGCTCGCCGACGAGCCGGGCACGACTGGTGACCCTGTCGACCTGACGTCACCCCCTTTCACGTGTGTCACAGAAGTGACGCCGTGATCCGGTTGAACGTTCACCCAGCGGGCGTAGGAATCGTAAATGGCCGGAGCGGCGGTGACCAGGGTCTCAAACGAAGAGCTCCCGGGGTCGCCGGGAGCTCGTCGCGGTCGTGCCGTCGCGGCCGTTAGATGTTGCGCCGGCGGCGGCGGGTGATCAGCAGGATGACGCCGCCCAGGGTGAGCAGGATCACGCCCGCGCCGAGGACGGGGATCATGATCGTGCCGGTCTGCGGCAGCAGGGGCCCGGGTGTGTCGCAGCAGGTGGGGCCGGTGTCGCAGCAGGTGGGACCGTGGTCGGGACGGTCGAAGTCGTCGCCATGGTCCGGGTGGTCGAAGTGGTCCGGGTGGTCGAAGTGGTCCGGGTGGTCGAAGTGATCGCCACGGCCGGGATGGTCGAAGCGGTCGACATCCACCGGGATGGCGTTGTCGATTTGGTCGGGAATGTGGACGGGATGCTCGCGGGGCACGCAGGTGTCACGGTTGAACGGTTGCTCATCTGTCCCGTGGTCTGCCTGAGCTACGGGCCTCCCCTTGTCGTCACACCAGTTGATCTCGGTGGGCGTGTCCTCCTTCACATGCACCCGTACCCGCTCCGGTGCCTCGTCGATGTCGTCGATGGCGATCTTCAGCGCCGGGGGTCCGGGCTTCGGG
>NZ_BLAE01000031.1:45072-130859 GCF_009687865.1 Acrocarpospora macrocephala
GGCGGGGGCGGCGTGATGATCACCGTGGTGTCCTCGGCCATGCTCCGGCGGCCGTTGGGCGTGGTGGCGATCACCTCGTTCCGCACCAGATCGCGCTCGCCCTTCTTGAGCACCCGGGCCACCACCGAGAACACCCGGCGCTCCCCGGCCTTGAGCGGGAATTCGGGCCAGCGCACCTCTCCATCGGCGTACGTGCCGTCGCCGGACAGGGAGACGAACTCCAGCCGCTCGCCGAACCGGTCCACCAGCGCGACCGAGGGCTCGTTCACCTCGCCGGTGTTGCGCACCGTGATGGTGTAGGTGAGCTCCTCGCCGGGCTTGGCGTCGGCGCGGTCGTCGCTCTTGCTCAGCGCCAGGCCGGTGGCCACGGTCACCAGCGTCTCGTCCACGGCCTGATCGCTCAGGCCGACCGCGGTCGCGCTGGCCGTGGTGCGCAGCACCTGGCCGGATTTCGCGTCGGCCGGCACCTTGGCGGTCATGATGAACTTCTCCTCCGCGCCCGCCGCCAGTTCGAAGCCCGGCCAGGTCACCTGGCGGTGGGTCTCGTTCCAGGCGCCACCCCGGGTGGCGGACTCGAACTGGAGGCCGCTGCCGGCCGACTCCACCAGGTTGACCTGGCCGAGCGGCAGCGTTCCCGGGTTGCTCACCGTGATCGTGTAGGTGAGGGTTTCGCCGCGCACCGCCTCCTGCTTGCGGTCGGTCTGGCTCACCGCCAGCTGGGCCGCGCCCACGAAGGTCTCGTCGGTCGCGTCGGCGATGGTGCCCTGGGCGGTGGCCATGGCCCTGGACTCGTAGCGGAAGCCCGCGATGGCCTGGTCCGGCACCCGGGCGACCACCTGGAAGACCCGCTCCGCCCCACCGGCGAGCGAGAACTTGGGCCAGTTCGCGGAGCCGCCGCCGGCGGAGCCGCCGTCCGAGGCCGACGAGACAATCAGTCCAGCGCCCAGTTCAAGCCGGGTGTCGATCGCATTGGCTTTCTCGCCTCCTTCGTTGATCACGGTAACCGTGAAGCTCACGGTGGCGGATGGCGCCACGTATGTCCGGTTGTCAGTGACTCGTACCGTCAACTGCGCCTCGCGGGACGCTGACGCCGGTAGCACCAGGCCGATGGCCAGCCCTACGAGCAGGCACCCCAGCAATACCGGCAAAAATGAACGCCGACCCCTCCGAGTATTGATCATCTAGAAATCCCCCGATCTCGGTGCACACTCGCACGACTACGGAGCGTAACAACGGCTCAGGTGTCAAGTCGAAGAGCCGTACCGTGGCGATCAGGAGAAGTTATTGCCGGGGTCGATCTTCGTTAGCCCGGATCTCCGCTCTTCCGGTGGCGTCCGCGGGCCGGTTCGTCGGAGTGCTCGGCCCAGGCGGCCTTGAGGGCGTCGGGGAGGGCGCCGCTCCGGTAGATGTCGGACGTTTCAGGTTTGCGGCGTTTACCGCGATATTGCGGTTGAGGTGGGGTGGGGTGGTGGGGGTATCGGGGCAACTCCGCTGTTGATTCGGCGGGGTCGAACCAGCTGGGGGGTTCTGTGGCGGCGACGGCGTTGACGCGGGTCCTGCGGGTTTTGGCGTAGCCGAGGGCGATGACGGCCAGCAGGAGGGGGGCGATCAGGGCTTGGGCGTTGAGGGCCTCGATGCCGCCCGCGGGGACGTGCTGGACGGCCGAGACGGGGAACGCGGCCAGGTGTCCCGCGATCCCCTCGTTGTTCTGCTGGGATTTCGGGTGCGCGGTCTTGGCGGACGGTTTCTCGGACGTCCTCTTGTTTGCGTGCTTCTTGGGCGCGGGCCCCTGGGCGGTGCGGTCTTGCTGGTTCCGCTGGCCTTGCTGGTCCGCCTGGCCTTGCTGGTCCTGCTGGTCCTGGTGGTTCTGGTGGCCCTGGTGGTCCTGCCGGTTCTGCTGGTCGCGGTGGTCGTGGGAGTTCGGGCGCCCCTCCCGCGTGGCCAGCTTGGCGGCCGGATCTTCAGAGGCGTTTTCGGGCGCGTCCCCGGAGATGACGTCGGGCGGTTTGACCGCTTCGGGCTCGGTGTCTGTTTTGACCTGGGCCGGTTGCAGTCGTTCTTTGATCTTTTCCGGGTAGCCGTACCCGACGACAGCGCTCTGGTCCCGCGACTTCTCGCGGACGCGGCTGCCGTCGACGTTGCCTTCGATCGTGGTGATCTCTTTGCCGTCCACCCCGGTGACCAGGCCGATGTGGTCGATGCCGTCGAGGCTGCCCGAGCCGTCCCAGTCGTAGAAGACGACCGCGCCCGGCACCGGCTTGTCGCCCCAGGCGCCCTGCTCGCGGAACCAGCGGGCGTGCCCGACGGTCCAGGCGAACTGCCCGAACCACTCCTGGTATCCGAGTTTGTGCGCGCCCCACGACAGGAACATGTCGCACCATGCCTGCGTGGAGTAGTCGGCATCCTGTTCGACGTTGTTGTACCACTTGCCGAACTTCGTGTGTCCATTCGGTCGTTCGGTGTAACCGATCTCCTGCCGCAGCAGGGCGATCAACTTCGCCATCTCGGGGCTCATGAGAGTGGGGGGCCTCCTGTTCCCTTCGGGGACATGAGTCACGAAGGAGGCAATCCCTCGCAAAAGGGATATTCAGTGACATCTATGCATAGAGTCAACGCACTTTACCCAAACATGAACAAACAGGAAAAGGAGGCACGGCGTCGCCGGTGCCTCCTTCAGTGCCGAACGGAGATCCTCAGAGGATGGGTCCGTCGGTGCCCTGGCTGGGTGATTCCTCGGTTTCCGGATCCGGGCAGGCCGGGCCCACGATCCTGGACGTGGAGGTCGCGGTGGCGCCGCCCGGGGAAGCGCTGACCGTGATCACTCGCTCGTCGGTGAAACCACACTGCGGCTGCTTGAAGGAGGCCGAGAACTCCTTGGTGTACTGCGTGTCGCCTTCCAGCGTGGCGCTCTGCGCATCCTTGAACTCCAGGTCACGCTCGCCGTACCGGAGGTGCTGCACGATGGACACGGTCAGCTTGACCGGAGCGGTCGAGCCGGACGTCACCTGCACGCTGGCCGTCCGGCCGTTCCACGAGGCGATCTTCACTGTCGGCGGCGCGCACTGCGGCCCCGGCACCCGCACCTGCTTGGTCTGCGGGCCGTTCGCGGCGGCCGGTTCTGTGGTGACCGTGACGCTGAAGACGGCCACCTTCTCGCAGGCCACCTCGCCCAGGTCCCCCTTGAGGCTCAGCGGGTAGGTGGTCTTGCCGGAGATGTTCGTCGACTTCGTCTGGGCCGGCTTGCCGTCCCTGGCGAACACCGCCGTCACCTTCGCCGGGCCCGGGCCGTCGGTCTTGACCTCGACGCCCGCGGTCGTGCCGTCCCAGCTGGCGATCGCCACGCTCTGCACGGCGGGGGGCGGGCACGCCGGGCCCTTGATCGGCGTCGTCTTGCTGACCGGCCCCGCCTTCGGCGTGGTGGCTATGGTGATCCTGCGATACACGGTCTTCCCGCAGGCGGGCGCGGTGAAGGCGTCCTGCACCACCGGCGTGTACGTGGTGGCCCCCGCCAGCGGGATCACCTGCGCGGGACGCGCCACCAGATGATCGGTGTCGGGCCCTTCGGCGAACACCACCCGCAGCGACACCGGCCGGTTGGCCGACGTACGCACCCGCAGCGAGGCCGACTGCCCGTCGAACGACGAGACCGCCAGCCCGGTCACCTTCAGCGGAGCGGGTGTGACGGTGGCCGTCGCGGTCACCGTGGGCGTGACGGTCGGCGTGGTCGTCGGGTCGGTCACCGGCGGCTGCGCGACCGGGGGGTCAGTGGCCTCATCGGTCGGATCCGTCACCGTCTCGCCGGTCGGTTCCGTCGGCTCCGTGGACTCCTCGGTCGGCTCCACCGTCGGCACGACCGGCTCCGGCGACTCGCTCTGCGCTGGCGGCCGGAGCGTCGTGCCCTCCGAGACGGGCGTCGCCCCGTTCGAGGCGACCAGCACCGCGATCACCACGGCCGCCACCAGCGACCCGCCGATCGCGAACCTCGGCGCGAAATGCCCGAGCCGATCCGACAGCACGGTCCGCGCCAGCGAGGTGCCCACCTCCGGCGCCGACGCCGGGCGCGCCAGCGGGAACAGCAGCGCCAGCAGGGTCGCCAGCTCGGCCAGGTGCCGCCGCCCGCGCTCCTCCCAGTCGGAGCCGTACGCCGCGACCGCCGCCGCCTCCAGATCGGCCACGAAGGCCCGCGCGGTCGGCGGGCGGTCCATCGGGTTCTTCGCCATCCCCCGCCCGACCAGGGCGCGCACCGAGGACGGCACCTCCATGGTCGGGATCGGCGCATGCTGATGCGCGTGCCGCATCCCCGCCAGGTGATCCGCCCGGTACGGCTTGCGCCCGGTCAGACACTCGAAGAACACGCACGTGGCCGCGTACACGTCGGTGGCCGGGCTGGCCGGATTGCTCGACCACTGCTCCGGCGCCATGTACGACGGCGTCCCCGACGGAACCCCCTGCTCCCCGCTGAGCGCCGCGACCCCGAAGTCGGCCAGCTTGCTGGTGCCGTCGGCCTGGATGAGCACGTTCTCCGGCTTGTAGTCGCGGTGCACGACCCCCTGGGCGTGCGCGGTCGACAGGCCGAGCAGGGAGCCCTTGAGCACGACCAGCGCCGCCTCCGGGCTGGTGGTGCCGTGTTCGGCGAGGATCCGGCGGAGCGGCACGCCGTCCACGAGCTCCATCACGATGGCGGCGTCGCCATAGGGGGACTGCACGTATTCGTAGAGCTTGACGATGTGGGCGTCCTGGAGTTCGACCATCAGCCGGGCCTCGCGCTGGAAGCCCGCCAGGAACTCGGGGTCGTTGCGCAGCCGCTCGCTCAGGTATTTGATCGCCACGAACGCGCCGGTGGACTCGTAGGTCGCCAGCACGACCCGCCCGCTGCCGCCGACGCCTAACTCACGTATCTCCCGATACCCCGGAACCGTCCACTCGCTCACCGAATTAGCCCCCTCCAACAGGCACTCGGCGCGAAGAACTAACGCCGCGTACTCATACGAAGGTCTCACCTCTACGCCAGCTTGTCACCGGAGCAGAAATGTCACCTATTCGCTGCAAACCGAATGGGTATGGCTGCTCAGCAGGTCGCGCCGCAGCTCCAGCGGGCGACTACCCACAACGTCGGGTAGGCCAGCACCAGGATCGCGAACACGTAGCTGAGATTCCAGCGCGCGATCCGGAAAGTGTCCACCCGGAACCGCGACTGCAGCACCACGTTCAACCCGGACAGCGGGCCGCCCGCCGCCTGGATGCCCCACGCGATCAGGCCGGTCATGGCGAACAGCGTCGGGTCGGGTTCGAGCGGAGCCAGCATGCTCGCCGCCACCGCCAGCGAGATGACCGGATGCACCCCGACCGCGGACAGGAAGACCATCACCAGCACGAGCGCCCACGCCTGCGGCACGCCGAACCGGAGCATGGGCGGATCCAGCGGCACCACGTCGAGCATGGCCGCGAACCCGGCCGTGAGCAGCCCGGCCGACAGGAACATGGACAGCTCGCCGCTCATCGCGGGCAGGCTCCGCCGCGCGTGCGCGACCAGCCGCCTGGCCGCCCGGCGCGGTGTCCGCACCACCAGCAGGGTGATCGTGAGCGCCGGAGCGCAGACCATGATGATCCCGGTGACCGGCACGGACGGCAGCAGCACGTGCGCGAGCACCACCAGGATCACCAGCGTCAGCGGCAGGCGCAGCGCCCCGAGCGTGAGCGGATATCCCCGGAAGTCGCGGACGGCGGGTCCGAACGCCCGGGTGATCTGCACACAGCTGATCGAAAGCGCGGCCAGCGCGAGCCCGGCGCCGACCGCCATGAGGATGGGCAGCTTCGCGGCCGGCGCGTAGGTGAGCGCCGCCGCCGACGCCCCCCAGAACGGCGACCAGAACGCCCCCGCCGAGTAGCCCCGCGACAACACCATCAGCTCGGCCCGAGGCAGTGGGATCTTACGAAATATCCGGTTCGCGATGATGTCCAGCGCGGTGAGGTTGATGACCGACCCCAGCACGTGCACGGCCATCGTCGTCTGCCACACCCCCGACCGCCCCGTCGGCGCCTTGTGCTCGCCGGTACGCCCCCGGGGCGCCACCAGCCGCACGAACGAGATGGCCGCCAGCATGCTGATCATCGGCTGATTCGCGGCCAGCGCCAGCCGCCAGTCCGGCGTCACCCCGTGCGCGATCCCGATCCCGAGACCCACCACGCCGAGCGCGGCGAGCAGCACCACGATCGCCCGATACCGCCGGGTCAGCCGCTGGAGCAGGAGAATCCCTGCCACCCAGGTGACCGCCCCGGCCGCGAGCATGGCGGGACGCCAGGCCAGCCCCGCGATCGAGAGGGCGATCGCGGCGGCCAGCAGCGCGGCGGGCAGCTGCCGGGTCACCTGCGGCCTACGCCGCGAGTTCGTGCAGCACCTTGCCCACAGCTCAAGCCGTAACTGAGCGCGGGGTTCATCTGCAGCACGTCCCGATCTTTGCGCAAAACGCCATAAATAACCAAATTCCGGGCGTCCTGGAAGGACGTCAGGTTCTCCCCGGTCGCCAGCGGCCCCGGATAGCGATCCCCGGGCCAAGATTCGGCTGAACCCGCGCGCGGCGTACCTTTGGACGGGCCAGGAACCGCAGGAGGATCGAATGGCCGCAGGCCCGCTGGAGAGCACCGACCCGCGCACGCTGGGTGGCTTTGAGATCGTCGCCCGGTTGGGGGAGGGCGGGCAGGGTGTCGTGTACGAAGGCTGGTCGGCGGCGGGGGAGCGGGTCGCGATAAAGGTGCTCAAAGGGGGCACTGATCCGGTGACCCGGCGGCGTCTGGCCCGGGAGTTGGAGGCCGCGCGTAGCGTCGCGCCGTTCTGTACGGCCCGGGTGCTCGCCGCCGAACTCGACCGGCCTGAACCGTATGTGGTGAGCGAGTTCGTGGCTGGGCCCTCGCTGCACGATCGGGTCAAGACCGGTGGTCCGCTGCGGGATGGGGATCTGGATCGGCTCGCGGTCGGTACGGCTTCCGCGCTCGCGGCCATCCACGCCGCCGGGATCGTGCACCGGGATTTCAAGCCGGGGAACGTGCTGCTCGGGCCGGATGGGCCCAGGGTGGTGGATTTCGGGATCGCGCGTCCGTTGGATGGGGCGACCGCGACCTCGGAGTTGGCGGGGACGCCGCCGTACATGGCGCCGGAGCAGTTGCGGGGGGTGCCGGCGTCGGCGGCGGCGGATGTGTTCGCCTGGGCGGCGACGATGGTGTTCGCGGCGACCGGGCGGGCGCCGTTCGGGCAGGACACGGTGGCTTCGGTGTTTCATCGCCTGCTGAGCGCGCCGCCGGATCTGGCGGGGGTGCCGGAGAGCCTCCTGCCGGTGTTGCGGGATTGCCTGGCGAAGGACCCGGAGCATCGGCCGACGGCGAAGGAACTGATGATCCGCCTGGTCGACCCGACGCGAGAGTCGACCGCCGTGCTCGCACCGGATTTAACGCGATTTATTGGGACGACGGCTCCGACGGTGGTTTCGCCTACGGCCATGCTCGGGGTGAGCGATCGGCGGGTCCCCCGGCGGGCGATTGCCGCGATCGTGAGCGGGGCGGCGGTGGTCGTCGCGATCGTCGCCTTCTTCCTGATCAACCAGGGCACGACCCTGCCGTCCGGTGGCCCTTCGGAGCCGGTCGTCAGCGCGGAGACCGGAACCGAGCCGGGGACTACGTCGGAGATTACGACGGGGACTACTTCGGGGCCTGCGACGGGGACGCTGGTGTCCGGGGCGTTCGCGGGGACGTGGAAAGGAGACGTCGTCTCCCAGGACAGCCGGAAGGACACGTACGGCCTCACGATCATCCTGGGAGAGGGTGATCGTGAGGGATACGCGATCCGGGAGAGCTGCGAGCAAGCGCTGCGAGTCACCCGGAATCGGGGCAACGCGCTCGATCTCACCATGGAACAGCAGGGTCAGTGTGTGGGCGGGGATATCACCCTCACGTCTTCCGGTGGGGACACGCTGGTATACGAAGGGCAGGAGGGCGGCGGCTCCCTGGCGTACCGAGGAGAGCTCAGCCGCTCGTCCTAACCGCCGCGAACCAGCTGGAACGCGTACGGGCCTGTCTTCGCCGAGTTCGATCGGACGATCAGCGCGTACTTGCCGTCGCCGTTTGAGAGCGCCATGTCGAAATCCCCGCAAAGCGGGACCGGCTGGCGGGCGTTGGCGATGTTGGTGTAAGCCGCGTCCACGAGTTCCAGTTCGATCGCCGTGCACGCGCCGGTGCCGCCGACGACCTTGATGGCCGTCGCGCCGTCCGAGTCGAACTCGAAACGGTCGATTCGTCCGGGGACGTCCAGGCGTCCGGCCCCGGCGGGGCTGCCTTCTTCGATCTTCATGCCGATGGTGACCGGGAACGTGCGGGGCTTCACGGTCGCGATGCGGAAGCCGTACGGGCCGATGGTGTTGTTGTTGCCCCAGACCTCCAGCCGGTGGGTGCCCGCCTTGGTGAGCTTGAAGACCCAGGTGCCGAAGGACAGGCTGAGGTTGGGCAGGCCGACCGGTTCGTCGTCGACGTCGGAGAAGGCCTGGAACTGCAGGTCGGTGGAGCCGTTCATGTCGGCGACGTAGAACTCGCGGGCTTCGCCCAGGTCTATGACGTACACGTCTTTCTGGCCGGCGCGGGTGAGCTCGCCGGAGACGACGCTGCCGTCGATGAGGGTTCCGCCGGGCTGGACGGTGGCCCCGGTGGTCTCCCCAGTGGTTTCCTCGGTGGGTTCGGTTGCGGGTTCGGTAGCGGTTGCGGTGGCTTCTTCGGGTTCCTGGGTGGCGACGCTGACCACTTCGGGGGCGGCCGCGTCGGTGTTCGGGGAGGTTGCGGCCGGGCCGCAACCCATCAGGGCCAGGCTGACCGCGGTCAGGGCGAGTGCGGTCTTCACCAGGCCGGAGACGGTGGGAGAGTTCGTCATGTCCCCGATTGTGGGCAGTCCTCCTTACGGGAGGGTTGAACTCCGCTAACGGGTACCTTGGCGCAATGACCGTTCTGTTGCCGGGTGTCGCGCTCAGCGACCATTCGTTCACCGTTCCGCTGGACCACGCCGACCCGGGCGGCCGGACCATCGAGGTGTTCGCGCGCGAAGCGGTCGACCCGGCGCGGCGTGGCGAGGACCTGCCGTGGCTGCTGTTCCTCCAGGGCGGTCCCGGCGGCAAGTCCCCCCGCCCCACCTCGGCGGACGGCTGGCTCGGCCACGCGCTGCGCACCCACCGCGTGCTCCTGCTCGACCAGCGCGGCACCGGCCGCAGCACCCCGGTCACCGCCCGCACCCCCGACCTGGCCGGGGAACTCCACCACTTCCGGGCCGACGCGATCGTGGCCGACGCCGAACTGATCAGGCGGCGGCTGACCGACCGGCCCTGGGACACCCTCGGCCAGAGCTACGGCGGCTTCCTCACGCTGACCTACCTCTCCCAGGCTCCCGAAGGGCTCCGCACCTGCTACATCACCGGCGGCCTGCCCGGCCTGGACGCGACGGCCGACGACGTCTACGCGCGCACCTACCCCCGCGTCCTGGACAAATGCCGCCGCTACCTGGCCCGCTTCCCCGCCGACGCCGCCAGGATCGAGGCCATCGCCGACCAGCTGCGCACCCACGACGTACGCCTCCCCGACGGCGACCGCCTCACCGTGCGCCGCTTCCAGACCCTCGGCATGATGCTCGGCACCGGCGAGGGCGCGCAGCGCCTGCACTGGCTCATCGACGAGGGCGTCACCGACGATTTCCTCCATCAGGTCATGACCGAAACCAGCTTCGCTGGCAACCCGCTCTACGCCGTCCTGCACGAATCCATCTACACCCAGGGCGCCGCCACGAACTGGTCGGCGGCCCGCCTGCTGCCCCCCGAACTCGCCGAGGACGCCGCCCCGCTGCTCTTCACCGGAGAAATGATCTACCCCTGGATGTTCGACGACATCCGCGCCCTCCGCCCCCTCAAACCCGCCGCCGACCAGCTCGCCACCCGCGCCGCCTGGCCTCCCCTCTACGATCCGAACCGGCTGGCCGCCAACGAGATCCCCGTCTTCGCGGCCGTCTACCACGACGATATGTACGTGGACGCGGCGCTCTCCCTGGAGACCGCGCGCCGGGTGGGCAACGTGCGAACCTGGGTCACCAACGAGTGGGAACACGACGGCGTACGGGTGTCCGGCGGACAGGTTTTGGCCCGCCTCATGGACATGGCTTCCGGACGGATATAACCCCGGAAAGGCGATAAATCCTCATATCGTTGGGCTAAGATCGTCAGCGAACGTGTTGAGGGTTTGGGGGATCGATGGAATTCGAGCAGGCACCCACGGGGATCGACCCGAACATTCCGAGCGTCGCCCGGATGTACGACTTCTTCCTCGGCGGCAAGGACAACTTCGCCTCCGACCGGGCCGCGGCCCAGAAGATCATCGAGCTCACTCCCAACGTCCGCGAGGGAGTCCAGGCCAACCGCCGTTTCCTCAGCCGCGCCGTCAACTTCCTCACCGGGACCGGTATCCGCCAGTTCCTCGACATCGGCGCCGGCCTCCCCACTCAGGAGAACGTGCACCAGGTCGCCCTCCGCGCCGCCTCCGACTCCCGGATCGTCTACATCGACAACGATCCCATCGTGCTCGCCCACGGCCGCGCCCTGCTCGCCGACAACCAGCAGACCATCGTCCTGGACGGCGACCTCCGCGAACCCCTCGCCATCCTCAAGGACCCCCGCGTCAACGCCCACCTCGACTTCACCCGTCCCGTCGGCGTGCTCCTGCTGGCCGTCCTCCACTTCATCCCCGAAGACGACCTGGCCGAGACCATCGTGCAAACCCTCCGCGACCACCTCGCCCCCGGCAGCGCCATCGTCATCAGCCACCTCTCCTACGGAGACCTCGACGAATCCCAACTAGCCGAAGGCACCGCCGTCTACACCCGCACCACCGCCGGCGCCGTCCGCCCCCGCTCCCACACCCAAATCCTCAACTTCTTCAACGGCTTCACCCTCGTCGACCCCGGCCTAGTCTCCACCGACGACTGGCGCCCCGACCCCTCGTCCCCCCGCCTCCCCCTCCTCCCGGGCGTAGACGGCTTCAGCGGCGTCGGCCTCCTCTAACTCCCACCGATCAGGTCGGCCAGACAAGGCGGTAGCGTCCGCCGTCGGCGCGGATGATGCGGCGGGCGCGGTGGAACAGATGCGGATGTTCGCGTTCGATGCCGATCAGCTCGTCCGCGCGTAGTCGGCGGACGACATCGAAGGCGGTCGCTGGGACTTCGGACGGGTCAACGTCCAACTCCATGAGCGTTACCGCCGCCTCCAGGTATAACCAACCGGGGAGGGGGAGTTCGTAAAGGACCCGACCGAGGAGTTCTAGATAATCACGGTCGCGTGCCACCAGGTAAAGGGCACATGTGACCAGGTAGTCTCCCTCGCCCACAATGATGGGGTCGAGGCTTACCAGCGGCAATGCCTGAATCAGAAGAGCGGACGCTTCCGGCGCGGTTAAGTTTCGCAGATCCTCAAAGAGACGGATTAACACCTCGCGAAGGAAATGCTCGCGTGGTAATCGTCCAATCCGGGAGATCATCTCGAAGACGCGAGCGTAGGCCTCTGTGAGCGGGGGGTGGTCGACTGGATAGATCTGCTTGTCGGGGAGCCGTAGATCGTTAAAAGCGGTGAACAGGGAAGTTGAGGCCCCGTCGCTGGTGCTGGCGATGGAGGTCACCGCGTAAGGCATGGAATGAAAGATAGGGGTGAAGATTTCCGCATTCACGGATCGGCCGGCCCCGGTGTCGAGCATGGTGTGAGCGGGAAGTGCCCGCCACTGCCGAGGATCGGCGGTTGGGGGCTTGTTGTGCGCCCATGCCAGTGGGTCCTGGGTTTCCCATATGACATCGCGGGTGGTCTGGAGTTCTCCCACCTTGGATCGGTAGCTCACGGGAAGCACCTGGTGTGAGCCCGTCCAATACACGGTCAGCACTCTCCTGTCCCCGTCCCACGAACGGGCGATTCCCAGCGCGGATACCATGCTGGGCCACTCATCGTGATGCATCCCGGCCCGCCAGAGATCGACCAAGTGCTGCCAACGCCACACCGCCTCGGCATCGGGGCCGAACAACTCTGCGGCGGTCACCGGTCCCGTCAGGACCGTGGTCAGCAGGACAAGGTTGGCGGTCTGCCGGGCGATGCGCTGGATCGCCGACAAAGCCATGGGTTCATAGTTCGAGCGGGTCAGTTCGGTGCCGAAGTAGATTTCCTGGAACTGGTGCTGGAGAAACGGCCTCAGGTTCTCGCCCGGTTCGGAGATGTTGATCAGGAACTCCGGGATCGACGCGCGGACCGACAGGACGGCGAACGACAGCAGGGCACCCAGGGGCCTCCGATCGGGACGCGGGCTGAATATCCCGCCCAGGATGCCTTCGTGATCGTGTATCTCTCGCGCGGCTCCCTCGCGCAGCAGATCCCGGACCAAGCGCGCGATCAGATATTCACCGAAGGTGGCGTGCAGGAATTCATAGGTGCTTAGCTCATTGGAATCCTGGAGCGCCAGTGCCTGGTGCATGAAAAAGAACCGGCCGATGACCGTCTGGGCCGCAGTCAGCGGACGCTGGAAGCCCACTCCGGGAGTCGGAGGGTCGGGGATCAACGCGGTGAGGTCTCGATCCAGGTCATCGTGGGTGACCCACTGCTGACCTCGATTGAACATGGCGAACGCGGCCACTGAAAGCCGGAGTAACTCCCGTTCGATCGCCGCCTCGCGCCGGGCGGGGGAAAGGCTGGGTTCGTGCTTGTCGACCTCCCGGGCGGCGAAACCGTGCAGCAGGCGCTCGTACAACTCGCCGAGGCTGAGTCCACTCGCTTCGTGCAAGGCTCCCTTGGATGTCGGCGTTGGACCGGTGGCCGAGTCGGCGTCGTACAGCGCGAGCATCAGCAGGAGCAGTGGTTGCTCGGCAAGTTCACGGTGCGCAAGCACGTCGTCATATGCAAGCGGCTCACGGCCGGTCGAGGCGAAATGAGTGGCGTTGGTGCTGTTCCAGGTGTCAATCCACAATTTCACCTGGTCGTCGGAGAACGGCTCCAGCTTTACGGCGACGGTTCCGCCGGGCAAGCGGCAGCGGTCGGCGACGGCCGTCCGGGTGGTGACGATCACGGCTACCGGGCGGCCGAGCTCGGCTTCGCGGGTCTGGAATTCGGCGGCCTGGACGAGATAGTCGGCTCGATTGACGCCGGTCGCCTGGAGTAGTTCGTCGAGGCCGTCCAGAAGGACAATCGGGAGGGCACCGTCGGCGGAGCGAGACAGTTCGGGCCAATTCAGTGTTTCACCAGTGGCGACGCGGATCGCCGCCTCGATCTGCTCCTGGATTCCGGCGTCGGCGGGGACCTGGCGGAGCGGAACGCGGATCGGCAGGAAATCCCCAGCGGGGAGACGAGCGGCGAGCACTTGGGTGAGTACGGACTTCCCCACGCCCGGCTGGCCGAGAACCAGCAGTGGCGAACGGGTAGCGGCCATCGAGGTCACGAACCCGGCCAGCATCTGCTGGAGGTCGTCCCGGATCGGCTCGGCCGCCCAGGACTCCTCCAGGCTGAGATCCTCCTGTCCGGTAATGACGCGAAATCGTGGGTTGACGTATCCATCGGCGAGGGTGGGCAGGGCCAGGTTCCCCGGCCGGTCTTTGGTCGGGCTGATCGGGCGGGCAAGGGCCGCGTGGTTCAAGGCAAGGATGCTCCGCAGTTGGGGAGGCGGGACCCGGCCGGAGGTGATGGCGGCGAGCATGGAGTTCAGGCCGCCGAGCCCGTGGCGGATCTGCTCCTGAGTCTCGTGATGTTCGCGTTGGTACGCCCAGAAGGCGAACTCGGGGAACTCGATGGCGAGCTGGCGGTACATCTGCTCGTAGCGGTCTGCGGCGAAGCGCGGCAACCGGTAGATCTCCCGCTGCGCCCGGTCCTTCTCAGTCGAATTGAGCTCTTCCCAAACGGCCAGACCGGCGATGAAGGCTATCAACGAATCGCAGGCGAGAGAGTAGGCCTTGTGCTGGCGGCGGAACAGTATTCCCGCCGCGATCTCGGACATCGGGATGCCGTCTGACGATTCCAACGGGAAACGCAGCGCGGCACGCCGGGGCTTGCCCGCGGAAAAGATCGCGCTCTTCTCGGCGTAGGTGAGGTCCAGGCGCTTGAGACTGAAGGGCACCTCGATGTCATCGAGGGCTTCGAAGAACGCGGTCGTGATGATGATCGTGTGTGCCGCGTGCAAACGTTCCGTTCTCGTGTAGCGGCTGGTACCGGTGACCTTCTCACGGAGCGAGCCAATGAGCTGGTGGCCTAGCCGTACCGCCTCGGTCTTGGCGTCGAACAAGCTGAGCGCGACCCCGCTCGTCCCCGGGATCATGGCCGCTCCCAGGAGCAGGCCGCCGAAAGCTCGATCCAGAGCCTGGAGCGTGCGGGTTTCGCCCCCCAGCACCCGGACCGCTTCCCCATAGCTGAACTGCATCGTCACAGGAGCTCCTCAGCGGGTGATCGTGCCGACGCCTCCCAGAACATAAGGCTTGGCGGTGTCCATTCGTGGGGGAACGGGGTGGTCTGGGCGCCAGTCGTGGACGGGGACGAGGCCGGGGTCGAGGAGGGTGGTGCCGGTGAAGAAGTTGGTGAGGCAGGTGAGGGAGCGGTCGGCGGCGGGGCCGGTGGAGGTGCGGGCGTAGATGGCGCGGCCTTCGGCGCGTTCGGCGGGGGGCATGTCGCCGGCGTAGATGTGGGTGATCACGATGTGGCTGCCCGTGGGGAGGGCGTCCCGCACGTGGGCGACGACCGCGAGGGCGTCGCGGTCGGAGGTGATGAAGTGCAGGACGGAGAGCATCAGGGCGGCTGTCGGGAGCTCGGGGTCGAGATGGGCGAGCAGTTCGGGGTGGTCGAAGATGGATTTGGGCTCGCGGAGGTCGCCTTCGATGGCGATGGTCCGGGGGTTGTTGGCCAGGAGGGCGCGGGCGTGGGCCAGGACGACCGGGTCGTTGTCGACATATACGACTTTGGCGTCGGGGGCGAGGCGCTGGGCCACCTCGTGGGTGTTCTCCCGGGTGGGCAGGCCGGCGCCGATGTCGATGAACTGGCGTACGCCGGTCTTGGTCAGGTGTTCCACGGCTCGGCGCAGGAATGCCCGGTTCTCGCGAGCGAGTTCGCGTACGCCGGGGACCAGCCGGATGACCTCCTCGGCCGCCTCGCGGTCCGCGCTGAAGTTGTCCTTGCCGCCGAGCCAGTAGTCGTACATCCGCGCGACACTGGGAACAGCGGGGTTGAGCCCCGGTGGCACCTCGCCCGATTCGCTCAACGTCATGCTCCTCGACCCCTGGACGGAAGCCAATCTTAGAGCGATATAGGCGATATATACGCGCTGGCGGGGTGGCTTTAGGTCGTGAGGATTCTGGCGGATTCGGATTCGTGGGCGAGGCGGCGGATGGTGTCCAGGACCCGGCCGTACATGACGGTGCCGATGATGAGGGCTTCCACGGTGGTTTCGCGGGGGGCGTCGAAGGGGATTTGGTGGATTTCGTGGGTCTGGACCAGGGTTTGGGCGGCGGTGGCGTACGGGATGAGGTCGGCGAGGGTGGGTTCGGAGCCGAGGCGGCGGAGAGCGACGATGGTTTGGGCTAGTTCTTCGCGGGCGGGGGCATTGGGTTCGATCTGCCAGTCGTAGGCGGCGATGAGTTGGTCGACCATCTCGCGGGCTTCCTGCCAGTCGGGGGTTTCCTCGTGGGGTTCGACGCCGGGGCTGAGGGCGTAGTGGGCGGTGCCGAGCATCTTGTGCACACCGAGGGTCTCGTCGTCGACGGCGTCGATCACTTTGCGGATGGCGGCGACGGGGAGGCGGCCGACCTCCAGGAGGGCGCGGATCAGGCGCAGGCGGCGCAGGTGGGTCTGGCCGTATTCGGCGCGGGTGGCGGAGGTTTGCTCGCCTTGGGGGAGGAGGCCTTCGCGCAGGTAGTACTTGATGGTCGGGATGGGCACCCCGGATTCGGCGCTGAGCTGGGAGATCCGCATACCGAAGAGGGTACCTGTGGATTAGACAGCAATGCTATCCAACTGGAGATCTTTGCCAGAATGACGCGGCGATCAGTTCGGCGATCAGGGTTTCGGTGAGCAGGGCCACGTCGGGGTCGTCGTCGTGGCGGTAGCGGATCGACGCCTTTTGTCCGGGGAGTTCGCCGCCCACCGTCAGGACCGTCGATTCGCGCTGGCGAATCCACTCCATCGCCTGGTCGTCGTAGCGAGAGCCGGGGAAGAACAGGGCGCGGTAGTCGTAGGTCTTGGTGAGGTAGACGTCCACGTGTGACCAGTCTCCGGTCTCGCAGGCGTCGGCCTGACGCCGTGGGCCTTCCCGGAACATCAGCGCCGACTGCTGCGCGGAGGACAATCGCTCGGCGGGTGCGATCGTGTACACGCCATGCGGCCCGTCCAGCAGCGAGATCGCCTGATCCAGCCACGCTCCCCGCCGATCGAGCAGATCAGCACTGGCCTCCGCCACCCGCCGCACAAGTCCCGAAATATCGCCACCTGTCCCCGTCAACCGATCAACGAGCCCCAGCAGCAAAGCCAGCGTGTGCTGAAATGTCCGGCAAGCGACGCCACCGTTCTCCGCCCCGGCCAGCATCGGCGCCACCACATCCGCGCCCTCCGCGACCGCCGACTCAACCTGGTTGGTCACCGCGACCACCCGCGACCGCCCCCGATACCGCGCCACCGCGTCCAGCGTCTCCCGGCTCCCTCCAGACGCCGAAATCGCCACAACCAACGTCGACGCATCAGCCGGATACCCCCCAGCCGCCGAGGCATACTCCGCCACCGCGTCAATCCCCGCCACCCGCAACCGCAGCGCCGCCACCCCCGCCGCGTACCGGGAACTCCCCATCCCCAAGAAGACAACCCGCCGCACATCCAACGGCACCCCACCCAGGAGATCACCCCCATCCCACGCATCGGCAAGCGCGAACAGCGCCTCAGGCTTCGCTTCCAAATCAGCCAAATACAACGCCGCGTCCATCAAGGGCCTTTCGATCTAGAACCAGGTGCGGAGGACGCCCATGGGGGCGTAGCGCCAGCGGGGGAGGTGGTGGGCGGCGTAGAGGAGTTCGCGGCATTCCTGTTCGATCTCGAAGGGGCGCAGGAGTGAGCGATCCAGGAGCTCTGACTGTCCGGCTTCCGCCAATTTCGTGACATAGGCGGTTTCGAGGGCTTCGCGGGTCATCCAGGACCATGCGGCCATCGCCTGGGGATCAGCCCCGCGCCGCTTCACGGCCACCTGGGCCACATGCTCAAGGCTGGTGGTCAGCTGGGCGAGATCCCGAGCCACCGGCTGGTACGGCAAAGCCCCCGAAACCGTCGGATTCCCATCAAAATCCACGATCGCCAACCCATCCCGCCACCGCAGCACCTGCCCCACATGCAGATCCCCATGAACACGCACCACCGGCGTCTCCCCGGCCACCGCGAGCGGCGCGAGCTCACGCCGGAGATCCCCCTCATGCGCGGCCAGCCACGCCGAATCCTCCGCGTCCTCGGTCACCCGAAGCGCCTCACCCAGCGCCTCGAACGCCCGCCCCGCCCACGACGCCTCCGCCACCCGCACAGGATCCGGCAACACACTCGACGGCGTCGCCAGCGCGACATGCAACTCCGCCGCCATCCGCCCGAGCTCGCCCGCGAAAGCCGTACCCCCCGAAACGGCCTCATCGACGCACCACTCCCAGCCATCCCTGGCCTCGGGCAGGTATGCGGTCACCAGCGCCAGCAGCTCATCCCCGCAGAACACCGCCGCGTACGGCTCCGCGATCGCCCGGAACCCCACCTCCGCCAGATGCGCGAACAACTCAGGCGCGGGCGAATCATCAGAAGGCCTCGCAAACCACTTAACCACTACGGTTTCACCTACGATCACCGAGTGGTTTGTCTGATCGGCCGGAATCACCCGTTCCCCGGCCGGGATGGGCGGAAGGGGACGCATGCTCCGTACGACGAAAGGATCCGGCGGATCCAGCAGGGTGCGCAGGAGCGTCTCCGAGAGGCCCGGTTCGATCGGGCGTCCCGGGATCAGGGTGGCCGTCGCCGACAGCCGCCACCGTGGAGTGTCCACGCCTACTCCTGAACGTCGCTTCAACAAGAAACACAAATGTAAAGCTCACCGTGCCCAGCAAAGTCTTGTCTAAGTTGAGTTCTCCTGCAACACTCGCGAATCATCAGGAAGGGAGCGCCGCTTGTCCGGAAATCTCACGAAGGCTTCGGAGACTTCCCGGAGGCCGCCAGGCTGGGGAAGGGCCGCCGCGGCGGTGTTCTTCCTGGCGCCCGGACTGACCGCCCTGATCGTGCTGGCCATCGTGCCCATGATCTTGATGCTGACCTACATGTTCTTCCCGCGAGGACGCTTCGGCGGGGTCGTCTACGAGTTCACCCTGGAGAACTTCGCCCGCCTCAACGACCCCCTCTACCTGGGCGTGATCGGCGACTCGCTCGTCATCGCCGGCCTGGTCACCCTGATCGCGCTGCTGATCGGCTACCCGACCGCCTACGCGATCGCGCAACTGCCGCCGCGCTGGAAGACCATCGCCCTGGTGGCGATCATGCTGCCGTTCTGGACGAACTTCCTGATCCGCATCTACGCCTGGATCGTGCTGCTGTCCGGTCCTGGCCTGGTCAACGACGCGCTCACCGGGCTCGGGCTGGTCGACGAGCCGCTGGAGCTCCTCTACAACGAGGGCACGATCGTGCTCGGCCTCGTCTACGGCTACCTTTCGCTCATGATTCTGCCGATCTACTCGGCCGTGGAGAAGCTCGATCCCCGGCTGCGTGAGGCGTCCGCCAACCTGGGCGCGAGCCCGTTCCGCACGTTCCTCAGCGTGACGCTGCCGCTGACACTGCCCAGCGCGCTGATTGGCGCGGTGCTGGTGTTCGTGCCCAGCTTCGGCAATTACGTGGTGCCGGAACTGCTCGGCGGCGGAAAGGCGATCATGGTGGGCAACATGATCAGAGACCAGTTCCTCAAGGCCCGCGACTGGCCGTTCGGCGCGACGCTGGCTTTGGTCATGATTGTTTTCACGTTCGTGCTGCTCATCGCCCAGGCCGTGGCCTCCAGGAGGGTGCGCAATGCGTAGGCGGAACCTGGGCGTCTACGTGCCGCTCTGGCTGACGTACGTGTTCTTCTACGCGCCGATCGTGGTCATGGTGGTGATGTCGTTCAACTCCAGCGACTCGCCGTTCGGCTTCGACGGCTTCAGCCTGAAGTGGTACGGCGCGCTGGCCGAGAACGACAACGTGCTGCGCGGCCTGGTCAACACGCTGATCGTCGCGGTGGGCACGACGGTGATCGCCACGGTCGTCGGCACCATGCTCGCCGTCGGCCTGGCCCGCTACACCCGGTCCAAGATCCTGGACGCGCTGGCCACCCTCCCGGCCATCCTGCCGGAACTCATGCTCGCGGTCGGGCTGCTCATCTTCTACTCCACCGTGCGGTTCACCCTCGGCCTGCACTCGATCCTGCTGGCCCACCTGACGTTCGGCATCCCGCTGGTCGCCGTCGTCGTCCGGGTCCGCCTGGCCTCCATGGACATGTCCCTCGAAGAGGCCTCCCGCGACCTGGGCGCCGGCCCGATCCCCACGTTCCTGCGGATCACGCTGCCCGGCCTGATGCCGGGCGTGGCCGCCGGCGCGCTGCTGGCGTTCACCTTCTCCCTCGACGAGTTCGTGCTCGCGTTCTTCACCGCCGAGCCGACCGAACCGACGCTGCCGATCGTGATCTACTCCATGATCCGCTTCGGCGTGACCCCCGACATCAACGCCCTGGCGACGATCCTGCTGGTGGTCAGCTTCACCGCCGTGATCGCCGTCCAGCGGATGACCCGACTGACGGAGTCGTTCAAATGACGCTGCTTTCCATCGAGGGAGTGTCCCGGAAGTTCGGGGACGTCGTCGCTCTTTCCGATGTCACGCTCGACATCAAGGCGGGGGAGTTCTTCGCCCTGCTCGGGCCGTCGGGGTGTGGCAAGACCACGCTGCTGCGCATCCTGGCCGGCTTCGAATGGCCGGACCGCGGCAACGTCCGCCTCGACGGCGCCGACCTGCTGCGCCAGCCGCCGCACCGGCGGCCGGTCAACCTGATGTTCCAGTCCTACGCGCTGTTCCCGCACATGACCGTCGCCAAGAACGTCGCGTACGGCCTGGAGCGCGAGGGCCTGCCCCGCGCCGAGATCAAGACCAGGGTCGGCGAGGTGCTGGAGAAGGTCGGCCTGGACACGATGGCCGGGCGGCGGCCCGCCCAGCTGTCCGGCGGCCAGCAGCAGCGGGTCGCGCTGGCCAGGGCCATCGTCAAGCGCCCCCGCATGCTGCTGCTGGACGAGCCGCTGTCCGCGCTGGACAAGAAGGTCCGCGCGGAGATGCAGCTGGAGCTCAAGCGGCTCCAGCACGAGGTCGGCATCACCTTCGTGGTCGTCACCCACGACCAGGAGGAGGCGATGTCCCTCGCCGACCGCATCGCCGTCATGGACAACGGCCTGATCGAGCAGGTCGACGCCCCCATCGCCCTCTACGACCGGCCGCGCACCCGGTTCGTCGCCGACTTCATCGGCGCCAATAACCTCTTCACCGGTACGGTCACCGCCGGCGGCTTCGAAGTCCCGGGCCTCGGCCCGCTGCCCTGCAAGACCGACCTGCCCAACGGGATCGCGGTCCTGGCCGTGCGCCCCGAGCGGGTCCGGCTCGGCGACCCCGGACGCGGTGCCGCCGACGGAACCGTGGTCGACGTGAGCTTCTTCGGCGGTATCTCGCACATCGCGGTGGACGTGCCGGGACATGACCGGAAGGTGCTGGTGGCCACGCAGGGGTCGGCGCGGATCGCCCCGGGCGCGGCGGTCGGGCTGTTCTGGAACCCGGACGACGCCGTGCTCGTGCCCGCGTAGCGGTCAGGCGCTCTGGGTGCGCGGCACGGATGGCCTGCGGGTCGCCGTGGTGCGGTGCGGGATGCTCGCCTTGAGCGGGTGGCCGGTGGCCAGGCGGGCGTAGTCGAGGATGAGCTCCGCGGCTTCGTCCGCGCCGATCGTGTGGTGCCTGGCCACGATGCGGTAGCCGTACGCGTCTTCGAGGGCCACCAGGTTGCGGCCGATGGTCTCGGAGTCCTGGGCGAGGGTGAAGGCGTGCTGGGCGGCGCCGACCTCCAGGATGGTCTGGTACATGGAGACCTGGCGGTCGTAGAGGGTGGTGAGCAGCGTGCCGTACACCCGGTTGCGGCCGGCGGCGCCGCCGAGTTCGCAGAGCAGGCGCACGCCCGCGTCGTCGGGGCCCTGGGGGAGGCCGGAGCGGATCGTGACCATGAGTTTCTGGGCCGGGTCGGCGATGCCGCTGATCTTCTTGATCCGCTGCTCGTAGAAGCGCTCCATGCCCGCGTGGTGCGCCTCGATGAGCAGGTCGCGCAGGTCGGGATAGTGGTAGAGGACGGCGCCCGAGGTCAGGCCCGCCTCCTCCGCGATCTGGTTCAGATGAACGCCCTCCGCGCCGTGCTGGATCATCGCGCGCCGCGCCGCGTCGATCAGCTCAATCCGCCGATCTGCCTTGCTCTTGCGCTGAGTCATGACACCCGTCCCCGTCTGAACGATCTCACAACTAGTCTCGCAGGTCTTGACGTAGGAACTCGATGGGTATTTGAATCACGATTCAACAAACATGGCACGAAGGGAGATGCGGTGCTCAAGGAGGCAGCTCCCCGGGTCTACTGGACGGATGGCCAAACTCTTCCGGCATACCCACCTTTGGACCGGCGTACTACTGCGGATTTGCTCGTCGTGGGCGCGGGTTTTACGGGATTGTGGGCCGCGGTGCTCGCCAAGCGGGAGAACCCCGCGTGCGATGTCGTGCTGGTCGACGCGCACACCGTGGGATTCGGGGCGAGCGGGCGGAACGGCGGCTTCATCTCCGACTCGCTGACGCACGGGCTGGCGCATGGCGTGCATCGCTGGCCTGGGGAGATAGCGCTGCTGCTGGCCCTCGGCCGGGAGAACCTGGCGCAGATCGCGGCGTTCGTCGAGGAACACGCCATCGACGCCGATCTCCGCCTGGTCGGCAAGACCAGCGTCGCCGTCGCGCCGCACCATGTCGACGAGCTCCGCCGCGCCGAGAAGCGGCACCGCGAGTACGGCGAGGACGTCACCTTCCTCGGCCCCGAGGAGATGCGCGCCGACGTGAACTCGCCGACCTATCTGGCGGGGCTGCGGATCCGGGGCAACGGCGGGCTGGTCGATCCGGCCCGGCTGGCGTGGGGGATGCTGCGGGTCGCGGGCGATCTGGGTATCCGGATTTATGAGAACACGCCCGTCACCGGGCTGGAGCGATCCGGATCGGCCGTCCGGGCGACCACCGGCCGGGGCGCCGTGACGGCCCGCCAGGTGCTGCTGGCCACCAACGCGTTCCCCGCCCCGCTGCGGCGGCTGCGCAACTTCGTGCTGCCCGTCTGGGACTACGTGCTCGTCACCGAACCGCTGGACGCCGGCCAGCGCGCCGCGCTGAACTGGCCGGACGCCCAGGGCATCACCGATGTGGGCAACCAGTTCCACTACTACCGGCTCACCCGGGACCAGCGCATCCTCTGGGGCGGGTACGACGCCGTCTACAACTTCCGCGGCACCGGAAACGAGCAGCGCCCCGCCTCCCACCAGCTGCTCGCTCAGCACTTTTTCACGACATTTCCCCAGTTGCGGGGTCTGCGCTTCACCCATCGCTGGGGCGGCATGATCGACTCCACCAGCCGTTTCACGCCCTTCTTCGGGACCGCGATGGGCGGGCGGGTGGCGTACGCGCTGGGGTACACCGGTCTCGGCGTCGGAGCGTCCCGATTCGGGGCATTGGTCGGCCTGGACCTGCTCGCCCGCAGGGACACCCCCAGAACAGGTCTGCGCATGGTCCGGCGGCACCCCGTGCCGTTCCCGCCGGAGCCCCTGCGCTGGCCGGTGGTCGAGTTCACCCGCCGCGCGCTGGCCCGCGCGGACGCCAACGAGGGCCGCCGAGGGCCCTGGCTGCGCGCCCTGGACCGTTTCGGCATCGGCTTTGACAGTTGAACAGGTAAGGAACCACCCGATGACCATCCTCATCAACCCCGCCACCGGAGAACCCGTCGACGAGGTCCCTGACAGCACTCCCACCGACGTCGCCGCGGCCGTACGGGCCGGGCGGGACGCCTTCACGCACTGGCGGGACACCACCCCCGCCGACCGAGCCCGGCTCCTGCTGCGCCTGGCCGACCTGGTGGAAGCCGACGCCGAGGAGCTGACCCGCCTGGAGGTCGAGGAGACCGGCAAACCCGCCGCCGTCTTCCGGGACGGCGAGCTCCCCTTCGCGATCGACAACCTGCGCTTCTTCGCCGGCGCGGCCCGCTCCCTGGACGGCACCGGCGCGGGCGTGCTCAGCTCCGGCTACACCTCCGCCCTCATCCGCCGCCCGATCGGCGTGATCGGCTCGATCGCCCCCTGGAACTTCCCGTTCATCATGGCCGTCTGGAAGATCGGCCCCGCCATCGCCGCCGGCAACGCCGTCGTCATCAAACCGGCCCCCGCGACCCCGCGCAGCACGCTCCGCCTCGCCGCCCTGATGGCCGAAGCGGGCGCCCCCGACGGCCTGCTCCAGGTCGTCACCGGCGGCGCCGGCATCGGCCAGGCCCTGGTCACCGACCCCGGCGTGGACATGGTCGGCGTCACCGGCTCCACCGCCACCGGCCGCGCCGTCATGCGCGGCGCCGTGGACGGCCTCAAGCGGGTCCACCTCGAACTGGGCGGCAAGGCCCCCGCCCTCGTCTTCGACGACGCCTCGCTGGCGGACATGGCCTTCGGCGTCACCATGGGCGCCACGTACAACACCGGCCAGGACTGCACCGCCGCCACCCGCGTCTACATCGCCAGATCCCGCTACGACGAAGCGCTGGAGGCCCTGCACGCCGCCATGGAACAGGTCAGGCCCGGCGACCCCTGGTCCGACGAGACCGACATCGGCCCGCTCATCTCGGCCGCCCACCGCGACCGCGTCCACGGCTTCGTCACCCGCGCCTCCGGCCGCGTGCTCCTCGGCGGCAAGCCCATCGACGCCCCCGGCTTCTACTACCCGCCCACCCTGATCGCGGACGCCGACCAGGCCAGCGAGATCGTGCAGGGCGAGATCTTCGGCCCGGTCCTGGTGGCGCTGCCCTTCGACTCCGAGGAGGAGGCCGTCCGCCTGGCCAACGACACTCCCTACGGCCTGGCCTCCTCCATCTGGTCGGCGGACGTCGCGCGCGCCCTGCGCGTCGCCCACCAGCTCGACGTCGGCGTCACGTGGATCAACGATCACCTGCCCATCGCCTCCGAGGCCCCGCACGGCGGCGTCAAGGGCAGCGGCTTCGGCAAGGACATGAGCCAGGAGGCGGTCCAGGAGTACTCCGTGGTCCGCCATCTCATGATCAAACACGCCGCCCCGGAGGCCAGGGACTCCTTCAGGCCCGCCTGAGCGCAGAACCTTGTTCCGTTATGCAACAAGCGCTTGGTCGCAGGTGGAACATGGGGTGAGCAGGCGACTCGCCGCAGGTTACGCGAACAGGCCATTGTTCGAAAGGCTCATAATGGAGCACGTGAATCAGCGAAAGAGCACGACCACGGTCAAGCGTCAGACCGGGGGCAGGCGGGGCACCAGCATGGCCGGCGCCGTTTCCGAGCGCCGGGACCACCTGGTGAAACTCGCCGCGGAGCTCTTCGCGCGCAAGGGCTTCCAGGCGACCACCGTCCGGCAGATCGCCGAGGAGGCGGGCATCCTGTCCGGGAGTCTCTACCATCACTTCGACTCCAAGGAGGCGATCGTCGACGAGGTGCTGCGCACGTTCCTCGAAGACCTCATCGCCCGCTACCGGGCCGCCCTGCACTCGGACGGCGATCCGCGCGCGGTCCTGTCGGAGATGGTCAGGATCGGGTTCGGCACCCTCGAGCTGCACCGCGCCGCGATCACCGTCATGCAGAACGACTGGAGCTACCTGCGCTCGCTTCCCGACAACCGCTTCGACTACCTGGTGAAGGCCGAGGACGAGGTCGAGCGCATGTGGATCGAGCAGATCAAGCGCGGCCAGGCCGTCGGGCAGGTCCGCGGCGACGTCGACCCCAAGCTGACCTACCGGATGATCCGCGACACCATCTGGGTGGCCGTGCGCTGGTTCCGCCCCGGCGGGCGGCTCAACACGGCCGGGCTGGCCGAGCACTACGTCAAGGTCCTGTTCGACGGGCTCGCGACCGGGGACCGGACCAGCCAGCAGGCATGAGCATCATCGAGGCCGTGCGGGGGGCGCTGGCCGAGGTCGCCGACCCGGTCAAGGCGCCCGCGATGCGCGCGTACATGAAGTCGGAGTTGCCGTTTCTCGGGGTGCAGTCGGGGCCGCGCCGTACCGCGCTGAAGAAGGTGTTCGCGGGGCACCGGCTGGGTTCGGCGCCGGAGTGGCGCAAGGCCGTGCTGACGTTATGGCGGGAGGCCGAGTATCGCGAGGAGCGGTATGCGGCGATCGAGCTGACCGGGTCGCGGCTCTACCGCGACTGGCAGACGCTCTACACGCTGCCCATGTACGAGGAGATGATCGTCACCGGGGCCTGGTGGGACCTGGTGGACGAACTGGCCGTGCATCGTATCGGGACGCTGCTGCGGCTGTTCCCGGACACGATGAAGGTCACCATGCTGGAGTGGGCGCGGGATCCCGATCTGTGGAAGCGCCGCACCTCGATCCTGTGCCAGAACACCTTCAAGGACAGGACCGACCTGGGGCTGCTCTACGCGTGCATCGAGCCGAGCCTGTCGGATACGGAGTTCTTCGCCAGGAAGGCCATCGGCTGGGCGTTGCGCGAATACGCCAAGACCGATCCGCGGGAGGTCGTGCGTTACGTGAACAACCACGGCATCAGCGGGCTTTCCCGGCGGGAGGCGCTTAAGAACGTGGCGGAATAGGGACGGCTCGCGCGCCCCGAATACGCGCGAGCCGGGCCGGATGATCAGACGCTGGGCACGGTGTCCACCCAGCGCGTCGAGGCGGACCGGTAGGAGTTGACCCGGTTGAGGACCTCGGTGGGCGCGACGACTTCGTTCTTGGAGTGGTAGAACCAGTCGACCTGCTGGACGTACGTGCGGGGGGTCGAGCTGCCGAGCAGGCCGCCGCTGATGAACCACAGGTTGAAGTTCACCGACTGGACCGTCTCGGGGTAGTAGATGTCACCGTGCGTCGCGAAGAGCGCGCCGTCGATGTAGTACTTGATCTGGCCGCCGGAGACCTGGAGGACCAGGTCGTGCCAGCCGTCGTAGCTGATGCGGTTCTCGGTGTGCACGTTGACCGCCAGCCAGGGTTCGTTGCGGTAGGTCTCCCAGGAGGTGGCGTACATGATGTTGGCGGGCTCGCCCCAGCCGCCGTTGGGCAGATACTCGAAGTCCTGCTCGCTGTAGTTCGGGTCGAGGTCCTGGTTGAGCGGCGTGATCGTGAAGAAGGTCTGCACGATGTGGTCGCCGTCGGGGCCGCTGATCGGGGCGTCGGAGAATTTGACGCGGGCCGCGTAGGTGCCCTCCAGGAACTTGCGCTGGTGCAGCACTTCGGACTGCTGGGTGCCGGCCGAGGTGCCGTCGGTGACCGACTTGAGCTGGAGCGCCTTGTTGGTGCCCGAGACGACGGGGAAGGAGATGTTCCCCTGCGGCCAGGTCGCTCCGGGGATGCCGGGGCCGCCCTGGTTGGTGCGGATGGTCCAGTTGTGTGCGCTGATGGTGCTGTCGTTGGCGTCGGTGTAGTTGAAGTCGTCGAACACCACGCCGGAGCCGCCCGGCGGGGGACCGCTCGGCGAGGGCGACGGCGACGGAGACGGGGACGGCGATGGGTTGCCGCCGGTCGGCGCGGTGCCCCAGAGCAGGGTGCCGTTCTGGTAGACGGTCACCTTCGTCCAATCGATGTACGAGGTGTTCGTCCCGAAGGAGTAGTCGTCGCTCTGGGTGATGCGCTGCCAGTCGGCGCGGTAGAAACGCAGCTGCATGTCACCGGACTGGGCGCCGGTGGCCAGGGTGCCGGAGGTGAAGCCGACTTCCAGGTAGCGGTCGGCGGTGGCCGTGCCGGGCGAGATGGCGCCGAAGGTGCCGGTGACCGTGGAACAGGACACGACCGCCCAGGAGCAGGCGAAGCGGTACTGCTGCGAGGCGGAGTCGGCCTTGAAGTAGTAGCGGATCTTGAGGCCGCTCAGCGGGATCGCGGTGGTGCCGTTGTTGATCAGGTTGAACCAGGGTTCGACCTGGTCGGCGGTGACGCCGGAGGCGCTGGTCTTGTACTGCAAGCGGACGGATGTCGCGGCGTCGGCCGGGAGGGCGACCAGGCCGATGAGGGCGAGAGCGGACACCAGTCCGCCGGCTAACCACTTCTTTCTGGACAACATTCTTCCTTTCGGTGTACGAATCCCCCGAGGTCTACGGAATGAGCGGCCCGATATGGATGCCCTGGGCGGCCAGCCGGGCCAGGTGCGGGTCGAGCCGCCGGAGGAAGTCCGGGTAGTCCTGGGGGGAGCCCCAGGCCACTTCGGCGAAGGCGCACAGGCGGGGGAAGGTCTGGCGCTCGACGTCGTCGGGGGTGGGCATGTATTCGGTCCAGAGCTGCGCTTGCACGCCGAGGATCCGGCCGTCCGCTCCGGGTGGGGCGGGGGGTGGGTCGAAGTGGTATGCGTCGGACAGCGTGAGGACCCGGTCGGGGGCGAAGGGGCCCGGCTGGAATTCGACGGGGTAGTCGAGATATGTCCGGGTATGTGGGGCTAGGACGACGTCGCGGCCTTCGAGGGCGGCGAGCGGGCCGCTCTGCTCGTCGAGCCAGGTCATCGTGGTCGCGCCGGGAGGGCCGTCCGCTTTCTCGTGCCAGTAGACGAGGCGGCGTCCTCGGCGCTGGAGGTGCTCGGCCATCCTCGTCATGATCCAGCTCCTGGCCGCGTGCGCGCCGGGGAGCCCGAGTTCGCGGATACGCTCCTGGGCGCGGGGGGTTCTCTCCCATTCGCCGGGACGGCATTCGTCCCCGCCCACATGCACGTACTGATCCGGAAATATCTCGATAACTTCGTCCAGCACCTCCTCGAAGAAGGTGATCGTGGACTCTTCCAGGTTGAGCGTGTGCGGGCTGATTCCCCAGGCGTCCCACACCGGCAGCTGGCGGGAGGGGTCGTTGCCCAGATGCGGATACGCGGCGAGCGCGGCCTGGACATGACCCGGGAGCCCGATCTCGGGGACGATCCGGACAAACCTCTCCGACGCGTACGCGACGAGCTCCCGGATGTCGTCGTGCGTGTAATGATCGCCGGACACCTCGGTGAGCCGGGGGTGCCGCTTGATCTCCAGGCGCCAGCCTTGATCGTCGCTCAGGTGCAGCTGGAGCACGTTGAGCTTGTGCAGGGCCAGCAGGTCGATCAATCTGCGGATGAAGTCCGTCGGCATGAAATGCCGGGCGACGTCCAGCATGAGGCCGCGCCAGGGGTACTTGGGGCGGTCCTCGATCGTGGCGTGGGGGAGCGCGTCGCCGTATAGGGCGAGGGTTTGGCGGGCGTAGAAGTGGCCCGCGTCGCCTCCGGCGGTGAGGTCGACGCCCGTGGGGGATATTTCCAGACGGTAGCCTTCCTGTCCGAGTGTTGGGTCTGGTGGTGCGAGCCGGACACGCTCAGGGTCGTACGCGACAGTGCCCCCGAGAACGGCCAGTTTCCTGGGCCGCGGAATTATCACGTGGAGATCCCTCTCAGGTCAGCCCTTGATCGCGCCGGCGGTGAACCCGGAGGTCACCCGGCGCTGCAGGAGGAGGAAGATGAGCAGGACAGGCAGCATGAAGAGGGTGGCGGCGGCCATCGTGGCGCCCCAGTCCGTGCCGAAGATGTTGCTGAACGACGACAGCCAGACCGGCAGGGTGCGGTCGTCCTGGTTCTTGATGATCAGCGCGTTCGCGAAGGCGAACTCATTCCACGCGGTGATGAACCCGAACAGGGAGGTGGACATCAGGCCCGGCGCGAGGAGCGGGAAGACGACCCGGCGGAACGCGACCAACCGGCTCGCGCCGTCCATCTGGGCGGCTTCCTCCAGCTCCGGCGGGATCGCCGCGAGGAAGCCCCGGAGCGTGACGATCGTGAACGGAAGCGTCGTCATGAAGTAGATCAGGCTGAGCATGGACAGCTTGTCGAGCATGCCGGTGTCGCGGGCGATGATGAACATCGAGATCAGCAGCGCCTCCCAGGGCGCCATCTGGGCGATGAAGACCATCAGGATGAAGCCGCGCCGTCCCCGCCACCGCATCCGCGCCACCGCGAACGCGGCGAGCAGCGCGACGACCAGGGCGGCCAGGACCGCGCTGACGGTCACCAGCAGGCTGTTACGCCAGAACAACCCGAATCCGTCGGCGTTCACGGCGGTGGCGAAATGCTCGAGCGTGGGGTTCGCAGGCCAGAACGTTGGGGTGTCGGCCTGGATGTCCTTCGTGGGTTTGAACGCGGTCAGCACCATCCAGTAGACGGGGAAGACCGAGACGATCAGGACCGACAGGGCGGCCAGGGTGAGCGGGAGGCGCCGGAGTCTCACAGCTGGTCTCCTTTCGTGTGGTCTCCTTCGTGCCGGAGCATCCGCCGCAGGTGCGTGATCAGGGCGGCGACCAGGATCAGGACGGTCAGCGTGGAGATGGCCGCGCCCAGGTCGTATTTATGGAGGGATTGGGCGATCTGGTAGGCGTACACGGGGAGGGTGGTGGTCGCGCCGTCCGGGCCGCCGCGGCTGATCGCCCAGATCTGGGCGAAACACTTGAACACCCAGATCACCTCGAGGGAGGTGATCAGCCCGAACAGCGGGCGCAGGATCGGGAAGGTGACATTTCTGAATATCTGCCATCCGGTCGCGCCGTCGATCCGCGCGGATTCGTAGAGCTCCGCCGGAATCGTGGTCAGTCCCGCGTACAGGGTGAGCGCCGCGAACGGCACCGACTGCCAGACGACGACCACCACCAGGATGACGAACGTGGACGTGCCGTCCGCGAACCAGGGGTAACCCCGGAAGGACTCGAGACCGAGCGTGGCCAGCAGCCAGTTGACCACGCCCAGCCTCGACTGGAACAACCACTGGAAGATGGTGGTCGCCGCCAGAACCGGCGTCGCCCAGGTGAGCACCAGGCCACTCATCACGGCCAGCCGCAGGCGTTTCCGCAGCCGGGCGATCATCAACGCGACGAGGGTGGAGATCACCATGATCGCGGCGACGTTCACGGCCGTCCACAGGAGGGTCCGCCAGACCACCGACCAGAACTCGTCGCTGCCGAGGACCTCCTGGTAGTTCTCCAGACCGACGAAGGCCGCCCCGCCACGGATCAGCTCGCCGGTCCGGAAGTGCTGGAAAGAGATCACCACACTGCGCAGCAGCGGGTAGAGCAGGAGATACGCGGCCCCGAGCACGGTGGGGGCGACTAGCAGATACGGCCATAATCCGGCCATCCGGGATCGTCCCGGGCTCCGCCGGGTGAGCGGCGGCGCGGGACTTTCCTGGCGGGGGGCGACCACGGGCGGTGCGGACACGGGCTTCCTCGGAAGGTCGTGGGGAGCATGGGTGGGAGGGTCGGCCCACCTTTCGGGAAGGGTGGGCCGCGCTCCTACGACTTGGTGGGGGGCTTGGAACACCTGACGGAATGCCGCTGCTGCTCCGGATACGGTCGGATTCCGTTTCGTGGGCGTGAGCCGTACAGCTACGACTTGGTGTTGAGGATGTCCGTGATGACCTGGGACGCCGCGGCGGATTCGGTCGCGGGGTCGCCGCCGGTGAGGACCTTGGTCAGGTATTCCTTGATGACGTTCTTCGCCTCGACCGCGGCCCAGTTGGGGGAGTTCGGGGTGGCGTGCCCGTTGGTCGCGCCGATGGCCATCGCCGCCGCGCCCTCGCTGCCGCTCAGCACGCCGGCGAAGGACGCCTTGTTCGGGACGTACGACATCTCCTTGGCCATGTCGAGCTGGAACTTCTCACCCGCCAGGGCCTTGACGACCTCGTACGCGGCGTCGGGATTCTTGGACGCCTCCGGGATGATCAGGTCGGATCCGCCGGTGAACACCGCGCCCGGCTTGTCGGCCGTCTTCCCCGGAATCGGGAAGAATCCCAGCTTCCCGGCCAGCTCCGGATTGGCCTTCTCGATCGCGGTCGCTCCGCCGGGGGAGGAGATCAGCTGCGCCACGTCGCCCTTCGCGAACACGTCGGCCTGCGGCGGCTTGGCCTCGTCGGAGTCGCGCGGCCCTTCGCCCAGCGCCTGCAGCTTCTGGTAGAACCCGATCCCGGCGATCGCCTGCGGCGTGTCCAGGGCGCCCTTCCACTGGTCGCCCTCCCGGACCGCCAGGTCGCCGCCCTCGTCCCAGATGAACCCGGCGAGGGTGTACCAGTTCTGGCCTGGTAAGTAGATGCCCTGCGTACCGCCCTTGTTGAGCTTGGTCGTGACCTCGATCCATTCGTCCCGCGTCTTCGGTGCCGCCGTGATCCCGGCCTTCTCGAACAGGTTCTTGTTGTAGATCACGACCCGGTTCGCCGCGTACCACGGGATCCCGAACTGCCGCCCGTCGATCTTGCCCGGCTCGGCGAGCCCGGGAATCCAGTCGGTGCCCCCCAACTCGGCGACCTTGTCGGTGAGGTCCTTGACGCCGCCGCTCGCCGCGTACTCAGCCACCTGGGTGTTCCCGACCTCGATCACGTCGGGCGCGTCGTTGCTGGCCAGCGCGCTGGTGACCTTCTGCCCGATGCCGTCCCACTCCTGGATCTGGATGTCCAGCGTGGTCCCCTGGTGGCTCGCCTCGAAGTCGGACTTGAACCGGCTGATGACCCCGTCGGTGAAGCTGTCCCGCATGACCCAGACGGTCAGTTTGACCGGCCCCGCGTCAGCGCTGGGAGTGGTGGATTCTGGCGTGGATCCGCACGCGGTCAGGCCGGCGGCGAGCGCCAGCACCGCCGAGGCGGTAAGGAAGCGGGACCTCATTGGTACTCCCAGTGGTCAGATATTGGTAAGCAATCTGCCTGCTTCGAGTAGAGTGGTCTTAACCAGTTGTCCCGTCAAGGCCTGTTATCAAGCGTTAATCTGGCCAACTGGTCATAAGCTGGTAAGGTGCAGGTTGTGACTCTGAACATGCGGGCCGGGCTGAAGCGCGACCGAGTGCGCGACTTCCTGCTCGACTTCATCGCCGACAAGAAGCCGGGCGAGGCCATCCCCTCCGAACGCGACCTGTGCAAGGAACTCGGCGTCTCCCGCCCCACCCTCCGCGCCGCCATCGACGACCTGGTCCGCTCCGGCCAACTCGTCCGAGAACACGGCCGAGGCACCTTCACCGGCCCCCACCGCGTCACCCAGGCCCTCGCCGCCACCCCCAGCGGCTCGTTCTACGCCCCACCCGCCGAGGGCCACTGGGCCAGCCGCATCCTCGAATTCGGCTCCGCCCCCGCCGGCCCCCAACTCGCCAGCCGCCTCCAACTCGCCCCCGCCGCCCCCGTCCTCCGAGTCGTACGCCTCCGCCTGGTCGACGACGAACCCATGGCCATCGAACGCCTCCACCTCCCCCACGCACTGGTCGACGGCCTGGTTCCCTCAGACATGGAATCCGGCTCGTTCTATCGCTTTCTCCGCGAACGTTTCAGCGTGGACGTGCGCAGCGCCATACAGACCATCGAGGCAACAGTCACCGACGAGACAGAGGCAGAACTGCTCCACGTGCCGGAACATTTCCCGGCATTGATGGTGGAGCGCACCACCAGAGACGTGAACGGCCGGATCGTCGAGTTCACCCGCTCCATCTACCGAGGCGACCGCTACCGAGTCACCTCAGAACTAAACTTCGACGCCGATTCCGGCTGATCCCGCCCAGGCCGCATGGTCACGGTACGCAGGTCGTCCAGCGTGGCCGGACCGGTTCTTCTTGTTCCCGCGAAATGGACGTACTATCGCCGGTTCCCGGACATTATGGGTCTGATGCATGGACCTGGATTCCCGGAGGGGTGGATGGCGCGTCGCGTGTGGCCGACCAAGTCGATTGCCCTGGTCATCGTATTTGTGCTGTCCGGATGTGGGGATAACGCCCCTCCGGAGCCGACCGCGGCCGAAGCCGGCGAGGTGCTCAAGAGCCATATCGACCAGACGTTGAAGCATGCATTCGCCGAGAACATAAAGATCACGGACCCCGGCGGAAAGGACATCCCCTGCGGTAATGGAAAGTACCGGCGTACCTACGCCGCCGAAGCCGACGCCGGAGCTGGTTCAGGTGATTCTGAGATAATCACCGTCGCACTTATCGGCGCACTGCGCTCTGTGGCCGATTATGACCTCGTCGGCCCCCTCAGCCAGTTGACCCAAGAAGAGGCTGTGAGTGCGAAATATCATACGAGACTCGTTCTTTCCTCTCCTGCCAAAGGCAGGATGGTGGCACGAGGTGAGACAGAGTGCTTGTCATTGAGTTGACGAGGGTAAAGTTAGTCGAATGGTGATGGGTTTTGCTTCAATGCGCGACCTCGGCTTCCGTCGATGACTACCTTAAGCCACTCGTGAGCCTCGCCCAGCTCCTTCTTTTCTGTTCCGCCGGACCCATTGGCGATCAGCCAATCATTGAAGTTCTTCAGGGCGTTCTTGTCTTTGGCTATCTTGTCGAATGACAGCAGGTTTCCGTTGTCATCAGTGATGGGCGGATGGGAGAAGCGTGCATCGGTCAACGGAACCTTGGCCTTGAAGCCGTGTTCCATGAGCATGTTCGCCATCCAGCCGTCCATGGCCAGAGCAGCGGCATCTGACTTCGCGGTCAGTGCGTCCATTCGGGTCTCGTCGATCTCTAGCACGGACTCCAGGCCGGGAGGTGCAAGAGTGGAGAGACCAAGCCATAGGATCTGACCTCCCATGCCAGGCACAGCAAGGCCCCCCACACCAAGAGCCAGTCCAGCCGCGAACATTTGCGCCTTGATTCGCTGCTGGTCGATGGCATCCAGCTTCCCCTGGACCTCACGCTCGGCTGCGAACTGCAGGCCCGCGACATACCCCATCGCCCTCATCGTGCGTTCGAGATACCCGACTCCGTTGCCGCCGTCCTTTGCGGCGGCCGTGTTGATGAGTCTGTCGGCGAGGACCCCCATGCCTTCTTCGAAGGGTTTGATGTTGCCCGGAGAGTTCGCGAAGGTCTTGACGAATTCATACGTGTCTTTCGGGCTTAGGCGAAATACTGGGTCCAGTCCGGGGATGATGGTTTTGGCGTCCTCGAACGCGCTGGGCTGGGTGCGGTTGGCATCACCGAGGTTCGCTCCTTCGACTATCTCGGTGGCGTACGAACCGGCGAGTTCGGCGAGGCGTATGCGGGTCGGTTCGGCGATCTTCAGTGACGGAAGTGTCGTCATCAGTTGGAAGGCATTCCGGACAGCCTCCGTGGAGTGCGCCCCGTCCTTCTCGTCGTAGGCGCCTGATGCGGCGGCCAGCATCCGGCCGAAGGCGTCGGCGCGTGAATTCTCCTTCTCCTGCAAGTCCGCCTGCCAGGAGAAGGTGGAAGAGACTTTCACCCTCTCGTTCAGTCGGTGAAGCGACGCAGCCAGGGATCCGTACTCCTTGGTCGCAGTAGAGATCGCCGTTCTCGCGGCTTCGGGATTGTTGCCCAGGGCGTAGAGATATCCGGCCAGGCTCGTGCCGTTCACCGTGCTCTCGCCGCTCAGCGCATGTCGGCTCACCACGGTCGAAAGCCAGGCCGCGGGAAAGTCGCCGGTTCGGAGCAGGTCGCCCAAAGCCTGATTACCGTGCTCCGGGTCGTATGCTCCGGCATTGTCCTTGAGTTCCGCGAAGTCTGCCGCGATGGCGCTACTTTTCGGTGGCTGGAAGAGCGTGGATGCGTGTCCAGGGTCCCGGCCGGTCACCATCTCATACCGGGTTTCGGCGAAGCCCGGCACCTGCGCTCCGAAGCTGACCGCGGTACCGAAAGCCCGGCTGACCAGGTCGATCGTGTCGTCAGGATCTTTCATGCCCGCCCGGAGCTTGGCGGGGATCCCAAGCGTGCCTTCGGCTCCGAGCGTGGCGAAGAAGGAGGCGCTGAAATCCGCGTCATTCCAGTGTGCGCCCAACTCGGCCGCCATTTCGGCGAGCACGTCATCGTTGGTTTTGCCGCCGGGCCATCCCCAGTCGATCGCCTGGATGCCGGCGAAGCGTTCCGCCAGCGCCTTCCCCTGCCGCCGCGCCTCCGCCTGGGACAACATCGTTTTTTCGTCCAGCGGCACCAGACCGCTCAGCAGGCCCGGCGCCCACGACCGGATATTAGCCGAGGCCTGAATCGCCTGATTGCGTCTGCGGAGCTGCGGTAATTCGGTTTCGAGCCAGTCCAGAATTTGCCCGACCGGCTGCAGGCCCAGACTCGACAGGTCGGCGCTGGTCAGCAGGCGGCGGATCGCTTCCATCTCTTCTTTGATGACATCGCGGCCACTTGTGAGAGAGGCGATGAACGTGCTCATCAGACCTGGATCGATGCCACTGAAATCCGGTGACAACGGCCCCGTTCCAGGGGGTCCCTGCTCCATGATCTCTCTCCACCCTGTAGCCGCCCCGCTTCACTCTAATATTCGTACGACAGATTGGTCTGGTGTACCTGCATAAACGATGGCAGATCCCATAACGTGGAAGTAATCGCGACGTTTAGCGAAGGGGCATATGAGCCACTCCGCGGACCACATGGTCCCCAACCCCCGGCACCAGCTCATGGAACGGACTTTGGCGGAGCTCAGAACACGGGTCGAGGCCCTGGAGGCGGCGCTCGATTCGCCGCACCGCCAGTTCACCGGCCAGCCCGTGTGGGTCGGCCCCGTGGCCCGACGGTTCGCCGAGGACTTGAGCGCGCGCCGCGCACGGTTACGGCAGGCGGCCCACGCAATGATCGCCGATCTCGAAGGGGAACTGCGGGCCGTGCCAACGAAGGTGCCTTCCACCAAGATTCCCCCGTCCCGCGGGGGCTGGTGAATCCACGCGTGTGAGAACACGCGACGGGGTGCTTGGGCGCGCGTGGTCGCCTGCGTGGCGCGTCTGGTGGTGTTCAAGTGAGAGTTCGTTATGGACATTAACCATGATCTTGGAAGATAATTCGGGGAACTGTTGCTCGCGAGCCTTAGTCACCGTGGCTTCGCAACCCCATCGCTCCGTCGATGCCCGGTGACCTTACTCCGGGTGACAGAAGGGTTTCTCCATGAAGCGAACCCCCCGGCTGCTGACTCTGGCAGTCTCGTTACTCCTGGCGGCCTTGGGCGTGCTCGTCGCGCAGACGTCGGCGTACGCGGCCAATCTGCTGGCGAATCCCGGATTCGAAACCGGTGCGCTGTCGCCGTGGTCCTGTACCGGCGGGCTCGGGTCCGTCGTCAGCACGCCGGTGCGCAGCGGTACGAGGGCGCTCTCGGGCGCGGCCAACGCGTCGGACAACGCCAAGTGCTCGCAGACGGTGAGTGTGCGGCCGAGTACCGCGTACACGGTGTCCGCCTGGGTGCGTGGGAACTACGTCTACCTGGGCGTCAACGGTGGATCGGCGACGTGGACCTCGTCGGCGGCCTATCAGCAGCTCACCCTCTCCTTCACCACGGCGGCCGGTCAGACCACCGCCGTGGTCTACGTGCACGGCTGGTACGGCCAGGGCACCTACTACGCCGACGACATCAACTTCGACGGACCCGGCGGCACGGCGTCCCCCTCTCCGAGCCCGAGTCCGTCCCCGAGCCCTTCCCCGAGTCCGAGTCCGTCTCCGAGCCCGAGTCCGTCTCCGAGTCCGTCTCCGTCGCCCTCCCCGACGGGAAACACGTGCGCGGTGAAGTCCAAGCCGGCCGGCAAGGTCCTGCAGGGCTACTGGGAGAACTGGGACGGCGCGTCCAACGGGGTGCACCCGCCGCTCGGCTGGATTCCGATCACGGACGCTCGCATCAAGGCGCACGGCTACAACGTCATCAACGCCGCGTTCCCGGTCATCCTCTCTGACGGCACCGCTCTCTGGCAGGACGGCATGGACGCCACCGTCAAGGTCGCCACCCCGGCCGAGATGTGCGCGGCCAAGGCGGCGGGCGCGACCATCCTGATGTCCATCGGCGGCGCGACCGCGGGCATCGACCTCAACTCCAGCACGGTGGCCGACCGCTTCATCGCCACCATCGTGCCGATCCTCAGGACGTACAACTTCGACGGCATCGACATCGACATCGAGACCGGTCTGACCGGCAGCGGCAACATCAACCAGCTGTCGGCGTCGCAAGCCAACCTCATCCGCATCATCGACGGCGTGCTCGCCCAGATGCCGTCCAACTTCGGCCTGACCATGGCCCCCGAGACCGCGTACGTCACCGGCGGCAGCGTCGTCTACGGCTCCATCTGGGGCGCCTACCTGCCGATCATCAAGAAGTACGCCGACAACGGCCGCCTCTGGTGGCTGAACATGCAGTACTACAACGGCTCGATGTACGGCTGCTCCGGCGACTCCTACTCAGCCGGCACAGTTCAGGGCTTCACCGCCCAGACCACCTGCCTGAACAACGGCCTCGTCATCCAGGGCACCACGATCCGGGTGCCGTACGACAAGCAGGTGCCAGGACTGCCCGCCCAGTCCGGCGCCGGCGGCGGCTACATGACGCCCTCGCTGGTCTCCCAGAGCTGGAACGCCTTCAATGGCAGCCTCAAGGGCCTGATGACCTGGTCGATCAACTGGGACGGCTCGCGGAACTGGACCTTCGGCGACAACGTCAAGGCACTTCAGGGCCGCTGACGGTAACCCGGGCAGCGGATCGAAGCACCGCTGCCCGGTGTCCCGTTCCACTCGTGAAGCGTTCATGGATCTTCCCAGTTCGATGTCACACAATTACCCCAAGACTTGACACAAGTCGTCCTGAGCGTCAGTTTCCGGGTGGTCGCATCCCAGGGGTCGGGACGTGCACATGGACAGGACGGTGGAAAGACCCGGGAACGAGGTCGCGATGACCTCCTCGGAGTTGACGGTGCTCAATCTGCTCGGATCAGGGCTGAGCACGGCACGGATCGCGGCGTCGCTCGGCGTCACGACCTGCGCGGTGGAGGCGTGCAAGCGCGGCATCTACCGCAAACTCGGCGTGGTGAGCCAGGCGCACGCGGTGGCGAGGGCCATCTCGCTGGGGTTCTTCGACCATCATCGGCCGCTGCCGGACAACGGCCGTACCCGGCCTGAGGTGGTGGTCGTGCACGCGCGGCCGGGGGCGTGCCGGGACCGCGTGGCCGAGACGCTCCTCGCCTGCGGGCAGTCGTTCGCGGTGCTGCGGGATTCCACCGGCGCGCACTGGTTGCAGTGGCGGCGGGGCACGCTGGCGGCGGTGCTGATCGACCCGGATCCGGGTGACTGGCAGCTGCCGGCCCGGCTGGGGGCGCCCACGCTGGTGGTCTGCTCGGTGCCGCCCGATCTGGCGGCCGTGGGGGAGGCGGTCCGGCACGGCGCCCGCGCGCTGGTCTGGCGGGAGGACGTGCCCGAGGACCTGTGCGGGATGTTGTCGCTCATGTGCCGGGGCTACTTCACGATGACCGCGCTCTGCCTGGACGCGTTCACGGCGGGGATCGCCGCGCATCCGCCCGAGCTGACCGCCCGGGAGCGGGACGTGCTGGATTCGATCGCGCTCGGGCACACCATCGGGCAGACCGCGCGACGGCTCGGCATTACCGCCAAGACGGTCGAGAGCGTACAGGCCCGGCTGTTTCTCCGGCTGGGGGCGCGGACCAGGTCGGAGGCCCTGATCATCTCGCATCGGCTCGGGCTGGTGGACCGGTCACGGGCGGCGGGCCCGTGACCGGTCCTCAGGTCAGGCGGTCGCGCAGCGGCGGTTGTTGAGGGTGAAGTTGGGGGGTTTGGCGTTAGTGAAGTTGTCGCGCTGGGCGTTGAAGCCGATGCCGTCCCGGCTGGCTCCGGGGGCGATCGTGCCGTTGGTGGGGGCGTTCGTCACCGTGACATTCCGGCCGCTCTGGCTGACCACCCCGTTCCAGAGCTCGCTGATGGTCTGACCGTTGGCCCACTCCCAGCGCAGCGCCCACCCGTTGATCGGCGTGGTGCCGGTGTTGGTGATGGTCATGTTGACCTGGAAGTTGCCCGGCCATTCGGTGGTCTGGGTGAAGCTGACCGTGCAGGTCGCCGGGGGAAGGTCGGCTTCGGGCACCAGGAACACGTTGGGGGCCAGGTCGGCCGCGGTCAGGTCGGTGTTGAGGTCGATGATCTGGCCGAGCGTGCGCCGGTAGTCGATCCCGTAGGTGTTCCTGATGTACGTGAGCCCCTGGTCGTTGCCGTAGAAGAACCGGTCACCGTCCCGCAGGGCCTGGAACTGCCGGGCCCACATGGCCAGCTGGAGCTCGCCGAACTCGCTGCCGGGCACATGCTGCTCGGCGACCATGCCGACGAACGCGTCGATGTTGTTGACGTTGCCGTACAGGGCGCGCAGCCGGGAGGCCAGCGTGGTGCGGCGGACCTCGCGGGTGGCGGTGCCCTCGACGGCGGCCTCGTCGTTCAGGTCGACGGCGTTGCCGTCGATGTCGAACAGCTGGAGCACGTCCAGGCTGTCCGGGTCGTTGATCTCGTTGCCCGCCGTCAGCTGCGCGTCCGCGGGGAAGGCGTCGGTGGCCTCGCCGGTGATCGCCGTGAAGGAGGTCTTCGCCGGCAGCCCGAACGCCTGCCGCAGCTGGTTGTACGTCGGGATGCCATGGTCACGACCACGCTCGATGTCGATCGCGCCCAGGTCCACGACGCCGTTGAAGCACTCCGGCAGGCCCGGCCCGTCCAGGCATTCCGGGTTGCCGGAGACCGGGATCTGGAACAGCACGCTGCGCAGCTGGTTGTCGATCTGCTCGTCGTTCTTGTACTCCGACTCCAGGCCGAGCGCGAGCAGCATCGGGCCGAGCTGGACCTGCTCCAGCAGGTCGGGGTTGAAGAAGGCCAGGTTGAGCGGAATCGCGATCTCGGCGTCGTCGCCGTCCACCGCGACCTCGACACCCTGCGCGGTCAGCGCGTTCAGCGTCGCCTGCGAGTAGCGGGAGGCGTTGGTCTCCAGCTCGAACTCGCCGTGGATCATGCTGTGCGCGCGGTAGCCGACGGTCGCGAACTCGTTGCCCAGGTTGGCGTTGACGCCCGGGTTGTAGCCCGTGTAGCGCGGCAGGGCGACGCCGAGCGAGGGCAGGAACTCGTTGTAGGTGATGTACTGCTGCTCGGCCATGACCACCCGGCGGGCGATCTGGAACTTGTCCTCCTCGCTCAGCGAGCCGGGCAGCAGCGCGACGATCCGGTTGTGCTCGCGGGCGAACAGGGTCTGGGTCGCGGTGAGGGACAGGTTCTCGTTCGCCCGTACGTCACCCGCCACCATGGCCCGCCCCGGCTGCCCGATCAGGCGGCCGTTGAGCTCCATGACCGGCGCGGTCCCGGCGTTGCCCCGGGCGTCCCTGCGCGGTAAGTACCCGTTGGACAGCATCAGCGAGGCGCTGTTGTTGGCCAGGTTCCCGTCCACGGGACCGGTGCGCAGCCATTCCAGCCGCGTGTTGTCCGGGCCGTACACCGGGAAGCCGTTCAGGTAGGAACTGTTGGTGTTGGTCTGCTGGCGGGGATTGCTGACCCCCGTGCCCGGCGCCGGATTCGACCGGACGAACGGGATGTAGCCGAGCGTGTTGGTGAAGTCCTCCAGCGGATCGGAGGCGCTGAACGGGATGTTCGCGGTTTCCCCTTGGGGGTCGCCGGGCTCCCGCCCGTCGCGCAGGCCGAAGGTGTGGTCGATGAACTGCCCCCACGTGAACCCCCACTGGGTGACCCTGCGCTCGGAGAACAGGTTCTGGTTCACGTCGTTGTGGATGCGGTTGCTGACGTTGCGCACGTTCGGCCCGCCGAACGGCTGGCTCAGCCCGTTCACGTAGCGGGTGGGCCCCACCCGGCTGTACGGCGTGTTCGCCTGCCCCCACGTCGGATTGGCGACGTTGTTGCCGCTGCCGTTGAGGCTGGAGACCGTGAATGGGACGACTGCGTGGGCGGCCGGAATCCCGGTCAACGTGACCGCTCCCGCGACCACGAGCGCGGCGCCCAGCCGCGCGGCACGGTTAAATGACATCATCTACTCCCTAACCCGCCGGACCAAAGGCCGTGTATGTCCGGCGCGTGGCGTCAGACTCTTCCCGGGTCGAATTACCGTCAATGGAGCAGATGAGACGTATACCCCTTAAGGGAAATAAACCCCTAAGGGGTATTTCATATAAGTGAGGGAAATCAGCTTGGTCGGGGGACGCGCGAATGTTTATCGTTGTGGAAGGACCCAATGGGGTAGGGAAGTCCACCACCGTCGGTTGCTTGGCCGCGCGAATGCGGGAACGCGGTTTTCCCGTGCACGTCACGACAGAACCGACGGATACCCCATTGGGGCGGCTCGCGAGGGACGGCGAGGAAACCTGGCCCGGCAGGGCGCTGGCGCTGGCGGTGGCCGCCGACCGCACGCTCCATGTCGAGGAGGAGATCCGTCCCGCGCTGGCCGCGGGGCAGGTGGTGATCAGCGACCGCTACGTGCAGTCGTCCCTGGCGCTGCAACAGCTGGATCAGCTTCCTCTAGAGGACATTTGGCGATACAACGCGCATGTGCCTCCGGCGTCCCTGTCCTGCTACCTGCACCACCGGCCTGACGTGCTGGAACAGCGGTTGCGTGCACGCGGAAGGCTGTCACGGCTGGAGCGCATCGGTTCGCCTGTGCGGGAACTCGCCCTGTACGACGAGGTCTACCGCTTCCTGGAACGCCGCGGCTGGCGGCAGACCCGAATCGACTGCCGGAATCGCGACGCAAACGAGGTCGCGGCACTGCTCCTTCAGGAGCTGCCGGTCCAGCTGTAGCGGTGTTCGGGGCGTCCCGCGGTGCCGTAGCGGGGGCGGAGTTCGGCGCGGCCGGTGGCGCAGAGGTACTCCAGGTACCGGCGGGCGCTGACCCGGGACAGCCCGGTGAGGGTGGCGGCCTCGGCGGCGGACAGGTCGGTGCCGGTACGGCGGAGCGTCTCGGCGACCAGCGCGCAGGTCGTCTGGGAGAGACCCTTGGGCAGATGCACGGTGATGGACGCGCCGAAGAGACGATCCACATCCTCCTGGCGGGCCTCGCCCCCGATCCCGGTGAGGTGGCGTCGGGTCTCGGCGTAGCGCATCAGGCGGTCGGAGAGGGCTCCGGCGGTGAACGGCTTGATCAGATAGTTGACCGCGCCGCCACGCAGGGCCGCGCGGACGGTGCCGACATCGCGGGCGGCGGTGATGACGAGCACGTCGACGGGCTGAGCCAAGCCCCGGATCGCCCGCAGCACATCGAGACCTGACATGTCGGGCAGGTAGATGTCGAGCAGGACCAGGTCCGGCGCGTTCTCGGAGACAGCGGTGAGCGCGGCCCGGCCGGTGTGAGCGCTACGGACGACGGTGAAACCAGGCGTTCTGGCGACATATCCGGCGTGGATGCGGGCCACCATGAAGTCGTCGTCCACGACAAGGACTTTCATCTCCGTACCTCCGCGGCAGGGAGGAGGGCGGTGAACACGGCCCCGTCGGCGTTGTGCAGGCGCACCCAGCCGCCCCGCCGCAGGCAGGTCTGCCGGGTCAGCGCGAGCCCGAGCCCTCGCGCCCCGGAGTGCGCGATCTTGGTGGTGAAGCCTTCGCGGAAGACCTCCTCGGCCAGGTCCGGGGTGATGCCCGGGCCGGAGTCGCGCACCCGCACGTGCAGCCCGGCGTCGTCGGTGCGGACCAGCACCTCGACCACGCCGCCGGTGCCCTCCAGCGCGTCGATCGCGTTGGCGACCAGATTGCCCACCACGAGCACAGCGTCCCTGGGATCCTCCAGGTCGTCCACCCGGGACTCCTCGGCCACCACCAGCGAGGCACCGCGTTCGGCCGCCTCGGCCGACTTGGCCAGCAGCAGGGCGGCCAGCGTGGGGTCGGCGACCCGTTCCCTGATGCCCTGGGCGAACTGGCTGTAGGCCTCGGTGGTCTGGGTGATGTAGCGCACGGCGGTCTCGTGCTCGCCCAGTTCGAGCAGGCCGACGACGGTGTGCATGCGGTTGGCGAACTCGTGGGCCTGGGCGCGGAGCGCGTCCGTCGTGGTGCTCGCGTCGTCCAGCTCCCTGGACAGCCGGACCAGTTCGGTGCGGTCGCGGAAGGTCACCACCCAGCCCCGGTGCTGGCCGCGCACCGAGACTGGGGTGCGGTTGAGGACGAGGACCCGGCCCTGGTGCAGCACGATGCGATCCTCGCCGGGGTCGTCGCCGCCGAGCACGTCGCGGACCCGGCCGGAGAGCGGCATCTCGGCCAGGTCCTGCCCGACGGCGTCGGCGGACAGGTCCAGCAACTCCCTGGCGGCGTCGTTGGCCAGCGTCACCCTGCCGGTCAGGTCGAGCGCGAGCACGCCCTCCTTGACCCCGTGCAGCACCCCTTCGCGCTGCTCCAGCAGGGCGGCGATCTCCCTGGGCTCCAGGCCGAAGGTCTGGCGGCGCACCCGCTGCGCGATCAGGGCCGCGGCCAGCGAGCCCGCGACCAGGACGGCCAGCACGGTCCAGATCAGCGGGGGCAGGGCGGACCCGAGCTGGTCGGCGACGGTCTGCTCCAGCACGCCGACCGAGGTCAGGCCGATCACCTGCCCGGCCTCGTCGAAGATCGGCGCCTTGCCCCGGACCGAGCGGCCCAGGGTGCCGGTCTGGAAGCCGGTCCAGGTCTGGCCGGTCTCCAGCACCTCAGACCCGTCCGTGGACAATCGCTGCCCGATCAGCGCGGTGTTCGGGTGGGCGTAGCGGATCTGGTCCCGGTTGGCGATCACCACGTAGTCGGCGCCGGTGGCCCGCTGCACGCCCGCCGCGATCGGCTGGAGCAGCACCTCGGGCTTGGGGAACTTGAACGCCTCGCGCACCTCCGGCAGCCCGGCCACGGACTGGGCGATGGCCAGCGCCCGCTGGCGGTACTGGTCGTCCAGCTGGCGGCGGGTGTGCTGGGCCCAGACGGTGGCGGTGCCGCCCACGGCGAGCAGGACGATGACCATCTGCAGCACGAACAGCTGGGTGCCCAGGGAGGGGTTGCTCACGCGTCGCACGGTCCCTCACCTGCTCTTCCGGCCGTCGGACATCTGGCCGAAATATACGGGGGTCCGGATAACAGCGCGATTGCGGCGGCTTGACCAATACCACCAATACGACGGCAAGCACGCCAAGCATCGACAGCGGCGACCGGTGCGCCCACGATCCTCACCACATTGCAACTCACGGTGTTGGAGTGATCATGAAGATATCCAGGCTCGCCCTACTGGCGGCGGTGGTCGCGTCGCTGACGGCGTGCGGCGCCGGAACGGATTCGGCCGGCGGGGCGAGCGCCCTGCGCATCATGGCCCCGGCCGCGCCCGGCGGCGGCTGGGACCAGACCTCGCGTACGGCCGAGCAGGCCATCAAGTCCGTCGATCCCGCCAGGAAGGTCGAGGTCTTCAACGTGCCGGGGGCGGGCGGCACCATCGGCCTGGCCCAGCTCGCGCAGGAGAAGGGCGACGCCGGGATGCTGATGACCATGGGCCTGGTCATGGTCGGCGCGGTCGAGCAGAACAAGTCCGCGGTCACCCTCGCCGAGGTGACGCCGATCGCCCGGCTCACCGAGGAGTACGAGATCGTGGTGGTTCCGGCGGAATCGCCCTTCCAGAGCCTGGGTGACCTGGTCACGGCGTGGAAGGCCGACCCGGCGAAGGTCTCGGTGGCCGGTGGTTCCGCGGGCGGCACCGACCACATCCTGGCCGGGCTGATGGCCAAGGCGGCGGGCATCGACCCCAAGCAGGTGAACTACATCGCCCACTCCGGCGGCGGCGAGGCGCTCAACGCGCTGCTCGGCAACAAGGTCTCGATCGGCATCTCCGGCATCGGCGAGTTCGCCGAGCACGTCAAGTCCGGCAAGCTGCGCTCGCTCGGGATCAGCGCCCCCGCCCGGATTCCCACGCTCGACTCGCCGACCATCAAGGAGGGCGGCCTGGACGTCGAGCTGGCCAACTGGCGTGGCTTCGTCGCGGCGCCCGGGCTGGACGAGGCGGGCGTCAAGTCCCTCACCGATCTGGTCACCAAGATGCACGACGGGCAGGCGTGGAAGGACGCGGTCGCCAAGAACGGGTGGATCGACGCGTTCCAGACCGGCCAGCCGTTCGCGGACTTCCTCACCGCGGAGCAGGCCCGGGTCAAGGGCATCATCGCGGAAATGGGACTCGTGTCCTGATGTCCGTACCAGATGAGCGGAACGACGTCACCTCGCGTGGCGTCGTTCCTTCCTGGCGCCGGCCCGAACTGGCCCTCGCCCTGATCGTGCTCGGGCTCGGCGTCTTCGTGATCGCCGGGACCGCGAACGTGGCGGCGGCGGCCTCCACGCTCGGCCTCGGTCCCCGGTTCTTCCCGCTGCTGGTGGGCGCCGCGATGATCGTCATCGGTATCTGCTACGTCGTCGACGTGGTCCGCGGCGGGCACGGCGACCCGGAGGAGAGCGAGGACGTGGACGCCCGGGCCCCCGCCGACTGGCGCGGCGTCGGCCTGGTCAGCGTGATCTTCCTGATCTTCGCCGCGCTGCTGGACCTGCTCGGCTGGGTGATCGCGGGGGCGCTGCTCTTCTTCGGCCTGGCCCTGGCGCTCGGCGCGCGGGACCGCCTCAGGGCCGCCGTGGTGGCGATCATCCTGGCCGTCGCGACCTACCTGGCGTTCGTCAAGGGGCTCGGGGTCACCCTGCCGGGCGGCCTGCTGTCCGGGGTGATCTGAGTGGACTCCCTGAACCTGCTGCTCGACGGTTTCGCCACCGCCCTCACCCCGGTCAACCTGCTGTACGCGCTGATGGGCGTCACCCTCGGCACCCTCGTCGGCGTGCTGCCCGGCATCGGCCCGGCCATGACCGTGGCCCTGCTCCTGCCGATCACCTTCAACGTGCCCCCGGCCAGCGCGTTCATCATGTTCGCCGGAATCTACTACGGCGGCATGTACGGCGGCTCCACCACCTCCATCCTGCTCAACACCCCCGGCGAGAGCTCCTCGATGATCACTGCGCTGGAGGGCAACAAGATGGCCAGGCGCGGCCGGGCCGCCCAGGCGCTCGCCACCGCCGCGATCGGCTCCTTCGTGGCCGGGACGATCGCGACCGCGCTGCTGGTGGTCGCGGCGCCGCTGGTGGTGGACTTCGCGATCTCCTTCGGCCCCGAGGACTACTTCGCGCTGGCCATCCTCGCCTTCACCGCCGTCTCGTCGGTGCTGTCCCGCTCGGTCGTGCGCGGCCTGGCCTCGCTCAGCCTGGGCCTGGCCATCGGCCTGGTCGGCATCGACCAGCAGACCGGCCAGGCCAGGCTCACCTTGGGCATCCCGCAACTCCTCGACGGCATCGACGTGGTGATCGTCGCGGTCGGCCTGTTCGCCCTCGGCGAAGCGCTCTACGTCGCCTCCCGGCTCCGGCACGCGCCGCCCGAGGTGATGCCCGTGGGCCGGGCCTGGATGGGCCGCGCCGACTGGGCCAGATCCTGGCGCCCCTGGCTGCGCGGCACCGCCCTCGGCTTCCCGTTCGGCGCGCTGCCCGGCGGCGGTGCCGAGATCCCCACCTTCCTGTCGTACGCGGTGGAGAAGCGGATAGCCAAAGGCCCCGCCAAGGAGGAGTACGGCAAGGGCGCCATCGAGGGCGTCGCCGGCCCGGAAGCGGCCAACAACGCCTCCGCCGCCGGCACCCTGGTCCCGCTGCTCACCCTGGGCCTGCCCACCTCCGCGACGGCCGCCATCATGCTCGCCGCCTTCCAGCAGTACGGCCTGCAGCCGGGCCCCCAGCTGTTCGACCACAACCCCGCCCTGGTGTGGGGCATGGTGGCCTCGCTGTTCATCGGCAACACCATGCTGCTGGTGCTCAACCTGCCGCTGGCCCCGCTGTGGGCCCGGGTGCTGCGCGTGCCGCGGCCGTACCTGTATGCCGGGATCGTGCTCTTCGCCGCGCTGGGCGTCTACGCGCTGAACAACTCGTGGGTGGACCTGATCGTGCTCTACCTGCTGGGCCTGCTCGGCTTCGCGATGCGCAGGTTCGGCCTCCCGGTGGCCCCCGCCGTGATCGGCCTGATCCTGGGCCCGATGGCCGAGATCCAGCTCCGCCGCGCGCTCGCCATCGGCGCGGGTGACGTCACCACCCTGGTCCGCAGCCCGGTCGCCGTCGTCCTGCTGGTGCTCGCCGCGCTGGCCCTGCTCACCCCGCTCATCAGAAAGGCGTTCAAAGCCTGATTCTCTCTCGAATTGGTACGCATACGTCATCGGGCTACTAGAAGATCCCTCTATGGCGAAATTAGGGTTTCCGTTCACCCTTGGGGTGGCTTCGGGGGAACCGTCCGCTGATGGGGTGATCTTGTGGACGCGGCTGGCGGTCGAGCCGCTGCACGGGAGTAAGCCTGGCGGCATGCCGAATCAGGTGTTCTCCGTCAAATGGGAGCTGGCGGAAGACGCGGAATTCACCCGCGTCATCCAGTCGGGAACCGCGCCGGCGCAGCCCGACTGGGCGCACAGCGTGCACGTGCGCGTCAGCGGGCTGCGGGCGTGGACCGAGTATTTCTATCGGTTCAGCGTGGATGGGCATACGAGTCCCGTAGGGCGTACGAAAACGGCCCCTGGACCCGATTCCACGGAGCCGATAAAGGTCGCGGTGGTTTCGTGCCAGCGGTATGAGCACGGCTTCTTCACCGTGCTCAAACACGTGGCGGAAGAGCGGCCGGACGTGGTCTTCCATCTGGGGGACTACGTCTACGAATACGGGAAGCCCGCCAATCCGCAGCCGGGGCGGTACATCAGGCCGCTGGAGGCGACGGAGGAGTGCAAAACGCTGGCCGCCTACCGCCGCAGGTACGCGCGCTACCAGCTGGACAAGGACCTCCAGGCGGCGCACGCGGCGGCGCCGTGGATCACGATGCCGGACGACCACGAGGTGCGGGACAACTACGCGGGGCTGCTGCCGGGGGACGGGTCCAGCCAGTCCGCGTTCCTGAAACGGCGCAACGCCGCCTACAAGGCGTACTACGAGCACCTGCCGCTGCGGGTCCGGCCGGTCGGCAACAACCTGCAGTTCTACCGCTGGCGGCCGTACGGCAAGGTGGCGGACTTCATGTTCGTGGACGCCCGGCAGTACCGGAAGGGCAAGGACATGCTCGGGGTCGAGCAGCAGGAGTGGCTGACCGCCCGGCTGCGCGCGTCGACGGCGCGGTGGAAGGTGATCGCCCAGGCGCTGTTCTTCGCGCCGCGGAAGTTCCCGCTGGAACCGCCGAGCACGGACGCCTGGGACGGCTTCCCTGACTCGCGCGCGAAGGTGCTCGCCGCCGCGACGGGCGACCTGGTGGTGCTGAGCGGGGACGTGCACAACGCGTGGGCGGGCGAGTTCGGCGGCGGGGTGGAGTTCGTCACGAGCTCGGTCACCAGCCGCCCGCCGGCCACCGACGGGACCGCGATGCTGGCGCTCAACCCGCACCTCAAGTTCTTCGACGGCCGGCGCGGCTACCTGGTGGTCACGGCCGGCATGTCCGACTTCACGGTGGACTACCGGGCCGTCGAGTTCGTGGACCAGCCCGGCGCACCGGTGGTCACCGCTGCGGGCTTCCGTGTCGTCGACAGCAAACTGCAACGAACCGATCTGTGAAATAGGAGGTCAGCCCCCTAGCGAATAGGAAACTTTCCTATTAGATTTCGGGCATGTCCAAGTGCGGTGCCGCATGACGCGAAGCATGGAGCTGTTGCGTCTGGCAGACACGGTCCTGTTCCCCGGCTTCCTGGGAACCACGCCCCCTGACTGGCTGCGGCGTCGCCTCGGCGACGGTCTCGCCGGGGCGGTCCTCTTCTCCCGCAACGTGGACACGCCCAGCCAGCTGGCCGAGCTGACCGCCGCGCTGCGCGCGGAGAATCCGGACGTCGTCGTCGGCATCGACGAGGAGGCCGGGGAGGTGACCCGCCTCGAAGCCAGGACCGGCAGCTCGCGGCCCGGCAACTACGCGCTGGGCGTCGTGGACGACGAGGCGCTGACCGAGGCGGTCGCGCGGGACGTCGGCTGGGATCTGGCGGCGGCGGGGGTCACGATCGACTTCGCGCCCGCCGCGGACGTCAACTCCAACGCGGACAATCCGGTGATCGGGCTGCGCTCCTTCGGCGCGGATCCCGAGCTGGTGGCGCGGCACACCGCGGCGTGGGTGCGCGGGCTGCAGTCGGCCGGAGTGGCGGCCTGCGCCAAACACTTCCCGGGGCACGGGGACACCTCGGTGGACTCGCACTACAGCGTGCCGGTGGTGGGCGGGAGCCGCGAGGACCTGGAGGCGGTCGAGCTGCGCCCGTTCCGGGCCGCGATCGCGGAGGGCGTGCGCTCGATCATGACCGGGCACCTGCTCGTCTCCGCGTACGACCGGGAGTCGCCCGCCACCTTGAGCCCGGCCATCCTGACCGAGCTGCTGCGCCGGGAGCTGGGCTTCGAGGGCCTGATCGTCACGGACGGTATCGAGATGGCGGCGGTCTCCGGGCCTTTCGGCATCGGCGGGGCGAGCGCGCGGGCCATCGCGGCCGGGGCCGACGCGATCTGCGTGGGCGGCGAGCACGCCGACGAGACCATCGTGGAGCTGATCAGGGACGCGATCGTGGACGCGGTCTTCGAGGGGTGGCTGCCGGAGGAGCGGCTGGCCGACGCGGCGGCGCGGGTGCGGGCGCTGGCCGCCTGGCGTCCCGCCCGGGTCGCGCCGCTGACGCGCGAGCCGGTGGGACTCGCCGCCGCGCGCCGGGCCATCCGGGTGAGCCGGGACGACGGCTCCGTGCTGCCGATCGTGGTGGCGCCGCACGTGGTGGAGCTGTCGCCGGAGATGAACCTGGCGATCGACAAGGGCATGCCGTGGGGGGTGGGGGAGCCGCTGGGCAAGCTGCTGCCCGGGACCACCGTGACGCGCCTGCACGAGCCGGAGCTGGCCGACGGCCTGCCCGCCGACGTGCTCGCCCAGGCCGTGGACCGGCCACTGGTGATCGTGGTGCGGGACGCCCACCGGCACGCCTGGCAGATGGACGCGCTGGCGCACCTGCTGGCGCGGCGTCCCGACGGGGTCGTGGTGGAGATGGGGCTGCCGGGACGCACCGACCTGGGGGCGGTGCACATCGCCACGCATGGGGCCGCGCGGGTGTGCGGGCAGGCGGCGGCGGAGACGCTGACCGGTCAGGTGGCGGCGTTCTCCTGACGCGATCCCAAATTTTGATTACGTAGAGCTATCATTTAGCCACGCTCAGCTATATGCTCGCTCTTGCTTTGACCGGCCAGATCAACCGGGAGTCAAGCGAACGTGGACGGCTGGGCCCGTCGTTCCTTGTTCGCGCTCACGGCTCTGGCGTACCCCAAGGAGCGAGATGTTCAAGAAGATCGCCGTGACCGGCGCCATCCTCACCGCCGCCTGCGGCGCGAGCTTGATCGCCACCCCGGCGCACGCCGACACCTGGACCTCCAACTGGAGCTCCAACCGGGACTCCGCGCAGTCGGGCAACAACTTCGGCTGGGTGGCCGCCCGGAACGCCGGCTCCACTGGCTCCACCAACGTCAACAACATCAACGGCATCGCCGCGACCGCTTCGGGCGGCAGCGTCACGGTCACCTACATCTTCTACTAGGTCACCGACGCGATACGCATGGCCGAACTAGTCCCGCAGCACTGACGAAGGAGACGAGATGTTCAAGAAGATCGCCGTGACCACCGCCGTTCTCGCCGCCGCCTGTGGCGCCGCCATGGTGGCGACCCCCGCCCAGGCCGACACCTGGACCAGGAACAGCAGCCGGAACGTCGACTCGGCCCAGTCGGGCAACAACTTCAGCAACATCGCCGCGACCAACTTCGGCCGCAGCGGCTCGACCAACGTGAACAACATCAACGGCATCGCGGCCACCGCGACCCGCGGGGGCAGCGCCGGCCTCTCCTACCGGTTCCGCTAACCGGAGGAACGCGCGCGCCGGGACCCGGAAGGGCCCGGCGCGCGCCGCTGTTGTATTCATGGGCTTCCTGAGTACAACGAGGAGAACGATGAAGGTCGCGTATGTCACGTGGGACGGCTGGGACGACGAGCGGGAGGTGATGCTCGCGGCCTGGCTCGGGGCCGACATTGAGGGCGCGCCCGTGCGCTGGGACGACCCGCACGTGGACTGGTCCTCCTTCGACGCGGCCGTGGTCCGCTCCACCTGGGACTACGTGCATCGCCGGGACGAGTTCACGGCCTGGGCCCGGCGGGCGGGGGCGGCGACGCGGCTGCTCAACCCGGCCACCGTGCTCACCTGGAACACCGACAAGACCTATCTGCGCGACCTGGGTGTGCCGATCGTGCCGACTCACTGGAGCTCCATCGACCTCCCGGTCTGGGATGAGTACGTGGTCAAGCCCGCCATCTCCGCCGGGGCCCGGGACACGATCAGGACCGGTGACCGGCAGCAGGCCGAGGCGTTCGCCGTCGAACTCGAGAGCCAGGGGCGGACCATCATGGTGCAGCCCTACCTGGAGACCGTGGAGCATGAGGGCGAGCTGTCGCTGATCTACTTCGGCGGCCAGTTCAGCCACGCGGTGCGGCGCAACGCGATGCTGGCGCACGACATGCGCGACGGGGTCGCCGGGAACGGCAAGTTCACCCTGCGTGACCCCGACGAGGACCAGTTCGAGCTGGCTGAGCGGGTGCTCGGGCAGGTGGCCGAGGAACTGCTGTACGCCCGGGTCGACGTGGTCCGGATGCCGGACGGCGAGCCGGTGCTGATCGAGCTGGAGCTGACCGAGCCCTACCTCTACCTGAAGGCCGAGTTCGACGCCCCCGACATGTTCGCCAAGGCCCTGGCGGATCTCCTGGGCTGAGTCAGGGATGCCGGCTGGACACCGACACCACCTCGCCGGTCATGTACGTCGCGTACTCGCTGGCCAGGAAGACGATCACGTTGGCCACCTCCCAGGGCTCGGCCGGGCGGCCGAACGCCTCCCGGGCGGTCAGCTCGGCGAGCAGGTCGCCCGTGGTGACCGGGTGCCCGGCCGAGGAGGGGGCGACCGCGTTGACCCGGATGCCGTGCGGCGCGGCCTCCAGCGCCACGCACCGGGTCAGCGCCATCACCCCGGCCTTCGCGGCGGCGTAGTGGGACTGGCCGCGCTGCGCCCGCCAGCCGAGCACCGAGGCGTTGTTGACGATCACCCCGGACCGGCGCGGGATCATGTGCCGCAGGGCGGCCCGGGTGCAGCGCATGGTGCCGTTCAAGGTCACGTCCAGCACCGCGGACCACTGCTCGTCGGCCATCTCGGCGAGTTCCACGGCGCCGCCGAGCCCGGCGTTGTTGACCACGATGTCGATCCGGCCGTACGCCTCCAGGGAGGCGTCGAACAGGGCGAGCACCTGGGATTCGGAGGTGACGTCGCAGGAGACGGCGAGCGGTTTGACCCCGGTGATGGCGGTCAGCGAGTCGGCCGCCTCGGAGAGCCGCCGCTGGTGCCGGTCGGAGACGACGACCGTGGCGCCCTCCTCGGCGCAGCGTTTGGCCGTGGCGTAGCCGATGCCGGCGCCGGCGGCAGCCGTGACCAGGGCGACCTTTCCGTTGAGCAGACCGTGCGCAGGTGGATACGACGGGGTCATCTGGGCAGCCCCAAGCTCGGCGATGATCGGGTGGGTGCTGAACAGGTATAAGCGTTGCAGATCCGACAGGTCGCCGTCCTGGGGTGACGGTTATCGGAAATACGCTCGCGGGTGGGGGGAGTTGGAACTAAGGTGAGGCCCATGATCAAGCGTGCCGCCATGACGACGACGCCGGAGGTTGTCCCGGCGCGCTGATTCCTGATGTGCCAAGCCCGGGGCGACGCCCCGGGCTTTCGTGTTTCCCGGTCGCTCGCCCCATGATTCCCGCGAGGAGACCGTCATGTACGACCACCGCAAGCTCGGCCGCGAGCTCGATCTGTTCGACACCGATCCGCTGATCGGGTCGGGGTTGCCGTACTGGCTGCCCGATGGCGCGGCTGTGCGGCTGGCGCTGGAGGAGTACATCCGCGACGTCGAACGGAAGGCCGGATACCGGCACGTGTACTCACCTGTTCTGGGCAAACGCGAGTTGTACGAAATTTCAGGACACTGGGCGCACTATCACGAGGACATGTTCCCGCCTATGGATCTTGGCGCGGAGCAGGTGGTGTTGCGGCCGAGTCTGTGTCCCCATCACGCGCTGATGTTCCGCTCGCGGGGTCACAGCTACCGCGAGTTGCCGCTGCGGATGGCCGAGATCGGCGGCATGTATCGCGCCGAGCTGTCCGGCGTGCTCGGCGGGCTCACCCGGGTGCGCGCGATCCAGCTCAACGACGCCCACATCTTCTGCACCCCCGATCAGGCCGTGGACGAGGCGAAGGCCGCCCTGGACTTGATCGCCGCCGCCTATGACGCGCTGGGAATCCAGCCGGTTCGCTACCGCCTGTCCCTTCCCGGGCCCGGGGGCAAGTACGTCGCGGACCCGGAGCTCTGGGAAAGGGCAAGCGCGCTTCTGGTCGAGGTGCTGAAGGAGGCCGGAGTGCCGTACGAGGCGGAGGAGGGCGAAGCCGCCTTCTACGGACCCAAGATCGACGTTCAGATCGTCGATCACGCGGGGCGCGAGTCCACTCTGTCCACCGTGCAGATCGACTTCTACCAACCGGCCCGGTTCGACCTGGAGTACACCGGGCAGGACGGCGCGCACCACCGCCCGGTCATGGTCCACCGCAGCATCATCGGCAGCATCGAACGGGCGGTCGCCCATCTCATCGAGGTCCACGGCGGCGCTTTCCCCGCCTGGCTGGCGCCCCGCCAGCTGATCGTCCTGCCGATCTCCGAAGACGAGATCCCGGCGGCGGAAGCACTCGCCAGCCGCTGCCTCGAACTCGGCCTACGTGCCGATATTTCCGCACAAGGTTCGCTGTCCGCGCGGATCCGTGCCGCCCACCTGACCCCCTACCAGGCCATTATCGGCGCCCGCGAAGCCGCCGCCGGCACCGTCTCGCTCCGCCTCCGCGATTCCCGCACCCTCCCCCCGCTCCCCGCCGGCGAAGCACTCGGCAGAATCGCCGCGCTCGTCAGGGCACACAGCCTCGATCTGTGGGATCCGGAAACCGGGTCTATCCTTTCGTAGCGAATCAGCGGCAACGGGCGGAGGCGGAACGGTGGAGATCGAGCGGGCGCGACGGGACTACGAGGAGCTAAGAGGCAAGGGCCTCAAGCTGGACCTCACCCGGGGGAAGCCCTCGTCGACGCAGCTGGATCTGTCGGCGGAACTGCTGCGGCTGCCGGGAGACGCGCACACGGCGGCGGACGGGAGCGACACCCGCAACTACGGCGGGCTGCAAGGGCTCGCGGAACTGCGCGCCCTGTTCAGCGGGGTGCTGCAGGTCCCCACCGGACAGCTGATCGTCGGCGGGAACTCCAGCCTGGCGATGATGCACGACTCGATCGTGTACTGCCTGCTCGGCGTCCCGGTCGGCGGCGAGCGCCGGTGGGCGGACGAGGAGCGCGTCGCGTTCCTCTGCCCGGTGCCCGGATATGACCGGCATTTCGCCCTCTGCGAGCGATTCGGGATCGAACTCATCCCGGTTCCCATGACCCCTGACGGCCCGGACATGGACGAGGTCGAGCGGCTGGTCGCCGCCGACGCCGCGATCAAGGGCATCTGGTGCGTGCCCAAGTACAGCAACCCGGACGGTGTCAGCTACAGCGCCCAGACCGTGGCCCGGCTGGCCGCGATGCCGGCCGCCGCCCCCGATTTCCGCATCTTCTGGGACAACGCGTACGCGGTGCACCACCTCACCGACCAGCCGGCGGAGATCGCCGACGTGCTCACGCTGGCCGCCGAGGCGGGCCACCCCGACCGGGTCTTCGTCTACGGATCCACCTCGAAGGTGACGCTGGCCGGGAGCGGGGTCTCCTTCTTCGGGTCCTCGCCCGCCAACGTGGCCTGGTTCCTCGGCTTCCTGGGCAAGGGCACGATCGGCGCCGACAAGGTCAACCAGCTCCGGCACGTCATCTTCCTGCGGGACGAGGACGGGCTGCGCGCCCACATGCGCCGGCACGCCGAGCTGATCCGGCCGAAGTTCGAGGCCGTGGACCGCATTCTGAGCAAGGAGCTCGGCGGCACGGGGCTGGCCAGCTGGTCGAGCCCGGCGGGGGGCTACTTCATCAGCCTCGAGGTGCCGGACGGGTGCGCCAAGGAGGTCGTGCGCAGGGCGGCGGAGGCCGGGATCGCGCTTACTCCCGCCGGGGCCACACATCCGTACGGGAACGACCCGGCCGACCGGACGATCCGGATCGCCCCGACGTACCCGGACCTGGAGGAGCTGGAGGTGGCCATCAGCGGTCTGGCCACCTGCGTGCGCCTGGTCGGCGCGGAGAAGCTCGGCTGATCCGAGCAAGACACGGCTCCCTTCCCAGGCCCGGGAGGGGAGCCGTTTTCTTTCTAACGGACACGTGTCCTGGCGGGCGTGGGGGACCCGCCAGGACACGTACCGCCCCGGCGTGGCGCGTACGACCCCGGCGAGGGATGGGGTCGTCCGTGCCGTTAGTCGCGCGGAGTCAGCGGGATCAGGTCGATCTCGGCAGATTCGACTTGACCTCGAATGTGGCATTGGTAGTGGTGTTGACCCTGGTGATGTAACGCGTAGCGCAGTAAACGCGTTGCCTCACAGGGATCGCGCGACAGCAGGCAGACCTACCCGCACGGACCGTCAACACCGGCCCACCCCCATTGGATGGATTTGTACCAACGTTTGGATAATGCGCGGATCCCAGCGTCAGGTCAAGTGGTTGTTCCAAGTCAGACCGAGATCGTCTAGATTTGTTGGCACAAAAGGGTGGATTGAGGGAAAATGGCACGATCGTCGCTCTACCAGCAGGTGGCCTCCGAACTCCGGCGGGCGATCTACTCGGGCGAATTCGGGCCCGGCGATCAGATCCCCACCGAGACCGAGCTGATGGACGGCCATCAGGTCAGCCGCAACACCGTGCGGCTGGCCCTGGGCGAGCTCGAGAACGAGGGGCTCATCCTCCGGATGCGCCGGCGCGGCACCTTCGTCCGGGAACGCCGTCCGCTGCTCATGCGCCCGCAGGACGAGCTGTTGCCGCGAGGCGACAGCCGCCCCCGTTTCGACTCGTTCGTGTTCGCGGTCACCTCCGAGGGTCGCCAGGCCGACCAGAACATCGAGGTTCAGATCGTCCAGCCGCCGGAGGACATCGCGACCCGGCTGGAGCTCGTCGAGGACCGGGCGCTGGCCGTCGTGCGGCGGCGGTTACGGTTCGTGGACGGGCAGCCGTACAACACCAACGACTCCTACTTCCCGCTGAAGCTGGTGAGCGACTCCGAGATCGTCCGTCCGGGCGACATCAAGCGGGGCGCGAACCGGGTGCTGGAAGAGCTCGGGCATCCGCAGGTCCGTGTTATCGACGATATTTCGGCACGGATGCCGACCCCCGATGAATCCGCCCGGCTGCAACTGGAACCTGGAACCCCGGTTGTGGTCTACGTCCGAGTCGGATACGACGAGGAGGACGTCCCCGTCCGCGTCGCCGTGTCCGTGTTGCCCGCCGACAAACACCTGATCAGGTACGAGCTGGAACGTCATTGACCGAACACGGGCCGTCCTGATCGGGCGGCCCAACGCGAGGTACCGCCGCGAGCGACCCCCTGGCCGCGCTCGGGGCAGTGGTGACGTCTGCCAGAAACGGCGCCATCGCCGATATCACGCCCGCCTTCTCGCACGCGGGCGCTCTTTCCGGTCGGCCTTAACGACCTTGTGAACCCCTCTCGCCGCCACTCGGCTGGAAGCCGTGCGGCGTCAAACCGTGACTCTACGTAATCACAACGACACCCGTAGCAACGAAAGGACCTGTCATGCGCTCTGACACCCTCAATCTCTCTGCAGAACTCACGCTTCGCAGGGCTACCCACGCCGACCTTTCGGGCGTGCTTTCACTGCTGGCCCGCGCCGCCGGCTGGCTGAACTCGCTCGGGGTGCGGCAGTGGCCGGTCGGCGGCTTCCCGGCCGAGCGGATCGAGCCGCTCATCAGTGCCGGGAACTTCTACGTGCTCGACGCGGAGGACGGGACCGCGGGCGTGATGGCGCTGGACGACCACGCCGACGCCGAGTTCTGGACCCCCGGCGACCGTCCCGAGGCCGCGCTGTACGTGCACAAGCTGGCCGTGAACCGGGACTACTCCGGGCTCGGCGTGGGCGAGGCGTTACTGGACTGGGCGGGCCTGCGCGCCCTGGCCGCGGGCTGCCGCTTCGTCCGGCTGGACTGCTCCAAGGACAACAACCGCCTGCAGCGCTACTACCTGGGCCAGCGCTTCCGGCATGTCCGCACGGTCGACCTGCCGCACCGGGCCTCCGGCGCGCTGTTCGAACGCCCGGCGGGCGTCCGGGGTGGCTTCATGCCTGCCCGTGTGCACGATCTGACCACATATGTCCCCAAGCAAAAGGCTCTGCTATCACACTGACTCGGTGCTGAACAGGGCGGATGCCGTACGGCCCCGCAAACGGACCCGATAATGTTCGGTCCATGACCGGATCGCTGCTTGAAGTGATCGCGCTGGACGTGCGCGATGCCGTGGCCGCCGAGGAGGGCGGCGCGGACCGCTTGGAGATCGTGGCGGACATGTCCGCCGACGGGCTCACGCCGGCTCCGGAGACGGTCGCCGCGATCTCCAAGGAGTGCACGCTCCCGCAGATGGTGATGTTGCGGTCCAACGCGGGGTTCACGGTCAGCCCCGAGGAGCTCGACCGGCTGCGCCGCTCCGCCAGGGAACTGTCCGAGGCGGGGGCCGCCGGGTTCGTCTTCGGCTTCCTCGACGCGGAGGGCGCCGTGGACCGCGGCGCCACCGAGGCGCTGATCCACGCGGTCGCGCCGCTGCCGTGGACCTTCCATCGCGCGGTGGACTGGGCCGCCGACGTACAGGCGGGGTGGCGGGCGGTCCGGCTGCTGCCCAACCTGGCCACCGTGCTGTCGGCGGGTTCGCCGAAGGGCGTGGCGAGCGGGCTGCCGATCCTGCGCACCCGGGCCGAGGCCGGGGACGGCGCGCTGATCATGGCAGGGGGCGGCCTGCGGCGGGAGCACGTGCCGGTGCTGCACGATTACGGGGTCAAGGCGTTCCATGTGGGGGGCGCGGTGCGGGAGTCGTGGGAGTTGCCGGTGGAGCGGGCCCGGGTGGCCGAATGGCGGCGGCTACTCGATTCCTAGGCAGTGGTGGGCGCGGGTGAGCGCCGCGGTCATGGTCTTCACGGTGGCGGGTTCGTCCATGACACCGCCCTCCTGGCGCTGTTCGTGCCAGGCGCGGACGCGTGACTGATATTCGTCGTAGTGGCGCAGGTGGAAGGCGTAGGTGGTGGCGTAGCGGCTGACCAGGTGGGAGGGGTGCATGTCCCAGCCCTGGTAGAAGCCGTTGCCGAGCGAGTGCCGTACCAGCTGGGCGTGGCGTCGCCACAGGGCCAGCACGTCGTCGCGGGAGTCCGAGGCGGGCGAGGCGGCCAGCGAGCCGTCGGAGAGCTCGATCCCCTCCGGGAGCAGCGTCGTCTGCATCACGTTCCTGGCATGATCGCAGGCCGGATGGTCCAGCCGTTGCTCGTGCGGCGGCAAACCGCAGGCGGCGGTGTAGTCGAAAACCCCGAAATGCGCGGCCCGTAGCCGCCCTCCCGACGCCCGCGTGGCCTCGGAAAGGAACAACACCGTCTGCGGCGCTTCCACTTGCATCTCAAATCCCAGCGTCTGGTACGGCAAACCAAGCCCATCCTCCAATTCGTCCAGATATGTCGCGAATTGTCCGAGATAAGCTGACATGAGTACTTTTGGCAAGGTGACGGTGAAGCCCGCCGGGAGTTGTCCGATATTTCGGATTACGCCGGTGAGGAAACCGTCCAGGGTGCGGATCGCGCGGGCGGGATCGCCGTCGGCGAAGGATTTCACCCGCAGACCCCAGCGGCGGGGGAGGGAACCCGCCGCGTGCATGGCGGCGATGGCGACCGCCGCACGTTCGGTGTCGGCGTCCTCGTCGGGACGCACCCCGTAACCGTCCTCGAAGTCCACGCGCAGGTCCTCGATCGGCTCGGTGGCCAGCTTGGCCGCCACTCTCGGGAGGCCGTCGTGATCGAACACGGCGGCGAAGGCCTCAGGGGTGGGGAGATGGCGGTCCAGGAGCTCTGTCGCGGCCCGGCCCCAGTCGGCGGGGGTGGTCGAGGTCAGCCGGTCGGCCGGGACATAGACGGTGTGCACGGGCTGCCAGGGGAGGCTCGCCGTCGGATAGCGGGCGTGCTGTTCCCCGTGGGTCTCGGCGAATCCCGCGATCTCCACCGGGCCCAAGGTGGTTTCCATCCGGAGATCCTGGCAGATCGGGGGTCAGCGCGGAAACGTCAGCACCTCGGCCAGGTGGGTGCGGTCGTTGACGCCGACCTTGGCGTACAGGCGGTGCAGGTGGTTGCCGACCGTGCGGTGCGAGACGCCCAGCCAGTCGGCGATCTCGCGGTTGGTCAGGCCCCAGGAGGCGAGCTGCCCCACCTGCTGCTCCCGGTCGGTCATGGCGGTGTCGGCGGGGGAGAGGCGGTGGATCTGGTGCCGGGCGCGGAGCGGGCCCACCCATTCGCGGATCACGGCCTGGTACATCGGGTGCGCGAGCCGTACCAGCAGGGACTGGCCGCGCGGGCAGGAGGTGATCAGGCCGCGGCGTTCGACCCGGTGCACCGCGTCAGGGTTGCCCCGGGCCAGCAGCAGGGCGGCGTCGACGGACTCGTGCACGGCGACGAGCTCCAGCACGTCGCGCTCGTCCTCGTCCAGCTCGCCGATCTCGGCCCGCACCAGCTCCCGAAGGCACGGACTGAGCGGCAACTGCCCCCGCGAGCACCAGACCCCGTCCAGCCGGGCCAGCGCCCCCGCGGCCAGCGCGGCGGTGACCAGCTCGCGCAGGAAGCGCAGATCGCCCGCGGCGGCGCGGCAGAACCGTCGCACGGTCGCGCCCTCCACCCGGCCGCCCAGCGCGGCCGTCAGCAGGCGGGCGGCGTGCTCCTGCCGCAGCGGCGCGAGCTCCAGGCGGGGCAGATCGAGCGCGCGCAGCGGCGCGGGCACGGCTGCCTCGCCTCTGGCCACCACGACGACCTTGGCCTGGTCGCGGGTGACCAGGTGGTGCAGGAGCGCGGCCGAGGCGTCGTCGATCCGATCCGCGTCGTCGGCGATCAGCAGCAGCCCCGGGCCGAGCCACTCCGCCGCCCAGGCGAGCAGGTTGGCGTGCGGGGCGTCGGCCGGCAGCAGGTGCGCGAACGCGCCCAGCGCCACGCTGGGGCCGGTGCCGCGCAGCCGCAGGCCGCCCGCCTGGGCGGCCAGGGCGCTCTTGCCGACCCCGTGCGGGCCGGTGAGCAGCACGCCGCCGCCGGAGTCCAGCGCGGCGGCGAGGGCGGCGCGCTCCTCGTCCCGGCCCAGGAAAGGCCATCTGATCATGAGCCCACCACGAACTTCCAGCTGCCGCAGCCGGGGCTGCTGGAGGTCTTCGGCTTGTCGCAGACGCGCAGCTTCACGAACCGGGGGGACCGGAACTTGGCGATCACGCGCTGGCTGCCCGGGACGCCGACACGGTCGTCACCCGGGTCGAAGCCGATCCAGCTGCTCTTGGGGCTCCAGGAGATGTAGAGGTAGGCGGAGGAGCCTTCGCCGTGGCGGTCCTTGAGGGTGCCGTTGAGGGTGTAGAGGGTGCCGTCCTTGGTCATGGTTCCGATGAAGTCGTCCCGCTTGAGCGGGGCGCCGGAGGTGAGGCGCACCCAGGCGGAGTGCACCGTGAATGAGCTCGGGGCCGAGACGGCGGCCTCGGCGGGGAGGGCGGGGAACGTCAGGGATGCGGCCAGCAGCAGGCCGAGAGTCGTTCGCATGCTCCCAGTGCAGCCGCCCCGGCTTGCCAACCGCTCACCGAACGCTTGTCCCGCGCTTGCGCCCAGGTCAGGCGCACTGCCGCTGGTACGGGTACCCCCGCAGGAACGCGTCCCACTCGGCCACGGTGAGGTCACGCCCGGCCGCCGCGCAGACCCGCCGCCGGGCCGACTCCAGATCGAGGTCCCACCGGTGCACGGACCGGTCACTGGACACGCTCAGCAGCGCGCTGCCGTCGAAGGTCAGGAACCGGGAGGTGTTGTCGTACGGCCCGGGCGTGGTGCCGATCAGCAGCCCGGTGCCGCCCTCGTGCAGCGAGATCCGGCCATCCGCCTGGCTGCTGGCCACGAACCGGTTGTCGGGCGAGATCGCGATGCTGCGGTACTGCCCCGGCCTGGTGCGCGAGAGCACCCGCTGCGGCGCCCAGGTCCCGGAGTCCCACAGCGACAGCTGCCCGTCGTCGGCCCCGAAGGCGACCTGCCCGTCCCGGCCGAACCCGATCGCCGAGACCTCCGCGTCGCTCCTGGCCACCGCGAGCGGAGCCCGCACCTGCCTGCCACCGGCGTCCAGCACGGCGACGGTCCCGTTCAGGAGGCCGACCAGCAGCGTGCCGTCGGGTGTGTACGCGAGGACGGACGCCTTGGCCGGCAGTGGAACGGTGGCCAGGGTGGCGTTCGTACCGGTGTCCACGATCTCCAGCATCGGCCGGTCGGCGGTCGTGTCGGTCGGCTGGGTGGTGATCGCCAGCCGGGTTCCGTCGCGGGACAGCGCCGCCAGCGGGTTGAAGATCTTACGCGTCAGCCCGCCGATCACCTGCACGTCATCCGTGGTGGCCACCACGATCTTCCCCCCGCCCACCCCGGCCACGACCCCGTCCGCCCCGTTGAAGGAGGCCAGCGGGCGCTCGGCCGAGCCGGGGGTCAGGCCGAGCTCCCACACCTGCCCGTCCCTCGCGTAGACGGCGTTCGGATTCCAGGCCGCGCGGAAGCCGTCGATCCGGCCGTCGACGCCCTCGCCGATCCGTACGGGGGCGCCGAAACCGCGCTCACCGGTCAGGTCCCAGGTGAGGATGACGCCGTCCAGGGTGACGCTGACCAGGGTCCGGCCGCCTTCGGCGATCTCCGCCCCCGCCACCCGCCCGGCGGCCGGGAAACTGCGCAGCAGCTGCCGGGTGGCCGCGTCCCAGACGTTCACCCGGCCCAGGCCGTCGCCGGAGATCACCTCGGTGTTCTCGGCCGACCAGGACGCCCAGGTGATGTCGGTGCCGTACCGGACCGGGCCCTCCGGGCGGCCCGTCGGCACGTCCCAGATGGTGATCTGGTCGATCGCGGTGGTCAGCAGCGCGGTGCCGTCCCGGTTGAGGGCCTGGGTCTCGGCGGAGACGGTCGGCAGGTCGCCGAGCAGCCGGCCGCGCAGGTCGAGCACGCGGGTCCGGCCGGACACCGTGGTCACGGCCAGGTGGGCGAGGTCGCCGCTGGTGAACAGGCCGCTGTTGGTCTCGGAGTTGGGCAGCACCCGCTCGGATTCCGCATCCCAGACCTCGATGTGCTCGGCCACCACGGCGGCGATCGCGTCGCCCGCGACGAAGACGGCCGTGTCGGGGATCCGGCCGTGGCGGGAGCTCAGGTTGCGGGGGGTGGCCGTGGCGACGTCCCAGATCCGGACCGGGGTGCCCGGGCGGTTCATGGTGATCAGCCGCCGGCCGCCCTGGTCCAGCGAGATCCGGCGGACCATGGTGGGGCCCGCGTCGATGGGCGGGCCGACGGGGTCGAGCGTGGCGATGTCGTACACCTGGACGCGGCCCAGCTCGGAGGAGATCGCCAGCCGGCGGCGGTCGCCGCTGAGCGCCGTCGCGCCGACCAGCTCGGGCAGGGCCGGGGTGCCGCGCAGCAGGCGGGGATTGGCGAACAGCAGCGCCAGCAGGGTGCGCTGGGCGAGCGGGGTCGGATACATGCGCACCGCCTGGACGGCCAGCAGGCCGCCGCGGGCCGGATCGGGGTCGCTGACGGCCTGCGCGACCAGCCGTTCCGCGTCGGCGATCAGCCGGGCCTCGTCCGAGCCGGTCTTCTGGGTCCATCCCATGGCGGCGATGATCAGCACGGCCACCAGGGAGACGGCCATCGCCCGCAGCCGCCGGGTGGACCGGCTCCGCGACTCCCGCTCGGCCTCGGCCGCCGAGGCGTCCAGGAACTCCCGCTCCACCGCCGTCAGCAGCTCCGGATGCCCGGCCGCCCAGTCCAGCGCGCCGGACAGCCGCGCGCCCCGGTAGAGCTCGGCCGGGTCCCGGCCCCGGTCGGCCCAGTCCCGGGCGGCCGGGGACAGGTGGCGGCGCAGCGCGCGGCCCTCGGCGTCGGACTCCAGCCAGTCGCGCAGCCGGGGCCACTCGGTCAGCAGCGCCTCGTGGGCGACCTCCACCGTGTCGTGGTCGGTGATCAGCAGGCGGCGGTCGAGCAGCAGCCCGAGCACCCGGCGCACCTCCGGATCGGCCAGCTCGCCGATGGCCACCCGCCGCCGGACGAATCGTTCGCCGCCGTCGGCCAGCCGGAGGAAGATTGAGCGGGCGATCCGCCGCTCCGGCTCGGTGAGCGAGGCGTACGCGCGCTCGGCCATCCGCTCGATCGCGCCGCGCACCCCGCCGGAACGCTGGTAGGCCGCCAGGGTGAGGGTGCGGCCCTCGCGGCGCTCCCACAAGTCCAGCAGGGCGGTGGAGAGCAGCGGCAGCGAGCCAGGCTGGTCGTGGACGTCGGCCAGGAGCGCCTCGACCAGGCCGTCCTCGAGCGTGAGGCCGACCTGCCCGGCGGGCGCCTGGATGGCTTCGGCGAGCTCGTCCTTGGTCATCGGGCCGACCAGCACCTGGGCGTCCACGACCAGCCGGGCCAGCTCGCGATGGTCGGCGCAGCCGCCGTAGTAGTCGGCGCGCAGGGTGAGCACCACCTTGTGCGGGCAGCCGACCAGCGTGTCCAGGAACACCTGCCGCCGCTCGGCGGTCAAGGTGGTGAAAACCTCCTCGAACTGGTCCACGAAGACCACCGCGGGTTCCTCCGGCAGCGCCGCGGCCAGGTCCGGGGTGGTCGCGGGAGTCAGCACGACCTGCCGCCAGTGCCGCGACCCCGGCAGCGCCTCCCCGGCCAGCCGCGGCAGCAGCCCGGCCCGCACGGCCGACGACTTCCCGCTCCCGGACGCGCCGACCACCGCCACCAGAGGCGCGCGGGACAGGTGCGCGACCAGCTTGGCCACCAGCTTCGCCCGGCCGTGGAAGTAGGGCGCGTCGTCGCGCTCGAATCGGGCCAGCCCCTTGTAGGGGCAGGTGTCCCCCTGCACCAGCCGGGAGTCGTGGGCGAGCACATCCCGCTGGATCCCCGCCAGCTCGGGCCCCGGTTCGAAACCCTCCTCCAGGAGCGCTTCCCGGGCGCGCTGGAAAGCCTGCGCCGCCTCGGCCACCCGCCCCGACCGGTAGAGCGCCCGCATCAGCTGGCCCCACAACTTCTCCCTGGTCGGATGCCGCAGCAGCAGCTCCTCCAGGTCCGCGACCAGCTCGGCGCCCTGCCCGGCGGCCAGCCGCGCCTCGTTGCGCCGCTCCACCGCCTCGCCATGCAGCGCCGCCAGTCGCTTGCGCTCCGCCTCCAGAAAGCTGAAATCCGCGTACGGCTCGCCGCGCCACAACGCCAGTGCCTCCGCCAGCAGCGGATCGGGATCCTCCGCGGTCCGGGACCGCGTCACCAGCGAGGCGAACCTGACGGCGTCCACGTCGGCGCGCAGCGCGTATCCGTGCGGCACGGTAAGCACCACCTCGCCGGGCAACGCCCGCCGCAACCGGGACACCGACGACTGCAGGTTGCCCTTGGACGCGAAGTCCAGCCGCCGCAGGATCGTCTCGGTCCTGACCGGGCGACCGGCCTCCGCCGCCAGCAGGGCCAGCACCTCGCGCGGCCGCCCATCTAACGGCACCGGAGTTCCGTCCGACAGGACCTCGAACGGCCCCAGCACACGGATCTCCAGCACGCTCACCTGCGGTCGGCACCACCGAACGCGTCCAGCATGGCCGCCCGCCCGACCAGCTTCACCTTCTCGCCCCGGTCCAGCGTCCTGGCCAGCTTCTCCTCCGCCGCCTCGATGGCCAGCCAGTCCTGGTACGTCACGGGCCGCACCCCCCGCGCGGCCAGCAGGTCATCCAGCGTCGGCCGCGAAGGCTGCGGGGTGACCTCGGCCAGCAGGGTGCGGACGGTCTCCGCGGCGTCGGACTTGTTGGTGCCGATCACACCGGTCGGGCCACGCTTGAGCCAGCCCGCCACATACTCGCGGTCGCGGACCCGGCCCGCCTCGTTGGGGACCGTCATGCTCCGCTCGGAGAACGGCACGCCCGGCAACGGCACGCTGCGGTAGCCGACCGAGCGCAGCACCATGTCGGCCGGGATCGTCTCGAACTCGCCGGTGCCGACCACGCGGCCGTCCTCCAGGCGGGTGCGCTCCAGGCGGATGCCCTCCACCCGGGAGACGCCGAGGATCTCCACCGGGCGCAGCCAGAACCGGACCTCCAGGCGTCGCGGCCGGTCCTGCGGGGGGCGGGTGGACCAGGACTGCAGCACGTCGACGTTGCCGCGGATCTGGCGGGACAGGTCGGTCAGGTCCTCGACCGCCACCTCGTCCGGAAATGTCAGGATGTCGGCGTTCAACAGCTCGCCGAGTTCCCGCAGTTCCTTGAGGGTGAACTTGGCGTGGGCCGCGCCCCGGCGGCCGATCATGTGGATGCGCTTGACCCGGGACTCGGCCAGCGCGGTCAGCACCTGCTCGGGAATGTCGGTGGCGCGCAGCTCGTCGGCGGTCTTGGCCAGGATCCTGACCACGTCCACGGCCACGTTGCCGACACCGACGACGGCCACCTCCGCCACGTCCAGGGTGAAGTCCGGGGCGTCCGGATGCCCGCAGTACCAGTTCACGAAGTCGGTGGCGGCCACGCTGCCCGGCAGATCCTCGCCCGGGATGCCCAGCTGGCGGTCGACCATCGCGCCGGTGCAGTAGACGACCGCGTCATAACAGGCCAGCAGGTCCTCGACATGGAGATCGGCGCCCAACTCGACCCCGCCGAGGAAGCGCACGCCAGGAGCCTCCAGGACACGCCGCAGGTAATGCGCGATGGACTTGATCGAAGTGTGGTCGGGAGCCACGCCATACCGCACCAGGCCATAAGGAGTCGGCAGACGTTCCAGCACGTCGACTTCGACCGGCCCCGCGGACTGTTTCGTCAAAGCCTCCGCGGTGTAGATCCCGGCGGGACCAGAGCCCACGATCGCCACACGCAACGTCACCAGAGCCTCCAAGACACGGATACTTGCGATTCTTCACCCATCCAACCGCGCACGGCCAGTGCCGTCTCCCCCCGACGCGACGGATCGTGCCCGCCCGAGCATTTTGTCGATCTTTCCGAGACGAAATCCCTAGAAACCCGCGACCGTTCCACCACGGAGGCCGTGCTGGGGCTCGTGAGCTTGCGCGGTGCTGTTGGGCGGGTTGCGGGTTGCGGGGCGGAGGGGGTTGGGTTGGGCTTGTGGGATTGTGTGGTGCTGTGGGGGAACGTTCCGCTACGGAGGGAATTGGGGCTTGCGTGGGGGTGGCGCGCGCGATCACAGTTGTCTCCCGTGAGTTCAGGGGCGAAGAGGCGGCGGCAACACGCCAGAAACCCACGTGGCGGTCCGGCCGAAGGGCCCGGCGACGCCGTGCGCTATGAGGCCTTCGGCCGCGTGCTGGCCGCGCTGGCCGCCGAGACCGACGCCATCGACTCCTGCCGCGACCTCAGCTGGTGGCTCGGCGCCGACCACGCCTGGAACATCGAATGGCGCGACGGCCCTTACGCCCATGAACTCGCCGCCCTGCTCCTGGACCGCCTCACCGACTCCGGCCTGGACGACCTCGCCCACCACCCCGGCAACAGCACCCTCCAGGTCCTCGGCACCCCCTTCGTCCTGCACGCCGTGGACCCCCTGGGCCTGGACCGCATGCGCACCCGCCCCGGCCTCTGGCGCCTCTCCCAGGCCCTCGACCCACTGCACCACACCTCCGCCCGCCGCCCCTGGGAAGAACTCCTCGGCGGCTGACCTACTTTTTGGCCAGTTTGCGCTGTGTTGGAATGTCATCGACCCATTCATTGTTGACAGGGGTAGCATGACCGTTTCGCCAGCGGCGGGAGCGGCCCGTTTCCCCGACGACCGGGGCGGGGCCTCGATGACCGGGGCGGGCGCAGCCCGAGTCCGGCGCTGACGGGGGCGGGCGGAGCCCGAGGGGAAACAAAGGGCTGGGTGGGTGGGAGAACCACCGCATGCGCAGGGTCCCGTACTGAGGACCCATAGCCGACGCACTTGATCAAGTGATTGATCGTTTCATCATTAAAGTGTGTCGCTATCAGTAGTTAAGTAGTGACTGAATATAATTGACCTGCCACGTGCGCATTGATCGGGGGATCGAGTGGCCTGGGCTTTTGGTAAGGCGAAGCGGGACGGCAGAGCCGGCGAGATCGGCCCTGACCAGGAGTATGTCGCGCTCGACCGGCGGGAACGGCGGATCCAGTGGTACATGCTGTCCGCGCTGATCCTGGGCGTCCTGCTGGGTGGTCTCGGCGGCAGCCTCGCCGACCGGGTGCCCGGCTGGGCGCTATCGATCTACGACCCCTTCATCTTCATGGTGCTGATCGTGGTCGTCGGCAGCCAGGCCGTCAGCTTCGGCTGGTCGCTGGTGAACGGGGCGCTGGCCGCGTTCGGCAGCCTGGTCGGCCAGCTCATCGCCAGCGTGGCCGCGCACGGCATCTCGCCCTTCGACGGGCTCGCCGGCGGGGCCGGCGGGTTGAACATCCTGCTGCTCGCCCTGGTGGCGCTGGGCCCGCTGTCATACGTGGCCACTCGCGAGGACCGATGGGGAATCGCCGCCACCGGGCTGTCCGCCGGGGTGATCCTCGGCGAGGCCGCGGAAGAGCTCGTGCTCCTCGCGAACGGGCAGCCGTACCAGGGCTGGCAGGCGGCGGTGGCCACGTCGGTGCTGCTGGCGGGCGTGATCCTGCTCGTCTTCCGCCACGAGACCCTCAGCCGGCTGTGGGCGCTCCTGGTCGCGCTCACCTACTCCGGCTCGTACGGCGCGCTCGTCCTCGCGCTCTGACCTCCAGGAGTCGATAGCCTGTACGTCATCGAGACGAGCCACGAGTCAAGGAGTAGCCGTGCTACTGCGTATGTCGACCCTGTTCCTGCGCACCCTGCGTGAGGATCCGGCGGACGCGGAAGTGCCGAGCCACAAGCTGCTCGTGCGCGCCGGATACGTCCGCAGGGTCGCCCCCGGCATCTACTCGTGGCTGCCGCTCGGCAAGATCGTCCTGGAGAACGTGGCCAGGGTCGTGCGCGAGGAGATGAACCGGATGGGCGCCCAGGAGGTGCTCTTCCCCGCGCTGCTGCCCCGCGACTACTACGAGGCCACCGGCCGCTGGACCGAGTATGGCGACACCCTGTTCCGCCTCAAGGACCGCAAGGGCGCCGACTACCTGCTCGGCCCCACCCACGAGGAACTGTTCACCGACATGGTCAAGGGGGAGTACTCCTCCTACAAGGACTATCCGGTGACGCTCTACCAGATCCAGACCAAGTACCGCGATGAGGCGCGTCCCCGGGCGGGCATCCTGCGCGGCCGCGAGTTCCTGATGAAGGACTCCTACTCCTTCGACCTGGACGACGACGGCCTCAAGCGCTCCTACGAGCAGCACCGCGAGGCCTACATCAGGACGTTCGAGCGCCTGGGCATCGAGGTCAAAATCTGCTTCGCCACCTCGGGCGCGATGGGCGGCTCGGCCTCCGAGGAGTTCCTGGCCCCCAGCCCCACCGGCGAGGACACCTTCGTGGCCTGCCACAACTGCGGCTACGCGGCCAACGCCGAAGCGGTCACCACCCCCGCGCCCGCCGCCCGCACCGGCGAGCGGGAGCCGCTGAAGGTGCTGGACACGCCGAACACCCCCACCATCGAGACCCTGGTCAACCACCTCAACGACGCGCACGGCCTCGGCATCACCGCCGCCGACACGCTCAAGAACGTGGTCGTCAAGGTGGTCACGCCCGGCGTCAAGGAGCCGGAGACCCTGATCATCGGGGTGCCCGGCGACCGCGAGGTGGACTTCAAGCGGCTGGAGGCGTCGCTCGCGCCCGGCGAGCCCGCCATCTTCGAGGCCGCCGACTTCGCCAGGCACCCCGGCCTGGTCCGCGGCTACATCGGCCCCCAGGTGCTCAAGGAGCTCGGCATCCGCTACCTGGTCGACCCCCGCGTGGTCGACGGCACCGAATGGGTGACCGGCGCCAACGAGCCGGGCAAGCACGCGGTGCACGTGGTCGCCGGGCGCGACTTCACCCCCGACGGCACGATCGAGGCCGCCGAGATCAGGGCCGGGGACGCCTGCCCGGTCTGCGGCTCCGGCCTGTCCATCGACCGCGGCATCGAGATCGGCCACATCTTCCAGCTCGGCCGCAAGTATGCCGACGCCGCCCAGCTGGACGCCCTCGGCCCCGACGGCAAGCCGATCCGGATCACCATGGGCTCCTACGGCATCGGCGTCTCCCGCGCGGTGGCCGTGCTCGCCGAGCAGCGCCACGACGCCCTCGGCCTGTCCTGGCCCCGCGAGGTCGCCCCCGCCGACGTGCACATCGTGGCCACCGGCAAGGAGAACCAGATCGAGGTGGCCACCGGGCTCGCCGAGGAGCTGGAGGCTCGCGGCCTGCGGGTGCTGCTCGACGACCGCGCCGGGGTGTCGCCCGGGGTCAAGTTCAAGGACTCGGAGCTGCTGGGCCTGCCCACGGTGCTGATCGTCGGCCGCGGCCTGGCCCAGGGCGTCGTGGAGCTGCGCGACCGCGCCACGGGAAGCAAGGACGAGATCCCGCTCGACGAGGCCGTCGGCCGCGTGCTGGCCGTTACTGGCTGATCGTGACGGGCGGCACGGGGGTCGGGTCGGTCACGCCGGGCGTGGCCTCCACCTGACCCTCGGCGGGCATGCCGGGGAACGCCGGGATCGCGGGGCGCCAGCCGTACCCGCGGACCGCGCATTCCTGCATGGCCAGGGCGGCGAGCCGGCGCAGGTCGGGGTCGGGGTCGGCGGACAGCTCCAGGTAGGCGGCCAGCACCCCGTCCTCGACCTGGGTGGCCAGCCGGACCGCCTGCGCGGGCGTGCTCACCTCGAAGGGCAGCTGGTAGGTGGGGCCGGGTTCCGCGGGTTTCTCGCGGCGCTGGGCGATCAGGGTGCGCAGCTGGTCGCGCCTGGCCCGGTGGGCGTCGAACGCGGCGTTGGCGCGGGTGCGCAGGTTGCCGGAGGTCCTGGCGCCGACCACGCCGTAGGCGTACACAGCGGCGTGCTCGGCGGCGAGCGCCCGGGCCAGGGCCGTGCTCATCGGAGCCGTCCGAGGGCGGCGGCGTGCAGCGCCTCGCAGGCGCCGATGCTGCACAGCAGCTGGGACAGGACCGGCGAGGCGTCGGTCAGCTGCCGCGACCTGGCCGCGGCGGCCTTGCGCTCGGCGTCGCGCAGGAAGGCCACCGAGACGTCGGGGGCGGTGCTGGCGACCGGCGCGGGCGACCCCGGCGGCGCGGACGGGGCGTCCTCGGGCAGGTGCCGGCGGAGCGCGACCAGATGGGCCAGATGCCGCTGCTGGAAGGGCCGCAGGGTGGCGGCGAGATCGGCGTCGGAGAGGGTCGCCTGCTGGTAGAGCGAGACCATCTGCTCCTTGGCCGCGATCACCCCCGTGAGCAGCACCGTTTGCGGGTCAAGCGGTTCCGGCACGGCCGTTTCCGTGCCAGGCGAGGCCGCGCAGCCTGCGAGCGCCAGCCCGGCGGAGGCTCCCAGCAGAGCCCGCCGGGAAATCACCGCAGAAATCCCCGTAGCCCGGTCCCCGCCGCTCCTTGCCGTCACGAAGTCTCATCGTACGGCTCGGCGGGCAGTGCTGCTCTTTCCGCGCCCTTGTGTCGATAGGCTGTGGGCACGTTGGGCGAGGTACGCCCGTGAATGGGAGGTCGGCATGGGCAGCGACGCTCGACGCGACCGCCTTGTGGAGCTCCTCAGCCCGGTGGTCGCCGCCGAGGGGCTCGATCTGGAGGACGTGACGATCACTCCGGCGGGCAAACGCCGGCTCGTCCGCGTGGTGGTGGACCGGGACGGGGGCATCAGCCTGGACGACGTCTCCGAGGTGAGCCGCTCGGTGTCGGAGGAGCTGGACACGACGGACCTGCTCGGTGGCAGTCCATATGTGCTGGAGGTCACCTCGCCGGGCGTGGACCGCCCGCTCACCCAGCCCCGCCACTGGCGGCGTGCGCGGGGCCGGCTGGTCAAGGCCGAGCTGCGGGACGGGGCCGCGGCCGAGGGCCGGATCCTGCTGGTGGACGACGCCGGCGTGGAGATCGAGGGCGCCGGGCGGTTCGGGTACGGGGACCTGGTCAAAGGCAAGGTCCAGGTGGAATTCCGTCGGCTGGACGACGAGGATGACACCGACGTAGAAGACATAGAAGACATCGCCGACGAGGACGACCTCGGAGCCGACGATGGCATCGCACATCGCGATGAGGGCTAAGGGGGAGCCTTGTGGACATTGACATGAGCGTCCTGCGCAGCTTGGAGCGGGAGAAGGACATCTCGTTCGACCTCGTCGTGAAGGCGATCGAGGACGCGCTGCTGATCGCCTACTTCCGGACCGAGGGCGCCGCGCAGAAGGCCCGCGCCGAGCTGGACCGGGTTTCCGGGCACGTCTCCATCCTCGCGGCCGAGCTGGACGAGGAGGGCACGGTCGTCCGGGAGTACGACGACACCCCGGGCAACTTCAGCCGCATCGCCGCGACCACCGCCAAGCAGGTCATCCTGCAGCAGCTGCGGGACGCCGAGGATGAGATCAACTTTGGCGAGTTCGCCAGCCGCGAGGGCGAGCTGGTGGCCGGGATCATCCAGCAGGGCAAGGATCCCCGGGTGGTGCTGGTGGACCTGGGCAAGATCGAGGCCATCCTGCCGCACAACGAGCAGGTGCCCGGCGAGGAATACGTGCACGGCGAGCGCATCCGCTGCTTCGTGGTGCAGGTGAAGAAGGGCAACAAGGGGCCTTCCGTCACGCTCAGCCGTACCCACCCGAACCTGGTGAAGAAGCTGTTCGCGCTGGAGGTTCCGGAGATCGCCGACGGTTCGGTGGAGATCGCCGCGATCGCCCGGGAGGCGGGGCACCGCACGAAGATCGCGGTGCGCTCCCGGAAGAGCGGGGTCAACGCGAAGGGCGCCTGCATCGGGCCGATGGGCTCGCGGGTGCGCAACGTGATGACCGAGCTGCACGGCGAGAAGATCGACATCATCGACTGGTCCGACGACCCGGCCGAGTTCGTCGGGAATGCGCTGTCACCCGCGCGCGTTTCCCGGGTTGAGGTCGTGGACGCCGACGGCCGGGTGGCGCGGGTCACCGTGCCGGACTACCAGCTCTCGCTGGCGATCGGCAAGGAGGGCCAGAACGCCCGGCTGGCCGCGCGGCTGACCGGGTGGCGCATCGACATCAGGCCGGACACTCAAGAGGCACCGGCCGATCCCGCAGATGCGTCGGCAAGGTAAGCTGGAATATGGTGGCCAGGCTGTCCCACTGAGAACGTGTGTGGGCTGCCGGGTTCGCACGGCCAAGTCCGAGCTACTCCGACTGGTAGTGGTCGAGGGTGTTATTACCCCTGACCAGCAAGGACGGCTTCCGGGCCGAGGTGCGTCACTGCACCCGGACGTGAGTTGTCTGGAGCTCGCAGAACGTCGCCGGGCGTTCACTCGCGCTTTTCGCGCGCAGGGATCGCTCGATGTCACGCGTCTGCGGGATCACCTGGCGGAACGGGCTTGACGCGAGAAAGCGGCCGGGTGAATGGTTACCAACTGTCATGTAGGACGCCGAGTTGATGGGCGGAGTCAGATTGCTATGAGCGCCTGATGAGCACGCGGCAATGAGTACGTCCAGGTAGCGACGGTCCGGCGGCACAGCCTCCCGGGCCGAGTTAGGGAGTGCAGTGGCGAAGGTCCGGGTATACGAGCTCGCCAAGGAGTTCGGCGTAGAGAGCAAGGTCGTGATGGCCAAGCTCACCGAAATGGGCGAGTTCGTGCGATCGGCTTCTTCAACGATTGAAGCGCCGGTCGTCCGTAAACTGACGGAGGCGTTCGGTAAGGGCGACTCCAGGGGCGGCGGCAAGCCGACCCCACGGCCGCAGCCGAGGCCCCAGCCCCGGCCGGCTGAGAGCCAGGCGACAAGCCAGGTGACAGGCCAGGCAGGCGGCCAGGCCGGAAACGGCGCCACGGCGGCGCCGATTTCCCCGATTCCACCCGCTCCGGCCTCGGAGGGCGGCATTCGCCCCGGGCCGAAGCCAGGACCGCGGCCGATGCCGCGGCCCGTTCCGATGCCTCATCCGACGCCACAGCCCGCGCCCCAGGCCGAGGCTCCGCGTCCGGCGCCGGAACAGCCCCGTCCGGAAATCCGCGCCGAGGCGCCCCGCCCCGCGGCGGCGTCCTCCCGGTCTGACTCCAGGTCCGAGTCCGGTCCCCGTCCGGGTGGTCCCGGCGGTCCCGGTGGCGGCCCGAAGCCGGGCCCCCGGCCCGCTCCCGCGCCGCGTCCCGCCGTTCCCGGCGTTCCGACCGGTGGCGGCGGCTCTGGTCGCGGCGAGCGTCCTTCTGGTCCGGGTGGCCCCAAGCCGGGCCCGCGTGGCCCGCGTCCGGGCAACAACCCGTTCTCGTCCAATGCCAGCGGCATGGGGCAGCGCCCGGCGCGTCCGGGTGGCCCCAGCGACCGCCCCGACCGTCCCGACCGCGGCGAGCACCGTGGTGACCGTCCCGACCGCGGGCCGCGTGAGGATCGTGGTCCCCGCGAGGACCGCGGTCCGCGCGAGCCGCGCCGCGACGGCGATCGCGGTCCGCGTCCCGGCGGTCCCCGTCCGGGTCCCGCGGGTGCGGGCGGTCCTCGTCCCGGCCCGGCCGGCGCGGGTGGCCCGCGTCCCGGTCCTGGCGCCGGTGGTCCGCGTCCGCCCGCGGGTGCGGGTGGTCCCCGTCCCGGTGGGCCGCGTCCCAACCCGTCGATGATGCCGCAGGGCCGGCCTTCCGGTCCCGGTGGTGGTGGCGGTGGCGGTGGCCCGCGTCCCGGTGGCGGCGGTGGCCGTCCCGGCGGCGGCGGTGGCGGCGGTGGCCGTCCCGGTGGCGCCGGTGGCGGCGGCGGTCGTCCGGGTGGCGGCGGCGGTTTCGCCGGTCGTCCGGGTGGCGGCGGCGGTGGCGGCGCAGGTCGTCCCGGTGGCGCCGGTGGCGGCCCCGGTGGCGGTGGCGGCGGTTTCGCCGGTCGTCCCGGTGGCGGCGGCCGTGGCCGCGGTGGCGGCACGGCGGGCGCGTTCGGCCGTCCTGGCGGGCGTCCGACCCGTGGCCGCAAGTCCAAGCGCCAGCGGCGCCAGGAGTTCGACAACATGTCGGCTCCGGCGATCGGCGGCGTGCAGGCTCCCCGTGGCGGCGGTCAGACGATCCGCCTCCCGCGTGGCGCCTCGCTGTCGGACTTCGCCGACCGGATCGGCGCCAACCCCGCCGCGCTGGTGCAGATCATGCTGCACCTCGGCGAGATGGTGACCGCGACCCAGTCGGTCAACGAGGAGACTCTGCAGCTGCTCGGCGCGGAGCTGGACTACGTGGTCCAGGTCGTCAGCCCCGAGGAGGAGGACCGCGAGCTGCTGGAGTCCTTCAAGATCGAGTTCGGTGAGGACGAGGGCGACGAGGTCGACCTCGCGCCGCGTCCGCCGGTGGTGACCGTCATGGGTCACGTCGACCACGGTAAGACCAAGACGCTGGACGCCATCCGCAACACCAACGTGGTGGCCCGCGAGGCCGGTGGCATCACCCAGCACATCGGCGCCTACCAGGTCGCCACCGAGCACGAGGGCGAAGAGCGGAAGATCACCTTCATCGACACCCCGGGTCACGAGGCGTTCACCGCCATGCGCGCCCGTGGCGCCCAGTCCACCGACATCGCCGTTCTGGTGGTCGCGGCCGACGACGGTGTGAAGCCGCAGACCATCGAGGCGCTCAACCACGCCCAGGCGGCCGACGTGCCGATCGTGGTCGCGGTGAACAAGGTCGACAAGGAGGGCGCGGACCCGACCAAGGTGCGGGCCCAGCTCACCGAGTACGGCCTGGTCGCCGAGGAGTTCGGCGGCGCCACGATGTTCGTCGACATCTCGGCCAAGCAGGGCACCGGCATCGACGCTCTGCTCGAGGCGATCCTGCTGACCGCCGACGCCGAGCTCGACCTGCGCGCGAACCCCGACATGGACGCGCAGGGCCTGGCCATCGAAGCCCACCTGGACAAGGGCCGCGGCCCCGTGGCGACCGTGCTGGTCCAGCGCGGCACGCTGCGGGTCGGCGACTCGATCGTCTGTGGCGAGGCCTTCGGCCGGGTCCGGGCGATGCTGGACGACAACGGCGACACGGTCGAAGAGGCCGACCCGTCGCGTCCGGTGCGGGTGCTCGGCCTCGCGGCCGTGCCCCGGGCGGGTGACAACTTCCTGGTCGTCACCGACGACCGGATGGCCCGGCAGATCGCCCAGCAGCGGGCGGCTCGCCAGCGCATCGCGGAGATGGCCAAGGCCGGTCGCCGCCGTACGCTCGAAGAGCTGTTCAGCGACTACGAGAAGGGCAAGATCGACGAGCTCAAGCTCATCATCAAGGGTGACGTGTCCGGTTCGGTGGAAGCACTGGAAGACGCGCTGCTCAAGATCGATGTGGGCGAGGAGGTCAACCTCCGGGTGCTGCACCGCGCGGTCGGCGCGATCACGGAGTACGACGTCAACCTGGCGATCGCGGACGACAACGCCGTGATCATCGGCTTCAACGTGCGGCCCGAGGTCAGGGCCCGCGATCTGGCCGAGCGCGAGGGCGTCGACATCCGTTACTACTCGGTCATCTACCAGGCGATCGAGGAGATCGAGGCGGCCCTGAAGGGCATGCTCAAGCCGGAGTTCGAGGAGGTCAGGACCGGCACCGCCGAGGTCCGCGAGGTCTTCAAGGTTCCGAAGATCGGCAACGTGGCGGGCTCCCTGGTCCGTTCCGGCACGATCACCAGGAACAGCAAGGCCAGGATCATCCGCGACGGCGTGGTCGTGGCGGACAACCTCACGGTCAGCTCGTTGCGCCGGTTCAAGGACGACGCGACCGAGGTCCGCGAGGGCTACGAGTGCGGTATCGGTGTCGGCTTCAACGACATCAAGATCGACGACGTCATCGAGACGTTCGAGATGCAGGAGAAGCCTCGCGCCTGAGGTTTTGCCAAACCGGTTCCCGGGCCCTCAGGGCCCGGGAACCGGCCCGTCTTCACGACCCCCGCGTCTGGGTTGATTGACGCACAAATACATGTATGTCGGTGCTCTGACGTTGGACATCCTGCTCGGCGAGGTGCACTCGCTGAAGGAGAAGCGCTCGGTGATCCGCCCCCTCGTGGCCGAGGTGAAACGCCGCTTCCCGGCGGTCGCCGTGGCCGAGACCGGCCACCAGGATCTGCATCGGCGGGCCGAGATCGGCATCGCCGTGGTCTCCGGTTCGGCCGTCAACTGCGGTGAGGTGCTGGAGGCCTGCGAGCGGGTGATCGCCTTCCATCCCGAGATCGAGTTGTTGTCGGCTCGGCATCGGCTGTTCAACGACGAGGAATAAGGCGGCCGCATCCCAGCGTCAGCCGTACATTGAAGGAAAGGGGAGCGCGATCATGGACGCCGCGCGAGCCAGGAAGCTCGCGGACCGGATTCAGCAGATCGTCGCCGAGATGCTGGAGCGCCGGATCAAGGATCCTCGGCTCGGTTTCGTAACTATCACCGACACCCGGGTCACCAACGATCTGAGCGACGCCACCGTGTTCTACACGGTGTTCGGGTCCGAAGCCGAGCGCAAGGACACCGCCGCCGCGCTGGAGAGCGCCAAGGGCATCATCCGCTCCGAAGTGGGCAAGCAGACCGGGCTGCGGCACACGCCCACGCTGGCCTTCACCCACGACCCGCTGCCCGACAGCGCCCGGCACCTGGACGACTTGCTCGCCGAGGCCAAGGCCAGGGACGAGGAGATCGCCAAGCGGGCCGAGGGCGCCGAGTACGCGGGCGACGCCGATCCGTACAAGCGGGACGAGGAAGTGGAAGAGGACGTGCCGGGGCAGGTAGGACGCGCCGTCACGTGACCTCGGATCTCAGATCAGATCGTGTCCTGCCGGCGGTCGCGGAAGGGGACTGGGAGCGGGCCGTCGCTCTGGTCCGCGGGCACGACGAGATCGCGCTGGCCTGCCACGTCACCCCCGACGGCGACGCCCTGGGTTCGATGCTGGGCTTCGGGCAGGCGCTGCGGCAGGCGGGCAAGCGCGTGGTGGCCTCCTTCGGGGATCGCACCTTCGTGGTGCCCCGGCTGCTGCGTTTCCTGCCGGGGCAGGACCTGCTGGTGCCGCCGGGCGAGTTCCCGGCGGCGCCGGACCTGATGATCACGTTCGACGCGTCCACCCGGGCGCGGCTCGGCCTGCTCATCCCGGCCGCCGAGGCGGCGGGGGAGCTCGTGGTGGTGGACCACCACGCCTCCAACACCGGCTTCGGCTCGCTGCACCTGGTGGATCCGGCCGCCGCGGCCACCTCGGTGCTGGTGGAGGAGCTGATCGGCCGCCTCGGCCTGGCGGTAGACAAGCCCATCGCGACCTGCCTGTACGCGGCGCTGGTGACCGACACGGGCTCCTTCCGCTACGCCTCCACCACGCCCGCCGTGCACGCCATGGCGGGACGGCTGCTCGCGGCCGGGCTCAACCCCGACACGATCGCCCGCGAGCTGTGGGACCGCTCGCCCTTCGGCTACCTGCGGGTGCTGGGCGCCGCGCTGTCCAGGGCCGTGCTGGAGCCGGAGTGGGCCGGGGGCGCCGGTCTGGTCTGGACCTGCGTGACCAGGCGGGACCGCGCGCTCGCCGCCTTGCCGTACGAGGAGGTGGAGGGCGTGATCGACGTCATCCGCAAGGTCGACGGCGTGGACGTGGCCGTGGTGCTCAAGGAGGACGACACGGGCGGGTGGAACGTTTCGACCCGGTCGAAGGGCGCGGTGGACGTCGGCCGCGCCTGCGCGGCGCTCGGCGGCGGCGGGCATCCCGGCGCGGCCGGTTTCTTCACCACGGAACCCCCGGACCAGACGATGGCCCGGCTACGGGAGATGCTCTCTTGACCAGCAAACGAACCCCGCCGCCGAGCGGGCTCGTGATCGTCGACAAGCCCGCCGGCTGGACCTCGCACGACGTGGTCGCCAAGATGCGCGGCATCGCCGGCACCCGCAAGGTCGGCCACGCCGGCACGCTGGACCCGATGGCCACCGGCGTGCTGGTGGTCGGCGTGGAGAAGGCGACCCGGCTGCTCGGGCACCTGGCGCTGACCGAGAAGGTGTACGAGGCGACGATCCGGCTCGGGGTGGGCACCAACACCGACGACGCGGAGGGCGAGGTCACCTCGGTCACGCCCGCCGGGCATCTCGCCGAGAGCGCCGTCGCGACGGGCGTGGCCGCCCTCACCGGCCCGATCATGCAGGTTCCGCCGCAGGTCAGCGCCATCAAGGTGAACGGCGAGCGGGCGTACAAGCGGGCCCGCGCGGGCGAAGAGATGGAGCTCCAGGCTCGGCCGCTGACCGTGCACGCCTTCGACGTGACCGCCATCAGGCACGACGGCGACGCCGTGGACGTGGACGCCGTGATCACCTGCTCGTCGGGCACCTACATCCGGGCGCTCGCCCGCGATCTGGGCGCCTCCCTCGGCGTGGGCGGCCATCTGACCTTCCTGCGGCGCACGCGGGTCGGGCCGTACACCGAGGCCAGGACGCTGGAGGAACTCCAGAAGGAGTGCGTGATCATGCCGATCGAGGCCGCGGTGGCCGCGGCCTTCCCGCGCCGGGACGTGACCGAGCAGGAGGCCCGGCTGGTCGCGCACGGCGGGCGGCTGCCCGCGCTCGGTCTGGGTACGGGCCCCATCGGCGTCTTCGCTCCCGACGGCACGCTGCTCTCCCTGGTGGAGGAGCGGCAGGGGGCGGCCAAGCCCCTCGCCGTCTTCGTGAGCTGACCGGTGTGGCACGCTTGTCTTCTCATCGAGGATTGGGGTCGACGTGCGGGGCTGGCACGGACTGGACGACGTGCCCGAGGACTGGGGCAGATCAGTCGTCACCATTGGCGTTTTCGACGGCGTGCACCGGGGGCACCAGCAGATGGTGGGGCGCGCGGTCGCGCTGGCGCACACGCTTGGCGCGGCCTCGGTGGCGGTGACCTTCGAGCCGCATCCGGACGAGGTGATCCGCCCCGGCAGCCACCCGCCCCAGCTCACTCAGCAGCGCCGCCGCACCGAACTGCTCGGCGCGCTGGGCGTGGACGCGGTGTGCGTGCTGCCGTTCACGCTGGCGTTCTCCCGGATGTCCCCGGACGAGTTCGTGCAGACCGCCCTGGTGGACCGGCTGCACGCGGCCGGGGTCGTGGTGGGGGAGAACTTCCGGTTCGGCCACAAGGCCGCCGGCGACCTGGAGACGCTCCGCACGCTGGGCGAGAAGTATGACTTCGTGGCCGTGGGCGTGCCGCTGGTCAGTGACGGGGAGGCGATCTCCTCCACCCTGGTCAGGGAGCGGCTGGCCGCCGGTGACGTGGCCGCTGCGGCCGAGGCGCTGGGCCGCCCGCACCGGGTCGAGGGGGTGGTCGTGCGCGGCCAGCAGCGGGGGCGGGCGCTCGGTTTCCCCACCGCCAACGTGGAGTCCCCGCCGTACACGGCGATTCCCGCCGATGGGGTCTACGCGGGCTGGCTCCAGGTGACCCAGTCGCCGTCGCCGCACGAGGGGCAGCGCTGGCCCGCCGCCATCTCCATCGGCACCAATCCCACCTTCTCCGGGGTGGAGCGCACCGTCGAGGCGTACGCGCTGGATCGCGACGACCTCGACCTCTACGGCGCGCACGTGGCCGTGGACTTCGGCCTCCGGCTCCGCGACACCCTGAAATTTGCCTCAATTCAGGCGCTAATTGACCAAATGCATGCCGACGTGGACGAGGCGCGGGACTTCACTGCCGCGGAAAGCTCCGCGATGTAGCCGATCGGGCGTAATGTCGCCGTGGACTATCTCTCTGGTGTTGCGTGACTTCCCAGAGTGCCGGAAACCCGTCCCTGGGACCGGCGTGCACGGTACGAATATCCGACTCGGTCCCGCTCGCATCCCGCGGGCGGGACCCCGGCATTCCCCTGGCGGCAGCACATGGCTGACGATCTTCTTGAGTACTACCGGCACCTGCTCGACAAGCACTGGGTCCTGCGCGAGAGCGCCTGCGTCTGCTGGATCGGCGACGCCACGAAACCTTCGGCGGCCCGACATTTCGGCATCGACCTGGTCGGACCTTCACCGCAGACCTTGCTTGAGGCGGCCGAGGAGGCCGACGGCGCCGGGGAACACGCCCCCAGCATCGTCGTCCTGGACGAGTTCCTGGACGGCTGGGCGCTCAGCGTGGAACCGCGCGGCGCCCAGGGGATCCGTCCCGAGGTGATGCGCGGCCTGTCCGCGCGGGGAACGGCGTTCGCGGTCCGCTTCGGCCCGCGTCCCGAGTTCGCGCTGTACCGCCAGGGCGTCCGGGTCACCCATGTCCAGCAGCAGACCGGCCGCTGGGGGGCCGCGCCGCACGAGCTGGACGAGCAGATGAAGGGCCTGCCGTGCGTGGAGGGCTCGCCGGAGGACACCTGGCCGGAGGCGGCGCTGGCGCTGGGGGAGCGGGTCACCGGGGTGCGCCTGGACATCGACCGCCTGGGCGGCGAGCTCGACCGGTACACCATCCTGCGCCGCCTGCCGGTCGACCCGGTGCCGCTGGCGCTGCGCGAGCACCCGGTCGCCCGGGAGCCCGAGTTCGCGGCCATCCTGGCCGACCCGGCCGGGCAGCGCCGGACCATCGCCGTGCTGGCCGCCCGGCAGGCGGTCACCGACACCGGTCTGGGCGGGCCCGAGGTGACGGCCGCGCTGCGCTCCCTCACCACGATGGCGTCCCGGCCGAAGGCGGGCAACGGCCGACTGGACGCGGCGGCGCTGCGGGCGGGCCTGCGCACCCTGATCCCCGGTCTGGACGGCGACCGGGCGCTGGCGGTGAAGGTCCTGATCGCGGCCCTGGACCCGGACGACGGCGTCGCCTCGGGCGAGGCCACCCGGCTGGGCTGGCGGATCCACTCGGGCGGACAGGACGGCGAGGTCCGCTGGACCATCCTGCGGACGTGCGCGCGCACGCAGTGAACGCGGGTCAGGGTGCTGAGCTGCGGTGGTAACCTTGAACGTCGGCTGAGTATTCGTCGGCCTCGTCACGGCGACTGTAGGCACGCACGGTCGTTCGCGGGCTTGGAAAATCGTTCCGCGTGCCTCCCAAAGAAGGAGTTGGAGTGTCGCTCGACACCGCCACCACGAAGGCCATCATCACCGAATACGGCACCGCCGAAGGGGACACCGGTTCCCCTGAGGTCCAGATCGCGCTGCTGAGCCGGCGCATCAGCGACCTGACCGAGCACCTGAAGACGCACAAGCACGATCACCACAGCCGCCGCGGCCTGCTCCTGCTGGTCGGCCGCCGCCGCCGCCTGCTCAAGTACCTGCAGGCCAAGGACATCACGCGGTACCGTACGCTGATCGAGCGGCTGGGTCTGCGCCGGTAGCGCGCGAGGAGCGGCGAGCCTTCGCCGCTCCTTTCTCATCTGCGGGCAAACTGCAGACAAACTAAATAGCCGAAAGGGAGAGACGGCCGGGAGGTCGTCTCGACCCCGAGAACCAGTGCCCCGCGTCCGCAAGCAAGCACATACACGCGCGATCCCGCGGCGTGAGAGGGCCGGTCCTCGGTAGTGGCCCCCGGTCATGGTGAACCGGGCGCTTCGATCGAAGACCGGCACTGCACCAACGGGGAGCCGGCGCATAACACACGGACGTGGGGTGACCGACCTTAAAGGAGGTCCCCCGTGGAGGGTGTCCACAGCACGGAAGCCGTTATCGACAACGGCTCTTTCGGCACGCGTACGATCCGGTTCGAGACCGGGCGGCTCGCGCGCCAGGCGGCGGGTTCCGCCGTCGTCTACCTGGACGACGAGACCATGGTCCTGTCCGCGACCACGGCGTCCAAGAATCCCAAGGAGAATCTCGACTTCTTCCCGCTGACGGTGGACGTCGAGGAGCGGATGTACGCGGCGGGCCGCATTCCCGGCTCGTTCTTCCGGCGTGAGGGCCGGCCGTCCGAGGACGCGATCCTCACCTGCCGCCTGATCGACCGGCCGCTGCGCCCGTCCTTCGTCAAGGGCCTGCGCAACGAGATCCAGGTCGTGGCGACGATCATGTCGCTGCACCCCGACCACCTCTACGACGTGGTCGCCATCAACGCGGCCAGCCTGTCCACCCAGCTCGCCGGGCTGCCGTTCTCCGGCCCCATCGGCGGCGTCCGGGTGGCGCTGATCACCGGCCAGTGGGTGGCCTTCCCCACCCACACCGAGCTGGAGGGCGCGACCTTCGACATGGTCGTGGCCGGCCGGGTGCTCGCCGACGGCGACGTCGCGATCATGATGGTCGAGGCCGAGTCCACCAGGGACACGCTGAAGCTGGTCGCCGAGGGCGCGGTCGCGCCCACCGAGGAGACCATCGCCCAGGGCCTGGAGGCGGCCAAGCCGTTCATCAAGGTGCTGTGCGAGGCGCAGGCCAAGGTGGCGCAGGTCGCCGCCAAGGAGACCGCCGAGTACCCGATCTTCCTGGACTACCAGGAGGACGCGCTGCAGGCGGTCGAGAACGCGGTCCGCAGCGAGCTCGCCGCGGCCCTCACCATCGCCGCCAAGCAGGACCGCGAGAGCGAGATCGACCGGGTCAAGGCGCTGGCCGGGGAGAAGCTGCTGGCCGACTTCGAAGGCCGGGAGAAGGAGATCTCCGCCGCCTTCCGCAGCCTCACCAAGAAGCTCATGCGGGAGCGCGTGATCAGCGAGGGCATCCGGATCGACGGGCGTGGCCCGAAGGACATCCGGCAGCTCAACGCCGAGGTCCACGTGGTGCCGCGGGTGCACGGCTCGGCCCTGTTCGAGCGCGGGGAGACCCAGATCCTGGGCATCACCACGCTGAACATGCTCCGGATGGAGCAGATGATCGACACGCTCAATCCCGAGCGGACCAAGCGGTACATGCACAACTACAACTTCCCGCCGTATTCGACAGGCGAGACCGGCCGGGTGGGTTCGCCCAAGCGGCGCGAGATCGGGCACGGCGCGCTGGCTGAGCGGGCGCTCATACCGGTGCTGCCCACCCGCGAGGAGTTTCCGTACGCGATCCGCCAGGTGTCGGAGGCGCTCGGCTCCAACGGCTCCACCTCGATGGGCTCGGTCTGCGCGTCCACGATGGCGCTGCTGGACGCGGGCGTGCCGCTGAAGGAGATGGTCGCGGGCATCGCGATGGGTCTCATCGGCGAGGGCGACCAGTTCATCACGCTGACCGACATCCTCGGCGCCGAGGACGCCATGGGCGACATGGACTTCAAGGTCGCCGGCACCAAGGACGTCATCACCGCGCTGCAGCTGGACACCAAGCTCGACGGCATCCCGGCCTCGGTGCTGGCGGCCGCGCTCAAGCAGGCCCGCGGGGCTCGCCTGGCCATCCTGGACGTCATGCAGGAGGCCATCGACTCCCCGGCCGAGATGAACCCGACCGCGCCGCGGATCATCACGATCAAGGTCCCGGTGGACAAGATCGGCGAAGTCATCGGCCCCAAGGGCAAGATGATCAACCAGATCCAGGACGACACCGGCGCCGAGATCACCATCGAGGACGACGGCACCATCTACATCGGCGCCACCGACGGCCCGGCGGCCGAGGCGGCGCGCAGCGCGATCAACGCGATCGCCAACCCGCACATGCCGGAGGTCGGCGAGCGTTACCTGGGCACGGTCGTCAAGATCGCCGCCTTCGGCGCGTTCGTCTCGCTGATGCCCGGCAAGGACGGCCTGCTGCACGTCTCCCAGATCCGCAAGCTGCACGGTGGCAAGCGGATCGAGAACGTCGAGGACGTGATGGGCGTCGGCGAGAAGATCCAGGTGGAGATCGCCGAGATCGACGCGCGCGGCAAGCTGTCCCTGGTTCCGGTCGAGGTCGTGGAGAAGGAGGCCGCCGACCGGGCCGCCCGCGCCGAAGCCGGCGAGCCCGAGCCCGCGCCCGAGCCGCGCGAGTCCCGGGACGACCGGCCGCGCGAGGACCGGCCCCGCGACGACCGGCCGCGCCGCAGCCGCACCCGTGGCGGGCGGGACGAGCGCAACTCGTGACCGTGATGACTGCCACCAGCACGTTGTTCCCCGGGAAGGACGGTGCGGGCGTCGTACGCCGCACCGTCCTGCCCGGCGGGCTCCGGGTGGTGACCGAGACCATGCCGACCGTGCGCAGCGTCGCGGTCGGCGCCTGGGTGGGCATCGGGTCGCGGGATGAGGCCCCCGAGCACATGGGGGCCACCCACTTCCTGGAGCACCTGCTCTTCAAGGGCACGCCGACCAGGGACGCGATGGAGATCTCCGCCTCCATCGAGGGCATCGGCGGCGAGATCAACGCCTTCACCGCCAAGGAATACACCTGCTACTACGCGCGGGTCCTGGACGAGGATCTGCCGCTGGCCATCGACGTGCTGGCCGACGTGGTGACCTCCTCGCTGATCAGCGACGCCGATGTGGAGTCCGAGCGTGGCGTGATCCTGGAGGAGATCGCCATGCACGACGACGACCCCTCCGACGTGGTGCACGAGGCCTTCTCCGAGCAGCTGTACGGCGACACGCCCATCGGCCGCCCGATCCTCGGCAACGAGACCTCCATCAACGCGCTCACCCGGGCCCGGATCCACGAGTACTACCAGCGCTTCTACCTGCCCTCGCACACCGTCATCTCGGTGGCGGGGAACGTGTCGCACGAGCGGGTGGTCGAGCTGGTGGCCGCCGCCTACGAGCGGGCGGGCGCGCTCAGCGGCCTGGGCGAGCCCATCCCGCCCCGGCTGGGCGGCCCCGGCGTCGCCGAACGCTCCGGCGTGCGCGTCGTCGACCGCCCCACCGAGCAGGCCAACCTGGTCCTCGGCACCACCGGCGTCAGCCGCACCGACGACCGCCGCTTCGCCCTCGGCGTGCTCAACGCGGCCCTCGGCGGCGGCATGTCCTCCCGCCTGTTCCAGGAGATCCGGGAGAAGCGCGGCCTGGCCTACAGCGCCTACAGCTACACCTCGCAGTACGCGGACACCGGCCAGTTCGGCATCTACGTCGGCTGCCTCCCCTCCAAGATCGACGACGTCCTCAAGATCTGCCGCGACGAGGTCGCCCGGGTCGTCGCCGACGGCCTCACCGAGGAGGAGATCGCCCGCGGCAAGGGCCAGATGCGCGGCGGCCTCGTGCTGGGCCTGGAGGACACCGGCTCCCGCATGTCCAGAATCGGCAAGAGCGAACTCGTCTACGACCAGCTCATGTCCGTCGACGAGGTCCTCACCCGAATCGACACGGTCACCCCCGACGACATCGCCTCGGTAGCCAGAACCATCCTCAACCGCCCCATGACCCTGGCCGTGATCGGCCCGTATGGGGACAAGGACTTCGGCTACGCGATCGCCTAGGCCGGTAATGCCCCTGCGCTCTCCCCGCAGGGGCATCCGGTTGGTACTGGGTTTTCCCCACCCACCCACCCTTATTGCCCTGCCGGGCAGGTCGCTCCGCGCGAGCGGGTGTTGCCCTGCCGGATGGATCGTGATTGCCAGGTTCTCCCCACCCACCCATCCCTTTTACCCGCTGGCGCGAGGGCTGCGCGCGGCCCACGTGGGCCGGGGCCGCCAAGGCGATGGCCGGGGTCGGGCGGAGCCCGAGGATAAACAAAGGGTGGGTGGGTGGGAAAACCA
>NZ_BLAE01000032.1 GCF_009687865.1 Acrocarpospora macrocephala
GACCAAGCAAACCGCCGAAGCCTCTGTGATCGCCGAGACCCCTCGAACCGCCGAGACCCGCCCGCTGATCCGGCAGATCCATGAGGAGCCTGCCCCCGCGACCGCTGAGACCCCGCGAACCGCCGAAGTCCCCGCGACTGCTGAGGCCCCGCGAACCGCCGAAGCTTCCGCGACCGCCGAGACCAAGCAAACTGCCGAAGCCCCTGGGACCGTCGAAACCCCTCGAAGCGGGGACGCGGGCGCGGGAACGCCCTGGGTGATCTCCGCGCGGTCGGCTGAGGCGCTTCGGGCGCAGGCCGGACGGCTGCGCGACCGGGTCGTCGGCGAGCCGGCGGTTGGCGTCGCCGATGTGGCCCTCTCGCTGGTACGGACCCGGGCGAGCTTTGAGCATCGGGCGGTCGTCCTCGGGGAGCGTCGCCGGGAAGCGCTCGACGCGTTCGCCGGTGGGCGGCCTGATGAGTCGGTGGTGAGTGGTTCTGTCATCGCCGGTCGGCGGGCGTTCGTCTTTCCGGGGCAGGGGTCGCAGTGGGCGGGGATGGCCGCCGAGCTGCTCGATGGGTCGCCGGAGTTCGCCGGGCTGATCGGGTCGTGCGGCGCGGCGCTCGCATCGTTCGTCGACTACTCCGTCCTTGACGTCCTGCGTGGTGCGCCAGGCGCGCCCGGGTTGGACCGGGTCGATGTGGTGCAGCCGGCGCTGTGGGCTGTCATGGTGTCGCTCGCCGGGCTGTGGCGGGCGCGCGGGGTCGAACCCGACCTGGTCCTTGGGCATTCGCAGGGCGAGATCGCTGCGGCCACCGTCGCTGGGGCGCTGAGCCTGGCGGACGGGGCGCGGGTTGTGGCGCTGCGCAGCCGGGCCATCGCCGGGATCGCCGGACGCGGCGGCATGATGTCGATCGCCGCACCGCTCGACGTCGTCGAAGAGGCAGTCAGGCCGCTGGCGCCGCAGGTGGGCGTGGCCGCGTTCAACGGCCCGCGCTCAGCGGTCGTGTCCGGGCCGCGTGAGGCGCTCGCCGAGCTGGGGGAGCGGCTCGTCGCCGATGGGCACCGGGTCAAGCTGCTGCCGGTCGACTACGCGTCCCATTCGGCCGAGGTCGAGGGCATTCGGGATGAGGTCATCGCCGCGCTGGAGCCGATCCGGCCAGTCAGCGTTCCGATGCCGTTCGTCTCCACCCTCACCGGCGAGCCGCTGGACACAGCCGGGCTCGACGCCGAGTACTGGTACCGCAGCCTGCGGCAGCCGGTCCGGTTCGCGCAGGCCACCCGGCGGGCGCTCGACCTGGGCACCGGCTTGTTCATCGAATGCAGCCCGCATCCCGTGCTCGGCACCGGCGTCGCCGAGACGGCCGAGGCCGCGGAGCTGGACGTCGCGGTCGTCGGGACGCTGCGGCGCGGCGACGGCGGGCCAGAGCGTTTCACGCGGTCGCTGGCGGAGGCGTACACATGGGGGGCTCCCGTCGACTGGGCCGCCCAGCTCCCGGGCGCACGGCTGATCGACCTGCCGACCTATCCGTTCCAGCGCCGCCAGTACGACCCGGTCGCGGTCGCGCCCCGCTCAACGCGGATCCCGACGGCGAGCTCGGAGACCGGGGACGCGCCGACTGGTCTCTCGCGACGGGAGATCCGCGAGCTGGTTCTCGCCACCGCCGCCGGTGTGCTCGGGCATCAGGACGGTGCGGGCGTCGAGCCGTACCGGACATTCAAGGATCTTGGTTTTGACTCGGCGGCCGCGGAGGATCTGCGGGCCAGGTTGCGCGCCGCGATCGGGCTGCGGCTGCCCACCGGGCTGTTGTTCGATCACCCGACGCCGGACCGGCTCGCCGATCACCTGTATGCGCTGACCAGCGGCGGTGTGGCCGCGGCAGATCCGGTCGAGCCGACCCAGGTCGACGGCGACCCGATCGTGGTGGTCGCGATGGGTTGCCGCTACCCCGGCGGTGTCACGACGCCCGAGGAGCTGTGGCAGCTCGTCCGTACCGGCACCGACGCCATCGGGGAGTTCCCCGAGGATCGCGGCTGGGATCTCGACGCGCTGTCGGGCACCAGCGACACCCGTTATGGCGGGTTCCTCACCGGCGCGGATCGGTTCGACGCCGGATTTTTCGGGATCAGCCCCCGGGAAGCGGCCGCCATGGATCCCCAGCAGCGGCTGCTGATGGAGATCGCCTGGGAGACCGTCGAACGCGCCGGCCTGGATCCCGTCACGCTCAGCGGCACCCCCACCGGCGTGTTCGTCGGCGCGATGGCCTCCGACTACGGCCCGCGCCTGCACCAGCCCACCGGCGTCGCCGACGGCCACCTGCTGACCGGCACCGCGCTCAGCGTCGCGTCCGGCCGGATCGCGTACGCGCTGGGCTTGCGCGGCCCGGCGATCACGGTCGACACGGCGTGCTCGTCGTCGCTGGTCGCGATCGTGCTGGCCATGCAAGCGCTGCGGCGCGGCGAATGCTCGCTGGCGCTGGCCGGGGGCGCGACCGTGATGTCCAGCCCCGGACTGTTCGTCGAGTTCAGCCGCCAGAGCGGGCTCGCCGTGGACGGCCGCTGCAAGGCGTTCTCCGCGCGGGCGGACGGCACCGGCTGGGGCGAGGGAGCGGGCCTGCTCCTGCTCGAACGGCAGTCCGACGCGGTACGACACGGGCACCCGATCCTGGCCGTCCTCCGAGGCGGCGCGGTCAACCAGGACGGCGCGAGCAACGGCCTCACCGCCCCGAGCGGCCAAGCCCAGCAGGACGTCATCCGCCAGGCCCTCGCCGACGCCCGGGTCTCCGCCGCCCAGGTCGACGTGGTCGAGGCGCACGGCACCGGGACCCGCCTCGGCGACCCGATCGAAGCCGAATCGATCATCGCCGCGTACGGTACCGGCCGCGATTCCGAGCGGCCGGTCTGGCTCGGCTCCCTGAAATCCAACGTCGGCCACACCCAAGCTGCCGCGGGGGTCGGCGGCGTGATCAAAATGATCAAGTCTCTGGAGCACCGCAAACTCCCGCGAACCCTGCACGCCGACGAGCCCAGCGCTCAGGTCGACTGGTCCGCCGGTCAGGTTCGCCTCCTCACCGAACCCGTCGACCTCCCCGCCGACCGCCCGCTCCGCGCGGCCGTCTCCAGCTTCGGCATCAGCGGCACCAACGCCCACGTCATCCTGGAACGCCCGATCGCCACAAGCGGAGAGCAGCCGAACGGTTTCGGCACCAGCGGCACCAACGCCCACGTCATCCCGGAACGCCCGGTCGCCACAAGCGGAGAGCAGCCGAACGGATTCAGCATCAGCGGCACTAACGCCCCCGTCATCTTGGAACGCCCGGTCGCCACAGGCGGGGAGCAGCCGAGCGGTTCTGGCTCCGCGCTGGTCTGGGTGCTGTCGGCGAAGACCGAGGCCGCGCTCCGGGATCACGCTGTGCGGCTCGGTGCGTTCGCCGAGGGTGCGGCCGAGGAGGATCTCCCAGCCGCCGGGCGGATGTTGTCGCGGCGGGCGAACTTCGCGTGCCGGGCTGTCGTGGTCGCGCGGGATCGAGCGGAACTCCTCGACGGGCTGGCGGCCGTCGCCGCCGGGGCGCCGCACGGAGCCGTGGTGACGGGGGTCGCCGGTGGCGAGGTGCGGCCGGTGTTCGTCTTCCCCGGGCAAGGGTCGCAGTGGGCCGGGATGGCCGTCGAGCTCCTCGAATCCAGTGACGTGTTCCGGGAGCACCTGACCCGATGCGCGGACGCGCTCGCGCCGTACGTCGGCTGGTCGGTGGCGGACGTGCTGCGGGAAGCCGAAGGGGCGCCGAAGCTCGAAGGATCCGACGTCATCCAGCCGGTGCTGTTCGCGGTGATGGTGTCGCTGGCCGAGTTGTGGCGGTCGGTGGGGGTCGATCCCACGGCTGTGGTCGGGCATTCGCAGGGGGAGATCACCGCAGCGTGCGTCGCGGGGGCGCTGTCCCTGGCGGACGCGGTGAAGATCGTGGCGCTGCGGAGCAAGGCGCTGATGAAGCTGGGCGGCACCGGCGGGATGCTCGCCGTGTCGCTGCCGGCCGAGCGGATCGACCTGGCCCGCTGGGAGGGCAGGCTGTGGCCGGCCGTGTACAGCGGCCCGGCCGACACGGTCATCGCCGGTGATCTGGACGCGCTGGCCGAGTACGCGGCGGACTGCGGCGAGGGCGTGCGGACCCGGCCGGTCGCGATCGACTACGCCGCGCACACCCCGCACATCGAGGCGCTGCGCGACGAGCTGCTCGCCACGCTCGGCGACATCACGCCGCGCCCGACCGGGGTCGCGTTCTGCTCGGCCCGCGACGGCGCGTTCCTCGATCCCGCCGAGCTCACCGCCGACTACTGGTTCACCAGTCTCCGCACCCCGGTCCGCTTCCAGCAGGCCATCGAGGCGTTCGACGGCACTCCGGTCTTCATCGAGGCCAGCCCGCATCCCGTACTGACCGGGCATGTCCAGGACACCCTGGCGGCCGCGGGCAGGCCGGGCGGCGCCACCGGCACGCTCCGGCGCGATCAGGGCGGCCGGCCGCGGTTCCTGCTGGCCGCCGCCCACGCGTACGTGCTGGGCGCGGGCATCGACTGGGCCGCCGCGCTCGCCGATGGGCCGGGTCACCACGTCGACCTGCCCACGTATCCGTTCGAGCGCAGCCGCTACTGGCTCGACGGCGACGCCACGGCGGGGCATCCGCTGCTCGGTGAGGTCGTTCCGCTGGCCGGGGACGGCGGATTCCTGCTCAGGGGACGGCTGTCGCGCGGTGGCGCGCCCTGGCTGGGTGATCACATCGTCGACGGCGACGCGATCCTGCCGGGTACGGCATTCGTGGAGTTCGCGCTGGCAGCCGCGGCTGCGGCGGAGTGCGACGAGGTCGAGGATCTGACGCTCGAAGCGCCGCTGCCGCTGCGCGGCGCGTGGTCGGTCGACGTCCAGGTCGCCGTCGCGCACGCCGATGAACAAGGTCGTCGCGCGTTCACCGTGCACGCCCGCCCCGCCGGTGAGCTCCCGTGGACCCGGCACGCGGCCGGCACGCTCGCGATGTCGGCCCCCGTCGCCGCCGACCGGCTGGCCTGGCCGCCCGGCGCGCCCGTCGACATCGCCGACGCCTACCAGCGGCTGGCCGACCACGGCTACCAGTACGGCCCCGCCTTCCAGGGCCTGCGCGCCGCCTGGCGCTCCGGCACGGACACCTACGTGGAGGTCGCGCTGCCTGAGCCGCTGCGCGGGGACAGGTTCACGCTGCACCCGGCGCTGCTGGACGCGGCCCTCCACCTCCTCGTCCTGGACGCCGCCGACGAGGCGCGCGACCCCGGCACGCTGCTGCTGCCCTTCTCCTGGAGCGGGGTACGGGCGTCCGCCCAGGGCGCGGACTCCCTCCGGGTGCACCTGTCCGGCGACTCGCTGGCGATCTACGACGGCGCCGGATTCAAGATCGCCGAAGCCGACGCTCTCCACCTGCGCAGTGTGTCGCGCGGCGCGGCGCAGCAGGCCGCGGAGGCGTACGGGATCGACTGGATCGACCTGGCGATGCCGGACGCCGACCTGACCGATCAGCGCTGGGCCATCGTCGGGTACGACGGCTTCGCCGACGAGATCGGCGCGGCGCTGGCCAAGACCGGGGTGACCGCGCCGCGCTACTACGACCTCGCGTCCCTGGTGGAGACGTCCACCGGCGACGTGCCGGCCACCGTGCTGGTGCCGTGCCTGCCGGATGACGACGACCTCCCGTATGACGCGCACGACGGGATGTACCAGGCCCTCAACCTCATCCAGGCCTGGGTGGGCGACGAGCGGTTCGCCGGGTCGCGGCTGGTGTTCGTCACCCGGGCGGCGCGGAGTTCGCCGGCGGGCGGCGCGGTCTGGGGCCTGGTGCGCTCCGCGCAATCCGAGCATCCAGGGCGATTTGTCCTACTGGATGTGGAAGAAGGGTTCACCGCGTGGGGCGTGGCCGCAGCGGCGGTGGCGGCGGGCGAAACACAACTCGTGACGCGCGACGGCGCGGTCCTGGCCCCTCGCCTGGCTCGCCAGACCATCGCGAATCAGGACGAATCCGGTGCGGGTGCGGGCGTTGGTGCCGGGGCAGACCTGAGCGCGGGCACCGTGCTCGTCACTGGTGGCACCGGCGGGCTTGGCATGCTGGTCGCCCGGCGGCTGGTGGAGCGGCACGGCGTACAGGATCTGCTGCTGGTCTCCCGGAGCGGCCCCGACGCGCCCGGTGCGGCAGAACTGCGCGCGGACCTGGAAGCCCAGGGCGCGAGCGTGACCATCGCCGCCTGCGACGTGTCCGACCGCACCCGGCTGGCCGCCCTCCTCGCCGGTCATCCGGTCACCGCCGTCATCCACACCGCCGCCGTCCTGGACGACGTCACCGTCGAGGGCATGTCGGCCGAGCGCCTGGACACCGTGTTCGCGCCGAAGGCCGACGCCGCCTGGCACCTGCACGAACTCACCCCAGGCGCGACCACGTTCCTGATGTTCTCTTCTGTGGCGGGCGTGCTCGGCAACCCCGGCCAGGGCAACTACGCCGCCGCGAACGCCTTCCTGGACTCGCTCGCCGTACACCGCCACGCCATGAACCTTCCGGCGGTCTCCATCGCCTGGGGCCTCTGGGACACCGAATCGGGAATGTCCGGCACGCTGTCCGATACCGACACGGCCCGGCTGGCCCGCACCGGCATCGCCCCGATGAGCGCCGAGCAAGGTCTGGCGCTCTTCGACGCGGCCCTGACCACCCAGGCTCCCCTCCTGGTGGCCGCGACCTGGGATACCGCCGGGCTCCGCGCGCGGGCGGCGGCCGGCGAGCTGCCCCCGCCCCTGCGCGGCCTGGTCCGCACCCCACGCCGTACCACCGAGAAGGCCACTGCGAAAGCGACCGCGACGGCCGGCCTGGCCGAGCGTCTCGCCCACCTCGCCCCGGCCGACGCCCACGCCCACCTGCTCGACGTCGTCCGCTCGCACGTCGCCGCCGTCCTGGCGCACGGCAACGCGAGCAGCATCGGCGTCGATCGCGCCTTCAACGAACTCGGCTTCGACTCCCTCACCGGGGTCGAGCTGCGCAACCGGCTCAACGCCGACACGGGGCTGCGGCTCCCGGCCACGCTGGTGTTCGACCACCCCACCATCGCGACCCTCACCGACCACCTGTTCCGCGCCCTGGCGCCCGCCGCGCCCTCCGCCGAAGACACCCTGCGCGGCGCGCTGGAGCAGGTCGAATCCATGGTCGCCGCCGCCAACGGCGACGGGGACGCCCTTCGCGGCAAGCTCGTCGCGATTCTGCAGAGCGGTCTGGAAACCTTCGGGGCCGCCACGATCACCAGGTTCCGCGCGAGCCCGAGCGGCACCACGGACGCGGCGGAGAAACTCAGCTCCGCCTCGGACGAGGAGATCTTCGCCTTGCTCGACGACCGAACCAAGGCGTCACCCCTGAGGTCCTCACTGGAAAGGTCCGGTCATGGCGACTGAGGACAAACTGCGCGAATATCTCAAGCGCGCGATCGTCGAGTTGGCGGAGACCCGGCAGCGGCTCAGCGACAGCGACGACCGCCGGCACGAACCCATCGCGATCGTCGGCATGGCCTGCCGCTACCCGGGCGGGGTGACCAGCCCGGAAGAGCTGTGGGACCTGGTCGCCGCGGGCCGCGACGCCATCGGCGACATGCCCGCCGACCGGGGCTGGGACGTCGAGGGGATCTACGACCCCGACCCGGAGGCGATGGGCAAGTCGTACGCCCGGCACGGCGGTTTCCTGTACGACGCGGGCGATTTCGACGCGGCGTTCTTCGGGATGAGCCCGCGCAGCGCGCTGGCCACCGACCCGCAGCACCGGCTCGTGCTGGAGACGTCCTGGGAGGCCTTCGAGCGGGCCGGGATCGACCCGGCCACGCTGCGCGGCAGCGGCACCGGGGTCTACGTCGGGAACATGTACAGCGACTACTCCACCCGGTTCACCGACGGTGCGGTGCCCGAAGGGGTGGAGGGCACGCTGCTGGTGTCGAGCGCGCCGAGCGTGCTGCCGGGGCGGGTGTCGTACACGTTCGGGCTGGAAGGGCCGTCCATCTCGGTGGACACGGCCTGCTCGTCCTCGCTGGTCGCGCTGCACCTGGCCGTGCAGGCGCTGCGGCGCGGCGAGTGCGCGATGGCGCTCGCGGGAGGCGTCACCGTGATGGCCACCCCTGACTCGTTCGTCGAGTTCTCCCGGCAGCGCGCGCTGTCGCCGGACGGGCGGTGCAAGTCGTTCTCGGCCGACGCGGACGGCGTGGCCTGGGCCGAGGGCGTCGGCATCCTGCTGCTGGAGCGGCTGTCGGACGCGCGCCGCAACGGCCGCCGCGTGCTGGCCCTCATCCGCGGCTCGGCCGTCAACCAGGACGGCGCCAGCAACGGGCTCACCGCGCCGAACGGCCCCGCCCAGGAGCGGGTCGTCGAGCAGGCGCTCGCCGACTCCCGGCTGGACGCCCGCGACATCGACGCCGTCGAGGCGCACGGCACCGGCACCCGGCTCGGCGACCCGATCGAAGCGGGCGCGCTGTTCGCCACGTACGGGCAGGGCCGCCCCAAGGACCGCCCGCTCTGGCTGGGCTCGGTGAAGTCGAACATCGGCCACTCCCAGGCCGCCGCCGGGGTGGCCGGCGTGATCAAGATGGTGCAGGCGATGCGGCATGGCGTGCTGCCCCGCACGCTGCACGTGGACGACGCCACCGCCCAGGTGGACTGGCCGTCCGGCGGCGTCCGGCTGCTGACCGGCGCGCGCCGCTGGACCCGCGAGGGCCACCCGCGCCGGGCCGGTGTCTCCTCCTTCGGCATCGGCGGCACGAACGCGCACGTCATCCTCGAAGAGCCTCCCGAGCAGCCGGAACCGCCGACCCAGGCCCCTGCGGTCGCGGGCGCCCCGCACGCGTGGCTGCTCACCGCCCGCACCGCCGCGTCGCTGCGCGAGCAGGCGGCCCGGCTGCACCAGCTGGTCAGCGCCGACCCGACGCTGGCCCCCGCCGATGTCGCGCACGCCCTCGCCACCGAGCGGGCCAGGTTCGAGCACCGCGCCGTCGTAATCGGCCACGACCGGGAAACCCTGCTGGCGGGCCTGTCCGGGCCCGAGCAGATCACCGGTGTCGCGCCGGACCGGCCCCGGCTGGCGTTCCTGTTCACGGGGCAGGGCGGCCAGCGGGCCGGGATGGGCCGCGAGCTGGCGGCAGCCTCGCCGGTGTTCGCCGCCGCGCTGGAGGAGGTCTGCGCCGCCCTGGACCGCTACCTGGACCGGCCGCTCCGCCAGGTCATGTGGGCCGAGCCCGGCACTCCGGACGCGGCCCTGCTGAACAAGACCCGCTACACCCAGCCCGCCCTGTTCGCCTACGAGGTGGCCGCCTACCGGCTGCTCGAATCGCTGGGCGTCACTCCCGACTTCGTGGCCGGCCACTCGGTCGGCGAGTTCGCCGCCGCGCACGTGTCCGGCATCTGGTCGCTGGCCGACGCGGCCCGGCTGATCACCGCCAGGGGCCGGCTCATGCAGGCGCTGGACGTGCCCGGCGCGATGGTCGCCATCGAGGCGAGCGTCGAGGAGGTACGGCCCGGGCTGACCGGCCAGGTCGGCTTCGCGGCCGTCAACGGGCCCGCCTCCGTCGTGGTGTCCGGCGCCGAGGAGGCGACGCTCGCGGTCGGGGCGCGCTGGCGCGAGCTCGGCCGCCGCACCCGCAGGCTGCCGGTCAGCCACGCCTTCCACTCGCCGCTGATGGAGCCGATGCTCGCCGCGTTCGAGGCCGAACTGCGGACCGTCCTGTTCACCGAGCCGCAGATCCCGGCCGCCACCAACCTGGGTGGGGACGCCAGCTGGACGGAGCCGTCGTACTGGCTGGACCAGATCCGGCACGCGGTCCTGTTCCAGCCGATGATCGCCCGGCTGGAGGCGGATGGCGTCCGCGCCTTCCTGGAGGTCGGGCCCGACGCGGTGCTGGCCGGGATGGCGCACGACTGCGTCACTGGTCCGGAGGCGGTGATCGTCTCGCTGCACCGGCGGCAGCAGTCCGAGCCGGACTCGCTCGTCGCCTGCCTCGCGCGGGCGGCCGTCGCCGGCGTCCCGGTCGACTGGGCGGCGCTGTCCGGCGGCGGCGCGCACGTGGAGCTGCCCACCTACGCGTTCGACCGCGAGCGGTTCTGGCTGACCTCGCGGATCGACACCGGCGATGTCGCCGTGGCCGGGCTGCGCGGCGTCGGCCACCCCCTGCTGGGCGCGGCCGTCGACCTCGCCGACGACGGCACCACGATCCTCACCGGGCGGCTCACCACCGCGTCCGCGCCCTGGCTGAGCGAGCACGTGATGCTCGGCTCGGCCGTGCTGCCCGGCGCGGCGCTGGTCGACCTGGTGCTGGACGCGGGCGGCCGGCTCGGCTGCGACCGGGTCGAGGAGATCACGTTCGAGGCCCCGCTGGTGCTGCGCGGCGCGGTAGACGTGCAGGTCGTCATCCAGCACGCCGAAGGACCCCGCCCGGTCCGGGTTTACTCCCGGCCCGCAGGCGACGCGGAGGCCGCCTGGACCCGGCACGTCTCCGGCCTCGTGACCGCAGCCGAGACTCCCGCCGCGGACGCCGCCTGGGCAGGCGTTTGGCCGCCCGCCGACGCCATCCCGGTCGCCGTCGACGGCGGTTACGAGCGGCTGGCCGACCTCGGCTACGAGTACGGCCCCGCCTTCCAGGGCGTCCGCGCCCTCTGGCGGCAGGGCGACGACCTGCTCGCCGAGGTTGCCATCGACGACGACCTGGACGTCACCGGCTACGGCCTCCACCCCGCCCTCTTCGACGCGATGTTCCACCCCATGCTGCTGGCCGCCGTCGACACCGCCGGTGAACTCCGCCTCCCGTTCGAGTTCCGCGGGGTGCGGCTGCTCGCCGCCGGGGCCCGGCACCTGCGGGTACGGCTCACGCCCATCGGCGCCGACGGGTGCGCCATCCAGGCAGCCGACGGGTCGGGGGGACCGGTGTTCTCGATGGAATCGCTCCGGGTCCGCACGGTCCCGGTGGCCGCACTCGCCACGTCGACCGGCCCGGTGCCGCACGGGGTGGACTGGGTGGAGGTGCCCGCATCGGGCGGGGACGGTTCCGGGTTCGCGTTCCTGGACCCGATCCTCCTCCCGTCGCTGGACCCCGTCCCCGAGTTCGTGGTGGCCACCCTGACCGCCACCGCCGGGGATGTGCCCGCCGCCGTCCGCGAGCTGTCGAGCCAGGCGCTCGACCTGATCCAGACCTGGGTCACCGGCGACCGCTTCACCGGCTCCCGCCTGGTGTTCCGCATCCGCGCCGACGACCTGGCTGGCGCGGCCGTGCAAGGCCTGGTACGGACGGCGCAGTCCGAGCACCCCGGCAGGTTCGTCCTGCTGGACGCCGGGCCCGAGTTCACCTCCTGGGGTTCGGTCGCCGCCGCGGTGAGCGCGGGCGAATCGCAGCTCACCGCCCGCGACGGCGCGCTCCTGGCACCCCGGCTGGCCCGCCGCCCGATCGAGGCCCCGGCCGACCTGGGATCCGGCACGGTGCTGGTCACCGGCGGCACCGGCGGCCTCGGCAGCCTGGTCGCGCGGCGGCTGGTGGAGCGGCACGGCGTGCGGGATCTGCTGCTCGTCTCCAGGCGCGGCCTGGACGCGCCCGGCGCGGGCCAGCTCGTCTCCCACCTGGGCAGCTACGGCGCCCGGGTGATGGTCGCCGCATGCGACGTGGCCGACCGGGACGCGCTCGCCGCCGCGCTCGCGCTCATCCCGGCCGATCGGCCGCTCACCGCGGTCATCCACACGGCTGGCGTGCTCGACGACGCCACCGTCGAAGGCCTCACCCCCGCCCGGATGGACGCGGTCCTCGCGCCCAAGGCCGACGCCGCCTGGCACCTGCACGAGCTCACCCTCGACCTGCCGCTGTCGGCCTTCGTGCTGTTCTCCTCGCTGGCCGGCGTGCTCGGCAACCCGGGGCAGGGCAACTACGCCGCCGCGAACGTGTTCCTGGACGCGCTGGCCGCGCATCGCCGTACGGCGGGACTGCCCGGCGTGTCGGTCGCGTGGGGGCTCTGGGACACCGAATCGGGCATGTCCGGCACGCTGAGCGAGGCCGACACGGCCCGGCTGGCCCGCTCCGGCATCGCCCCGCTCACCGTCGAGCAGGGCCTGGACCTCCTGGACGCGGCGCTCGGCAGCCCGGAACCGCTCGTCGTCGCGGTCAGGTGGGACACCGCCGGGCTGCGGGCCAGGGCCGAGGCCGGCGACCTGCCGCCGATGGTGCGCGGCCTGGTCCGCGTCCCGCGCCGGGCCGCCGCCGGGGGACCAGCCGCCGGATCGACCGGCGGGCTCGGTGACCGGCTGGCCGGTATGGCCCAGCCTGACGCGCTGCGCCTGCTCACCGACACCGTCCGCGCCCACGTGGCCGCCGTCCTCGCGCACGGCAACGCCGCCAGCGTCGGCGTCGACCGGGCGTTCAACGAACTCGGCTTCGACTCGCTCACCGCCGTCGAGCTCCGCAACCGGCTCAACGCCGAGACCGGCCTGACGCTCCCGGCGACGCTGGTGTTCGACCACCCGACCGTGAACGCGCTGACCGACTACCTGTTCAAGAGCCTGGCGCCGGCCGCTCCCTCGCCCGAGGAGATGCTGCGCGGCGCGCTGGAACGGGTGGAATCGATGATCACGGCGGCCGCCGGGGACGCGATCAGGAACAAGGTCGTCGCGATCCTGCAGAGCGGCCTGAACCGCTTCACCGCCGCCGGGACCGCGGACGATCCGGACGACGTGGCGGACAAGATCGACTCGGCCTCCGATGAGGAGATCTTCGCGCTCATCGACAACGAGCGGTGACCCGTGGCTCTCGAAGGAAAGGCGGGACCGATGAGTACTGAGGACAGACTCCGCGACTACCTCAAGCGCGCGATGGTCGAGCTGGAGGACACCCGCGAGCACCTCGCGGAACTGGAGGAGCGCCGGCACGAACCCATCGCGATCGTCGGCATGGCTTGCCGCTATCCCGGCGGGGTGACCAGTCCCGAGGAGCTGTGGGACCTGGTGGCGGGCGGCGTGGACGCGATCGGCGAGTTCCCCGCTGACCGGGGGTGGGCCACTGACCTGTATGACCAGGATCCGGACGCTGTGGGCAAGTCGTACACCCGCCATGGCGGATTCCTGTACGACGCCGCCGACTTCGACGCGGCGTTCTTCGGGATGAGCCCGCGCAGCGCATTGGCCACCGACCCGCAGCACCGGCTCGTGCTGGAGTCGTCCTGGGAGGCGTTCGAGCGGGCCGGGATCGACCCGGACACGCTGCGCGGCAGCAGCACTGGGGTCTACGTCGGGAACATGTACGAGCACTACGCCAACCGCTTCCTCGGCGTGGTTCCCGGCTCGGTCGAAGGGACGCTGTTCACCTCCAGCGCGTCGAGTGTGCTGTCGGGGCGGGTGTCGTACACGTTCGGGCTGGAAGGGCCGTCCATCTCGGTGGACACGGCCTGCTCGTCCTCGCTGGTGGCGTTGCATCTCGCGGTGCAGGCGCTGCGGCGGGGGGAGTGCACGATGGCGCTCGCGGGAGGCGTCACCGTGATGGTCTCGCCGGAGCCGTTCATCGAGTTCTCCCGGCAGCGGGCGATCTCCGCCGACGGCCGCTGCAAGTCCTTCAGCTCGACCGCCGACGGCGCGGCCTGGGCCGAGGGCGTCGGCATGCTCGTGCTGGAACGCTTATCGGACGCGCGGCGAAACGCCCGGAAGATCCTTGCGGTGGTGCGCGGCTCTGCCGTCAATCAGGACGGCGCGAGCAACGGCATGACCGCGCCCAACGGCCCCGCCCAGGAGCGGGTCGTGCTGCAGGCGCTCGCCGACGCGCGGCTCGACACCCGCGATGTCGATGTCGTCGAGGCGCACGGCACCGGCACCCGGCTCGGCGACCCGATCGAGGCCCAGGCCCTGCTCGCTACCTACGGCCGGAGGCGATCCGCCGACCGGCCGCTCTGGCTCGGCTCGGTGAAGTCGAACATCGGGCACACCCAGGCCGCCGCCGGAGTGGCCGGCGTGATCAAGATGATCAAGGCGCTGGAGCACCGGACCCTGCCGGTGACCCTGCACGTGGCGGAGCCGACGCCGCATGTGGACTGGTCGTCGGGCGGGGTGCGGGTGCTCACCGAGACGGTCCGGCTGCCTGTCGGGCGTACGGTGCGGGCGGGCGTGTCGAGCTTCGGGATCAGCGGCACGAACGCGCACGTCATCCTGGAGGAAGCACCCGAGACCGAGACGGCGACCGAGGAGGCGACCGGCGATCGCCTCGTCTGGGTCCTCTCCGCGAAGTCCGCCGCCTCCCTGCGCGGCCAGGCCGCCCGGCTGAGCGCGTTCGCCGGGACCGCCCCCGAAGCCGACCTCCCCGCCGCCGGCCGCGTCCTGGCCCGCCGCTCCGGCTTCGCCCACCGCGCCGTCGTCATTGCCGCCGACCGTGCGGAATTGGTCGCCGGTCTGACCGCCCTCGCCGAAGGCGCCCAGCACCCCGCGGTCGCGACCGGGGTCGCCCCCGCCGACGTGCGGCCGGTGTTCGTCTTCCCCGGCCAGGGCTCCCAGTGGGCCGGCATGGCGGTCGACCTGCTCGACTCCAACGAGGCGTTCCGCGCGCAGATGCAGCGCTGCGAGAAAGCCCTGCGCCCGTACACCGGCTGGTCGGTCACCGGCGTGCTCCGCGCGGACGAGGGAGCGCCGGAGCTCGACGGGTCCCACGTCATCCAGCCGGTGCTGTTCGCGGTCATGGTCTCGCTGGCCGCGCTGTGGCGCTCGCTCGGCGTCGAGCCCGCGGCCGTGGTCGGCCACTCGCAGGGCGAGATCACCGCCGCCTGCGTGGCGGGCGCGCTCTCCCTCGAAGACGCCGCGAAGATCGTCGCGCTGCGCAGCGCGGCCCTGGTCAAGCTCAGCGGCACCGGCGGCATGCTCGCCGTGTCACTCCCCGCCGACCAGGTCCGCGAGCTGCTGGAGCCGTGGCGGGACCGGATCTGGATCGCGGTGCGCAGCAGCCCCGCCAGCTGCGTCCTGGCCGGTGACGTGGACGCGCTGGACGGGTTCACCGCCGCCCACGCCGACAGCGTCCAGATCCGCAGGATCGCGGTCGACTACGCCTCGCACACCCCGCACATCGAAGCGCTCCGCGCGGAACTGCTGACCGCCCTGGACGGGGTCGCCCCCCGCCCGACCGACATCGTGTTCAGCTCCGCGCACCGGGGCGAGTTCATCGACACGGCCGAGCTGACCACCGCCTACTGGTACGAGAGCCTCCGCAACCCGGTCCTGATCGAGCCGGCCGTCACCGCCTTCGCGGGCCCGGGCACGCCGCTGTTCATCGAGGTCAGCCCGCATCCGGTGCTCGGCCACGACCTGCGGGAGATCTGCGAGTCCGCCGGGATCGCGGCGGGCGTCGCCGCGACCCTGCGCCGGGACGCGGGCGACTGGCAGCGGTTCCTGACCGCGCTGGCCGGGGCGTACGTGCTCGGCGCCGAGGTCGACTGGACCGCGGCCGTCGACCCCGGGCCGGACCGGCACGTGGACCTGCCGACGTACGCGTTCGAGCGCCGCCGCTACTGGCTGGGCGATGCCGAGCGGGCCGGGATCGCGCCCGCCGGGATCGACGGCTCCGGCCACCCGCTGCTCACCGCCGTGGTGCCGATGGCCGACGGCGGGTTCGTGCTCGCCGGGGAGCTCGGCGCGGCGACCGCGCCCTGGCTGGCCGACCACGCCGTGGACGGCGGCGTGCTGCTGCCGGGCGCGGCCTTCGTCGAGCTGGCCCTCGAAAGCGGCGCGCTCGCGGGCTGCGACCACGTGGAAGAGCTGGTCATCGAGGCGCCGCTGTTCCTGCCCGAGAGCGGCGCCGTCCCCATCCAGGTGCTCGTCGGCTCGCCCGACGCCGACGGCCGCCGCCACACCGGGGTCTTCGCCCGCGCCGGGGGGACCTGGACGCGGCACGCCTCCGGGGTCGTCGCCGACGCACCGGCCGCGGCGGACCTGTGCGCCTGGGCGACCGCCTGGCCGCCCGCCGACGCCACACCTCTCCCTCTCGACGGCGGTTACGCGCGGCTGGCCGAGCTCGGCTACGAGTACGGCCCTGCCTTCCAGGGTGTGCGCGCCATGTGGACCCGGGGCGCCGAACTGCTTGCTGAGATCGCTGTGGACGACACCCTGGATGTGACCGGGTTCGGCATTCACCCGGCCGTACTGGACGCGGCTTTCCAGCCGATGGTGCTGGCCGCCGGGCCTGGCGGGCTGCGCCTGCCGTTCGCGTTCCGGGGCGTCAGCCTGCGCGCGTCGGGTGCGACCTTGCTGCGGGTCCGGTTGGTGCCTTCGGGGGACGACGCGACCGTCGAGGCGGCCGATGCCTCCGGGCGCTCGGTGTTCTCCATCGACAACCTGCGAGTGCGGACCGCCCCGGCGCGGACGCCCGCGCGGGGGGCTGTCGTGCACGGGGTGGATTGGGTGAAACCGGCCATAGCGGCCGGGGACGAGTCGGGATTTGTCTTCCTGGGAGCCGATCCGCTCGGCCCAGACGTGCTTAAGGGCTTTGTTGTCACCACCATCAGCGCCGAAAGCGATCTGCCGGCCGCGTTGCGCGAGGTGTCCGGCCGGGCGCTCGACCTGGTCCGGATGTGGGCCGACGACGAGCGGTTCGCCGACTCCCGCCTGGTGTTCGTGATCCGGCCGGGCGATCTGGCCGGCGCGGCGGTGCGCGGGTTGGTTCGCGCCGCGATGTCGGAGCATCCCGGCCGGTTCGTGCTGCTGGAGGCCGAGGAGGGGTTCGCCGACTGGGCGGCTGTGTCTGGCGCGGTCGCGGCGGGGGAGATCGAGTTGGTGGCCTCCGGCGGCACGCTGCTGGTCCCCCGGCTGGCCCGCAGGACCGCCGCACCGGCCTCTGAACTCACGGGACTCGCCGACGGCACCGTGCTCGTCACCGGCGGCACCGGCGGCCTCGGCAGGCTGGTCGCCCGGCGGCTGGTGGAGCGGCATGGCGTACGGGATCTGCTGCTCGTTTCCCGGCGCGGCCTGGACGCGCCCGGCGCGGGCGAGCTGGTCTGCCACCTGGGCGCGCTCGGCGCCCGGGTCACGGTCGCCGCGTGCGACGTCGCCGACCGGGACGCGCTGGCCGCCGCGCTCGCGCTGATCGCGGCCGACCGGCCGCTGACCGGCGTCGTGCACACCGCCGGCGTCCTGGACGACGCCACCGTCGAAGGCCTCACCCCCGCTCGGATGGACGCGGTCCTCGCGCCCAAAGCCGACGCCGCCTGGCACCTGCACGAGCTCACCCTCGACCTGCCCCTGGCGGCCTTCGTGCTGTTCTCCTCGCTGGCCGGGACGCTCGGCAACGCCGGGCAGTCCAACTACGCCGCCGCCAACGTGTTCCTGGACGCCCTCGCCGCGCACCGCAGCGCGGTCGGCCTGCCCGGCGTGTCGGTCGCGTGGGGGCTGTGGGACGCCGACTCCGGCATGACCGGCGCGCTCACCCCCGGCGACGTGGCCAGAATGGCCCGCTCCGGCGTCGCCCCGCTCACCGCCGAGGCCGGCCTGGACCTGTTCGACGCCGCGCTCGGCAGCGCGGAACCGCTGGTCGTCGCCACCAGCTGGGACACCGGCGGGCTCCGCGCCCGCGCCGAATTGGGCGACCTGCCGCCGATGCTGCGCGGCCTGGTCCGGCCCCCGCGCCGGCAGGCCGCATCCGGCGGACCCGCGCTCACGCCCTCCGGTGGCGACCTGCGGGGACGGCTGGCCGGGACGACCGAGGCCGAGGCCAGGCGGCTGCTCACCGACGGCGTCCGCGCCCACGTCGCCGCCGTCCTCGCGCACGGCAGCGCCACCGGGGTCGACGTGGACCGGGCGTTCAACGAACTCGGCTTCGACTCCCTGACCGCCGTCGAACTCCGCAACCGGCTCAACGCCGAGACCGGCCTGCGGCTCCCGGCGACGCTCGTCTTCGACCACCCGACCGTCACCGCGCTGAGCGACTACCTGTTCAAGAACCTCGCCCCCGCCGCGCCCTCGCCTGAGGAGACGCTGCGCGGTGCGCTGGAACGGGTCGAGGCCGAGCTCGGCGCCCTCAACGGCGAGGCGGACGCGGTCAGGAGCAAGCTCGTCGCCATCCTCCAGGCCGGCCTGACCAGGCTCGCGCCCGGGCCGAGCGGCGGAGGCGGGGTCGTGGAGAAGATCGGCGCCGCCTCCGACGAGGAGATCTTCGCGCTCATCGATAACGAACTCTGACCGCAGACCCACCACCCTCGCTACTGGAAAGGCTCGACAGATGGGGACCGAGGACAAGCTCCGCGCCTACCTCAAGCGGGTGACCGTCGAACTGACCCAGACGCGCCGACGTCTCGCCGAGGCCGAGGAACGGACCCGCGAGCCGATCGCGATCATCGGCATGGCCTGCCGCTACCCCGGCGGCGGCGAGACGGTCGAAGGGTACTGGGACCTGCTGTCGGAAGGCCGCAGCGCGGTCTCCGAGGTGCCGGCCTCGCGGTGGAACATCGACGACTACTACGACCCCGACCCGCGCACCCCGGGCGGCATGTACACCAGGCACGGCTCGTTCCTGCCGGAGATCACCGGCTGGGACGCCGAGTTCTTCGGCCTGTCCCCGCGCGAGGCGCTCCGCATGGACCCGCACCAGCGGCTCCTGCTCGAGCTGGCCTGGGAGGGCCTGGAGGACGCCGGCGCCTCCCCGACCCGGATGGCGGGCAGCCGAACCGCCGTGATCGTCGGCTTCATGGACACCCTCCAGTACGGCCGGCTCCAGCTCGAACGCCAGGGCCAGGACGCGCTGGCGGACCCGTACCTGGGCCAGGGGGCGTCCGCCAGCGTCGCCGCCGGGCGGATCGCCTACCACTTCAACCTGTCGGGCCCGACGCTCACGGTCGACACCGCCTGCTCCTCGTCGCTGATCGCGGTGCACCTGGCCGCCGAGAGCCTGCGGCGCGGCGAGTGCGACCTGGCCATCGCGGCGGGCGCGTCGCTGACCATCCACCCCAGCAACTTCATCCAGGCCTGCGCCGGTTCGATGCTCTGCGCCGACGGCAAGTGCAAGACGTTCGACGCCGCCGCCGACGGCTACGTGATGGGCGAGGGCGGCGGCCTGGTCGTGCTCGAACCCCTGTCCAAGGCGATCGCGAACGGCCGCCGCATCCGGGCCGTGCTGCGCGGCTCCGCCGTCAACCAGGACGGCCGCAGCAACGGGCTCACCGCCCCCAGCCGGAGCGCCCAGGTCGCCGTGATCACCAGCGCGCTGGCCGCCGCCGGGGTGTCGCCCGACGACATCGACCACGTCGAGGCGCACGGCTCCGGCACCCACCTCGGCGACGCGATCGAGCTCGCCGCGCTGCACGACGTGTTCGGCGGCCGGTCCGCCGAGCGTCCGCTGCGGGTCGGCGCGGTCAAGACCAACATCGGCCACACCCAGGCCGCCGCCGGAGTGGCCGGGCTGATCAAGTCGGTGCTGATCCTGGAGAACCGGCTCATCCCGAAGACCCTCAACCTGACCCAGCCGTCCGCCGCCGTGCCGGCGGACGGCTCGATCCGGCCGGCCGTCAGCGCGGTGCCGCTGGGGAGCACCCCGGGCCTGGTCGGGGTCAGCTCGTTCGGCCTGTCCGGCAGCAACGCCCACCTGGTGCTGGAATCCGCGCCGCCGCTCGAGGAGACTGCGGCCGTCGAAGGGCCGCAGGTGCTGCCGATCTCGGCCGCCACCGACGCGGCGTTCCGCGAGCACGCGGCCCGCCTCGCGTCCTGGCTCGAGGACCGTTCGGACGCCGACCTGGCCGATGTCGCGCATACGCTGCGGATCGGCCGCGCCGAGCACGACCACCGCCGCGTCCTGGTCTGCGCCGACGTGGCCGAGGCCGTCCGCAGGCTCCGGGGGGCCGCCTCGTCCGGGGCCGCCAACCGGGTCAAGGGGCGGCCGCGCGTCGCCTTCCTGCTGCCCGGCGTCGGCGACCAGTACGCGGGGCTGGGCCGGGAGCTCTACCAGGCCGAACCCGTCTACGCCGAAGCGGTCGACCGCTGCGTCGAACTCGTCGAGGGCGTCGACCTGCGCCCGCTGTTCTTCCCCGCCGAGCGGGCCGCCCCTTCAGGCGACCTGGCTGCGCTGCTCGGCCGCACCGAGGCCCCGGCCGAGATTGACCCGCTGGCGCACGCCGAGGTCGCCCACCCTTTCCTGTTCACCGTCGAGTACGCGCTGGCCCAGCTGCTCGCGCACCGCGGCGTCCGCCCCGACGCGCTGCTCGGCTACAGCCTCGGCGAGTACGTCGCCGCCACCCTGGCGGGGGTCTTCACCCTTGAGGACGCGCTGCGCATCGTCACCGAACGCGCCCGCCTGATCAGCGCCATCCCCGCTGGGAAGATGGTCGCGGTCGCGGCCGGGGAGGACCAGATCCGGGCCGTCAGCGCCGAGGTCGAAGTCGCCGCGCTCAACGGCCCGACCATGACCGTCCTCAGCGGGCGGCCCGAAGAGATCGACGCCGTCACCGCCAGGCTGGTCGCCGCGGGCATCGCCTGCCGCCCGCTGCGCTCCGCGCACGCCTTCCACTCCGCGCTGCTTGAACCCGCGCGGGAGAAGCTGGCCGCGCTGATCGACTCGGTGCCCCGGCAGGCTCCAGCCACCACGATCGTGTGCAACCTGACCGGGTTGCCGATGACTGCGGCTCAGGCCACCAGCAGCGCGTACTGGGCAGAGCAGCTCGTCAGCACGGTCAGGTTCGCGGACGCGGTGCGGCACTGCGTCGAGCAGGACATCGACGTGTTCGTCGAGCTCGGCGCGGGGCAGACGCTCGGCGGCCTGGTCCGGCAGAACCTCACCGGCGGATCCGGTGCCGCGGTCCTCGGCACCCTGTCGCCCTCCTGGGCGGGCGGGGCGCCGCGTGACGCCCAGGCCGACCTGCTGGACACTTGCTCCCGGCTGTGGGAGCTCGGCGCGAGCGTGACCTGGGAGCGCGTCCAGCCGGGCCCCGGCCGCATCCTCAGCCTGCCGGCGTACCCGTTCCAGCGGACCCGCTACTGGCCCGAGATCGGCGCCGGCAGCCAGCCGATGCCGTCTCGGCTGGCCGAACCGGCGGACCTCTGCTTCGCGCCCGCCTGGCAGCGGGACCCGGCGCGCGGCACCCCGCCCGCCGACTTGCGGCTGGACGGAACGCTGATCGTGTTCACCGACGCGGACGGCATCGGCACGGCTCTCGCCGACCGCGCCGCCGCCGCAGGCACGCGGGTACTGGAAGTGATCGCCGGGACCGCGCTGCGCCGCGACGGCCGCCGCCTGATCATCGACCCCCGCAACCCCGAGCACTACACCGAGGTATTCGCCGCCGCAAGCGGGGACGGACCAGTGCGGGTAGCCCACCTCTGGAGCCTACTCACCACCGCTGGCGCCCCCGGCCCTGGCGACGTCCGCAGCCACGTTTCCGGCCACGGCATCGTCCCCGGCAACGGCAGCGGCCATGGCAACGGCCACGTCCAAGGCCACGTCCAAGGCCACGGCAATGGCCACGTCCAAGGCCACGGCAATGGCCATGTCCAAAGCAACGGCAACGCCAACGGCAGCGGCCATGGCAACGGCCAAGGCCAAGGCCAAGGCCAAGGCCAAGGCAACGGCCAAGACCACGACAACGGCCATGTCCAAAGCAACGGCAACGGCTATGGCAACGGCCAAGGCCAAGGCCAAGGCCAAGGCAACGGCAACGGCCACGTCCAAGGCCAAGGCCACGGCAACGTCCATGGCCAGGTTCCCGCTCACGTTCCCGCCCACGTCCCCTCTCACGACCCCGGCCATGTCCCCTCTCAGGTCCCCGGACACGCCTCCGACGACGAGCTTCGTGCCGCCATCGGGCACGGATTCGACAGCCTGTTGCTCGCCGTCCAGGCGCTCGGCGAGCTGCCCGCCCAGCGGGGGGTGCGGCTGCTGACCGTGACCCGGGGGGCCACCGAGATCCTCGGTGGCGATGCGACGGCACCGCAGCGGGCCGTGACGCACGGTCTGGGGCGGGCGGTCCGGCATGAGTACCCGGGCCTGGATTGGACCGGCGTTGACCTCGATCCCGATTCGGAGGCCGACCGCCCATCGAGCACGCCAGATCTGCCAGGAGTAGTTCGCCCTCGACCGGGGACACCTGGCGACGCGGCCGGTCAGATCGGTTACGAGCTGCTGCTGGACGCCGACCGCGACGACGCCGCCTCTCCCTACGACCGGGTGTCCGGCTGGCGGCGCGGGCGGCGCTGGCTGCGCGGCTGGGGCGAGGTGCCCGCGGTTTCCGATTCGCCGGTGCCGCCGGTGCCGTGGCGGGCGGACGGCGCGTACCTGATCACTGGCGGTGCTCGCGGGCTCGGCATGGCGCTGGCGAAGCACCTGGTCCGCTCCGGTGTGCGCAAGCTCGCGTTGGTCGGCAGGACCGCGCTGTCTCGCGACGCCGGGGCCGATCCGGACAGCAAGGCCGGGCGCAGCCTGCGGGACGTCGCCGAGCTGGAGGCCGCCGGGGCCGAGGTGCTGCTGCTCACCGCCGACGCGGGTGTGCCCGCTGAGCTGCGGGCCGCGCTGGACGGCTGCCGCGAGCACTTCGGCATGCTCACCGGCGTCATTCACGCCGCTGGTCTCCCCGCCGGCGGGATGGCGCAGCGCAGGTCGCTCGAGGATGCGGGAGCCGTACTGGCGCCGAAGATCCTCGCGATGGGGCCGCTGGCCGAGCTGGTCGGCCCGGACACCCCCGCCGACCGGCGGCCCGAACTGCTCGTCCTGTACTCCTCCGCCGTCACCGCGTTCGGCGGCATCGGCGAAGGAGACTACTGCGCCGCCAACACCGTCCTGGACGCGTATGGCGAGGCCCTCGCCGCCTCGGCGCCCGCCACCCGGGTCGTGTCGATCGCCTGGGGACCCTGGCAGCACGACGACTGGCAGAGCGAAAGCCTCAAGTCCGCCACCGGCCTGGCCGCACGCGTGCGCGCCTACCGCGAGCGGTATGGATTCGCCGACGACGCCGGCTGCGCGCTTCTGGACCGGATCGTCGCTGGCGGGCACGGCAGCATCCTCGCGGTCCGGCAGCCGCTCAGCGACGTGCTGCGGGACTGGTCCGCGATGATCGACATCGACGCGCTGGTCGGCGCGACCACGGTCGTCTCGCTTGGCGAGCGCTTCCCGCGCCCCGAACTCCGTACCGACTACGCAGCGCCCAGGACCGAGTCGGAGCTCGCCATCGCCGACGTGTGGGGCGCCTACCTCGGCATCGACCGGGTCGGCATCCACGACCCGTTCTTCGACCTCGGCGGCAACTCCCTGGTCGGGATGGCCATGGTGCTCGCCATCGAGAAGGAGCTCGGCGTGCCGATCGCGCCCGCCGTGCTGTTCGAACACCCGACCGTGGCGGAGTTCGCCGCGGCGGTGGCCGGTGACGCCGCCGACGGCGCTCGCCAGGCCCTGGACACCAGCTCGGCACGGGGGTCGCGGCGCCGCCGCGCCCGCTCGGGGACGCGGAAGTGAGGACGCCCGAGATGAGGACGCCCGAAGAGAGAACGCCCGATGTGGGGGCGCTCGACGTGAGGACGCCCGATGTGGGGGCGCTCGACGTGAGGACGCCCGATGTGGGGGCGCTCGACGTGAGGACGCCCGATGTGAGGGCGCTTGAGGTGAGGACGCCCGATGTGAGGGTGCCCGACGTGAGGACGCCCGATGTGATGGCGCTTGAGGTGAGAACGCCCGATGTGAGGGTGCCCGACATGAGGAGTGATGACGTGGTCGATGACGAGGGTTCCGGCACCGACATCGCGATCGTCGGGATGTCCGGACGGTTTCCTGGCGCGTCCGGCGTGGCCGAACTGTGGGCCAACATCCGGGCCGGCCGGTCCGGGCTGACCCGGTTCACCGACGACGAGCTCCGCGCCGCCGGGGTGACCGAGGACCTGCTCGCCGACCCCGGGTACGTGAAGGCCGGCGCGGTGATCGACGGCGTGGAGCAGTTCGACGCGGGGTTCTTCGGGTTCAGCCCGAAGGAGGCGCAGATCCTGGATCCGCAGCACCGGCTGTTCCTAGAGCACAGCTGGGAGGCGCTGGAGGACGCGGGCTGCGACCCCACTCGATTCGACGGCGCGATCGGCGTCTTCGGCGGCTCGGCGTGGAGCTCCTACCTGCGGAACAACCTGGTGCCCAGCGAGATCAGCGCCGTCATGGGCGAGCTCGCGGTCGGCCTGGCCAATGACAAGGACTCGCTCACCACCCGGGTCTCGCACACCCTCGGCCTGTCCGGCCCCAGCTACTCCGTGCAGAGTTACTGCTCCACATCCCTGGTCGCGATCTGCGCCGCCGCCAGCAGCCTGGCCGGCTTCGAGAGCGATCTCGCGCTGGCCGGCGGCGTCGCGATCGGCGTGCCGCACCGGGTCGGCTACCTCTACCAGCAGGGCGGCATCGCCCCGCCGGACGGCGAATGCCGCGCCTTCGACGCGGGCGGTCTCGGCGCTCCACTCGGCAGCGGCGTCGGCGTGGTCGCGCTGCGCCGCCTGGAGGACGCGCTCGCCGACGGCGACCAGATCTACGCGGTCATCCGGGGCTGGGCGGTCAACAACGACGCCGGCCGCAAGGTCGGCTTCACCGCGCCCGGCGTGCAGGGCCAGGCGGCCGTGATGGCCGAGGCGCTCGCCGCCGCCGGTCTCGTGCCGGCCGACATCGACTACGTGGAGGCGCACGGCACCGGCACCGCGCTCGGCGACGCCGCCGAACTGGCCGCGCTACAACAGGTGTTCCGGGACGAGAACCTGCTGATCGGCTCAGTCAAGCCCAACGTCGGCCACCTCGACCGGGCCGCCGGCGTGACCAACCTGATCAAGGCCGCGCTCGCGCTCCGGCACGACCAGATCCCGCCGACTCGCAACCTGTCCACGCCGAACGCCCAGCTCAGCGCAGGCGGCGCCCGACTCGAAGTGGTCACGGGCCTACGCGACTGGCCACGCGAGGCCGGGCGGACCCGTCGGGCCGGGGTCAGCGCATTCGGCATCGGCGGCACCAACGCCCACGTCGTGCTGGAGGAGGCCCCACCGGTCTCCCGCCCGGAGGCCGCACCCCGCCCACAACTGCTGATCTGGTCGGCCCGCTCCGCAAAAGCCGCCGACGAGCTGACCACCGCCCTCGCCGACCACCTCGCCGACCACCTCGCCGACCACCTCACGAACGCCGTCACGCACACTGCCGACCATCTCGCGGACCATGTCTCGGGTCAGATCTCGCGTCACGTCGCGGGTGAGATCTCGGACCAGGTCTCGGGTCGGGTCTCGGGTGACGTCTCGGGTCGGGTCTCGGGTCAGGTCTCGGACCAGGTCTCGGACCAGGTCTCGGGTCGGGTCTCGGGTCGGGTCTCGGGTCGGGTCTCGGGTCGGGTCTCGGGTCAGGTCACGGACCACGTCACGGACCACGTCACGGACACTGCCGATGGCCTCGCGGACCAACTCGCGGACACCTCCGAACTCCGGCTTGGCGACGTTGCCCACACCTTGCAGGCTGGCCGTCGCGTTTTCGAGCACCGCCGGTTCGTGGTCGCATCCTCGGTTGCCGAGGCCGTCGCCGGAATGCGGGACGCTGGCGTGCTGGGGCGGGCGGAGAGTCGTGGCGACCGACCGGTCGGGTTCCTGATCGCGGGTACTGGCGAGCAGTACCCGGGACTGGCCGATGACCTCTACACCACCGAACCCGCGTTCAGGGCCGTCCTGGACGAGTGCCGCGCGATTCTGCGCACCCGGATGGGCGGGATCGACCCGCTGGAGGAGATGCTCCGCACCCGCGACACCGCCGGGGGCGGTCTGGCCGCCCTGCTCGGCCGCGACTCCGCCACCTCCGGCGCGATGCCGACCGCGCTGCTGCACCCCGCGCTCTTCTCCGTCGAGTACGCGCTGGCCAGGACCCTCATCGGCTGGGGCGTCGAACCGGCCGTGCTGGCCGGGTACAGCCTTGGCGAATACGTCGCCGCCTGCCTGGCGGGCGTGCTCTCGCTGCCGGACGCGCTCGCGCTGGTCGCGCACCGGGCCACGCTGATCGACACGCTCCCCGCGGGCGCGATGAGCGCCGTCCCGCTCGGCTCGGCCGACCTGGCCGACCGGATCGCGCGTGGCGGCATCACCGGGATCGACGTGGCCGCCGAGAACGGTCCCGACCTGACCGTGCTCGCGGGCGAGCCCGCCGCCATGGACGCGGTGCGGGAACTGCTGGCGGCCGACGGGGTGCCATGCCGTCCACTGGCCACCGGGCACGCGTTCCACTCCCGGATGATGGAGCCGGTCCGCGCCGAGTTGACGGCCTGGATTCGCGCTCACATCGGGCTCTCCGCGCCGCGCATTCCTTACGTGTCGAACGTCACCGGCGGCCTGATCACCGCCGAGCAGGCCACCGACCCCGGTTACTGGGCCGACCACATGTGCGCGCCGGTCAGGTTCGACGCCGTGCTCGGCACGCTGCTGGCGCAGGGTGACCTGGCCCTGCTGGAGCTTGGCCCCGGGCAGTCGCTCGGCGCGATGGCCCGGGCGCACCGCGACTGCCCGCGCGAGCGCTGGCCGCTGATCATCCCCACGCTCCCGGCCGCCGCCGACCCGCGCCCCGCCGCGACCGTGCTCGCCGAGGCCGTCGGACGGCTCTGGCTGACCGGCGCGGCGATCGACTGGCCCGGCTACCAGCAGGACCGGCCGGTCACCAAGGTCGGGCTGCCCACCTACCCGTTCCAGCGCGAGCGCTACTGGATCGACCCCCCGGCTGGGCGACCCGCCGAAGCTCCGCGCCTGGCGGCCGACCCCGACCCCGACCACGTCCAGCTGCTGGAGTCCCGCTGGACCGCCGAAGCGCTGCCCGCCGAGGTCGACGCCATCGGCCGGTACGTCCTGTTCGCCGACAACACCGGAGTCGCCGAGGCGCTGGCCCAGTCGCTCCGCGCCGACGGCGGCGAGGTGGTCACCGTACAAGCGGGAACGTCGTTCGCCGAGATCCCCGGCGGCTTCACCATCGATCCCGCCTCGCCCGCCGACCACATCGCGCTCGCCCAGCGGCTGGCCGCCGACGGACCCTCCGTCGTCGCCGACCTCCGCCTCCTCGACCGCCCCCTCGATCCGAACGACGGCCTGAACGGCACCGCGAACGACGGCCTCAACGGCGGCTTGAACTCCGGCCTGAACGGCAGGGCGGACGGCGGCTCGGACGGCGGCCTGAATGGCAGCGCGGACGGCAGCATCAACGACGGCTTGAACGGCAGCGCGGACGGCAGCATCAACGACGGCTTGAACGGCAGCGCGGACGGCAGCATCAACGACGGCTTGAACGGCAGCGCGGACGGCAGCATCAACAGCGGCTTGAACGGCAGCGCGGACGGCAGCATCAACGGCAGCCTCAACAGCGGCTTGAACGGCAGCCTGAACGGCAGCGCAGACGGCAGTCTGAACGGCAGTGCGGACGGCAGCCTCAACGGCGGCGCGGATGGGCGGGCCGTTGTTCCGCTGGCGCGGCTGCTGGACGCCTTTGGTGATGAAGGTGGCGACAGTACCCGCGTCGTCGTCGTCACTTTGGGCGGCCAGGCCGTGTCACCGGGGGAGCACGCTGACCCGGCCCAGGCGGCGGCGGCGACGCTGCCGATCGTCGGCAACCAGGAGTACCTGACTCTCGACTGTCGCGGCGTGGATCTCGATCCGCGAGCGAGTGCTGCCGGTCACGCGGGCGTTCTCGCCGCCGAGCTGCGGCGGACATCGGCTGACATCCTCGTCGCCTATCGGAACGGCCGTCGCCACGTGCGGGAGTTTGTTCCGGCCGAGGCAGCTGCGGACAAGACGGCCGCGGGAAAGGTCGCCGCGGGAAGGATCGGGGTGCGCTCCGGTGGTACCTACCTGATCACCGGCGGGCTTGGCGACGTCGGCCTGCTTGTCGGCGAGCACCTGATCCGGGCCGGTGCGAGACGGCTGATCCTGACCAGCCGGAGTGGTCCGCGCGGCGGCGGTGTCGAGCACGTTGAGCGGTTGCGGGCGCTCGGCGCGGAGGTGCTCACCCCGCGCGTGGACGTCACTGACGTCGGCGCGATGCGCGCGATGCTCGTCGAAGTGGGCCGGATCGACGGGGTAGTGCATGCCGCTGCCGAGACCGGGCCCGATACGTTCCTTCCGCTCCGCGATGTCACCGACGCTGCCGTCGCCCGGCACTTCGGTGCCAAGGTCACCGGTGCCCGCGTCCTAGCTGAGGTGCTGGCCGGGCACGAGCTCGACTTCTGCGTGCTGTTCTCGTCCACCTCGTCGATCCTTGGCGGCATCGCGTTCGGCAGTTACGCGGCCGCCAATGCCGCGCTCACCGCCCTCGCCCGGCGGAGTGGGTGGGTGGCCGCGAGCTGGGACACCTGGTCGGTCACGCTGGAGCGCCTCGATGGCGGGTTTGGCGCCGCGATGGTCGCCCACTCGATGACCGGTGCCGAGTCCCTGGCTGCGCTCGACGACCTGATCGCGCTCGGGCTGCCTGCCGTCGTGGTGGCCGCCGGAGGACTGGACGACCGGCTGCCGAAGATCGCCGCCACGGCCGAGCCGGCGCGCGGCGGTGAGCGCTTCCCCCGGCCCGAGCTGCCGCAGCCGTACAGCCCGCCGCTGACCGGCACCGAGCGCTCGCTGGCCGAACTCTGGTCGGAGGTGCTGGGAGTCGAGCCCGTCGGCACCCGTGACAACTTCTTCGATCTCGGCGGGAACTCGCTGGTCGCGCTCCAGATGCTGGCGCTGATCAAGAAGCGGTTCGGGGTCGCCGTGCCGACGGTGCTGCTCTTCGAGGCCCCGACCGTGCACCGGCTGGCCGCGATCCTGGACGAACGCGGCGCGGCCCCGCAAACCAACGCCTCCCACACCAAGGCCCCCCAAACCAAGGTCATCGCTCCTAGAACTCCCGCCGCCCCCCGGGCCACCGCGACCCAGCTCGACGACGACCGGCGGATCGCGATCGTCGGCATGGCCGGACGGTTCCCCGGCGCGGCCGACGTGGACGCGTTCTGGCGCAACCTCCGCGACGGCGTCGAGTCGATCAGCTTCTTCACCCCGGAGGAGCTCAAGGCCGCCGGCGTCGACGAGGCCCTCATCCACGACCCCGCGTACGTCCCCGCCCGCCCGATCCTGGACGACATCGCCGGCTTCGACGCCCAGTTCTTCGGCATCAGCCCCCGGATGGCCGCCCTCACCGACCCGCAGCAGCGCGCCTTCCTCGAAGTCTGCTGGGAGGCCCTGGAGCAGGCCGGCTACGCCGCCCCCGAGCACCGCGGCCGGGTCGGCGTGTACGGCGGCACCAACATCAGCACCTACCTCCTCCAGATGGGCGAGCGCCTGCTCAGCGAGGACGAGGACGTCAGCCACTACGAGATCATCATGGGCAACGACAAGGACGCCCTCACCACCACCGTCTCCTACCTCTTCGACCTGTACGGCCCGAGCGTCGCCGTCCAGACCTTCTGCTCCACCTCCCTGGTCGCCGCCCACCTAGCGGTCCAGAGCCTGCGCGCCGGCGAATGCGAGATGGCCCTGGCCGGGGGAGTCTCGATCCGGGTCCCCGACAAGGTCGGCCACATCTTCGGCCCCGGCGGCATGGAGTCACCCGACGGCCACGTCCGCACCTTCGACGCCCAGGCCAAGGGCAGCATGTTCGGCGACGGCGCCGCGGTGGTCCTGCTCAAGCGCCTGTCCGACGCGATCAGGGACGGCGACCACATCTGGGCCGTGATCCGCGGCTCCGCGATGAACAACGACGGCGCGCTCAAGGTCGGCTACACCGCCCCCAGCGTGGTCGGCCAGGCCCGGGTGATCGCCGACGCGATGGCGGACGCCAGGGTCACCGGCGAGGACATCAGCTACATCGAGGCGCACGGCACCGCCACCGAACTCGGCGACCCGATCGAGGTGGCCGCGCTGACCCGCGCGTTCGGCCCGACCAGCGACACCCGGTACTGCCCGATCGGCTCGGTCAAGACCAACGTCGGCCACCTGGACCGCGCGGCCGGCGCCAGCGGCCTGATCAAAACCTCGTACGCGCTGACGAACCAGGTGATCCCGGCGAGCCTGCACTACACGGCCCCCAACCCCGAAATCGACTTCGACAACAGCCCCTTCTACGTGAACACCGAACTTTCCCCCTGGCGGACCCGCGACGGCCGCCCGAGGATCGCCGGGCTCAACTCGCTCGGGATGGGCGGCACCAACGTGCACATGGTCATCGAGGAGGCTCCGGCGCGGCCCGCCGCCGTCGAGGACGAGCAGGGGCGCCGCTACCAGATCCTGCCGGTCTCGGCCCGCCACGCCACCGCCGCCGACCAGGCCGCCCAGCGGCTCGGCGAGCACCTCAAGAACGCCCCCGGCACCCGGCTGGCGGATGCCGCGTACACCCTCCAGGTGGGCCGCAAGACGTTCGAGCATCGCAAGGTTCTCGTTACCACCACCACCGCCGAAGCCGCGCTGGCCTTCACCGGAGAAGCCGGACAGGACGGCGTTCTGTCCCGAGTCGACACCGTGCAGGGCCGCCAGGCGGCGTTCCTGTTCGCGGGCGTCGGCGAGCAGTACCCGGGCCTGGTCACCGAGATCTACCAGCGCGAACCCGCGTTCCGCGCCGCCCTGGACGAATGCCTGGACCTGCTCCGCGAGCCGCTCGGCGACGTCGACCTGCTCGACCTGGTGGCCGGCGCGCGCGGCGGGGGCGCCGACCTGGCCGCCCTGCTCGGCCGGGCCACCGCCAAGGACGACCGGGCCGACGCGCTGAAGCGCACCGAAGTCGCCCAGCCTGCCCTGTTCGCCATCGAGTACGCCCTGGCCCGCACCCTGATGGCCTGGGGGATCCAGCCCCGGCTGATGCTCGGCTACAGTCTCGGCGAGTACGTCGCGGCCTGCCTGGCCGGAGTTCTCTCGCTCCCGGACGCGATCGCCCTGGTCGCCCACCGGGCCAAGCTGATCTCCGCGATGCCGGCCGGGTCCATGGTCGCCGTCTCGATGCCCGCCGAGGACGTACGCCGCAAGTTCCGGCTGGAACGGCGCGGTCTCGACCTCGCCGCCGTCAACGGCCCGCAGGTCGCGGTCGTCGCCGGGCCGCAGGACGAGATGGAGCGGCTCGTCGCCGAGCTGCGTCGGGCCGAGATCCCGTGCCGGGCGCTGGAGACCACGCACGCGTTCCACTCCCGGATGCTCCAGCCGATCAGCGGCGAGCTGACCGACTGGGTGAAGGCCAACATCCGGCTGAACCCGCCGGAGCTGCCGTACATCTCCAATCTGACCGGCGAAATCGCCGACGCCGACCTGGTCTGCGACCCGGGCTACTGGGCCGAGCACATGTGCCGGACGGTGCGGTTCGGAGCCGGCGTCGAGACGCTGCTGGCCGACCCCGAACTGGCCGTCGTGGAGATCGGGCCCGGCCAGTCGCTCGGCGCGCTGGTGCGCGGGGCCGGCTGCCCGCCGCAGCGGTGGCCGCTGATCCTGAACGTGCTGCCCGGCGGGAGCGACCGGCGTCCCGACGACGAGGTGCTGGCCGGGTGCCTGGCCCGGCTCTGGCTGGTCGGCGCGGAGCTGGACTGGAACGCCTACCACGGGCGGCTGCCGGAGGCCGAGACCGCCAACCTGCCGGGCCGGATTCCGCTGCCGACCTATCCGTTCCAGCGGCACCGCTACTGGATCGACGCGTCGCCGACTGCGCCCGTACCGAAACAAAGAGACACCGGCAACCTGTTCGACGCGATCAACAGCCTGCCCAAGCTGCCCGAGGAGCGGTGGCTCTACCTGCCGGTCTGGCGGCAGACCGCCGCCCCCGCACCCAGCGCCGACCAGCCAGGCTCATGGCTCGTCTACGCCCGTGAGGGCGCGGCCGACGACGTGGCCGCCGAGCTCGCCGCGACCGGCGCGACCGTCACCCTGGTCCGCCCCGGCGAGGGCTACGCCGCCACCGCGGACGGCCACACGATCCGCCCCGGCAGCGTGGCCGACACCCTCGCCCTCCTGCGCGACCTGCGCGCCGCCGGCCGCCCGCTCGACCGGGTCCTGCACCTGTGGACCCTGGAGCCGGGCGAGCGCACCGTCGAGTACGGCCTGCACACCCTGGTAGCCCTCGCCAGAGCGGCGGGCGAATCCGGCATCGACGGCTGGTCGCTGGACGTCGCGGTCTCCGGCACCCAGGAGGTCTTCCCCGGCGAGGTCGCCAACCCCGACGGCTCCACGCTGATCGGCCCATCGCTGGTGATCCCGCTGGAGTACCCGAGGGTCACCACCCGCTTCATCGACCTCGACACCCCCGCCGGCCTGGTCGCCGAACTGGGCCGCCCGCAGACGGACCGCATCGTCGCGCTCCGCCGGGGCCGCCGCTACCTGCCCGGCTACGAGACCATGGCCACCCCCGAGACCACCCCGCTGCGCGAGGGCGGCGTCTACCTGATCACCGGCGGCCTCGGCGGCATCGCGCTCGGCCTGGCCGAACGTCTCGCCCGCGACACCAAGGCCAGACTCGTCCTGCTGGGCCGTACCGGCCTGGCGGGCGAGGGCGAGGACGCCCGCCGCCGGAGCGTCCAGGCCATCCGCGACCTCGGCGGCGAGGTCGAGATCGTGGTCGGCGACGTGGCCGACCCTGCCGCGGTGAAGCGGGCCGTGGACGCGGCGATCGAGCGGTTCGGGGCGCTGCACGGCGTCCTGCACGCGGCCGGCCTCCCGGCCATGGGCCTGATGCAGTTCAAGCGGCCACAGGAGCTCGACGCCGTACTCGCCCCCAAGATCGCCGGAACGCTGGCACTCGCCGAAGCCCTCAGGATCGGCGAGCCCGACGAGATCGGGCTTGACTTCCTCGCGCTGTTCTCCTCGATCACCTCCGCCACCGGCGGCGGCCCCGGCCAGGTCGACTACTGCGCCGCCAACGCCTACCTGGACGGCTACGCGCAGCGGCTGGCCGCCACCGGCCGCAACGTCGTCTCGATCGACTGGGGCGAGTGGACCTGGAACGCCTGGGAGGCCGGCCTGGCCGGCTACGACGAAGGCCTGCAGAACTTCTTCAAGGAGAACCGGGTCAGGGTCGGCATCGACTTCGAGGCGGGCTACCGCTCGCTGCTGCGCGCCCTGGCCAGCGGCGAACCCCGGGTCGTCGTCTCCACCCAGGAGTTCGAGACCGTCGTCACCGGCAGCGCGCGCTTCAACCTGGAAGCGGTGACCTCGCCCGCCGTGACCGGCGGCAGCGGCGACCGGCACCCCAGGCCTGAGCTGGTCACGCCGTACCAGGAGCCGTCCGGGCCCAGGGAGGAGGCCATCGCGGCCATCTGGTGCGACGCGCTCCGGCTCGACCGGGTCGGCGCGGGAGACAACTTCTTCGAGCTCGGCGGGAACTCGCTGCTCGGCGTCAGCATCGTCGCCGCCCTGCGCCGCGAGTTCGAACTCGCCGAGCTCCCCCCGCACATCTTGTACGAGGCGCCGACCGTGGCCGCGCTCGGCACGACCATCGACGCCCTCACCTCGGGCGCCGCACCGGCGTCCGGGACGGCCGACGGGGACGGGGGCAGCCACGTCCGCGCCCAGCTCCGCCGGTCGGGCCTCGAATTGTCGGCCGCCCGTCGGCGCCGGTGAGCATTACGACCGGAGCATTACGACCGGAGAACAACCAGAGAAACGGAGAAGCCATGACAGTTATCGGTGTAGTGGGCGCCGGCGTGATGGGCGTCGGCGTCGCCCAGAACCTGGCGCAGACCGGCCACGACGTGGTGCTGGTGGACACGAGCGAGGAGATCCTCGCGGCGGCCCGCGGCACCATCTGGCGCAACGCCAGGATGAGCGGCCTGATGGGCGGCCCGGTCCTGGACCCCGACGGCGTGCTGTCCCGGATCACCACCGCGGTGGGCGCCGAGGCGGTCGCCAAGGCCGACGTCGTCATCGAGAACGTGACGGAGAACTGGGACGTCAAGCGGTCGGTGTACGAGACGATGGACGCGGTCTGCGGGCCCGACACCATCTTCATCGTCAACACCTCCGCGATCCCGATCACCAAGGTCGCCGCCGTCACCGGCCGCCCGGACAAGGTGGTCGGGGTGCACTTCATGAACCCGGTCCCGGCCAAGCCGGCGTGCGAGCTGATCCCCGGCGTCCACACCACCGCCGAGACCGTCGAGCGCACCCGCGACCTGCTGGCCGCCATGGGCAAGAAGGCGATCGACGTCAAGGACGCCTGCGGTTTCGTGTCCAACCGGGTCCTGATGCTCACCGTGAACGAGGCCGCGTTCCTCGTGCACGAGGGCGTCGCCACCGCCGAATCGGTCGACGAGGTGTTCCGGAGCTGCTTCGGCCACCCGATGGGCCCGCTGGAGACGGCCGACCTGATCGGCGTCGACACGATCCTCTACAGCGTAGAGGTGCTCTACGAGCACTACGCCGACAGCAAGTACCGCCCCTGCCCGCTGCTCAAGCAGATGACCGACGCGGGCCTGCACGGCCGCAAGTCGGGCCGGGGTTTCTACACCTACGCCAACTAAGGAGCCAGCCATGTCTGACAACACCAAGGACCAGATCCTCGACTTCGTCCGCGCCCGCTACCCGCAGGCGGACATCGACGAGTCCCAGGACATCTTCGCCCTGGGCTTCGTGAACTCGCTGTTCGCGATGGAGCTGGTGATGTTCATCGAGAAGACGTTCGACATCACCATCCCCAACGACGAGCTGAAGATCGACAACTTCAGGACCGCCAACACCATGGCGGAGTTGGTGGGCCGGCTCACCCCCGCGCGGGTCTGACATGACGACCCTGGCTGAGATCGCGCCGGACACGCTCCAGGTCACCGACCGGACGTCCGCCCGCGCGTTCGTCGACACTCACATCGCCCCGTACGCCGACGCGTACGACCGGCAGGGCCGCGTGCCAGAGGAGCTGCTGGAGCGGATGACCGCCGCCGGGCTCTGGGCCCCCTTCCTCCCCCGGGAGGCCGGCGGCGCCGGGATGGACCTGGTCACCCTCGGCGAGGTCCACGAGGAGGTGGGCCGGGGCTGCTCCTCGGTCCGCAGCCTGCTCACCGTGCACACGATGGTGTCGTGGGCGGTGCAGCGGTGGGGCAGCCCGGCCCAGCGCGAGCGGTGGGCGCCGGCGCTCAGCCGGGGGGACGTGCTCGCCGCGTTCTGCCTGTCCGAGCCCGGCGCCGGCAGCGACGCGTCCGGGATCGCCACCAACGTCGTGGCGCGGAACGGCGGCTGGACGCTCAACGGCGTCAAGAAGTGGATCACGAACGGCCAGCGGGCCGACCTGTTCCTGGTGTTCGCCCGCACGGCCACCAGCATCGGCGCGTTCCTGGTCCCCAGGAACACCCCCGGCGTCGAGGTCACCCCGATCGAGGACATGCTCGGCACCCGGGCGTCGCTGATCGCGGAGGTCTCCTTCCGCGACGTCGCGCTCGGCCCGGACGCGCTGCTCGGCCCGAGCGGCTTCACCGCCGGCATGGTGCTGACCGGCACCCTGGACCTCGGCCGCTACAGCGTGGCGACCGGCTCGGTCGGCATCATCCAGGCGGCCCTGGAGGCGTGCGCCGCGTACGCCTCCCGCCGCACCGTCGGCGGGTCGCTGCTCAAGGACCTGCCGCTGATCCAGGCGAAGCTCTCCGACATGGTCACCGACGCGCGGGCGGCCCGCCTGCTCGTCGCGGAAGCCGGTCGGCTCAAGGACGCCGGCGAGGCGTCCACGATCATGGCGACCTGGGTGGCGAAGTACTTCGCCTCCACCGCCGCCGCCAGGCACGCGTCCGAGGCGGTCCAGATCCACGGCGCGAACGGATGCAGCCCCGACTACCCGGTGGCACGGCTGTATCGGGACGCCAAGGTCATGGAGATCATCGAAGGCAGCAACGAGATCCAGCGCATCACCATCGCTGGCCAGGCAGAACGGGAGATCATCTGATGACCGTGGTCGACGAAACGCCCCTTGTCGTCCCGGCGAAGCCGATCCGGGGCCGGATCAAGTGCGTGGTCTGGGACCTGGACAACACGCTCTGGGACGGCGTGCTGCTGGAGGACGGCGACGTCACCCTGCGGCCCGCGGTGGTGGCGCACATCCACCGGCTCGACCAGATGGGCGTGCTGCACTCGATCGCCAGCAAGAACGACCGCGACGCCGCGCTGGAGAAGCTGCGCGAGTTCGGCATCGAGGACATGTTCCTGCACCCGCAGATCAGCTGGAACCCCAAATCCGACTCGATCGCGCACATCGCGAAGGCGCTCAACCTCGGCTTGGACGCGTTCGCGTTCGTCGACGACCAGGAGTTCGAGCGCGGCGAGGTCGGCCACGGCCTGCCCGCCGTCACCCTGGTCGACATCCTGGACCTGGAGGAGGCCCTGGCCCGGCCGGAGTTCATCCCCCGGTTCGTCACCGACGAGTCCGCCCAGCGCCGCATCATGTACCAGGGCCAGGCCGCGCGGGACGAGCTGGAGGCCGACTTCGTCGGCACCAACGAGGAGTTCCTGGCCGGTCTGGAGATGCGGTTCACCATCGCCTCCGCCGTACGGGACGACCTGCAGCGGGCCGAGGAGCTGACGGTCCGCACCAACCAGCTCAACTCGACCGGCCGCACCTACTCCTACGAGGAGCTGGACGAGCTCCGCGAGTCCCCCGGCCACCTGCTGCTGGTCGCCTCCCTGACCGACCGGTTCGGCAGCTACGGCAAGATCGGCCTCGCCCTGGTGGAGAAGGGCGAGCGGGTGTGGCGGCTCAACATGATGCTGATGTCCTGCCGGGTGATGTCCCGCGGCGTCGGCATGGTGCTGCTCAACCACATCATGCGGCTGGCCCAGGCGGCCGGCGCGTCCGTGCAGGCCGACTTCGTGGAGACGGGCCGGAACCGGATGATGCAGGTCACCTACGCCTTCGCCGGGTTCCGCGAGGTCGCGAGGAACGGCGCGCACGTGGTGCTCGAGGCCGACCTGTCCACCGTCCAGCCGCCCCCGCCGTACGTCCAGCTGGAGATCATCGATGAAGAGTGACGACGTGATCGGCCGGTGGATGCCGTTCGCGAGCCAGACCGGCGCCGGACCCGGCGCGCTCGCGCTGTACTGCCTGCCGCACGCCGGCGGCGCCGCCTCCACCTACCGGAGCTGGCAGCGCGTCCTGCCCGGGGTGGCCGTCCAGCCGATCCAGCTCCCGGGCCGGGACAGCAGGCTCAGGGAACCCGCCTACGACCGGATGGGCCCGCTGGTCGCCGACCTCGCCGAGGTCATCCTGGCCGACGTCTCGCTCGGCTCGGTCAACCGCAGATACGCCCTGTACGGCCACAGCCTCGGCGCGCTCGTCGTGTTCGAGCTGGCCCGCGAGATCCGCCGCCGCGGCGGCCCGCCGCCGGTGCACCTGTTCGTGTCCGGCTCGGTCGCCCCGCAGCTCGCCTACGAGGACGGCAAGCCGGTCGGGCAGATGACCCGGCCCGAGGTCGTGTCGATGCTCCGCCAGCTGGGCGGCACGCCGGAGTGGCTGCTGGCCGACCCCGGCGTGCTGGACATGATCCTCCCGGCCGTGGTCGCCGACTTCACCATCAAGGAGACCTACGAGTACCGCGACGAGAAGCCGCTGGACCTGCCCATCACGGCCATGCCCAGCACCGACGACTCCCGGATCAAGGCCGACACCGTGACGCCGTGGGGGGAGCAGACCTCCGGGGAGTACGAGCTCCAGCCGTTCGTCGGCGGCCACTTCGCGGTGTTCGAGCAGGCCGCGCTGACCCACAAGCTCATCTCCAAAGCCCTGCTCAAATGGATGTGAAGGACCCCTGCGTGTGGCGGGTCCACCTCGATCAGCCGGACGGCGCGAGGTGGACCTCGCCGCTTTCCGGCCCGGAACGGGACCGCGCGGCGGCGCTGGCCGGCCCGGTCGAGCGCCGCCGCTTCACGGTCGCGCACAACGCCCTGCGCGCGGTCCTCGGCCGGCTCACCGGCGTGCCGCCGGCCAGGCTCGTCTTCGGTACGGAGCACAACGGCCGGCCGTATCTGGTCGGCCACCCGATCGACTTCAACCTGTCGCGCTCGGAGGAGTGGGCGCTGATCGCGGTGGCTCCGCCGGGCCTGCGGGTGGGCGTCGACGTCGAGCGCGTCCGGCACGACCTGGATCACCTGGCCATGGCCCGGCACCTGTACCAGCCCGCCGAGGTCGACCACCTGACCCGGGCCGCGTCCCCCGTAGAGGGATATTTCCGGTTCTGGTGTGCCAAGGAGGCGTATGTCAAGGCGGTCGGGGTCGGCCTGGCCGGCCTGCGGGACACGCTGGTAACGCCGGAAGGGAACGCGACGGTGGGTTCGTCGCGTTCCCTTCGCTGGCTGGATGTGGCGCCCGGTTACGCAGGCGCCGTCGTTACGACCGCTTAGACACGGGCACTACGTACCGGCTGAACACCAGGTCCCGCAGCACGTCGTCGCCGCCCTCCACGATCGACACGTACCGCACGTCGCGCAGCAGCTTCCCGATCACCGCGTCGTGGGTGTACCCGACGCCACCGAACATCTCCGACGCGGCCGAGGCGATCTGCCAGCCGGTCTGGCCGCAGAACATCTTCGTGGTCAGCGCCGACTTCAGCGTGCCCACCCGGAGGAACTCCTCGCCCGCGTCCGGCCGGGCCGCGATCTCGTCGTACTGGCGGGCCGCGGCCAGGCACTGGTTGGCCATCACGTCGATCTGCATCTCGAACTGGCCCAGCTTGGCCGCGAACACCGCGTTGTTGGCCAGCGCGGTCCCCTTGACCTGCTTGGACTTGCCGTACTCCATGCACACGTCGCGGATCCTGCGGGCGATGCCGAGCGCGGTCGTGGCGATCAGGATGCGGCTGGCGTTCAGCCCCACCTCCAGCAGCCGCAGCCCGTTGCCGCGCAGCACGTTGGCCGCCGGCACCCGGCAGTCGGCCAGCGTCACCTGGTAGGTGGCCGAGGACCGCAGCCCCAGCACATCCCAGCGCTTGTCGATCCGGATGCCCGGCGTGTCCCGGGGGACCAGCACGGCCAGGTAGCCGGCCGGATCGTCCTCGGCGCGGGCGATCACCACCAGGAAGTCGGCGAAGTCGGCGTTCGTGGAGAAGGCCTTCTCCCCGTTCAGCACGATGTGGTCCCCGTCGCCGCGGGCGGTCGTGGTGATCCTGGCCAGCTCGCTGCCGGCCGCGTGCTCGCTGCCGAGCGTCGCGCAGCAGCCGTTCCCGGCGACCAGCTTGCCCAGGTAGTGGTCCCGCAGCTCGGGGGACCCGTACCAGGAGAGCATGCTGGTCGTCAGGACCGGGATGAACAGGGTGAACGCGGCGCCGGCGTCGGCGTAGGCGAGGTCCGCGACGATCCGGACGCTCTCCTCCAGGCCGAGGCCGGGGCCGCCGTGCTCCTTCGGCACCCACCAGTTCGCCAGGCCGGTGTCGGCGAACCGCTCGTACAGCGGGAGCGGGGCCTCGGCCAGCGAGTCGAGGTAGGCGTCCTTGCCGGTCAGCTCCCTGCGGGCGAACGCCTGGACCGCCCGCAGGTACTCCGGTTGCTTCATTCCGCCTCCCGGTCGTCGAGCAGCTCGGCCAGCAGGCGCACCGTCGGGCACTCCAGCAGGCCGGTCACCGGGACCGACGCGTTCAGCGCCTTGCGGATCCTGGTGGTCAGCTCGATCGCGAGCAGCGAGTGGCCGCCCAGCTCGAAGAAGTTGTCGGTGGCGCCGATCGGCTCGATGCCCAGCACCCGCGACCAGATCTCGGCCAGCGCCGCCTCGGTGCCCTCCTTCGGCTCCACGTACGGGTTGTTGAGGTCCGGCCGGGGGTGGCGCTCCTGCTCGTCGAAGTCGTCGTCGGCGCTGTGGATGTCGCCGGTGACCCACTGCGCCAGTCGGCCGTCCAGCGGTCCGGTCGAGATGACCAGGTGGCCGACCCGGTCGGTGGCCGACAGGGCCCGCTCGAAGATGTCGACGCCCTCCGCGGGGGCCATCGCGAAGCCGACGACGGCCTCGCTGTGGCCTTCCAGGCGGCCGGCGTCGATGCTCCAGGTGTCCCAGTCGACGGTCACCCAGCGGCCCCGGTCGGATACCCGAGCCTGCCGGATGTAGGCGTCCAGCGCCGCGTTGGCCGCCGCGTACGGCGCGAGCGTCATGCCGCCCAGCACCGCCGCGATGGACGACAGCGTGACCCGCCGGTCCTGGGCATGCCCGCCGAGCACCTTCTGCAGCACATGGAAGCCCTTGACCTTGGCCGCCAGGTGGGCGTCGCACTGGTCGCGGTCCATCAGGTGGGCGAAGTTGAAGTACGCCCCGTCCTGCACGCCCGCGCCGTGCACCACGACGTCGATGCCGCCGAACCGCTCGACCGCGGCCGCGACGACGGCCGCCATCTGCGGCTCGTCCGCCACGTCGGCGGACAGGCACAGCACGCTCGCGCCCCGGCTCTCCAGGTCCAGGATGTTGCGGATGTGCCGGGCCGTGCGCTCGCCGCCGGGGGGAGTCTCGGCCAGATACGCGTCCCACTCCTCGCGGGGCGGCAGCGGTGACCGGGCGGTCAGGACCAGGTTGCAGCCGTACTTGCCGGCCAGGTGCCGGGACAGCACCAGGCCGACGTCGCCGAGGCCGCCGGTGATCAGCACGGTCTCGCCGTCCTTGATCGGGCGGGTCTCGTCGGTCAGCTCGTCGATGGGGAACGGCTCGTAGGTCCGCAGCCAGGTCTCGCCGGCGCGGACCGCGACCGGGCCCTCGTGCGGGGTGAGGATCGCGGCCAGGATCTGGGTGGTGAGCTGCCCGAGCGCGGCCTCGTCGCCGGCATCGACGGTGTCGGCGTCGATCGTGCGGGCCCGGACCCGGGGGTTCTCCTGGGCCAGGCTCGGGGCCAGCGCCGCCAGGGTGGACTGCTCGGGGTGGCGCAGGTCCGAGCCGAGCACGCCGACCGCCCGCGAGGTGAGCAGGGCGAGCTCGGCGCGCGGCGCGGAACCGCTGTTGTCGACCAGCTCCCTGGCCAGCGCCAGCACGGAGTAGAAGCCGCGGCGCTGCTCGGCGTCGAAGTGCTCAGCCGGGTCCTGACCCGGCTCCGGCTCGACCCCGGCCAGGCTGAAGCCGTGGATGATCGCGCGCGGCGCGACCAGCAGCGAGTACAGCAGCTCGGCCATGTCATCGGGTTTGTCCGGCCGGATCGTGAAATTTCCGGCGTCGTCTTGGTCGAAGGTCGCGCCGCGGCGTACCGCGGTGACCTCGGCGCCCGCCGCGTTCAGGCGGTCGATCAGGGCCTCGCCCCGGGCGTCGTCGGCGAAGACCAGCCAGGGCCCGGCCGCCCGCAGCCGCTCGTCCAGGTCGGCGACCGCGAACGGGCGCTGCTTCCAGGTCGGCAGGTACGTCCACTTCGACCGGTCGAACGTCTTGTCGTTGCTGACCGGGGCGGCCTGGATGTTCGGGTTGGCCTTGACCCAGTAGTGGCGCTTCTGCCACGGGTATGTGGGCAGCTCGACCCTGCGGCCCGCGCCGCGGTGCAGCGCGGTCCAGTCGATCGCGCTGCCGGCCTGCCACAGCCGGGCCAGCGTGGCCAGCAGCCACTCGGCCGCGGGCTCGCCGTCGGCGGGGGCGACGGTGATCTCCTCGGCCCCGGCGGGCACGTCCTCGCGCGTCACGTGCACGCCGAGGCGGCGCAGCCCGTCCGCCAGCGCGCCGAGCGCGTCGCCGCGGTCGGTGCCGTCCTCGATGCCGAGCACGGCGTCGATGGCCGCGAGCAGCTCCGGCCACCAGGCATCCGGCACGCCCTGCGGCGTGACCAGGCGGACCTTCGGGTTGCGCCGCTGGGTCTTGGCGTTGATCCAGCGGGCGGAGTCGGCCAGCGCCAGGACCGCGTCGTCGCGGTCGGCGACCACGACCGCGCGCCGCAGCGCGAAGCCGCCGCGCGACACCTGCAGGGTGAACGCCACGTCCGCGAGGTCCTCGGCGGAGTCGCCGGCCAGATAGCCGGCGAGCCGCTCGCCGAGCTGGTTCAGCGCGGTCTCGTCGGCCGCCGAGAACGTCAGCAGGTGCGGGCCCGGCCGGTCAGGGCGGGGCGCGCGCGGCGGCGCCTGCTCCAGCACCACGTGCGCGTTGGTGCCGCCGAGGCCGAACGAGCTGACCCCGGCCCGGCGCGGGTGCGGCCCCTCGGGCCAGGGCTGGTGCTCGGTCAGCACGGTGAACCGGTCCCGCGCCGTGGCCAGCGCCGGGTTCGGCTGGACGTAGTCCGGCACGCCCTGCAGCAGCTCGTGCTTGAGGCTCAGCGCGGCCCGCATCAGCCCGGTCACCCCGGACGCCCGGTCCAGGTGGCCCAGGCTCGGCTTCAGCGAGCCGAGCACGGCCGGGATCTCGCGCGGCTGGGTGAACACCCGGTTCATCGCGGCCAGCTCGATCGAGTCGCCCAGCATGGTGCCGGTGGCGTGGCACTCGACGTACCCGATGGTGTCGGGTTTGACCCCGGCCACGCCGAGCGCCGATTCGATCACCTCGGCTTGGCCGTCCACGCCCGGCGCGGTGTATCCGGCCCGCATCCGGCCGTCGTTGTTGGCGGCCGAGCCGAGGATGACGGCGTGGATCACGTCGCCGTCGGCGAGCGCGTCCGACATGCGCTTGAGCGCGACCGTGCCGACGCCGCTGCCCATCACGGTGCCGCTCGCCTCGGCGTCGAAGCTGCGGACCTTCCCGTCCGGCGACATGATGCCGCCCTGCTCGTACAGGTAGCCGGCCGGCTGGGGGAGCGGCGTGAACGCGCCGCCGGCCAGCGCCAGGTCGCACTCGTAGGTGAGCAGGCTCTGGCAGGCCAGGTGCACCGACACCAGCGAGGTGGAGCAGAACGTCTGCACCGACACGGCCGGGCCGCGCAGGCCCAGCTTGTACGACACCAGCGAGGCCAGCGAGTCACGCTCGTTGCCGATCGCCATCAGCAGCGCCCCGCCGGGCTGGCGGGACAGATGGAAGATGTTCTGCACGATGTAGTCGGGGAACCCGCACCCGCCGAACACCGCGACCTGCCCCGGCACGTCGGTGGGGCAGTAGCCGGCGCTCTCCAGCGCCTCCCACGAGCACTCCAGGAACAGCCGGTGCTGCGGGTCCATCATCTCGGCCTCGCGGGGGTTGATCCCGAAGACCGTCGCGTCGAACTTGTCCAGGTCGGCCAGCGGGCCGCCGATCCGCACGTAGCGCGGGTCGGCGAGCTGCCCCGGCTCGACGCCGGTCTCGCGCAGCTCCGCATCGGTGATCTCGCGCAGTCCCTTGATCCCGGACAGTACGTTGCGCCACAGTTCCGCGACGCTGTCCGCGCCGGGGAAACGACCGGACATGCCGATCAGCGCCACCGCCGAGTCGTAGTCAGTTTCGCTCATGACGTCCTTCCGCTCCGGAGCATGTTGCGCCGCTGTTCGATGCGCGACGAGCGCTGCTGCTCGCGCACGTCGGCCGTCTGCTCTTCCTTGGCCTCGCCCGCGGTGGCCGCTTCGGCGAGCGATGAGATCGTGGGCGACTGGTAGAGGATGTGCGGCGGCAGGTAGGACAGCCCCAGCGCCTTTCGGACTTCCGTGATGATCTCCATGCCCAGCAGCGAGTTGCCGCCCAGCTCGAAGAAGTTGTCGTGCACGCCGACCGACTCCAGGCCGAGCGCCTCGGTCCACACCTCGGCGATCTTCTCCTCGGTCTCGGACTGCGGCTCGACGAACGCGGTCGACAGGTCCGGCCGGGGGTGCCGGCCGAACGCGTCCCTGAGCTTCTTGACCGTCGCCTGGTGGCTCTCGATCGAGGACTTGCGGCTCATCGCGACCAGCGGCGCGAAGTCCTGCGTGGAGGCGACGACATGCCGCTCGCCGCTGGCCAGCACCCGCATCAGGGTCTCGAAGCCGTCCTCGTAGCTGAGCCCGAACAGGCCCCGGTACCAGGTGAAGTACTGCTTGGAGCCCTCGTCGTAGTTCTCCAGGCCCTCGGTCCAGCCGTTCCAGGTCCACTCGCACCAGTCGACCGAGGTGACCAGCGTGCCGGGCAGCGGGTCGCTGAGCGCGAACGAGTCCAGGAACGCGTTGGCCGCGCAGTAGTCGACCTGGCCCGCGCCGCCGCCGGTGGCGGACGTGGTGGAGGAGTACAGGGCGACGAAGTCGACCGGCACGTCCTTCAGCACCTCGGCCAGGGCCAGCGAACCGGCCACCTTCGGCGCCAGCGTGCGGTCGATGTCGGCCACCGTCTTGAACTGCATCAGGCCGACGGCCGGCACGCCGGCGCAGTGCAGCACGCCGTTGAGCTCGCCGAACTTCTCGATCGCCGCGTCCACCGCCCGCCGCACGTCCGCGACCTGGGACACGTCGCCGGCCACCGTGATGACCTCGGTGCCGCCGCCCTCCAGCCGGCGCAGTCCTTCGACGCGCCGCCGTACCTCGTCGGCGGTGGTGGGAGCGGCCAGGATCTGGCTCCACTGGTCCTTCGGCGGGACCGGGGTGCGGCCCATCAGGACCAGGTTGGCCTGGTATTTCTCGGCCAGCAGCTCGGCCATGCCCAGGCCGATGCCGCCCAGGCCGCCGGTCACCAGGTACGTCCCGCCGCGCCGCACGTGCACGGCTGGGTCGGTCCTGTCGATGTTGGCCGCGTCCAGCACCTCGTAGCCGGGCGTCCATCTGCGGCCTTCGCGCAGTGCGACGACCTGGTCGACGGGGTCGGCCCGCAGTTCGGCCAGCAGCCCACGCAGGGAGGCCGGGCCGGTGGTGGCGTCGATGTCGATCAGGCGGGTCTTGACCCTCGGGTACTCGACCGGGATGAGCCGGGTCGGGCCGAGCAGCGTGTTGCGCTCGGGGAGGATCGCGTCGCCGGTCAGCACCTTCTGGCTGCCGACGGTGACGATGTCCAGCGCCCAGGCCGGCAGGCCGAGGTCGACCGCCGCCCGGGCGAACGAGACCAGCGTGTGCAGGCCGCGCTTGAGGCACTCCTGGGTGGCGTCGCCCCCGGCCGGGGCCGGGTCGGCGGTCCACAGGTGCACGACCCGCTCCGGCTGGAAGCCCCGGCTGCCGAGCGTGCGCAGCGCGGCGACGATGTCCTCCTGGGAACCCGGCCGGATGACGATGCCGTCAGGGCCGTCCTGGTACGCGTCGCCGGGCCGTACCAGCACGACCTCGTGGCCGAGGGCGTCCAGACCGCCGCGTACGGACGCGGTCAGCGTGTCGGCCAGGCCGGTGTCGGTGTAGACCAGCCACTTGGTGAGCTCTTCCTCGCGCACCAGCTGCGGTGCGGTCTGCCGCCACACCGGGACGTTGATCCACCGCTCGTCCGGCAGGCGCGGCAGCGCGGTCGCGATGCTGGTGGGGTCGCTCTCGTCCAGCATCGGCACGCCGGTGCCCAGCGCGGACTGGTCGATCTCCAGCCAGTAGTCCTGGCGCTCGAACGGGTAGGTCGGCAGCGGCACCCGGCCGGGCGTCCAGTCGCCGTCCGGGCTGGCGTGCAGCGCCTCCCAGTCGACCGGCACGCCGGCCAGCCAGAGCTTGCCGACCGCGGTCGCGGTCGCGGCGAGCGTCTCGACCTGGTCGCCCTGGCCGGGCAGGGTGGTGACGATCAGCGGCCACTGGTTCCGGTCGCAGTCGGCGTGGCCGCGGGTCAGCGCGCCGAGCGACTGCCCGGGGCCGATCTCGGCCAGGGCCAGGTCGCCGCCGCGCAGCACGTGCGCGAGCCCGGCGCCGAATTCCACCGTCTCGCACATGTGGCGGGCCCAGTAGCCCGGGTCGGTGACGAGGTCGGCGGTGGCGATCGTGCCCGTGACGTTGCTGACGTAGGGGACGGCCGGCGGGTTCAGCGTCACGTTGGCGCTGATCCAGGAGGTCAGTTCGGTCGCGATCGGGGCGAGCATCCGGGAGTGGAACGCGTGCGTGGTCTGGAGCCGGCGGCAGCCGATCTCGGCCGACCTGAGCAGCGCGGCGGCGGCCGTGACGGCCTCCTCCGGCCCGGCCAGCACGAGCTGCGAGCCGGTGCGGACCGCGATGTCGAGATCGAGGTCGCCCAGCACCGACTTCAGCCGCTTCTCGTCGGCGGCCACGGCCAGCATCGCGCCCTCCGGCTGGGAGGTGATCAGCTTGGCCCGGTAGGCGACCAGCCGCAGCGCGTCGGCCAGCGACAGCACCCCGGACAGGCAGGCCGCGACGTACTCGCCGAGGCTGTAGCCGACCATGATCTCCGGCTTGATGCCCCAGCTCATCAGCAGCCGGGCCAGCGCGTACTCGGCGACGAACACGGCGGGCTGGATCAGATGCGCGTTCGGGGTGGACTGCGGGGACGCGTCCCCGGTCCGGCCGAGCAGCGCGGCCAGGTCGGTGGCCTTCCCTGCTGCGGCCGCGACGAAGATGTCGGACAGCTGGGAGGCTTCGGTGAGCCCCAGCACGCTGACGCATTCGTCCACATCCACCCGGAAGCCGGGCTCGGCCTCGTACAGGGCGGCGACCATGCCCGGGTACTGCTCGCCGACCCCGGCGATCAGGAACCCGGCCTTGCGGCCGACCGTCGTGTCGGTACGGCCCAGCGGCCCGGCCGGGTCCGCGAGCAGCGCGGCGGCCTTGGCGTTGCTGTCGGCGATGACGACCTTGCGGTGGTTGAAGACCTTGCGGCCCACCTGGAGGGTGTAGGCGACATCGCCCAGATCCAGGCCGGGCTCGGCGGTGATGCCCTCGCCCAGGCGGGCCAGCGCCCGCTCGGCGGCGGCGGCCGACCGGGCCGACACCGGGAGGATCTGCCAGCGGCGCGGGCGCTCCTGGCGCGGGGCCGGGACGGGGGCCTCGAAGATGATGGCGTGCGCGTTGGTGCCGCCCATGCCGAGCGAGCTGATCCCGGCGATGCGCGGCTGGTCGGCGCTGCGCGGCCAGGGGGTGGGCTGCGCCGTCACGTAGAACGGGCTGGTGTCGAAGTCGATCTCGGGGTTCGGCGCGTTGTAGTGCAAGGTCCCCGGAATCAGCTCGTGCCGCAGCGACTGGACGACCTTGATCAGACCGGTCACGCCCGAGGCGCGGTCCAGGTGGCCGACGTTCGGCTTGATCGACCCCAGCACGCAGTACTGCTTCTTCTCGGTCTGGCCGAACGCCCTGGTCAGCGCGGCGACCTCCATCGGGTCGCCGACCTCGGTGGCGGTGCCGTGCGCCTCCACGTACGAGATCCGCGACGGGTCCACGCCCGCCTTCTCGATCGCCTTGGACACGCAGCGGCGCTGGCCGTCGATGCTGGGGGCCAGGTAGCTGAACTTCATCGCGCCGTCGTTGTTGATCGCCGACGCGCGGATCACCGCGAGCACGGTGTCCCGGTCGGCGATCGCCTTGCCCAGGCGCTTCAGCGCGACCACGGCCGCGCCGTCGCCGAACATGCTGCCCCGGCCCTCGGCGTCGAAGGTCCGCACATGGCCGTCGGGCGACTCCTGGCCGCCCTCCTCCCAGAGGTAACCGGTCCGGTCCGGGATCCGGATGGAGACGCCGCCCGCGAGCGCCATGTCGCACTCGTCCCGGCGCAGCGCCTCGCTGGCCAGGTGCACCGCCACCAGCGAGGTCGAGCAGAACGTCTGCACGGTCACGCTCGGGCCGGACAGGTCCAGCCGGAACGACACGTTCGTGGCCAGCGAGTCCTTGTCGTTGCCGATCATCAGCGCGGACGGATCGATGCCCATCGCGAACGCCTGCAGCCGGGTCAGCAGGTAGCCGCTGATGTTCATGCCGGCGAACACGCCGACCGAGCCGCGGTTGTCGGTCGAACCGTACCCGGCCGATTCCAGGACCTCCCACACGCATTCGAGGAAGAGCCGCTGCTGCGGGTCGGCCAGCGTGGCCTCGCGCGGGTTGTAGCCGAAGAACGCCGCGTCGAAGCCGCGGATCTCCTCGAGAATCGGCCGGCTCCGGACATAGTTCGGCTTCGAGAACGTCGTCGCGGGGACGCCCGCCTCGATCAGCTCCGCGTCGGAGAAAACCGTGAAGGATTCGACGCCGGTGCTGATGTTGCGCCAGAACGTGTCGACGTCATTGGCTCCCGGAAATCGACCGGCCATGCCGATGATCGCAATATCGGACTCGTCCGCCGCGTTTCGCGAGTCACCAGGTGGATGTTGCTGATTCATCAACATGCCCCTTTATTAATTAGAAAGTCGTGATCTGGACAGCCGCGACGCTGAATTGCCTGGTCGGCGGCTATGCGGCTGTCTATGGGACGGGTTTCTGGTTAATTTGTGGGAAATCGATGGTGGCGATTTTGATTTCAGAGCAGCCCGCCGCGGCCCCAGCCGCGGGTGAGCCGGCGAATGGCGAACGCGCCGGAGATCAGCGCGATCCCGAGCAGGATGGCCGCGGGCAGCAGGGTGCCGGCCGTGTCGCCGGCGACCGCGGCCTGCAGCATTTCCAGGGCCCAGTAGCCGGGGGACACGTGCGCGGCGACCTGCGCCCAGTCCGGCATCAGGCTCAGCGGCACCAGCGCGCCGCCGAGCGAGCTGAGCGTCAGCGCGCCCACGTCCGAGATCACGCTGAGCTCGCCGTGGCTGCGCACGATCGCGGCCAGCAGCGCGCCGATCGCCAGCAGCGTGAACGCCCAGATCAGGATGGACATGAGGACCAGCGGGATGTTGCCGGGGATGGGCAGGCCGATGACCAGGCAGCCGTACCCCAGCAGGATGGCCTGCTGCACGATCATCACCAGGTAGATCGGCAGGGTCTTGCCGAGCAGCAGCTCGGCGGCCGGCGCTCGGCTCACCCGGAGCCGGTCCCAGGTCTTCCAGGTCCGCTCGGCCAGGATCGCGTTGCCCGCGATGGAGATCGCGAACACCGAGAACATGACCAGCAGCCCGGTCACCACCTTGGTGGTGCCGCCCTCGACCGCCCGCACGTAGAGCGGCTTCAGGACCAGCATCAGGACCATCGGCATGACCAGGTAGCTGATCATCTGGCCGGGGTCGCGGAGCCGGATGGTCGTGTTGTGGCCGGCCAGCGCGCCGATCCGGTAGACGGATTCGCGCAGTGCGGCGATCGGCCCGGCCCGGTAGCCGGTGTCAAGAAGCATCGCTGACCGCCAGGGATCGGTAGAGGTCGTCCAGGGAGGGGTTGTGGACCTCGATCGTGCTGATCGGCCGCTCGGCGCGGCTGAGCAGGTCGATCAGGGTGGCCGCCGGCTGCGTGGTGGAGACGCGGACCTCCTCCTCGTTGTCGTGGATCAGGCACACCTCGCCGGGCAGCCCTTCCACCAGCTCGTCGTAGGTGCCCCGCGCGATGATCTTGCCGTTCCTGGCGACCGCGATGGTGGCCTGCAGCTCGACCAGTTCGGGCAGGTAGTGGGTGGTGTAGACGATGGCGGCGCCGTCGCCGGCGCGCTGCTTGACGACGTCCAGCATCGCCTCGCGGGTCTCCAGGTCGGCGCCCGCGGTCGGCTCGTCCAGCAGCAGCAGGCCGGGCCGGTGGATCAGCGCGGTGGCCGCCTGGACGCGCCGCTGCTGCCCGCCGGACAGCCCCGCCGTCTTCCTGTCGATGAACGCGCCGAGCCGCAGCGCGACGGTCAGGTCCTCGATGGCGCTGTCCAGCGCGGTGCGGCGCAGCCCGGCGAGCTTCCCGAACAGGACGAGGTGCTCGCGCACGGTGATCGACGGGTAGAGCGCGATATGTTGCGGCGCGACGCCGACCTGGCCCTTGCTGGCCGACGGCGGGCGGCCGTCGATGGTCACGTGACCGCTGTCCTGACGGATCAGGTACGACACGATCTCCACGAAGGTCGTCTTGCCCGCGCCGTTGTGCCCGACCAGGCCGACGATCTCACCGGCCGCCACACTCAGGCTGAATCCGTCCAAGGCGAGGACCGAGCCATATCGTTTGACCAGATCTATGGCTTGCAGCAACGTGTCACCTCCTTTAGTATTCAAAACTTTTCGCGTGTCACGCGAATTGGGAATTCGGGCGGCGCCATGAATACGCCGCCAGTTGAATACGATTGACCGGTGAAATCGAGTTACCGCTACAATAGCGGCGGGCGGCCCTGCCGCTATTGGCAAGAAGTGGCCGGAGACAACAGGCCAACGGCGGAAGTGCGGGCGGCGATCCCTTCTTGAGCTGTGACGATAGGGGTCACCCCCCTACCCGCCCGGCCGCGAAGACAGGGGTTGCGCCCGGTCGCCCTTTGGACCGCTTTTAAGCCGTCTGACCTGCGCACACAGTCCTGTTACAGCTTGACCGGAACGACCTGTTCAGGGTGACGGGTAGCTGTCATGCTCTCCGGGTGACTATCGAACGCTCTGACACAACGTTGCCGGAGGAAGGCGAAAGTCGCCTCGGGGAACTGCCACCCTTCGCGGTGGGTCCGGTCGCCGCGGTCTCGGCGCTGCTCGCGGCCGTGCTGACCGCCTTATCCGGCCGGTACGGATTCCATCGCGACGAGCTCTACTTCATGGTCGCCGGCGACCACCCCGACTGGGGTTATGTCGACCAGCCGCCGCTGACGCCGCTGCTCGCGCGCGCGAGCAGCGCCCTGCTCGGTGATAACCCGTTCGCGCTCCGCGTCGTGGCGACGCTGCTCTGCGTGGCCACGGTCGTGACCGTCGCGCTGATCGCCCGCGAGCTCGGCGGCGGTCGCCGGGTGCAGTTCGTCGCCGCCTGCTGCGCGGCCACGTCCGCGATCGTCCTGGGCCTCGGGCACTTGCTCGCCACCGCGACCATGGACATGTTCGCCTGGGTGCTGGTCAGCCTGCTGGCGCTGCGGCTGCTCCGCACCGGCGACGGCCGCTGGTTTCTGGCGATCGGCGTCGCGATCGGAGTCGGCCTGGAGAACAAGCAGCTCATCGCGCTGCTGGTGGTGAGCCTGTTCCTGGCGCTGCTGCTGGTCGGGCCGAGGCACGTGCTGCGCACCCGCTGGTTGCCGATCGGCGCGCTGATCGCCCTGGTCATCGCCGCCCCCAATCTGATCTGGAGCGCCGCGCACGGCTGGCCGCAGTTCGCGGTCGCGGCCGGAATCAGCGAGGAGGACGGCGGCGAGAACCGCGCGATGCTCGTCCCGCTGCTGATCGTGCAGCTCTCCCCGATCTTCGTCCCGCTCTGGGTGGCGGGTCTGATCCGCCTGTGGCGGGATCCGTCGATCCGCTGGGCCCGGTTGTTCCCCGTGGCCACCGCGCTGCTCGTCGTGATTGTTCTAGTTACGGGCGGCAAGTCGTACTATGTGCTGCCTTTGTTGCTGGTGTCGATGGCCGCCGGTGTGGCGCCCGTCGTCCGCTGGGCTCGCCCGCCCGTGCTCGTCGCGGGCATCGCGGTCGCGGCGGCCGTCAACATCGTCGTCGGCCTGCCGGTCCTGCCGCCCTCCGCCGCGCAGCTCCCGAACGCGTTGAACGCCGAGGTGGGGGAGCAGATCGGGTGGCCGGAGTTCGTCCGGTCGGTGGGGGACGCCTGGAACCAGATCCCCGAAGCGGACCGCGCCCGCGCCGTCATCTTCGCGCAGAATTACGGTGAAGCCGCCGCAATCGCGCAGTATGGCCCCGACTACGGCCTTCCTGGCGCCTATTCGGGACATATGGGCTACGCCGACTGGGGCCCGCCTCCGGACACCGCCAACGGTCCCGTCCTCCTGATCCACGCTGCGGAAAACCGCCGCATTCCCGCTCGATTCACCGACTGTCGCCTCATCGGCCCGATCGACACCGGCTTCGACGTCGAGAACAAGGTCCTGGAGAACGTCATCCAGATCTGCGGCGCCGCCCCCGTCTCCTGGTCCGCCCTCTGGCCGATCCTCCGGCGTACCTGATGCTGGCACCAATCGGCGGGGAGAAGCTGCCACCGGGAGCCCGGTCAATCGCGGCGCTTGGCGGCCTAGCCTGGCGGCATGCGCGTAGGTTGTCTGATCGGGTCGGGACGCGACTGCGACGTCTTCGAGGCCGGAGCCGGGAAGGTCATCCGGCGGGCCAAGGACGGCCGGAGCCTGGAACGCGAGGCGTCCGTCATGCGGCACGCCCGCCGTGGCGGCTTTCCCGCGCCGGAGGTGTACGACGCCGACGGCCCCGACATTCTGATGGAGCGCATCGACGGCCCGAGCCTCCCCGACGACGCCGCCGCGCACCCGTGGCGGATGTCCGAACACGGCGCGCTCCTCGGCGATCTGCTCACCAAGCTGTCGGCCGTACGCGCCCCGGGCTGGCTTCCGGCGGCCTGCGGCGGCGGCAAGCTGCTCCATCTGGACCTGCACCCTTACAACGTGCTGCTCACTCACGACGGCCCCAGGGTCATCGACTGGGCCAATGCCGGCCGCGGCGCTTCCGCCGCCGATGTCGCCTCCACCTGGCTGGCTGTCGCGTCGTTCCCGTTGCACGACCCGGCACTGCGCCGGGGCCGCCCGCTCATGCTGGCGGCCTTCCTCGACCGTGTCGACCGCGAGGCGGCCCGGCCGTACCTTTACATGATGGCGGAGCGCCGCCGTACCGACCGAAACGCCGACAATGCGGAGACGGCCGCCATCGACCGCCTCCTCGCCCGCGAACAGCCCGTGAACGTTCCTTGAGGAGGCACTGAAATGGTAGATCGACGTGAAGTCCGGGTGTCCGACGGTGATCGCGAGGCCGCCGTCGCCCGGCTCCTGTCCGCCGTGGACGAGGGCCGCCTCAGCCTCGACGAGTACAACGACCGCATGGGCCGCGCCTACGAATCGGTCACCTACGCCGACCTGGACAACCTCTTCTTAGACCTCCCCGGCACCGCCCCCACCGCGGCTCCCGCCACCACCGCCACGCAGACGAAGGCGCCGGTCGTGGCGACGGGCGCGCTGCCGCGCTGGCTCAAGGTGCTCTGGGTGGCCTGGGCCGCCAAGGTCGCCCTCAACCTGGTCATCTGGGTCATGCTCAGCATCACCGAGGGCGAGCTCCTGTACTTCTGGCCGATGTGGATCATCGTCCCGCCGGGCGCGGTCCTCTTCGCCCTCAGCGTCGCCACCTCCAGGTCCCGGCAGGGTCGCGCATAAGCCCTACGCGTGCGTCGCGGCGACCTGTGGCCCGTGGCCGGGTGCGACGGATCCCTGGAGCACCAGGGCTGCCCCGCCGATGGCCGCGGAGTCGCGGGGATTGCTCGACAGGTCGACCTGCACCACGTGGATCTTGCGCGAGAATGCCCGCTCGGCGAGGCGGCGGCGGATCTCGCTGACGTAGAGCGAACCGGCGACGGCGAAGCCAGGACCCGCGAGCACGAGCGTGTCGAGGTCCCAGAGGTTGGCGAGCGTCATGGCGCCGTCGGCGAGGAGCAGGGCCGACTCGTCGACCAGCGCGCGGGCCTGCCCGTCGCCGTAGATCGCCGCGCGGGCGAGGACGTCGAACGCCCGCGCGTCCGGGTCGTCAGGGCGGATCTTCAGGCGGTTCGCCAGGTTCGGAATTGCTCTGGCCCGGTCCACCAGCGCGGCGGGTGCGGCGTACAGCTCGAGGCAGCCGCGGCTGCCGCAGCGGCACCGGGCGCCGTCACGGACCACCGAGACGTGCCCGATCTCACCCGCGTTGGAGCTGGCGCCGCGATGGAGCGCGCCGTCCAGGACGACCCCTGAGCCGATTCCCGAGTTCATGTAGAGACACCCGAAGGTCCGCTCCCGCGAGACCTGCCGCCCCCAGAACTCGCCCACGGCGGCCGCTGCCGCGTCGCTGTCCACGAGCACCGGCACGCCCAGCTGGGCGGTCAGGGCCTGGCCGAGTTCGAGGTCGGCCCACCGCTCCAGGCCCGGGAGCGCGAGGAACCTGCCCCGGGCGACGTCGACCGGACCCGGCCCGACGACGGCAAGACCTGCCACGCTCTGCGGCGACAGACCAAGCCCTTGCGTGACGTCGCGGTAGAGCGAGGCCAGCTGGGCTACGACGTCCTCCGGCTTCTCGGCGGGCGGCGCGGAGACGAGCTCGCGCCCGATCGTGCCGCCCCGGGTGTCCGTAACGACGCAGGTGAGGGTGTCGGCTCCGACGCGGATCCCGACGCCGTATGCTGATCGGGAGTTGATCACAAGCAGGGTCCGGGGCTTGCCACCGGTCGCGACCGTGGCACCGGTCTCGCGCACGACACCGTCGTCGATCAGGCGGCGGACGATGTTGGAGATCGTCGGCTGGGTCAGTCCGGTCGCCTCGACGAGTTCCACCCGGCTGATCGGCCCCGCGGACCGGATGAGGTCGACGACGAGCGCGCGGCTCCCTGGCCCCGCCACCGCGGACTCTCGTCGGGCCACGCTCAACCACCTCTAGTCCAGGCCGCAGGTACGGCACGACTACGTTACGGTCACGAGGTTAGTTCACGAGGGAAGGGCACCGATGGTCGCGTTATCGACGGGTACGGCGACACGCCCGCGGGCGGGCACGCCGGTGGGCCTCGCCCTCGTGCGCGACGCCGAGGTTCTCGGTGCCGAGCCGTTCTTCCACGAGTTCATCGCGGGCATGGAGCGCATCCTCGTCCCCCTGGGGGTGTCCGTGCTCCTCCAGGTCGTCGCTACCGTCCGGCAGGCGAGCGACCGGATGCGCGCGTGGGCGGCTGAGGGGCAGGTGCAGGGGATGATCCTGATCGACCTGCTGCCCGGCGACGAGCGGGTCGCGCTCGTCGGCGAGCTGGGCATGCCGACCGTGGTCATCGGCGACCCGGTCACCGCCGGGGGGCTGCCGGCGGTGTGGACGCAGGACGAGGTGGCCATGCGCGACGTCGTCGCCGCGCTGGTCGCGGCCGGGCACACGCATCTCGGCCATGTCGCCGGGCCGGCGGAGATGGCGCACACGATCATCCGCCGCCGCACGTTCGACGCCGTCGCGGCGGAACACGGCGTGCGCACGACGACGTTCGACGGCGACTACTCCGAGGCGGCCGGGGTGCGCGCCGTCACCACCCTCCTGGGGATCGACGACCGGCCGACGGCGCTGATCTTCGACAACGACGTCATGGCGCTCGGCGCGCTGCACGAGGCGAGCCGCCTCGGCCTGGCGGTCCCGGCCGACCTCTCGCTCGTGGCGTGGGACGACTCGGCGCTGTGCCAGCTCGCGGAGCCCCCGCTCAGCGCCGTCAGCCATGACGTCCAGGCCCTGGGCGAGCTGGTCGGCGAGACCCTCGCCGAGATCCTTTCCGGGGCCGCGCCGCGCGTGATCACGGCCGTGCCGGCGACGCTGGTGGTCCGCGGCTCGAGCATTTAATAGATTACTAATCTTTCTTATTGACTTCGGGGCTTCCTGTCCTGCACGCTGTGGTTCGAGCAACCCCAGAAATGTGCACGTAACCCCCGGGACACACGAGTCCCGGCACCCCCGGAACATGAAGCAAAGGAAGCCCCATGCACCGCACCACGCCACGGGCCGTACGCGGGGTGGCCGCGTTCGCCGCCGGAGCCCTCGTCCTCTCCCTCGCCGCCTGCGGCTCCGATGATCCCGCGCCTGGTCCGGCGGCCGCCTCGGCGACCGGCGGCGGCTCCATCGACGTCGTCACCCGCTTCACGGCGGGCAACTCGGCGGCCCAGGCCCAGAAGCGCGTCTTCGACGCGTTCACCGCGGAGACGGGCATCAAGATCAACCTCACCGAGGGCCTCGAAGCCATCGACGACCAGGTGGAGACCGCCGTGGCGGCGGGCAAGTCCCCCGACCTGGTGATCGTCAACCTCTTCGACAAGACGGTGGGCTGGCTGGACGCGGGCGTCACCGTCCCCGTCGACCAGTACGTCAAGGACTGGGGCCTGGCCGACAAGATGAAGCCGGAGGCCCTCGACGAGTGGCGGGTCGGCGGCGTCAGCGGTGGCCAGTTGCAGGGCCTGCCGTTCTCCGGGTTCAGCTGGCCCCTCTGGTACAACACCGATCTGCTGACCAAGGCCGGCGTCACCGAGGTCCCGAAGTCCACCGACGAGCTCATCGCCGCCGCCAAGAAGCTGCGCGACGCGGGCGTCGGGCCCGTCACCGTCGGCGGCAACGACTGGACCGGGCAGAAGCTCTTCTACCAGATCGCGCAGTCGTTCACCGACGCCGCGACGATGCAGAAGGTCATGCAGGAGGGCGGTTACTGCGCGACGCCGTCGGTGCTCAACGGCATCAAGCTCTTCACCGACCTGCGCGACGCCAAGGTGTTCGTCGACAACGTCGCGGGCCTCAGCGCCGACGACATGTACGCGTCCTTCTACTCCGGCAAGGCCGCGATCATGTCCGCGGGCTCGTGGGCGTACACGGAATCCAAGGCCTCAGGCACTGGAATCGAGACGCACACGACGCTCGGCGGCTTCCCGGTTCCGAGCGGCTCGGTCTACCCGAAGCCGACGGCCTACCAGGGCTTCACCGGCGTCGGGTTCATGATCACGAAGCAGGGCGCCGAGGCTGACAAGATCGACAAGGTCCGGCAGCTCGTGACGAAGTTCTACGACCAGCCGACCGTCGGTGACTTCGTCAAGGACGCCAGCATCCTGCCCCCGGTCACCGGCGACTTCGCCTCGTACGCGACCGACCCGCTGCTGAAGGCCTCGCTCGGCCTGGACGCCAACGTCGACTACGCGGTCCTGCCCGACGTCTGGATCGGCTCCGCGTCCGACCCGATCACCCAGGTCCTGACCGGGGCCTACGGCGAGGCGAGCCCGCAGGAGATCTGCGAGGGCCTCGACACCGCCACCAAGGGCTGAGACCTGCTCCCCGGGTGGGGCCGCCAGGCCTGGCGGCCCCACCCGCCCCGAAAGAAAGCGCACGAATGCCATCGACCAAGTCGCCCCGGGTCCTCTGGCTGACCGTCCCCTCCCTCGTGTGGTTCGCCGTCTTCTCGGTCGGCCCCCTCGCCGCCATGTTCGTCATCGCCACCTTGCGGTGGAAGGGGCTGCTGTACGAGCCCACGTACATCGGCCTGGAGAACATCGGACGCGTCTTCGCCGACCCGACCTTCCACGCCGCGGTGCGCAACAGCGCGATCCAGGTCGCCGTCGCGATCCCGGTGATGATCCCGCTGGCCTTCATGCTCGGCTACCACCTCAACACCAAGCCGCGCGGCTACCGCGTCCTGTCGGTGCTCTACTTCTCGCCGGGCCTCATCTCGATCTCCATGACCGGGATGATCTTCTACGGGGTGCTGTCCCCGAACGGCGGGGTCAACGGCCTGTTGCGCGGCATCGGCCTCGACTCCTGGGCCACCGCGTGGCTCGCCGACCCGAGCACCGCGCTGGCGACCCTCATCGCCATCGACCTGTGGCGCGGCGTCGGCTGGACGGCGGTGCTGTTCGCCGCCCGCCTGGCGAGCCTGCCGGCCGAGGTGATCGAGGCGGCCCAGATCGACGGCGCCGGACGGCTGCGCACCATGTGGCAGGTCGCCTTCCCGATGGTCAAGGACTACGTCCGCACGCTGGCGATGCTGCAGTTTCTCTGGACGCTGTTCACCTCGGCCGCCTTGATTTTGCTGCTCACCAAGGGCGGGCCTGGCACCTCGTCGACCACGCTGTCCTACCTGGTCTACGCGAAGGCCTTCTCCCAGCGGGATCTCGGCTACAGCCAGGTGGTCGGCGTCGTGCTGCTCCTGTTCGGCATCGCTGGGATGTTCCTCATCCGCGCGCTGCTGCGCAGCCCCGAGGAGGACTCCCGATGAGAAAGAGCAAGGGCGGCCTCCTTGCGACGGTCCTCTCCTGGTCGTACGCGCTGCTGCTGGCGGCACCGCTCTACTACCTCGTGGTCAGCGCGCTGAAGTCCAACATCGAGATCTTCACGCGGCCGTTCGCGCTGCCGGCGCAGTGGCTGTGGGAGAACTTCGGCACCGCCTGGCGGACCGCCGACCTGGGGCGCGCACTGGTCAACTCCGTGCTCATCTCGGGCGTGGCCATCGTTGTGACGCTGTGCCTGGCCGTGCCGGCGGCGTACGCGCTGGCCCGGACGGACAACCGGCTCGCCCGCATGATCACGGGCACGTTCTCCGCGGGCTTCCTCATCCCGCCGTTCGCCGCGCTGATCCCCACGGTCGTGCTGGCGATCGAGCTGGGGCTCTTCGGCACGCGCGAGTTCCAGATGCTCTTCCTGCCCGCGAGCGCGCTGCCGCTGTCCGTGCTCCTCCTCACGCAGTTCATGCGGACCGTGCCGCCGGCCCTGGTGGAGTCGGCCGCGCTGGACGGCGCCGGGCACTGGCGGCTGCTGACCCGCGTCTTCGTGCCCATCGCGAGGCCGGGCGTGGTCAGCGTGACGATCCTCCAGCTGCTCACCTTCTGGAACGAATACCTCTTCTCGCTGACCATCACCGGGACCGCGCCGGACGTGCGGACGGTCCAGGTCGCGCTGCCGACGATCGTCGCCGACGCGACCAACCTCGGCGTTCTCGCCGCCGGCACCGTGCTCGCGGTCCTGCCGGTGTACGTCGCCTACTCGATCATGAACCGTCGTATGCAGGAAGCACTCACCGCAGGAGCAGTCAAGGGATGACGCAGATCACGCAGGTAAACGCCGCCGCCGCCACCCGGCTCGACCTCGGTGGCGAGTGGGAGCTGATCTGGTCGGCGGGTCCGGACGACGTCCCCGATGCCGTCCGTACGGCGGCCATCCCCGCCCAGGTGCCCGGCGAGGTGCACACGGCCTTGCTCGCGGCCGGTCTCCTCGCCGATCCCGACGTCGGGTGGGGCGAGCTGGCGCAGCGGTGGGTCGGCCACTCCCAGTGGGTCTACCGGCGCCACGTCCAGTGGTCGCCGGCGCCCGGGGCCCGCACCGACTTGGTGGCCGAAGGACTCGACACGATCGCCGACGTCTACGTCAACGGCCAGCTGGTCGGAGCCGCGCGGGACCAGCACTTGGCGTACCGGTGGCGGGTGGACGACGTCCTGCTGCCGGGCGACAATCTCGTCGAGGTGCGCTTCGCCTCGGCCTGGGACGCCGCCCGCGAGCACGAACGCGCGCACGGCCCGCTGCCGAGCCCGTACGACGAGCCCTACCCGCACGTGCGCAAGGCCGCGGCCAACTTCGGCTGGGACTGGGGACCGCACTACGTCACCGCCGGCATCTGGCGGGACATCCGGCTGGAGACCTATGCCGGCCGGATCGACCACGTGCGGCCGCTCGTCCAGCTCGAGCACGGCGTGGCCTATGTGACGGCGCACGTGCGCGTGGACGCGCCGGCGGGCTCGGACGTGCGCGTCGAGCTGACCGACCCGGCCGGTCGGCGGTCCAGGTCGGCCGTCGGCACGGTGGCCGGCGACGAGGTGGCCATCGTCCTGCGGGTCGACGACCCCGACCTGTGGTGGCCGGTCGGTCTCGGCGCGCAGCCGCTGTACCGCCTCCGGGTGGAGCTCGAGCATCTCGGCGTGGTGCTCGACTCCACCACCGTCCGGGTGGGCCTGCGCAGCGTCGCGGTCGACGAGACCCCGGACCGGCTCGGGACGCGCTGGACGCTCGTCGTCAACGGCCGGCCCGTACGGGTGCGTGGCTACAACTGGATCCCCGACGACACCTTCGCCAGCCGCGCCACGCCCGAACGGGTGGCGCACCGGATCGACCAGGCCGTCGCCGGGAACGCCAACCTCCTGCGGGTCTGGGGCGGCGGTCACTTTGTGACAGAAGAGTTCCTCGACGCCTGTGATGAGCGCGGTGTCATGGTATGGCACGATTTCCTCTTCGCATGTGCCGCTTACAGCGAGGACGACGAGATGGTCGAGCTGGTGACCGCCGAGGCGGAGCAGGCCGTCGCGCGGATGTCGGCCCACCCGAGCCTGGTGCTCTGGTGCGGCGGCAACGAGACCGTCCTCGGCTGGCACCACTGGGGGTGGGCCGACCAGGTCGGGGTCCGCGGGTGGGGCGCGCGCTACTACCTCGACGTGCTGCCCGGTGTCCTGGCCCGCCTCGATCCGACCCGGCCCTACGTGCCCAACTCGCCCTGGTCGGGCACCGTCGACCGCGATCCGGCGATCGACACCCACGGCCTGAGCCACCTGTGGGACGCCTGGAACGAGCGCGACTACGCCCACTACCGCTACCACGACCCGGCGTTCGTCGCGGAGATGGGCTGGTGCGGTCCCCCCGCGTGGACCACGCTCGGGCGCGTCGTCGAGGGCGAGACACCCGGACCCGACTCGCCGCAGACGCGCCACCACCTGCGCGCGATCGACGGCGTGCACAAGCTGACCCGCGGCCTCCAACCGCACGTGCCCATACCCCGCAGCGAGGCCGACTGGCACTTCGCGACCCAGGTGGTCCAGGCCCGCGCCGTCTCGGCCGGCGTCGAGTGGCTGCGCTCCCGCGAGCGCTGCGGCGGGGTCGTCGTCTGGCAGCTCAACGACTGCTGGCCGGTGATCAGCTGGTCGGCCGTCGACAGCACGGGCATCGAGAAGCCCCTCTGGCACGCCCTCCGCCACTCGTTCGCCCCCCGGCTGGTCACGGTCCAGCCGGTCAGCCCAGGGCCGACCCACGACCCCACCGGCGACGCGGGTCTGGAGCTCGTGCTCGTGAACGACTCCGACGCCCCCTGGCAGTCCGACGTCCTCATCCGGCGGGTCGGGCTGGACGGCCACGAGCACGCGCGAACCCGCGTGCGGGCCGACTGCCCGGCCGGTGGCCTCGTCCGGCTGCCCGTCGATCCCGAGGTCGGGCACCCCGCCGACCCGCGGGCGGAGATGCTCGTCGTCGACGCCGGGGGAGTGCGGACCACCTGGATCTACCGGCCGGAGCGGGAGCTGACCGCCCCGCGGCCCGACCGGGCCGTCGACGTCACCGTCGTCGACGGCGAGCTGCACGTCACGGTTACCGCCGTGACCCTGCTGCGCGATGTGTGCGTGGCCGCCGACCGGCTGGCCGCGTCGCTCGACCTGGAGCCGTCCCGGCTCGCCGTGGACGGCGCTCTCGTCACGCTCCTGCCGGGCGAGAGAGAGGTTTTTCGAATCACCCGTCGAGACGGCGGCGCGATCCGCGCCGTCGCTCTCCCCAGCACGCTGCTTGACATGTCGGTCCGGTCCTTCGGCGAGGTCACGGGCTCCACAGGGAATCGCAACGAAGGAACCCCATGAAACACCGCCTCAGGATCGCGCTCGGCGCGATATTAAGCGCCCTCATGGTCACCACGACGGCAGCGCCGTCGATGGCGGCGGCTCAGGCCGGGCGCCAGATCCACGTGGCCAAAACCGGAAAAGACACCAATGCCGGTACGGCGGCCGAGCCGTACCTGACGATCAACCACGCGGCGCAGGAAGCGCAGCCCGGCGACACGGTGGTCGTCCACGCCGGGCTGTATCGCGAGACCGTCAAGCCGGCGCGCGGCGGCGCCGACGAGACGCAGCGCATCACCTACACCAACGCCGGTGACGGCGAGGTGGTCATCAAGGGCTCGGAGGAGATCGACACCTGGGTCCAGCACAGCGGTGACGTATGGAAGGTCACGCTGCCGGCCAGCTTCTTCGGCACCTACAACCCGTACGCCACCGGCCAGCCGCAAGGCGGCGGAGACGGCGTCTTCCCTGGCTACACCGCAGGTGACGTCTACCTGAACGAGCAGGCCTACTACGAGAAGGCGTCGCTGGCCAACGTGCAGTCCGCGGCCGGCACCTGGTTCACCGAGGTGTCCGGCGGCACCACCACCATCTACGCCAACTTCGACGGCGCCGACCCGAACGCCAAGCTGGCGGAGATCAACGTGCGCCGCCAGGTGTTCGCGCCGGACGTGTGGGGTCTGGGCTACATCACCGTCCACGGTTTCACCGTCAAGCACGCGGCCGGCACCTACTCCGACTTCCCGAGCAGCCCCTCCCGGCGGCAGGCGGGCGCCATCAGCGTCAACGGCGGCCTGAAGTGGATCATCGAGAACAACACCGTCGTCAACGCGCGCACGATCGCCATCGACATCGGCCTCGGCTGTGACGAATGGGCCGGCAACCGGCCCGGCGAGACCCGGACGAACTTCCGCGACACCGACAAGTACGGATCCCACATCGTCCGCAACAACTACATCGCCAAGTCCGGCCAGTCCGGGATCGCGGGCGTCTTCTCCTGGAACTCCGACATTCTGTACAACCTCATCGAGGACACGAACTACCGCGGCGAGTTCAGCGGCGCGGAGACGGCCCCGATCAAGGTTCACTACATGAACGAGGGGCTCATTAAGGGTAATTACCTCAAGAACTCCAAGGGCGGCAACTCCGCTGGCATCTGGACGGACTGGGGCAACCAGAACGTCCGCGTCACCGGCAACATCGTCATGAACAGCCCGTGGGGCTACTACGCGGAGGCCATCCACGGCCCGATCCTCGTGGACAACAACGTCTTCATCGGCAACAGCGACATCCGCATGCTGGACGCCACCGGCGTCGTGTACGCCAACAACATGTTCATCGACAACGGCCGCTTCGCCGTGGACGGCGGCGGCCGGGACGCCTACTACTTCCAGCCGGGCACGATGAACGAGACCACCGCGCCCACCTCGGTCCAGAAGTTCTTCTGGTACAACAACCTGGTCCAGGGCTCGACCCTGCCGAACGACGCGACCGGCAAGACGCACGTCAAGGAGGGCAACTCCACCGGCGTGCTGTCCGGCGTCCAGGTCGCCGCGACCAACCGTGAGGTGAAGCTCGACTTCACCCTCGACGCCGCCGGCATCAGCGGCCTGACGCCGGTGACGAAGGCCAGGGTCGGGGTCATCCCCCTCGCCGACGAGAGCATCGCCGCCGACGTCACCACCGACTTCTTCGGCAAGCCGTTCAGCGGGATGGCCGGACCCTTCGCCGAGGCGAAGAACGGCGCCAACTCCGTCACGCTGTGGCCCCCGGCGGGCCAGACCGTGCCAGAGCCCCCGGCTCCGCCGACCGACGTGCCGGTCAACCTGTCGCTGAACCCCGCCGCGAAGGCCCTGGCCTCCTACGAGGACGGCAACCTGCTCGCCAAGAACGCGATCGACGGCAACGGCTCCTCGCGCTGGTCCAGCGACCACAGCAACGACCCGAACGCCTGGATCCACGTCGACCTCGGGGACGAGTACGACGTGTCCAAGGCCGTCCTGTCGTGGGAAGCGGCCTACGGCAAGGCGTACAAGATCCAGATCTCGGGCGACGGCCAGCAGTGGGAAGACGTCTTCTCCACCACGACGGGCGGTGGCGGCGTCGAGACGGTGCAGATCCGCAAGAAGGCACGCTATGTCCGCATGCAGGGCGTCCTTCCGCAGACGCAGTACGGGTACTCCCTGTACGAGTTCGAGATCTACGGCACCCCGGTGCAGCCAGAGGTGCCGGTCAATGTCGCGCTGAACCTGCCGCCGTCGGCGTACACGGCGTCGTCGCAGTCCAACGACGGCAGCGGCGAGACCAACAGCCAGCCGCAGAACGACCGCTCGGCGTTCCGCGCGTTCGACGGCAACACCGCCACGCGCTGGGGCTCGAACGGCGGCGACACCCAGTGGATCCAGGTCGACCTGGGCAAGGCCCACGTCCTGGACAAGGTCGTGCTCAACTGGGAGGCCGCGTACTCCTCGACGTACAAGATCCAGACGTCGGCGGACGGCAGCGCCTGGACCGACGTCCACTCCCACAATGACCCCACGCCGACCGGCGACCACATCGACGAAATCGTGCTCGATCCGCCGGTGGAAGGACGTTACGTCCGCATGCAGGGCACCAAGGCGGCGACCCAGTGGGGCCTGTCGCTCTGGGAGTTCGAGGTGTACGGCAAGGTCAAGCCGGCCGACACCGCCCCGACCTGGCCGGCGACGGCGCAGATCCAGGTGAGCGAGGTGACGGCCACGGGGGCGAAGGTCACCTGGCCCGCCGCGACCGACAACCAGGCGGTCACCGGTTACAAGGTCTACCTCGGCCAGGCGCTGAAGGACACGCTGGCAGCGGACGCGCGCACCTACGCCGTGACGGGACTGGCCACCGGCCGGACCTACACCGTGAAGGTGACGGCGCTCGACGCCAACGGCAACGAGAGCCAGGGCCTGACGAAGACCTTCACGACGCCCGGCAACCCGGCGACGAAGGCGCTGTCCACCACCTACCCGACCACCTACAACGACTGGGAGGAGGGCCTGCTCGCCGGTGACGGAAAGCAGGGCGTCATCGTCTTCGGCAACCCGCGGGACGAGACGGTCGTCTTCAACGACCGGGACTTCTTCATGGCGCGGTCGGAGAACCGCCCCCACCGGACGTTCAACACCGTCAGCCAGGAGAACATCAAGAGGATCCGGGACCTGCTGATCGCCGGCAAGTACCAGGAGGCCAACCAGCTCGCCGCCGACGTGCAGGGATACCAGGGCGGCGGCGAGGGCAGCAAGCACCCGGGCTTCAAGATGACCCTCCAGCTGCCGGCCAGCGGCGAGGTCACCAACTACGTCCGGTCCACCGACTACTCGGCCGGCGTCGTCTCGGTGAACTGGACCGACGACAAGGGCGACTGGAAGCGCGACGCCTTCGTGTCGCAGACCGACGGCGTCACCGTCCAGCACCTGCCGGCCCCGGCCGGGCAGAAGCTCGACGTCAAGCTAGGCCTGTCCATCGACCCCGGCATGAACCTGCTCAACAAGGGCATGACGGCCGTCAACAACTCCACCACCGACTACCTCAACCTGCGGGTGAAGTACCCGAACGGCAGCTACAACGCCGGGTACGAGGGCGTCACGCGGATCGTCACGGACGGCGTCAAGACCATGTCCGGCACCGACGTGCAGGTCACCGGCGCGACCTACGTGACGCTGCTGTCGCTGACCCAGCGCTACGACGGCACCTACGCGGGGGGAGTGCCCGCCGAGCAGGACTGGAACAAGCAGCTCCTGCAGGCGAAGCTGGCGGCGCTCTCCGGCGACTACCCGACGCTCCTGAACCGGCACGTGACCAAGCACAGCGAGATGTTCAACCGGGTCTCCGTCGACTTCGGGGCCAGCCCCGAGGACCGCTCGAAGTCCAACGAGGAACTGCTCGCCCAGCAGAAGACCGCGACCACGCCGAATCTGGCGCTGTTCGAGCGCATGTTCAACTCGGGCCGCTACCACCTGATCGGTTCGAGCAGCCCGACGGCCCCGCCCGACCTGCTCGGTAACTGGACCGGCGACAGCAACGTCGGCTGGGACGGCTACTACCACCTGGACGCCAACCTCAACCTGCAGATCTCCGGCGGCAACATCGGCAACCTGCCCGAGGTCATGGCCGGCTACTGGTGGATCAACAAGGCGTGGCAGCAGGACTTCCGGACCAACGCCCAGAAGCTGCTCGGCACGCGCGGCATGCTGACGGGCGGCAACACGCCCAACGGCGAAGGCCTCATCTCCAACATCAACTTCGACTACCCGTACCAGTACGTCACGGGCGGCGAGTCGTGGCTGCTCTACCCGTTCTGGGAGCACTACCAGATCACGGGCGACAAGACGTTCCTGGAGCAGCAGTACTACCCGCTGATCCGCGACATGGGAGACTTCTACGAAGACTTCCTCGTCGAGAAGGACGCCAACGGCAAGTACGTCTTCGCCGGGTCCATCTCGCCGGAGAACCGTCCGGCCGGCGGCGTGCCGCTGTCCGTCAACTCGGTGTACGACATCGCCGGCGCCCGGTTCGCGCTGTCGACGCTGATCGAGACGAGCAAGGCGCTCGGCAAGGACCAGGACAAGATCGCGCTCTGGCAGGAGAAGCTCGACAACCTGCCGCCGTACCTGATCAACAACGACGGCGCGCTGGCCGAGTGGGCCTGGCCCGACCTGGCGAACAAGAACGCCTACCAGCACCGGCACTCCAGCGGGCTGATGCCCGTCTGGCCGTACGGCGAGGTCACGCCGGAGAAGAACAAGCCGCTGTACGACGCGGCCAAGGTGTTCCTGCAGAAGAAGGACGGCGGCAGCTACGAGAACGCCGGCCACGGCCTGCTGCACGGAGCGCTGATCGCCGCCAACCTGAACAACGCCGACTCCGTCAACGCGAAGCTGATGCGCTTCGCCAGGGACGACTACTACTACAGCAGCCTGTCGACGTCGCACTACAACAACAAGGGCGTGTTCGCCACCGACGTCGTCAACTCCGTGCCGACGATCATGATGGAGATGCTGGCCACGACCGACCCCGGCACGCTGGAACTGCTTCCCGCGCTGCCCAAGGGCCTGAAGAAGGGCTCCATCTCCGGCATGCTGGGCAAGAGCCGGTTCACCATCGACGACCTCGACTGGGACATGGACACCCACAAGGTGAAGGTCACCTTGACGTCCGACATCGACCAGAACCTCACGCTGATCCAGCGCGACGGCATCGAGCAGATCACCGGCAGCGGCATCCAGATCGGAAACTCGCCGCTCGGCACCATCGCCCGCGTCCTTCCCCTGAAGAAGGACCAGACGGTCACGCTCGACCTGACCCTTCGCGACACGAGCCGCGTCAACCTGGCTCTGAACAAGCCGGCGACCGCCTCCTCGCAGTCCAACGCCGACCAGGCCGCCGCCAAGGCGTTCGACGGCGACCCGGCCTCCCGCTGGAGCGCCAGTGAGAGCGCCGACAACTGGCTCCAGGTCGACCTGGGCGGCATCTACGCCCTCACCGAGGTCGACCTGCGGTGGGAGGCCTCCTACGCCAAGCGCTACAAGCTCCAGGTGTCGATCGACGGCACCACCTGGAAGGACGCTTTCACCCAGGCCAACTCCAGCGGCGGCACCGAGAAGATCCCGATGAACGCGCTGGGCCGCCACGTGCGGATGCAGGGCGTGGAGAAGTCCGGCCAATGGGGCTACTCGCTCTACGAGATGGAGGTCTACGGCCAGCCCGCGCCGAACATCGCCCTCGGCAAGACGGCCACCGCGTCGTCGGCGTCCAACGCCCAGCAGACGGCCGCCGCCGCCTTCGACGGCGACAACACCACCCGCTGGAGCGCGAGCGAGTCGGCCACCAACTGGCTCCAGGTGGACCTGGGCGACACGTACACCGTCTACCAGGTCGCCATCGACTGGGAGGACTCTTACGCCAAGGGATACAAGGTGCAGACCTCTCCCGACGGCCAGACCTGGACCGACAAGTTCACCGAAACCGCCAGCAACGGCGGCACGGACCTCATCGACCTGAACGCCGACACCCGGTACATCCGGATGCAAGGCGTGGAGAAGTCCGGCCAGTGGGGCTACTCGATCTACGAGATGAAGGTCTACGGCGCCCTCCCTGACACCGCGACCACCATCCTGGTCTCCGGCGTCACGGACGGCACCGAGTACGGCGACAGCCAGGACCTCACCATCAGCTGGGAGGTCGTGGGCACCGGCGTCAAGACGGTGACCGGCACCCTGGACGGCCAGCCGTTCACGTCCGGTTCGGTCCAGCCGCTCTACCTGCTGCCCCTGGGCGAGCACACGCTCAACGTCACCATCGAGACCCAGTCCGGCGGCCGGCTCGAGCAGCCGGTGAAGTTCACGACGGTCACCTCGACCGACGAGATCTCCGTCCTGATCGAACGCTTCAAGACCGCCGGCGAGCTCAGCGCCACCGGCGCCGCGAAGCTCGAGGACAAGATCTCCAAGGTCATGGTGTCGGAGGACAAGGAGCGCGAGCGAGACAAGAAGAAGATCGTCAAGAAGCTGACGCGCTTCATCGAAGCGGTCAACGACCCGAAGATCGTCTTGAACCCGGTCGTCAAGGCGACGTTCCTGCGTGACGCCAACGCACTGATCGTGCAGAACGGCGGCACGCCCATCTAAATCCGACCAGACACAAACAAGGGGGCACCTTCCTTGCGGGAGGTGCCCCTTTTGGCGGTCAACTGCGCGGTAGCGGCCGTCTGGGGCTAGTTCTGTTCGGATCGGAAGGTGCGTCGATGTGTCCCAGGGGTCACGCCGCGGCGCGCGGTGAAGTGGTGGCGCAGGGCGTCGGCGCTGCCGAAGCCGGCTCGCGCGGCCACCGCGTCCATGGGTAGGTCCGTACTTTCCAGGAGTTCCTCGGCACGTTGCAGCCGCTGGTCGAGGAGCCAGCGGAGCGGCGTGGTGCCGGTGGCCGCCTTGAACCGCCTGGCGAACGTGCGCGGTGATGTGAGCGCCCGGGCGGCCAGCGTCTCCACGGTCAACGGCCGGTCCAGGTGCGCCCGCATCCAGTCGATCAGGCCGGACAACTCGTAGCCGGTGGCGGCCGCGGGGACGGGCAGTTCGATGAACTGTGCCTGCCCGCCGGACCGGTGAGCTGGAACAACCATGCGGCGGGCCAGTGCGTTGGCTGTGGCGGCGCCGTGCTCGCGGCGCACCACATGGAGGCAGGCGTCGATTCCGGCCGCGGCTCCGGCGCTGGTGAGGATCGGACCGTCCTCGACGTACAGGACGTCGCGGTCGACCCGGATCTCGGGATACCGCTCGGCCAGCCGGTCGGCGAACTGCCAGTGGGTCGCGGCTCGCCGACCATCCAGCAGGCCAGCCACGGCCAGGGGGAACGCGCCGGTGCACACGGAGAGCACCTGGGCGCCGCGAGCGACGGCGCTTCGCAGCGCCTCGACGATCGCTGACGGCACTGACCGGTCCAGGTCCGGCCAGGCCGGAATGGTCACCAGGTCGGCGGACGCCATCCGATCCAGCCCGTGGTCGACCTGGATCGCGAAGCCCGCCGTGGTCTCCACGGCTCCCGGCCTTGGCGCGCACACCGCGAAGTCGTAGACCGGCAGCCGGTCGTCGGACCGATCGAGCCCGAACACCTGACACACCACACCCAGCTCGAATGGTGCGGCGCTGTCGCCGACCAGGGCGACCACGTCGCGTATCACACCGCGATTGTGGCAGAAACTTCCCGCACCCTGTCAGTCCTGCCACTACTGGTCGATGCCCCGACCCGCCAAGCTCAGATCGTGGCAGCGGACAAATACGATTTCCCCCTCCCTGGAACCGGCCGCGCGGCAGTCGTCGTCCCGGCACCCGGTCCGGGGCCCCACCAGTGGGCGGGCGCACCGAGCGCTGCCCTCGACGTGGACGGGTCCATCGTCCTGGCGTACCGCGTCCGCAGCAGTATCGACGGGGACTACAACGTCATCGCGCGCTCCGCCGACGGGGAGCGACTTGCCACGATCGGCGTGGTGACCAGGGACCGCCTCGGCGCCGCGATGGTCGAGCGTCCTGCTCTGGTACGCACCGACTCCGGCCATTGGCGGCTCTATGTCAGCTGCGCGACCCCCAACAGCCTGCACTGGTGGATCGGCGTTCTCGAGGCGTCCGAGCCAGAAGGACTGGCCGACGCGGAGATGCGCCGGGTGTTCGAGGGCGACGAGCGTACAACCGCAGTCAAAGATCCGGTGATCCGGTACGACGGCCGACGCTGGCAGGCGTGGATCTGCTGCCACCCGCTGGACAAGCCAGGCGAGGAAGACCGTATGAGCACGGCATACGCCACGAGCGACGACGGGCTGACATGGAAGTGGCACGGCACCGTGCTGACCGGTCGCCCCGGCACCTGGGACGCACGCGGCGCACGCCTGTCCAGCATCCTGCCTGACGGCCGCGCCTGCTACGACGGACGAGCCTCCCAGGAGGAGAACTGGTTCGAGCGAACCGGCCTGGCCACTCCAGCCTCTGGCAACAGCACCACACCACTGCTGGTCCAGCTCGACGACTCCCCGGTCGTGGACGTCCGCTACCTCGACATCCTCCCCCTGCCCGCCGACGGCTACCGGATCTACTACGAGGCACGCCTACCCGACGAAAGCCACGAACTACGAACCGAACTGATCCCACCCGGGCACGCCCTCGACTCCCCGTGACTCTCGCTGTGACTGGCACATCTGTGGCACGGCGGCGATGCTGAGATAGCCCTCGCGTCCCTGCTCGTGCATCACGGTCGTGGCGCCCAGGTGTTGACGTAGCGCTCCATCTCCTTGCGCATGAACCGGCAGGAGTCGGCGGCGCGGTCCTCCCAGGCGAACACGCAGGCGGTCATGATCCCGTCGAACCCGAGCCGGTCCAGCGTGCCGAAGAACGTGGGCCAGTCCACCTCACCCTGACCGATGTCCAGGTGCTGGTGGATACGGGCGGGCGAGCCGGGCGGGTTGATGATGTACCGCAGGCCCGACGAGGCCCGGTGATCGAAGGAGTCGGCGACGTGCAGGTGGGTCAGCAGCGGCCCGGCGTACTCCATGATCTCGGCCATGTTGCCGCCCTGGTGGAATGTGTGCGGGGCGCAGTAGAGAAACGACACCAACGAGCTGTTGATGCCGCGGACCATGTCGACCGCGGTGATCCCGTCCTCGATGAAGTCGTCTGGGTGCGGCTCCAGGCGCAGCCGCACGCCTTCACGCTCGAACACCGGCAGCAGCTCCTCCATCGACCGCCAGAACATGCCCTCGCTCCGGCTGGCCTGTTCGGGCCGACCGTTGAACTCGGAGTTCATCGCGTCGCACCCGAGGTCGACGGTTATTTCGATGGCCCGCTTCCAGTACCGCACCGCGGCGGCGCGCTCGTCCTCGTCCGGCCCGGACCAGCGGTATAACGGCAACACCGACGAGATCGAGACCCCGGCCGCCTGCAGCGCCTGCTTGAACGACGCCACGGTGTGCCGGTCAGCGCGCGGATGGGTGAAGAACGGTAAAAAATCCTCGCGGGGAGACAGCTCGATGTGCTCGTACCCCAGTTCGGCGACCCGCGCAGGCAACTCGGTCAGCGGCGTACGGCGGAGCATGTACGGATCCAGCGCGATCTTCATCGACGACTCCCTAGTGCGAGATGGGACAGTGGCCAGGATGTGTTGGGCACGCGGAGCAGGCTGAGCACGACCACGCCGAAGCGGCCGACGCTCGCCGCCCCTGGACTAGGTGGTGTCATGGTGAGCCTGCGCCTGCATCTCGGCGAGCTCGGCTTCAAGCGCTGCCATGGCTTCGCCACCGGCCATGAGGTCGGTGACCTGCTCTCGGGTCCGTTCGCCCTTGCGGAAGTCATCGGCCTTCTCGCCGCGGATCAGGACCGCGAAGTGGTCGCCGACGGAGATCGCGTGCAGGACGTTGTGGGTGACGAAGACCACCGCGATGCCCTTCTGCCGAGCTTGCATGATGATCCGTAGAACATGGGTGGCCTCCTTGACGCCGAGTGCGGCGGTCGGCTCGTCGAGGATGAGAACGCTGGCGCCGAAGTACACCCCTCGTGCGATGGCCAGGGCTTGGCGCTCGCCGCCGGAGAGGCTGCCTACCAGTCGCCGGCCGTCGGTGACGCCGGTGATGCCCAGTGACTGCATTTCACGAATGGCGATTTCACTGGCGAGCTTCTTGTCGAAGCGGCGCAGGGGCCCCCATCGTTTCGTCGGTTCGGCGCCGACGAAGAACGACCGGCCGACACTCATGAGCGGAAAAGTGCCGCCGAACTGGTGCACGGTCGCGATGCCGTAGGCGGATGCGTCACGGGGGCTGCTGAACCTGACGGGCTCGCCGTTGACTTCAATGGTCCCCGCGGTGGGGGCATGGACGCCGGAGAGGATCTTGATGAGGGTGGACTTTCCGGCACCGTTGTCGCCGAGCAGGCAGAGCACCTTCCCGGCCTCGACGTCGAGTGAGATGTTGAGCAGCGCATTGGTGCCCACGTAGGTCTTGGAGACGTTGGTGAGCCTCAGCAAGGGTGCGCCCACGGTCATGCCTTCCTCTGTGACCGAGGCCCGGAGGACAGCGCGAGCCTGCGGAAGGTGTTGTTCATCAGGACGGCGACCAGGAGCAGGATGCCCAGGATCAGGCTGGCCCAGTCGGAGTTCCAGCCGGTGTAGTAGATGCCCTGGTTGACGATTGCGAAGGTCAGGGTGCCCAGGATGACCCCGATCACAGATCCGTAGCCGCCGGTGAGCAGGACGCCGCCGATGACCACGGCGATGATGGAGTTGAAGACAAAGGACTGGCCGTTGGCGACCTGGGCGCCGTTGTACAGGATCGTCTGGATGACCCCTACCAGCGCCGCGCCGAAGCCGCTGCCCACGTACAGGGCGATCTTGACCTTGTTGGTCGGAATTCCGGTGGCCCTCGCGCTCTCCTTGTCACCGCCCACGGCGAAGATCCAGTTTCCGTAGCGCGTTTCCTGCAGCATCCAGGCGACGCAGCCGGCCACGGCGATCCACCAGAGGATCGCTACCTCGAACTGGCCGCTGATCAGCGTGCCGAACAGCGCCTTCGACGTCGGATCGGGCTTGAGGCCCACGCTGGTGGTACCGGTGATGACGCGTGACAGCCCCAGGGTCAGACCCGCCAGCGCGGCCAGGGTAGCCAGAGTGACCACGAATGACGGAACGTTGGTCCGCGTCACGATCAGTCCGTTGACCAGCCCGGTGGCCACGCCGATGGTCAAGGCCAGGAGGATGCCGAGGATCATCGGGCCGCCCCAGTGCCCGGACACGATGGCCAGCGTCATGGAGCTGGCCGCCAGCACCGAGCCGACGGACAGATCGAGCTCACCGGCGATCATGAGAAGGCCGACGGGGACCGCGATGATGCCCAGTTCCGCGGCCACGTTCAGCCAGCTGGCGGCACCGGCGGAGGAGAGGAACTCAGCGCCGCCGAAGATGGCGAAGAAGACGAAGACCCCCAGGGTCCCGATGAGGGCTCCCACCTCCGGGCGGCGGGTCATGTCGCGCAGCGAGCGCTCTGATGACGAGCCGGGCGTTGACGCGGCTGCGACAGGTGCGGTGTCAGGACTCTGGACAGTCATCACTCCTACCACTTTCACTGAGGTCGATGGCCGAGCCGATCCGGCGCGCGGCGGGTGGCAGGCCTGGAGTTCGCGGGCCCGCCACCCTCATGGCGTTCAGCGGACTCCGGCCTTCGCGCCCGCGAGGGCCTGGTCGACGTTGCCGGCGTTGATCACAGCCGGACCGGTGAGAAGCGGGCTCTGCGGCAGCAAGAGCCCGTAGGCGTTGTATGCGAACGCCTGTGACACCGCCAGGTAGCCCTGCATGTACGGCTGCTGGTCGATGCAGAACAGCTGCGTGCCCGCCTTGATCCGCTCGAGTTGGGTGTCGTCCATGTCGAAGGTGCCCAGCTTGACCCGGCTTGCGGCGTCGGCCTGCTCGATCGCGGCAGATGCGCTGTCAGCGTCCTGGGTACTGATGGTGACGATCCCGTCGATGCTGCTGTCCTTGAGCAGGGTGGCCTTGATCGCCTGGGTGATGGCGGTCGGGTTGCCGAAGCTGGAGGAGGGCAGCGGAAGCTGCGTGGACTTGCCGCTCACGGAGATGCCCTGGGAGATGCCCTCGCAGCGGGCTTCGGTGTTCACGGCGCCGGGCAGCGTGTTGACGCACAAGACGTTCTTGACCCCCTTCTGGGCGAAGAACTGCCCGCCGACCTTGCCGGCCAGGAGCTCGTCCGAGCCGGTATAGGTGAGCGCCCCGACCGTCTTCGCGGCGTCGGCGCCGCCCGAGTTGTACAGGAAGACAGGCACGCCGCTGTCGCTCACCGACTTGAAGGCCTCGTCCTGCGCGTCCGGCACCCAGTCGGCTCCGATCACCGCCGTGGCACCCTGGCTCTTCGCGGTGAGGATCAGTTTCGCGGCGTCTGGGCCGAGGTTGTCGTAGTTCTGCGGGCCGAGCCAGGTCACCTTGCCGCCGTTGGCCTGGACCACCTTGGCGGCGTCGTCCACGCCGCGCTTGACCTTCGACCAGAACGGGTCATCGGACTTGCCGCCGATCACGAAGATCGAGATCGTACCGCCGGCCGTGCTGGCCCCGGGGGCCGACGGCGCGGCCCCGGTCGTGCCACTCGAGCCACCGTTCGACGTCGCGCCGCTGGTGCAGGCGCTGAGGGCCAGCCCTGCCGAGGCGAGAAGGGCCAGAGCGGGCAACGTGACACTGCTCAGGCGGCGCCGTGCCAGGCGCCGCCGAATCTGCTTGCGTTCCATAGGGGGTGCTCCTTCTGAGGGCGGGTATCTGAGCCGCTGCGCCGCGGGCCGCTCTGGGCGATGGTGTTTCGCCTGTGTGGCGAGGAAGGGGAATCGGCCTCACTCGGGTGTCGAGACCTTTTCGCTGTGGCCGGATATCGAGTCTTGGACCGCGACCGGCCGCGTCAGGCTCCCGCGCCTTAGCGCCCGGCAGCCTCGAGTAGGGTCTTGGCGGCCGAACCCAAGCCTTCCAGCTGCCCGAGCTCCTGATCCTCGTGCTCGATGTTCACCGCCATGCCGGGGTCCACCTGCTCTAGGACCTGCAGGAAGCCTCGCCACCAGGTGACGTCGTGACCACGACCCACGGCGACGAAATCCCAGGAGGAGTCGGTGGGCCAGCGGCTGAGGATGTAGGGGCCGCCCAGGCTGACCGCTCCAGGCGCGTCGGGCCGGACGCGGTCGAACCGGTCGTCCAGCACACCATTGATGCGGGCGGCGGCATTGATCCTGGTGTCCTTGGCCGCGGCGTTGTAGATCAGACCGCCCAGGTGGCCGACAGCCTCGATCGGGTCGATCCCCTGCCAGAACAGATGGGACGGATCGAGTTCGGCGCCCACGTGGGTGGCGTTGATCGACTCGACCAGCCGCAGCAACGTGGCCGGGTTGTACACGACATTGTGCGGGTGCATCTCGATGGCGATCTTGACGTCGAAGTGGGCCGCGCGCTCCTGGACGTTTCTCCAGAACGGAATCGCCACCTCGTTCCACTGGTAGTCCCGTACGTCGAGATACGCGCTGTCCCACGGCAACACGTTCCACGCGGGGTTGGTGCCCGTGGCGCTGGCGGCGGGGGTGCCGGACATGGCCACCACACGCGTGACACCCAGCAGCGCCGCCACCTCGATCGAGCGGATGAGATCGGCCGAGTGCTTGTCTCGCACGATCGCATTGGGGTGCAACGGGTTTCCGTTGCAGTTCAGCGCGGTGAGAGTGATCCCGTGGTCGGCGAAGATTCCCAGGTAGTCCTGCCTCGCCTGCTCACTGGCGAGGATGTCGCGTATCGGCAGATGCGGCTCGGGAATGAACCCACCGGAGTTGATCTCCGCGCTCTCCAGTCCGAACGCGGCGAGGATGGACAGGGCCTCAGGCAATGGTTTGTCGTGAAGGCACGCGGTGTACGCACCGATCTTCATCAGGATCTCCTCACCACAGATGCAGCCGCAGGGTTTGGTGGATGTGGTTGGCCGCCGACGTTGACTTCGGCGCCACCGGACCTCGCGGACTCCGCGCTCGCCGCCAGAATTCGGAGATTGCGCAGGCCGTGCTCGAACGAAGGAACCCGAGGCAGCCGGTCAAGGCCTGCCACTTGCTCCAGGAATGCCCGCGCCTGGAAGACGAACAGGTCGTTCTGTCCGTAACCGACTCCGGGAAAGTCCATCGGGAACCCACCGGTCACGTAAGGGTGCCTCGGTCCGACCGGCACCGTGCGGTACCCAGCGGTCTCATCGGTCACCGCCCGGTCGAAGTAGGAGAACTCACCCGCCCGATCAAGGTCGAAGGTTGCGGCGGCGTGCTCGGCGAACAGTTCGAGCCCTAGGGCGTTGGCCATGCCGACCGCAACCCGGGAGGCCGAGATCGTGGCGGTGGCCCCGGAGGCAAAACAGGCCGAGAAGGTCACGAGGTCCTCGTTCTCCACTGGCTCCATGACGTCACTCAGTTCGGCAGCCCCGTGGCCCACGGCAGCGCCGACCGGGCGTGCCCGCTCCGTGATGAAGGTGGACAGAACCGCGCCGCGCACGGATTCGATCGGGCCGCCCAAGAACTCAGCCAGATCCACAAGGTGGCTTCCGATGTCAGCCAGAGCACCGGATCCGGGGCCACCCTTGTAGCGCCAGCTCATCGGCCCGTTTGGATCACAGGCGTAGTCGCACCAATAATGGCCGTTGAAGTGCAGGATTCTGCCCATTTCCCCACGGTCGACGCGCTGCTTGATCGCGGCGAGCGCCGGTGAGCGCCGGTACGTGAAACCGACCCCCGTGTGCAGGTGCGGCGCGGCCGCAGCCGCGGCCACCATGGCCTTGGCGTCGGTGATCGTGGGTGCCAACGGTTTCTCGCACAGGACGTGTTTCCCGGCGGACAGCAGTCCCAGGACCACCTCCCGGTGAAGTTGGTTGGCTACGACGACGCTGACCACGTCTACGTCCGGGGCCTCCGCGATAGCCTCCCAGGAGGATTCGGTCCGCGCGTAGCCGAACCTTCGCGCCGTCTGCTCGGCGAAGGTCTGGTTCACGTCCGCGATCGCGACGAGGTCGATCTGGGGTAGTCCGGCGTCGTAACAGGTCGTGGCGGAGCGGTACCCGGCCGCGTGGGACCGACCCGCCATGCCGGCGCCGATCACGGCGACCCCCAGGCGACCACTGTTCATCCAGCACTCCTTCAGCGACGTCAAAGAGAACGGAGAAACCGCTAAAACCGGACAATTCATCTCAGAATCAACCGAGTTAAACCGGTTTAATAATGGGATGTAGCATGCGTCACGACGCCGTTGGTGTCAACGGCGTGTTTCGCATCTGTTACTGAGCTGGAGCGGGGTTGACTAGCAAGGAGCAGCCACCGGAGCGCGGCACGCGCCGGCGCCCCACGATCCGTGACATAGCCGCCGAAGCGGGTGTCTCCAAAGGGCTGGTGTCGTTGATCCTAAACGGCAATCCCGGCCCGAGCGCGGAGACCACCGCCCGGGTGCTGGCCATCGCCGACCGGCTCGGCTACCGAACCGATCGCACCGCCAGCCTTCTGGCCCGTCGCCGCTCCCGCATGCTGGGCATCACCGTGACGCCGAGCAACCCCTTCCACGCGGAGCTGGTCGAAGAGATCCAGCGAATCGCCGACCAGCGTGGCTACGAACTCGGACTTGGTGCTGTGACGCCGTCGCACGACGAACGGCAAGCGATCGAGACCCTGCTCGACTTCCGCTGCGAGGCCCTGTTCCTCCTTGGATCGGTGTTGCCGGCCAAGGAACTGGCTGAGCTAACCGCTGGAGTCCCCGTCGTCTCTATCGGCCGCTCCATCGATATGCCCGGATTCGATGTCGTCCGGACCGCCGAAGACGTGGGCATGGCCCTCCTCGTGGATCATCTCGTTGAGCTTGGCCATCGACGCATCACGCATGTCGATGGGGGAGACGGCTTCGTATCCGCCGAGCGGCGACACGCCTACGTGTCGGCTATACGCCGCCACGGGCTTTCTCCGGCGATCCTGCCCGGCGGGGAAACCGAACGCGACGGCATCCTCGCCGCCGAAACACTCGACCTGTCGGGCGGCGTGACGGCCGTTGTCGCCTACAACGACCGTTGCGCCGTCGGTGTGCTCGACCACTTCGACCGTGCCCGGATCAACGTACCGAAACGGGTATCCGTCACAGGCTATGACAACAGCCTCTTGGCCCAACTGCACCGCATGAACCTCACCACCGTCAGCCAGGCACCGAAGGAACAGGCCCGGCTCGCTGTCGCCGCAGCAATCGAACGCCTGGACGGGGACCGGACTCAGGATCAGGAATTCGTGCTCGAACCACACCTCGTCGTACGCAGGAGCACGGCCAAGGTGCCGTCGCCATGATCAGGGCAGGGCTACACCGGCCGACGAGGCGCGCCGACACCGGCGTCATCGAGACCGTCACCCTGAACGGTCCACCGCCAGCACCGCTGATCACGCACGCCCTGATCCGCAGGGCGGCCGGAATGGGACGCCGCGGACATGTTGCCGCCACTCGGCCTCCGTGATCAGATCGCCTGTTTCGGTGCAGATACGTGATGAGACGCGTGCCGGATCCACGTCCCACAGGCGCACGTCCCGGCCCGCGCTGGCGAGGACGGTCCCGTCGAAGCTGAAGGCCAATTCCGTGTAGCTCTCCCCGGCGCTGTTGATGATGACGTCGGTCTCCGGGCTCTCGGGATCGGCGACGTTCCACAGCCAGAGCTGTCCGGCTCCGGTTCCCACCGCGAGGGTCGTGTCCGTGGGATCGAAGGCGAGGGCGAAGATTCTCCCGCCGGGTCCGGTCAAGGGCTCGCCCAGGAGACGCGGTTCGCGGGGTTCGGTCATGTCCCACAGCCGGACCGTCCCGGACGCGTTTCCCGTGGCGAGGACGGTTCCCCGCTGGTTGAAGGCCAGGGAGCGCACATCGTCTCCCGGCGACGTGACGAGCTTGCCGAGCGACGCTGGGCGAAGCGGGTCCGCGATGTCCCAGAACGCCACGGTGCCGCCTTGCGTGGCGGCGGCGAGGGTGCGGCCATCGGGGCTGAACGCCACGACGAAGACGTTGCCCGCTTCGGGGCTCACTTTGCCGATCGGCTGTGTCGTACGGGCATCCCAGATATGTACGGAGCCATCCCGGCTTCCGGCCGCCAAGAGCCTCCCGTCGGGGCTGAACGTGACGCTCTCGACGAGGGCCGCGGGGCCGGTCAGGGAACCGCGGCGGACGGGATGGCGCGGGTCGCCGATGTCCCACAGCACCACGGCGTTGCCCAGCCGCGTCCCGCCTGCCAGCGTGCGCCCGTCGGGGCTCACGGCCACCGTGCCGCCGATGCGGTCGTACGGCGCGGGGGCGGTGAGGACCGGGCTGACCGGAGTGGGACGGCGGTCGCGGACGTTCCACAGCCGGATGTCCCCGCCTGCGGCGGCCAGGACGTGCTCTCCTCGGCGGAAGACGACGTTGTCGATCGGATGATCCGTACGGGCGATCACCGGCTCGGGGACGTGCCACAGCCGGGCGACGCCGTCCGCGCCGTTGGTCGCCACGAAGCGGTCGCGGAACGCGACGGCCGTGACGGGCTCCGGATGCGGCAGCGAGGTCACCACCTGGGCCGTGGCCACGTCCCAGATCCGGGCCGTGTTGTCCGCGCTGCCCACGCCGAGCAGACGGCCGTCGGAGCTGAAGCCGAGCACGTTGATCCACACGCTGACCGTGGCGACCAGCGGCTTGCCGACGGGCTGGGGCTCGGCCGGGTCCGTGGTGTCCCACAGCCGGACGGCGCCGTCGTTGCCACCCACGGCGACCAGTTTGGAGTGGTAGGCGACGGCGTTGACCCGGCTCGGGAGGGCCAGGGCGGGCCCGGCGGGGCGGGCCCGAGCCGGATCGCCGACGTCCCACAGTTGCAGCGATCCGGCGGTCTCCGTGCCGTTGCCCGCCGCGAGCACCTGCCCGTCCGGGCGGAACGCGAGCGCGTTCACCGCTCCGTCCGGGCCGGTGAACGGGCCCCGCATCGTGGTGGAGCGCAGGTCCCACAGGTGGAGCGCGCCCTCCCCGCTGCCGATGGCGAGCATCCGCCCGTCGGGGCTGAAGTCCAGCGCGTACACGGTCTCGGCGGGGCCGGTCAGCGGCGCGCCCAGCGGTACGGGGTGGGCGGGGTCGGAAAGATCCCAGAGGCGTACGGATCGGTCCTCGCCGCCGGTGGCGAGGACGCGCCCGTCGGGGCTGAAGGCCACGGCGTAGACGGCACTCGAATGCCCGATCATCGGCGCGCCGATCCTGACCGGACGCCGCGGATTCGTCAGGTCCCACAGCAGGATGGTGCTGTCGGCTTCGGCGGCGCCGGCGGCGGCCAGCAGCCGCCCGGACGGGGACACCGTCACGGCCTGCAGCACGCGCGTGGGACGGACCACCCGGGTGACCTCGATCGAGCTGGTGAGCTCCATGATCCCGGAACGGGCCTCGATGGTCGGCGAGATCCGATAGGCGGCCAGGGCGAGCTGGGCCGCCAGCGCGGGATCGGTGTCGCGCAGCCGGCTGGCCGTCATCGCGACGTTCTGGGAGATCGCGACATCGCGCGCCCGGTCGGCCTCCGCCCGCTGCAGTTGCGAGTAGGCGGCCAGCCCTCCGGCGAGGACCGTCAGCGCCGCGAACGCCGCCAGCAGCCGGTAGAGGCGGCGGGTACGCTGACGGTGCTGCTGCTCGCTCGTGTCCAGGAACTCCAGTTCCAGCGGGTTGAGCTCGGCCTGGTGAGCCGGTTCCCTGGCCCATTCACGCGCCGCCTCCAGCCGCCCCCCTCGATAGAGGCCACCCGGGTCGCGCTCGCCCGCCTGCCACGACTGCGCCGCCTGAGTGAGCTGCCGGTGAACGCGCAGCCCGACCCGGTCCGCGTCGATCCAGGAGCGCAGCCGGGGCCAGGCGAGCAGGAGCGCCTCGTGGCTGATCTGGACCGTCGTGGCGTCCACGGTGAGCAGCCGTCGCTCGACGAACCGGTCGAGCACGGGCCCGAACTCGTCGGCCAGTTCGCTGCGCTCGACCCTGCGGCGGGTGTCGGCGATGTCTGTCCCGATGTGAGTCAGCCGCAGGAAGAGCCGCCTGGCCAGGTCCCGCTGGGCCTCGGTGAGTTCGGAGTAGACCGACTCGGCGGTGTGCGCCACCGCTCCCTGCAGGCCTCCGCTGGCCCGGTAGTGATCGACGGTCATCGTCCGGCCGTGGGAGTTCTCCCACGTACACAGGAGGGTGTGGGAGAGCAGTGGAAGCGCGCCCGCCTCGTGCGGAGAGATCTCCCGGATGATCAGTTCGACCAGGCCGCCGTCCACGTCGAGCCGTGCGCGGCGGGCCGGCCCCTCGATGGCCTGCCGCAGCTCGGCCTCGCCCATGGGTCCGACGACGATCTGGTTGTGCTGCAAGGCCTCCGCGAGCTTCGGATACCGCAGGGCATGCGCGTAAAAATCCGCCCGCATCCCCACCACCACCGGCATCGTCTCCGCGAGCCCGCACAGCGCGTCGACGAACTCATGGGCGTCCTCCGTCGTGCCGGTGAAGATCTCCTCGAACTGATCGACGATCACCGTCAGCCCTGGTTCGCCCATCAGGCCGGATAACGCCTGAAGCGGGTACGCCCCGGGAGTCACCAGCACCCATTCCGGCAGCGCCGCGATCAACCCCGCGCGCAGCACCGACGACTTCCCGGATCCCGACGGGCCCACCACCATGGTCAGTCCGGCGTCCACCCGGTCCAGCAGGCGCCGGGTGAGATCATCCCGCCCGAAGAACCACTCGGCATGCTCCGGCTGGAAGGATTCCAGTCCGCGATAGGGCGCCATCTGATCGGCCGGTCGGCGACCCGGCAGCCGCCGTACCCGCAGCAGCGCCTGCACCCAGCGGTCGAGGCCCTCTGCATCCGTCACCCCACAGGTGACAAGGACCTTCTCGAACTGGGACGCCTGCGAAGCGAGCGGCAGATTGGCCCCCCGGAACCACCCCCCGAGCGTCCCGTACGGCACGCCGACGGCCTTCCCGAGCTCCCGGATTGTTTTCCTGGCCGAGTTGCGCAGCAATGTCAGTTCACGAGCCAGATCCTCCCGGGTGACGACCCGATCGGGATCCGGACGTTGCCTGTCCTGGTCCAACGCGTCCGCCACCGCTGCCCCCAGTGTTCTCCGCCTCGAAAGGCAGCGTGAACGACCTGTGCGACCTTGTGCGGACATTTTCGACAACCCTGGTCAGCCACGCAACAGGTCTCCTTGACTGGCCCTTATCGCGGGGGCGATCCAACGGGGGACCGGGGTGATTGCCGCGCGGGGTCAGGTATTCGCGGCCAACGGAAGGTAACAATGCGAAAATCGAGAAAACGGGGCATCAGCGTGCTGGTCACGCTGTTGTTGGCGCTGGCAGGGGCATTAGCGATCAGCTCGCCCGCCGCCGCCTGGGTTTACTGCAATTCGGTCAGCCTGGTGCAGGGCGGCTACGACGCCGAAACGGTCATTGTCTATCCGACCTACAACGACAACTCGACCAACTGCGACATGCGGATCAACGAGCACGGCACCACCGGCCAGCGCGAGGCGATCAGCCAGCTCCAACACAACATCAACGTCTGCTACGGCCCGAACCGCTGGGACCAGGGAACCCCGCGCGTGACGAACCACCTCACCGTGGACGGCGAGTACGGCCCGCAGACCTACGCCGCCATAAAGGCCGTGCAGCGGCATCTGAATGACCCGGCCGTCCAGGTGGACGGCTACGCCGGCCCGCAGACCCGCTCCCGAATGCACCACCCCAGCGTCGAGGGCTACTGCATCATGCCGGCCACCGTCCCCTATCCCTCCATCGTTTCCCCCTGATCAGCCTTCCCGGAAACCGGCGGGCTCATTAAGAAAGCAAATCCCACATCACCAGGAGCTTCCATGCGAATGGCCAGAACGCTATTCAAGTCAGCAATCGCCGTAGCAGCCCTCACCCTTCTCCTGCCAGGGCACGCACACGCCGAAGCGTACGACGAGGACACCTGCTACCTCGGCGCCGGCTCCACCACATGCACTACCCCCGCCGACGGCGTAGAGGCCCACAACTCCCAGCACTGGGTCCAGGTATACGGTGCCGCCGGCCACATCCTCGTCGTCCGAGACAAGGATCCCGGCCACAACAACGCAATCGTCTACAGCGGCAACGGCCAAGGCAGCTGGGTCACCATCTACGGCCTCTACGGCGAAACCTACGTCCTATCCGCCGCCAACTACAGCGGCGTCCCCGGTTACGTCCGCATCCGCAATTACACCTGACACCAACGCGCCCGTTTGAGATAGCCGGGGCTTGAGTACGTCCTCCGGCCCTCCAACGCAGGTGCCCCACACCGCACAAAGCCGGCCCTGGCCGCCATCGAAACCGATCGGCGCCAGGGCCGGATCGGGTACGGCGCCACACAAGATGGCGCACTTGTTGACGATCGCGCTCGGCGCGTGGACTCGATCCGCCGACAGTACCGACCTTGTCGTAATCACCTGCCGATGCTTAAGTGTTCGGGTGAGTCGCGAATCGGATATCGAACATGCTCAGGCGAAGACGGGCCCGGCAGGCGGCAGGAATTACATCAGGCTGGCTCTTGTCCTGGGCGCCGTCCCCCTTCTACTCGCCAACTGGTTCATTGTTGGCATGATCCTAGGACACGACTGCGTCTCCCTATATGAGGGTGGCAATATAACGGAATGTGGTGGCGGGCTTTCGGAGGAAGAAGTGCTCGCAACATCGGGACTGGTCGCACTGGTGATACTCGTCATCCAGATAGGACTGATCGTCCGGGTGATCCGATCCGGCCCGCGGTGAGAGGTTGCATGGCCGACGACGGCGCACCTTGGCCGGGCAATCGCTAAACGGCCGGATTCACTGTCGATAAGTATTGCGGGTGTAGTCGAGGCTGAAGGTGCCCAGGTTGCCGAAGTACATCGCGGTCAGGTAGGCGGGATCCGTGGCGATGACGCCGGGCTGCAGGTCGCTGCCGTCGTTGAAGTCGTCCCAGGCCCACGGTGCGTGTGCGGCGTTGTCCGTGCCGTTGTCGCCGGCGAAGGTCCCCCAGGAGGCGTACGGCTGCGGGTCGTTGCGGCGCTCCCATAGGCCGCCGGGGCCGAAGATGTCGACCAGTTGGTAGGCGACTGACCGGTCGTTGCCGCCGGAGGGCACCTCACCGCCGCCGCGGCTGGGGAAGTAGACGATGCCGTCGCCTCCGGGGAAGCTGCCGCCGTTCCATGCCTTGCAGCCGTGTCCCTTGGTCTCCTGGAAGCTCGTCGGGTGCTGCTCGCCGTCCCAGGGCTGCGTGATCAGCGTGGCGTCGATGTTCTCGCGTCCGTTGGTGAACGGGCTGCCCGCCGGCGTGTAGGAGTAGAAGTTGTCGTGGGACAGGGTGACCATGGCCTGGAGCGTGCCGTATGCGCTGCCATCCTTGTACACCGTGAGCAGTAGGCCTTCCATGTCGTTCTCGTGCGAACCGAGCAGCTTCCAGTCCCGGGCATGGAAGTAGCCGTAGATGATGAACCAGTGCGTGCCGGTCTCCACCACCGAGTAGTAGACCGTGCCCACCAGGCGTGCGGCGTTCGCGTCAAGGTTGTCCCAGTTGTTGCGCGTGTTCCAGTCACCGTCGTAATCGACGGACGCCAGATAATCGGCGATGTACTTGGAAGACGCACTGTCCTGATAGTGGATCGGCGCCCACCGATAGGCGAGGTCCGCATCACTCGCCGCAGCATGTGCGGGCATCGGCGTCGCCGATAACAATAACGCCGTTGTGACCAGTCCCGCGATCCAGCGTCGTGCCATGTCTTCCTCCTGTGGCTGGGGGGGGTTCCGGCGGAACGCTAATCGCGACTCCTGACCTCGGGAAGGTGCTGCCATCAGGCTTCATCTGGTAATAACCGGCTTGTCATCTGAATGTGGTGAAGATTGTCAAGGCCGGGCGCGAAATTCCGTGAACGAACTAGGCGAGTAAGTCCTGAGTTTGCTTTGAAGCGGACTTCGTGACGACAGACGACCGAGATTGCCGACAAGCCGTGGACGGCCACCCAGTCACTCGCGGTCGGCAACGCATCTGGACGGCGCCGGTGCTGTTAGTTCATCCGTGCAGGTCGCAGGCATGATCGGGTGTCCGCATGCGCCGAGCCAGGGATCACAGGCAGCTTCCGCGGGACGGTGATGCGTCGGCATGCCGTGCGAGGCGCGACCAAGACGTAGTCCCAGACATGGTTCGCCGAATGCTCGGTCTGGGCGAGCAAACGCATGCTTGACGATCAGGGCGATACGCGATCTCTTAGGTGAAGCGGCTGGGCCTTGTGGAGATCTTGACGCCATCGGCGCGGCATGTTGTGATCCAGGCATTCGTTATTTCATACTTGTTTAGTAGGAAATGAGGAGTTGTGAGGGTTCTCCGCCGTGCGGCCGCGATGGCCGCGCTTCTGCTGGGCGCGGTCGGCATCCAAGTCGTCCAGGGCGGAGCGGCCCAAGCGGCCCTGCCTACTGCGGCCGTCGCGCTCGGCGACAGCTTCATCAGCGGGGAGGGCGCGGGGGACTACCAGCCTGTCGTTGACGCCTCCGGGACGGCACAGGCCTTCCCCGGCTGGTCGGCGGCCAACAGTAACGCCTATTTCTGCCACCGGTCGGCGAACGCCTCGTTATTCAAGGCGTCACTCCCGGGCATCCAGGACCGCTTCAACCTCGCGTGCTCCGGCGGCCAGCCCGCCGACATCGCCAACCCCTCCAGCGCCCGCGCCAATGGTCGCTCCGTCGCCTCGCAACTCGACCAGCTACGCGCCGTCGCCCAGACCCACGACATCGACGTCGTCCTCATCGGCCTCGGCTCCAACAACACCCAGTTCACCTTCGGCGACGTGGCCACGCTGTGCGCCAACCGCTTCATCGCCGACGCCTGGACGGGCTGGTGGGAGTTCTGGGCCTACCTGAACGGCGAGGTGCCGCAGGAGCCCTGCACCGTCTCGGACCTGGCCACCGACGCCGAGGTCGCCGCCGCCACCACCGAGACCACCGCCGCGCTGCGCCAGATCCTCGACACCCTCGCCCAGATCGACGCCGACGGCGCCCACCTTGTAGTCCTGCAGACCTACACCAACCCGCTGCCGCTCGACGTCGCCCCGCAGTACCGGGACGAGGACGGCCGTACCGACACCCGAGACAAGTTCCGCGCTCTCGGCGCCGAGCGGTACGCCGCCGGCTGCCCGATCCACCGCGCGAGCCTCGCCCCCGGGCACATGTTCTCCCAGAACCTCGGCTCCCTGGTCGAGAACGCCTACACCACGCTGGCGGCCGAGCGTCCGGCGGCCGACCTGCGCGTGCTGGACGTCCAGAAGGCCTTCGACGGGGCCCGGCTCTGCGAGAACCCCGGCAGCCCGACAGGCGTACTCGCCACGCCGGTCCGGGTGCAGGACGGGCCGTCCGGCACGTTCATCACCAGCCTGTCCGGCTGGGAAAAGATCGGCATCCAGCGGCTGGCGAACACCTGCGTCACCTACTTCCAGACCTGCCAGGAGTCGTGGCACCCCAACGCCGCGGGCCACACCGTCCTCGGCCAGTGCCTGACCGGCGCCCTCACCGCCGCGCCCCGCACGATCGTCACGTGCGCCCGTAACGCGAACGGCACGCTCACCTTCTCCTGACGCCCAGGCGGCGTCGGGTCATCGAGGTCGAGCGTGTCAGCTACTGGAGTCCGGCGCGGACGGACGTGATGCGCTGGGTGTTGAAGCCGAGCCAGTGCATCCGGCCCACGTAGCGCGCGTGTTCGACCTTGAGGCAGCGGTCCATGATGACCGTCGCGCCGCCGTCCGCCGCGATCCGCGCGCCCTCCTCGTTGATCACGCCGAACTGGCACCAGAGGGCACCGGCGTGGATCGCCACGGTCTCCCGCGCGATCCCCGGCAGCGCGTCCGGCGCGCGGAAGACGTTCACGAGGTCCACTGGCACGGGTACGTCCAGCAGGCTCGCGTAGCACGTCTCTCCGAGGATCTGCTTCTCGCGGGGATTCACGGGGATCACGCGGTAGCCGTGCCGCTTGAGGTAGTAGCCGACGAAGTAGCTGGCTCGCAACTCGTTGTTCGACAGGCCCACGATCGCGATAGTCCTCGCGCTGTGGAGCACGCGTTGGATCGTCAACGGGTCCTGGTAGTGCCCGAGATCGGTCATCCGCTCGCCACCTCTTTCCCCACGTGGGCGAAACCCTGCTCCAGGTCCCAGATCAGATCATCGACGGACTCGGTGCCCACCGACAGCCGTACTGTCCCCGGCGCGATGCCGGCGGCCCGGAGTTCGTCGTCGTTCAGCTGGCGGTGCGTCGTGCTGGCGGGGTGGATGATCAGGCTCTTCGCGTCGCCGACGTTCGCCAGGTGGGACCAGAGCGTCACGCCGCGGATGAGGTCCTGCCCGCCGGCTCGGCCACCGGCGCAGTCGAACGAGAACACCGCGCCGGCACCAAGCGGCAGATACTTCTCCACGAGTGGCCGGTATCCGCTCGACGGCAGGCCGGGGTAGGTGACATTCGCCGCCAGCTCGTGCGACTCGACGAACGCCGCGACCGCCCGGGCGTTCTCGACGTGGCGTTCCATCCGCAGCGACAGCGTCTCGAGCCCTTGCAGGAACAAGAACGCGTTGAGCGGCGCGAGCGCCGCGCCGAGATCGCGCAGGGTCTCGGCGCGCAGCTTCATCAGATAGCCGTAGGTCCCGAACGTCTCGTGGAACTGCAGCCCGTGGTAGGCCGGCGACGGATCCGCGACCACGGGGAACCGCCCGTTGGACCAGTTGAACGTGCCGGCCTCGACGACGACCCCGCCGATGCTCGTGCCGTGGCCGCCGATGAACTTGGTCGCCGAGTGGATCACGATGTCGGCGCCCCATTCGATCGGGCGGCACAGGTACGGCGTCGCGAACGTGTTGTCCACGATCAGCGGCAGCTCGTGCTCGTGCGCGATGGCCGCCACGGTCTCGATGTCCAGCACGTTCCCGGCAGGGTTGCCGATCGTCTCACCGAAGAAGGCCTTCGTGTTCGGGCGGACGGCTTTCCGCCATGCGTCCGGATCGTCGGGATCGACCCACGTCAGTTCGACGCTCATCTTGCGCAGCAGGTGCTTGAGCTGGTTCACCGTCCCGCCGTACAGCGCCGAGGACGAGACGACGTGGTCGCCCGGCTGCAGCAGCGTGAAGAGCGCGGCCGCCTGCGCGGCGATCCCGCTGGCGAACGCCACCGCGCCGCAGCCGCCCTCGAGGTTCGCCACGCGCTCCTCGAACACCGCGACGGTCGGGTTCATGATGCGCGAGTACGTGTTCCCGTACTCCTGCAGGTTGAAGTACGCCGCCGCCGATTCCGGGTCTTCGAACACGTAGCTGGTCGTCTGGAAGATCGGCACCGCACGTGCGCCCGTGTTCGGGTCGGGCCGTTGCCCGGCATGCAGCTGCCGTGTCTCGAATCCGAACGCGCGGGCTTCTTCGGCGCGGGGGAACTTGTCGGTCACCAAAACCTCTTCCTCGACGTCACTCGCCGGCCCTGCCCTCGGCCAGAAAGCGGCGGATAATGGGCGTCTGACGCGCTTCCTCGAGCAGGAAGCAGTCGTGCCCGTACGGCGCCTCGATCAGCTGGAACTCGACCGGCTTGCCGAGAGCGCGAAGTGCGTCTTCGATCTCCCTCGACGCGGACGGCGGGTACAGCCAGTCGGAGCTGAACGCGATCAGCAGCGTCCGCGCCGAGACGTGTTCGAGGGCCCGCGCGAGTGATCCGCCGCCGTGCTGCCGCGCGAGATCGAAATAGGTCAGCGCCCGTGACGTGAAGAGATAGGTGTTGGCGTCGAAGCGCTTGACGAACGAGTCGGCCTGGTGGCGCAGGTAGCTTTCGACCTCGAACTCCGGTTCGGTGATCGTGTGGCGGATGTCGTCGGCGAACTGCAGCCGCCGGCCGAACCTGTCGCTCAGCGCCGGTGCGGACAGGTACGTGACGTGGCCCACCATCCGCGCCACGCCCATGCCGGCGTCGGGTGCGCGGCCGGTGCCGTAGTAGTGGCCGCCCTGCCAGGCGGGATCGCCCATGATGGCGTTACGCGCGATCGCGTTCCAGGCCACGCCCTGCGGGTGCAGGGCGTGCGTGCTGGCGATCGCCACGATGGCATCGACCTGATCAGGGAACAGGATCGCCCACTGCAACGCCTGCATCCCGCCGAGCGAGCCACCGGCCACCGCCGCGAGCCGCTCGATACCCAGGACGTCCAGGAACGCCCGCTCGGTGCGTACCATGTCCGCGACCGTGATGACGGGGAAGTCGGATCCGTACGGCCTGCCGGTCGCCGGGTCGATCGACGACGGCCCCGTCGTCCCGCTACAGCCGCCGAGCAGGTTCGTGGAGACGACGAAGTAGCGGTCGGTGTCGAACGCCTTGCCGGGGCCGATCATCCCGTCCCACCAGCCGAGCCCGCTGCCGGCTGCGCCGTCGCGGTCCGCCGCCCCGAACCCGTCGCGAGTGCTGGCCTGAGGCGGCGTCTTCGCGAAGCCGGCCGCGTGGGCGTCGCCGCTGAGCGCATGGCACACCAGGATGACGTTGTCACGCGCGGGGGAGAGGGTGCCGTAGGTCTCGTACGCCACCCGGATCGGGTGCAGTGCCTGCCCGCAGTCCAGCCGCACTGGTTCCGGCAGGTCGAGGTACCGCGTTTCAACGCTGCCGACCGAGCCGGCGGGGAACGTCGAAGCCGGCACCATGGGGGGAAGCATACCTAGCCATAGCCCTCATGGCGACGATATTGTCAAGTATTCCGATGGGGAATGCAGAGAAGCCCTGACCCCGGATGGAACGGGATGGAACGCCCCTACTTGCGAAGGCCGATCCACCACCCCGCATGACGAAAGGGACATTACATGACCACGATCGACAACGGAGTCAACGTTCAGGCCCTGCTTGACGCACGTGAGGTGTTGAAGGGCGCACCTGAGGCGGCTCAGTTCACCTGGCGGGCCTCCGCCAAGTGGGAGAACGGCGTCCACAGCACCACGAGGATCCAGAACTTCTTCGGCCTCGGGCAGGAGCACAGCCACAAGAGCGAAGCGGTGTTCACCGCCGACCACCCCGAGGTCTTCGCGGCGGAGGACAACGGCATCACGCCGATCGAGTACCTCCTCGTCGGCCTGGCGAGCTGCCTGACGGCAGGCGTGGCGTCCGTCGCGCAGAACCGCGGCATCCAGCTGCGCTCGGTCGAGTCGACGGTCGAAGGCAACCACGACATTCGCGGGATCCTCGGCGCCGACAGCGACGTACGCAACGGCTTCAACGACATCAAGGTGACGTTCACGATCGACGCGGACGCCTCGAAGGAGGACATCGAAGCGCTGGTGGCCCAGTCCCAGAAGCGCTCCGCCGTCTTCGACGCACTCACGAACCCCACGAACGTCAGCGTGGAAGTCGCCTGAGGGAGACCGGACCATCGAACGCACCACCACGGTCGTCATCGGCGCGGGGCACGCGGGCCTCGCCGCGAGCCACTTCCTCCACGACCGGTCGATCGACCACGTCGTGCTCGAGCGCGGCGAGGTGGCGAACTCCTGGCGCCGCGAACGCTGGGACTCCCTGCGGCTGCTCACTCCCAATTGGCAAAGCCGCCTCCCGGGCCATCGCTACGAAGGCCCGGACCCCGACGGCTACATGACGATGGGCGAAGTGATCGAGTTCATCGAGCGCTTCGCCACCGTCACGCGCGCTCCCGTCCGGACCAGCACGAACGTCACATCGGTACGGCGCACCGACGACGGATACCGCGTGACGACGAGCTGCGGCGAAATTCGCTGCCGGGCCGTGGTCATCGCGAGCGGCGCCTGCAACCGGCCGGCGGTGCCGCAGTTCACCGCCGCGGTGCCGGCGTCCGTCGTGCAACTGACGCCGTTCGACTACCGCGGCCCCAGCTGGCTCCCCGACGGCGGCGTACTCGTCGTGGGAGCGTCGGCGACCGGCGTGCAGCTGGCAGCCGAGCTGAAGCGGTCGGGACGGCCGGTGATCCTCTCGGTAGGCGAGCATGTACGGCTGCCGCGCCTGTACCGCGGCCGCGATGTGCTGTGGTGGATGGACGCGTCGGGCGTATGGGACCAGCGCCACGACGAGGTCGATGATCTGACGCGGGCCCGGCGGCTACCCTCGCCGCAGCTGGTCGGAACCCCCGAGCGCAGGACCCTCGATCTCAACGCGCTCGCCACGATGGGTGTCGAACTGGTGGGCCGCTGGGCGGCGGTGCGTGACGGCAGTGCGCTGTTCTCCGGCGGCCTGCGTAACGTGTTCTCGCTCGCGGACCTCAAGATGCGGCGCCTGCTGGACACGTTCGACGAGTGGGCCCGGGCGCACGGCCGCGACGCCGAGGTCGATCCTCCCGAGCGCTTCGCGCCGACACAGGTACCCGAGTCGGCGCGATGGCAACTCGATCTGCGAAGCGGCGAGATCCGCACGATCGTGTGGGCGACGGGATACCGGCCCGACTACGGGTGGCTCGACGTGCCCGTGGTCGACACGAAGGGCCAACTGCGCCACGAGGGCGGTGTGGTCGACAGCCCGGGCCTGTACGCGCTGGGGCTGCCCGTGCTGCGGCGGCGCAAGTCCACATTCATCCACGGCATCGAGGACGACGCGCGCGAGGTGATCGATCACCTCACGCGCTACCTGGCCTTGTCATGAGGCCGGCCTTCAGGATCTGCGGCAGGCATAAAGATTGGTTTCACGGCTGTTGGTGAGCCGTGAACTGCGCGGAATCGTCCCCGCCTGATATGGCGGTAACGAGAACGACGAGATTCGGTGCTTCTGCTGTTCACGCAGGGTCCACGCGTTTACCGTTCGGCGCATGGGACTGATCGAGGCCGGAGCCTGGGGTCTGGGTCGTGTGGCCGCGGCGGCGCGTCCGGGCCGTCCGTGGCTGCGGGTGAAAGCATCACCATGGTGGGCGCGGGTCCTGGTCGCCGCTGGCGCGCGGCGGGCGTCCACCTCCGACAGTATGGCCGTCACATACCCCGCCAATGCACCGTCGGCGCTCACATCCGCAGCCGAAACGCCAGGCGAGTCCGATCCACCGGGGTCGTCGGCGGCGATGTTCGAGCTGCATGACGTCTGTATCTTCTACGGTGATGCCCAGGTCCTGCGTCGCGTGACAATGTCCATCAGCCGCAAGCAGATCACCGCGCTGATCGGGCTGTCGGGTTCCGGAAAATCCTCGCTCCTGCGTTCCCTGAACCGCATGAATGATGATGTTCCAGGTTTCCGGATCGAGGGTCGGATCGCCTACGAGCGTCAGGATCTCTACGCTGCCGAGGTCGACCCGCAGGAAGTCCGTCGCCGCATCGGAATGGTCTTCCAGCGGCCTAACCCGTTCCCGAAGTCGATTTACGACAATGTCGCCTTCGGGCCCCGCGTCAACGGCATGACGGGCGGGATGGACGACATCGTCGAGAAGGCGCTGATCAAGGCGGCCCTCTGGGACGAGGTCAAGGACAGGCTCAAGGCCAGCGCACTTCTCTTGTCCGATGGGCAGCAGCAGAGGTTGTGCATCGCCAGGGCCATCGCGATCGAACCCGAGGTGCTCCTCATGGACGAGCCATGTTCCGCCCTGGACCCGATCGCGACGGCCAAGATCGAGGATTTGATGCAGGAGCTCGCGCGCGACTACACCATCGTGATCGTCACCCACAACATGCAGCAGGCGGCCCGTGTTTCCGACTACACGGGGTTTCTTACCGTGGAAGTCGACCACGAGGGTCAACGGTATGGCCGTCTAGTGGAGTTGGATCGGACCACCCGTATTTTCACAAAGCCGAACGACAAGCGGACCGAGGACTACATCACCGGCCGTTTTGGCTGATCGTCTGGCGACAGCCAAGTATCCGTCTTGGGCGACACCCGCGCTTTGGCCAAAAACAACGAGATGGTGCCGTTACTCGGGTCCACCTAGCACTGCTGCCCTTGTCCGCCAGGCGTACCAGCCGCGACACAACACGTAGGACGCCACGAGGATGAGCACGAGGCCGAGGTCGACGAAAAGGGCCCTGCGCGCCTCAAGCACGTCGCCGACCACCACAGCGAAGACGACGAGTGCGGCCTTTTGGCCGAAGAGCAGCTCCCACACCCCCCAGTGCGTCCGCGGCGACAGGGCGAGCAGAGCGAACAGTCCCGCGACGACCAGGTAGGCGGACGTACGCCAGAACTCCACCCAGATCCGGTCGTCGGACGCGGCGGCCACTTTCCAGCAGCCTTCGACGAACGCGCCGATGGAACCGACCGCCGCGAAGGCGAGCAGCCCCCGCCCGATCAGGTCCAGCCGTCTCGCGCTGCCACCGCCGGTGAGCGCGGCATCTTCAACTTTCATAACAACCTCCCGCGTGCGATGAGGGCCAGGCTGCCAAGCTCGCACCGGCGCACGCACGCTCGCGTCGGCGAAAATCGCCTACGCGGCGACGACTGGTGTCACATAGGCGATTTCTACCGACGCGATCACATGCGGTTCGGGATCACCCTGGTCTGGTGTTCGAGCCGCTCTTCCTCACAGACATGGTGTTCGCCGTGCTGGCGATGGTTGCCGCACTCGTCGTCGGCGGGCTCGCGTCCGGTGCCGTACGGCGGCTTCGCCGGTGGCTGTACATCACCGCGGCTCTGGTAGCAGCACGATTGCTCGTCGCCTGCCTGATCCTCACCGGTGGTATGGCGCTGGCCGACTCACGGCTGATCGTGCAAGTCCCGTTGACGGTTCTGCCGGTCGCCTGGGCGGTGTGGAAGCCTGGCCGGACGGCCGCTCATGTCAGTGCGGCCGGTGTGCTGTTGTCGGTCTTGTGGCTGTTGCTGCCGTTCGGTCCCCAAGACGCAGTGTTCGTGCTCGCCGGTTCCGTGGCGGCGTTGGCGGTGATCGCCGGGCTCTCCACAGCACTAGGCCGTTGGCGTCGATCGGGCTCGCGCGTCGCACGCATGCCTTGGCTGGCGGCGGCCTTCCTGCTGGTGCCCGCGGTCGTGCTGGTTCTGGGCAGCCAGGCGAACGCCACTTCGGACGGGCACCACCACTCCGCGGCCGGTGACATCAGCGTCGATCAGCTCACCGGGCCGCGCGACCGGGCGCCCGACGTCCGGCTGACGCTGACCGCGGCCCGGGGCGCCGTACGACTGGCCTCTGGCCACTCCGTTGACGCGCTCACGTTCAACGGCATATCCCCTGGCCCGGAGATCCGGGCGAAACAAGGTCAGCTCGTCGAGGTGACGCTCGTCAACACCGACGTCGAGGAAGGCGTGACCATTCACTGGCACGGCGTCGACGTGCCCAACGCGGAGGACGGTGTGCCTGGCGTGACGCAGAACGCGGTCCGGCCAGGCGAGCGGCACGTCTACCGGTTCGTACCGAACCGGCCGGGCACCTTCTGGTACCACACGCATCGCGACGCGTCGCGCACCGTGCAGCGAGGCCTGTTCGGGGCGCTGGTCATCGAGGACACGGACGCGTTCGACGGGGTCGAGCGCACGTTCTTCGCTCATCGGTGGCCCGGCGCCGACGGCCCGATCGCCGCCTTCGACCGGGGCGACCAACCCGTACGGCACGCCGTCAGCGCAGGCCGGAAGGTCCTGCTGAGGTTGATCAACAGTTCCGGGGAGCCGTACCGGATCCACGTCGGCGGCACCCGGTTCACCGTCGCGGCCATTGACGGCAACCCGATCCAGGGCGCCACACCGGTCAGTCCGGGAACCGACCTCCTGCTGGCCGCGGGCGGGCGGTACGACATCACCTTCACGATGCCGGACGGCCCGGTGACCCTGGCCGTCGACTCCGCCGCACTCGCCTTCAGCCCCAGCGGCGCAGCGGATCCCGCCGGCCTGACCAGCGGCCCGCTGTTCGATCCGCTCACCTACGGCTCGGGCGCGGCGCCTGCCCCGGATGGCTACGACCGCACTTTCGACCTCCGGCTGGACGACGGGCTGGGCTTCAGCCAGGGCCGGTTCAGCTACGTCAGCAGCCTGATCAACGGCCGCCTGTACCCGGCGGTGCCCACCCTCGTGGTCGGCCAAGGGGACCGGGTGAAGGTACGCATCGCCAACCGCAGCCTCATCGATCACCCCATGCACCTGCACGGCCATCGCGTTCGCGTGCTTTCCCGCAACGGCGTGCCGGCCACCGGTGGCACCTGGTGGACCGACACCCTCAACGTGGCCCCGGGCGAGGTGTTCGAGATCGCGTTCACCGCGGACAACCCCGGGATCTGGATGGATCACTGCCACAACTTCAAGCACGCCGCCGACGGCATGATCATGCACCTCGCCTACGTCGGCGTCGGTACGCCGTACTCGGCGGTTGATATGCCCGAATGATGGCGGCCCGCCTAACATACGCGGTATGCGGACGTTGGCGCGCTTTCCCGGTCCACTCGTCGGCAGGCAGGACGAGATCCGGCGCATCGACGAGCTGATCGGCGCCGCGCGTGCGGGCCAGGGCGGGGTGCTGGTCCTGCGAGGTGAGGCGGGTATCGGCAAGAGCGCGCTGCTGGACCACGCCCGGCAGGCGGCGTCCGGGTTCCGGGTCATCCACGCGTCCGGGTCGGAGTTCGAGACGGAGTTGCCGTTCGCCGCCCTGCACCAGCTTTGTGTGCCGATGCTGGGGCATCTCGCCGAACTGCCCGCCCAGCGCCGCGAGGCCCTCCGAGTCGCATTTGGACTGGTCACGGGCACGCCGGATGTGTTCCGCATCGGTCTGGCGACCTTGGAGCTGCTGGCGTCCGCAGCCCGGAAACGACCGCTGTTGTGCGTGGTGGATGACGCCCAATGGCTGGATGCGGCTTCGTCGAAGGCGTTGACCTTCCTCGCCCGGCGCGTCACCTCGGAACCTGTCGCCATGGTGTTCGCGGTCCGGCTGCCCGGTGCGGCCAGCGAACTGGACGAGCTGCCGGGCCTGGTCGTCGAGGGGTTGAGCGACGCCGACGCACGGGCGTTGCTGGCGGCGAAGAGCCATGTGACGCTCGACGAGCAGGTGCGTGACCGGATCATGGCCGAGGCACGCGGAAACCCGTTGGCGCTGCTCGAACTGCCCAGAGCCGGCGGTTTCGCCCCGCCGGACACCTCTTCGGTGCCGACCCGGATCGAGCGCGGTTTCCAGGCTAGGCTGGCCGACCTGCCCGCCGGGGCGCGGCTGCTGCTGACCATCGCGAGCGCCGACCCGACCGGCGACCCCGCTCTGCTGTGGCCCGCCGCGCAACGACTGGACATCGACGTGACGACGACCAGCGCGGCCGCGACCGCCACCGGGCTGGTCGAGTTCTCCACCCGCGTCCGCTTCTGCCACCCTCTGGCCCGGTCAGCGGTCTACCGGGCCGCGGCAGCGGGCCAGCGCCGTACGGCTCATCGAGTGCTGGCCGAGGTCACCGACCCGGTCGTGGACCCGGACCGGCGAGCCTGGCATCGCGCCCAGGCCAGCACCGGTCCCGATGACGACGTCGCCGCCGAACTTGAGCGTTCCGCGTCCCGTGCCCAGTCGCGCGGGGGTGTGGTGGCCGCGGCGGCCTTCATCGAACGCGCGGCGGCGTTGTCGCTGGACGCCGCCAAGCGGATCGAGCGGACACTCGCGGCAGCGCAGGCCAAGCTCGACGCGGGCGCCACCGACACGGCGGCGGAACTTCTCACGACCGTCGAGAACGCGGCACTGGACGATCTCCAGCACGCCAGGGTCGATCTGCTGCGGGGTCGGATCGCCTTCGTACGACACAACGACGGCACCGGCCCGATGTTCATGCTGCGTGCCGCGCAGCGGCTTTCGGGACTGGACCCGGACTGGTCACGCGGCTGTTTCCTGGACGCGCTCGAGATGGGCCTGGTCGTCGGCCGGGCCAGCGGTGTGCTGGACATGGTCGTGGCCGCGGCACAGTCCGCGGCGCCGGCACCGCGCTCCCCGGACATCCTGGACGCGCTGATTCTGCTGGCCACAGACGGACACCGGGCTGCGGTTCCCTTGATACGGAACGTTCTCGACGGCGACGGCAGCCCGATGTGGACTCGATGGCCCGCACTTGCCACGGTGCTCGCATCCGAATTGTGGGACCCGCACACCCACGCGGTGATCGTCGAGTGGCTGATGAAGACCGGTCGCGAGCTGGGCTCGCCGCTCGTGCTGCGCCTTGGCCTCGCCCAGGCGGCGTCCGGCGCCGCGCTGATCGGCGACTTCGGGCAGGCCATGGCGGCGATCGCCGAGGAGGAGGCGATCGCCGACGCGGTCGGCGGCCCCCCGCTGATGTATCACCGGCTGCACCTGGCCGCGATGCGTGGCCGCCGCCAGGAGGCGTTCGAGCTGTTCGAGACGGCCACGACAGCGGCGACAGCGCGCGGCGCGGGGCAACTGATCGCCAACGTCCACTGGGCGGCAGCCGTGCTGAACAACGGCCTGGCCGACTACCCGGCCGCACTGACCGCGGCCCGGCAGGCCACCGCCCACGGTGACCTCTTCCTCGCCGGAGCCTCCCTGCCCGAACTCGTGGAGGCGGCCGTCCGATGTGGCGAGCCCGCCGCCGCCGCCACCGCCCTGGAATCGTTGACCGAACGCACCGAAGCCAGCGGAACCGCCTCGGGCCTGGGCATCGCGGCGTACGCACGAGGGCTCGTGACCGGAGCCGAGGACCACTACCGGGAAGCCATCGAACACCTCGAGGAAAGCCCCCTGCTGCCCTATCGGGCCAGAGCCCATCTCCTGTACGGGGAATGGCTGCGGCGCGAAGGCCGCAGGCGGGATTGCCGCCGGCACCTGCGGACCGCCCACGAACTGCTGTCCGAGGCCGGGCTCGAGGCGTTCGCCCGGCGAGCCGCCGACGAACTGCGGGCCACCGGCGAAAAGGCCCGCAGCCGGTCGGGGCACACCTACGACCAGCTCACCATGCAGGAGGTGTCCATCGCCCGGCTGGTCGCCACCGGCGCGACGTCCAACGAGGTGGCCGCCCGGCTGTTCCTCAGCCCACGCACCGTCGACGCCCATCTGCGCAACATCTTCCGCAAGCTCGGCATCACCTCCCGCAGGCAGCTCAGAGACCAGCCCGACCTAGGCGTCTGACAGCTGGACGCGGGTCTCCCTGGGCGCCGCGCCGGTCTTCAAAATCTCCTCTTATCAGATTGTTCAACAATACTTATATTGAACATATGTCCAGATTATCGATCGGTGTAATACTTGCCGCCCTGACCGGGCTCATCGCGCTGATCACGTACACGACCGGGTTCACCAGCACGGACGCGGGAGTCGTCGCCGTCATCCGCGACGGCGGCCCCCTGGATGAGAGCGGCATCCGCCAGGTCCTCAACCCGGCCACCGGACCCACCTGGACCGGGTTCTGGTCCACCGCGCACACCTACCCGGCCCAGCAGCGCATCTACACGATCACCTCAGACGCCAAACGGGCCACCACGCTCGGTGTGGACGAGGTCATCGTGCCCAGTGGCGACGGTGTCAACGTAGGCGTGGAGGGCACGTTCTACTTCACGCTCAACCTCGATCACGAGACCCTCAAAGCCTTCGACGACCGGTACGGAACCCGCACCTACATCGCCGGCGACGACATGCTCTACGCCTGGGACGGCGACGAAGGCTGGAGCGCCTTCTTCGGCCAGGCGGTCCGCCCGGTCATCTACAACGCGCTGCGCGTGCAGATCGGGGCCCTGCGCTGCGAGGAACTGGTGCCCACCTGCGCCTTCCTCAACGGCGCCGACACCCCCGAGCCGAGCACCGGCCTGGCGAACCTGGCCCGGGTGCAGTCCGGGGTCAACGCCAGCCTGGAGCGGGAGATCCAGGCCATGCTGGGCGGGCCGTACCTGACCGGATTCCGGTTCAACCTGGTTCGGATCACCCTGCCCGCCGAGGTCCAGCAGAGCATCACCACCGCGCAGGGCGCGCAGGCGGGCATCCGCGAGGCCGAGGCCAGGGCCGAGCGGTCCGAGATCGACGGCCGGGCCCTGGTGACCAGCGCCGAGGCCGAGGCGGACGCCAACCGGGCCCGCCAGAAGGGCTACGAGGCCTGCCCCGCCTGCGTCGAGATCGACAAGATCAGGGCGCTGCCGGACGGCATCACGGTCTACGCCCCCGGCAATCCCGAGGGCGTGAACGCCACCGGCAAGTAGGGATTCGACAATGAGGACGAACTAGTGATTTTCTGCTGACTGTGAGTGAACCAAGCTCCTCGGACGCGTACGAGGAGACCCGCCCGTTCCGGGTCCGCAGCAGTACGGCCGAGTGGGCCGCGGCGATCCTGCGGCAGCGGGTCACCCAGGGTGGCCTGCTGCCCGGCAGCCGTCTGGTCGAGGACGAGCTGACCGCCGAGCTGGAGGTCTCCCGCAACACCCTGCGGGAGGCGTTCCGCCTGCTCGGCCACGAGCGGCTACTGGAACACAAGCTCAACCGGGGCGTCTACGTGCGCGTCCTGTCCCCGGCCGACGTCGCCGACATCTACCGGGTCCGGCGCATGATCGAGGGCTCCGCCGTCCGCCGGCCGGACCAGGACCCCATCGCCCTGACCGCCCTGCGGGACGCGGTCGCCGACGCCGAGCGGGCCGCCGCCGCGAGTCGCTGGCTCGACGTCGGCACCGCCGACCTGCGCTACCACCAGATCATCGCCTCCCTCAACGGCAGCCAGCGGGTGAACGCGATGATGGCCCAGCTCCTGGCCGAACTCCGCCTGGTCTTCCACACCATGGACCCGCGCGCGCTGCACGCGCCCTTCCTGCCGCGCAACCGCGAACTGCTGACCCTGCTGGAGTCCGGCCGGACCGCCGAGGCCGAAGACCTGCTCGCGACCTACCTGGACGAGGCCGAACGCCTACTGCTCGCCGCGTACGCCCAGGCCAGAACCAGCTGAGCGGAGTGACGCGGAGAGCGCGCGGGCCGCCTCCGCGCGGAAGCGCCGGCCGACCGGCAGGATCCTGGTGAAGGCCTGCATTCCGTGTGCGAGTCCCGGGTAGACGGTCAGCGTGACCGGTACGGCCGCCTCCCGGAGCCGGTCCGCGTAGCGGACGGCGTGGTCGACCACCACGTCCAGCTCGTTGGCGAGGATGACGGTGGGAGGGAGGCCTTGCAGGCTCTCGGCCAGGAGCGGCGACACGAGAGGATCGTCCGGTCGTGCTCCCGAGCCGGCGTACCGGTCGAAGGTTTGCCGCGCCTGGTCGACCATGACGTGATACCAGGAAGGTGCGTCCGCCGGCGCTTGTGGTGGTGCGGTGATGTCCAGGACGGGGATCTCCAGCAGCTGCAGCGCGATCGCCGGGCCGTCCTCGTCGCGGGCGCGCAGGGCCACGGCGGCCGCGAGGTTGGCACCTGAGCTGGTGCCGCCGACGGCGATCAGGGACGGATCGACACCGAGGTGGCCGGCGTGCTCCACCGTCCACGTGAACGCGGTGTAGCAGTCGCGCAGGTTGGCGGGGAACGGGTGCTCGGGGATCAGGCGGTAGGCCACGCTGATGACGACGGCGTCGGCGAGCTTGGCCAGGTGGGCGCAGTGCGAGTGGGATGTCTCGAGCGAACCTTGCCACCAGCCTCCGCCGTGGAAGTACACGAGCGCCGCCCGTGCCTTGTCCGGGCCGCCGGGCCGGTACACGCGAGCTTCGATATCGCCGCCTTCGCCGGTGCGGGGAATGCGGAGGGTGGTGACGGTCACATCGACCGGTGGTTTCTGAACCAGGCGGCCGTATGCGGCTTCCGCGGATTTGGCCGGTCGCTCGGTGGCGGACGGACGCGACAGTCTGGTCAGGCGTCTGGTGACGGCCGGGATGACAAGGCGGAGGACTGGGTGAAGTCTCATCGTTGACACGTCCTTGCGCTAGTCGATGGTCTTCATGGCCTGGACGGCTATGGCCGAGAGAACGGCCGCGACGGACGCCGCGACGAAGATGCCGGCGTAGCCGGTGGCGGTGACGATGAGCCCCGCGATGCCGGGGGCCAGCACATGCGGGAGGCTGTTGGCGACGTTGAGCACGGCCAGATCCCTGGCGGTGTTGGCGCGTTCGGGCAGGATATCGGCCATCAGCGCCTGGTCGACGGCAAGGTAGGTGCCGAACGCCAGGCCGGCGAGACCGAAGAACGCATAGAACGAGGGCAGCTGGTCGCTCCACGCGGGCGGCAGGACGGCGGCGGCGAGCAGGACAGACGAGCCGACGACGAGGGGTTTGCGGCGGCCCATGCGGTCGGACCAGCCACCGGAAAGCGCCACGCATACGGCGGCTCCCACGGCGAAGACCAGGGTGAGCGATGCGAAGACGCGTCCGGTGTGTTCAGCCGCGACGTGGAAGTAATCGGTGAGCACGTACAGGTGGTACGAAAGGATCAGGTAGAAGGCGAGCAGGAAGAGGAATCGGCCGGCGAAGGCACGCCAGAAGTCGGCGTCTGTCGGCAATTTGAAGGCCGCCCGGATCGAGGGAGGCGCGTGCGGCCGAACGCCGGGACGGCTGGAGGGCAATGTGCTGACCGTGAGGATGGCGACGAGCGCGGTGAGCCACGGAAGGACGACCAGTCCCCGGGCGGGCAGGGTGAGGAACGACGCGGCGGCGAAGCCTCCGAGTGTCTGCCCGAGCAGCAGTCCGAGGCCGGCCAGACCTGAGGCGCGACCGTAGCGGGCCCGGTCCACGAGGTCGGGTACGAGGGCGAACAGCGCCCCGTGCATGGCGCTTTGCCCGAGGTGATAGAGGGCGTACAGCATCAGGATGGCCGGCGTGTAGGTGACGAGACCGACCGCGCTCAGCGACGCGGCGGCGAGCAGCCCGCCACCGAGGATCCAGGGCTTGCGCTGGCCGAACCTGCTGCGGGTGCGGTCGGACAGGATGCCGGAGACGACCATGCCGAGGCTCGCGCATGCGGCGCCGACAGTGGACAGCAGGCCGTAGAAGGCGATCTTCCGTGCTGGGTCGATCTCGGCGACCAGCGCCTGCAGCAGGGTCGCCCCGGCCACCGAGGGCACGGCCCAGCCGAGGTTCGCGATCAGGAGGAGGGCCCCGACGTTGCCCGCCGACGAGGCCGGTGCGGTGGCAATCCTGTCGTCAGGGTCTTCGACGTGTCTCACCGGCGGCGGTCCATGACGTGCCGCAGGACGAGTTCCTCGGTCCGCGGTGCGATCTGAGCGTGCCAGGAGACGGGGACCGTCGAGGCGGGTCTCCGCAGTCGCTGCTCGAGATGGTCGGCCAGATGGGCGCGGCCGGTGTCGCGCAGGTGGGCGATGTACCGCGTGGGGTCGTTGTAGTGGATGGGCCCGACCTGCAATGTCGTTTGCATGGGGTCGGGCAGGCTGCCGGGAGCGCCCGCGTAGGTGTGCCACCATTCCTGCAGGTGATTGCGCATCGCGGCGGCGAGGTCCGGCTCGTCGGCCAGGACGTCTTGGGTGAGGTGCGGGTCCTTGGCGACATGGAAGAGTTGTTCCGGCTCGGCGCGGAAACAGCCGGGGTGGTAGGTGCGGATGTAGAGGTGGTCTCGCGTGCGGACCGCGCGCTGATAGGTATGCGCGCCGTGGCCGAGGACGAGGTACGGGCGTGAGGGGTGTTCCGCACCGCGTACCGCGTCCGCGAAGGACGTGCCCTGCCAGCCGGTGGGCGTCGGGAGTGAGAGCAGCTCGCACAGCGTCGGGGCCAGGTCGATGTTGTACAGCAGGGCATCGCAGCGGCGGCGCTCCGCCGGGAGGTCGTCGGTCACGCCCGGCCAATAGATCACCAGCGGCAGGCGTTGGGTCGGTTCGTTGGCCAGTCCGTGCTCGGCGTAGGAGCCGTTCTCGCCGAGCGATTCGCCGTGATCGGCGCTGACGATGACGGCCGTCTCCTCGGCGATGCCGAGCTCGTCGAGCAGCGCCAGCAGCTGGCCGAAGTGATGGTCCCAATACATGATCGAGCCGTCGAAGCCGTTGACGAGGTGCTCGAAGTCGGCGCGGTCGCGGATCGCCTCCGGCATGTTGGCATTGGGGCTGCCCTGCGGGAAGACGCTGTAGTGCAGGTCGAGGGCGCTGCGCGGGCCGTAGATCTCGGCGTGGCCGGTGATGGTCTCCGCGTCCGGCCAGTGCGGGGCAGGACCGGAATCGGCGGCCTTCTGGGTCCATTCCGCTGGTTGCAGGTAGGGGGTGTGCGGTTCCCAGTACGTCACGTGCAGGTACCAGTTGTCCTCGTGCGCGTGGCGCCGGATCCAGTCCATGGCGGTGGCGTTGACGTCGTGCGCCTGCTCGTCGTTGAGTTCTCCGGTGGCCCGGATGGACTCGCGGAAGTTGCCCAGGAAGTGATAGGCGCGGTGCCGCTCCGCGAACATGGAGACGGCCGCCGTGTACACACCATGCCGCTGCAGGTGCTGCCCCAGCAGCGGACGGTCGGGCTCGGTGCCGTGGCCCGGATCGAGCCGGAAACGGGCGGCCTCCCCGAAGTGGCCGATGACTCCGTTGGTGATGCCGAACTGACCCGAGGTGAGCGCGGTGCGTGAGGGCAGGCACGGCGAGTCGGAGCAGTAGTAGCGGTCGAAGACGACGCCGCGTTCGGCCAGCTGCTGCAGGCGCGGGGTGGTGGGCCGGTGATATCCGTAGGGTTGGGTGTGATCGGCACGTAGAGTATCGACATCCACGTAGATGATTCGCATGTCAGCGGGGTCCTCGCGTTGGGGTGATGCCGTCAGCGATCTCGAGGCGCGCCAGCGTGAGCTCGAGCCAGGCGATGTAGGCGGCCGTCGAGGCGTAACCGCGCTCGTGCGCGGTCCAGTGCAGTTCCCGGGCCCATGCCTCGTCCACCCCGGACACGGGCTCGAACGGGGTCTGGGCGAAGTCCAGCCAGTCCTGGTTGGACGCCTGCGCTCGGCGGTAGTCGAGCTCGGTTCGCAGCAGCGCGATGGCGATGTCGCGGCCTAGAGCTCCACCGATGACGAACCGCACCATGAAGTCGGGATCCATGGGCCGGGGCGACGGCTCGTACGGAGAACGCGCCCAGGCCACGAGCTCCTGCTGGCCGATATCGGTCAGTCGGTAGAGCTTGGCATCCGGCTTCCCCTCGCGGGGATCGACCTGGAACTCGACCCAGCCTCGGTCGACGAGTTTCGCGAGGGTCCGGTAGATCTGCGGCAGTTGTACGCCGTACCCCACGTACTGACCTTTGCCCTCCATCCATTTCCGCATGTCGTAGCCGGAGAATGGACGGAGTCCGAGCAAACCGAGAATGACGTATTCGAGCAACTTTGTTGTTCCCTTGCATGTACTGGAGATGGCCGGTCGCTAGGTCGTGCGTTGGCCAGCCTCGAAGCGAGCGGGTCACGTGGCGGGTAGCGGCGATGCCCGCACGACGCGGAACCCGCAATTGCCTGAGGAGGATTCGGGAGTGTTCCGTGAGCGCGCCGCCACCCGATACCGGTGGCAGTACGAGCGGTGACACAGGTAGGAGCCACCTCTGGTGACCCGCGCGCTGCCGGAGAGCGGGCCACGGGGGTCATGGAGTGGAGAGCGTTGGTAATAGGAGGCGGAGAACCAGTCCGCGCACCACTCCCAGACGTTGCCGGTCATTTCGTATAGGCCGAAGTCGTTGGGCGGAAACGACCGAACCGGCGCGGTGGTGAGAAATCCATCGCTCAAGGTGTTGTGTGTGGGGAACTCGCCGTGCCAGATGTTGCAGAGGTCCGTTCCCTCGGGCGTGAGTTCCTGCCCCCACGGGAACCGGCGTCCCTGATGGCCGCCACGCGCCGCGTATTCCCACTCGGCCTCCGTAGGCAGGCGCGCGCCGGCCCACTCGCAGTAGGCCACCGCATCCCGCCAGGAGACGTGCACGACTGGGTGGTCGGGCACGTCGGTCCAGTGCGAGTTCCGGCCGGCGGGGTGACGCCAGTCGGCGCGCCGTACATTGAGCCACCAGGCGGCGCCCGCGGCCGCGCCCAGGACGTCGCGTGCCGGCGCACGAAGCGCGGAGTGGAAGACGGCGGACGAGCCGTACCGCTCGGCTTCGGTTCGATACCCGGTCGCCCCGGCGAAGACGGCGAATTCCTGATTGGTCACCGTGGTCGAGCCGATCGTGAAGCCGCTGACCGTGACGCGGTGCACTGGCCGCTCCCCGTCGGACGGGTAGCCTTCCGCGAAGGCGTCGCCCATGGCGAAGTCTCCGCCTGGTAGATCGACGTAACCGTGCCTCGACCCGCTGCGTTGCTCAGACAATGTGGCCATACGCGGTGCCGGCGAGGACAGCGTTTCGCTTTCCCGCTCTGGATTGCAGCAGCTGCTCATCGTTGGCTCGGCTCCAGGGATGGGATGAGCCCCGACGTGCCGACCCTGCCCAGCCACGCCAACGACGGTTTCGGTGATCTCACAAAGGTGCCGCGGTCGACAGAGACAAGGCCGAACGTCGGACCCCAGCTACCCCACTCGTAGTTGTCGAGCAGGCTCCAATGGAAGTAGCCCCGAACGTCGATCCCGTCATCCAGCGCCGCCGCCAGCGCGGTCAACGCTCCATGGGTGTAAGCGATGCGTTGACCGTCGTCGCCGGTCGCCACGCCGTTCTCGGTGACGATGACAGGAACAGCTCCCACGACGCGGGCCGCCTCCCGCACCGCTCCGCCCAAGGCCGCGGGATAGTACTCCCAGCCGGTTTGCGTGCGCTGTGCCGACGAACCGGGTGCGGCCGGTCGCACGACATCTCCGTCCAGTACGAGACGGATCCGGGTGTACGCCTGCACTCCGACCCAGTCGTCATCGCGCGACTCCTGGAGAAAGCGAGTCTGGCGCGGATACAGGTACGCGGCGGCTGCCGCGACTGCCGGGAGATCCGGCTGATAGTCCTGAACTGAAACGGACCAGCCGACTCGGACCTCGGGGAGTGCCGCCCGCAGCACGTGCCGGGCCTGGCGATGCGCGGAGGCGAGCCCTTGCGCGAGGGCCTCCTCCGGCTCGGGAAGGCCCTCGGCAAGCCCACCTTGGGCGAGGAGCCGGGGGAAGGCTGCCACCACGTTCGGTTCGTTGATCGTTCCCACGTGCTCGACGCCTTCGAGGATCCCGGCCACCTGAGCCACGTAGCGGGCGAAGAGATCCGGTGCCGCCGGATCGGCCCAGCCGGTGAACCACGCGGGACAGGTGAAGTGGTGGAGGGTCACCAATGGACGCAGACCACGGTGGAGTGCTCCCTCGATCATGTGCCGGTAATGCTCCAGAGCCTCCCCCGAGAACACGCCCGGTTCTGGTTCGATGCGCGCCCACTCGATGCTGAAGCGGTAGTCGCGCAGGCCCACGTCGGCTGCCAGATCCATGTCCTCGCCCCACCGATGGAAGCTGTCCACGGCTTGCCCGCTGGGTTCTTCGCAGAAGGAACCCGGCATGTTTTCCAGGGCCCACCAGTCGCTGTTCTCGTTAGCCCCCTCCGTCTGATGCGCCGACGTGGCGGCGCCCCACAGGAAGCCAGGCGGCAGCGGGATCCGATGCATCGTCACTCCTCGGTGTCACGTCCACGCGATCGCCGGCCGACGTGGGTCCCTGAAGCTCAGGACCTGATCGGGGCAAGACCACGCCACGGTCCAATGCCGTTGCGCAGTTCGGTGATCGCGCTACCTCACGCCGCGCGGTGTCGGATTGCTCCCGCGCAGGGTTAATATGTGTGTAACACCATATGCATGTCAACGTCAATATGTGGAGTGCTGCGCAACACCGCTGTTAAGAACGCATGATCCGGGCTCGCGCTCCACAGGCATATATATGCGTAGGAATCTATGGTCCTGGACTTGAGGGGGTGCCGGTTGGTCTGCTTGCAGGGCTGCGGCGACACATGGGACTGGGACCTCCCGCCGCTCGAGGGCGTCGGCGGCTGGCCGCATCTCGTCTTCCACGACAGCAGAGACCCAGCCAGCCGTGACCAAGCCGCTATGTGCCGGCACGATGGAATCGGCCGTTGGGCATCGAATCAGCCGCGACCGTTACCGGCTTTCGGTGAGGTGGGACGTCACGAGGTGGTCGAGGGCTTGTGGCGGTGTGGCATGGTCGGGTGGATGCCGTGCACCATGAAGGCCATCTGGATGAGCGTCATCAATTCTTCCGCGCTTTTGACCGTCTGGTCCGTCTTGTCCCACCTGTCGTCCGCGAATCGCAACGCCGTGGCGATGGCCATGGCGCGGGACTGGGTGAAGCTGAGCCCGGCGAACTCGGGTGCGAAGTCCAGCGCGTCCTCGGCCCAGGAGACGGCGGGCATCAGCTCGGAGTAGAACGGTGTGATCGTCTCGTCGACGTCCCCAGGCTCGATCATGGTGTAGATCATGGTCGCGAGCTGGTCGCCGACGTAGTCGCTCGTGTCCTCCTGGACCGGGCCGACGTCGTAGTAGACGACGAGCTTGTCGTTCTTCACATCCTCCAGAGGCAGGGCCACGGTGGAGAGGAACACCTTGACCTCCTTGAAGTACCTTTCGACGCTCTTGTCGTTGAACAGCGGCAGGAGCCCTTGCACGATCTTGATGCCCGCCCGCTGATTGGCGACGTTCACGATGAGACGCCGTTGCCGTTGCTCCTGGGTAGCGCGGAAGCCCGGATACCGGGCATTCGAGAAGGAGACATAGTCCCCGGTCTTCAACGCCTCCCGAATATCGGTGCCATTCAGCGCCATGAGCTGGTTGACGACGTTGTACGTCCCAGGACCAGCGCCCGCGATGAGCTGGAAGATCTCCGCTTCCGTGATCGCCTTGTCCAGGTAGCCGAGTGCGCTGAAGCCCAGCCTGCGGTAGATGTCCTGTTGCAGTGTCCTCGTGTCGGTGGCGAGTATGCCCTCGACGAACAGGTCGTTGTAGAGAGCCTGGACGAACGCCATGTCGCGGGCCGCGTTCAAGCGATAGCGGGTCTCGTCCTGCCGGTCCATGTCCTCCGGCCGGTTTCCGCGTCTCTTCGTTAAGGCCAGCCTCTGTGATCTCCCACTGGGGGATCTCGTCCGCTGCGACGGGCCGCCCTCATCACGGGTCGTCAGCCTGCTCGGCCGCTCCGGCCCGCTGACGTCGGACTCCTCGAAGCGCTGGACCTTCTCCCGCCGCAGCTTGCGCTCTCGGATGGCAGGGGACGATTCGGCCGGCCTGATTCCTAGCCTGCTGGGATTGTCCGAGGCGCTCGGAATCTGCGGCGCCGGCTTCTTCGACACCATCGGGGTGTTCGGCAGTTGGACCGGCAGTTTCTTCGATGGCGTCGTATTCAGCACCGGTTGCCGCGACGGCTTCAGGGTGAGCAGCGGCTCTTCGTCAGACGACGTGGTGGTGCTTTCCTCCGGATTCAGGAGTATCGGCGCGTACCGCATCGGGAACTCGACAGGGCCGTCGGGGGTTTGCCGGAGCATTATGCGCGCCGGCCTCACCTTGCGCTCTCGACGGACGAGCTGAAGAGGTTGCGGACTCGTACGCTGCGAATCGGGCTCCTGGATCTGCAGGGCAGGGCGAGCGAAGGTGGGGGCCGTCCACTTCACCGGAGGCTTCGCCGTCGTGTTGACGATGATGGGCGACACGGTCGGCGTGGGGATGTCCTGACCTGGCGTACGGGTCGTGGAACCGCTCTCCTCCTCCGACCCGGATGTCGAGCCGGGCTTCTTCTTGGGTTTGAGTCGCCGATGGTGCATGGCCGCCTCCTAGCGGGCGCGGTGCGAGTGCCGGGACCCCCGAAGCGGCCGAATCATGATCGCCGATCGGGTGAAGGCGGGCCACCCACCGGAAGGGTGACATTGGCATCTCCCCATAAGAACGAATTGGCGCGAGCCGCCCATACCAGTACCTTGCGGGTCATGCCTGAGCAGGAGGTTCCGGAGCGGCATGCCAGCTGGCTTGAGCTGTTCTTCGATCTGATCATCGTGGTCGCGGTCGCCCAGCTGGCGCACGTGCTCCACCCCAGCCCCGGCCACCCGATCGGGCTCTCCGACGCGGGCCTGTTCATCGTGCTCTACTACGCGGTGTGGAGCGTTTGGACCAGCTTCACCCTCTACGCCAACGTGGCCGGGGAGCGCACCCGCCGCCAGTCCATGCTGATCGCCATGTTCGGCATCGCGGTGATGGCCGCCGCCATCCCGGAAGCCGCCGGGGACCGGGCGCGCGTGTTCGCCATCGCGTACGTGGCCTGCCGGGTGCTCGCCACCCGCACCTGGAGCCGGACCGGCACCTTCCTCGGCGCCTGGCCCGCCGCCCAGTACGGCGCGGGCCTCACCCCCTGGCTGATCTCGATCTGGGTGCCGGCGCCCGGCCGGTACTGGCTCTGGGGCTTCGGCGTGGCGGCCGACATCGTCATCTCGTGCCTGCAGAGCCGTGACCCCGAGCAGAAGCTGGCCGAACTGCGCGACGAGGCCCACCGCCAGCGGGTGCGCGCCTCCATGCGCGGCCGGGTGCCCCGGCGGATCGTGCTCCCGGCCGGGGCCCGGCTCAACATCCCGCACCTGGGGGAGCGGCTGGGGCTGTTCGTGATCATCGTGCTCGGCGAGGCCGTCATGCAGGTCGTGGTGGCGGCCGGGGAGATCGGCTGGACGCCCGCCTTCAGCGTCGCCGCGCTGGCCGGGTTCGGCCTGCTGGTCTGCCTGTGGTGGCTCACCCTGGAGTACGGCGCCGCCGCGGTGCCCGGGTTCGGCGGCTTGCAGGCCCGGATCACGCTGCCCGCCCACTTCGCGATGACCGCCGGAGTCGCGGCCACCGCCGCCGGGCTGGGCGCCCTGGCCGAGCACGCCGACGGCCACCTCGCCACCGCCGTACGGTGGACCCTCTGCGGCGGGATGACCGCCTACTTCCTGACCTCCGCCGTGCTGGGCGCCGCCGCCCGGGCCCCGCTGCGCTGGCTGCTCGGCTGGGCCCTGCCCGCCGTCCTGGTTCCCGTGCTGCTGGCGGTCTTCGGGGGCGGGCTGGCGGCCTGGTGGATCGTGGTGGGCCTGCTCGCTGTGGCGTACTGGCAGGTGAACTACCCCACGGTGATGCGCAGGCTCGGCCGGCCAGAGTAATGCCGTACCTCGTCAGGCGTCGAGGTCGCGGAGCCCGACGGCGTCGTGCCGCCAGAACGGCTCGGAGTAGACCAGCGTCCCGGTCATCCACGGCTCGTACGCCGGAAACCTGATCACCTGGAAAGCGGCGTCGGGGATGCGCAGGGACGGCTTGCGGAAGCCCAACTCGGCCCCCGGGGCGAATCCAAAACGGGAGTAGTAGCTCGGGTCGCCTTCCAAGAAGAGGAGCGGGATCTCCCCTCGGCCGAGAGCCGCGAGCCCAGCGCGGACCAGGGCCGAGCCGATGCCCAGCCGCTGGCGCTCGGGCAGCACGCCCAGCGGGCTGAGCACCCGCACATCAACCAGCCGCCGCGGGGCGTCAAGCAGGCTCCGAGTGAACGCGACATGCCCCACGACCTGTCCGGCGTCCTCGGCCACAAGGGCGAACCCCCCGCCGGAGCGGATCCCATCGCGCAGGGTCTCGACCAGATCGGCCACGACTCCACCATGGTCACCGAACGCACGCAGATGAACATCACGCACAGCGTCCACGTCGCCCAACCGCTCTTCTCGAACCTCCACACCCGGAGGCTAATCGGTCTGTTCCACCACCGGCATCTGCTTTTACTGGTGTCGACACCGAGACGTGGAACTCGCGGATGCCGTGCAGCAGCCTCGGGGCCAACACCCTGACCTGGTCCTTCATCATGAGCGGGTGACGGGAATCGAACCGGACCGGTAATAGGGTTCTCACCTGCGGGTTTGTCTTTTCGGCTGGTCGTGGCAACCAGGTTGAGCTGGGCTTTGCGGTGGCTGTCCTGCTGGGGGTCGCGGGCGCGGCTGCCTACGTCTCCTACCACCACTTCTATGGTCTTGCGATCGCTCTGGGTGAGCGGCACGACATGGCCATCCTGTATCCGGCGATGTCTGACGGCGTGATCGTCATGGCTTCGCTGGTGATGGTCTATTGCTCGCGTCGTCGGCTTCGCGTGCCGGTGCTGGCGTGGGTGGCGCTCGCTCTGGGCGGCGCGGTGACGCTGGCGGCGAATGTGGCGCACGGCTGGTCCGGCGGGCTCGGATCGCGGCTGGTCAGTGCCCTGGCACCGCTGGCTTTCGCGGGAGCGTACGAGCTACTGATGTGGATCGTTCGCAACAATCGGCGACCATCGGACGAGGTCGAGGCGCAGGAGCAGCCAGGGTTGTCCGGACGCCCCGCGCACCCGGCCTCCCTGCGCGCCCACGCAGGGAGGCCGTTGCCGCTTGCCAGTAGTGGAGCAGGATCACTCTGGCACGCGACGGGCGGGTCGTGGCAGGCCGAGGTTCTCGCGCAGAGTGGCGCCCGCATACGCGGTGCGGAAACGGCCACGCCGCTGCAGTTCAGGGACCACGAGGCGGGTGAACGCCGCCACCGGCCCCTGCAGGTAGGGGAACCCCACGGCGAACCCGTCGGCGGCGTCGCCGTCGAGCCAGTCCTCGATGATGTCGGCGATGTCGGCGGCCGTGCCGGCGAGGATGCCGTGCTGTTGGCGTTCTGCTGGATGCAGCAGAGCCGTGAACTCGCGAAGCTGCGCCTCGGCCTCGGCGCGTGTGTCTGCCACGAGCACCGAGGGGAACACAGCGAGCACGACGAGCGTGTCGGGATCGCGCCCGTGCGCCGCGGCGCGACGGCGGACGTCCTCGCGGGCCTCCCGCGCGTGCCAGCCACCACCGGACGCGAGCGCCAGGTCGGCCTCGCGCGCCGTGAGCTCCCGACCCGCCTCGCTCATCCCGGCTTGCAGGATAATCGGGTGCCCCTGCGGCGGACGGGCGATGTCGAGCGAGCCGGACACCCGGAAGCGCCTGCCTCGGTGGTCGAGCGGCTGGACCCGCACGGGGTCGAACACCTGCCCCTTTTCGCGGTCGTGGACGAACGCGTCGTCGTCGAAGCTGTCCCACAGGCCCTTGACGACGTCGACGAACTCCGCGGCGACGTCGTAGCGCTCAGGGGCGCGCAGCAGTTGGGCGTCCAGCCCGAAATTCCGCGCCTCTGTCTCGAAGCGCGAGGTGACGACGTTCCAGCCGGCCCGGCCGCCGGAGAGATGATCGAGGGATGCCAGGAGCCGTGCGAGCGAGTAGGGCTGGGTGAGGCTCGTCGAAGCGGTGGTGATGAGACCGATGTGTCTGGTCGCCGATGCGATCGCCGAGAGGAGTAGCGTCGGGTCGAGCGACTCGTTCACCATCGAGTCGTGCTGGTGCGCTTCGGCGGGGCCGGGCATGGTCCCGGTGGTTTCGGAGAGGAACAGTGCGTCGAAGAGGCCGCGCTCCAACTCCTGTACGACCTCGATGAACGCCTTCACGTCGGTGGCCGGCCGGGCCGGGGTGTTCGGATGCCGCCATCCGCGCAGGTGCGAGCCGGTCGAGTGGGTGATCGCGACAAGGCGCGCTTGCTTCTTCGCGCTCACGCGACACTCCTCTCCGGTCGGGAAAGGCCAAGGAAGTCGCGGAGTGTCGCGCCCTCCGGCGGGGCGAAGAGGCCGCGCCGAGCGAGGATCGGCAGGACCTCGTCGAGGAAGGGGTCGGCGTCGGCGGGGATCAGCGGGAACCGCACGGTGAACCCGTCGGCGGCGCCCGCCTCGTGCCACTCGGCGATCCGGTCGGCGACCTGCTCGGGCGTGCCGACAACGAACAGCCCACCGGTGCCGTCCGGTACGACCGGGCGCGGCGTGGCGTCGCGGAGCAGGTCCCGCAGTTCGTCGCGTCGCGTCGTCGCCTCGCCCTCGGTCGAGGCGACGATGGGGCTGAGCCCCGGCCACACCTGGACGCTTCCCGATGCCCGGCCGACGGCTACGAGCGCGTCGTCGAGCCGTGCCCGGTAGGCGTGCGCGTCGTCGATCGACCGGGCGGCGGTTAGCACGACGTCGGCCTGACGGCCGGCGAACGCAATCTCGGTTGGAGTTGCGGCGGCGTGGAAGACGACGGGATGCCCCTGCGTCGGCCGCGACACGTTCAGGGGGCCAGCGACCCGGAAGTGCTTGCCCACGTGGTTGAGAGGGCGACGCCCTCGGGGGGTGAAGTACAGCCCGGTCCGCTTGTCGGCCACGATCGCATCGTCGGCGTAGCTGTCCCACAGCTCCCGCACGATCTGCAGGAACTCCTCGGCGCGCTCGTAGCGCTCCTCGTGCACGTCGTGCTCGTCTCGAACGAAGCCGCCGGCCTCCCGCGGCACGACGCTCGTGTCAACGTTCCACCCTGCCCGGCCGCCGGAGATGTGGTCAAGGCTCGCGAGGCGGCGGGCGACGTGGAACGGCTCGTTGAAGCTCGTCGTCGCCGTGGCCACGAGTCCGATCCGGTCGGTGCGCGTGGCGAGGGCTGACAGGAGCGTCAGCGGCTCGAACGAGTTCGCCTGTGTCGTACGGCTGAGCGAGTCGAGGTGCTCGTCCCGAACCGCCGCATCGTCGGCGACGAACAGGGCGGAGAACCCGGCCTCCTCGATTCGTCGAGCGTACGCGGCGACGGCGGCCAGGTTGAGTTCCGCGTCCGGTTGCGCCGAGGGATGCCGCCACGCGGCGAGGTGCCCGCCGGGCGGGAGGGCGAGCGACGAGAACCGCAGCTTGCGCGGGGCGGTCATGCGAAATCCTCCATATCGCGCTTGTAGCCGGATGCGGACGCGCTCCGCCTCGCCAGTGGTGCGGCGTCTGTGGCGGGTGTCATAGCTGGTTTCCTCCCGTGTAGGTGAGCGCTGGGTCGTGCTGGTCAGTGTTTGCGGAGGCGGGCGACGGTGACCGGTCCGGGGCGATGCTGTCCAGGAGCGAGCGGGTGTACGGGTGCCGGGGAGCGGTGAGCACCTCGGTCACGGTCCCGTGCTCGACGACGGTGCCGTCCTTCATGACGAGCACGCGGTCGCAGACCTCATGGATCACGCCGAGGTCGTGGGAGATGAACAGCAGTGCCACCCCCAGCTCGTGGCGCAGCTGCGCGAGCAGGGCGAGGATCCGGGCCTGCACGGACACGTCCAGAGCGGACACCGGCTCGTCGCAGACAAGCACCTCCGGTCGCGGGGCGATCGCCCGGGCAATCGCGACACGCTGGCGCTGGCCGCCGGAGAGCTCACGACCACGCCGGTGCAGCACATCATCGTCGAGCCCGACGCGGCGAAGCAGCGCGGTGACCTCGGCCCGGGCCTTGATCGCGCCGCGACGGCCGGGTTGTCCGAGGGCTTCGGCGATGATGCGCTCGACGGTGAACCGTGGATCGAACGCGCTCAGCGGATCCTGGGAGATCAGCTGGATCCGGTGACGCTCGGATTGGCGTTCACGCTCTCGCAGCCCGCTCCACGCGGCCCCGTCGAGGCGCACCTCGCCGTGATCGGGGGCGAGCATGGCCATCGCGATCTGCGCGGTCGTGCTCTTGCCCGAGCCGGATTCGCCGACGATTCCGAGGGCCTCTCCGGCATGCAGACCGAAGGTGACGCCGTCGACGGCCTGCCGCCATGTGCCGTCCGGCGACCGGAAGCGCTTGGAGACGGCATCGAGCTCAAGAATGGTCCGTCCGATCGGGTGGGAACGTCCCGGTCTGCTCGGGTCCGCGCGTGACGGCGCGACCGGACGTGTCGGCGAGTCCCGGGGAGACGTGTCCACGTCCGCTGCGGCGCGGAAGATTCGTCCCGGTGCGCCGAACGTGGGCACCGCGGCGAGCAACTCGCGCGTGTAGGGGTGTGCTGGCCGCAGCAGGATGTCGTCCGGGGTGCCCTGCTCGACGATCACGCCCGCGGCCATCACCGCGATTCGATCGGCCAGGCGCGCCACCACGGACAGGTCGTGGCTGATCAACAGTATGGCCGTGCCTGCGTCGCGCATGTCCGAGAGCAGATCGAGGACCTGCCGCTGGACGGTCGCGTCCAGGGCCGTGGTCGGCTCATCGGCGATCACCAGCGACGGGGATGCCGCGATGGCCGAGGCGATCAGCGCTCGTTGCCGCAGCCCTCCGGACAGTTCGTGTGGATACTGCCGGGCGCGCACCCGCGGATCGGGGATCCCGACGCCCTGCAGCAGCGAGATCACCCGCTCGTCGCGATCTCGGCGGCTGCCCAGCTCATGCACGACCAAGGGCTCTGCGACCTCGTCGCCCACCAGGCGGAGGGGGTCCAGTGAGGTCAGCGCGTCTTGCAGGACGAAGCCGACGCGGGCGCCGCGCAACCTCCGCCAGTCGCGCTCGGCGAACCCCAGGAGCTGCTCGCCGGCGAAGGTCAACTCCTCGGCATCGACGGTCGCACGACTGCCTGTCAGGCCCAGCACGGCGCGGGCCGTGGCGCTCTTTCCCGAGCCCGACTCGCCGACCAGGGCGAGGCACTCGCCCGCTCCGAGGGCCAAGTCGATGCCACGCACCGCGGCCACCACCCCGTGCCGCGGCGTGGTGAAGCTGACGGTGAGATTCTTCGCGGTCAACAGCGGTGCCGATCCATTCTCGCTCACCGGGCATCCCTTCCTTCGAATCGGAGCTGCAGTGCCCGACCGACGGTGGCGATGCTGAGCACGGTGAGCGTGATCGCCAGTCCCGGGTAGACCCCGAGCAAGGGGGCCCGCTGCAAGTAGCCGCGCGCCTCGGCGAGCATGAGCCCCCACTCCGGTGCCGGCGGCTGCGGCCCGAGCCCGAGGAAACTCAGCGAGGCGCCTACGATGATCGTCTGGCCGAGGGTCATGGTCGCGTACACGAACAGCGGCGGCAGCACGTTGGGCACGATGTGGCGGAGGATCACCGCGCGTGCCGGCAGTCCGAGGGAGACCGCGGCGGCGACATAGCCGGTGTTCTTGACCACCAGCGTCTGCCCCCGCACCAGTCGCGCGAACCCCGGGGCGATCCCCACGGCGACGGCCAGGGCGGCGTTCCGCTCGCCGGCGCCGAAGATGGCGATGACCAGGAGAACCATCAGCATGCTCGGGACCGACATGAACACGTCCGCCGATCGCATCGCGACCTCGTCGACCACCCGCCCGGACAAGCCCGCGGTCAACCCCCACACCAGTCCCGCGAGGAATCCGAGCCCGGTGGCGGTCAGCCCGAGCAGGAGCGAGATGCGGGCACCGTAAATCAGGCGGGAGAGCGTGTCGCGTCCCAGCCGGTCGGTGCCCAGCAGGTGCTCGGGGCTGGCGCCCTGCAGTGTGGCCGACAGATCGGTGACATCGGGGACGTGAACGCTGAGCAGGCCCGGCCAGGCCGCGGCCACGCCCACCAACAGCAGGAATACGCTCGCGCACAGCAGCCCGCCCCGGCGCGCCCACTGTCCGGGCGCCGATCGCGGCGCGGCGGGGGTCGGTGGACACTCCGTACGGGAGGCTGTGGCCGGAAGCCGCGCGGTCATGGCGTCGTCTCCCGCAGCCGAGGGTCCACGACCCGGTACAACGCGTCCACGATCACGTTGACGACCACGAACACCACGGCGGAGAGGATCACGACACCGGCGACGACAGGGAAGTCGCGGCTGGTGACAGCGGTGACCAGCAACTGGCCGATGCCCGCCCGGGCGAATACGGTCTCCACGATCACAACGCCGCCCAGCAGCTCCGCCAGCGACCATCCCGACAGGGTGAGCACGGGGATCAGCGAGTGCCGCGCGACGTGACGCCACCGCAGTCGGCCGTGCGTGGCACCCCGGCTGAGCACCGTCGTCGCGAACGGCTGTTCCAAGGCACGCTCCAGCCCGTCCCGCATCACCTGGGCGAGTGCCGCGGCGATCGGCAGGGCCAGAGTCACCCACGGCAGGACCAGCGAGGCGATCCCGTCGTTCCCGATGGCCGGGAAGATCCGCAGCTCGAACGAGAACACCGTCAGAGCGAGGATGCCCACCCATGCGCTTGGCGTGGAGAGGAGCACGAGCTCGACGGTCGAGGTGACGGCGCGCCCGCGAGGGCGCGCCGCGGTGGAGGTGGCGAGCACGACCGCCAGGACGAAGCCCAGCACCGCCGCGCCCAGCGCGAGAACCACCGTGGACCCCAGCTGCGACCAGATCAGCTCCGCCACCGGCGCGCCCCGCTGATAGGAGGTCCCCAGATCACCATGGATCAGCCGGGCCAGGAAGTCGCCGTACTGCGCGATCAGGGGACGGTCCAGCCCGTACTCCCGGGTGATCGCCGCCAACACCTCGGGTGTGGCGCCGCCGAGGGATCCGCCGCCGACGATCAGCGTCGCCTTGTCGCCCGGCAGTAGTTGCATGCCGATGAACGTCACCGTCGCCGCGCCCCAGACCACGACGATCCCGAGCAATCCTCGGCGAATCCACCATCTGGCCTGCGGCGTTGTGCGCTCATTCACTCGCTCAGCCACGCGTCGTACAGCAGCGGCTGGGCTGTCGCACCGAAAGTCACGCCGTGCAGTGCATCGGAGGCGCCGAGGATGTACTGGTAGACGAAGATCGGCAGCACATGGGCGTCGGCCAGCACCTTCTTCTGGACCTGCGCGTAGCTCTTGTCCGCGACATCCTGATCGTTCGTGGTCAGGCCCGCGTCGAGCCACTGATCCAGCTCGTCCGAGTTGACGCGGGAGAGGTTCCAGCCTCCGACGGCGTAGCTTCGCTCGGAGTTGAAGGCGTCCCGCAGGACGTCCGGATCGGACCGGCTGATGTTGCCGTCCATGATGTCGTAGTCGCCGCTTTCCAGTCGCGAGATCACCGTGGCGACGTCGACGTTGGGACGCGTGATCTTGATCCCGACCTTCTTGGCGTCGGCCTGGACGGCCTCGGGGACTATCGTGTTCGCACCGAGGTATGAGGGCCAGACCAGCTCCAACTCCTGCCCGTCCTTGGTCCGGTAGCCATCGGCGTTGGTCTCGGTCCAGCCGGCCTCCTCCAGCAGGTGGACCGCTTTGTCAGGGTCGTAGCCCTGCAAGGAATTGGCTGCGGAGGCGTCGTAGCTGGCCGTCGCCGGGCCGAGCACATTGGTCGCGACCTCGTAGGTCCCGAAATACACGTTCTTCACGATCGCCGGGACGTCGGTCGCGGCCTGGAGCGCCTGTCGGATCCGCAGACCGCTCGTGAGTCCGCGCGAGGAGTTGAAGAAGAGGCTGTAGTTGACGCCCGGCACCGACGCCGTCAACACCTGGAATCCGGCCGTTGAGGTCAGCGTCTCCACGTCGGCGGCGGGGACGGCCGCGATCGCCTGCGCTTCCCCGTTGGTCAGCGCCCCGTACCGGGTCGCGTCCTCGGTGACCAGGTCGAAGCGCAACTGTTCCAGGTAGGCGGGACCCTCGTGTGCCGCGCCGGTCGGCGGGGAGCTGTAATCCGGATTGCGATCCAGCACCAGCATCTTCTGCTGGTCCCAGGACACGTACGAGAACGGCCCCGTGCCGACCGGCTTATAGTCCGCGGCAGGCAGCGCCAGCTGCGCGGGACTCTGGATTGCAAGCTCAGTCCCCGACAGCGTCTCGAGAAAAGGCCGGAACGGCTGCGACAGCGTCACCTCGACGGTCAGGTCGTCGATCACCCTCGAGTGGTCGTAGATTCCGAGAAGTATGGTGTTCTGCGACTTGGTCTCAGGATCGACGATGTGATCAAGGGCCGCCTTCACCGCCTCGGCTGTAAACGGGGTCCCGTCATGGAACTTGACCCCGTCTTTCAGCTCGAACGTGTAGACCGTCCCGTCCTCCGAGATGGTCCAGGAGGTGGCAAGCCACGGCTTGAACGTGCCCGGCTCGGTCTGCACCACGAGCGAGTCGAAGATGTTCCGGGTCATCAGCGCCGTCGCGTTACCTGGGCTCACCGCCGGGTCGAGGGTGATCGTGGCCTGGTTGATCAGATAGGTCAGCGTGCCGCCCTTGACAGGCTCCCCGTCCGTCGGCTCCGTCCCTGGCGAGGAGGTACAGGCCGCCAACGGCGCAATGAGGGCGACTCCCACTGCAGCCGAGGCCGCTATCTGGCGAACACTCCGGTGTCGGAACACGGACCACACACTCCTCTGTTCGGGGCGACGGGCACGACGAGGCCGCCGCCGACGGCGCGACCTTCACCCGTGAGCGGGTCGATCGTCCGATGGCACAGCCCCATAATGGGGACTATCCCCACATATTAGGTGGGGATAGTCCCCACATATCGAGCCGTCCACATTGTGGACAGGTAGACTGCCGGGGACCCAACGGGCCGCGTGACACGGAGACGTCATGACCACCAAGACGGCGGTAACGCGTCCGCGCCGTGCCGACGCGCGCCGCAACCGCGAACGCTTGGTCGCCGCGGCCGCCACGGTGTTCGCCGAGGAGGGCGCGAATGCACCGCTCGACAAGATCGCCCGCGCCGCCGGCATCGGCAACGCCACGATGTACCGCCACTTCCCCACACGGGAAGCGCTACTAGAGGCAGTCCTGCACGACGTCTACCGTGAACTGATCGCTCTAGCCGAACAGCTCTCCACCGTGACGCCCGCGATCGACGCGGTCGACCGATGGCTACGAGCCTTCATCAACTACTCGCAGACCTACCTCGATCTGCCCGAGCCGATCATCGCCGCCGCGTACGACGAGACCTCCGCGCTGTACGCCTCGTGCAAGGCAATGCGTTCCGTGGCCACTCGCCTGATCGGGCGGGCGCAGGAGGACGGCACGCTACGCGCCGACATCGACATCCTCGACCTGTGCGCGCAGGCGAGCGGGATCGCCTGGGCCACGCAGCGATCACCGGACAGGGAGCAGGTCACGCGGATGCTCGCCATGCTGATCAACGGGCTCCGCGCGTAGAGACACCCCCGCAGGTGGCGAGCGCGACACACGACGGATCGTCCGCGCCGATGCCGACGGACAGGCCGTTCGGGTAGCTATCGCTGCACCCCTTCCGCCGACATCCCCGTCGATCACCCTGTCGCCAACACGACTGCCGTAGAACCAACGCACGCGTGCGGCCCGCCTTCGAAGCCGCGGCCCCGGGATCGTGCTGCGAGCCCGTGGCTCAGCTCCTCCTGTGTGATCCGAAGGTGCGTTGCCAGTAGGTCAGCGGAGCCTCCTCAGTGGCATCCGCCGCGTTGACCGCACCAAGCACCAACGTGTGGTCGCCGGCGATCACGAACCGCGTGACCGAGACCGCTACCCACGCCTGCCGCTCAGACAAGGCCGGCGCACCGTCTTCAATCGTCCACGCCACGCCCTCGAATCTGCGCACGCCCTTCTGCGCGAAGCGGCGAGCGATCTGATCTTGATGCGACGCCAGGACATTGATCCCCAACGTCGACCCGACGCGGAGCCTCGACAGCAGATCGGACTTGCTGTCGAGGGATACCAGCATCATCGGCGGCGTCATGGACAAGGACATGAACGCGCTCACGGTCGTCCCGTGCGCGTCTCCTTCGGTGAGCACGGTGACGACCGAGACCGCCGCAGCGACGTTGGCCATCGCCGCGCGGAACGACTCCTCGAGGGCCTCGTCGCAACACCCTGACGCTGCGGAGCAAACGGGCCTCATCCTCGCTTGGCCCATTCGGCGGCAATGAGCTCGTACGACCGCACTCGGGCGGCGTGATCGTGAGTAACGGTGGTGATTGCGATCTCACTGGCGTCCGTTGCGTCGCGAAGTCGCTCGAGTTGGTCCGCGACCGTGACCGGTGAACCAACGGATTGAGTTCTCACGCGGTCGGTCACCAGGGCGCGAGCATCTTCAGTCCAAGCGAAGGCCACGATCTCCTCGGCCGTGGGGAACGGAATAGCGCCCTCGCCGCGACGGATGCTTCGAACCCAGGCAGGGTAGCCCGCCACGAGCTCGCGGGCCTCTTCGTCGGTTTCGGCCACGACCGCATCGACCGACACCGCGACGTAGGGTTCAGGAAGTTCTGCAGCCGAGGCCGCTATCTGCTGAATACTCCGGTGTCGGAACACGGACCACGCACTCCTCTGTTTGGGCGACAGGCAGGACAAGGCCGCCGCCGGCGGCGCGACCTTCACCCGCGAGTGGATCGATCGTCCGATGGCGCTACCTCATAACCGGGACTACCCCCACATACTAAACGGGGATAGTCCCCGTTTAATGGGAAGTCCACATTATGGACAGATAGACTGCCTGGCACCCAACGGGGCGATGCCGGGGCTGGGCGGGGTCCAGTGGCGTCGTTCAGGAGTGCGGGTGCGAGGGCTGGCTGTCCGATGAAGTGCGCGCCGTGACGGCGGGCTGCCCGGAGCGTGCAGCACAGAGGAGCGGCAGGCGGGGTCGGTCAGTCCTCGACGCGCAGTCCAGCCACGGCACGGCGTAGGACGTGTGTGCCGGGCGGGAGCTGCTGAGCTTGGGTGCCGCCGAGGGGGTGGAACTGTGCCTGTGCCCCGGTCGGGACGGTGACCCGGAACTCGACCTCGTCGCCGTCACGCGTCCATGCGCTCAGTACCTCGCCGTAGGGGGTCCGGATGGTTGCCTGAGCGGATGTGAGTCCTCCGCCGATCGACGGTGTCACGCCGATGATGCGGTATCCGGGTTCGATGGGGGTGATGCCGGCGATGTGCTCAGTGAGGAAGCGAGCGACCGCTCCGAGGGCGAAGTGGTTGTGGCTCATCTTCGCCTTGCCGGAGCGAGTGTAGCCCTCCCATGTCTCCCAAACGGTGGTCGCGCCGCGGCTGACCTGGTAGAGCCACGAGGGGTTCGTGTCCTGCATGAGCAGCTTCCAGGCGACGTCCGCGCGTCCTTCCGTGACGAGCACGTCCAGCAGGAGCGGCGTCGACAGGAAGCCGGTGCCCAGGTGCCCGCCGGCGCGGTCGATCAGTGTCAGCAGACGTTCGAGGGCCGCCGCACGCTCGGTCGGGTCGACGAGGCCGAAAGCGAGGGCGCGCACGTAGTCGTCCTGCCGGTCGGTGCCGATGCGTCCGTCGGCGGCAAGGAACGCCGCACGCCACGCCTCGCGCGTGCGGTCCGCGAGCTCTCGGAACCGCCGCTCCTCCTCCGATCGTCCGAGACATCGGCTATCCGGGAGAGGGTTCGTGCGGAGCGCTCGAAGTATGCCGTCGCGACGACGGCGCCGCGCCTTCGGCCGTCGATGGCCGACAGGAAGGGGTTCTCACCGGGGCGTAGCCACTCGCCGAACTGGAAGCCGGTGTCGACGATGTACCGCTCGATCTCGGGGCGTCCGGTTCCCTTCCGGCGGCGGGCACGGCTGGAGGCGCCTGCGGCGCGCCTCTCGCAATGCTCGACCCAGGCGACCATCGAGTCGTACTGGTCGCGCAGCACCTGCACGTCTCCGTAGTACCGGTACAGGGTCCACGGGATCAGGACGCTCGCGTCGCTCCATCCCGCGGCGGTACCGGCTGACTTGAGCTGCCCGCGCGGGCCGCCCGAGAACGTCGAGAACGACGACGGGATGACGACGGGGATCGTGCCGTCCACCGCCTGTTCGAGAGCGAGGCTGCGCAGGTAGCGCCGCAGGTAGGACTGCGCGCCCACGTAGGCGGTGGCCGTCGGCGCGAACACCTGGATGTCCCCGGTCCACTCGGACCGTTCCCGCGTCGGGCCATCGGTGGAGGTGTCCATGAAGTTCGACCGCAGGGACCATCCGACGTTGCTCCACAGCTGGTTCAGCCGCGCGTCGGAGCTGTGGAACTGCCCGGTCTGCTCCAGATCGGAGGAGATCACGATCCCGCGCACGTCCTCAGACGCGAGGCCAGCGTCCAAGCCCTCGACGGACACGTAGCGGAAGCCGTGGATCGTGAACCACGGCTGCCAGAACGCGTCATCACCGTCCAGGATTACGACATCACGCTGGTACCACCGGCCGACGGGGAAAGGGTGGATGTAATCGAGGTCGAGCTCACCGTCCGGGCGCTCGATCTCCGAGTGCGTCAGCCTCACCCGGGCGCCCGCCGGCCCGCGGAGCCGGATGCGCACGACCCCGGCGAAGTTCTGACCGAAGTCGACGACCTGCTTGCCCGACGGCAGGCGCCGGATGCGCTGCGGCGCCAACTCGCCGACCTGCTGGACGCGTTCGACGCTCTCAGCGACGAGCGTTCGCGGCTCGGAGAGGACCTCGACGGGCCGGAATCGGGCGGGATGCTCTGCGGAGCGCAGCCAGTCGTCGTCTGGGATCCGCAGGTCGACGCGCTCGCCGGTCTTCGGGTCGGCGCTCGTGATGCGCCCGCCGGCGGCGCGCCATGTGCCGTCGCTGGCGGTCACCTGTGTCGTGCCGTCCGCCAGCTCCAGGTGCACCTGGAGGAGACCGGCGAGCCGGTCGCCGTACACCGCGCGGTGGTTCTCGAAGCCGAGCGAGCCCCGGAAACGGCCGTCGCCGAGCGCGAGGGCGACGACGTTCGCCCCACGGGCGAAGGCGCTGGTCACGTCGTAGGTCACGTACTCGACCTCGTGGTCGAACGGCGTCCAACGAGGCACCAGCGCCGTCCCGGTGATGTCGTGTCCGTTGACGAAGAGCCGATGCCATCCCAGCGACGACACGTACGCGCGGGCCCGGACGACGTCCGCGGGCAGCTGCGCCACCCCCCGCAGGTACATGGCCGCCGGGTCCTTCTCAGCGGGCCGGGCCGGGTCGGTCACCCACGCTGCCGACCAGTCCGACGTCTGCAGCAGACCCGTCTCGAAGCGCGCCGGCTCGCTCCACGGACCTGGCTCGTCGTGCGACGCTTCCCAGACGCGCACCCGCCATGTGTAAGCGGCACCGGACTCCAACTCGTCGCCACCGTACGACACGCCCGAACGCTCGGCACCCTCGACTCGACCGGTCTCCCACACCCGCCGTCCCGTCGCGACGTCGGGCCCCTCGGTGACCTGCACTTCCCACGCCACCTGATCGGCGGCGACCGCGGGGAGGCGCCAGCCGAACTCGGGCGTGCGCGCATCCATGCCGAGCGGTGCGTGGCGGCCGTTCACGCGAAGGTCCATCGGTGATGCAGGCATGAGACTCCCGTTCCTCGTCGAAAAGACCGACGCCAAAGTATTTCACTTTCGACAATACATGCGGGTGGAGCGCGTCGCCATCGCCGCTGCCGCCGCGCCTTTCCGGCCCGGCTAGGCTGATGGCTCGATCCTCGAAAGGAGGGCCCGTGCCCCGACCCGCGCGAGCGCGGCTCGCCTCCCCGACGGACGCCGAGCTCGGCCCTGTCCGGCCCGTAGAGCAGGGCACGCTCCTCGCCTCGCTGTCCACGATCATCCACTGGGCCGACAGCCACGAGGTGCGGGCGGAGATGATGCACGCCGCCGGATTCCCGATCCCCGACGTGACGCTCTTCCTTGTCGTGAACCATCTGGCGCATCGCGGGGCACTTCGGCCCACCGAGTTGGCCCGTATGCTCGGGACAGGGCCATCCAACGTCACCAAGATCACCCATCGCCTGCACGAGGCGGGACTGGTACTGCGCACCGCCGATCCCGACGACGACCGCAGCGTGCTGATCGCGCTGTCCCCAGTCGGCCGTGTGATCGGCCGACGCATTCTCGACCACGTCGCAGACCGCGTCGACGCCATCGTCGACACGTGGCCCGCCGACGAGCGCGAGGCGCTGCGGCGCATGCTCGCCCGACTTGCCGATGCGGCCATCGCCGACGGGTACCGCCCCGCACCTCACGCCTGAACACAACCGAGGAGTTCCCCTGGCCCTGACGGTTGGCCCTGACGTTCGGCTACAGGGAGGCGATTTTCTCCAGCCCGCGCAACGCCTGCGCCACCACATCAGCTGGTGCGGCGTCCTCCTCGCGAACCGCCCACCAGGCCAGTGCTCGCAGCATCGCCGCCTGGATGGCCGCGCCCGCGGCGACCGGCGTGATGGCGTCCTTCGGCTCGCCAAGCCGCCGCGCCACATACGCCACGAGCTGCTCGCGCCACCGCTCGAACGTCTCCGACCGGCTCGCCTGCAGCTCCGGGACGGTCGCAATCAACCGCAGCCGAACACGCGTCAGCGCAAGGTCCTCGACCTGCTGGTCGAACACCGACATCACCACGGACCTGACCGCCTCGATGACCGACAGACGCTCGTCAGCTGTCTCGAAGGCCGCCCGCAGCGCCTCGAAGGAGCTCTCGATGCCACCCCACACGATGAAGACGCCGCCACCGCGGTCGCTGAGGACTTGCGGGCGCGATACTCCGTCAACGCAGTCGGCGCGCGGGTTGACGTCACCGACTCGGCGTCGGTCGCCGCGGGCGCCGACACCGCGGTCGCACAGCTCGGCGGTGTGGACATCTGGGTGAACAACGCCGGAATCTTCCCCAGCGTCTCCCTCCTCGACATGCCGGACGAGGTATGGGAGCAGGTTTTCGCCGTCAACTCCCGCGGTGTCTTCCTGGGCGCCCGTGAGGCCGCCCGTAGGATGTCCGCCACCGGCAAGGGCGGGGTGATCGTCAACATCGTCTCGACCGCGGGGTTCAAGGCCACCGCGCCCGGACTTGCCGCCTACGTCGGCTCCAAGCACGCCGTCCGCGGCCTGACCAAGGAACTCGCCCTCGAGTTCGCGCCACTCGGCATCCGCGTGCTCGGCGTTGCACCCACCTACGTGCCCACCGAGGGCAACATCGCCGCCACACAGACCGCGCTCGAAGCGGCCGCCGCGGCCGGGGTTGATGTCACTCAGCTCGATGTCATGCAGCAGAGCATGATCGGACGCATCGGAACCCCCGACGACATCGCCCGCGTCGCCCTTTTCGCCGCCAGCGACCTGTCCATCATCATGACCGACAGCACCCTGCTCGCCGACGCCGGCGAAACGATCTGACCCGTGTTCGGCCCTGCGATGTCGCAGCCGGCCGCACCGTTCGGGATGGCCCGGCGCCTTCCGCATTCGTTCACGCCATCGACGCCAGACGGCGGCAGGCAGAAGACGGCGTTGGCCAGCAGCGCCCCGGGCGATCTGGGCGCCGGTGTAGGCGGCACTTCCCCTAGGCGAGGCATTCAGATCCGCGATCACCAACGTGGCCGTGGTGCCCGTGCCACCAGGCGGGCCACGGAGACCACCGAAGCGCGCGCCCGAGACCGCACGACGAACTCGGCGACAGCAAGTCCGCCGATTTGCTGGCGACCTATGGGTCCGAGGTGCGGATGATCGAGGTCAAGTCGGCCGCTGGCAACGCGTCCGAGAAGCTCGTGGGAGCGCTGGAGCGGCACCTGTCGACCTGCCCGAGCCTACGCCCCCATCAGCCGGTCGGCGCAGGCGTGCTGGTGGTGAACCACCAGTACCGAAAGGACCCGCACGATCGTTCCGCGCAGGTGTACGAACGACGCGAGTTCGTTGACTCGCTCAAGGTCGTGGTGCTCAGCAGCCGAGATCTGTTCACCTGGTGGGCCGCAGGCGATTGGCCGGCGATCCGGAAGGCCGTGCTCGGCACGACTCCCGTGGCACCGCCCTCCGTTGCGGCCATGCCCCCATCACCGGGCCCGAAGGACCGTGCTACGTCCAGGAGGCTGCGCTGGCTCTGGAACCGTGGGGGTTAAGACCACAGGTGCCCTTCTGGCGCAGAATTTGGGGTGCTGGTTCGGAGGCATCGCCCGCCGATGGCGTGCTCAGTAGTGGTAGCGGGCCTGAAGGATGATCAGTTCGTCGTCGCGTGGGAGGTAGACGAGCCGGTGTTCTTCGGTGATCCTTCGGGACCAGGCTCCCTGGAGGGCATGTTTGAGCGGTTCGGGTTTGCCGATGCCTGCGTATGGGTCGCGAAGGGTGTCTTCGATAAGCCTGTTTATGCGTTTCAGGACCTGGCGGTCGGTGGTGAGCCAGGAGGTGTAGTCCTCCCAGGCTTCGGGGGTGAAGGAGAGCTTCATGGTTGGTCGTCGGCGATGAGTTCGCGGATTTCGTGCCGGCCTTCCAGGGCGTGCTGGTAGGAGGCGATGAGCCTGCGCATGTTGGCCGGTGAGCGCAGGAGGTGCGCCGTCTCCTTCAGCGCTTCGTACTCGGCGGCGGGTACGAGGTAGGCGCGGTTGTGTTTGGAGACGATCTCCACGGCCAGGCTGTCCTCGTTCACCTCGTCGATGAGAGGGAACAGCCGGCGCCGGGCTTCGCTTGCAGTGATCGACATCAGAAACCTCCACCCAATCTGGTACCAGATATCGTACCACTCTGGTCGAGGGTGGGGTTGCCTGCTGTACATGGAGCAAAGCGCTCACGCGAGCCAAGCTCAGCGGCTTCCACTTTCACGATCTGCGGCATACAGGGAACACCTTCGCCTCGCAGTCCGGCGCGACGTTACGCGAGCTGATGAACCGCACGGGCCACTCGACCACCCGGGCCGCACTGATCTACCAGCACACCGCGATGGAGTGGGATCGGGCCATCGCTGACGCGCTCGGGAAGCCCGCCGAGGAAGCGCTCAAGAAGCAAGATCCAAGTGGAACGGGCACGTAGTGGGCACGGAAGGTCGATTGGCGCTAGAAAAGATCAAGGCCTGGGTCGGGAATTATCCTCTGACCTGGGCCTTCGTTGTTGGAGCGGGTGACGGGAATCGAACCCGCGCTGTCAGCTTGGGAATCGCAGGAATCCCGGCTGGTAGGGGCCTTGACCCGGAGCTTGGGCGGCCGTGAGGAACCGTGATTGATCACTAGCCCTAATGGCACGCTAATGGCACGAAGATCACGACTCTGCGCTGCGCTTCTCCTTCTGCCCGGCGACACCTGGCCCGTGGTCCGCGCTGTCCGGGACCGGCCCTAGGCCGTAGGCCCGGCGGCCGACACGATCGACATGGCAATCAGCGAGCGGGACGACGAAGGTCCGAGCGGAATCCCGGCTTCAGTGGACTCATGGCCTGAGGGGATCGACCAGTTCGGCATCGCGGGCGTCCCTGGCACGCGACTGTCCGGCCCGGACCACCAGCACCGCTCGTCCTAGTGGCCAGGCCAGACCGGCGCACCCCGCACCCTTCCCCCACCTGGGGTTAGCGGCGCAGCAGCATGCGTAGCAGACGCAGAGCCCTAGCGCGGCGGCCGGGATCGGCGGAGTACAGGTAGGTGGCTGCGGTGACGGCGATCAGTCCGGCGGCGATGAAGACAACCGGGGTGAAGACGGGCAGAGCGAGGTTGGGCATCCCCGGTTCGGGGTGTCCCCTTCATGCGGTCGGGAGCGCCCTTGGGTGATGGGCGTCGTACGGTCGAAGGTCCGGCGCACACCACCCACCCCGCAGAATCGCAGGCTGGGGGCGCTGCCACCAGCGGGAATCGCGGCGGCACCTCCAGTCTTCGATACCTCTATGGTCGCTTTACGATCTCCGCGAAACGCGGATGGGATCGTAGGAAGATGAACGCTGGCGAACGAGTGCTGACATTCTGGCCTGGAACGCTGACGTTCCTGACACCTGCCTGGGGCGGGTGGATACCCGGTTGGCGACGGTTTGGCCGACCGGTTTTACGTTTCGTGACGTCCCGGGATGCTCAAGACCATCATGACCCTTCCCCCGTCCTCCTCCGCCAGCCCGACCGCGCCGGTCGACCCGGCTGGCCCTGAAGAAGCCTTCGCCGGGGAGCCGGAGGCTCTGACGGTGCTGCGGGTCCGGCTGCAGGAGCTGTGCCGGTACCAGGGCAAGCCCTCCTTCCGGGAGTTGGCCAAGAAGACCAGATTCAGCCAGACCACTGCGCACAAGGTGATCCGCTGCGCCACACTGCCGCGCTGGGGCAACCTCGAGCTCATCGTGGAAGCCCTGGACGGGCCGGTCGAGGAATTCCGCAACTTGTGGCTGCACGCCGAGCAGGCTGCTGGACGGGCTGCCGAGCTGGTTTCTGCTGTCCGGGGGATTCACCGCCCGCAGCGGTCGCCGCTACCTCCTCTCCCTCGCACACGGGCCGTCAACTGACCGGCCACACCGGCCCCATCTACGGGGTCGCCTTCCACCCCGGCGGGCACCTGCTCGCCACCACCAGCACCGACCGGACGGTGCGGCTGTGGGATCCCGACACCGGCCGGCAGATCCGCGACCGGCTGCGCGGGCACACTCGTTCGGTCTGGGGGCTGGCCTTCCACCCCAGCGGCCACCTGCTGGCCACCGCCAGCCGCGATATGACGGTCCGCTTGTGGGATGCGGCCACCGGCCAGCCCGTCGGGGACCCCCTTGCCGGGCACACGGATCATGTCCGCGCGGTGGCCTTCCATCCCGACGGCCACCTGCTGGCCAGCGTCGGCGACGACCCGGCGGTATGGCTGTGGGAGATCGGCGGTAATCGTGCGGTCGCCCGCGCGACCAGACGCCGGGTCGAGGGTTTGCGCGCGACCTTGGCCACGATCAGGGGCGAACGGGACGCGCTGCGCCGGGAGCGCGATGAGCTGGCGGCTCAGGTCCGAAAGCGCCCGGCCTCGCCAGCCCTGCCCTCGCCTAAGCGCCTACCTACACCAGGATCGGCGGTGCGCTCCATGGCCCGTACGCTGATCGGCCACACTCATGCCGTATGCGGGGCGGCTTTCCACCCCGGCGGTCACCTGCTGGCCACCACCAGCTTCGACCAGACGGTGCGGCTGTGGGATCCGGCCATCGGCCAGAATGTCGGTCAGCCGCTCACTCCACACCCCGGTGGCGCCGTCTGGGTGACCTTCCATCCCGGCGGCCATCTGCTGGCCACCGTCGGCCACGACCAGATGGTGCGGCTGTGGGATGTGACCACCGGCCAGCCCGTCACCACCCTTACCAGCCACACCGACCTGGTCTACGGGGTGGCCTTCCACCCCGGTGGCCACTTCCTTGCCACCGCCAGCGACGACCGGACCGTGCGGCTGCAGCCGGTGCCGGACCGGTCGGGGAACCCCACGTAACTCCCATTCCGTCGGATCAGCCATCGAACTCCGGGCAACCCACCCGCAACGGTCGGGCACCCACCCGGTAGTGGGAAGACCTGGAGTGACCGAGAACCGGCGCCTGCCATAGACGCCGACGCGCTTCAACCTACGCCGTCCGCACACCAAGCCCGGGCTACGCTGGTCCCGCCGCCTACGAGGTCGACCACGCGGGCTGACCACCACACCAATGGTGCCCGGCGGTGGTGCGAGGGACGAATTTGGACATGACGACGGCCATGAGGTACGCCGATTTCGCCGCACACGAAGCGCACGATGTATCGCCCGCGTATGAGCGCCTGTCGCTCGCCGTCTCTCGTGACGACGAGGTGCTCGCATTACTCGGCATGCTCCCGCCGATCAAGCGGCAACCGAACCTGCTGTTCGGCGTGGTGCGGTTCCTCGGCGGCCCGGTCCAGGACCCGGCGGCATTCCATCGCTACACGGTAAGAAACTGGCAGGTGATCGAGGCAGAGATACGCACTCGGACCACGCAGACGAACGAGGCCGGGCGTTGTGCGGTGCTTCTGCCGGTGCTCGCCGCACTGCCGCAGCCGCTCGCGTTGCTGGAGGTAGGCGCGTCTGCCGGGCTGTGCCTCTACCCCGACAGGTACGCCTACCGCTACGGCGATCACGTGATCGGCTGCGGTGAACCGATCCTGGACTGTGCGATGACCGGCGCGGCGCCACCGACCCGCCTCCCCGATGTGGTCTGGCGCTCCGGCCTCGATCTGAACCCGCTAGACGTGACCGATCCCGCGGACGTCGAGTGGCTCGAGGCCCTCATCTGGCCCGAGCACACGCACCGCCGCGCTCGACTGCGCGATGCGGTGGCTGTCGCCGCGAGCGAACCGCCTTCGCTTCTGCGGGGGGACCTGGTCGACGACCTGCCGGCGCTGGCCGCGCAGGCACCGGCCGGTGCGACGTTGGTGGTGTTCCACAGCTCCGTGCTGTACCAGGTGCCGAAGCCGCGGCGGGAGGCGTTCGCTGACGTGGTGCGCGGACTACCTGGGCACTGGATCTCGAACGAGGCCCCCGATGTCCTCCCTTACGACACGTTGCCGACCCCTCCTGACGCTTCGTCGCTCAACGTGCTCGCCCTGGACGGAAGACCTCTCGCCTGGACCCGGTCACACGGCCAGTCGATCGCCTGGTTCGCCCGCAGGGAGATTCCGGACGATCAGGTAGAGCAGGAACCACACCATGGCCTGCAGCCATGACAGACCACCACCTTTGACCACCGCATAATCGCAGGTAGCAGCCCCAAGTCGAGTTTCTGCATCCCACGATTATTTGCTGCGGCGCCGCAGTAGGCCTCGGCCGAGGAAGGCGACTCCCAGAAGGCCTAGACCGACCAGCGGATAGATGCGGTAGCGGGCGACTTGGTCGTAGATCGGGCCGATATGGGTGCCTGCCGTGTAGCCCAGGGCCGTCCACCCGCCGACCCACAAAATCGCACCGAGGCTGTTGAAGGCCAGAAAGCGGCGCCAGGGCATGCCGGTGGTGCCGGCGATGATGCCATTGGTCTGGCGCAGTCCTTCGACGAAGCGAGCGATGGTGACGATCTTGCCGCCGTGCCGGGTGAAGAACTTCTCGGCTTTGTGGAAGCGTTCGGGAGTCAGCAGGACGTAGCGGCCCCACCGGTGGACGAAGGCGCGGCCGCCGGTACGGCCGATCAGGTAGCCGACATTGTTGCCGATGATGGCGGCCAGTACCGCGATCAGCACGACGACGGCGATGTTCAGTCTCCCGGCCCCGGCGTAGACGGCTGCGGCGATGAGGATGGTCTCCCCTGGGACGAGGACGCCGAAGTTCTCCACGAAGATCAGCGCGCCGACGGCCAGGTAGCCGTAGTGGTCCAGCAGCGGGGCCAGGTGGGCCAGCGGGCCAGGCAGTGGCGGGGTCACTAGGGCACCATCCTTCTCACAGGCACCCGTATGGTGCTTGTTGTTGGAACCCGGCGGGAGCCGGGGTGACGGCCTTGTGCGGTCGCTCTTTGAGGGCCTCCATGACACCGCCGCCCCCGGTTCTCGCGGGGCTTGGGACCGGCAACAGGGAGATGCGCCGTAGAGCGCCGGTTAGTGACCACCCGGGAGCAGGCCCCGTCGCCGCCGGGTCGTCGCTGCCACCGTCTGGAGTCGCTTTGCCCGTTTCGCTGCC